>NZ_MJEI01000001.1 GCF_002095395.1 Williamsia sp. 1135
CTTGGCCTGTTGGGCAGCGCGTATGCGCTCCAGATTCGCGGTGTGGACCTCGACCCGGATTTCCGATGGCACCCGGGCTGACCGAGAGCCCGGTGGGTGCTGTTCACGCCACCGCGCGACCTTCTCGCTGCGGGCCTGGCGGGCCTGCTCGGCCGCATCCTCCCGCGCCTGAGCCCGCTCATCGGCGGCTTTCTCCTCGGCGGCCTGCTTGGTGTTGTGGT
>NZ_MJEI01000005.1 GCF_002095395.1 Williamsia sp. 1135
CCCGATCAAGTGGCCGGTTCTGCCACTCGGTCATTTCCCCGACGACCTTGTCGGTGATCCGTGAGATCGTGTCCTTCGACACCGACGCTCCGTAAATGTCCTGAAAGTGCGCGGATATCTCTCCGGTGGTCAAACCCTTTGCCGTCAAAGACAATACGATTTCATCGATACCCGTAAGGCGGCGTTGGCGCTTCTTGACAATCTGCGGGTCGAACGACGAGTCGACGTCACGTGGCACTTCGATCTCCACCGGCCCGATCTCGGTCAGTACCGTCTTCGACCGCGTCCCGTTTCGGGAGTTGCCGCTGCCGCGGCCGGCGGCATCATGCTTCTCATAGCCCAGGTGTTCGGTCATTTCCGCATCCAACGCGGTCTCCAGAACGTTCTTGGTCAGCTGATTGAGGAGCCCGTTCGGGCCCATCAACTCCACGCCCTGCTCCTTGGCCTGAGCCAGGAGCTGCTCGGCCAAC
>NZ_MJEI01000004.1 GCF_002095395.1 Williamsia sp. 1135
TCAGGGGTGGTTGGGGTTGTTGATGACGGGGATGCTGATGTTGATGGGCATGCGTAGTTCTGACATGTAGAACAGGACGAATTGGCGGAGGAATTCGTCGAAGAGCCAGTAGGCTTCTTCGGGTACGCCGAGGTCGAGGCCTCCTTCGCGGACGATGACGTAGGGTCCCCAGGCGGTTTCGAGTAGTGGTGTCCAGACGGGTTCGGTGGGGATGTGGAGCCAGTTGGCGATTTCGTTGCCGAGCATGAAGCGGGTGAGGGCGCCGAGGATTGGTCTGCTGAGCAGGGTGAGGTCGAGGTTCATGCCCAGGCTCAGGAGGATGTCGGCGAGTTTGATGCCTTCGGGGGTGGGCGCGAGTATGGGGTCGAGGACTTGCTTGGCTTGGGAGTCGGCCTCGTTCCACGACGCGGGGATGTATTGGTCTTCCACGCCCAGTAGGTGTGCTG
>NZ_MJEI01000002.1 GCF_002095395.1 Williamsia sp. 1135
TCCGAACGGGGTTTCAGCGATGTGACCGCGTTGGGCATAGAGGGCGTGGCCTTCGGGTGTGGCTAAGCGGTGTCTCTTGGCCTCGATGGGGGTGGCCCCTGGCGGTGGAGGTCCTGTGGTGGGCTGCTCGCGGGCGGTTTTGTTGATACGCCGAGTTTTGCCGATGGCGATCAGCCGGTCCGGCCCTTCACTGGTCAGGTTCTCGTTGGAGAGGTAGCCGGCGTCGGCGAGGAACACTCCGATTCCCGCGGCATCGCCCTCTGGTGCTGA
>NZ_MJEI01000009.1 GCF_002095395.1 Williamsia sp. 1135
TATTGGCCACCTACGGGCAGTTTTCAAGTCCGCACATGGGCAGTTCCCGATGACCGTTGACAACACGCTCCTCGCCTAGTATTTCGACCGGGGATTCGAGGTAGCGGAACACGATTCTTTTTTTCGAATCCTTCAAAGGGGCGCTCGACATCTCCTGGGCGAGTTCAGCCTTGATTCGGACCGAGGGCTCGGCCTCGCCCGAATCGATCCACCGCTGACTGTGTGGATCCAAGTCGGCGTGTGCGGGGTCGATGACGATATCGACGTCGGGGAGTGATCTGAGCGCCAGAAACTCCGGGTTCGTGTAGGCCGCCTGCGCTGGCCCTCGTCGACCGACGATGACGACCTCGCGGATGTTGCTGTCCCTCAATGCCGCAGACGCGTGATCCGCAATATCGGTCAGGTCGAGCTGATCAACGTTCGAAACCAGGATGCGGGCGACGTCCAGGGCCACATTGCCGTTGCCGATGATGATCGCGCGTTCGCTCGATAGATCGAACGCGCGATTGGCGTAGTCGGGGTGGCCGTTGTACCACGCGACAAAACTCTGTTGCGGCATACGAGCCGGGCAGGTCCTCGCCCGGCACTCCCAGATGGCGGTCAAACGTTTTCGATATCAGAACGACAACGACCTGTACACGAACGGGAAGGCCGCGTTGTTCCGTGCCACCGGGACTGTCTGAATAACGGTTGATCCGGTCATTGGTTCAACACGCCGAGCTGAGC
>NZ_MJEI01000085.1 GCF_002095395.1 Williamsia sp. 1135
GCGGTCGCACGCCAGACGGACCATGACCAACGAACCACTCGCCGCCTAACAGGCCTACAAGTTCACGGGAAACTCCAGACGACGACGCAGTCCGAAGTTACTACCGCAGCACCGGATGACACCGGTGCGGCTCGAACATTGACAACTCCATAGTGTGAGCCGCCCCGTCGACGGAGAGGCAGCAGCGGCATGACATCTGTCATGCGGTTCTCGTGACATCGGCAGTGGGTGCGACAGCTCCGGTTGCAGCAGTGTTTCTCTCATGACCACAACCGCAATAGAACTGAGCGGACTGACCAAGACGTTCGCTTCCTCGAAGGGACCCGTCAGGGCCGTCAACGGGATCGATCTGCGCATCGGTGCGGGCGAGATCGTCGCGTTCCTGGGCCCGAACGGCGCAGGCAAGACGAGCACCATCGACATGATGCTCGGACTGTCCTCGCCCGATTCAGGGACAGTCCGGGTGTTCGGTACCGACCCGGTGACAGCAGCGGGGAACGGCCGGATCGCCGCAGTGATGCAGACCGGAGGGCTGCTGCCTGACTTCACTGTCGCGGAGACCGTACGCATCGTCGCCGGCACGTTTGGTGCAGCCGCCGCCGTCGACGGGGTCGTCGAGCGAGCCCGGCTGACGGACATTGCCGACCGAAAGGTCTCCAAATGCTCCGGCGGTGAACAGCAACGGCTGAAGTTCGCGTTGGCGCTGTTGCCCGATCCCGACCTCATCGTCCTCGACGAACCGACAGCCGGGATGGACGTCGAGTCACGGCGAGCGTTCTGGGCGACGATGCGCGCCGACGCGCAGAGCGGCCGGACGGTGGTGTTCGCCACCCACTACCTCGAGGAGGCCGACGATTTCGCCGACCGCATCGTGATGGTCGCGAAAGGCCAGATCGTCGCGGATGGTTCGACGGCGAGCATCCGGGCACAGGCGAGCGGCCGTACCGTCTCGGCCGTTCTCGATCGCAACGATCTCGCGACGGTCCGCGCAGCGTTTCCGGAGTTGACCGACGTCACCGAGCGCGGTGGTCGCCACCATCTGCGTACGCCGGACTCCGATGCGCTCGCCCGCCACCTGCTCACCGCAACAGGGGCTCGCGACGTCGAGATCACCTCCCACAACCTGGAAGACGCCTTCGTCGTGCTGACCAGTGATCACCAACAGAACGCAACACCCGAGAGGATCCGCTGATGGCCACCCTGACCAGCCCGGCCGCGCATTCGAGGACAGGTGTCCTGCGCGGCTTCTCCACTACCTATGTCCGCCTCGACCTCCGGCGGGTGATGCGGAATCGGCGAGCGATGATCTTCACCCTGGCCGTGCCCACGCTGATGTACCTGGTCTTCGGGGCCACCGCCGACTACGGCAGCGACAAGATCGGCAGCGCGAACACCGCGGCGTACGTCATGATCCACATGGCGATCTACGGAGCGATCCTCGCCACGACGACCACCGCCGCGTCGGTGGCTCTGGAACAGCAGGCCGGCTGGACGAGAACTCTCCGGATGACCCCGATGACACCGGCGGCCTACGTGGTGTCGAAGGTGCTCGTCGCACTCACCGTCGCCGCGCTGCCGCTGATCCTGCTGTCGGCGGTCGGCGTGGCGACCGGTGCGAGTGCGCCCCTCGGTGACTGGGTCGCCGCGGTCTTGCTCGGGTGGCTCGGTTCGGCGCTGTTCGCCGCATTCGGCCTGGCAGTCGGCAGCGCCCTGAAGTCCGACGCCGCCACCCAGGTGCTCGGTGGGGTCCTGACGCTGCTGGCGTTCGCGGGCAACGTGTTCGTCCCACTCAAGGGCGCGATGCTGACGTTCTCCATGTTCACGCCGATGTTCGGAGTGAGCCAGCTGGCGAACTATCCGATCACCGGTGGCGTCACCGCGTACGGCGATCACATCTCGCTGTTGGTCTGCTTCGTCAACATCGCCGTGTGGGCAGCGATATTCGGATATGCGGCAATTCACTACTACCGCAAGAGCACGGCGCGTCAGTAGGTAACTTCGACAGTGACCACACGTCGCGACCACAGACCGGAGATTCCACATGTCCCTCACCGCCCTCCTCGAAGTGAAGTTCAAGCCCGAAGCCCTCGAAGAAGCGACGGCAGTGTTCAAGCGGGCTCTGAACGAGACGCGGGCGTTCGACGGATGCGAATCGGTCGAGGTCCTCGTCGACGCGCAGGATCCGACGCGCTGGGTGATCCTCGAGCGGTGGGCGTCGGTGGAGCAGGACGCGAAGTACCGCGAGTTCCGGGCGGGTGAAGGTGCGATCACCGAACTGGGCCCGCTGCTTGCCGGCGCTCCCAGCCTCACCTCGTACCACACCGACGACAGCATCTGAGCTCTGCGGTTCTGATCCTGGACAACTAAAACAGAAACATGTTCTAGTTCTTGCATGTTGCACTTCGCGCAAGAGGATGTGGACGACGCCGAACTCGAACGGCTTCGTGGCCTGTACGGCTCGTTCACCGACGCCGTCCGGGATCTGGTGGACGCGACCATCCGCGCGGAGGTCGACGAGGACACGCTCCTCGCAGTGCAAGCCGAGATCGAGGCCGCCACCGCCCGACTTCGGACGAAGCAGCTCGACGGCGCGTATGGGGTGCGGGTCACCCCGACAGGCAAGAGCATGGCGTGGGGCAATGCGGCGGTGGGACTACGCAACGCCGCGGCCCCGCCGATGGTGATCAATCACGACGGGAAGGGCAGCTCGTGGGCAGAAGTCGACCTGGGTGCCGCCTACGAGGGCCCTCCCGGACTGGTCCACGGAGGAGTGGCTGCGCTGCTGCTCGACCACATCCTCGGAGAGACGGGCAGTTTCGGACGCCGGACCAATCTCACCGGGACAATCGAGATCAAGTTCCTGCGCGCGACCCCGCTGGGACCACTGCGGGTCGAGGCGCGGATCGACCGCGACGAGCAGTACAAGACGTTTGTCGTCGGGAGCATCTCTGATGCCGAAGGTGTCACCGTGGAGGCGCGTGGGGTCTTCATCGTCCCGAAGTGGGCCCGCGGCAAAGGGAACCTCTGGGGCTCGGAGCAGTAGTCGGCTCGACCCGTGGCGAGACGTCCGTTGGGGCTTTGCTGCCGTCTGGCTGCTGTTTCTGATCTATCCGGTTGCTTCGGTGATGTCGTCGGACACGCTCAGTACCACCGAGCGCATCTTCACCCTGACCGTGCTCGGGTGCTTTGCGCTCGTCTATGTCCTCGCCTGCGTCTACGTCCTGTTCCGGCGAGGACTCAGCGAAGCAGCTCGAACCCGGAACTCGATAGCGGTCTTCCTACTGCTGATCGCTCTGGCCGGGGCCGCGATGGTGACGCTCGGCGAGAACATCTTCGCTCTCGCGCCGTACCTGATGGCGGTCTCGGCCTTTGCGTTCCCTCTGCCGATCGCGGTGGCGACCTGCGTGTTCCTTCTCGGAGCCGCGATACTCACGCCGGAGATCGTCGACGGCTGGTCCCTCGACACGAGCATCGTGGTGATGCTGCTGGTGGTCGGCCCGACGCTGCTCGCCGTCCGCGTCCTGCGATCCCGCGAGGAGTTGCGGGAGCAATCCGCCGCCGCGTCGCGAAGACTGAACGGACAACTCGCGGTGGTCGCGGAACGGGAACGAGTTGCGCGTGACGTCCACGACATCCTCGGCCACTCCCTCACGGTGATGACGGTGAAATCGGAGCTCGCCGGCAGGCTCGTCGATGTCGACCCGACTGCAGCCAAGGCCGAATTGGCTGATCTGCACCGGATCTCACGCGAGGCGCTGGCCGAGATCCGGGCGACGGTCGGAGGGTTGCGGTCCCCGGATCTGGCCACCGAACTGCTCTCGGCTCGCACCGCGCTCGTCGCGGCCCGGATCGAGCCGGCACTGCCCGCAGACGTCGACGTGGTGAATCCGGCCCACCGGATCCTGTTTGCGTGGACCCTGCGCGAGGCCGTCACCAACGTGGTGCGCCACTCAGGCGCGACGCAGGCTCGGGTCACGCTGGGGGAGAACCGGATCGAGGTCACCGACAACGGCGTCGGTCTGCAGGGACCGGCCGACGGGAACGGCCTGCGCGGGCTGCGCGAACGCGTTCAGGACTCCGGTGGCACGCTGCGCGTCGTCGGTGACGACGGAACCGGCACGACGATCGAGGTGACGGTGTCATGAGCGAGATACGACTACTTCTGGCCGACGATCAGGCCCTCGTTCGCGGAGCGTTGGCGGCACTGCTGAATCTGGAGCCCGACCTGAATGTGGTTGCCCAGGTCGGACGAGGCGACGAGGTGCTCGAGCAGGCCCGCGCGTCGGCTGTCGATGTCTGTCTGCTCGACATCGAGATGCCGGGCGCCGACGGTATCGAGGTGGCGGCACTCCTGCACACCGAACTCCCGCAGGTCAGGACCCTCATCGTCACCACGTTCGGAAGGCCTGGATACCTGCGTAGAGCCGTGGAGGCAGGCGCCTCGGGTTTTGTCGTCAAGGACACCCCCGCCGCGGAACTCGCCGACGCGGTGCGCCGCGTCCATGCGGGTCTGCGGGTCATCGATCCCACGTTGGCGACCGAAAGTCTCACCGCCGGAGGCAATCCGCTCACCCAACGCGAACGCGACGTGCTCACCATCGCGCTGGCCGGAGCGCCGGTGGCCGAGATCGCGGCGCAGGTCCACCTGTCGGCGGGAACCGTACGCAACTACCTGTCCAGTGCCATCGGCAAGACCGGCGCGGAGACCAGGGCTCAGGCCGCCCGCATCGCGCAGCAGCGGGGCTGGCTCTGACGGCCGGCTGGTCGAGCACAAGTGGCGCCCGTAAGTCGAGTTCTGTCGGCTCGCGTGGTGGAGGCATTGAGGTCGCCGATTTCAATACGGCGAGGGTGGCGTGAGAAAATGATTCGATGCTCATTGCCGGGGTGATCCTTCGTGCAATGATCTTCCGATCATCTGCGGTCAGCAACGGCGCTGGCCTGGAGTAAGAGGTGCAGCCCACCTGTGGAGTGTCAGCGCTGGTGGACGTGATTTAAGGCTTGCCTAACGGGGTAAGTCCCAGCTCACTTGCCGTATCCTCTGCTGAAACGGTGCGCCCCGCGTGGGCGCGATGTTAAGGGCGAATAAGTATGAAGCACGCTCCCGGCCCCATAGGGCTCTACGATCCGCAGAACGAGCACGACTCGTGCGGTGTTGCTTTTGTCGTCGACATGCATGGTCGACGCAGTCGCGACATCGTCGACAAGGCGATCTCGGCACTGGTGAACCTCGAACATCGAGGTGCCGCCGGCGCCGAGCCGAACACCGGTGACGGCGCCGGCATCATGATCCAGGTCCCCGACGCGTTCTTCCGCGCCGTGGTCGACTTCGATCTGCCCGCCGAGGGCTCCTACGCCACCGGTGTCGCGTTCCTTCCGCAGGGCTCCGGCGACGCCAAGACCGCCTGTGACGGCGTCGAGAAGATCGTGACGTCCGAGGGCCTGACCGTCCTGGGCTGGCGCGATGTCCCCATCGACGAGAGTTCGCTGGGCGCACTGGCCCGTGACGCGATGCCGACGTTCCGCCAGATCTTCATCGCCGGTGCCGCCGGTGACGACCTCGAGCGTCGTGCGTACGTGGTGCGCAAGCGGGTCGAGACCGAACTCGGCAACAAGGGCGCCGGGCAGGACGGCCCGGGCCGTGAAACGGTCTACTTCCCAAGTCTTTCCGGACGTACTTTCGTCTACAAGGGCATGTTGACCACCCCGCAGCTGCGGGGCTTCTACGTGGACCTGCAAGACGACCGTGTCGAGAGTGCGCTGGGCCTGGTCCACTCGCGCTTTTCCACCAACACCTTCCCGAGCTGGCCGCTGGCCCACCCGTTCCGCCGCGTCGCCCACAACGGTGAGATCAACACCGCCACCGGTAACGAGAACTGGATGCGGGCGCGCGAGGCGCTCATCGACACCAGCGTGTTCGGTGAGGGCACCGGCGAGAAGATCTTCCCCGTCGTCACCGAAGGCGCTTCCGACACCGCGCGGTTCGACGAGGTGCTCGAATTGCTGCATCTCGGTGGACGCTCGCTGCCGCACGCCGTGCTCATGATGATCCCGGAAGCCTGGGAGCGTCACGAGTCGATGAAGCCGGAGCACCGGGCTTTCTACGAGTACCACTCGACGCTCATGGAGGCCTGGGACGGCCCCGCGTCGGTGTGCTTCACCGACGGCACCCTGATCGGTGCTGTCCTCGACCGAAACGGACTGCGCCCGAGCCGGATCTGGGTCACCAAGGACGGACTGGTCGTGATGGCGTCGGAGGTCGGTGTCCTCGACATCGATCACGGTGACGTGGTGCAGAAGTTGCGCTTGCAGCCCGGCCGGATGTTCCTCGTGGACACCGCCGCCGGCCGCATCGTCGACGACAACGAGATCAAGGACGAGCTCGCCGCCGAGCACCCGTACCAGGAGTGGCTCGACGAGGGCATGAAGCACCTGGACGACCTGCCCGGTGAGCCGCACAGCCACATGGCGCACGATCGGGTGAAACTGCGCCAGCAGGTTTTCGGATACACCACCGAAGAGATCAGCCTGCTGGTCGAGCCGATGGCCCGCACCGGTGCCGAAGCGATCGGCTCGATGGGTACCGACACTCCCATCGCGGTGCTCTCGCAGCGCCCCCGGATGCTGTTCGACTACTTCCAGCAGATGTTCGCCCAGGTCACCAACCCGCCGCTCGACGCCATCCGCGAAGAGGTTGTCACCAGCATCGGTGTCACGATCGGCCGCGAGGCCGACCTGCTCAACCCGGGTCCGGAGTCGTGCAAGCAGATCGTGCTGCCGCAGCCGATCCTCGACAACGACAACCTGGCCAAGCTCGTGCGTCTGGGGGAGGACGAGCGTTTCGCCGATTACCGCAGCGTGCAGATCCGTGGTCTGTACCCGGTCGCCGACGGCGGCGCCGGATTGCGCAAAGCCCTCGACGACGTCCGCAGGCAGGTCTCGGAGGCCATCGCCGGCGGCGCTCGCCTGGTGGTCCTGTCGGACCGCGAGTCCGACGAGACCCTCGCGCCGATCCCGTCGCTGCTGCTGACCTCGGCCGTCCACCATCACCTCGTCCGCGAGAGGACCCGCACCCAGGTCGGGCTCCTCGTCGAGGCCGGTGACGCCCGCGAGGTGCACCACATGGCCGCACTCGTCGGCTTCGGTGCCGCCGCGATCAACCCGTACATGGCCCTCGAGACCATCGAGGACATGGCGCTGCGTGACGCGCTCGGTGGGCTCGACTACAAGACCGCGCAGAAGAACTACATCAAGGCCGCAGGCAAGGGCGTGCTCAAGGTGATGTCCAAGATGGGCATCTCCACCCTGGCGTCCTACACCGGCGCCCAGCTCTTCCAGGTCATCGGTATCAACCAGGACACCGTCGACGAGTTCTTCACCGGACTGCGGTCACATCTCGGTGGCATCGGCCTCGACGAGATCGCCGCAGACGTCGCCACCCGTCACACCGTGGCGTTCACCGGTCGGCCCGAAGAGCGGGCGCACCGCGAGCTCGAGGTCGGCGGTGAATACCAGTGGCGCCGCGAGGGCGAATACCACCTGTTCAACCCGGACACCGTCTTCAAGTTGCAGCACTCCACCCGCACCGGTCAGTACTCGGTGTTCAAGGAGTACACGAAGCTCGTCGACGACCAGTCCAAGCGCATGGCATCGCTGCGTGGACTCTTCGACTTCAACTTCGACGACCGCGATCCCATCCCCATCGACAAGGTCGAGTCGGCGCGCGAGATCGTCAAGCGGTTCTCCACCGGCGCGATGAGCTTCGGCTCCATCTCGGCGGAGGCCCACGAGACCCTCGCGATCGCGATGAACCGTCTTGGCGGTCGCTCGAACTCCGGCGAGGGCGGCGAAGACGTGCGCCGCTTCGAGCCCGACGAGAACGGTGACTGGCGGCGCAGTGCCATCAAGCAGGTCGCCTCAGGCCGCTTCGGCGTCAACTCGCACTACCTGACGAACTGCACCGACATCCAGATCAAGATGGCTCAGGGTGCGAAACCCGGTGAGGGCGGACAGCTTCCGCCGCACAAGGTGTACCCGTGGGTCGCCGAGGTCCGTGGTTCGACACCTGGTGTCGGACTGATCTCGCCGCCGCCGCACCACGACATCTACTCGATCGAGGATCTGGCGCAGCTGATCCACGACCTGAAGAACGCGAACCCGGCAGCTCGGATTCACGTGAAACTAGTCTCCGAGGTCGGTGTCGGAACAGTTGCTGCCGGTGTCTCGAAGGCCCATGCCGACGTCGTGCTGATCTCCGGTCACGATGGTGGCACCGGTGCGACGCCGCTGACGAGTGAGAAGCACGCCGGCGGACCCTGGGAACTCGGTCTGGCCGAGACCCAGCAGACCCTGCTGCTCAACGGACTGCGCGACCGCATCGTCGTGCAGGTCGACGGCCAGCTCAAGACTGGTCGCGACGTCGTCGTCGCGGCGCTGCTCGGCGGTGAGGAGTTCGGTTTCGCCACCGCACCGCTGGTGGTCTCGGGTTGCATCATGATGCGGGTCTGCCACCTCGACACCTGCCCGGTAGGTGTCGCGACGCAGAACCCCGTTCTGCGCGAGCGCTTCACCGGAAAGCCGGAGTTCGTCGAGAACTTCTTCCTCTTCATCGCCGAAGAGGTTCGGGAGTTGTTGGCCCGCCTCGGTTTCCGGACATTGCAAGAGGCCGTCGGCCAGGTGCAGATGCTCGACACCGCCAAGGCGCTCAATCACTGGAAGTCGGAGAAGGCGGGCAAGCTCGACCTGTCGGCCATTCTCACGCAGGCCGATTCGCCGTTCATGAACCAGGATCTGTACTGCTCGGGCAGCCAGGATCACGCGCTGGACAAGGCGCTCGATCAGCAGCTGATCGCCCAGGCGCGCGCCGCCATCGACAAGGGTGAGCGGGTCAGCTTCTCGTCCGACATCGCCAACGTCAACCGCACTGTCGGCACGATGCTGGGTCACGAGATCACCAAGAACTACGGTGCCAACGGCTTGCCGGACGGCACGGTGATCATCGACTTCAAGGGTTCTGCGGGCAACAGCTTCGGAGCGTTTGTTCCGAAGGGCGTGACGCTGCGCCTCAAGGGCGACGCCAACGACTTCGTCGGCAAGGGACTCTCGGGCGGCCGGATCGTGGTCAGCCCGGCCGACAACGCGCCCGAAGGCTTTGTGGCAGAAGAGAACATCATTGCCGGCAACGTCATCGGATTCGGTGCCACCGGCGGTGAGATCCTCCTTCGCGGTGTCGTGGGCGAGCGCTTCTGCGTGCGTAACTCCGGAGCGACGGCAGTTGTGGAAGGTGTCGGCGACCACGGGTGTGAGTACATGACCGGTGGGCGTGTGGTGGTTCTCGGCCCGACGGGCCGTAACTTCGCAGCCGGCATGTCCGGTGGCATCGCCTACGTGTACGACCCGGCGAATGTGCTGAAGGACAACCTGAACACGGAACTGGTGCTACCCGAAGAGCTGGAAGCCGAGGACCTCGAGTTCCTCGAAACCATCGTCGGCAAGCACCGTAACGAGACCGGATCGCCGGTCGCAGAGAGCATTCTGAGCGACTGGGACAGCAACTCCCGGAAGTTCGTCAAGGTGATGCCCCAGGATTACAAGAGGGTGTTGCAGGCGATCGCCTCGGCCGAGCAGGACGGGCGCGATGTCGACGAGGCAGTAATGGAGGCCGCACGTGGCTGATCAAAGAGGCTTTATCAAGCACACCGAGCGGGAATTGCCCCAGCGGCGGCCGGTGCCCCTGCGGTTGATGGACTGGAAAGAGGTGTACGAGGACTTCGATCACGACACCCTCAAGACCCAGGCCAGTCGCTGCATGGACTGCGGAATCCCGTTCTGCCACAACGGTTGCCCCCTCGGCAACCTCATTCCCGAGTGGAATGACCTGGTGTACAAGGACCGCTGGGCCGACGGCATCGAACGCCTGCATGCGACCAACAACTTCCCGGAGTTCACCGGTCGGTTGTGCCCGGCGCCCTGCGAGGCGTCGTGCGTGCTCGGCATCAATCAGCCGGCGGTCACCATCAAGCAGGTCGAGGTCGAACTCATCGACAATGCCTTCGACGAGGGCTGGGTCAAGCCGGTACTCCCGTCGGCCAAGACCGGCAAGTCGGTAGCCGTCGTCGGTTCCGGTCCTGCGGGCCTGGCTGCGGCGCAACAGCTAACCCGGGCCGGCCACGATGTGACGGTCTTCGAGCGGGCTGACCGCATCGGTGGACTGCTGCGTTACGGCATCCCCGAGTTCAAGATGGAGAAGCGGCACATCGATCGCCGCCTCGAGCAGATGGAGGCCGAGGGCACGCAGTTCCGCCCAGGCGTCAACGTCGGTGTCGACCTCACGGTGGAGCAGTTGAGGGCCGATTTCGATTCTGTGATCCTCGCCAACGGATCGACCCAGGGTCGCGACCTGCCCATCCCCGGACGAGATCTCGACGGCATCCACCAGGCGATGGAGTTCCTGCCGTGGGCCAACCGGGTGCAGCAGGGCGACGACATCCTCGACGGCGAGGGCCAACCGCCGATCAGCGCCAAGGGCAAGAGGGTCATCATCATCGGCGGCGGCGACACCGGCGCAGACTGCCTCGGCACCTCGCTCCGGCAGGGCGCCGAGATCGTGCACCAGTTCGAGATCATGCCCAGGCCGCCGGACGAGCGCGCCGAATCGACCCCGTGGCCGACGTACCCGCTGATGTTCCGGGTCTCCTCCGCCCACGAAGAGGGCGGCGAGCGGGTGTTCTCCGTGAACACTGAGGAATTTGTCGGCAACGACGGCAAGGTCACCGGGTTGCGCGCGCACGAGGTCAAGATGAACAACGGCCGGCCGGAGAAGATGGAGGGCAGCGACTTCGAACTCGAGGCCGATCTCGTCCTGCTCGCCATGGGCTTCGTCGGACCCGAGCGTGCCGACTTCCTCGACAAGCTCGGCGTCGACTACAACGAGCGCGGAAACGTCAAGCGTAACGACAACTTCGAGACGACCGTGCCCGGAGTTTTCGTCGCCGGAGACGCCGGTCGTGGGCAGTCGCTGATCGTCTGGGCGATTGCCGAGGGAAGGGCTGCAGCCGCCGCTGCGGACCGTTTCCTCGCTGGTGCGACACTGCTGCCGGCACCGATCGTCCCGACGCAGGCGCCGCAGCGGTAGGACTCGCGAAACCGAGTCCGAACTGTAATGATGAGTCCGGGTCCGGGGAGCTTCCGAGTCAGATGACGGGTGGGGAACTGCCCGGCGCGATCTATGAACGAAGGACAGTACATGCGTGTGCGGCGGTGGGTCAGTGCTCTGGCGGCAGGAATCTTGACGGCGGGGACCGTCAGCGTTCTATCCGCACCGACGGCGCTTGCTGATCCTGCGGACTGCCCGGAGCTCTATGTCCTGGCCATCCCGGGAACCTGGGAGAACTCGGCCGACGGGCAGGTGCCCGGCATGTTGTCGTACCCGACCTCCGGTCTCGGATCGGAGACCCGGGTCCAGCTGGTCGGTTACAACGCCACCGCGTTCCCGTGGGAGACCGGCGGCAGCATCTACGGCAAGTCGAAGGCCCAGGCCGTCGCCAACGCCGAGGGCCTGGCCATCACCATGACCAAACGGTGCCCCGCCACCAAGGTCGCGGTGATCGGCTACAGCCAAGGCGCCGACGCTGCGGGCGACTTCGCCGCCGAAGTCGGCACCCGACGCGGTGTCATCAAGCCGAGCCAGTTCGCGGGCGCCGTGTTGATCTCGGATCCGCGACGCACCAAGAGGGACGCGCTCATCGGTCCCAAGCTGTCCGGTGAAGGCAACGGTGGACCCCGCCAGGGCGGATTCGGCTGGGTCAGTGATCGCACCTTCACGATCTGCGAGCCCGGCGACCAGTACTGCAACATTCCGCGCGACTACTACGTCTCGCGGATCGCCGGTTACCTTGCGGAGACCAGTGACCCCAACCCCGATCAGCTCGCTCAGTACCAGGCCGAGGCCTGGGCGATCGTCAGCGAGCTGGTGACCAAGGGTGGACCGGGCGCACTCGTCGACGAACTGAGCAACGAGAAGGCACGCGCACAGATCGTCGCGTTCAACCGTTTCCTGCAGTCCGGTTCGCACGGGGACTACGCCAACTTCCAGGTGGAGCCGGGCGTCACCGCACTGCAGTGGGCACAGAACTATCTTGCAGGCCTCGCCTGACCTTCCGCGTAGCCGACCTGAGGGTCAGGCCACCCCATCGTGTGATCAGTGGGACAGATGTGACTCGCCCGCGTGTTCTGCCCGATAGGGCGCCCGCACCGGCGTAACGTGGCCCACGTCACAGCGTTTGGAGATGTTGTCGCGATGACCTGCGAAGAGTAACAACGCTTTTGGTCCTGGCGACATATCGCGAGAGATGCTTGTGTCCCGACTGGCGATGTGCCGGCCGACGACATACAGTATCGACAAAAGTATTCACTGCACTAAACAGGATGTGATCCGTCGTGAAGCTGGCGAACCCCCGCACCCGCCGCCGCACTCAACTGCTCGGAATGACCCCGCATATCTTCGGGTCCGATGGGTACATCGCCCACCGGCGTCTCGCGCGGCGGCTGCCCGAGAACGGCGAACGACTCGTCACCACGGCCGAACTCCGCAGCTTCAACCTCTGACGGTCACCCCGGCGGCGAAATCGCCGATCAATCTCGCGGCGACGTCGGGTTGCTGCACGATGAAGAAGTGCCGCGCCGGGATCACCGGCGTATACGTAGCGCCGAGGAATCGCGCATAGCGACGCTGCTTCCAGTTCCAGAACAGCCGCACCGGCGTGCGTCGTCCCGGTAGCGCCGACACGACGTGGACCGGCGCAGTCAGCGGATGGGTCCGCCGCAGCGCAACCAGCTGCGAGTTGAGAACCCCGAACGCCGCCTGCTCGACCAAGAGAGCCCGCGGGAATCGGGTTCCGTTGAACACCTCGGATATCCAGTGGCGTTGCGTCGCGGTGAATCCGCCCGGCGGACCCGGCGACGTCGCGATCGCGTGTCCCTTGATCCCGGCCGACCGCGGCAGACGCAGGGCCTTGATGAACCGCGCCGCCACATGCGCGAGCCGGTTGCTCCAGCCGGGTGGCACCAGCTGCAGCGGAAGCATCACGTACGAGCCGTCGAGCATGATCACGCCCGCGACCCGGTCCGGTCTACTCCTCGCGTAGCCCTCGACGTAGAGCGACGCCAGGGAGTGCCCGGCCAGCAGGACGGGTTCGGCGATCCCGAGGACGTCGAGGACTGCGTCGATCCGGTCGACCTCCGCGGCGATCGACGGGATCTGGCCGGGAGGCAAAGGGTCGGACAGGCCATAACCGGGCCGGTCGTACCGGATCACCGTGTAGCGGTCCCGGAGGATCTCGGTGACCTGATCGAAGTCGAACCAGTTGCCGCCCAACGCCGCGAGGAACAGCAGCGGCGGCCCCTCACCGTCGACCACGACATGGGTACGAAGCCCCGCAATCGCGTGGAACCTCCCGGGTGGCTGCACCTGCGCAAGTTTAGGCCGGGTAGCTCTACTCGCGCCCGCCGACGAGGTCACGCATCCGTTCGCGTCGGTTCACGTACTTCTCGTAGCGCCGCTCCGCGCGCGCGATCTTCTTCGGGGAGTAGAACCGTTTTGCCCAGAACGAGGTCGGATGGGCCAGCCGGCACGCTCCGACGAATCCGAGCAGCGGCACCGGCAGCCCGATCAATCCGGTGGCCAGCTTGCCCTTGAGCAGGGTGATGACGGAATAGGTGATGTGGATGACGACGCTGCCGGCGGTCACCAGGATGCCGAGCGTGTTTGCGCCGGGCTCGTTGACGCCGATCGGTGAGGTCCCCACCAACAGGGCCAGACCCACGACGGCTGCGATCATGACGGCGTCGATCGACTTACGGCCCTCTTCGGACCAGTAGACGTCTTCGAGGTGAAGCCACAAGGCGAACTCGTCGAGGGCCAGCGCAGCGCCGATCCCGAACATGGCGGCGAGGACCTCGCGCCATGGGGAGTCGGGCTGAAAGCGGAACTCGAGCAGACCGGCCACGAGGATCAGCAGGATGCCCCACACCTGATGGTGGATGTGCACGCCACCGATGTAGATGTCGTTGACGGCGCCGCCGGCATCGGCGTCCTCCGTCGGCGGCGCCGCACTGCGGGCCTTGATCTTCCGGGTGATCGCGCGGGTGATCCCGTAGGTGACGACGAACCCGATCAACGCCACCAGCGCGGCGGACCGGCCGGTGTCGACGATGTGCTTGATGTACCAGTCCACTGATTCAGCCCGCCGACCGTGCCGAACCGGCCGTCGACCGTGCCGAACCAGCCGTCGACCGTGCCGAACCAGCCGTCGACCGTGCCGATGTCATCGCGTCAGGCCTCGGGGCCCCGATCTCGAGCGGCATCTTTGGCACGCTCGATGCGATCTTTGGCACGGTCGGCGGCGTTATCGGCACGGTCGGCGGTTCCGGTAGCGACGTCACTTCGGCTTGGCGAGCGGGAACGCGAGGGTTTCGCGGATCGACTGCCCGGTGAGGAGCATGACGATCCGGTCGACACCGATGCCCAGACCACCGGTCGGGAACATTCCGTGTTCGAGGGCCTGCAGGAAGTCCTCGTCGAGTTCCATCGCCTCGGGGTCGCCGCCGGCCGACAGCAGTGACTGCTCGGTGAGGCGTTTGCGTTGCTCCACCGGATCGGTCAACTCGGTGTAGGCGGTACCCAGCTCGACCCCCCACGCCACCAGGTCCCAGCGCTCGGTGACACCGGGAATGGTCCGGTGCTGCCGGGTCAGCGGCGACACCGACGTCGGGAAGTCCTTGTAGAACGTCGGGAACGTCGTCTGATCCTCGACGAGATGCTCGTACATCTCGAGCGCCACCTGTCCGGCGTCCCAGTCGTTGCGGTAGGGGATCTCGTGCTTGTCGCACAACGCTTTGAGGGTGTCGACGTCGGTGTACGGGGTGACTTCTTCGTCGATCGCCTCGGACACCGCGCCGTGCAGCGTCTTCACCGGCCACTCGCCGGAGATGTCGACCTTCTCGATCTCCCCGTCCTTGCCCTCGATGTAGACCACCTGCTCGCCGTGTGCGGCAACAGCGGCGTTCTGGATCATCTCCCGGGTCAGATGCAGCATCCGATCGTAATCGCTGTGTGCCTCATAGGCTTCCAGGCTCGTGAACTCGGGGTTGTGCTTGAAGTCCACGCCCTCGTTGCGGAAGTTGCGGCCCATCTCGAAGACGCGTTCCAGCCCACCGACGCACAGTCGCTTGAGGTAGAGCTCCGGCGCGATGCGCAGATAGAGGTCGAGGTCATAGGCGTTGATGTGCGTGCGGAACGGCGCTGCGTTGGCGCCGCCGTGTATCTGCTGGAGGATCGGGGTCTCGACCTCCATGTAGTCGCGACCACCCAGATAGTCCCGCATCGACTTCACGATCGCGCTGTGCACGCGCATCAGCTCGCGCGCCTTGGGGTTGATCGTCAGGTCCACATACCGCTGGCGGACGCGGGCCTCGGGATCTGTCAGGCCACTCCACTTGTCGGGCAACGGATGCAGGCACTTGCCGAGCATCCGCCAGTCCTTGGCCAGCAGCGACAGCTCGCCCTTGCGGCTGCGGCCGACGACACCGCTGACCTCGATGAGATCCCCGAGGTCGACGGTGCTCGCCAGGTCCAAGGTGTCGGGACGCAGTGCGCTCGCGTCAACGAGGACCTGCATGTCGCCACTCCAGTCGCGGAGGTCAGCGAAGACGACCTTGCCGAAGTCGCGCATGCGGATGACGCGACCGGCGATCCGGCCGGTCGTCCCCTCGGGGGCGGCCACCGCCTCGGCGATGGTGTGGGTGGGGGGATAGGCGGGTGGATAGGGGTCGACGCCCGCGGCGGTGAGCTGCTCGAGTTTCGCCAGCCGGACGCGGACCTGCTCGGGCCGCCGCGGACCGCGGTGCTCGGCCTTCTCCATACCGGCGATCTCGGCGGCGACGGCATCGACGTCGACACCCTCGGGGATCGACGACGCCTGCCCGGTGAAGTCCCGGCCCTTGCCGAACTTGGGGAGTTTCACGAACCCCTCGTTGACGACGGCCGCGAGCCCGACTCGCGGAACCGTCCGGGCATCTTCGAAACAGAGGAAGCGCGGCACCCACTCGGGCTGATACTTGGCGTTCGACTTGTAGAGCGATTCCATCTGCACGTACTTGGATGCGAAGGTCAATGCGCCGTACATAGTGCGCATGATCGGGCCCGCGCCGATCTGGCCGCCCTCTTCGAACA
Organism: Williamsia sp. 1135; assembly: GCF_002095395.1. Taxonomy (GTDB): domain Bacteria; phylum Actinomycetota; class Actinomycetes; order Mycobacteriales; family Mycobacteriaceae; genus Williamsia. Next base: position 16,229 of record NZ_MJEI01000085.1, read on the forward strand.
CGGCGCGGAAGGCGGCGAAGTTCATCGAGATGTACAGGATCCCGAACGCCTCGGCGTTCTCGGCGAACTCGGTCACCATGGTCTCGGTGAGCCCGTTGATCGAGTTGTGGTCGCGGCGCATCACGTCGAGCGAGGCTCCGGTGGTGCCCCACGGCACGAACGAGAGCATGCCGACGACCTTCTCGTCGTCGGTACCGGCGTTCTGCACTGCTTCGACGAGGATCGACCGGCCGTCCTGCGGATCGCCCAGGCGGCCGAGCGCCATGGAGAAGCCGCGTTCTTCGTCGGTGTCACGCCAGGCGTCGGCGCGGCCGATCATCGCGCCCATCTGCTCTTCGCTCAGGTCTTCGTGACGGGCGATACGCACCGTGATCCCAGCGCGCTTGGTACGGGCAACCGACTGCCGCACGGCTTTCATGTCCGGACCGTTGAGGTTGTATCCGCGGGTGTGGACGATCGCCTCGTCACCGATGTTCAGCGTGGTGAATCCAGCCGCTTCCCAGACCTCGGCCCCGTGGATGCTGACGCCGATCGCACCCGGATGCCATCCGTATTGATCGCAGACCTTGATGAACTCGGCAACCGCTTCGGGCCAGTACTTCTTGTCGCCGACGGGGTCTCCGCCGGCCATGGCGGTGCCGACTTCGACGCGGTAGGTGATCGCCGCCATGCCGTTCGGAGCGAAGACGACAGCCTTGTCGTGCCGGGTGGAGAAGAACGCCAGCGAATCGTCGCCGCTGTACCCCTCGATCAGCAAGCGGATGAGGCGTTCGTCCGCAGGCGTCATGGAGTTGCTGGAGCGCTGCGACCGGAACAGGATCAGCGCGGCCGCGATGAGTGCCAGGGCACCGAGCAGGCCGAGGAAGGTCTCCAGCGCGGCGTAGGTGTGGTGGTTGTCGAAGTCGGTGGAGACGTCGATCGAGCCGAAGGTCACGACGTGGTTGATCGCGTAGGGCAACCGTTCGGACTGCTTCAGGTCGCGCGGCCAGATCTCCACCAGGCCCCAACCGATCAGGGAAGCCGCGACCAGACCGGCGACGAGAACACCGAGCGCACGCCAGATCGCGCCTCGGCGGACCTTCGTATAGAACTGCCGGTAACTGGCTATGAGATAGCCGAGAGCGAGCAACTGGATCGCGAGGCCGATGAAGATGTTGACCCGGACCACCGTGTCGACACCGTTCTCGGAGGCGAAGGGCTCGAACAGATAGATGACGTTGGCCGTGCCGAACAGCAGGATGTAGACGACGGTGAGCCACCAGGCGATCCGCTTTCGCGAAGCGAGAGCAAACGCCAACAGCGCCAGCACGAATGCCCACGCGAAACTGGTGTCGGGGGCAACGACAATGTAATTGTCGACGTACGTGCGAGGCACTTCCGTGAGCCGGCGGAATTGCACCGAGAGACTGCTGATGAGGGATATCGCGGCGAGAACGCCGACCACCCAACTCGTGTGCCGGGGTGCGTTCTTGAAAAATCCCGACGGGACGGTCCTCCGCACCATGTGATGCTCGGTTGGCCTTGCCAATTCCTGGCTTTCAGGTAAATCCACGCTCACAGGTGTTGCCTTTCCACGGCTGGTCCGACGTAACGTTAGCGTGGCGATGCGATGATTGAACGGTGAGCCGAGAAACAATTCCGATCCGCGACAACACCATCCGCCTGGGCCAGTTCTTGAAACTCGCAAATTTGATCGAATCCGGGTCGGAAGCGAAAGAAGTGATCGCCGACGGGCTGGTGAGCGTCAACGGTGACACCGAGACCCGACGGGGCCGGCAACTGGTGATCGGAGACGTGGTGGAGATCGGTGGTACCGAGGCGGTCGTCGGGTCCGGAGATGCGCCGGAACCGGACATCAATTGGTGACCGACACGAAGCCTTGTTACCGGTGAGTAAGTACGAGTCGTTACGCTGTTGTCCATGACTGAGACGACCTTTGTGGCGACGGCTGATCTGGTAGACGAGATCGGCCCGGACGTACGCAGCTGCGATCTTCAACTCACCCAATACGGGGGCAGGCGTGAGTTCGCCGGCCGGGTCACGACGGTGCGCTGCCTGCAGGACAATGCCCTGCTCAAGGAGGTTCTCGGCGAGCCGGGCAACGGTGGGGTGCTGGTGATCGACGGCTCCGGATCGCTGCACACCGCCCTCGTCGGTGATGTGATTGCGGAACTGGGTCGCTCCAACGGCTGGGCGGGGATCATCGTCAACGGCGCGATCCGCGACGCCAAGATCATCGGGACCCTGGACATCGGCGTGAAGGCGCTGGGGACCAATCCCCGCAAGTCCACCAAGTCCGGCGCAGGGGAGCGTGATGTGCCCGTCGAGCTCGGTGGCATCACCTTCACTCCCGGCGATCTGGCGTACAGCGACGACGACGGCATCGTCCTCGTCGCGTCTGAATAGGGGAAGAAGAATCATGGCGAAACCAGATACAGCGACATTTGACCGGTTGCGCGGACTCATCGCGATCGACGACCTCGGATCCCGGCCGACGCGACCGGTGCTGGAGGCGTTCAGTGGCACCGAGATGACGACGGTTCCGGTGGGTACCGCCGAGGACGTCGATGCCGCGTTCGAGATCGCGCGCGCAGCACAGCGCCCGTGGGCGCAGGTGTGGCCACGTGAGCGGGCGGCGGTGCTCATCGAGTTCGCCGCCTTGGTGATGAAGAATCTCGACGCGCTGGCCGACATGGCGCAGGCCGAGACGGGCAAGGCGCGAAGCTATGCCCAGGAAGAGGTGCTCGACGTCGCGATGACCGCACGGCACTACGCCAAGACCGGCCCGAAGCTGCTCGCCGCGGGCAAGGTCAAAGGCATGCTGCCGCTCGCGACGGACGCCCGGGTGCGCTATCAGCCCAAGGGTGTCGTCGGTGTGATCTCGCCGTGGAACTACCCGATGACCCTCGCGGTGTCGGACGGCCTGGCCGCCTTGATGGCCGGCAATGCCGTGGTCCTCAAGCCGGACAGCCAGACGCCGTATTGCGCGCTGGCGATGGTGGAGCTGCTCTACAAAGCCGGTCTGCCCAAGGAACTGTTCGCAGTGGTCCCGGGTCCGGGTTCAGTTGTGGGACAAGCGATTGTCGCCAAGGCGGACTATCTGATGTTCACCGGCTCGTCGGCGACGGGCGCGCAGCTCGCCGAACAGTGCGGTCGCCGCCTGATCGGCTTCTCCGCCGAACTCGGGGGCAAGAACCCGATGATCATCACCAAGACCGCGGACATCGACAACGCGGTCGAGGGGGCTGTGCGCGCCTGCTACTCCAACTCCGGGCAGCTGTGCATCTCCATCGAACGCATCTACGTGGAGAACCCCGTCGCCGAGGAGTTCTCGGCGAAGTTCGCCAAACGGGTCGCCGAAATGAAACTGGGCAGCGCGTACGACTTCACCACTGAGATGGGATCGCTCGCCTCAGCGGCCCAGGTCGACACTGTCGCCGCCCATGTCGCGGATGCCAAAGAGAAAGGCGCGGTGGTCCTGGCAGGCGGTAACCGCCGTGACGACCTCGGACCGTTCTTCTTCGAGCCGACCGTGCTGACCGGAGTCGCCGAGGGTATGGAGTGCTTTGCGGCCGAGACCTTCGGGCCACTTGTCGCGATCTATCCGGTGGACACCGTGGCCGAAGCGGTGAAACGAGCCAACGACACCGAATACGGGTTGAACGCCAGCGTCTTCGCAGGGTCGTCGGACGAGGGCCGCAAGATCGCCGCGGAACTGCGGGCGGGCACGGTGAACCTGAACGAGGGATACGCCGCCGCGTGGGGTTCCACTGCCGCTCCGATGGGCGGGATGGGGATCTCCGGGGTCGGGCGCCGCCACGGCGCCGAGGGGTTGCTGAAGTACACCGAGCCGCAGACCGTCGCCGAACAGCGGGTCATCGGTCTCGGCGGCATCAAGGGCGTGCCACGGAGTCTGTTCCTGCGGATCGTGCCGACCTTCATCAAGTCGCTGAAGTTCCTGCCCGGACGGTAAACGCACCAGGCGTGCGTTGCCTTTCCAGTGTGTGCGAAGGATTGATGTACGCCGAATAGACAGGTCGTTAATCCCGGCCAGGTAGCGGCGACGGCTACGCGAAACATGCACGGACAGCGGCTGACTGCGATAGCGTTCGTGCAACTTCGTCGAGGGAGCGCAATGTTTGCCGACTTTTCCGATCGCACCGATTTCGACAATGCCAATCGCGGCTTGATCGCCACGTTGGAGCCCGCGAAGATCAGCGCTGACGATGGCCGGGTGGTGTACGACGCGGACGGGTTTGCCGCGGCAACCACCGGTGACTGTCCCGACACTGTGAATCCCAGCCTCTGGCGCCAGGCGCAGCTGACTGCGATTCACGGCCTCTTCGAGGTCACCGCAGGCATCTACCAGATTCGTGGCTACGACCTGTCGAACATGACCCTCGTCGAGGGTGACACCGGTGTGGTCGTGATCGACCCGCTCGTGTCCGCCGAATGTGCATCGGCCGGGCTTGCGCTGTACCGCGAGCATCGCGGCGACCGACCGGTGAGCGCAGTCATCTATACCCACTCGCACATCGACCATTTCGGTGGGGTGCTCGGCGTGGTCGACGCCGACACCGACGTGCCCATCATCGCGCCGGAGCACTTTCTCGAGCACGCTGTCTCCGAGAACGTCTACGCCGGAGGGGCGATGCTGCGGCGCGGAATGTTCCACACCGGCATGGTGCTCGACGTCGGCGCGACCGGCACTCTGGGTGCGGGTTTGGGGCCCAGTACGTCGAAGGGAACCGTCGGGCTCATCGCACCTACTCTCGACATCACCCACACCGGACAAGAAGAGACCTTCGACGGCGTGCGGATGATCTTCCAGGTGACACCGGGCACCGAAGCCCCGTCCGAGATGAACTTCTACTTCCCTGATCACCGCGCATTGTGCTTGGCAGAGAACGCCACTCACAACCTGCACAACCTACTCACGCTGCGCGGGGCCGAGGTACGCGACGCCCGCAACTGGTCGCGGTACCTCGCCGAGGCGATCGAGATGTTCGCCTACGATTCCGACGTCGCGTTCGCCTCGCACCACTGGCCGACCTGGGGCACAGCCGAACTCATTCAGTTCATCACCGAGCAACGCGACCTGTACGCCTACCTGCATGATCAGACACTGCGTCAGCTCAACCGCGGTCTCACCGGTACCGAGATCGCCGAAGACTTCGCCATGCCCCCCGCGTTGGATGCGGTGTGGCACACCCATGGGTATTACGGTTCGGTCAGCCACAACGTGAAAGCGATCTACCAGCGGTACCTCGGTTGGTACGACGGCAATCCCGCACATCTGTGGCAGCACCCTCCGGAAGCGTCCGGTGCCCGCTATGTTCGCGCACTCGGTGGTATCGATGCGGCCGTCGCGAAGGCCACCGAGTTCGCCGAGGAGGGTGACCTGCGTTTCGCGGCCGAACTGGCCAGTCATGCAGTATTCGCCGAGCCAGGCCATGCCGGCGCGAGGGAGGTCCTCGAGAACGTGCTGAGACAACTGGGATATGGGTCCGAGTGCGCAACGTGGCGCAACAACTACCTCGTCGGTGCCGACGAGGTGAACGGTCCCACCCACGCATCTGACGTCAGTGCTGCGGGAATGGCCACCGCGTTGACCATCACGCAGGTCTTCGACAGTCTCGCCATTCGCATCGACGGCCCCCGCGCCTGGGACGCCACCGCGTCGGTCCGGTGGCACTTCACCGATTCCGACGAAACCTACCGGATGGAGCTGTCCAACGGCGTCCTCATCCACTACCCGACACAGCGGACCGACCCGGCCGACCTCGTGGTCACGCTCACCAAAGCGCAACTGCTCGGACTACTCGCCGGCGCCGGCACCGACGGCATAGCGATGGACGGTGATTCGGGAACCATCTCGACGATCGTCGGACTGACCGGCGACCCCGATCCGGCATTCGCCATCGTCACCCCATAGCGGGAGGACGGGTCCGCTGCGGGAAACCGCCGCGCAGTACCTTCAAAGTCGTTGTCGCTCGGCGCTCTTCATCTCCTACGCCTCCACCAGCGCACGAGCAGGATCGCCACCGCACCGAGTAGCGCCAATCCGAGACTGACCACCGGAACCTGCCGGGACGGCTCGGGCACCGGCGTGGGCTCGGTGCGCTTGAGGGCGGTGAACCGGGCGCTGTGCTCCTCGGTGGGGGTGGGCCCCTCGGTGGGAGTGGGCTCGGACCGAACCGGCTCCTTCACGACTGGCTCGGGCGCAACAGGTTTCGGCGCCGCAGGCGGCGCGGGCGGAGGTGCAGGTGCCACCGCTTGAGCGGGTGTCGACTTGGGTGGCGCGGTGTTACCCGGTTTGTCGGGACCCTTCTTCGTCGGTGGCTTCCGAGGCGCCGACTTCGCCGCGGCAGACTTGGCGGCAGGCACCGAGTCTGTCGTGGGTGCGGCCTTCTTCCCGGGTGCCTTCTTGGCGGCTACCTTCTTCACCGGAGCCTTCTCCGCAGGTGCCTTCTTTGCCGCCGCCTTCTTCACGGGAGCCTTCTTTGCGGGGGCCTTCTTCGCCGGCGCGGCTTTTTTCGCCGGAGCAGTTTTCTTGGCGGCCGCCTTCTTCGCAGGTGCCTTCTTTGCCGGTGGAGTCCCGGGCCCGTCAGGAGAAGGCTGATCGGCAAGGGAGTTCGGATCCGGGTCGGCCATGGAAGATTGCGCTCCTTCGCTTTCGGCTGCGTCCTCGTCAATCATGCCCGGTACCGACCGAGTCGGCTCAATTGGGTGCGGTGGTTCCCAAGCCGGCGGCGAGGCCGATCACCAGCGCCATGAGCATGACTTCGGTGATGGCGCGCCGCAGGGACACCTCTTCGCCGATGCGGTGCGCGCGTGCCGCGGGCAACCAGGTGGTGCGCTGACGAAAGGCAACGATGATCAGCATCGCAAGACCTGCGGACTTGGCCAGCAGGATGCGGCCATAGCCGGTACCCGTCAGCTCACCGAGCGAATCGAGTTCGAGAAACGCCGCCACCACGCCGGTGACGAACAGGACGAGAACGCACCACTGGGCGTATCCGGAGAACAGTGGCAGGCTCGTCGCCCAGCCCTTGCGGCCTCGAACGGTCAGCGCCAGCGCTGCCAGTGCGCCGCACCACCAACCCGCAGAGAGGACGTGGACGGCGACCAGCACCGGCCCGCCGGTCTGCTGACCGAGGTGACCGGTGACGGGTCCGATCAGCAGTCCGAGAGCGGTCACTGCGGCAGCGGCCTCGGGAACCGCCATCGTCGGCCGGAACATCCAGACCACCGCGAACACCGCCACCAGCAGCGCGCATCCGGTGCCGATCAGGGCCGGCGTCGCCCCGCTCACCCGCACGAAGTCCGACAATCCGACGGCTCCGGGGGAGCGCCCGGTCCGCTCGGCGACCCCGAGCCAGGCGGCGACCAGCGCGGCCACGAACCAGACGCCGGCCAGGATCGCGGTCAACTGCAGCGCCCGCGGTTCGGTGGGTTCTCCACCGAGCACCCGCAGGCTGGTCAACCCCAGCACGGTGATGGCCGCGCAGATGGCCACCGCGCTTGCCGCGGCATCCATCTCGGGACCGGCCGGGCGGGCGATCACCCAGCACAACCCGACTCCGAGCCAGGCCGCGGGCACGGCACCGATCAACCATTCACGACGCGTCGTGCCCGCAGCCCGCACGGTCTACTTCCTGCGCTGCAGGCGGAGTGCGACGGCCAGACCGCCTCCGAACACGACCACCGCGACCACGATGAACGGCCACACCGGGATGCCCGAGGACGAGGATTCGTCGTCGTCATCGACGGAGGCGCCGGGAGTGCCTTGGCCAGCGGTGGTGAGGGTGAACGTCAGCTGACCCTCGACCGGATGTCCGTCCGCCGAGGTCACCCGATAGTTGATCAGGTACTCGCCCGCAGGCCCGAGCTCGCGCAACTGCGTGCTGACGCTACGGCCCGTGACGGTCGGTTCGCCGTCCTGCCAGTAGTTACGATCGGGCCCCACCACGGTCAACGCCGGAAAGCTCTCTTGCAGTGGCTCGTTGAACGTGAGCGTCACCGTCGGAGGTCCGGCACTGACGGACGCCCCGTTCGCGGGGTCGGAGCTGACGAGCGCCGAGTGTGCCGATGCCGTCGGAGCGAACGCGAACGTCGTCAGCAGTGCTATTGCGATCGCGCCGATGGTCAGCGCCAACCGCCTCACGAGCGCTTGCGGGCCAGTGCGCCGACCGCCACGCCGATGCCCAAGGCGCCCAATACGATTCCGGTACCGGCGAGCCAACGCGCGGTGTTGTCGGTGTTCGATTCGGACGATTCGGCGCTGCTCTGGGTGTCCTCCTCGTGGGTTGCGGTGTCGGCGCCGTGCCCATCGGCGGTCTTGGCCCCCAGCGTCACGGTCGGAGCAGGCTTGTCCGGCTCGGGCTGGCCTTCCACCGTCGGCTGATCCCACGCCACCACTTCACCGTCGGAGTACGTCTGCACCGTCGGTAGTGTCACCGTCGCCTGCTCGGGCAGCGGTCCGCCGGAGAGCCGGAATTGAACGAACTCACCGGGATTGATGCCTGGGTTCCCGGGGGCGGCCGTCCAGGTCACGGAGGTCGCCTCCTCGCTGGCCGGATCCTTGGTGATCTCGGCGGTCCAGCCCGGCATCGGTTCGGTACGAGCGGATTTGAGATTCGGCAATGTCACCGCCACCTTGGTGGTGCTCGCGGTGTCCGACTCGTTGGGGACCCGGAACGTGATGACGCCGTAGCCGCCCTGCGTGAGGTCGTCGCCGGCCGCGGTGACGTGTGCCGCCGCGACGCCGGCGCCGAGCAGGCTCAGACCGCCGACCACGGTGGCGGCGGCGAGTGACGCACCGAGGACACGGGCGCGTCGTGAAAATGAAGACATGGTTGTTCCTGACTTGATATCGCAGTGATGCCACCCGCGCACGAGAGGCGGGTGGTGGGGGAGGAGGAGGCGATCAGGCCGCCGGCGGACCCCGGAGTCCGACACCGCCGGGTGCGAGGACACCGACGAGGGGTCGCCGCTGCGGAGCTGTCGTCACCACGAATCGGGTGAGGTCGGTGATCGGGCCGGCGACCAGGAACCGCAGGGTCCGAATGACCGAGGTGATCACGGAGTAGAGCCTGCCCGACCCGGCGATCAACAATGCGCAGACCGGGATGGCGACGAGGTGGGTCGTAGCCATGGCCGACGTCGTCGACGAATGCGCGTGGGCCATCGGATCCGCGGTCAGGGACAGGACGGTATGACCCGCCAACTGGGCGCCGGTGAGCAACGCGACGAAGGCCACCATCGAACTGAGCCGGTGTGCCAGGGCACCCGCGGCGACGCCTATCACCACGAGCAATACGAGCCCGGCCGAACCGGGCAGATGGCCGGACGCCACACCGTGGGCGGCAACCGCCAACGCCGGTGCGGTGAAAGTGACGGCCAGAGGTTTCAGGGACGGACTCCCAGCCGGGCCAGGAGATCGGCGTCGATGGCGGCCAGTTCACGACTGATCGCGGCGTGCGCGCTGCGCCGGCGCGCGGCGGGCATGTGCTCGGCTGCCGCGACCGCGGTCGACAGATCCGACAGCCGCTGCCCCATGATCGTGGTGAACGTCTTGGTCTCGGCGTCCGAATGCTTGGCGGTGAGGGTGTGCAGCGACTCGGTCGCGCCCGAGATCCGTGCGGACAGGGCCGCGCCGTGGCCGCTGTACCGGCCCAGTTCTGCGACCGGAACACCGGCGCGGTCGGCCTGGACGCGGCTGATCTGTTCGCGGGCCGCCGTGCTCGCGCGGTAGGCGATGGGGACGAGAACCGGGGACAACACCTTCGCGACCTGCAGGTATCGCTTGACTCGGGCGGTGGAGAGCAACTTGCCGTCGGCAACGGCCTTGGCGTTGGCCTGCGCGATCTTGAGGTTGTTCTCGTTGGTCTTCGACAGGACCTTTGCAGCGTTCTTGTCCAGCTGGGCCTGAGCCTTGAACGACTTCTTCGCGAGTTTGCGCTGCTGCTTGCGCTCGGCTTTGGCGTCCTTGCGGCCGGACTTGTCCTCGAGCCGGGCCTCCAGTTTGGCCTTGGCCTTGAGAGCTTTCGCCTGCGCTTTGCGCTGGGCTCGGCTTGTGCGACCGGAACTGAACAGACCCATGCGGTGCGACCCTCTCGCTTGTTTCGACCAGCCCCGCCTGCGGCGGTGTGCGAATTGTCGTGCAGTTGCGGTACAAGCATTACATAGCGTGCTCATCGGAGTTGTAGGCCCGAGCGCTCAAGACGGAGGATGGTGTCGATGGCAACACGATCATCGGTGCCATCTGGCCCGACACACACTCTGCTGACGCCTCGTGACCTGAGCGGTTGCGAGCATCGTCTTGCGCTGGACTCGAGTTTTCCCGCCGCGGTGGCCGTCCCCGACGACGCCGGGGTGGCCATGCGCAAAGAAGCGGCGGCCGACCACCGGAGCCGGGTCCGGGACATGCTCCACGCGCTGCATTCCGACGAACTCGCGGGGTGGGCCGACGCGTCCGCCGGTGGGCGCGCCTACCGGGTGCAGCAGACGATGGCGGCCATCGCTGCCGGCGCGCGCTGGATCTGGGGCGCCACCCTGCCCGACGACGTCGAGGGTGGTCGCCGCGGCTGGGCGGAGTTGCTGATCCGGGTGGACGACACCCGGGGTGCCGAGGCGCACGAGGGTGCGGCGTACATGCCGGTGATCGTCGTCAACCACAAGGCGTCTGACCCCGGTTCGGGTGCCATCACCAGTCCGGTGTGGGCGTGGCAGCCGATGATCGACGAGACCCGCAAGGTGCGCGGGAACTCCCGGGACACCACGCGGCTGGCGCAGCTCTATCGGATGCTGCAGACGCTCGGTGTCGCGGGAGTCGGGCTGCTGCCCGCCGGGCCGGCAGGAGGCGTCATCGGCCTCGACATCGACTGCATGGTGGTCCTTGACCTCACGGATGCCCTGATCCGTTATGACGCCCTGCTGATCAGACGGCAGGGGATCGCGGCCGGTGACGTGCCCACGGCGCCGTCGCGGATCGGCGAGTGCCGCAGCTGCGCCTGGTGGTCGAAGTGTGGCCCCGAGCTCGAGGCGGCCAGAGACGTCAGCCTCGTCGTCAACGGAAATCTGACCCAGTTGCTCGCTACAGTCGGTGTACGGACCATCGACCAGCTGGCCGGATACGAAGGACCGGCGCCAGAAGGCTGGCCTGGCGCACTCGACGACGCGATCCTCATGGCGCGCGCCCGCCTGGCCGACGTGTCGTTGATCCGTCGGATGCCCGAGGTTGCAGTCGTGCGCGCCGACGTCGAGATCGATGTCGACATGGAGAGCTACCAGGACGACGGGGCCTATCTGTGGGGCACCCTGCTCACCGACAACACCGACCCGTTGCGACCCGTGATCTATCGCCCGTTCGTCACCTGGACGCCGTTGCCGACCCGCGACGAGGCCCGCTCGTTCGCCGAGTTCTGGACGTGGCTGATCGGCGAACGGGACCGCAGTGTGGCGGCAGGAAAGACTTTTGCGGCCTACTGCTATTCACAACAGGCCGAGAACCGGTGGTTGCTCGGCTCGGCGGACCGGTTCGCCGGTGAGCCCGGGGTCCCGACCCGCGACGAGGTGCTCACGTTCATCAATTCACCTCAGTGGGTGGACATCTACGAGGCCGTCAGCTGCAACTTCCTCAGCCCGCAGGGAAAAGGTCTCAAGAAGGTCGCACCCCACGCAGGTTTCCACTGGCGCGACGACGAAGCCGGGGGTGAGGCGTCGATGCAGTGGTACCGACGCGCGGTGGGACTGGACGGTGATCAGATCGATCACACCCAGCGAGCTCGATTGCTCGAGTACAACGAAGACGACGTCCAGGCCACGAAGGCCTTGCGTGAGTGGATGAGCGAAGGCGCCGCCGAACAGGTCCCGTTGGGCACCGATCTGCCCGGTCCCACGGCGACCTGATCTGCACTGTCAGCCGCGGAGGGATCCGCGCAGGGATTCGAGGAACGAGCCGCTGCCGAGCAGTGCCAGTGCGCCGAGGGCGAGCAACCCGGCCGGGGCCAGGTCGCGTGCCGTGTCCGCGCCGGAACACCCGCCCGCCGAGTCCGTTCCGAGTAGACAACTGGCCGAGACGGGGACCAGGGCTCCCGCGTCTGTGGCGACCGGCGGCTGAGGCGGACTCGCAGGCGTCGCGGCGGGGTTCTGTGGAGCCTGGGGCGCCGGCGGCAGTGCGGGCGACGCGGTGATCTCGGGGACCTCGACAGTCGGCACCGGGATGATGGCGCCGCCGCTTCCGCCGGTACCCGTCCCCCCTCCACCTCCCCCCGCGAGGCCGGGGGCCTGCTCGGGAGCGGATTGCATGGGGGACTGTGGCTGCGGCTTCCCGTTGGAAGGCTTCTTGGTCGACACGGTGCCGGGTAAACGTGTTCCGGTGGACTTGGCTGTCGGGGTCGACGTGGTGCGCGTCTGGCGGGTGCCGTCCGAGCCACCTCCGATGATCGGTGGGACGTTGGCCGACGTTGTCGAAGTCGTGGTGGTCGTTCCGCCGGTGGTTGACGTGCTGGTGGTGGTTGACGTGCTGGTGGTGGTCGTCGACTCGGTGGTCGTCGTTTCTGTCGGGGTCTCACTCGGACCGTTGCAGTGATGGTGGTGATTACCGGGATGACAGCGCGCCTCGGCGGGAGACGAGGTGGTCAAGACGAGTGCGGCGCCTCCGGCGACCAGGGCTGCTGCCGCCAGGGCTGCCGACCACCGCAGGACATGCCCCCGCGGCGCACGGTGCTTCGACATCGAACCTCCATGGGATGAACGGCGCGTGACTCTTGAAATTTCGTGCTGTTCACGGTTTATTCAGGTGGGCCCGGTCAGCGTCGACTCGGAGTCCGAGAGTCATTCGCATGCCATCGCGGGCAGCTTGCACCGCCGTGGCAGCAATATTTCGATAAGCTACCATATGGCAAACACGACGTGCGGAGTAGTGAATTTCTTACTTCTAGCTGGTCGCTGCGCGGCGATCGGCCCTCATTGGGAGGCACACCTGAGATGCGCGTGGAGCGTGGAATGTCTGACATTGTGAACCCGGTGGATCCCGACACCACCTTCGATCCGGGCCTGTTCGCACGGCGTCTCGAAGAGCTGTTCCGCACCGTTCCCGGCCCGAATGGGCGTGCATACAGCGCCAAAGCGATCGCGAATCGGTCAACCGAGCTGGGATTCCGCCTCGGTGAGTCGTATTTGAGCCAGCTCCGGTCAGGTAAGGCGAAGTCGCCGTCGTTCCGGACTGTCGAAGGCATCTCCGCGGCGTTCGGCGTCGACGTGCACTACTTTCTCGAGGACCGGGCGGCGCAGCGCACCCGCGACCAGATCGATCTGATGCGACTGCAGGCCGACACCAGCGTTCAGCTGGCCGCCTTCCGGTTGGCCGGACTGTCCAGCGACTCGGTCACCGTCGTGAACGAACTCATCAAGGTCCTGCGGGTCCAGCAGGGCCTTCCCGCGGATCCCCCAGATCTTCTCAAGTCGTCAGAGCCCGAGCTCGGCCACGGCCATTCCGGTCTGCGAGTGGTGGAAAGGCGAGAAGCAGCCGACTAGCACGTCAGGAACCGAAGGATGGTTTGATGCGATCCGAACGAATCCTGCGGGCACTGTGTCGTCGCGAACTCGCCGACCTGGACCTCGATCTGCCTCTTGACGCCGAACAGTTGTGTGCCCGATATGGGGACAGGCGTGGCCGGGCGATCAAGATCCTGGCGCACCCGCTGCCGGCAGGTACCCCCAACGGCGTCTGGTTGATGGCCGGCGACGCCGATTATTTTTTCTACCAGGCGAACACCACAAAACTGCATCGCGATCAGATCATCATCCACGAGTTCGGGCACCTCATCGCGGGGCACCAGATCCTGGGCACTCCGGGGGCGTTGCTGACCGCCGACGCGCCGGACGAGGCCGGTACCTCTGAGGCATTGAGCCGGACGTGTTACTCGGATGAGCGGGAGTGGGAGGCCGAGATGTTGGCGACGATCATTCGCGAATGGGCGGCCACAGCAGCGCAGGGCGTCGGTCAATCGGCCAAACACGACGGGCTGCGGGGGATTCAGAGCATTCTTGGAGGACATTCCGGATGGTTATAGGCCACCGATGGTGATAGCAACCGTCAATGCAGTTGCGCTCGCGCTGTTCGCGATCGCACTGTGTTGGCGCATAGACCAGATACGACGAGAGGGCGCGGGACTCCAGCCGGCGGCCATGACCGTCGCCATCTCCGCGATGACCCTTGCGTTCGTGAGTATCAACCCGCACGTGCGGGAATGGCTGGATTCGACCTTGTTCACCGGGGCGGCCCGGGTGATCTTCTACTGTCTGCTCGCATTCGGGGTCGCGGCGCTGGTCGTCGTGTTCTTTTTCGGGTCTGCCGAGGAGCAACGTCAGCGGCGAGCCGGGATGGAAGCGGTGCCGCTCGTCATCGCGATGGTCGGGCTGAACGTGGCGATGCTGGTCACCCCGACCCCGGTACGCACCGAGAACGTCTCCGAATGGACGGTGCAGCACTTCGGATTTGCGCTCTTCTTCGTGATCGCCGGGTGTTACCTCGTCTACGGCCTCGGCGCGTGCGTGCTCTCCATCCGGCGATATGTCGGATTGGCGGACGGCTATCTCCGACATTGCCTGATGGTCCTGCTGACCGGTCTCTTACTTGTCGGGCTGGGGTCGCTGGTACAGACCGCGTTCGTGGTGCTGTCGGGGCTGAGTCTGGCCACCGTCCCTGTCCTGCTGAAGATCTCAGCGGTGATCTCGTCGGTCGGGGCGGTTCTCTTCCTGGCCGGGATCTGCTACCCGATGCTGCGGGCCCGCTGGATCAAGGTGCGATACAACCTCCGCCACCGCCGGGACCACGCGGACCTCGAGCCACTGTGGTCTCTGACCACGTCGGCACTGCCGGAGGTGGTGTTACCACTTCGCGCGGGTACCGATGTCGACGGATCGATCAATTTGCTCTACCAGCGTCGGGTCGTCGAGATCCGGGATGCGCTGTTGCAACTCAGTCCGTTGCTGCCGGACGACTTCGGCCATCTGACCGAGCGGGATCAGGTCTTCTACCTGCGTGACGCCGTTGAGGTATATCGCGAGGCCGGCGGCTCGTCCGGTGCTGTCCGGCAGGTGCTCGTCGGTACAGGTGATGATCTGGACGCCGAAGCCGCACCCCTACTACGTATTTCGCGTTCGTTGGCCGACCAGCCGATCACCCGGGGACGCAACCGGACCGGCTGACCGCGAACTACCTGGCGCGGCGTCCGGCCGCGCGGACCATCTCGCCGACCGTGGTGAACTTGACCCGTGGACGCTCGACTTCTGCCCCGGCGCGCCGCTCGGCGCGGTCGATGGCTCGTACGCCCCGATAGCCGATGACGGTGCGCTTACGCTTGCGCAGCAGGGTCTCGAAGTCCGACGGCGAGCGGTGTGATCGTGAGATCGACCCGGCGGCAGCATCTTTCAGGAACAGCTCGACCGTGTTCTCGGCGCACACCTTGTTTGCGCCGATACCGCCGCGTGGTCCACGCCGGGCCCAGCCGGCCACGTACGCACCGGGCACAACTGTGCCGTCAGCGCCGACGATCCGGCCGTCCACGTTGGGGAACACCCCGCGGCCCTCATCGAACGGAAGGCCGGCGATCGCGGTCGAGCGGTAGCCGATGGACCGGACGACGAGGTCGGCGGCGATCTCGTGCCGGCGCTCACCCGTGATGACCCGGAGTCCCTCGACATGGTCGTCTCCGACGATGGCCTCAGGCGTGGTGTGGAAGAGGAAGACGATGCGGCGCCGGGTCGGGTCCGCCGGGGCCCCGAGGTCAACAGCGGTGCGCGGATCGTCGTGGACGATCACCTCGACGCCGGGGATCGACGACAGCGCACGGTATTCCGCCGAGGAGTACGCGGCACCGGCCTGATCTTTGCGGCCCACCACGATCACCTCGCGGACATTCTGTTCCCGCAGGACGGCCAAGGCGCGGTCCGCGATGTCCGTGGTCGCCAGTATCTCCGGTGGCGACACCAGGATGCGCGCGACGTCGAGTGCGACGTTCCCGGTGCCGATGACCACCACCCGACCGGACCGGTCGGTGGCGGATATCGGGATCTCGCTCAAGTCGGGTGCAGAGTTGTACCAGGCCACGAGGTCGGTCGCCGACGTCGAGCCGGGGAGATCTTCACCCGGAATCCCCAGGCGGCGTGAGTCACTCGCGCCGACAGCGTAGATGACACCGTCGAAGTGTTCGCCGAGTTCGGCAGGCGTGATCTGGCCGGCGGCCACGTCGTCGCCGATCTCGACGTTGGTCGCCATCGTGACCCGGGGGTCCCGGTAGAGCAGATCGAAACCCTGGAGCACCTTCTTGGTGCCGGGGTGATCGGGGGCGACGCCGGCCCGCACCAGGCCGCCTGGGGTGGGAAGCTTGTCGATCACGGTCACCTGCGCGGAGCTGCGGTCGAGCAGGGTGCGCAGGGCATATCCACCCGAGGGACCGGTGCCCACCAGCGCAACGCGAAGTCCGGCAGGGACTTTCGGGATGACCGGGTAGGTGATCGGGGTCCAGCCGGATGTGACGTCGGAGTTGTCGCGGTAGTACGAGGCGTTGATCTCGATGAAGACCTTGTCCCGGGTGCCGAGCTTGTCCGCGGGATAGATGGCGTCCACGGGACAGGCGTCGGCGCATGCGCCGCAGTCGATGCAGGCCTCGGGGTCGATGTGCAGGATGTCGGAGCTGCCGAACCCGCGCTCCTCCGGTGTCGGGTGGATGCAGTTGACCGGGCAGACCGAGACGCATGCTGCGTCGCTGCAGCAGGTTTGGGTGATGACGAACATCAGAGCATGTTGACTTTCCGGTAGACCCGCGCGGCGGGCTTGGTGAGAAGCCCGACCTCGTCGAGGAAGCTCATCAGGTGTGCGCAGCTGCTCCGGACCATCGACTTGAAGTGCTCGTTCTCTCGGCGAGCGGCGACTGCGCGCTGGGCGTCCAGTCCGGCATCGGAGTAGGCCTGTGGCCGGATCATGCTCGTGAAGATGAACGCCGCGCCCACGGAGATGACGAAGGCGCTCCACTGGCGGCGCGCCCATCCGACACTCTTCATCGAATCCCGGACCTCTTCCCGGGCGAACTTCATGTGCCGTGATTCTTCGAGGACATGGATCTCGTTGACGGTGCGGATGAAGGGGAGTACCTGTTCGTCGCGCATGCAGCCGCGCTGGAAGACATCCAGGATCTCTTCGGCGACCAGGATGCCGCTGTAGGCGACCTCGGCACGCGCGGTACGCATGAACACCTTGCCGAGCCGGCCGACGAACTTCGAAGGGTGGTAAGACTTTCCGACCATCTTCTGCGACGCCTTCGCGAACATGATGGAGTGGCGGCACTCGTCGGCGACCTCGGTCAGCGCGAATTGGAACTCGGGGCTGTGGTAATCACCGAGGTACTGATCGCGAATCACCATCTCTTGCAGGATCATCTCGAACCAGATGCCGATGTTCATGATGGACGCGAACTCGTGCCGGGTCAGCGCAACTCGCTGCTCCTCGGTCATCTCGTCCCAGTAGTCCGTGCCGTACAGCGACGACCATTCCGGGCTGCACCCGTACTTGGCGGGGTCCATCGGCTGGTCCCAGTCGATCTCGGTCATGGCGTTGCGCGACAACCGCGCCGACGACGCCAACAGACGCTTGGACACCTCGTCGGCACCCTGATCGCGCAGGCTGACGACGTTGTCTCCGTGATCGCGTATGGACGATGTGTTCGCAGCTGTGGTCACCATGGGGAGTCCCTTTCACCCGAGTCCGACAATGCTCATTGATATAACAATAGATGTTGTCACGATGAGCCGAGGTGGTCAAGGGGTGACCGGAGACGAGAAAGCCGGGCTCGAGGTGAGCCCGGCTTTCCTCTGAGTTCCGAAGGAACTGGTCAGTGCGGTGCGATCACACGCTGAGGAATCGAAGGATCAGCGCCGCAAGTGCAACCACGGTCAGGAACGCGGCCGGACCCACACCCGCCACGTCCTTGACGCGCAGGTGCGCGATGACCGCCCCGACGAAGTACAGGATCACGCCGATTGCTGCCGCGACGCCGATCGGCCACCAGAACAGGCCGATCACCAGGCCGATCGCGCCGGCGATCTCGAGATAGGCGAGCACCGGAATCCGCTGCGCCGGAACTCCCACGGTGCTCATCGATTCGATGACAGCGGGCATCTTGGTCAGTTTGCCGACGGCAGAGACCGTCAGCGCCACAGCAAGAAAGATCGAAACAATGAGTGTCGCGATGAACATGGTGTTGTGATCGCATTCTGTAGGCGTACGACAAAGCCGGACTCGAGTGAGTCCGGCCTTGTCGTCAGGGTGGAGAGATTTTAACGCGGCGCCATGCGCAGCGCACCGTCCATACGGACCGTCTCACCGTTGATGTAGTCGTGATCGACCAGGAACGCGGCCAGCTTCGCGTAGTCGGCCGGCTCGCCCAGGCGCTGAGGGAACGGGATCCCCGCCTCGAGGGTCTTCTTGAACTCAGGGGTGATGCCGTCGAGCATCGGGGTGTTGATGGTGCCCGGCGCGATGGTGTTGACGCGGACGCCGACCTGCGCGAGGTCGCGGGCCGCGGTGATCGTCATGGCGTGCACGCCGCCCTTGGAGGCGGTGTAGGCGATCTGACCGATCTGCCCTTCGAACGCGGCCACCGAGGCGGTGTTGATGATGATGCCGCGCTGGTTGTTCTCGTCGACCGCGTCCTGCTTCTGCATGCGGTTGGCGGCCAAGCGCATGACGTTGAACGTGCCGACCAGGTTGATCTCGATGATCTTCTTGAACAGGTCGAGTTCGTGCGGGCCCTTCTTGGTCAGGATACGGCTGGCCCAGCCCACTCCGGCGCAGTTGACCGCGACCCGCAGCGGGGCGCCGGACTCTGCAATGGTGTCCAGTGCTGCCTCGACGTCGGCTTCGCTGGTCACGTCTGCGGCGATCAGCGTGACGCCTTCGGTCGCGCCGGCCTTGTCGATCGACGGCTGCAGATCCAGCCCGAAGACGACCGCGCCCGCGTCTGCGAACCACTTGGCGGTGGCCGCTCCCAGACCTGATGCGCCGCCTGTGACCAATACTGCTGAACCTGAGATCTCCACTGGTGTTGCCGTCCCTTCTACAAGTGTCCGCGGGTTGTCGACCCCGCTGTGAACACCCTAGTCAGCGGCTGTGGTGAGCGATCGCTCGGCTGGGGCCTGTTCGTCGGCGATGCGCCCGCGCTCCGCGCGTTCGGCTTCCAGGCGGGCGTGCTCGCGGTGACTGCGGACGTACCAGGTACCCCCGCTGACAATGATCGCGATCGCGGTGATGGTGAATATGGTGACGACGAAGTTGTTCGCGGTCACGAGCCCCTCGGCCGTCAGCCAGACGGCGAAGACGAAGAACAGCACAGCTGCTCCGTAGGCGATGGCCTTCTCCGGGAGACGACGACCCAGCAGGGCGCCCACGGCGATGGCGAGACCATCTGCAGCCACCATGCCGATGGTCGACCCGATCCACACGCCTGCCCAGTTGTGGTCCGTGGCCAGGGTGATGGTGGCGAGCATTGTCTTGTCGCCGAGTTCGGCGAGGAAGAACGACCCGACCACCGCGAGCAGGATCGATTTGCTGACCCGTTCGGCCTTCACCGATTCGTCGTCATCGAGGGAATCGCCGCGCAGCGTCCAGAATCCGAAGACCAACATCGCCAGCCCGCCGACGATGGACATCAGGTCGCCGGGGATCGACAGGCCGAGGAAATGGCCGAGGCCGACGGAAACCGCATGCACCGCAGTCGTGGCGATGGTGATGCCGAGGACAACGACCCACCACCGGTAGCGGAGGGCGAACGTCATCGCCATCAGCTGAGACTTGTCGCCGAGTTCGGCAACGAAGATCACGCCGAAGCTGACCAGGAATGCGGTAATCACACGACCAACGTAAGCCTGCGTGTTCCGTTGCCGCAACAGCTTGCGCACCCGTATTTACGCAGGTGGGAGGCCCTTTCTTTAAAGTTTGGGGACCCGAAACTTAGGTTTCCCTTACCCGGTATTTCGAGGCCGGTGGGCCGCGTTGCCCTGACCTGCGGGAAAGGTGGTCTGCCGGTCGGGATCTACGCAGCGAGGAGCATTGCAAGGACGGCGGTGTCGGGGTCGTTGCCGAGATCGACACCCACCTGATTGCGCATCATCACCACGGTGCCGTCGGCCTCGGCCTCGGCCCACCCAGCACGATGCTCGAGCCCGAGCTCGGGGAGGCCGGGCAGCAGCACGCAGCCGGAGGCGACATCGGAGCACTCGGGGAGCGACGGACGCGTCTCTGACGGTGGATGCAGCATCAACAGTGCAGGTGGCGGCGTATAGAACGGGCCGGCGTCCACGAAGTCGTTGTCGATGACACTGCCGACCGCGAGCATCAGACCGACGGTGTCGGGGTCGCACACCTCAGGGCGGTCCTCGATCACGCTGAACACCGTCGTCGTGCGCAGGAAGCCGGGGCGGCAGGCGATCCGCACCGATGCGACAAGGGTCTGTGTCCATTCGAGCGTGGTGTCCGGCCAGCGACCCGAGATCAGGATCCCGCGTAGTTCGCCGTCTCGGTGGAAGGGAGTGAGCCCGATCGGAATGGATCCGGACCGCGACTTC
Source organism: Williamsia sp. 1135 (assembly GCF_002095395.1). Classification (GTDB taxonomy): domain Bacteria; phylum Actinomycetota; class Actinomycetes; order Mycobacteriales; family Mycobacteriaceae; genus Williamsia. The sequence continues at coordinate 36,860 of NZ_MJEI01000085.1, forward strand.
TCGTGACCGGTGGCGTCCTCGCTCATGGTGACCTCCTGTTGCCGGAAGTGCTATTCGTTTATGTGATCGCCCTTGATCTCAAATTTTTGCCTGCTATCGCAGCATGCCCGGTGAATGGTTGGCACACAAGCCGACTCGACTGCTAAAACGGCGGTTTAACACGGAGTTCTCATCCGGCCCGTTCGCATGCCGTGAGCCAAGCGAACTGACACCGCCCGGCGGGCGAAAGCGAGCCAAAAGCACAACGGCCGCCCCGAAGGGCGACCGCCGTGTGAAATAGCGCGGAGCGGGGTGCGCTCAGGCAGGCACGATGAGGCCGGAGCCCTGTGCCTGAGCCTTGGCGAAACGCTCGGCGGCGTCGGCCCAGTTGACCACGTTCCACCAAGCCTTGACGTAGTCAGGCTTGACGTTCTGGTAGTCGAGGTAGAAGGCGTGCTCCCACATGTCGAGCATGACGATGGGGATAAAACCAACGGAAGTATTTCCGTGCTGATCGGTCAGTTGCTCGATCAGGAGCTTGCCTTCGATGGTGTCGTAGCCCAGGATCGCCCAGCCGCTGCCCTGCAATGTGGTGGCTGCGGCGGTGAAGTGCGCCTGGAACTTGTCGAACCCGCCGAACTGATCGTCGATGGCTGCGGCGAGGTCACCTTCTGGCTTGTCGCCACCGTTGGGCGACAGGTTCTTCCAGAAGATCGAGTGGTTGGTGTGCCCGCCGAGGTGGAAGGCCAGGTTGGCCGACAGCTGGAAGACCTTGTCGGCGATGGTGCCGTCTTCACGAGCAGCCGCCAGCTTCTCAACTGCAGTGTTCACGCCCTTGACGTAGGTGGCGTGGTGCTTGCTGTGGTGCAGCTCCATGATCCTGCCGGAGATGTGCGGCTCGAGAGCTGCGTAGTCGTAGTCCAGATCCGGCAAGGTGTATTCAGACACGATGTTCCTCTCACTATGCGGGGACGGAAAATCCCCAGTTTGTCGTCCTCTAAATGGGCTCTACCCGTTTGAGTGCACTTCCTACCCTTACGCAGGATATGGGGATGTGCAATAGCGTGCGCCAGATGCACCTCAAGCCTGGTTGAGGTTTGGCGATGCCGATCGGCCGTGGAAAACGACCCTGCTCTGCGCGTGCTAGGAGACGAAGATCAGAATGGCGAGCACCAGTAGCAGGGCCACGACGCTGATACCGGTGGTGAGGCAACGAGCCCCGACATTGATGGGTTCTGCACCCGGCCACGTTCGGGGACGACGCTCGAACAGTGGAGCGTTGTTTCCGGAACTGGTAGAGGCTGCCACCCGTTCTCCTGCCGTCCGTTCCCACCCGGTGCGCCACTCGTGAGTGATTACCGTCACAAGCGCGTATGTGTCGCAAGCTAAGCATGTCTGCGGCCAGGACTCAAGCCGTGATCGCGCGATGGGGCGTGGGCGCCCACCCAACTATCATCTTCCGCGGGGCACGCGATGCGAATGCTGTGCGTCCAAGAGCCAGGAAGATCGAGCGGAGGTGGATCGATTGGCACGCCCGACTGCGGCGCAGCTGTACGCCGCCTACGGTGACAACGCCGACAGCGACGTCACCCTTCGCCTCCTGCGCTCGCGAAACGCGGTTCCTTACCTCGCGATCATGGCTGCCCGGCTGGCCGATGGTCAGGTCGACGGCGACCATTTGAGTGCGGGCGTGGAAAAAGACCTCGCAGATCTGGCCGACCATTGGCTGCAGCGCGGCTGGGAGCTGCCCACCGCGGACGACCTGCTCGACCGCTGGGTGCGCGCGGGGTATCTGGCCCGCACCCTCGTGACCGACACCCAGATCGAGCGGTACCAGCTCACGCGCGGGGCCACCCAGGCCATCGCCCAGGTACAGGCAGTGCGCCAGAACCGCACGGTCGCGACCGAAACGGTGCTCGAGCTGGTGATGTCGCGATTGTCGAACATCGCGGTGTCGATCAATCCCGATCCAGGTGAGCACATCCGTGACATCGATCAGAAGCTCAGCGAATTGACTGCCCGCAGAGCAGAACTCGCCGCCGGCGCGATTCCGGCGGTGGACACCCGCCGGGTTCTCGACGACATCAGGATGGTGAGTTCGCTCGCCGAACGGATGCCGGCAGACATCATCGGCTACGGGGAGAAGATGCGGGAGAACTCTCGTGCCCTGCTCACCAGCGGCCTCGACGCCGAGCAAGGGTCTCACGCGGACGTGCTCAACCGGATGTTCGACGGCCACGATGCGCTCGCCGACTCGGACGAGGGCAAGGCGTTCGACACGTTCTACACCCTGATCGCCGACCACCGGCTTCGCGAGGATCTCGAGGCGAGTATCGCGGCGATCGCGTCCGGGCTACCCAACCTGCCCCACGACCTGCTCGACACCCTCACCGGATTCATCGACCGGATGTGGGACGAAGTGCAGTCGGTCGACGAGGTGCGGGGGCAGGTCTACCGCCGGATCAACACGTTCGTCAAGGACGGCGACTTCCTGCACTACCGGGCGCTGCGTAGCCAGATCTCCGACGCCCAGCGCGCCGCCGCCGCCGCGTTTGTCCATGCGGGTCCGGGCAAGGACATGGGCATCGCCGTTCCGATGAGCGCTGCAAGCTCCAATTCTGTTGGAGCGCTGGTCTTTCACGACGGGATCATCGATTCACCCGGTGCGGTGGCCGACACCGCGGGTGAGATCAGGATCGACCCGGCCGACCTGGTCGGTGTGGAGTCGATCGACTGGCACGCCCTGACCGATGCGGTGAACGATGCCATCGCATCGGGACCCGCCGGTATCGACGAGGTCCTGGCATTGCTGCCGACCGCGCGGACCGGCGATGTGATCGGGATCTGGTCGCTGGCGCAGCGGCACGGTGCGACCGACGACACCCGCGCCGAGATCACCGTCCTGGCTCACACGGCCCGCGGTCTACGTGAGATCACCATGCCTGCAGTGCTTTTCACGCACTCGCTGCCCGACCCCATTACCGCGCAGCCACATGAGGTGATGCACTTGCTGGACGAGCCAGACGAAGCGGGACAGAAGGTGGTCAGGTGAGTACTCCGGAAGAGCCGACGGGCGAGCAGGACATCCGGGAGCAGGAAGGCGAAGACCTGTTCGTGGACGATCCGGGTGCATTGACCGAACCATCGGTCGATCTGTCGCACTTCGCCTTCGACGGCTCGGAGCCGGTCGGGACGATCAGCGACCCGCAGGTCGACGCGCGGTTCGATGGCGACACCTCCGCGCTACCCGCGCCGGTCTGTTACGCGCTGCAGGAGCTGGTTGCCGCCGCGCACGTCTCGGTGCGCTCGCGCAACTGGAAGACCATCGAGGTGCACGAAGAGGTCATCAGATCCCGGCTCTCCGAGCTGAACCTGCAGCTCGAGATCAATCGGGAACACAAGTACGCCTTCACCCGGCAGGTCTCGGAAAACGATCCGAGGCAACGCAATATCCTGCGCGCACAGACTCTCACCCTGGCCGCCTCGGTGCTGGCACTGTTCCTCCGGCAGAAGTATCTGACGAGTGCAGATGAGTCGGTGGTCGCAGAACGCGGCGAGATCATGGACCACATGCTCACCTACAAGCCGGTGTCGGACACCGACGAGGCCGGGTTCATCAAGCGTATCGATGCCGCCATCAACCAACTGGAGTCGCGCAAGATCATCCGCGCACTTCCGGGCACCGATCGTTACGTGGTGCACGGGGTGATCGCGTCGTTGCTCGGGCCGGAGCAGGTCGCTGCGTACACCGAGGCCTATCGGCGACTCGCCGGGGAGCATGCCGAAGACGGGACCGACCTGACCGAGCTCGACGACCGGGAGCGCACGCCATGACCGAGATCCTCGAGAAGAACGAGCCGGCGGTGGCGGGTAAGCGCACCATGAACATCGGTCAATTCCGCCTTACCCGTATTCAATTGGTGAACTGGGGCACGTTCGACGGTTACAAGGATTATCCGATCGACGAGCGCGGCGTGATGCTCACCGGACCGTCGGGGTCGGGTAAGTCGTCGATGATGGACGGTCACTCGGTGGTCTTGCTGCCCACCTACGACCAGGTGTTCAACGCCTCCGCCGATCTGTCCGCGAAGGGCGCGAAGAAGGCCGCTCGTTCCATGGCCGATTATGTCCGTGGGGCATGGGCCGAGAACGATGACCGCTACAACCAGTCGCAGGTGCAGTACCTGCGGGCCGACGGAGCCACGTGGTCGGCGATCGCCGCGACCTACGACAACGGTGCCGGCTCGTCCACCACGGCGGTGGCCATCAAGTGGTTCCCGGGTTCGGGTACAGACGGCAGTTCGCTGCGTTCCTGGTATCAGTTGCACACCGGACATTTCGACCTGCTGTCGCTGAACGTCTGGGCGCAGAGCGGTTTCGACATCCGCAGGTACCGCGCGGCGAATCCGGCGGTGGAGTGCTTCGACGTGCAGAGTGCGTATCAGGAGGCCTTGCGGCGCCGGGTCGGTATCGGCCAGTCGTCGGCCGCGCTGTCTTTGATGGGCAAGGCGAAGGCGATGAAGAACGTCGGCGACCTCAACCTGTTCATCCGTACCTACATGCTCGACCGGCCGGAGACGTACGCGAAAGCGGAACGGCTGGTGGAGAACTTCACCCAGCTGGACGAGGCCTACCAGGCTGCCGCCCGCGCCAACGCGCAGGAGCAGGTACTGCGTCCCATCCCTGACGCTTGGGACACCTATTGCAGCGCAGAAGAATCGACGACCCGCGCGGGGACTCTGCTGGGTCCTCCGATGCGTGCGTTCATGCGCGAGCACCGGATGACGCTGCTGCAAGCGCGCCTGGACCAGATCGACACCGACCGTGAGCGTCTCGACAACGAGGTGGCCAATTGGGAGAACCTTGCCGACGAGCGCGAGGAGCGCCACACGTCGCTGCGTGATCAACTGACCTCGGAGAAGGGCGAGCTGACCACCCTCGAATCCGAGCTGAAATCGTTCGAGCAGCAGGTCACTGCGCGGAACCGGGCGTACGAGCGGTATGCGACCCTGGTCGGTGGCCTCGGGGAACAGACCCCGGAGACGCAGGACGAGTTCGCGGCGTTGCGGTTGCGGGCCCCCGAAATCGCTCGTGCGGCACGAGAATCCGCAGACAAGCTGGCCACCACGGCGCACAGCTTCTTCGCTGCGGAGACCGATGCCCGCCGCGAGTTCGAAGCCGCGGTCGAGGAACTCGCCAGCCTCAACACCCGACGATCCCTGTTGCCCCGCGAGGTCTTGGGCCAGCGGGACGGGATAGCCCAGGCCACGGGTGTGCCCGCCGAAGACCTGCCGTTCGCCGCGGAGCTGATCGACGTCGATCCGGCCGAGAAGGATCGGTGGGCCGGTGCCGCCGAGCGGGTGCTGCGGGGGTTGGGCATGACAATGCTCGTACCCGAGGCGCACCGGACGACGATCGGTGACTTCGTGAACCGCACGAATCTCGGTGGGGTCCTCGAATACCGTGTTTATCAGAACCATTCATCCGGCGGCGCTGATCCGGTTCCGGGTTCACTGGCGGAGAAGCTGCTGGTCGACGAACGCCATCCGGCAGGCGGCTGGCTCGCGGGTGTGGTGGCGCGGAGCGCGGAACACATCTGTGTCGATCTCCCGGCGCAGCTCGACCAGCATCCACTCGCCGTCACACCGCAGGGCCTGGTGAAGTCGGGGCGAGACCGATTCCGCAAGGACGATCGACGCTCGGTCTCCGATCGCACGCAGTGGATTCTCGGATCGAACACCGACGGCAAGCGGACCGCGCTCGAGGAACTGCGCGATCACCGGGAAGCGCTGTTCGCCGAGGCCCGGCAGGCGGCCCAGGACAAGCGAGATCTGTTGGAGGCCAATCGCGAACGCGCGAAGAACGCCGACGCGCTCGCGGCGTACGCCTCGTGGGCCGAGCTCAACTGGTGGTCCTCTCGTCGCGACGCCGATGAACTCAACGCCCGGATCGACCGTGTCCGCGAGAATCGGGTCGATCTCGCAGAACTCGAAGAGCAGGTCGAGATCGCCCGCGCTGACTGGAGAGAGGCCGTGGCCCGGGTCGGTGCGCTCGGTGACCAACTGGGCCATGTCGGTTCGGATTGGGACCGGTGGTTTGCCGAAGCCGAACAGGTGAAGGCCGAGAGCACGAAACTCGATGACGCGGACCGGGAGTATCTCGCGGGTGTGCTCGCGGAGACTCTCGCGGCAGGCGGCAAGACGCTGACCCTCGACAATTACGGCGAGGTGCGCTCGGACCTGCGAAACGCCCTGGAAGCTGTGGTCGGAAAGGCCAATGCCGAGCGTGACGGCGCGGAGAACCGGATCGTGCGTGCGGGTGAGGCGTTCCTGCGGGAGTGGCCCGAGGCGTCGGCGAACCTCAGTGCGAGTGTCGAATACGCAGCCGACCTGGTGTCCATCCACCAGAGTCTGGTCGAGCACGGACTGGCCTCGACGCAGCAGCGCTTCCGGCAGCTGATCACCACCGACATCAGTCATTCGGTGTCCAACCTGTACAAGGAGATCGCGGACACCAACAAGCGGATCACCCGCGGTATCGCCGAGGTCAACATCGGCTTGCAGCGGGTCGACTTCAACGAGGACACCTACCTGCAGATCGCCCAACTGCACAACCCGACGGAGGAGTCACGGGAGTTCGCCAAGATCGTCGACTCGATGATCCGGGATGCTCCGGCGGCCAAGTCCGGCGACGGTGCCGTACTGGCGCGGCAGTTCTATCGCATCCGCGGTCTCGTCGCGCGGCTCACAGGAACCGATGCGGAGAACCGCCGCTGGTGCGACAACGTGCTGGATGTTCGCAACAGCTACACCTTCTACGGTAAGGAACTCAGCTCCGGGGCCCCCGCTGACGACCCTCCGGTACACACCTACCGCAACACCGCGTCCAACTCCGGTGGCGAGCAGGAGAAGCTCGTCGCCTTCTGTCTTGCTGCGGCACTGAGCTTTTCTCTCTCGCACGGAGAAGACCACCGACCGGGCTTCGCTCCGTTGATGCTGGACGAGGCGTTCAGCAAATCGGACGAGACCTTCAGCTCGCAATCGCTGCGGGCGTTCGAGCAGTTCGGTTTCCAACTGATCATCGCGGCCCCGATCCGCATGGTCGGCATCGTCGAACCGTTCATCGGTCAGGTCATCCTGGTGGACAAGCAGACCGGGGAAGGCGGCGCTCGCTCGGATGCTCGCGCAGCGACCTTCGGTGAGCTCGCAGCGGCCCGGGCAACCGGCGGAAGAAAGTAGATCGTGGCCCGCCAGATCACGCTCAGACAGTGGAATCGGACGCTGCTGCAGCGCCAGCATCTACTCGAGCGCGTCGACGAGGACATCCTGGAGGTGCTCGATCGCTGCGTCGGACTGCAATCCCAGGATCCTCGCGCCGCGTTCTACGGATTGTGGTCCCGTATCTCCGATTTCGATCCGCTGGATCTCGACGATCTGATGACGGACCGCGAAGTGATCCGAATGGCGTTGCTGAGGAGCACCGTCTTCCTGATGGATGCCGAGGACGCCCGCTGGGTCCGTCCGCTCGCCCAGGCGAGTCTGGACGGTGAACTACGGTCCAACCACGCGAAAAGGCTTGCCGGTGCCGATCTTGCCGACGTCGCCGAATACGGTCGGCAATTGCTCTCGGGCACACAGCTTCCCGTCAAGTCGCTGAAGGACTCGTTGGCGGCTCGCTGGCCCGATGCCGACAGTTCTTCCCTGGTCACCGTGGTCCGATGCCTGGAGCCCCTGGTGCAGGTGCCACCGAGGGGGACCTGGACGGGTTCGGCGACCACCACTTACAGCCTCTACGACGAGTGGTGCGGCCCCGGCGAATCGTCGGTCACGGGCGAGGACGCGATCAAGGATCTGATCAGGCTGTACCTGCGCGGGTTTGGGCCGGCCAGCATCAAAGGCATCCAGACCTGGGCCGGCATGACCAGGCTGCGGCCGATCGTGGAGGCCATGGAAGCCGACTGGGAACTGGGGAAGCTCGAAGGTCCGGATGGCGAAGAGCTGTTCGACATCGACGGACTCGCGCTGGCCGACGAGGACGCCGCGGCGCCGGTGAGGTTGGTGGCCCCCTTCGACAACATCGTGCTGGCCCAGGGCCCCGATCGTGGGCGGGTCGTCGACGACGACATCCTCAAGAAGCTCGCCACCCCGAACGGCCGCTCGCCTGGTTTCGTGCTGATCGATGGTCGCGTCGCAGGCATGTGGCACCCGCGCAAGAACGGCAAGGCCACCACGATCGAGGTGGATGTCTTCTCGAAGATCTCCGCCGCCGATCGTCGGGCAGTAGAGGACGAGCGGGAGCAGCTGGTCGATTTCTGCAACACCTGAGGCGACCGCCGCGTGCGGCAGTTACTGTCTATGGTGACAAGTAAGTCATCGTTGCCGAGTACGTGCCGTCGAGCCCGGAGGTTTCATCATGACGCGTTTGCAGGACAAGGTCGCCCTGGTCACCGGCGGGGCCTCCGGAATCGGTGAAGCCACTGTTCGCAGGTTCGTCGACGAAGGCGCTCGAGTGGTCTTCACCGATGTCGCGGACGGTACCGAGCTGGCCGGAGAGACCGGGTCGACGTTCCTGCGGCAGGATGTCGCAGACCCCGAGACCTGGACCGAGGTGGTGCGCTCGATCGAAGAGCAGCACGGCCGCCTCGACGTCCTGGTGAACAATGCCGGGATCGTCGGCAATCAGTCCATCGTCGATGCCGACCTGGAGACGTTCAACCGGGTCTTGGCCATCAACGTGACCGGCGTCGCCCTCGGAACCCAGGCCGCCATCACCAGCATGAGCAAGAGTGGCGGCGGATCGATCATCAACGTCGCGTCGACCACGTCGTTCCTCGGCCTGGCCTTCGACGTCGCGTACACGGCGTCGAAGCACGCTGTCGTCGGCATCACCCGGTCGAGCGCCGCGTATTGCGCCCAGGAACGGTTGGGCATCCGGGTCAACACCCTGCACCCGGGCGCCATTTACACGGCGATCTTGCAGGGGCACGTCGAGAAGCGGCCCGAATTGTTCGAGGTTTTCAGCAATATGGCCCCGGTGGGACGTATGGGTGATGCCTCGGAGGTGGCATCGATGGCGGTCTACCTGGCCTCGGACGATTCGACTTTCTCGACAGGCGCCCAGTTCGTCGTCGACGGCGGCATCGTCAACACCCACCCCTCGATGTAGGTCGGCCCCCGCGCACACTCAGTCGTCGGGCAAGTTGCCGGAGCGCGGATTTCGGTGGGTGATGCAGTATCGGCGACCGATCGGATCCGCCATCACCGTCCAGAAGCGTTGGTGCTCGAGCACCCTCGCACCCCAGCCCTCGTGCCGGGCAACCTCCTCCTCGGGATGTGTGCTCGCCAGGTCGAGATGACCCCCGACCTCGGGTGATCCCACCCGTTGCAACAAGATGCGTAGCGGCATGTCCTTGGGTCGCTGCAGGTTTCGGAACTCCGGCATCACCCCCTGGCGCCATGCCCAGTTCGTCAGGGTCGCCCAGAACGCGCATTCGGCGTCGAACGCCGCCGCGGGCACATCGATGCACAACTGGTCGATGATGCTGATGGTGTCTCCGGGCCAGCGAATGGGCCGCGAACGTTCGTGCTCGCCCTGCCAGGGCACCAGGCAGAACGGGAAGCCGGCAGGCGAGCGCAAGACCACGAGGCTCTTGCTCTCCGAGACCACTTTCGCGCCGAGCGCTTTCGCGTGGGCGGTGGACTCGCGTAGATCGTCGACGTGGATGTCGAGGTGAACGCCGCCGGGTCCTTCTTTGACGCGTTGCACTCTCAGGTGTGGATCACCGTTGAAGGGTTCCAGCGACGCGAACTCCCGGTCCACCCCACGGGCCGGCGAGACGGTGCTGCCGGCGATGGCACGCCAGAACGTGACCTCGGGCCCGAAGCTGTCGGCAGGCAGGTCGAGGAACGCGGTGAGCCATTTGATCGCCACGGGCGTCACCGGGCCTCGGTCTGCGCGTCGTCACTGGCGCTGACGGGCGATACGGGGTGAGTGCGGCCGGGCGGCGGAACGATGACCATGACGCTCAGTCTTGCAGTAGCGGCATTTCGCGCGGTCGGTACGGCGGCCTCGGCAGCAGCGGTCCTGACCGACGTCCCGCATAGGCTGGCAGACATGGGTCCATTCAAGAAGATCGCAGAGAAGTTGGCCAAGGCACACGCTGACAAGGTCGCGGTGGTGCGTCTCGATGGCACGATCGGCGTCGGCGGCACGGGTCGTGGTGGACTCACTGCCGACAATCTGGAATCCAACCTGAAGAAGGCGTTCGACACGGAGCGGCTCAAAGCGGTTGTTCTGGTGATCAACTCACCGGGCGGATCGCCGGCCCAGTCGGAATACATCGCCGAGCGGATACGGCAGCTGTCGTCGGAGAAGGGTGTTCGGGTCCTCGCATTCTGCGAAGACGTTGCTGCCTCCGGGGGCTACTGGATCGCGTGCGCAGCCGACGAGATCTATGCGGCACACACCTCGATGGTCGGTTCCATCGGTGTGGTGTCGTCCGGCTTCGGGGTCCAAGAGCTGATGGGCAAGGCAGGTGTCGAACGGCGTGTGTACACCGCGGGAGCCAACAAGGCCCGGCTCGACCCGTTCTTGGAGGAGAAGCCCGAGGACGTGGAGTGGCTGCGTGGGCTCCAGCAAGATCTGCACGCCGCCTTCATCACCTGGGTGCGCCAGCGGCGCGGTGCAAAGCTTGTCGGTACCGACGCGGAACTCTTCAGCGGCGACGTCTGGATCGGGCGCGGCGCCCTCGACGTCGGTCTGGTTGACGGTGTCGGCGTGCTGCGGTCCGTGCTGGCCGAACGTTATCCCGATGCCGAGCTGGAAGTGATCGCGTCCCCCAAGCCTCTGTTTGCGCGACTGACCGGTAGCGTCGCGTCTCCGGACGCAGCCCTGTCGTCGTTCGCCTCGGACGCTGTCGACGGGATCGTCACCGGTGTCGTGGCCGCCATGGAACGACGCGCCCACTGGACGCGATACGGCCTGTAGTGGTTCGGCGCGTCGGGCGCGGCGAGTCGGATCTGTGGCGTGTGTCGATGTCCGACGTCCACCCGCCGGCCACCTGTGAGTAGTCGCCGGGCCGAGTTCCGAAGTTATCCACAGGCTGCTCCTAATGTGCTGGTTCGGCGCGTGCTGACCAACACTCAACCTGTGGATGAGGCTGTGGAAACTGTGGAGAACTCGGCAACTATCCGGCAGCATTAGTGAATCGGGTCACAATTTGAGTTCACTCTGATCTAAAAGAATGTCAGATGGTTAATTACTGCTCTTATGGTGTAAGAAAATTGAGCAGAACAAAGGCCTGTGGATAACCTGTTGAAAAGTGCGGGGTGACGGCGCATTCCCCAGCTGCGTGCCACCATGGTCAGGTGAATATGTCGGAGATTCCGTCGGTGCCCGTTTCCGAATTGCCGGACGATTTCACCGAAGAGACAAGCCGCCTCCTGCTCGATGTCCGCGAGCACGACGAATGGGAGTCCGGCCACGTGGCCGGAGCCCTGCACATCCCGCTGGGCGACGTTCCCGCACGCATAGATGAGATCGACCCCGATGCCGAGCTGTTCGTCATCTGTCACGCGGGCGGTCGATCGGAGCGAGTGCTGGGTTATCTTATCCAGCGCGGTTATGAGGGAACCAACGTCAGTGGAGGCATGGCCGCGTGGGCAGGTGCAGGCCGGCCGATGCAGACCGGTCCGGGAGGGTCCCGGGGCGTTGCCCCGGATTCTGGAGCCTCCCTGTGAGTGGACCCCGGGGCGGCACGCCCAGCGGGCCGCCCGCCAGGGATTACTGCCCGCGGTGCCGGATCGCGGGACCCCACGACATCGGCAGGCCGCAGTGCCCCCGGTGTGGTGGGCCGCTGACCCCGCTCGACGCCTACGGCAGGGTGGCGCAGCCGGTCAGGATGCCGGCCCCGCCGATGCCGCGGGCCCAGGCGAACAACTTGTACGTTCCGGCGCGCACCTCACCGACGCGGCCTGCGCCCGCGCGGCCTGCAGGCGGCCGGGCGCATGGAGGCCGAGCGCGGGTGCGCTGGGTGGCGCTGCGGCCCCCGTCTGCACGACCGAAGCCCCGCGCCGTCGCCGATGCCGAGACGAGCCCTACGCCGCGATACGAACACACCCCGGGCTGGGGACTGCGCGACCTCCCGCCGGTCGAGCCCGCGGAGCCGCAACGCAGTCCGATCGAACGGCTCCGGGACTGGCTGCCGAACCTCTTGCTCTCAGCCGCGGGAGTACTGGTGCTGGCCGCGGCGGCCGAGGCGTGGATCTACGCATTGCTCGTGGTGAACCTGGAAGACCCGATCAGCAGGCCGATGCAGGTCGCGGCCGAGACCGCGGTCTGGATCACCGGTCTGGCCGCGGTCGTCCTCATGGTGGCCTGCCTCGGCGGTGTTGCCGGCTGGCTGATCGACGAACGCAAGAAGGCGTACTCCGATCACGGACAACTCGACCCGAGGTCGCGCAGGCAGTTGATGATCGGCCTGTGGGTACCTGTCCTGAATCTCTTCTGGCCGGTCGCGTTCTTCCGTGAACTGCTCGACCGCCGCGACGATCTCCTGCCCGACCACACGCGTAAGCGACTGTGGTGGTTGTGGTCCGGATGGTTGGCCGTCAACGCGCTGGTGGTCGTCGGGGTCCTGGTGCGGATCTTTTCGGAATCATTGGTCTGGCAGGCCAATGCCGTCGTGCTGGTGATCATCTCGAATCTCGTGAGTGCCGCGTTCGCCGGCGGGCTCTGGTGGACGATCACCCGGCTGTTCGCCCGCGAAGCCCCGGCGGCCGCCCCGACGCGATGGCTGGCCGCGGTATGAGCGATACCCACCGGGTACTGCGACAGGACATGCCGGCAGTGGTTGCGCACCGCGGTGCGTCCGGGCACAAACCCGAACACACTCTCGCGGCCTACGAGCTGGCGCTCGAGCAGGGCGCCGACGGCCTGGAGTGCGACGTGCGACTGACTGCCGACCACGAACTGGTCTGCATCCACGACCGCACCATCGACCGGACGTCCGACGGATCAGGTGCCGTGAGCGAGTTGACCCTCGCCCAGCTACGCGAGTTCAACTTCGGTGGATGGCACACCTCCGGTCTGGACGCACAGGTGCTCACGCTGCGGGAGCTGCTCGAGCTGACGCTCGACTGGAGACGTCCGGTCCGGTTGTTCATCGAGACCAAGCATCCGGTTCGTTTCGGCGGGCTGGTCGAACAACTCCTGCTGGCCGAGTTGCAGCGGTTCGGGGTCGCGGCCCCGGCATCGGCTGATCACAGCCGGGCAGTGGTCATCTCGTTCTCGACCGCCGGGGTCTGGCGCATTCGCCGCAACGCCCCGATGCTCCCGACGGTGCTGCTCGGTGACACCGCACGATTCCTGGGGGGCAGCGCTGCGACGGCGGTCGGCGCCACCGCGATCGGGCCGTCGATCACCACCCTGCGCGAGCATCCGGATGCCGTCGATCGAGCCGCTGCCGCCGGACGGGCAACATACTGCTGGACCGTCGATGAACGTCGTGACGCGACCTACTGCGCAGATCTGGGCGTCGGTTGGATCGCCACCAACTATCCCGACCGGGTCCTGGGCTGGCTCGCTGCCTGACCCGGGAGTCCGAGACTTCCGAACGCTGCGTAACGTCGTAGCGTGGCTAAAAAGAGCAAACGCGGCAGTGGTCCGCGCCCCGGAAGTAACCGCGCTGAGCGGGTCGCCGCACGTAAAGAGCGTCAAGCACAAGAGATCGCGCCCGTCGAGCGCCCGTTCGCCGGTGTCGCCGCGGAATGCGATCTGGTCGCGCTGCGGTCGTTCGTCGCCTCTGCAACGGCAGATCTGACCCTCGTCGGTTCGTCCGCGAACACCGTTCGATTGGTCACCGTCCTGCCCGGCGCCGGCCCCGCGCTGGTTCGTGAAGAGGACGGCAAGCCGGTGGCCTTGGTGGCATTGCAGACCGAACCCGAGCCCGCGGACCCGGGTGATGCGTTGTCCGTCGCGATCGAGTGGGCCGCAGGGGCCGAGGCGGGCGAGACGCTCACCGAGGTCGACGCGTCCGAGGCCAAGGCGCTCTCCGACATCCTCGACCCGAAGGCGTCGCTGGATGTCACCGTGCAGAAGGACTTCAACTGGTGGATTGAAGGCCAGTCCGATCCGGCCCCGCAGATCGTTCAGATGATCGAGCAGGCCAACGCCGCCATCCTCCCGACGGCGCGACTTGTCGGCGACTTCGTCGGCGCACCCTGGTGGGTCGACGCCGGCGAACGTGCACATCTGCGCTGGGTCCGTCCCGAAGACGAAGATGACGTGATGGCAGCACTCGCGCGGGTCCATGCCGCAGGCGGTCTGACCCTGGGTGAGGGCTCGCGATTCGCAGGATCGTTCCGCACCCACGGTCTGCTGGTGCCGGTGTTCGACCTGGACCGCGAAATGCACCATCAGGAGTGGACAGAGGGCGCGGAAAAGTTCAACGCCGCTCTCAACGAGGCGCTGGCCTCGGACGCCGAACTGACAAGTGCCGAGCGCAGGTCTCGCGACGGCATCCGTGGCCGTCAGGTCACCCTGCGCTAGCAACAAGCGCTGTACACAACACAACGGGCGCCCCCGAGAAGGGGGCGCCCGTTGCTGGCTGCAGAGATGGTCTAGATCGAGCCACCGGCGGCGGCCGGTGCGGTGGCGTCGGTTGTGGCGGCGACGCCGATCTCACGCGAGATGAAGTTCTCGAGGTCGAACAGGTTGCCGTCGCAGCGGTCCGCGACGGTCTGGAGGGTGCGCATCACAGCGACCTCTTCGACCTGCTCCTTGAGGAACCACTGCATGAACTGCTCGCCGAGGTAATCACCTTCGTCGCGGGCGACCTTGGCCAGCTGGACGATCTGGTCGGTGACACGCTGCTCCTGCTCGAGCGCGAGCTTGATGGGCGCGCGGTAGTCCGCGAAGGAGTTCTCGGGCTGCTCGATGCCGGGCAGCTGCACAGTGATGTCGCGATCGAGGAAGTACTGCACGATCATCATCGCGTGGTTGCGCTCTTCGACGGACTGGCCGTAGAAGTGCTTGGCCAATTGCGGGAGGTCCTCGTTGTCGTAGAAGGCGGCCACGGCGATGTACTGCTGTGAGGACGAGAACTCGTGGCGGATCTGCTCCTGCAGCAGCGAGTGGAACTTGGTCATCTTGTTGCTCATGGAAACCAAGGTAGTAGCAGGTCAAACCCCTTGTCACCCAAGTTCATCCTTACTTAGGATGGCTTATCCAAAGGGTTCTGAGGCAAGGTTAACCTTGGAATACAAGGGATTTGACGCCCAATCTCAGTCCGGCGCGAACCCTCATCCGCCTGTTTGAATCAGCTCCGGCGGTACTTCGTCACCATCGGCGATGGCTTTGAAGAACTGAGTTGTGTTATCTCCCCACGCAAGTGAGTCTCCGTCATCGGTGAAGACCGGTCCTCCGTTGGGGGTGGTGACGGTGACGGGATCGCTGCGCAGCGCCCACGCGAGTCTGGCGAGGTGCCAGATGTGGTCGCCGTTGTCGACAGTGAGCGATCCCACAGTGCCACTGACCAACGGCCAGAAGCGAAAAGGGTTCAGGATGGTCGAGAAGCTGGTGGCCTTCTGCATGAGCGCGGCCATGAACTTGCGCTGATTCACCACGCGATCGAGGTCGGCGTTCGCGAAGGCCCGGGTCCGGACGAAGCCAAGGGCCTCTTTGCCGTTCAGTGTCTGGCATCCGGCTTGCAGGTCGATGCCGGCGAGGGGATCGTTGATGGGTGCGTCGAGGCACATCTCGATGCCGCCGACGGCGTCGACGAGTTTGTCGAAACCGCCGAAGCCGATCTCGGCATAGTGATCGATGTGCACCCCGGTGTTCGTCTCGATCGTCTGCACCAGCAGCTCCGGGCCGCCGATGCTGAAGGCGGCGTTGATCTTGTGCGCGCCGTTGCCGGGGATGTCGACGAAGAGATCGCGGGGGATCGAGATGATCATCGGCTTACCGCCCGACCCGAAGTGAACCAGCATGATGGTGTCGGTCCGGGACCCCTCGCTGTCCCCGGTGGCCAGCGCTGCTCGTTCTTCCTCGCTGAGGTCGGCCCGTGAATCGGAACCGACGAGGAGCCAGTTCGTCCCGGCCGTGCCTGCGACCCTGCCCTCGTAGTTGGATAGCGCATCGACCCGGTTCAGTTTGGTGTCGAAGTACGCGAGCAGGCCGACGGTGCCCAGCACCATCACCAGCAGCAGGATGAGAATCGTGCGCAGGATCGGGATACGACGCTTGCGGCGCGTTCGGGACGGCGGAGGCGGCGCATAGCGATCTGCCGGCCGCGGTGGCCGATCCCGCGGTGGTTCGGGTGGTCGGGGCCGGTTGTAGGCGACGATCGGCGGTGGCGGACTCTGCCGCGGCGGCTGCCCGGTGCGGGTCTCCGGAGCCTCGGACTGCGACCAGGCCCGCGGGGACTGATAGCCGGGTTGAGCCGGGGGTGGGCCCTTGCGGGTCATGGGCGGGGGAATGGGAGGAACGCCCTGTTGGTTCGGATTGGGCCGCGGACGCTGCTGCGGGTTCGGTTGGGGTGGACGCCCGTGTCGCGGCGGTCCCTGCTGGGGCGGTCCCTGATGTGGCGGCTGACCAGGCCCCATCCGCCGGGTCGGATCAGGTTGATTGGCCGCCGGCGGGCCCTGGCGGGGGCGGCGGATGAACGGCTCTTCCCGGTCGCTCATCGCATCTGGCCAGCTGTCATTGCACAGACTTTAGCGAAGCCAGCTGAGATGGTCCCTCAGGAGCGCGAAGCCGACGAAGGCGACGGTGTCGATGAGGGCATGTCCGATGACCAGCGGCCATATCCGATCGGTGCGCTGGAACACCCTGCCGAAGACCAGGCCCATGACGATGTTGCCGAGGGCCGCGCCGAAACCCTGGTACAGGTGGTAGCTGCCGCGCAGCACCGCCGAGAACAGCACACTGCGGTTCTCGCTCCACCCGAGCTGCCGGAGCCGGGTGATGAGGTAGGCGACCACCACGAACTCTTCGGCCGCAGAGTTGGCGATCGCAGAGAACACCAGCATGGGAAGGCGCCAGAACGTCTCGTCGAGGTTCGACGGCAACACCTGGACGTTGAGGTCGAGGGCTCGGGCCACCAGATAGAGGCCCAGTCCGGGGATGCCGATCAGCGCGGCGAGACCGGCGCCCAGGCCCACGTCGAACTTGGCCCTGAGCTTCGGGAAACCGATGCGAGCCAAAGGAACCCCGGCGCGCCAGATCAGGTAGATCCCCAACGCCGCGATGGCGAAGAGTTTCGTGGCAGAGAGCAACTGCCGGAAGAAGTCGATGAGACCCAGGTCGGACGAGCTGGAGTTCAGCGCGACGCTGGCGCCGCCGAGACCTTCCGTGGACAGCAGGTCCTCGATGATCGAGAGGAGCGAGGACGCGGCCGAAAGACCGAACGTCAGGGTCAGGACGATCGCTATCTCGATACCGATCCCGCGGCGCGCAGTGGGATCGGTGACGACCTCGATCTGCGCCGGACGAGTCGGCGTCAGCCATGGGCGCAGGTTCACCCGATTGAGATTACTGACGGAGTATGTGAGGCGTTCTCAGCTGTGACCGGGGAGGCTGTTGAGGAATGGGCAGCCGGCCAGCGTGCGCAGTGCCTTGGACAGCTCCAAGACATCGCCGACCGGGCGCGGGAATGGCAGCCGCACGTCGGAGTCGCTCTCCGGACCTTCGATCCGGAACCGGATACCGAAGCGATCGATGCCCAGCGGCCGCACCCGGCCGTCGCGGAGTTCGGTGGGGAGGCGGTTGCTGAGTGCGGTGACCAGGTCGGCGTGATCGGAATCCATGTGTGCGACCCAGTCGGCCTCGAACTCCCAGAAGGGGTCGGGCACGGCCTGCGCGAGTTCATCCGAGCTGACCGAGGCTGCGCCGCCGCTGTTCGCGAGGACCGCCGATGTCAGGCCCAGTCTGAGCAGTGAGTAGCCGTGGCCGATGTCGAGCAGGCCGGGACAGGGATGGTCTGTGGCGATCTCGCAGGCGAGGTCGCGCTCGAGGTCCGACGGGACCGAGTGCAGGGTGCCGTTGAGCCAGATGAGGGAGCGGACCTGCTCTCGCAGGTCGATGGGAGCCACGTCGGTGACCTCTACCATCGCGGGCAACCCGTTCGATCCGGCCTGCCACGCCAGTGCACTGGCCGCGCTGTCGGTGGGTACGAGAACAAACGCCTGCGAGTCATACAGATGCACCATCGTCACCGGTGAGGGTTCGCTGCCTTCGATGGCGAGCATCGCATCGGTCACCCGCATGCAGGCGGTACGAACCGACTCGGCGTCGGACGGTCGATCGATCGCGGTTTTCTGCATCTCGGTCCTCGCGGGGTGTTGGTGAGCCGGTGTAGGTAACCCTAACCTAAACCCGCTGGCGGTGAGTTGGCAACCCTCGAAGCGACTCTGATCTCTGCCGTAATCTCGGATGGTGCCTGCCATCGCCTACTTCGGACCATCCGGGACGTTCACCGAGATGGCGCTCGACCAGTTGCTCGCGCAGAACGCATGGCTCACCGACCAGGGCCCCGCCGAGCGGATCAGCGCCAGCAGTCCCGCCGGAACCGTGACCCTTGTCCGCGAGGGGCGCGCCGATTACGGCTGCGTACCGATAGAAAGCTCCATCGAAGGGTCGGTATCTGCGACGCTGGACGCCTTGATCAAGGGGTCGCGAGTACAGATCTTCGCCGAGACCGTGCTGGACATCGCGTTCACGCTCGCCGCTCGCGAACACCTCGACGCGGCGGACATCCGGACCATCGCGGCGTATCCGGTGGCGTCGGCGCAGGTCCGTGAGACGCTCGAACAACGCTTTCCGGCCGCGCAGGTGGTCACCAGCGCCTCCAATGCCGCGGCCGCCCAGGATGTCGCGGCCGGCCGGGCCGACGCTGCCCTGACCACGGCGCTGGCGGCTCGTTTGAACCAATTGCTGGAGCTGGCAACAGGACTCGCCGATTCACCCGACGCCAACACCCGCTTCGTGCTCGTCGGCAGACCGGGACCGGTGCCACCTCGCACGGGTCAGGACCGCACGTCGGTCACGCTCGACCTCCCGAACGTCCCAGGGTCGTTGATGTCTGCGATGTACGAATTCGCCTCGCGCAACATCGATCTGACGAGAATCGAATCCCGGCCCCGACGTACCGGCGGATTCTTCTTCAACCTCGACGTCGTCGGGCACCTGGACGATCCGCCCATCGCGGAGGCGCTCGGCGCGCTGCATCGCCGCGCCACCGCGATGCATTTCCTGGGGTCATGGCCGTCGGCCCGATCGAACGGGACCCCGCCGCCCCGCCACGACGAATCCGACAGATGGCTCGAATCGATTCGGCTGGGGAAGGACCGATGAGCACGCTGCACCTGGTCCGACATGGTGAGACCACGTCGAATGTGTTGCAACGTCTGGACACGGCGTTACCGGGGGCCGGACTCACCGACTTCGGGGCCCGCCAGGCTGCCCGCTACGCACTCGAGCGTCCCGACGCCGGGACGCCGATCCTGATCTCGTCGGCAGCCCGGCGCGCCCAGCAGACCGCCGAATTGATCGGATCGGTGTGGGGCGTCCCGAACGAAGTCCGCGACGGACTGTTCGAGGTGCAGGTGGGCGACCTGGAGGACCAGACCTCCGAGGATGCGCACAAGGTGTTCGGGGCCACGGTCCGCAGCTGGTTCTCCGGCGACACCGCGGTGCGGATCCCGGGTGGCGAGTCGCTCGACGACGTCTACGCCCGCTATCTGCCGGTGATCGATGCGATCGCGGAGGAGTATTTGTCCGGGCCGAACGCCCGCGAGGTGCACCTGGTGAGCCATGGCGCCGCGATCAGGCTCGTCGCTGCGCATCTGGTCGGCATGCCTGCCGAGTTCGCGCTGGCACATCACCTGAAGAACACTGGTTCCATCGAGCTCACCCGCACGCCGGACGGGTGGACCTGCGAGCGCTGGGGCCAGGAACTGCCCCCGTTCCACACCGACGACGAGCCCGAGTTGGCCCGCGACCCGATGGGTTAGCGGGTCGGGCCGGTCAGCCCCAGCCGTTGGCGTGGAGCCAGTCGTCGGAGATGCCGAAGTGGTGCGCTATCTCGTGCACCACGGTGATCGCCACCTCTGAGACCACCTGCTCGTCGTCATCGCACATGTCGAGAATCGGTTCGCGATAGATCGTGATGGTGTCGGGCAACGTGCCGCCGTAGTGGCTGTCGCGTTCGGTGAGAGCAATGCCGAAGTAGAGCCCGAGCAGATCGGGCTCTTCCTCGTTGTGCGGTTCCACCAGGATCACGACGTTGTTCATCGCCGCGGCGAGTTCTTCGGGGATGGTGTCGAGCGCGTCGGAGACCAGCTCGTCGAACGCTTTGTCCGACATGACAACCGGCATCGATCAGCCTCCGCCGCCACCGGCGGGTGCCGGCGTCTCGAGAGGGTTGGCCTCGACACCGGGGGGCAGCGGAACCGGGGTGGGATTGAGTCGGCCCGGTGGCTCGGCCGGTGGTGGGATGGGCACCGCTCCGTTGATCAGCAGGTTGCCCTTCGCATCTCCGACGAGCGTCGCGAATCCGCCCTGATCGGGTAGGCCGATGTAGCACACGACTTTTCGGCTACCGGCCAGCCAACTGGTCTCGGTCAGGGTGGACCACTGCAGGTTGAGCGTCGTCTGGTCGAGTTTGTCGTTGCCGCCGAGGTACTGATCGGTGACACCGGGGCAGGTCGACTGCAGGTAGGTGTTCTGCTCGTCTACGTTCGGCCAGGGTGAACCGGCAGGCCCGTATTTAAGGCCGAGGTCGATCACCGCGGTCACCTGGAACGAATGGGGTTCGGAGCAATCGACGGGATCGGTCGGCTTGCGGGTCTCCATATCGATCCCGATACAGGTCCCCGACGGCCACTGCTGGGACTGATCCTGATCGCGGACGTGACCGAGGAACGGCTTCAGCGTGCCGGTGGTACCGGACAGCTGCAAACCGCATCGCAGGGTGCGTTCGCCCTCCGCCCATTGTTCGGCGGACGGGTACATCAACCCGATCGAGAACCGCCCCGCCGGGTCGAGCTTGCCGCCGAGGTAGGTGTTGACCACCACTGGGCAGTGTTCGTCACGGATGATGGTGAACTGCTCCGGGCCCGGCCACGGGGCGTCCTCGCCGAACTGGATCCCCGGGTAAGCCGCGGTGTCGACGGCGCCCGCGACCTCGAACATGTGCTCCTGGGTGCAATCGACCAGCGACTGACTTGTCGGGAGTTCTTCGGGCCAGGTCAGGCAGTCGCCTGCTGCGGATTCGGTGAAAGGCGTGGACTTCGTCGACGCCTTGGCGTCGCCGATCTCGTCGCCCTTGACCGTGCCGGCGTCGTTGAATCCACCGATCAGTGCGACCACTCCGGCGCAGATCACCGCGCCTACCAGCACCGCAGCGAGCAGCACGCGCACCGGATGCCGTGCTGCCGCCAGGGCCAGGCGTTCTCGCTGTCCTCCACTGTCAATCATCGGCATCCATAATGCCCTGGTGGCGCTCCCCGGCGGCGGAATGGGCCCTAGTTGTTGCGAGACGGCAGGTTGTTGACGTCCGGCCTACACGGTCGCCCAAAGATCATCCCTACTCGTTGTCACGTATGACTTCGGTTGAGTCGACGTCGACCGCGTGACCGTGAGCGTCGGTCGGGCGCAGTCGGCCTAATCGGTTGCCGCTCTCGTCCACGAGAGCGGAGTGCGCTTCATCGTCGGCGAACGCGTGTCGCTCGCCCCACTGACGCATTGCCACGATGACCGTGAAGAGGTCGCGGCCCGCATCAGTGAGGACGTAGACCTGGCGGCGTCCGGAGATCGCCGTCTCTCGCTCGAGGATGCCGTGATCGATGAGGCGGCGAAGCCGGTCGGTGAGAATGTTGCGCGCGACCCCGGTGCGTTGCTGGAAATCGGTGAACGACCGCACGTTGTCCATCGCGTCGCGAATGATCAGCAGGCTCCACCGGTCTCCGACGAGGTCGAGCGTCCGCGCGACTGGGCACGTGGGGTCGGTCCAGGTCACGTCGTCACCGTTTACCACTTGGTTCATCACGCCTCCCGATGGGTTGCAGATCGAAACCATTTTGCCATACTGAAATCAGTTGCAAATTGCTACTGATTGGAGATGGTGTGAAACTCACGCATGGCCTGAGGCTGCTACTCGCGATGGTCTGCTCGGTCGCTGTCGCGACGATCTACGTTGCCCAGCCAGTGCTCGCGCAGATCGGGCAAGACCTAGGAGTGCCCGAGTCCGACCTGGGATGGATCGTGGCAACTGGACAGATCGGCTATCTGGCCGGGTTGGCTGTCCTCGTTCCCCTGGGGGACATGCTGGACCGGCGCAAGCTCATTGCGGGCCAACTCATTCTCGCCGCAATCGGCATGCTGGTGGCCGCAGTCTCTCCAGCCTTGTGGCTGTTGCTCATCGGTCTCGCCGCGACGGGGCTGTTCGCTGTCATCGTGCAAACCACCGTCGCATTCGCTGCTGATCTGTCGACGCCGGCGGAGCGTGGTCGCACGCTCGGAATCGTCACCTCCGGGGTCATCATCGGAATTCTCGGGGCCCGAGTCCTGGCCGGGGTTCTCGCCGACCTGTGGGGGTGGCGAAGCATCTACATCACGCTCATGCTGCTTCTTGTCGTGCTCTCGATCGCGGTACTGAAGCAGCTGCCGGCAGACCACCGGTCGAATCGCAGGACCTACGGAGACGTGCTGACCTCATTCGGGCACCTCTTTCGCGAGCCGCTGTTCATCTCGCGCGGGATGATCGCGTTCTTCCTCTTCGCTTCCTTCGGCACGCTCTGGAGCGCACTCGCGCTACCACTGGCTGCCGAACCGTGGCAATTGAGCACGGCGCAGATCGGCTTGTTCGGAATCGCCGGGCTCGCTGGTGCTCTGGGGGCTGCGCGGGCAGGCCGATGGGCCGACACCGGCCGAGCCAACTCCGTGACCGGTGCTGCGCTGGCACTGCTGACCCTGTCCTGGATCGCATCCGGGCAGGCCACCTGGTCGCTCTGGCTGGTCGTGGTCGGTGTCATCGTCCTGGACTTCGCGGTCCAGGCCGTGCACGTCAGCAACCAGTCCCTTCTCACCGCCGCCTACTCGGAACAGACCAGCAGCACGATCGGCGGCTACATGATCTTCTACTCGCTGGGCTCCGCCCTCGGCGCGACCGCCACCACCACGATCTACTCCACGTCAGGGTGGACAGGATGTGCCGTTCTCGGCGCAAGCTTCGCCCTCTGCGGACTACTCACCTGGGTGCTCGGCCGGCGCACGGTCACGAAAACGCGATACGACGCCGCCGGCCACGGATCAGGTCATGCGGGCGCGACATCGAAGGCAGGCTGAGGATGGTCCATCCGAATGCGCCGCGGTCGTACACCTAGTGTCGGTCGGCGCTCGGCATTATCGTCTGACGCATGGCAATCGACGGCACAGGCGAGGTACCGGCAAACGGGTCCCCCAGCGAGGACGTGGCAGAACTCGCGGGCCGGATGTTCGAGATGGCCCGTGCGGGGGACGCGGCGCTCATCGACTACGTGAAGGCCGGAGTACCGGTGAACCTGACCAACCAGGCGGGCGACACCATCTTGATGCTCTCGGCCTACCACGGTCACGCGCAGGTGGTGTCGGGGCTGATCGAGCTCGGCGCGGACGTCAACCGGCCCAACGACAAAGAACAGACCCCACTCGCCGGCGCGGTGTTCAAGTCGCACGACGAGGTGGTGGCAGCGCTTGTCGCGGGGGGTGCGGATCCCGACGCCGGTCACCCGACGGCGCGCGATGCGGCGTCCATGTTCGGGCGCGAGGACTACCTGGGTTTGCTCGACAAGTAGGGTTTCTTCCGTGATCGACCTGAAGATTTTGCGTGATAACCCTGATCTGGTCCGCGCGTCTCAGCGGACCCGCGGCGAGGACCCCGCGTTGGTGGATGTGCTGCTCGAAGCAGACACCGCTCGGCGTGCCGCGATCGTGGAGGCCGATCAGCTGAGGTCGCAGCAGAAGGATCTCGGCAAGCTGATCGGTAAAGCCCCGGCCGACGAGAAGCAGGCGCTCCTGGCGAAGGGCAAGGAGTTCTCCGAGCAGGTCAAGGCCGCGAACGCACGTGAGGCGGCTGCCGACGAGCAGATGAACGCCGCGCACCGGGCCATCAACAACATCGTGGCGCCGCAAGCGCCTGCCGGCGGCGAGCAGGACTTCAACCTTCTCGAGACGATCGGCGAACCGACCGTCATCGAGAATCCGAAGGATCATCTCGAGCTCGGCGAGAGCCTGGGACTGCTCGACATGGAACGCGGCGCCAAGGTTTCGGGTTCGCGGTTCTACTTCCTCACCGGAGCCGGAGCCATGCTGCAACTCGGGCTCCTTCAGCTCGCTGCACAGAAAGCCACCGCCAACGGATTCACGGTGATGATCCCGCCGGTGCTCGTGCGGCGAGAGGTGATGGAGGGCACCGGATTTTTGGGCGCGCATGCGGCAGAGGTCTACCACCTGCCGGACGACGACCTGTTCCTCGTGGGGACCTCCGAGGTGCCGATGGCCGGCTACCACATGAACGAGATCCTGGACCTGTCCGCGGGCCCCAAGCGCTACGCGGGCTGGTCGAGCTGCTTCCGTCGAGAAGCGGGTAGCTACGGCAAGGACACCCGGGGGATCATCCGGGTCCACCAGTTCGACAAGGTCGAGGGGTTCATCTACTGCCGCCCGGAAGACGCCGAGGCGGAACACGACAAACTGCTCGGCTGGCAGAAAGAGATGCTGGCCGCGATCGACGTGCCCTACCGCGTGATCGATGTCGCCGGAGGCGATCTCGGCTCGTCGGCCGCCCGCAAGTTCGACTGCGAGGCCTGGGTTCCCACCCAGAACACCTACCGGGAGCTGACGTCCACGTCGAACTGCACCACCTACCAGGCTCGCCGGCTGCAGGTCCGGTACCGAGGTGACAACGGAAAGCCACAGGTTGCGGCGACCCTCAACGGCACGCTGGCCACCACACGGTGGATCGTCGCCATCCTGGAGAACCATCAGCAACCCGACGGCAGCGTCCGGGTTCCGGCGGCGTTGGTGCCGTTCGTCGGCACAGATGTTCTGACACCGACATAATCCCCTCATGATCATCGGTATCCTCGCCGCGCTCTTCGCGTGTGTGGCGTACGGCGTCTCGTCAGTGATGCAGGCCTACGGCGCACGGAAGTCACGGCAGGCCGCGGCCGACCGGGGGGAGGCCGGTTTCGAGACCGAGACCGGCGCGCCGACGATGAAGTCCACGATCGCTGCGGCGCTGACGGCCGCGTTCATCATCGGCACGATCCTCGACGTGGTCGGGTTCGCCGGCAGCGCCGTCTCGGCCCGGCTCATCCCGCTCTTCCTGTCCCAGACGATCGTCAGTGCGAACCTCATCATCACCGCGATCCTGGGCATTTTCGTCCTGGGCATCAACCTGCACCGCCGCGACTGGGTCGCGATCGCGGTGGTGGTGATCGCCTTGTTCGCGCTGGGGATCTCGGCAGATTCAGAAGGCACCGGTCACGACGCCGAATGGTTCCATTGGGCACTGTTGCTGGTCACCCTGGCCCTGCTGGCCCTGTCGGTCGGGCTCATCCAATGGCTGGGGTCCCGGGCCGCGATCGCGGCCGGTCTGTGCGCAGGCGCCATGTTCGGCGCGGTCGCGATCTCGGTCCGGGTCATGCACGGGATCACCGATTTCGACATCGCCGAGATCCTCGCCGACCCGGCCGCGTACGCGCTCGTCGTGTCGGGGATCGGTGGGTTCTACCTCCATACCGTTGCGCTGCAACTCGGTTCGGTGAACGGTGCGACCGCCGCCCTGGTGGTCGGGGAGACGGTGGTGCCGGGTTTGGTGGGTATCATCTGGCTCGGTGACAACGCGTTGCCGGGTCGCACGTGGCTGGCCGTACTCGGCTTCGTCTTCGCGGTCGCAGGTGCGATCGCGGTGGCGTGGTCCGGCGCGGTCGAGGCCAGCGCGCAGGCAGAAGCCGGCGGTTCCGACGGGGCCGCCGCAGGCGGGGAGAAACAGACAGCATGAACACGCCGATGTACGACCGGACCACCAGAATGGTCCGGTTCAAGGAACTGTCGATGCCCATGACACAGGCGCTGGCCGAGCACGCCGAGAGCAGGCAGCTGGTGCTCTCCGACGAGATGCCGGCCTGGCTGACGCACAGCGTGAACCTGCCGTCACAGTCGTTACTGGGAAAATTGCTCGGGCACAAGGCCAATCGCACCGACCGCGACAAGGAGCACGACGTGCTCGTGGTGCTGCACACCACACACGTCATCATCGTGACCTCGGGAGAGAAACGCGGTACGTCGGCTTTGTCGCTGCCGATCGAACACGCGACGATCCGGGTGGGAAGCGCGCTCGAAACGGCCTTCTCGTCGGTTGAGGACGCCGGGTTCACGCTGGGTGGTTTCCCCGGTGATCACGGAAAGTCCGGCACGTTCTACATCGGGCTGGGGACCGAACCGGCAGGCGCCGAGTGCGCGGAAGCGATCAGAGCTGCGATCACCGACGCGAAGAACCCCTGATTTCTCCGAGAACACCGATCAGCCGGTCAACGACTCCCGCAGGTCCTTGTCCAGCGAGGCACGCAGGAGGGCGGCAGCGAACTTCGCGTTGGACGAGGGCGTGAGGTCGGCGAGTTTCTCCGGGTCTGCAGGTAGATTCAGGTCCTGTGCCGCACCCAGCGATTTGGGGTCGTAGAACGGCGCGACCCACGGCCAGACGTCCTGCACCTCACGAAGGAAGATGTCGGCCCCTACCGGTCCGATGCCCTTGAACTCCTGCAGGAGTTCGCGCGCCTTCCCCACGTCACCGTCGCACGCCGACGCGAGCTTGCGGAGATCACCGTCATAGGTATCGATGAGCAGGTGTGAGCCCTCCGTGAGCCGGGTGGCGGTGCTCTCGTCGTAGCGGGCGTAGTGTCCGCGTCCCAGCGCCGCGATGATCGCCGAGCGGTCGGCGTCGATCACCGCCTTCGGGTTGCGCAGACCTGCGTC
The DNA here is from genome assembly GCF_002095395.1 of Williamsia sp. 1135. Lineage (GTDB taxonomy): Bacteria > Actinomycetota > Actinomycetes > Mycobacteriales > Mycobacteriaceae > Williamsia. Next base: position 63,857 of record NZ_MJEI01000085.1, read on the forward strand.
GAAGAGTTCACGCGCAGCGCCGACCGCGATCTCTGCGGAGATTCGCGCGCTCAGCAGCATCGTCAACACCAGGAGCTCGAACAGCGGTATCGGTGTGTCCTCCAACCGAATACCTGCCTCGTCGGCGTAGGTCCGACCTGCCCGCCTGTCGAGTTCGGCGGCAACCGATCTCTGTTCCTTCGTGCTCACGGGACTTTCCTTTCGCCGACGATTTCACCGGGTGGGTTGATGCCCGGGGTGCTCAACCGGGCAGGGTCTCACCGCCGATGGGCGCGAGGACTTCTCCGCTGTAGTACGACGACATGACGTCGGAAGCGAAGAACACGTAGGACGGGGCGATCTCGTCCGGCTGGGCCGCCCGACCGTAGGGCACCTGCTCCCCGAAATCCTCGACCTTGTCCGCGGGCATGGTGGCAGGGATCAGCGGCGTCCACACCGGTCCCGGCGCAACGCAGTTGACCCGGATCCCGCGATCGAGGAGGTTCTGGGCCAGCGAGTAGGTCAGCGCGGTGACGGCGCCCTTGGTGGCCGAATAGTCGATCAATGACTTGTTCCCGCGTAGTCCGTTGATGGAACCGGTGTTGATGATCGCCGCACCGCGTCCGAGGCATTTCAGCGCCGCATGGGTGACGTAGTAGAAGCTGTCGATGTTCACGCTGAACGTACGCCGCCACTGCTCCGGCGTGATCTCGGCGAAGTCATCGACCGGTTGCTGGTAGGCAACGTTGTTGACCAGTATCTCCAGACCGCCCAGGTCGGCTGCCGCCCGGTCGACGACATCCAGACAGTGCGCCGGGTCTGCGAGATCGCCGGCATAGGTGAAGCATCTGCGCCCCTGCTCCTCCACCAGCTTCTTGGTGTGCTCGGCGTCCTCGGATTCCGACAGATAGGCGATAGCTACATCCGCCCCTTCTTTCGCGAACGCAACTGCCACCGCGCGGCCGATGCCCGAATCGCCGCCGGTGATCAGGGCACGCTTGCCGAGGAGTAGCTCACGCCCCTTGTACGACCGCATCTCGTCGTTCGGCTTCTCGGCCATATCGCCTGTGCTGCCCGGATATTCGATGTTCTCCGCGCGGTGTTCGCCCATGTGGATACCTCCGTGTCGTTGTGAGGGAGGTACCCGCTGCGAGCCGGCTACGAAACATCTGGTTGGCACCGGGAGATTCGGGGTATTCCAGGTCGGTTGATGTGACAACGCGCAGAAGGGAACACCATGCCCAAGACCACCAAGTCAGGTGCACCGAAGAAGAGCGAGTTACCGAGCACCCTGCTGAAGTCGAAAAAGAAGGCCCAACGCACCTTCACAAAAACTTACGACTCGGCGATGGACCAGTACAACGACACCAAACGCGCCCACCGGGTGGCTTTCGACGCACTCAAGCACAGCTACGAGAAGGTCGGCGACCACTGGGAGGCGAAGAAGAAGCGCGGCCCGTCCGACGATCGGGCGAAGAGCGGAGGGCCCAACGCCAAGGGCAAGAGCGCCGAGGGTGTCGACGCCAACGCAAGCAAGAAGCACCTCCTCAAGATTGCCCGCCGCCTCGATGTCAAAGGCCGGTCGGACATGAAGAAGAAGGAGCTGGTGTCCGCCATCAAGAAGGCGAACCGAAAGAAGACCGCCCGCAACCGGTGAGGGTGCGGGCGGTCCGACGGCGGGTGATCCTCAGGGGTTCAGGAGGATCTTGACGGCGCCGTCCTGCTTCTTCTGGAAGATCTCGTAGGCGTGCGGAGCCTCTTCCAACGACAGTTCGTGGGTCGCGAAGCTGTCGACGCCGAGCGGGTCGGCATCGGTGAGGAGAGGCATGATGTCGTCAGCCCAGCGCTTCACGTTCGCCTGCCCCATCTTGAGGGTGACCTGCCTGTCGAACATCGAACCGAGTGGCAGCGGGTCCATGTCGCCTGCATACACCCCGATCAGGGATACGGTGCCGCCGCGGCGGACCGTGTCCAGGGCCGTGTACGCGGCACTGAGGCGGTCGACGCCCGCTGACTTGAAGACCGGTTGGGCGACGGCGTCCGGCAGCAGTCCGGCCATCGTCTGGACGATCTTCGCCCCGGTGGATCCGTGCGCTTCGGTGCCGACCGCGTCGATGACCGAGTCGGGCCCACGGCCGTCGGTGCGATCCCGCATGATCGCGCCGATGTCGTCGTTCTCTGACAGGTCGATGGTGTCGATCCCGCGGGCACGGGCGCGCTCGAGTCGTTCCGGGACCAGGTCGACTGCAGTGACGTGGTAACCCTTGTGCGCCGCGATCCGTGCCGCCATGTCGCCGATCGGACCGAGACCGAGGACCGTCACCGAGCCACCGTCCGGGATGTTGGCGTACTCCACGGACTGCCACGCGGTGGGAAGGACATCAGACAGGTAGACGAAGCGTGAATCCGGTGGTCCGTCGGGCACTTTGATGTGGGTGAAGTCGGCGTGCGGTACGCGTAGGAACTGGGCCTGGCCGCCCGGCACCGAACCATAGAGCTGCGAGAAACCGAACAGGGCGGCACCACGTCCCTCTGAGGTGACCTGGGTGGTCTCGCACTGGGTGGGTAGCGCGTGATCGCACATATAACAACTGCCGCAAGCGATCTGGAACGGGATGACGACGCGGTCCCCGACCTCGAGGTTCTTGATCGCCGACCCGACCTCGACGACCCTGCCCATGGGTTCGTGGCCGAGGATGTCGCCCGGACTCATGAAAGGTCCGAAGACCTCGTACAGGTGAAGGTCCGAACCGCAGATGTTGGTGGTCGTGATCTCGATGATGGCATCGGTCGGCTCTTCGATCTTCGGATCGGGTACGGTCTCGACCCGCACATCGCGCTTTCCCTGCCAGGTCACTGCTCGCATGTTGCGCCCCTTTCACGTGGGTGATTGCTTCTGACGACGTACCCACGGGCACGGGGCGACAACCATGTGCGCATGCGTGGACGAGAACGTGACAAGCTGGTGTTTGAGATACGCCCAGGTTGGGGTACTCCGAGCAGGCCACATTCACTACGCGCAGATGGGACCGTGTTGGAGCGAGCCAAACCCAGGTCACGGGTCTCTGACGACTACTCCGATGTGGTTGCGACGATCGGACGGCTCAGGGAGTTGCCTGCCGACAGCACGCAGAGCGAACGCTTGCGCGAAGAGGTCATCACCAGGTGCTTGCCTCTGGCAGAGAACATCGCACGTCGTTTCAGCGGCCGCGGAGAGAATCACGACGACCTCGTCCAGGTGGCCCGGCTCGGACTCGTCAATGCCGTCGATCGATTCGATCCGGCGCACGGTTCCGAATTCGTGTCGTTCGCCGTCCCGACCATCATGGGTGAAGTCCGGCGCCACTTCAGGGATGCCGCCTGGGCGACTCGGGTTCCGCGTCGCCTGAAAGAACTCCACAAGTCGATCAGCGACGCGTCTGAGAATCTCTCGCAAAGGCTGGGCCGTGCACCATCGGCCAGCGAAATCGCCGCGGAGCTGGATCTCGAAGTCGCCGAGGTGACCGAGGGATTGCTCGCTCGCGGTGCGTATCAGGCGCTGTCGACCGACTCCGGCGCCGCCGACGACGAGATCGGCGCCCCGTTGCTGGAGACGCTGGGCGCGGAGGATCCCGAATACGACCATGTCGAGAGCTATGTGGCGATCAGGCCTGCGTTGGCGAAGCTCGGTGAGCGGGAGCGGCGAATCCTGGTGCTGCGCTTCTTCGGTTCGCAGACGCAGACCGAGATCGCGAAGCAGATGGGCATCTCCCAGATGCACGTGTCTCGCATCCTCTCGAGCACCCTTGCGAAGCTTCGGGATGAGTTGGGAAGCGATGCGGCGGGTGATGCCAATGTATTTCTGCAATGAGGCGGCCGGGGCTCGAGCGACTCCTCGTGCGGTGCTTAGAGCTCGTGGCAGTGGGGTACACGTCCGAAGACCGCACTACGAGAGGGTCGAGTGTATGTCGATCATGACCGATGAGCGGTGGATGCGGCAAGGTATTCTGCCCGCTGAAGGGGGACCGAAATGGTGATGGGTGGTGTGATGCATATCGATGAGGCCGCAGAGGCACCGGTGAACATTCGTGTCCCGGCCGACAAGTCGCAGGTGGCGATGATCAGGGCCATCGCCGAGACTCTCGCAGTCCTCGCGGACTTCTCGCTCGATGAGGTCGCCGACATCAAACTGGCGGTGGACGAGGCCGCGATGACGATCATCGCAGGCGCATCGCCGGACGCTGAGTTGAAGGTCGCCTTGACCGCGGCGGATCAGAAGTTCCACGCGATCATCCAGTCCTGGTTTCCAGTGGACAATACGTTGGTGCAACAGGGTTTTGGCTGGCACGTCTTGCAGACGCTGACTTCGTTGGTTGCGGTGCACGAGGGCGAGACACGGCGGAACGGGCGACTGGTCGCCATCGAACTGTCGAAGTAGGTTGTCGGCGCGCAGCCGAGACGGGTTGCGCGTCAGCCCGATCGACCGGCTACTCGGATCGGTCAGGCCGGTGGAGCGATCGGGTGGTCGGGCCTTCGAGAAGGGCTCCGTCATAGTTGAATCGGGAGCCGTGTAGCGGGCAGTCCCAGCTCCTTTCGGCGTCGTTCCATTCCAGGATCCCGTAGAGGTGGGGGCAGATCGCCGAAACACTGTGCTGCACACCGTCGACCGTACAAACACCTACGGGTCGAGCGCCGTGCCGGCGTACCACGCCCTGTCCCTCTCCCGGCGCGTCTTTGCTGGGCATCAGTGACTTGAGCGCAGTGCCCGCCCAACCCTTGGCCAGTTCGAATCCGACCTCGCTGTTGATGACCGCCGCAGTCGGCAGCCCGAGCAGCTGTTTCGGTCGAGAGGGGTCGAAGACGGGCGCCCACTGCGGCGCGCTTCCCAGGATGCGTCCGGACATCGACAGGGCCGCAGCCACACCGTTGGTCATGCCCCACTTCGCGAAGCCGGTCGCCACCTGGATGTCGCCGTAACCGGGCGCGAGCTGACCCACGAAGGGAAGCTCGTCTATGGGCATGTAGTCCTGCGCAGACCAGCGTGCCCGCAATCGCGCCGTAGGGAAATGCGTTGTGGTCCAGTCGATGAGGTCGTCGACCAGCGCGCGTTCTGACCGCGCCCGGCCTACGGTGTGGCCGGCTCCACCGGTGAGGAGGAGGGGACCGCTCTCGCCGGGTGTCGTCCGCAGCGACCGTGACGGTTCGTCCACCGCCAGATACATGCCGTCCGCCAGGGGTTCCGAGACGTCGAAGGCCGCCGCATAGGAACGCTGTGGATGGAGTCTGGCGAAAAATGCGCCGCGATCGAGAATGGGTGTTCCCGTGGCCAGGACGACCGATTGTGCGCGCACATCACCCTGCGCGGTGTGCAGGATCTGGTCGCCCTTCTTACGCCGCACGGTGACCACCCGGGTGTTCTCGTAGATGTCGGCGCCATGGGCGGCGGCATCAGCGATCAGCGCGGCGAGCACGTCCATCGGATCGAACTGGGCTTGGTCGTCCAGCGCCACCGCCGAACGGGCGGGGAATGGGACGTCGAGCTGAGCGATGTGGCGTACGGGCAGGTCCACGCGGCGGGCCGCCCGTAGTTCCTCTTCGACGGTCTTGTCGCCGCTGCCGGACTGTGCGTAGGTGTATGCCGTCTGGATCTGGTGCGCGACCCCTTGTTCGCGGAGAAAGGCGAGCAGCCAGCGTTGTCCGTCGAGGTTGGCATCGACGTAGGCCCGGACGGTGTCCGCCGACTGTTTCCGGGAGATGGTCGACAGTCGGGTTCCCTGCAACACACTGAGCTTCGCGGTCGTGTTGCCGGTCGCGGCGGCACCGATGTGGCGTGCTTCGAGCAACGCGACCCGAAGTCCAGCCCGGGCCAGCAGCACCGCTGTTGTCGCGCCGGTGATCCCGCCACCGACCACGACGCACTCATAGCGTGAATCCTCCGCCGGTCGTGACGGCGCTTCAACAGGGACCCGGGCAGACCAGAGTGCAGACACGAAGGGGCAATACCCTCGCGGGTGGGCACTCAAACGCGCAGTTCACCGAGACGCATGACTCATTGCCCGCGGCCGATGATCCGGGACAACAATGGCTTCAGGACCAGTCCGCCGAGGCGTTCGTAGGCACCCCCGGTGAGCCGCCAGGTGAGGTCGATGAGCCGGCCGTCGAGACCGACCACGATCCGGCGGCGATCCTGGGCAACCCCGGAGAGAATGGCTCGCGCTGCGCCTTCCGGACTGGACGCAGGCAGGATGTCATCGAATGCCTTTGTCACCCAACGCTGTACCTGCGTGTCAGGAAAGACTGCGTCCCGGGCGACGGCGGTGTTGACCGCCCCCGGGTACACCAGATGCGCGTGGACCCCGGAGCCGGAGACCGCGAGTTCGTGCTGCAGGGCCTCGGTGAATCCGCGTACCGCGAACTTCGACGCCGAATAGGAACTCTGCATCGGTGATGCGAGGAGTCCGAAAGCGCTCGAGGTGTTGACGATGTGGCCGCGGTCGCTGCGACGCAGATGGGGCAGGAACGCCTTGGTGCCGTTCAGTACTCCGCCGAAGTTCACGTCGAAGACACGCTTGCCGACGTCGTGGGGTTCGGACGCGACATCGATCACCGCCGTCTGCCCGGCGTTGTTGAAGACGGCGAGAGGAACTCCCATCGAGGCCACCACATCGTCGGCGAATGACGCGACCGCGTACCGATCGGCGACGTCGACGATCGTGGTACTGACCCGCCGTGCTCTGGAACGGCAGGTGGCGGCGGTCTCCTCGAGGCCGCCCGAGTCGATGTCGCAGAGAGCGAGCGCCGCACCCGAGGAGGCCAACTGCTGCGCGAGGGATCGGCCCATCCCTGAGGCCGCGCCGGTGACCACGACAGTCTGGTCGTAGAACAGGGCGCGGGCGGAGTCCGGGGTGCGGCGAGGAGGCATGGAGTGGAGGTACCCAGCGCCCGGTGTTTAAACGCCGCTCACGCGGCTACCCAGGCAGGCATGACAACCTCTGACGCCGTGGTGATCGGTGCCGGGCACAACGGCCTGGTCGCCGCGGCCAACCTGGCCGACGCGGGCTGGGACGTCACCGTCCTCGAAGCGCAGTCGCACGTCGGAGGAGCCGTTCGCAGCGCTGAGCTCTTTCCTGGATACACGAGTGACCTGTTCAGCGCGTTTCATCCCCTCGCCGTGTCGTCGCCGGCGTTTCGTGAACTCGACCTCGAGTCGTATGGGCTGCGGTGGAGTCACGCGCCCATTCCGTTCGGTCACCCGGCCGGTCCCGGCGACAGGGACGCGGTGGTGGTCCACCGCGATGCCCACGACACGGCAGAGCACTTCGCGCAGTACGACAAGCGGGACGGCGAGACCTGGTTGCGGCTGGTCGAGCAGTGGACGTCGGTGCGGTCGGCCGTCATCAACACGCTGTTCGGCCCGTTTCCGCCGGTGCGCGGCCCGGTGTCCCTGCTGCGTGCCCTCGGTGCCGGAGGTTCTCTGCGCTTCGCGCGTTTTCTGCTGTTGCCCGCGAACCGGATGGTCACCGAACTGTTCCATAGCGAACAGGCTCGCCTGGCGATCCTGGGCAACGCGATGCACGCGGACATCCCCCTCGATGCGCCCGGCAGCGGCGTGATGGGCTATCTGCTCACGATGCTGGCTCAGGACACCGGTTTCCCGGTGCCCGTGGGTGGCGCCGGAGCCCTGACCGACGCGCTTGTCCGCAGATGTGAAGCCGGTGGTGTCCGGATCGTCACCGACTGCCGGGCGACCGGAATCGAAGTCGGTTCCGGGAAGGCGACCGGCGTCCGGACGGCAGATGGCGGACGATGGAGTGCGCGGCACGCGGTGATCGCCGACGTGGCTGCGCCCACACTGTACCGGGACCTGTTACCCGCCGATGCGGTGCCGGCTCAGGTGCTGGCCGACCTCGAGAACTTCGAGTGGGACGCCCCGGTCGTGAAGGTCAATTACGCCCTGGGTGGCAAGATCCCTTGGAACTGTGCCGATCTCGGACGAACCGGCACGGTCCACCTCGGTGCCGACCGGCGCGGCATGATCCATTGGATGGCCGACCTCAACACCGGTGTCGTACCGCGGACCCCGTTCCTGCTCTTCGGTCAGATGACCACCTCCGATCCGAGCCGTTCTCCAGCCGGAACCGAAAGCGCCTGGGCATACACGCATCTGCCGCGCGACGTCGCCGATCGGGAGTCCGCGGAAGTCCTCGAGGGCCGCGTCGATGCGGTACTGGAGGCTCATGCGCCCGGTTTCGGTGAACTCATCGTCGGGCGGCATCTGCAGACTCCGGCGGACCTGCACGCTGCGGACGAGAATCTCTTTGCCGGTGCGGTCAACGGCGGAACCTCGCAGCTCTATCAACAATTGGTCTTCCGTCCGTCGCCCGGACTCGGGCGCGCCGAAACGCCTGTGGGCCAACTCTTTCTGGGTGGGGCGTCCGCCCACCCGGGTGGAGGTGTGCACGGGACCTGTGGCCGTAACGCGGCACGTGCAGCGCTCGCCTCTCAGGGTGTGCGCGGGATACCGCGCCGCTTCATCACCGGCAAGACGATCGATCTACTCAACAACTGACGAAGGGACACCTCATGATCGGCGTGACTCACGAGACCTCCGCGACCCCTGCCCAGGTGTGGTCGATCCTGTCCAACGGATGGCTGTACTCGTCCTGGGTGGTCGGTGCCTCCCGCATCCGCGACGTCGACAGCAACTGGCCGCAAGAGGGCTCCAAGATTCACCATTCGGTGGGGGTCTGGCCCGTGCTGCTCAACGACGAGACGGTCTCGCTCCAGTCGTCGGCGGGGCACCTCGAACTGTCTGCCCACGGCTGGCCCGCCGGCACTGCCCGGGTGAAAGTGCATGTGGAGAAATCCGGCAAGGGTTCACTGCTGACGATGGACGAGTTCGCGGAAACCGCGCCGGTGAAGTGGATCCCGACCAACGCGCAACGCCTGGCCACGTCCCCGCGGCTCAAGGAGTGCCTCCACCGGTTGGCCCTGCTCGCCGAGAACGGCGCCGCCAGCTCGTAAACCCAGGTGTTGCAGGCAAACCCACGTGCTGCAACACCGGGGTCTGCCTGGAGCGAGTGGGTTTGTCTCCGGGCTATTCGATCTTGGCGCTACGGAGTTCGTGACCTTTCGAGGTCAGACACCGCCCGCTGCTCAGATCCCATGACCAGCCGTGCAGATTGCACGTCAGCTTGTCGCCCTCGATGACCCCGAACTTGCTCAGATCGGCTTTGAGGTGTGGACACCGGCGCTGAATCTTCCAGCCATCCTTCTCGATCGACGACGAATCGTCGTGCGCTTCACTGAACCAGCCGTCCGCGTACGCAATTCGTTCGTCGGTCAGGCACTTGAAGAAGGTGTAGAGGAACTCGTTGTAACCGCCGATGCGCCAGGTGGTGAAACGGGTCGAGAGGAAGATCGTGTTGACCCAGTCGGGCTCGTTGTCCCGCAACACGGTACGGACCAGTTCGGGTGCGATCCGGAAGCCGTAGCGGTACTTGCCTTCCTTCTCCTTGGGCTCGCGGACGGTGCGGTTGGGGAAGTCGAGGACCACGGTCTCGTCTCCCATCACCAACCCGACGGGATATCCGATGCCGTCACAGATCAGATCGCTCTGGGCCATGATCGGCTCGAACAGCTCCTTCAGGGGCGCCAGTAGCGGGTCACCCTGCGCGGGTGCCCAGGTCGCCTTCTGCGCGGCGATGACCGGCGCGAACTTCTGTGCCATCTTCTCCAGGTATGCGGCCTTGTTCTCCCCGAACACCTGCTCCGGCGGGTAGGGATGTGAGATCTCGTTCAGCTGCGATCCGGTGAGGTCGACCGTCGATCCGGAGACCATCATCAGTCCGCGATGCTTCACGCCGTCGTCGGTGCCGTGTTCCTTCATCTGATCCAGGAACGTCTCCTGGTCGGGGAAGATGCAGGTGGGATCGTTCTCGATGTCGTTGAGGTAGCGCAGTTCGTCGTCGAGGAACATCGGCGGGCCTGCCGACGGCACGACCCAGGTGGCGCCGACCTGCTCGATGTACGACCGGGCGCGGTCCATGCCGCGCTGCCGTTTCTGCGCGGCGAAATTGGCCTTCGACCGTTTCGGGATGTCGTAGACCATCGGATACCAGATGGCGCCCGAATACTGCAGCAGATGGATATCGATGTGGCCGAACTGCTCGGCGATGACGTCGAGGTCGACCGGCCGGGCGTCGTTCATGTTGAAGACGGTGGTCTCGCCGTCGCTGACCACCAGACCGCTGTCACCGATGGGCCCGTCGGCGGGCGCCCGCAGGGCGACGATCATGATCTCGAGGCTGCCCTTGTCGCCCGTGACCGTCGTCTTGACCGAATCCTCGGTCTCGACGAACTTGTGGAACCCGATCTCTTCGAGCGCGCGCTTGAGATCGGGGACCGGGTAGTCCGGCAGCAGGACGGTGGTGTCCTTGTTCACGTGATCGCGCAGGTTCTGCTCGTCGAAGTGGTCGCGGTGCAGGTGACTGACGTAGAGGTAGTCGCAGTTGCCCAGCGACGGCCAGTCGAGTTCGGTGTTGTCGGGAAAAGGCACCCACGACGCGAAGTACGCAGGGTTCACCCACGGGTCGCACAGGATCGACCCTGCGGCTGTCTGGATGTGGAATCCCGCGTGCCCAACGCTCGTGACCTGCACGTGTTGCCTCCAAAATTGTGGTGCTTGGAACGTCCACCAGAGTATCGACCAGTTGATGGGAGTCGAGTGTCAGCCAACGCTAAGCTCGCTGCATGGAACCGGTCTACGACACTGTCATTGCCGTCGCACGTTCGCTGTGGGCGGCGGAAGGACTGAAATTCACGGTGTCCGGTGTCGAGAACGTACCGAAGACCGGAGGCGCGGTGATCGCGGTGAATCACACCGGATACCTCGACTTCACCTATGCCGGATTACCCGCGTTCCTGCAGGGCAAACGCAAGGTCCGGTTCATGGCGAAGAAAGAGGTCTTCGACAACAAGATCAGCGGTCCGATCATGCGCAGCCTCAAACACATCCCCGTCGACCGTGGCGCCGGAGCCGACAGTTACCGCGCCGCGGTCGAATACCTGCAGCGTGGCGAGCTGGTGGGTGTTTATCCCGAGGCGACCATCAGTCGGAGCTTCGAAATCAAGGCGTTCAAGTCCGGAGCCGCGCGGATGGCGCAGGAGGCCGGCGTCCCGATCATCCCGACCGTGATCTGGGGTGCGCAGCGGGTGTGGACAAAGGGCCACCCGAAGCGGCTGGGACGGACCAACACCCCGATCTCGATCGGCGTCGCGGAGCCGGTCGAGTCGACCGGTGATCCGGCCGAGGTGACGTTGCGCCTACATCAGGTGATGAGTGAGCAATTGCGCACTCTGCAGGAGACGTATGGCCCGTATCCACCCGGAGAATATTGGGTGCCCGCGCGCCTGGGCGGCGGTGCGCCGACCCTCGAAGAGGCCGATCAGATGGATGCGGACGAGCAGGCGGAGAAGGCAGCGAAGCGTGCTGCGGCGAAGAGGGACCAGCAGGCCGGCTGATCGCCCCGCCGATGCGGGTCCTCAGTCCTCGACAGGCTTGGCGAGGTTCCATTCGAGGTGAACGATGGTGCCGTCGGGACCGGGCTTGATCCGGGGGTGATCGGACAGCGCCTGCATCAGCGGGATCCCGCGTCCGCGCAGTCGGCTGGTGGTCGGGGTCGGCTCCTGCCAGTGACCCTGGTCCTGCACGGTGACATGAAGTTGCTGGTCAGCGGGATGATAGGTGGCGCGAAGTGTCATCGTGCCCGGCGAATCACGATCGGCGTACGCGTGCTCGACGGCGTTCGCCAGGGCCTCGTAGGCGGCAAGCGTGATGGCGTCGGCGCGGTCGCCGGCGCTGGGAACGTGCTGCGCGAGCCACTCCGCGAGAAGCTGGCGCAATTGCGTGGCCGACATCGGATCCGCACTCACGTCGGAATACGTGAGTTGCAGGCCCTCGGTCGGCGAGTTGGTCATGATCAGATCGGCACCCACGCACCACTGGTACCCATGAGCGGCTCCTTTTATGCGGAATAGGGATCGTCACGTTCTTCGGCGAACTGAGCAGCAGCTTCGTCCACGGTCGAATACATGGTGATCGTTTCATCCAAACCGACCAGGCGCATGGGGCGCGCGGTGGCCGGACCGTCTGCGACGACGCCGAATCGGCTCGTCGGTGCGATGTTCTCATGCGCCGTGACCAGAGCGGCCATGCCGGCCGACGACAGGAAGTCGACCGCGGTGATGTCGATGATCAAACCCGCCGGAACCCCGCTCATGGCCTCTCGAACCGCGTCGGCCAACTGCGGAACGGTGAGTATGTCGATGCTGCCGCGGACGGTCAGCACGACCAGACCGCCGGTGCGGTCGGCGGCGATGGTCAGGCCGTTGCCCGGGACGTCTGTGCTGCCGCGGACGACTGGTGAGAGCCCGTCGATCGAATCCATCGATACCCCCTTGCTCGGCTGACATAGACACAACACGTCCGCCGCGAGGTCGCGGGGACGTATGCGGCTGCTAGTTGAACCGACGGACTCCATATTTGCATATTCTGCGTGCCCGTCGACCGGATGGTGATCTTTGCCGTGGGTGGGGGAGGCGTGATGCGGTGGCCGCGGAATCCCGACCACGTGACGTTGCGTCGAACCTACTGTGCGCGTGCAGAACTTGGCGAAAAAAGTTTGTGCGTAGGTATTGGCAGTCCAAGGCGACGAGTGCTAAAAAAGTAATCGCACAGTGATTTGTCGCCCGCCACGGTGGCGGGCCCGAGTGAGGAGATGGAGGTGGGTTGCTGTGCTGCGTTTCGACCCGTTCAGTGATGTGGATTCCCTCGCCCGAGGTCTGCTGGCCGGTCAGCAGATCGGTTCGACGAGGACGCCCCGATTCATGCCGATGGACCTGTACAAGGTCGATGACCACTACGTCTTGACCGCTGACCTGCCCGGAGTCGACCCGGGTTCGGTCGACGTGAGCGTCGACAACGGGACCCTGACCCTGACCGCCCACCGGTCATCGAGGTCGGAGGAATCGGTCGAGTGGCTCTCCAGCGAGCGCTTCTACGGCTCCTATCGGCGCCAGCTCACCCTCGGCGACAACATCGACACCGCAGGCATCAGCGCCGGCTACGAGAACGGCGTGCTGACGGTGACCATCCCGGTCGCCGAGCGGGCCAAGCCGCGACGAATTGAGATCGAACACGCCGACACGATGAGGTCCATCGATCCGGTGTCGACGTCTCCTGACTGATCTGAGCCCGAAAGCTGTTGGTCTTCGGCTGTTTTGGGACAGGGTAGGAGGTGAACGATTGGAAGAGAACTCTGCTGTGGTCTGGCCTGATCCGAGTCCCCTGCACGACTGGTGGACCGAGGTCATGTCCGCACGCTCGAAGTGAGAACGCGTGAAGACGGGTTCTGTGCCGCTGAACTAGGCTCGTCGGCATGGAACCCGTCTTCCGGGCATTGGAGATCACCGCCCACGCGCTGACCAAGGCGCAGGGTCTGAAGATCACCTTCATCGACGTGGAGAAGTTGCCGGCGACCGGCGGCGTCGTGCTGGCGATCAATCACACCGGATATCTGGACTTCCTGCCGGCAGCGCTCGGCGTGCAGCGTCGGGGTCGGCGCGTGCGGTTCATGATCAAGGCCGAGATGCAGAAGATTGCGATCATGCGGTTTCTGATCAAACACACCCGTACGGTCCCGGTCGATCGCTCCGCCGGAGCGCAGGCCTACCTTCTCGCCGTCGAGACCCTGCGCAGCGGCGAGGTGGTCGGTGTTCATCCCGAGGCCACCATCAGCCGCAGCTTCGAGATCAAGGACTTCAAGACCGGGGCCGCGCGGATGGCACTCGATGCCGAAGTCCCCATCGTCCCGGTCATCGTCTGGGGTGCTCAACGCATTGCCACCAAGGGTCAGCCCCGTCACCTGGGTCGCACCAAGACCCCGATCATCGTCAGGTTCGGCGACCCCATCCGCCCCCATGCCGGGGCGGGCGACGACGCCGTAGAGCTCACGAACCGCCTGAGAGCCACGATGCAGCAGGTGCTGCTCGACGTTCAGCAGCGGTATGGCGAGCACCCGGCAGACGCCTTCTGGGTGCCGTCGCGTCTCGGTGGCGGTGCTCCGACACTGGCCGAGGCCGACGCCCTCGACGTGGCCGATGCGGCTGCCCGGCGGGACAAACGGCAAGATGGGTGAAATGCCGCACCCAGAACTCGTCGGGCCACCAACGCTGATCGCCAGTGACGTGGACGGCACACTGATCGACGACAACAACGTCGTGCCCGAGTTGGTACGCACCATGATCAGCAGAGCAACTGCCGCCGGCGCGACATTCGTGATCGCAACCGGCCGCCCACCGCGGTGGATCGCGGAGATCACCGACCAGATCGACATCCAGCCGTTGGCGGTGTGCGCCAACGGGGCCATCGTCTACGACACGGCGAACGACACCATCCTGCATTCGGCGACCCTGGGGCCGCAGGTGCTGACCAAGCTCGCCGAGCTCGCGTACGAACAGATCCCCGGTTGTGGGCTGGCCGTCGAACGGGTGGGCCGCAGTGCCCACGACGCCGCGACCCCACCATTTGTCGCGACCGCGGGCTACCAGCACGCCTGGCTCAACCCCGACCACATCGAGATGAACGAAGCGGATGTGTTGTCGGAGAACGCCGTGAAGATGCTGGTGCGGCGACCAGACATGAGCAGTGACGAGATGGCGCGGCGACTGACCGCAGTGGTCGGCGACATCGCCGACGTCACCTTCTCGACCGACAACGGCCTGATCGAACTCTCGGCCCCCGGTGTCAGCAAGGCACATGGCCTGACCACTCTTGCCGAACTACGAGGTCTCCCCGTCGACGCGTCCGTCGCCTTCGGTGACATGCCCAATGACGTCGAGATGTTGCGTTGGGCCACCAGAGGTTTCGCGATGGCGCACGGTCACCCCGCGGCGCTCGCCGCCGCCGACGAGGTCGCGCCCGGCAACAACGAGGGCGGCGTCGGGCAGGTCCTCTCCCGCTGGTTCTGACACCCCGGAATTGGTGGGTTCTGGCGAGCAAACCCGCAGGTCGCGCTCGCCAGAAGCCACCAAGATCGGGTCAGCCGGCGGGTGCTGTGGTGGGCGCCGGCGCCGGGGTGCCGCGCTGCTCGTTGTAGCTGTTGGTGAACTCGTCGACGTAGGTCCGCAGCACCTGGACGATCCCGGTGATGAGGTTGAAGAACAGTGTCCCGCCCTGGAACGTCTGACTCACGCCGTCGGGACCCGTGGTCTCAGACGAGGTCGGCAACCCAAGTGAGGAGTTCTCGAATCCCATTGCACCCCAGGCTTTCGCGATCGCGCCCTGGATGACCTGGGCGCCGGTCGCCTCGGACCAGTAGATCTTGCCGTTCTCGAAGTCCGCGTACTTCGCGGTGCCGTCGGGTGTGGTCTGCTCGACGGTCGTCGCGTTGCCCAGGGTGCCGGTGGGTCCACCGGTCGCGACCCACTGTTGGGCGATGGCACCCTGATCGGTGGTCGAGAGGACCTCCGGAGTGGGCGCCGGCGCGACAGGCAGAGCGCCCGCACCCGCTGCGATCGCACGGATCTGGGGCAGCGCCTCGTATCCGTACTGCCCGGGGCAGGCGGTGCTGTAGAAGTCGCGGTGACCACTGATGATCGGCAGGGTCGCGGTTTCACCCGCGGCGTACAGGCCGCCGTCGAAACCGCGAGAGACCACCGAGCCGGTCCCGTTCGGGTCTTTCCCGGCCAGGCGCATCCGCCAGCCGAGGTAGGTACCGGCCGAGTTGATCATCTCCGGGGTCGGGGCGATCTCGTCGAGGTTGCCCATGAGCGACAGGCCCATCGTGTCGTCGTTGAAGCCGCCGGTGTGGGTGCCCTGGACGTTCTTGTCCAGGCCACCGAAGGTGCCTTCGAAGATCTGGCCGTACTTGTCGACCAGCACGTTGTAGCCGATGTCGCACCAGCCCAACGTTTGTGCGTGGTACGCGTAGATGCCGCGCACGATCTCCGCGGACTGCTCACGGGTGTAATCGTTGGTGCCCGCGGTGTGGTGCACCACGGTCTCCTTGAGCTCTGGGTCGTACGTCGGCTCGGAGCAGCGCATCGATTCGTCGGCACCCCACTGGGTGCGCGTGATGACCTGAGGTTCACCCGTCGGTGCCGGGATTCCCGGGAGTACCGGGGCCGCAGGTGCTTCGGGGGCCGGCGGTGCTGCCGGGTCCACGGGCGCAGCCGGGTCGACAGGCGCCTGCGCGCCCTCGGTCGAACCTGTGCCGGGCGAGATCAGGGCTGCGCTGAGCGTCGACACCACCTGCTGCAGCGGGTCGGCGCCGGGAGCGCCGGTCGTGGTCAGCATCGGTTCCTGTTTGGGTGTGAATGCCTGCGGCACAACTTCACCGGAGGTGACGGTCGAGGTCGGGACCGAGGTGTCGGTTCGTTTGGGTACCGGTGGCGTCGTGAAGGTCGTCGATGATGTGGGGCCGGTCGACGATGTGGGGCCGGTCGAGTCTGCCGGGCTCGAGGACTGCGCCGGGCCGTTGCTCGTCGCGCCCGGTGCCGCGACACCGTTGTCGGTGACAGCGATCTGAACGAGATTGGTGCGACCGACCCAAACAGGTTCGGTGCCCTGCTTGTTCGGATCCTTCTCGCTGACTCCGTCGGCCTTGTCCGCAGAGATCCACGGACCCCAGGTGCCATCGGGCTTCTTCGCCCGGACGTAGGCGGTGGTGTTGGCCACGCCCTCCCACGTCAGGCCCACCATCGAGAACGCGTTGTCCTGGCTCACCTCTTTGACGATCGCGCCCTCCGGGGTACCCGCGGGTGCGTCGGTGCTCGGTGTTGTCTCCGGCCCGGTGGTGCCCGGGGGTGTGGTCGTACCGCCGGGCGTGCTCGGTGCGGTGGTCGACGGGAGTGCGGGCAGGAGCTCTGTCGGGATCAGGCCCGGCGGGATCTGCAGCGGGATGTCCGGGAGATCGATGCCGGAGACATCGATCGGGGGAAGGGTGACCCCGGCGTCGGCGAGACCGGACTTCACCAGGTTGAGGACGATTGTCGGTACGTCGTCCAGGCTGACCTGGCTGATCGTGGTCGGCGTCAGCGCCGACGCGGCCGGTGGCTCGCTCGGGTCGACGGCGATCGTCGGCGCGCTGCCGCCGATCAGGACCGCGAGCGGGCTCGCGACCACAACGGCGGCAACCGTGCCAAGGATGATCGATGGCTTCGGTCGGCGGTAGCGCACGTGGTTCTCCTTGATATGTCGCACCTGGTGGTTCGTGGTCTTCACCGCCATCGGCCGGGCACGCCAAAGGAGGCGTCCGGGCAGATGTCGACTTCCCCATCGACTTGTCAGACTTCGAAAGCGTGTCCGTTACGCGCCCCGAAGTCCACGACCCCGCCCGGCGTGGCGTGAAACTTGTGATGCTGTTGTTATCGCGTGGGACTTCTGTGACTCAAATTGAGCCACTACTGTCACTTGAGTCCCACTAGTCACAAATCGCGGCTGTCGCGTGCGTCGACCGGGGCGAACTCGAGAAGGGACACCCATGCCGCGTATTCCAGGGCTGTACACAACTCGACCCATCGGGGGCCGAGCTGCGTACGGTGCCCGGCTGCGCAGACCGGCTGCCGCCGGGGTGGCCCTGATCCTCGCCGCGGGAGCTGCTGTCTGGGCCGTACCCCAGACAGTCGATTCGGATGTGTCACTCACCGTCGGCGGTGAGGTCACACTGATCGGGCATGGCAACGGGCATGGCCGCGGGATGGGCCAGTGGGGAGCGTTCGGCTATGCAAAACAAGGCTGGACCTCGACTCAGATATTGAGTCACTACTACGGCGGCACCACCGCGGGGAAGGTGGACAACGTCGACGTCTCGGTCATTCTCACAGGTGAGACGTCGGTCAATGTCTTCGCGGACGCCGGTTTGAAAGTTGGTGATGTGGTGGTGGCGCCCGGACAGGCCGTGAGTCTGTCGGGTTCCACCGCCACCATCACCACCGGGTGCGGTGGCGGCGCGTTGCAGTCTGTGGAAGTGCCCAGGCCACTGGTCTCACCGATCACCCCGGGACCCGGACGGCCCGACCCCGAACTCCTCAAGATGTGCGGTTCCAACGCGACGTTCCGCGGCTCACTCGGTCTCGACGGCGGCCGGGTCATCAACGTGCTGCCCCTCGACGACTACGTCAAAGGCGTGCTGCCCAAAGAGATCTATCTGAATTGGGCAGACGAAGGGGGTGCCGAGGCGCTCAAGGCACAAGCCGTCGCAGCCCGCACCTATGCGCTCGCCTCGATCGACATCAGCAAACCGATCGACGACACCCAGAACTCCCAGGTCTATGGCGGCTTCGGGGGTGAGGACCCACGCTCGAATGCGGCAGTCGATGCGACTGCGGGCATCGTCCTGAACAAAGCGGACGGCAAACCTGCGTTCACCGAGTTCTCTTCATCCACCGGTGGCGCCACCGACGGCCGGGACTTCCCGGCGGTCATCGACGACGGTGATGCGATCTCTCCGTTCCACGACTGGACGGCAGCGGTCTCCTCCGACAGCATTGCGTCCGCCTTCGGCGTCGGCTCCCTCACCGGTTTCGAGGTGATCGAGGCCTACGGGATGGGCGCCGAGAACGGCCGGGCGGCCAAGGTTCGCATCAGTGGCACCGGCGGCACCGTCGAGGTTCCCGCGCAGGAAGTGCGCACCAAACTCCAACTGCGGTCGTCGTTCTTCTCCGTGCAGGGCCAGGAGTCCAAGCCGGCCATCGTGGCGCCACCGGCAGGCGTCGGGGGCAACGCCCCCGCTGTGCCGGTTCCGGGTGTCGTGCCGGGAATCCCTCCGCTGACCCCGTCCGCCCCGGGTGCCACCGGCGACACCCTGAGCCAGTTGCTCGCACTCGCGGAGGCAGCGATCGGCGGCAAGTTCTCTGAATTGGGCGGTAGCTCGGGCCTACTCGGGGCGATCCTGGGGCCGGTCGAGGCGACGCCGTCGGGAACGGGTGCGGTACAGCAGTTCCAGAACGGATCGGTCTTCTTCGGTCCCGAGAGCGGAGCGCATGCGCTTGGTGGGCTGTCGTTGCTCAACTTCGTGTTGCAGGGTGGGGAAAGTGTGCTCGGCCTTCCGCTCGAGGACTCGCTGAGCACGCTGGCCGGACCTCTCACGCAGATCTTCCAGAGCCGTTTCGCGAACGGCATCCTCGAGGTCGATCCGACCACCGGACTCGCTACCCGCAGATGATTCGCACCACATTCAGCCCCATATGACGGCTTCGAGGGCAATGCGGGCTGTTGCAATTTGAACGTAGTTGGCCGGTTCGGCGTCGGCTTGTCTAGCCGGTTTGTGG
>NZ_MJEI01000008.1 GCF_002095395.1 Williamsia sp. 1135
CACGCGACGGTCGCCGGAGTTCTCCTCGGCTTCACCGTTCCGGTGCTGCGCAGTAAAGCCGCCGGCGGCCCCGATGCCGGGCCGGGCCTGGCCGAGCATTTCGAACACCGCATCCGGCCTATCTCCGCGGGGTTCGCGGTCCCTGTTTTTGCGTTCTTCGCCGCCGGGGTGACCGTCGGTGGTTTCCAAGGGTTGACCGACGCGCTGACCGACCCCATCGCTGTGGGCATCGTCTGTGGATTGGTCGTCGGGAAGGCCGTGGGCATCTTCGGCACCACCCGACTGTTGTCGGCTGTGACGCGTGCATCGCTCGATTCCAGTGTCCGGTGGATCGATGTCGTCGGTATATCGCTGCTCGCCGGTATCGGGTTCACCGTGTCCCTGTTGATCGGAGATCTCGCTTACGGGATGGGTTCGGAGCGGGACGACCACGTCAAGATCGGTGTGCTGACCGGGTCGCTGCTGGCCGCTGTGCTTGCCTCGATTCTGCTGCGCGCTCGAAATCGGCACTACCGCAACATCTGCGAGGATGAAGAACGCGACGACGA
>NZ_MJEI01000003.1 GCF_002095395.1 Williamsia sp. 1135
CGGGTGTATCCGGTGATGTTCATCGATGCGGTGCACGTGAAAGTTCGCGACGGACAGGTCACCAACCGGCCGATGTATGTCGCGATTGGTGTCACCGTTAATGGCGAACGCGACATCCTGGGGATCTGGGCCGGCGAGGGCGGTGAAGGCGCGAAGTTCTGGCTTTCGGTCCTGACCGAGATTAAGAATCGTGGTGTGGCGGATGTTTGCATCGTTGTGTGCGACGGACTCAAGGGATTGCCCGAGGCGATCAACACCGTCTGGGAACTCGCTGTGGTGCAGACATGCATTATTCATCTGATA
>NZ_MJEI01000069.1 GCF_002095395.1 Williamsia sp. 1135
GGCGAAGCGATTCGATCGCCGCGAAGAACGCGACGACGGTGCGGAGTTGGCAAGCTACAACGCGATGCTCGCCCAACTCTCCGGCCGATCTCAGACCGCTGAGCAGACCAACGCCCCTGATGAAGTCCAAACCCCCGGTCAGCCCCGGTCTGCCGATTCCGTCGACGAGGTCGCGGAGACCGATGTCGACTCTTCGGGGACCCGCACCTGACGTCGTAGGCGGCGACTTGTCCACAGTCGTGCGGACTTTCCACAGCAGACCTTGTTGGGCCCTCTGACCTCTCCGCGAGCGGTCATGCTGATCAGACGAGTCAGTTCGTCGACCGGTGCAAACCGGGACAATCAGCAGGGGGAGAACATGTACGAGACATATACGACCGTGATCGGCACCGTCATCTCGCAACCGCGTCGTCGCCAGACGGCGGCAGGGGAGGGCGTCTTCTCGTTCCGGATGGCGTGCAATTCACGGCGGCTGGACAAGCGCAACGGTGAATGGGTCGACGGCCCGACCCTGTATCTGACCGTCAGTTGCTGGCGAAAGCTCATCGACGGAGTGGCGTCGGTGGTGGCGAAGGGCAGGCCCGTCATCGCCCACGGGCAGATCAAGACGAACGAGTACGTGGCCGACAACGGGGAGCGGCGCGCCGATCTCGAGATGACTGCGACGACCGTGGGGTTGGACCTCAGTCGCTGCGAGGTGACCTACGTCGGGGCCACCACCCGCGGCGGCCCGGGTCTCGCCGTGAGCGAACCATCTGACGTGGTGGCGCAACCTGCGGAGCGCACCGGCGCGGCCGCCGCCTGACGAGTAGGCTCGCCCGGGCCGGCGGGGCAGCGATGACCCACTACGCTGGAGGAGTTGCCGATTGCTGCAGGCGCAGTCGATCGGCCCGCCAAACCGCGGTGACACTTGCGATCAGGTAGAGAGGCCATAACGTGGCAGAGTTCATTTACACAATGAAAAAGGTGCGAAAAGCACACGGCGACAAGGTGATTCTCGACGATGTCACAATGTCGTTCTATCCCGGCGCCAAGATCGGGGTGGTGGGCCCCAACGGTGCCGGTAAGTCGTCCATCCTGAAGATCATGGCCGGCATCGACCAGCCGTCCAATGGCGAGGCGTTCCTCGACCCGGGTGCGAGCGTCGGCATCCTCATGCAGGAGCCCAAGCTCAACGAAGAGAAAACTGTCCGGCAGAACGTCGAAGAGGGCATGGGCCTGATCAAGGAGCAGCTCGACCGGTTCAACGAGATCGCCGAACTGATGGCCACCGACTACTCGGACGAGCTCATGGAAGAGATGGGCAAGCTGCAGGAGGCTTTGGACCACGGTGACGCCTGGGACCTGGACTCCCAGCTCGAGCAGGCGATGGACGCTCTGCGATGCCCGCCCGCAGACGAGCCAGTCACCCACCTCTCCGGTGGTGAGCGTCGTCGCGTCGCGCTGTGCAAGCTGCTGCTGCAAAAGCCTGACCTGCTGCTCCTCGATGAGCCCACCAACCACTTGGACGCCGAGAGCGTGCTGTGGCTCGAGCAGTACCTGGCGTCGTACCCCGGCGCCGTGCTGGCTGTTACTCACGACCGTTACTTTCTCGATCACGTCGCGCAGTGGATCTGTGAGGTCGATCGCGGCAAGCTGCACCCGTACGAGGGCAACTACTCCACCTACCTGGAGAAGAAGGCCGAGCGCCTCGAGGTCCAAGGCAAGAAGGATCAAAAACTGCAGCGTCGCCTGAAGGAAGAACTCGCGTGGGTTCGATCCGGATCGAAGGCACGCCAGACCAAGAACAAGGCGCGCCTCGGTCGGTACGAGGAGATGGCCGCCGAAGCCGACAAGATGCGCAAGCTCGACTTCGAGGAGATCCAGATCCCGACGCCGCCGCGCCTCGGCGATGTGGTCGTCAACGTCAAGAACCTCGACAAGGGATTCGACGGCCGGGTGCTCATCAAGGACCTGTCGTTCACCCTGCCCCGAAACGGCATCGTCGGTGTCATCGGCCCCAACGGTGTCGGCAAGACCACGCTCTTCAAGACCATCGTGGGTCTGGAAGAGCCGGACTCGGGCGAGGTGAAGGTGGGCGAGACGGTCCGCCTCAGCTACGTCGACCAGAACCGCGCCAACATCGACCCCAAGAAGAACGTCTGGGAGGTCGTCTCCGACGGGCTCGACTTCATCGAGGTCGGCCAGAACGAGATGCCTTCGCGCGCCTACGTCAGCGCGTTCGGCTTCAAGGGCCCGGATCAGCAGAAGAAGGCCGAGGTGCTCTCCGGTGGTGAGCGGAACCGCCTCAACCTCGCCCTGACCCTGAAAGAGGGCGGAAACCTGATCCTGCTCGACGAGCCCACCAACGACCTCGACGTCGAGACCCTCGGCTCGCTGGAGAATGCGCTCGAGCTGTTCCCCGGCTGCGCCGTGGTCATTTCGCACGACCGCTGGTTCCTCGACCGAACCTGCACCCACATCTTGGCGTGGGAGGGCAACGTCGAAGAAGGCAAGTGGTTCTGGTTCGAGGGCAACTTCGAGGCGTACGAGGCGAATAAGATCGACCGCCTCGGTGCGGATGCGGCCCGTCCGCACTCGGTGACACACCGGAAGCTGACCCGGGATTAGGCGACCCGGGCCGGTGGCCATCACTACCATTTGAAGTCAGACCCCACGGAGATCCCGTGGGCGACCGATCAACTGCGGGAGTGACGGCGATGACCGGATCGAAACAGTCTGATCTGACAGATTCTGTTTTCGGGAATGTGTCGGCGCCTGTGAAAGACTTTCTGCCACAAGCAATCAGTGGATACTTTCACAGGCCCGGCGCCCGCAGCGGCGTGGGCTGGGACGACTTGGAGACCACGCAACGATCCCAGCTCGTCCGCCATCTCGACGTCGCGTACGTGCGGACCGGCGGTGGCGCGGCCACCGACCTGGTCATCGACCGCGGGATCCTGTCGATGGTTCTCGTCGCGGACGACATGCCGCTGCTCGTCGAGTCCGTGGTTGCGGTGCTGGAGGCCGCGGGTCTGACGGTGGTGCGCATCGATCACCCGATCATGGACGTCCGGCGTAGCGCCGACGGAGTTCTGCTCGAGGTGGGCGCACCGCAGGAGTCCGGATCCCTACAGTTCTCGGCCGAATCGTGGATCCATGTCGAAGCGACACCGAACGTCTCCGCGGTGGATGTCGACCAGATATCCCGCGAGCTGGATGTCGTGGTGGGGCGCATCGCGGACGTCCACCGCGACCGCACCGCGATCCTGTCCGTGATCACCGATCTCGCCGGTGACTTCAGTGCGTACACCACGGAGACGGCGCCTGACGGCCTGGACCCAACGGTGGCAGGCGATTACGGCCGCATGTTGTCGTGGCTCGCCGACCACCACTTCGCGCCGTATGGATACGTGCGTTGCTCCGGCCCTGCTGACGCAGGTACCCCGGATCCGGATTCCGGACTCGGGGTCTGGCGCAGCGGTGCTGTTGCGCATCGGGCCACCGGTGGTGCGGATGCGGTGTCGGTGCGACAGCTGTACCTGCCGACCCGCATCCAGCGGTCCAACTTCCCGAGTCTGATCGGGGTCGCCGATTACGACGGCGCGGGCAACCGCGTCGGCGAGCACGTGTTCGTCGGTACCTTCACGCCGACTGCCCTCCACGAGAACATTCTCGAGATACCGGTTCTAGACGCCAAGGTGGCAGCGATCCTCGCGGCCGCCGACGTCCAGGCCGATTCGTATACCGGCATGGCCATGCTCGAGTTGCTGCAGACGTTCCCGCGGTCCGAGCTGTTCTCGGTGGACGCCGATGAGATGGCCAGAACGCTCACCGAGGTCCTCGAGGCCGTCCCCAACCGGCAACTACGCGTATTCCTGCGCCCGGACCCGGCCGGTGAGATCGTCTCGGCGCTGGTCTACCTGCCGAGAGATCGCTACACGACGCGACTTCGCGAGACACTCCAGAACCTCTTGCTGGATGAGCTCGGTGGTGACGCACTGGAATACACCGCGCGGGTCAGTGAATCGGCACTCGCGCTCCTGCACGTCATGATGCGGGTGAAGACGCCCGACTGTGACCGGCTGGGATCCCTGGCGGTCGGGTCGGCGGGGCAGGTCGAGATCCAGGACACGCTCATCGAGGCGGCCCGCGGTTGGGACGAACGGTTGAGGGAGGTCGCGGCGACCGCTCCGAGCCCAGACGTCGTCGACGAGGTCTCGTTCTTCACGTCCACCTTGCCGGACAGCTACAAGGACGTGCGCGATCCACAGGAGGCGTTCGAGGACATCGAGATCGTCCAGTCGCTGGCCGGCGGCGATTTTCACGTCAGGCTGCACCGCGGGACGGCCGATGACGACAGTCCGTCGGGGCGGGCCGACTGGCGCTTCTCGTTTTATCTCTGCGGCAGGCCGGCGACGCTGACCGAGGTGCTGCCGGTGCTGCACAGCCTTGGCGTGAACGTCCTCGACGAGCGGCCGTTCGAGATCCGCCGGCAGGACGGTGAGCAGTGTTATGTGTACGAGTTCGGGCTGACGCTCGCGGGCGGAATGATCGTGGATCCCGACAGCCTCGCAGATGTCGAGGATCGCTTCACCGACGCGTTCGCGCAGATGTGGCGGGGGCATGCCGAGGTCGACAACTTCAACGAGCTGATCTTCCGCTGCGGACTCTCTTGGCGCGAGGCCGCGATGCTCAGGGCCTACGCGAGATACCTGCGCCAATGCGGTTCCTCCTACAGCGTGACCCACGTTGCCGCCGTGCTGGGAACCAACGTCTCGGTGACCAAGTCCCTGGTCGAACTGTTCCGGGCGTCCTTCGATCCGCGGTCGGCCGATGCCGGCCGGCGCGCCGAGGTCCTCGACGAACTGACGGCCGCGATCGGCGCGATCATCAGCATGGACGTCGACAGGATCGTCAACGCCTATGTCGCGGCGCTCTCGGCGACCGTGCGCACGAACTACTACGGCACGGATAATCAGGGGCTTCCGCACAAGGTGCTCAGTTTCAAGTTCCGGCCGCGTGACATCCCACAGACCCCACAGCCGCGACCACTGTTCGAGATCTATGTGTACTCACCTCGCGTAGAAGGCGTCCATCTGCGCTTCGGCTCCGTCGCCCGCGGCGGATTGCGCTGGTCGGATCGGCAAGAGGACTTCAGAACCGAGATCCTCGGTCTGGTCAAGGCCCAGGCCGTGAAGAACGCCGTCATCGTGCCGGTCGGTTCCAAAGGCGGATTCGTGGTGAGGCGGCCACCGATCCCCACCGGGGATCCCGCAACAGACCGCGATGCGTTCCGCGCTGAAGGCATCGAATGTTATCGCCGGTTCATCGCCGGATTGCTGGACCTGACAGACAACATCGATCAGAGATCAGGTGAGACGGTCGGCCCTGCCGAGGTGGTTCGCCGCGACGACGACGATCCGTATCTCGTCGTGGCGGCGGACAAGGGCACCGCCACCTTCTCCGACATCGCCAACGATGTTGCGGGCCAATACAACTTCTGGCTCGGCGATGCGTTCGCGTCAGGTGGTTCGGCGGGCTACGACCACAAGGCCATGGGCATCACCGCGCGCGGCGCGTGGGAGGCGGTCAAACGCCACTTCCGCGAGATGGGCACCGACACCCAGACCGAGGACTTCACCGTCGTCGGCGTCGGGGACATGAGTGGCGACGTCTTCGGCAACGGCATGTTGCTCTCCGAGCACATCCGGCTCGTGGCGGCCTTCGACCACCGCCACATTTTCATCGACCCTGACCCCGACGCCGCGGCGTCGTTCACCGAACGGCAGCGACTGTACGACCTTCCGCGGTCGTCGTGGGCCGACTACAACACGGATCTGATCAGCACCGGTGGCGGAGTGTGGCCGCGCGATCAGAAGTCGATACCCGTGAGCCCGCAGGTGGCCACCGCGCTGGGGCTGTCCGAGGACATCAGTCACCTCTCACCGCCGGATCTGATCCGGGCGATCTTGCTGTCGCCGGTCGATCTGCTCTGGAACGGGGGTATCGGCACCTACGTCAAGGCCAGCACCCAGTCTCACGAGGACGTCGGTGACAAGGCCAACGACGCCATCCGGGTCGACGGAAACGAGTTGCGCGCCAGGGTGATCGGAGAGGGCGGCAACCTTGGAGTGACCGAGTTGGGCCGGATCGAGTTCGATTTGAGCGGTGGCCGCATCAACACCGACGCCATGGACAACTCGGCAGGCGTCGACTGCTCCGATCATGAGGTCAACATCAAGATCCTCCTCGACTCCCAGGTGTCGGCCGGCAATCTCGCGGCAGCGCAGCGAAACCCGCTGCTCGAATCGATGACCACCGAGGTGGGCGATCTCGTCCTCGCCGACAACGTCTCGCAGAACGCCGAATTGGGAACCAGCCGGGCCGGCGCGGCGGGCACTGCCGGTGTCTACACGCGGCTGCTCAAGGACCTCGCGGCCCGCGGGGTGGATCTGCGGCTCGAGGCGCTGCCCCGGCCCGCCGACCTGATCAAGCGCGGAAACGTCACGGGCAGAAACGGTTTGACCTCGCCGGAACTCGCGACGGTGATGGCGCATGTGAAGCTGGGGTTGAAGGCGGACATGCTGGCGGGCGAGTTGCCCGACAACGATGTCTTCTCGCCGCGTCTGATCGACTACTTCCCGCAGCCGCTGCAGGAGCGCTTCACCGACGGGATCGCCACGCATCCATTGCGCCGCGAGATCGTCACGACCGCGGTGGTGAACGATCTGGTCGACAACGCAGGTATCACTCACGTCTTCCGCCTGTGCGAGGGCAGTGGGTCGGACCCCGTCGACGTCGTGCGGTCATATCAGGCCGTCACCGACATCTTCGGATTGCACGCACTATGGCACGACATCGCTACCGCGCCGTGTGACATCCCGACGACCAACGCGATGGTCGTCTACACCCGCCGGCTGCTCTTCCGGGCCTCGCGGTGGATGATCGCCGGAAGGCCCCAGCCGTTGGCCATGGCGGCGGAGGTGACGCGGTACGGCGAACTCGTGGCCGAACTGTCACCGCGGCTGCCGAACTGGCTGCGCGGCATCTCCGAAGGTGGAGTGGGCGAACGCGCGAGCGACCTGGTCGACGCCGGCGTGCCGGAGAAGACCGCCCAGGCGGTCGCGGTGAGTCTGCACCGCTTCTGTCTCCTCGACATCATCGATGCAGCCGAGATCGCCGACCGTGACCCGGAGGAGGTGGGTGAACTCTACTTCGCGCTGATGGACCACCTCGGCGTGGAACAGCTCCTCAATGCGGTCTCGGACCTCGATCGCAAGGATCGATGGCATTCCCTCGCGCGGCTGGCGTTGCGCGACGATCTGCACGGCGCGTTACGCGCGTTGTGCCTGGTGATCCTGGATTCGGGAGAACCCGAGGAATCGGCCGACGAGAAGATCGCCGACTGGGAACTCAGCAACGCCTCGCGGCTGTCCCGTGTCCGGGGGACGCTGTCGGAGATCGCGGAGTCTGGCGAGCTGGACCTGGCCACGCTGTCGGTGGCGGCGCGTCAACTGCGAAGTACGATCCGCTGATGGCAGAGCTCACGCTGACCGCGCACGACCGCGTCGACCTCTCGACGTTTGCCGCGCGGGCGCTACGGGGTGACGACATGGCCGTGCTCCGGATCCGGGTCCGACCGGACGGACTACTCGGAGTGTGGGTCAACACCGGATTCGACGTGCTGGCGAGCCGGGTCGTGGTGGGGTCGATCTCCGGCGACGACGTGGTCTGCGGCGCGGCGGAACTGCGGTCGGCGCTGCAGGCCGCGGCATCGGATCCAGGCAGGGCCACGATCGACACCGGTTTCGCCCTCGACAGCGCCTGGCACGGCGCCCTGCCGCCAGTGGACGGGTTCTCGCATCTCGACGATGTGCCCGCCCGCGTCCTGGTGGAGCTCTCTCGCAGCGGGGCCGAAGTGGCCCGCACCCAGGGCAGCGGACACGGCCCACCGACCTCATTGCTGAATCAACAGGTGCTCGACGTCTCCGCTGAGACTTCTGACCAGGTCGTGGGGATATCGATGCGCTCGATCTTCGCGCTGACAGCGATGGGTTTCGTGCGCCAGTCCGACAATCGCGACGTCACCGAGGACTCACCCCTCGAACTGATCGATGCCGACGAGGTCGTGCGCGTGCGGCATACGGCTGTCTGGGCCCGCCTCGACGCGAGGTTCGGCTCGGTATATCAGCGCCGGACCATGTCGCTGTCGCTGTCGGTCAACTGAAGACCGAAAGTGGTGGGTTCTGGCGATGCCGACCTGGGAAAATGCCCGCCAGAAGCCACCAAAATCGGTTCTCAGATCAGCCAGGCCGCGGAGTTCGGCGCGAGCTTGCCCTCGACCAGTGGTGTGCTGCTCAACAGCACATCCCCCGGCGGCAGGCCGATGGGGGTCGGCCCGGCGTTGAGCGCGCAGACCAGCTTGCCCATCGATCGGCGGAACGCCAGGCAGCCCTCGGGCGCGCCGTACCACTCGATGCCCTCACCCGCGAACTCTGGACGGTTCTTCCGCAGCTCGATGGCCTGCCGGTAGAGCGACAGGGTGGAATCGATGTCCTCGAGTTGGGCTTCGACGGTCAGCCCGGACCATTCCGCCGGAATCGGCAACCAGGTGTCGGGATTGGTGGAGAACGCGAACGGCGGCGAGGCACCTTCCCAGGGCAGTGGCACGCGGCAGCCGTCGCGGCCGCGTTCGGTGTGACCTGAGCGCTCCCACACCGGATCCTGGAGCACGTCATCGGGCAGGTCGGCGTTCGGCAGACCCAGTTCGGCGCCGTTGTAGACGAACGCGGCGCCCGGCAGCGCCAGTTCGACGAGGATCATCGCCCGTGCCCGGTCGGTGCCGGCCGAGGGCGAGTCATGCTCCGCGTAGCGGGTGACCTCACGCTCGACATCGTGGTTCGACAGTGTCCAGGTCGGTGTGCCCGACACCGAGGCGACCGCTTCGAGCGAATGCTCGATGGCTTCCCGGATCTCCTCCGAGTCGAACTGCACCTTCGCCAGCCGGAAGTTGAAGCCCAGGTGGAGTTCGTCTGGTCGCACGTACTCGGCGAATCGGACGTTGTCCTTCACCCAGATCTCGCCGACGGTCATCGCGTCGGGGTAGTCGTCGAGCACTGCGCGGATTCGCCGGTGGATGTCGTGGACGCCGGCATTGTTGAAGCGGGGATCGTCATCATCGTTGCTGAGCAGGCCGACCGCCTCGTGGTCCATGTCCGGCAGGCCCTCGGGCTTGGCCATCCCGTGGGCGACGTCGATGCGGAAGCCGTCGACTCCGCGGTCGAGCCAGAATCGGAGGGTCTTCTCGAGGTCGGCAAAGACCTCCGGGTTGTCCCAGTTCAGATCGGGTTGCTCGGGAGCGAAGATGTGCAGGTACCACTGGCCGGGAGTTCCGTCGGGCGCGGTGACCCGGGTCCATGCCGGCCCACCGAACACGCTGGGCCAGTTGTTCGGTGGCTGATCGCCGTCGGGGCCCTTGCCGTCCCGGAAGATATAGCGTTCACGGGCCGGGCTCCCCGGGGCGGCCCCGAGAGCCTCCAGAAACCACGCGTGCTGATCGCTGGTGTGGTTGGGGACCAGATCCATGGTGACCTTGATGCCGCGACTGTGCGCCTCGGTGATGAGGGTGTCGAGCGAATCGAGGCCGCCGAACAGTGGGTCGATGTCGCGAGGATCGGATACGTCATAGCCGTGGTCGGCCATCGGGGACTTCATCACGGGACTGAGCCACAGGGCGTCGATACCGAGCAGCTCGAGGTATCCGAGTTTGTCGATCACACCCGGGATGTCGCCCACCCCATCTCCATTGTGATCTGAGAACGATCGTGGGTAGATCTGGTAAAAGATCGCGTTTTGCCACCACAGCGGGTATTCGGCCGTCATTGCAGGCTGAACGCGCTGTGCCGCATCGGTTTCGGCTGCGGAAAGATCGTTGTTCTGCGTGTCACTCACACCACTCATCTTGCCTCACGTATCAGTGGAGGTCGCGATCACACCGCCACGTGCGTCGCACGTCTCACATGGGTGTGTTCACCATGGACTCGGCAGCCATCTCCATGTAGTCGGTGAGGGCCTGTCGGTGCTCGTCGTCCAGTCTCTGGGAGTCGATGGACGCGATCGCGATGTGCATGCACCGCAGCCACGCCGCCTTTTCCAGCTGACCGATACGGAAGGGGTTGTGTCGCATCCGCAACCGCGGGTGCCCTCGCTCGTCGGAGTACGTTCGCGGACCACCCCAGTACTGCTCGAGGAACATGCGCATCCTGCGTTCGGCAGGACCGAGATCTTCCTCGGGATAGAGCGGCCGCAGGATCTCGTCCCGGGCGACCTCCTCGTAGAACCGAGCGGTCAGGTCGTGAAAAGTCTGTTCGCCGCCCACTGCCTCGTAGAACGTCTGCGGAGAAGTACTCACCACTGCATTGTTCCATCATCTCCGATCGGGCACCCGGGCGCCGGTCTGCCGGGCGACCGAGGCCGACACGCAGTGTTCACCGAAACGACCTCGGTCGAGGCTTCATATTGTCGTGCATTAATCGCATTTCCATGCTGAACTGAATCGTTCCCACCGAGGTCGGTTGTTGGCCGGGAGGTCAGATGTCGCGGACGAAGACGCAGCGCGAGAAGGCACGCGCAGTGCAGGAAGGCGTCGCGGCCCGTGCCGACGCGCGCGTCAGGACACGGGGCGAGGCCAGCGTGTCCACCCTCGACCCGCGTTCCGGTGCGACCGACGCGGTCATGGGTCCGCCGACAGGTGCCAACTCCCGGTGGGGTAAGCATCGGGTCCTGCTCCTCAACGCGACCTATGAACCGCTCGCAGCCATTTCGATACGTCGGGCGATAGTCCTGGTCCTTCGCGAGCGGGCCGACGTCATCCACGAGGACGGCGCCGGCCCACTCATTCATTCGGCAGACCTCGCACTCGCCATCCCGTCGGTGATCCGGCTGCGCAACTACGTCCGGGTTCCGTATCGCGCGGTCATCCCGATGACGAGGGCTGCGCTCATGCAGCGCGACCGGACCAGATGTGGCTATTGCGGCGGCAAGGCGGACACCATCGACCACGTGGTCCCACGCAGTCGCGGCGGCACCCACACCTGGGACAACTGCGTCGCCTGCTGCGCTTCGTGCAATCACAAGAAGGCCGACAAGCTGCTCAGCGAGCTCGGGTGGACGCTCAAGGTGCCGCTGACCGCGCCCAAGGGCAGGCACTGGCGGTTGTTGGCGACCGTGAAGGACTTCGATCCGGCGTGGATGCGCTACCTGGATGTCGGGGCAGCGTAGGTCTGAGCGGCGACGAGGCCCGGCCGGGGACACGGGCGACCTGACGGCGCATACGCCGGGGTCGTCGGCTAAGTTTTGAGGCAAGAGGTCGAGCGGAGACGAAGCGAAGCGGAGCTCGACCAACTGAGCAGTCTGAAGGGCGGATGCGATGGAAGACCTGATAGTGGCGATCGGCATGCCGGTCATCATCATCACCATCATCTCGGTGGTCATGGTGATCGGGGCACTGGTCATCACCAGTGGGGTCAAGTACCCCAAGGTGCAGTACTACAAGATCGACCAGAAGTGGGAGCACGGTCCGCTGCTGCTCAGCGCCACGGAGGCGAACCCGGTGGCTCCCGGATACCACGGGCACGGCCACGACGATCTGATCGGAGGCTCGGCAAGTGGCAAGTGGTGACCTGGTCAAGTCCAACGTCGATCCCGATTCGCTCCCGATGGGTGCGGTGCTGACTCCGAGCGGTCGCGTCTCGGCCGCACGTTTCCCGGGTGACGTCCCGACGACCCCGCCGTTCCACACCGACGAGTTGGTCGCACTGGACGAAGCACTCGCCGACGCGACCGACGAGACCGGCATCCGGTTCTCGGTCTTCATCGGCGATCTCGGCGAAGACGCCTTCGCGGGCGCCTCGGCGATCCTGCCGAGTGCGCCTGAGCCCGAACACGCGGTCCTGATCGCGATTGCACCCAACACGAAAGACGTTGTGGTCGTCTCCGGCAAAGAGGTGGCTGCCCGCCTCAACGATCGGGTGGCGCAACTCGGTGTGACTGCCGCGATTGCCGGGATCCGTTCCGGCGATCTCGTCGACGGCATCATCTCCGCAATCCGCGTCATCGCGGCAGCGGCGACGATTCGCTGATTCTCTGAACTCAGCAAAAGGCGGGGTGACCTTTCGGTCACCCCGCCTTTTGCTATCGGCTCAGCTCTTGTCGAACTCGCGTGCCCGCAACGCGCGGGCCACGGTGTCGCGGCCTTCGGAGATCAGCCGCCGCAGTGCGGAGGGATGGTCGCCGGCCAGGAGTTCGTCAGCGAGTGCGAGTCCGCGCTCGTCGGCGGCCCAATTCGGGTAGAGGCCGACCACGACCGTCTGCGCCACCTCGCTCGAACGGCGCGCCCAGACCTGCGGCACCGCCTCGAAGTACTTTGCGGTGTACGGCGCGAGGAGTTCGCCCTGCCCCGGACGCGAGAATCCGGCGATGATCGACCGGCCCAAGGTGTTGGACAGGGAATCGTCTTCCACGGCGCGTGACCAGGCATCTGCCTTTGCCTCGGCCAACGGCCGGGCGGCCCTGGCCCTGGCGGCCTGACGGCTGCCCGCCGAGGTGTTGTCCCGTTCCAGTTCCGCGTCGATCACCGGAGTGCTCGACGGATCGGTGTCGATGGCCCCTGCGGTCGCCAAGGCGTTGACTATCGACCACCGCAGATCGGTGTCCACGGTCAGTCCCGGCAGACCCTGGTCGGCGGGGTCACCGTCGAGCAGCGCCGCGACCACGTCGGTCTGCTCCGGTGCCAGTACCCCGGACAGCAGCGAGTTCACGAACGCCAACTGATGATCCGAGCCGGCCTCGGCCGCGCGGGCGAGTTCGAGGAGACGGGTGCTGAACTCGGGCCAGCCGTTCGCGGTGGCCCACTCCGGGTCGGCGTAGGCGTCGATTGCGGTCTGGGCCTGCAAGAGCACCCGCTGCACCACACCGATCTCCGATTCTGATCCGATGCCGTGAGCGACCAGGGCCGCGAAGTCACGGGCGCGCATCTCGGCCTGCCGCGTCATCTCCCACGCGGCCGACCACGCCAGCGTCCGCGGCATCGATTCGCTGATGTCGCCGATCCGGCTGGTCACCGTCGCCAGTGAGTCGGGGTCCAAGCGCACCGAGCAGTAGGTCAGATCGTCGTCGTTGAGCAGGATGAGTTGTCCGCGATGGACTCCGACCAGCTCGTCGACCGAGGTGCGATCTCCGGCGACATCGAGTTCGACTCGTTTGGTACGCACCAGCTTTCCGTCGACATCGTCGTAGACGCCGACGGCGAGGCGGTGGGTCCGGGTTTCGCCGGCACCGGGGGCCGCGCCGTCCTGGAGGATGTTGAACCGGGTGATCACTCCCGCGTCGTCGAGATCGAAGTCCGGTCGGATGACGTTGATCCCGGTGGTCTTGAGCCATTGCGAGCCCCAGTCGGACAGATCCCGACCCGACGACTTCTCGAGGGCTCCGAGCAGATCGCTGAATGTGGCGTTCCCGAATTTGTGTGCCTGGAAGTAGTCCCGCAGACCTGCCAGGAAGTGGTCGAGGCCCACATACGCGACGAGCTGCTTGAGCACGGATGCGCCTTTGGCGTAGGTGATCCCGTCGAAGTTCACCTCGACCGCCGCGATGTCGGGGATGTCCGCGGCCACCGGGTGCGTGGAGGGCAGCTGGTCCTGGCGGTAAGCCCAGGACTTCTCCACATTCGCGAAGGTGGTCCAGGCGTTCTTGTATTCAGTGGCCTCCGATTGGCAGAGCACGGAGGCGAAGGTGGCAAAGGACTCGTTGAGCCACAGGTCATCCCACCACTGCATCGTGACCAGGTCGCCGAACCACATGTGGGCCATCTCGTGCAGGACGGTCTCGGCGCGCCGCTCATAGAGGTACTTCGTCACCTTGGACCGGAAGACGTAGTCCTCGAGGAAGGTGACCGCGCCGGCGTTCTCCATCGCTCCGGCATTGAACTCCGGAACGAACAGCTGATCGTATTTGCCGAACGCGTAAGGGATGCCGAAGTTCTTGTGGTAGAACTCGAATCCCTGCTTGGTCTCGGTGAACAGTCGTTCTTCGTCCATGAACTCCGCCAGTGACGATCGGCAGAAGATGCCGAGGTCGATCGTGCCGTGTTCATCGGTGTAGGCGTCTGTCCACTGCGTGTACGGGCCGGCGATGAGAGCGACCAGGTAGGTGCTCAGCAGGGGAGTCGTCGCGAACGTGTGTGTGCCCGGCGATGTTTCGGTACCGGCGCCGTTGGAAATCACCTTCCAATCGGTGGGCGCGGTGACGGTGACATCAAATGTCGCCTTCATGTCCGGCTGGTCGAAACACGCGAACATCCTCTTGGCGTCGGCAGTCTCGAATTGTGAATAGAGGTAGACCGCGTCATCTGTCGGGTCGACGAAGCGATGCAGGCCCTCGCCGGTGTGCGAGTACACACAATCGACAACGATCTCGAGAGTGTTCTCGCCGGCCAGGTCCGCCAGTGCCAGCCCGTCCTCCTCGGAATACCCGGCGATGTCCAGCGCGGTCCCGTTCAGCTTCGCTGTGTGGACCGTCTCGGCGATCAGATCGACGAACGACGACGAACCCGCGGTTGCGCTGAAGGTGATGGTCACCGCCGACCGGAACGTCTTCTCGCCGGGTTTGCCTGCGCCGTCGGTGAGGTCGAGATCGATCGCATAGTTCGAGACCGAGATGTTCGCCGACCGCTGGCCCGCGAGATCACGGGTCAAATTTGGTGCCGCCACGTGGGTTGCCTCGCCTTCGCAGAGATGTTGGATTGCGGATGTTCGTGAAATTGCGGATGTTCGTGGGATGTCTTGCTGACCAGTACACAACTACCGTATGGCCTGGCGCAGTGGTGGCGCGCGTGCACCGGACAGGGAATGCTGAAGGCCGCCGGTTGTTGGTCTTGGTGGATGGTCACATCGGTTGACGCTGACGTCGACCCTGAGCAAGGAGTGTGCTGCGCATGACTGACTCGATTGATCGTGTTGATTTCTGGTTCGATCCGCTCTGCCCGTGGTGCTGGATCACCTCACGCTGGATCCTCGAGGTGGAAAAGGTCCGGACCATCGAGACCAACTTCCACATCATGAGCCTGGCGGTGTTGAACGAGGGCAAGGACGTCCCGGAGGAATACCGGGAGGGTCTCAAGCAGGCGTGGCGTCCGGTTCGGGTGATCGCCAAGGCGCAGTCCGAGCGCGGTGACGAGATCCTGTCGCCGCTCTATACGGCGTTCGGCACACTCATTCACAACAAGGGCGTGAAGGACTTCGACGAGGTCATCCCCGCCGCCCTGGCAGAGCTCGGTCTCCCCGCGGAATGGGCGGAGGCGGCCGACGAGACCACTTTCGACGACGCGATCCGCAAGAGTCATCACGCCGGGATGGACAAGGTCGGCGACGACGTGGGGACCCCGACGATCCATATCAACGATGTGGCGTTCTTCGGTCCAGTGCTCTCGCGTATCCCGCGTGGCGAGGACGCAGGCCGCGTCTGGGACGGGTCGGTCGCGTTGGCGAGCTACCCGCACTTCTTCGAACTCAAGCGCAGCCGTAACGAGGACCCTCAGTTCGACTGAGCACTATTCAGACTCCTCGTCGCCGCTCCGGTCGGTCTCGGGCTTGTGGAGATCGACCGGTGGGCCGGGTGGCGATTGGGGCACGGCCGGCGGCGGGTGGTTCGGCGGCGGTGGGTAGCCGGTGATCGGTTGCCCGCCGAACTGTGGGGGCGGCCCGGTGGGCGCGAGCTTCTGGACATGCCCGCTGCCGATGCCGCGCACGATGTGTTTGGGACGGAAGAACATCCGGCCTGCTCCGGTTCGGTCGCGGAGCGCGGCAGCCCGCCAGGTGAGCACCGGATGGCTCGCCTGCAGGTTGGTCACCCAGGTGAAAAAACCTCTTTCGTGGGTCGCGCGATCGGCGAACTCGTCGAAGCTCACCGAGGTCAGCATGTACTTGCCTGCGGCGAGGACGCCGATGGCGCCGGGCGACCCCGACGGCTGGTGGTAGTAACCGTGATTGTCTGCCGTGTACTCCATCGAACGGGACAGGGCCTGGCCGAGGACCGGGATGTTCATGCCGACGATCGAGCCGAGTTGGCGCCAGTAAGAGACGTGCCCGGCGGCGATGTGGCCGACTTCGTGCCCGATGATGAACCGGAGGGCTTCAGGACTGCGGGCCTGGCCACCGATCTCGAAGAGGTCGGAGTACACCACGACGAACCGGCGAAAACCGTGGCCCGCTGCGTAGGCGTTGATGGTGCCGTTGCCGAGGACCACGTACGCGTCGGGAACATGTTCGAGGCCGAACCGCCTGGCGGCCTCGACCACCATCTGATGGCCCTCGGGAAATTGGGTGGGGCTCATCTTCACGCCGTTGACCCGCGGCATCGCGTAGGTCAGACCACGGATGAGGTAGATCAGCAACGGCGCGATGAGGATCAGGATGAACCACGTGTCGAGATAACCCAGTGACACCATCACCACCCCTAGCAGGTACCCGCCGACGCCGACCAGGATCACCAGGACAAGCATCGGGATCTCCCACGGGTGGCGCCGCGGCTGGCCGGCATACGGCGCGGGTGCGAGCCAGTTGATGACCGGTTGTCCGAACGCCGGTGGCTGCTGTGGATTCACGAGCACCAATCTAGTGCCGCGCGATCCGCGGTGATGGGTGGCTTTCTCTGCACCCGCCACCTCTGACAGACTGGGCGGCATGCGCGTGTATCTGGGTGGAGACCATGCCGGCTTCGAGTTGAAGGGGCAGATCGCAGAACATCTGACCTCTGCAGGACATGAGGTGATCGATTGCGGGGCGCACGAATACGACGCCCTGGACGACTACCCGGCGTTCTGCGTCGAGGCTGCGCGGCGGACCGTCGCCGACGAGGGCAGTCTCGGCATCGTGCTCGGCGGCAGCGGTAACGGCGAGCAGATCGCCGCGAACAAGGTCCCGGGCGCCCGTTGCGCCCTCGCCTGGAGTGTGGAGACCGCGCAGCTCGCGCGTCAGCACAACAACGCCCAGCTCATCGGCATCGGCGGACGGATGCACAGCAAGGACGAAGCGCTGGCTATCGTCGATGCATTCGTGTCGACCGCATGGTCGGAAGAAGCGCGCCACCAGCGTCGCATCGACATCCTGTCCGAGTACGAGCGCACGGGGACGCCGCCGGCGCTGCCCGGCGACTGACATTCCCGCGACGCTGTGCCCGAAGGACATACGCTCCACCGGCTTGCGCGTCTGCACCACCGTCGCCTCGCCGGCCGGCAGGTGTCGGTGACGAGCCCACAGGGTCGATTCGCGTCCGCGACCGAGCGCCTCGACGGTCAGGTGTTCGCAGGCGCCGAGGCGTGGGGAAAACACCTGATCCATCGCTATCGCGGCGGCGACATGGTGCATGTGCACCTCGGTCTGTACGGGTCTTTTTCCGACGGGCCGGCCCCCTTGCCCGCGCCCGTGGGTCAGGTGCGGATGCGCATCGAGTCGGACGCCTACGGCACCGACCTGCGAGGCCCGACGGCCTGTGAGCTCTACACGCCGGAGGATCTGATCGCCCTGACCGCCAGGCTGGGACCGGACCCCCTGCGCAAAGACGCTGAGCCCGAGGTTGCCTGGTCTGCGATCAGCAAGTCGCGCAAAGCGATCGGCGCGCTGGTGATGGATCAGAAGGTGTTGGCCGGCGTCGGGAACGTCTACCGGGCCGAGGTCCTGTTCCGTGCCAACATCAATCCGCATCGTCCGGGTACATCGATCGACCGCGGTGAGTGGGACGGCCTCTGGGCGGACCTCGTGACACTCATGGCGGTGGGGGTACGACGGGGCAAGATGCATGTCGTGCGGCCGGCGGACGATCACGGCGCGCCGGCTTACGGCCCCGGCCGGCCGCGTACGTATGTGTACCGCCGTGCCAGCGAGCCCTGTCGCGTCTGTGGCACCGAGGTGTTGATGGGCGAGATGGTGGCGCGCAAGGTCTATTGGTGCCCGACCTGCCAGCCGAATTGATCCACCACACCTCAGCCTGACCTCAGGCCGACCTCAGGTTGCGCCGTCAGAATGAATGGATGGCCATGCTGACAGTGTTGACGGTCGGGGGAACAGGCGAGTCGTATCCGGGTGATTCCCGGTCGGAGGTGTCCGGTCTGCTGGCCGCCGTCACCGATCGGCTCGATGACCGATTCGCGAGCCGCTGGGTCGGATACCCGGCCAGCTACGGCCCCGTCCCCACCGCAGGGGGTGTGAGTTACCTCGACAGCGTCCGGACGGGTGTCGACCACCTTTCGACCGCGATCGCCGAGACCGAGGGCCCGATCATGTTGATCGGCTACTCGCAGGGTTGCGTCGTGATCAGGGAACTGCTGGCGCGCGATGGCCACCTTCTCGGAAATGTTGTGGCTGCTGGTTTTGTGGCCGACCCTCATCAGCCTCCCGGCGCGGTCGCCGGATGCGACGGTTTCGGGCTGGCGGGACCGGGTGCACCGCTGCCGCGAGATCTGCCCGCACTGTGGATTGCCGACCCCGACGATGTCATCTGCAACGCCAGCGACGATTCGTTCCTCCGCGATGTCGCGGATCTGACCGCCGGGTTGTCGGTCCGTGACCTGCGCGGTTGGTTGCGTAGCCTCTGGCAGGTGGTCACCAGCAACAGCTTCCAGAACGCGGCGCGCACGTCGATTCGCCCGCGACAATGGCGCAAAGACGTACAGCGCCTGCGTGTGGTGGCGTTGGAGATCGCGGGCTACCTTCCAGCTCGTCTGATGCTCGGCGGTCTGAAGGTGGTCAACCGTCGAGGGGGCCGACACACGGCGTATGCCGCGGAGCCGATGGTCGGCAGTGACCTGACCGGTTGCCAGACACTGGTCCAGTGGTTGCAGGTCCAGGCGACGTTCAGGGTCGTGCACGCGGCGGACCTGCATGCCGCCTGATCTCTGTCGAGCCCCCGGTTCTTGTCGGCGCCGGTAACAATTCACCCGTCTGAAATGTGCGGCGGGCCCAGGTGGGCGACACTGATTCGCAGATGGATCAACCCCTGGGAGAAATAATCGTGGATCACTACGATCTAGTTGTCATCGGCTCGGGTCCTGCCGGACAGAAGGCGGCAATCGCGGCCGCCAAGCTCGGTAAGAAAGCCGCCGTGATCGAGCGTCGAGACATGGTCGGTGGGGTGTGCATCAACACCGGCACCATTCCGTCGAAGACCATGCGCGAGGCGGTGCTCTACCTGACGGGTCTCAACCAGCGTGAACTCTACGGTCAGTCGTATCGGCTCAAGACCGACATCACCGTCGGTGATCTCTCGGCACGAACCTCGCACGTCGTCGGCAAAGAGATCGACGTCATCCAGAACCAGTTGTCGCGCAATCGGGTTGCCCTGCTCATTGGCAATGCGAGGTTCCTCGGCCCGCACGAGATCGAGGTCGAATCGACAGGGGGCGACCACAAGAACATCACGTTCGACCATGCGGTGATCGCAGTCGGGACCAAGCCCGCGCGGCCGGCGAGTGTCGAGTTCGACGGTGCGACCATCGTCGACTCCGACCAGATCCTCGGGATGAATCGGGTGCCGCAGTCGATGGTGGTGGTGGGCGCGGGGGTCATCGGCATCGAGTACGCCTCGATGTTCGCCGCGCTCGGGACCAAGGTGACGGTCGTCGAGCGTCGCGTCAGCATGCTCGACTTCGTAGATCGCGAGATCGTCGAGGCCCTGCAATATCAGCTGCGCGACCGCGGGGTGACCTTCCGTTTCGGGGAGTCGGTCAAGATGGTCGAGAAGCACACGTCGGGCACGGTGACGATCCTCGAGTCAGGGAAGAAGATCCCGGCAGACACTGTGCTGTATTCGGCAGGCCGCCAGGGGGTCACCGAGGAACTCGGGGTCGCTGCCGCCGGTCTGGAAGGCGACAACCGCGGCCGACTCGAGGTGAACGACTGTTTCCGTACCGCAGTTCCGCACATCTACGCCGTCGGTGACGTCATCGGATTCCCGGCACTCGCGTCGACGGCGATGGAGCAAGGGCGCCGGGCCGCGTACGACGCATTCGGTGAACCGGTCGGTGAGACGGACTCGTCGAAGCATCCGATCGGTATCTACTCGATCCCGGAGATCAGCTTCGTCGGCAAGACCGAGGACGAGCTGACCGCAGCGAACGTGCCGTTCGAGGTCGGGGTCGCCCGATATCGCGAGTTGGCCAGGGGCGCCATCATGGGCGACGCCTACGGGATGCTCAAGTTGTTGGTCGATGCTCAAGATCGAAGCATCCTGGGTGTGCATGTATTCGGTTCCAACGCTGCCGAACTCGTACACATCGGTCAGACGGTGATGGGATGTGGCGGGACCATCGATTACCTGGTCGACGCGGTGTTCAACTACCCGACGCTTGCGGAGGGATACAAGGTCGCCGCCCTCGACGCCGTGAACAAGATGCGGGCCATCGCACGGGTCACCGGCGCCGGCAACGGGTACGAGCTCGGGGCGGAGTAGAGCCGGCCGACAACGAAAAACGGCGCCGAGAAGAATTCTCGGCGCCGTTTCTCGTTGTGCTGGGGTGAATCTCTAACTTCCGGGAACGTACTGTCCGCCGATGGTGCCCTGCACCACGATCGGAGTGCCCTCGGGAAAGTTCTCGTAGACGAACTTCGCGTTCTCCGGGCTGAGGTTGATGCAGCCGTGACTGACGTTCGTGTTGCCCTGCTGCTCGACCGACCACGGTGCGCCATGCACGAAGATGCCATCCCATGACATGCGGACCGCGTACTCGACGTAGGTGCGGTACCCCTCGGGCGAGTCGACCGGGACGCCGTACGTGGACGAATCCATGTACATGTCGCGGTACTTCTCCTTGGTGTAGTACGTGCCGTTCGGGGTCGGGTGGTCGTTCGAGCCCATCGAGATGGGCATGGTGCGCACGACCTTGCCGTCCTGCCAGACGGTCAGCTGATGAGTCGCGTCGTCGGCGAGTGCGACCCAGCCGGTCGTGGTTGCAACCGGAGGTGCGGGCTCGACCGGCTTCGGCGGCTCAGGTGCCGGTTCCGGGGTCGACGGCTCCACGGGCGGTGCCGGGGCCGGGGTGAAGACTCCAGGGATCGTCGGCAGTGGTACGCCGGGCAGTCCGGGAACGGTGGGTACGGGTTGAGCGGACGCGGTGGCCGGAATGGCCAGGGTCACGACGATGACGCCGAGAACGGCGGCCACAAGGCGGGTGACGGTGCGCCCGAAGGAGCTGCCGCGGGCGAGCTTGTTGGTCGACACTATGTTGAACCCTAACGTTGGCGACGTTCTTCAGTACGCTCCCCGAAAGCGCGGATTCAATAGTTGCATGAGGGACCGCAGGTGCCAAACGGAAAATGCGCATCTGTGACTGGAGTTGCTGATGTGACGAATGGGTTTGGACATACGGACAAACGTGACCGATGTCTCAGCACGTGCTCGGCGCCCCTGCGCCGGCGAATCGATCGCTGAGCCACTGGAAAGCGCCAGGAAGGCCCAGGGGATAGGCGGCCACGTGGTTGGGCGCGGGTGTCGACAAGCTGGTCACGCGGACCCCGGCCCGGCAATAGCGGTTGTTGGTCGCGACGATCGAATCGACCGGGATGAGTTCGTCTGTAGGGCTGTGCCATTCGAACACCGGTGAGTTGGGTACGCCTGGGTAGGCGTCGAGACCAGGTACTTCGATCGGCCGAGCGGGGTGAGGTTGTCCCACATCGCGATCTCGTTCGGGTACTCGCGGGACAGGCCGACGGCGGCCGCGTACGCGAGCCCGAACGCTGGGTGCGGCTTGCCGTAGCCGAGTCCCTCGGCCATCTTGATGAGGTTCATCGGTGCGCCGCCGTAGGCGCTGCCTGCAAGTTCGAGGCCGGGCGCATAAGTCGGTGCCAGAGCGGCAGCCCACGCGGTCGCCATACCGCCACCGGAGTAACCGATGAGGCCCACCGGGCTGCGCGAGATGTTCGCGGTGCGCAGGTTTTGCGCCGCTTTGATCCCGTCGAGGGTGATGCGCCCGCCGAGTTGGGCGGCGCCATAGGCACTGCGGGGGCCGAGATGATCGGGGACCGCGATTACCCAGCCCTGTGCGAGCAGTCCGCCCAGTGCGGGGACCTGGCGTGCGGTGAGGCTGTTCGTCTGCGTGAACAGAGTGCGCGACGGGGCGCACTCGAGGCCGAGCGCGTTGGCGATGTCCTGAAAACTCAGCACCGGTGCATCGACCCGACGGCTTTTCGGCAGCAGCAGGGTGGTGACCGCCGCGATGGGCCGCTCGTACATGTCTGTGCTGCGGAACTTGAGCTGCCAGGTGTCGAGGTCGCTCAATCCGGGCGGGTTCGGCATCTTGCGCTCGGCGACGATCGCGCCGTTGGCGTAGTCGCCGAGGTTTGCCGGCGCGGCGTAGAACGGATCCGGCGGCGGCGTCGGCAGGGCCACGTCGTCGGCGTTCGCCAGATTCCGTCGGCCTCCCCGTCGACGTGACCGAAATGAAACATGGGCCCGCTCGCGCTGTCAACAAGTCGAGTTATGTTGCCGACGCTCTCGTACCGCCATTGGGGCGTGAAAACGACGAAAGCCCCGGCGAGCAATGCTCTGACCGGGGCTTTCGGGGATTGAGCGGGTGACGGGAATCGAACCCGCGTAGCTAGTTTGGAAGACTAGGGCTCTACCATTGAGCTACACCCGCGTGCATACGACATCACTGGGATCGCCATTGCTGTCGCTGCGAAAAGGACTGTACCGCCTCGTGCCCGCCGATCAGAAATCGGCTGGAAACAGGGGTGTTCGAGCCGGTGCGTGTCACCGGTTTAGGCGCGGAGCGAGCTGGCACGTAGTATTTGCGTTCGGTTCTGCAGGCGCCGCGAGTCGCGGCAGAACGACCTACACGGGATGTGGCGCAGCTTGGTAGCGCATCCGCTTTGGGAGCGGAGGGTCGCAGGTTCGAATCCTGTCATCCCGACTCACGAGAACAGCAATAAAGCAGCAATAAAGGGAGTCAAGTGAAGAGCACCGTCGAGCAGATCAGCCCGACGCGGGTCAAACTCAACGTCGAGGTTCCGTTCGAGGAACTGGAGCCGGAATTCGCCCGCACGTACAAGACGCTGGCCCGCGACATCCGGATCCCCGGTTTCCGCCCCGGCAAGGCCCCGGCCAAGCTCATCGAGGCCCGTGTCGGCCGCGACGCAGTGCTGGCGCAGGTCGTCAACGAAGCGCTTCCCGCGAAATACAGCGAGGCCGTCGACGTGACCGACATCAAGGCGATCGGTCAGCCCGAGATCGACCTCGCCGAGCTCGAGTACGGCAAGAGCATCACCTTCACCGCCGAGGTCGACGTCCGTCCCGACATCGAGCTGCCGGACTACTCGACCCTCGAGATCGAGGTCGAACCCTTGGCCGTCGCCGACGAGGCCGTCGACGAGCAACTGCAGGCGCTGCGTGCCCGCTTCGGCACCCTCACCGGAGTCGATCGTCCGGTGGCCGATGGCGACTTCGTCTCCATCGACCTGTCGGCCACCATCGACGGCAAAGAGGTCGAGGAAGCCGCCACCAGCGGACTGTCCCATGAGGTCGGTTCCGGTGAACTCATCGACGGACTGGACGAGGCCCTGATCGGACTGAAGTCCGGCGAGGAAAAGACCTTCACCAGCACGCTGGTCGCCGGCGACCACAGCGGTGACCAGGCCGACGTCACGGTCAAGGTTCTCTCTGTCAAAGAGCGTGAGCTGCCCGAGGTAGACGATGAGTTCGCCCAGCTGGCAAGCGAGTTCGACACTGTCGACGAGCTGAAGGCCGACCTGAGCGAGCGCGTTGCCCGGTCGAAGCGGATGGAACAGGCCAACGCCATCAGTGAAGGTCTCGTCGCCAAGCTGCTCGAGACCGTCGAGGTGCCCTTGCCCGAGGCGATCGTCACCGCCGAGGTCGACAGCCAGATCCACCAGGTCGTCCACAGCCTCGGCCATGACGACGCGGCATTCGAGAGCCTGCTCGAGGCCCAGGGCACGACTCGCGAGAAGTTCGAGGCCGATGCCCGCGAGGTCGCCGAGAAGTCCGTGCGGACCCAGCTGCTGCTCGACGCGATCGCCGATCAGCAGGAGACCGAGGTCGGCCAGGACGAGCTCATGCAGCAGATCATGTTCCAGGCCCAGCGCTACGGTATGCAGCCGGCAGAGTTCGCTCAGCAGCTGCAGCAGGCCAACCAGGTCGGCGCCGTGTACGCCGAGGTGCGCAGGAGCAAGGCGCTGTCGCAGATCGTCCCCGACGTGACGGTCAAGGACACCGCGGGCGAAACCGTCGACACGACGGAGTTCTACCCGCGTCCAGAGGCCGCCGAAGACGCCGGCGATGCCGACGAGTCGGCAGACGACAAGTCCTAGCAGGCAAAACGCCAGCACAATTTCTGCTGTCAGCGAATAGGGGCGACGCCGAGCCATCGGCGTCGCCCCTATTCGTTAGTGTCGGAGAGAGCAATCAAATGACTGTGAGTCCGTTGAACGAAAACCCCGGATCGATTTCCGGGACGTCGAAGGTAGGTACCGTGACTGAGCCGAAGATCCACACCCCCGCGCTCTCCGGAGCAACCGCGAGTTCGGGTGTGGCCGGACTGAATTTGACCGACTCGGTGTTCGAGCGTTTGCTCCGTGAGCGAATCATCTTCCTGGGCACCCAGGTGGACGACGAGATCGCCAACCG
The DNA here is from genome assembly GCF_002095395.1 of Williamsia sp. 1135. Classification (GTDB taxonomy): domain Bacteria; phylum Actinomycetota; class Actinomycetes; order Mycobacteriales; family Mycobacteriaceae; genus Williamsia. The sequence continues at coordinate 24,673 of NZ_MJEI01000069.1, forward strand.
TTTGTGCGCGCAGATCCTGCTGCTCTCGGCCGAGGATCCGACCAAGGACATCAACCTCTACATCAACTCGCCCGGCGGTTCGGTGACCGCCGGCATGGCGATCTTCGACACGATGCAGCTCGCACCGTGCGACGTCGCCACCTATGCGATGGGCATGGCCGCCTCGATGGGCCAGTTCCTGCTCGCAGCGGGCACCAAGGGCAAGCGCCACGCCCTTCCGCATGCGCGGATCATGATGCACCAGCCGTCGGCGGGTATCGGCGGAACCGCTGCCGACATCGCCATCCAGGCAGAGCAGTTCGCGCAGACGAAGAAAGAGATGAACCGGCTCAACGCCGAGTTCTCGGGTCAGACGCTGGAACAGATCGAATTGGACGCCGATCGCGACAAGTGGTTCACCGCCGAGCAGGCCAAGGAATACGGCCTCGTCGATCACGTGATCACGCGCGCCTGATCAATTCCATGGTCGAGCTCCGCTCCGCTTCGTCTCCGGCCCGTCGCAACCTCATCGGAAAGTAATGAGAACCATGAACAACCTTTCGCCCCAAGCGCGTTACATCCTGCCGTCCTTCATCGAGCACACGCCCAACGGCGCACGTGAGTACAACCCATACGCCAAGCTCTTCGAAGAGCGAATCGTCTTCCTGGGCACCCCGATCGACGAGACCGTCGCGAACGACATCATGGCGCAGCTCCTGGTGCTCGAGTCGCAGGATCCTGACCGCGACATCATCATGTACGTGAACTCACCCGGTGGCAGTGTGCCGGCGATGCTGGCCATCTACGACACGATGCAGTACGTGCACTGCGACATCGCCACGGTCTGCCTCGGTGAGGCGGCCTCTGCCGCCGCGATCGTGCTGGCCGGTGGAACCCCGGGTAAGCGGGCGGCTCTGCCGAACGCCACCATCCTCATCCATCAGCCCCGCACCGGCGGCGCCTACCAGGGTCAGGTCTCCGACCTCGAGATCCAGGCCGCCGAGATCGAACGTATCCGCCGGAAGCTCGACGACATCCTGGCCGGCCACACCGGCCAGCCGGCCGACAAGATTCGCAAGGACACCGACCGCGACAACATCTTGACGGCCGAACAGGCCAAGGAATACGGGATCATCGACGAGGTCTTCGAGTACCGCAAGAAGTCCGGACGCAAGAAGTAGATCGATGGGTTGCCCTTTGCGTGGTGCGCAAAGGGCGGCCCGCGGGTCGTGAGCTTTGAAAGAGGCCCGCGACATTTGGCTTTATCGGTCGAAGTTCGGGTCACCTACGGGTACGGTCGTGGTTACCGAACTCCGGGTGAGCTGGGCGGACCGCGCGAATTTTCTAGAATTTTCTGGGCAGCAGGGTAAGGGAAGTAGGTACAGCGACAGATGGCACGTATCGGAGATGGTGGCGATCTGCTGAAGTGTTCTTTCTGCGGAAAGAGTCAGAAGCAGGTGAAGAAGCTGATCGCTGGTCCCGGTGTGTACATCTGCGATGAATGCATCGACCTGTGCAACGAGATCATCGAGGAAGAGCTCGCCGAGACCAGCGACGTCAAACTCGATGAGCTCCCGAAGCCGATGGAGATCCGGGATTTCCTCGAGAACTATGTGATCGGGCAGGACACGGCCAAGCGGACCCTCGCTGTCGCGGTATACAACCACTACAAGCGGATCCAGGCGGGCGATCGCAAGGATTCCCGTGGGGTGGAGCCGGTGGAATTGGCGAAGTCGAACATCCTGATGCTCGGCCCGACAGGCTGCGGCAAGACGTATCTCGCCCAGACCCTTGCAAAGATGCTGAACGTTCCGTTCGCCATCGCCGACGCGACAGCGCTGACCGAGGCCGGATACGTCGGTGAGGACGTCGAGAACATCCTGCTGAAGCTGATCCAGGCCGCGGACTACGACGTCAAGCGCGCCGAGACCGGCATCATCTACATCGACGAGGTCGACAAGATCGCCCGCAAGAGCGAGAACCCGTCGATCACGCGCGACGTGTCGGGCGAAGGTGTTCAGCAGGCCCTGCTCAAGATCCTCGAGGGTACGCAGGCTTCCGTGCCCCCGCAGGGCGGACGCAAGCATCCACACCAAGAGTTCATCCAGATCGACACCACCAACGTCCTCTTCATCGTCGCCGGTGCCTTCGCTGGGCTCGACAAGATCGTGTCCGATCGAATCGGCAAGCGCGGCATCGGTTTCGGAACAGAGGTGGCCAAGAATGACGACGACAGTGCGGATCACTTCGCCGAGGTCATGCCCGAGGATCTGATCAAGTTCGGCCTGATTCCCGAGTTCATCGGACGTCTGCCGGTCATCGCTTCGGTGACAAACCTGGACAAAGAATCTCTTGTCAACATCCTGTCGCAGCCGAAGAACGCGTTGGTCAAGCAATACGCGCGGTTGTTCGACATGGACGGTGTGGAGCTCGAGTTCACCGAAGATGCGCTCGAGGCCATCGCCGATCAGGCCATCCACCGGGGCACCGGTGCTCGTGGACTTCGCGCGATCATGGAAGAGGTCTTGCTGCCGGTGATGTATGACATCCCGAGCCGCGACGATGTAGCGAAGGTCGTCGTCACCGGAGAAACGGTGCGCGACAACGTCCTTCCGACCATCGTGCCTCGCAAGCCGCGTCGCGACGAACGGCGCGACAAGAGCGCCTGAGCTGATTCTCGAAACGACGCCGGTGGGAGCGATCCCACCGGCGTTCTTTCATTCCCGGACCCGGTGACCGCCCGAGTAGACGTTCATCGACTCGCCGCGCAGAAAACCGATGATCGTCAGATCCGTCTCGTTTCCGAGGTCTACGGCAAGCGATGATGGGGCAGAGACGGCAGCCAGGATCGGAATGCCGGCCATCACAGCCTTCTGTGCCAGTTCGAACGATGCGCGACTCGACACCATCAGGATGGTCTCGCGCAGTGGTAGCAGTCGCTGCTGTACCGCCCAGCCGATCACTTTGTCGACGGCGTTGTGCCGTCCCACGTCCTCGCGTGCCACGAGCAGGGTTCCGTCGGTGCGGAACAGTGCGGCGCCGTGGACACCACCTGTGAGGTCAAAAGTCTTCTGGGCGTCACGGAGTTGCTCAGGCAGGCTGGTGAGCGTCCCCACCTCGACGGTGCACGGGTCGTCGGCCGGGCGATGATCAGACTTGAGTCGCACCGCGTCGAGTGAGGCTTTGCCGCAGACCCCGCACGACGAGGTCGCGTAGAAGTTCCGGGACGCGGTCTCCGGAATCACGTGCTGCTCACGCATCGCCACGTCGAGGACGTTGTAGGTGTTGCGGCCCTGGTCGTCGACGCCGTCGCAGTAACGAATCACGCTGATGTCGTCGGCGCCGGAGATGATGCCTTCGGTCAGCAGGAAGCCGTGGGTGAGGTCGATGTCGGACCCAGGGGTGCGCATCGTCACAGCCAGGGCTTCGCCGGCGATTCTGATCTCGAGCGGTTCCTCGACGGCAAGGGTGTCGGCGCGGGAATCCGTGCTCCCCGGCCGGATCCGGCGTACCCGTGTCCGACTGCTGACCCTGCCCATCAGGAGGCCTCGATGCGGACGGTGATCGCCTTGGAGACGGGTGTATTCGATTTGGCCGCAACGTGTTCAAGGGGAACGAGTGGGTTGGTTTCGGGGTAGTACGCTGCAGCGTTGCCGCGCGGGGTCGGATACGCGACGACCCGGAACGCGTGGACCCGACGCTCTTCCAGGCCCCCCGGCCCATCGAACTCGGAGATCAGATCGACGGTCTGTCCGTCGGCCAGGCCGAGAGCGGTGATGTCCTCGGGATTGAGCAACACGATGTTGCGATCGCCCTTGATCCCGCGATACCGATCGTCGTGACCGTAGATCGTGGTGTTGTACTGGTCATGACTGCGCATGGTCTGCAGGATGACGCGCCCGGAGGGAACACGCAGCCACTGAAGCGGATTCGTCGCGAAGTTGGCTTTTCCGGTCTTGGTGGGAAAGGTTCGCGTGTCCCGCGGCGGGTGCGGCAACACAAAGCCGTCGGGGTGGCGCACCTTGGTGTTGAAGTCCTCGAATCCTGGTATGACCCGGGAGATGTGGTCGCGAATAACGTTGTAGTCGGCCGGGAAACGCCCCCAGGGCACCGCGTGATCCGTTCCGAGTGTGGCCTCTGCGAGCCCGCTGATGATGGCGACCTCGCTCCGCAGTTCGGCACCCGAGGGCGGAAGCGAGCCTCTGGACAGGTGGACCACCGACATCGAGTCCTCGACGGTGACCTCCTGCTTGCGGCCTTCGCAGATGTCCCGATCGGTGCGGCCCAGCGTGGGAAGGATCAGACCGACTGAACCCGGACGTAAGTGTGAGGCATTGAGTTTCGTGCTCACCTGCACCGTGAGGCGGCAGGTTCCCATGGCGGCGGCAGTGGCGTGGGTGTCAGGGGAGGCGGAGACGAAATTTCCACCCATCGCGATGAACACCTTGATGTCACCCGCGGCCATGGCACGGATCGTGTCCACGGTGTCGAAGCCGTGCTTGCGCGGCACCTCGATGCCGAACTCGCGGTCGAGGGCGTCGAGGAAGTAGTCGGGCATCTTCTCCCAGACCCCCATGGTCCTGTCGCCCTGAACATTCGAGTGACCGCGGACCGGACACACTCCGGCACCAGGTTTGCCGATCATGCCGCGCAGCAGCAACACGTTGGTGAGTTCTTCGATGGTCGCGACCCCGTGCGCCTGCTGCGTCAGACCCATGGCCCAGCAGATGATCGTGCGGTGCGAGCTGATCAGTTTGTCGGCGGTGTCCCGCAGTTGCGCTTCTGTCAGACCGGTGGCTTCCGCGATCTCTGCGAGGTCGACGGTGGCGACCTCGGCCAGGTAGTCCTCGACCCCGAGACAGTGCTCTTGGAGAAATGAGTGATCGAAAATGGTTCCGGGGCTTGCTTTTTCGGCATCCACGAGTAGTTTTGCCAGACCCCGGAACAGGGCCATGTCCCCACCGATCCGGATCTGCAGGAACTCGTCGGCCAGCGACGTGCCTCTACCGATGACACCGCCGACCTTCTGTGGATCCTTGAAGCGCAGTAGTCCGGCCTCGGGAAGGGGATTGACCGCAACGATGGTGGCGCCCCGTCCCTTCGCCTTCTCGAGCGTCGAGAGCATCCGGGGATGATTGGTGCCCGGATTCTGTCCCGCGATGATGATCAGATCGGCGTTCTCGAGATCAGGTACGGACACCGACCCCTTACCGATTCCGATGCTCTCGATCAGGGCGCTGCCCGAAGACTCGTGGCACATGTTCGAGCAGTCGGGGAGGTTGTTCGTACCGAAGGATCGTGCGAAGAGCTGGTAGAGAAACGCCGCCTCGTTGCTCGTCCGACCGGAGGTGTAGAACGCTGCCTGATCGGGGTGCTCCAGCCCGGTCAGTTCGTCGGCGATGAGGGTGAATGCCTGGTCCCACCGGATCGGCCGGTAGTGGTCGTCACCCTCGGTGAGCACCATCGGATGGGTGATCCGGCCCTGCTGGGACAGCCAGTACTCTGATTTTCCGCGAAGGTCGGAAACGCTGTGTGCAGCAAAGAAGTCGGGTCCGACGGTGCGCGTGGTCGCTTCCTCGGCGACAGCCTTCGCACCGTTCTCGCAGAACTCCGCGTGCTTGCGGTGGCCAGGGGTCTCGGGCCATGCGCAACCGGGGCAGTCGAAGCCGTCACGCTGATTGAGCGCGGTGAGGGTGCGCGCCGTGCGGGTCGTGCCCATCTGTTTCACCGAACGCGCGAGCGCAACAGCCACCGCCGGTACCCCCGCCGCCCAGACCTTGGGCGGATGTTGGTCGACGTCGTGCGACTTCGGTTCGGGTACGGATTCGACGTTCATGGCATCCATCATCACCCTCTGCATCCGTTTTCGCCCACAGCGCTCTCGCGCTCGCGTTAACTGTGTCCTATGGATGTTGCACAGATTGGCGCAGTGGTTTTGGCCGGCGGCGCGTCGAAGCGAATGGGTAGCGACAAGGCGGCGCTGGAATGGAACGGGGAATCGATGCTCGGTCGCATCACCCGGATCGTCGCCGAACGGTGCGATCCGGTGCTGGTTGTCGCTCGCGAAGGATCACCGGCCTACCGCGGTCTGAGCGAGGGGCAGTCGGGGACCGGACAGATCAACTGGGTCACCGACGAGAAGCCCGGAGCAGGTCCCCTCGGTGGCCTCGTCACGGGGCTGGTCGCCGCAGCGGCTGCAGGACGGGAGGTGGTGTTCGTGTGCGCCACCGACATGCCCCTGGTGAGCGCGGAGATGGTGGATGAGTTGCTTCGCGGACTCTCGGAGTCGGATGACGCCGCGATCGCCGTGGACTCCCAGCGGGCGCACCCGCTGGCGGGCGTCTACCGCACCAGGGCGGCGGGGACTCTTGCCGATCTCGTCGCTTCCGGTGAACGCCGCATGCTCGCGGCGGTCGACGCGTTGCGGACCAACCGCGTCACGCTGACCGATTCCACCTGGTTGACCAACGTCAACGCGCCGGAAGACCTGCATCGCCTCCGGGTGCCCTGAGCCGCACACCACCTGCGGCTTCGTCGCCTCCGAGGCGACTGCCTAGAATTGGCCGGTGACCGAATCGTCCCCGCACGCCGAAACCAGTTCCGCCACCCTGCCCAAGACCTGGGACCCCGGGGTACACGAGGCGGAGCTGTACCGGACCTGGGTAGATGCCGGGTACTTCACGGCGGATGCGGCGAGTGACAAGCCGCCGTTCTCGATCGTGCTACCGCCCCCCAACGTGACGGGCTCGTTGCACATGGGGCATGCGCTCGACCACGTCTTGATGGACGCCATGTGCAGGCAGCGCCGGATGCGTGGCTTCGAGGTCCTGTGGCTGCCAGGCATGGACCACGCAGGGATCGCGACCCAGTCACTCGTGGAGCGGCAACTGGCCACCGAGGGCATCAACCGTGGTGACATCGGCCGCGACGACTTCATCGATCGCGTCTGGAAGTGGAAGGCCGAATCGGGCGGCACCATCGGCGCGCAGATGCGCAGCCTCGGCGACAGTGTGGACTGGTCTCGCGAACGCTTCACGATGGACGACGGGCTCTCTCGCGCGGTGCAGACCGTGTTCAAGCGGATGTTCGACGACGGTCTGATCTATCGGGCCGAGCGGCTGGTCAACTGGTCGCCGGTCCTGCAGACCGCGATCAGTGACATCGAGGTGAAGTATTCCGACGTCGAAGGCGAGCTGGTCAGCTTCCGGTACGGCTCTCTCGACGACGCGCTGCCGCACATCGTGGTCGCGACGACCCGCCTCGAGACGATGCTCGGTGACACCGCGATCGCGGTGCACCCCGACGACGAGCGCTACCGGCACCTGGTGGGCACAGAGCTGGACCACCCTTTCGTCGATCGCCGGATCCCGGTGGTCGCAGACGACTATGTCGACCCGGAGTTCGGTACCGGCGCAGTGAAGATCACCCCGGCGCACGACCCCAACGACTTTGCCCTCGGGTCCCGGCACAACCTGCCGATGCCGACGATGATGGACGAGACCGCGCACGTCACCGGTACCGGAACCCAGTTCGACGGCCTCGATCGCTACGAGGCCCGCGCGAAGATCCGGGAAGTGCTCGCCGAGCAGGGCCGCATCGTCAAAGAGGTGCGACCGTATGTGCACAGCGTGGGGCACTCGGAGCGCAGCGGCGAACCGATCGAGCCGCGCCTGAGCATGCAGTGGTGGGTTCGCGTGGAAACACTCGCGAAGGCGTCGGGTGACGCGGTGCGCTCGGGTGAGACCGTGATCCATCCCGCCTCGCTCGAACCACGGTGGTTCGGCTGGGTCGACGACATGCATGACTGGTGCATTTCGCGTCAGTTGTGGTGGGGCCACCGGATCCCCGTCTGGTACGGACCGGACGGCGACATGGTCTGCGTGGGTCCGGGAGAGCAGGCCCCTGCGGGTTACGTGCAGGACAACGACGTCCTCGACACCTGGTTCTCGTCGGGACTGTGGCCGTTCTCGACGATGGGCTGGCCGGAGGTCGGCGACGATCTCAAGAAGTTCTATCCGACGTCGGTACTGGTCACCGGTTACGACATCATCTTCTTCTGGGTCGCCAGGATGATGATGTTCGGCACATACGTGGGGAAGTCGCTGGGCGAGCAGACCGGCACCGACACACCCGTGCCGTTCCGGAACGTGTTCTTGCACGGTCTGGTGCGCGATGAGCACGGCAGCAAGATGTCGAAGTCCAAGGGCAACGGCATCGACCCCCTGGATTGGGTGAACCGGTACGGCGCGGACGCCCTCCGATTCACCCTGGCCCGTGGCGCGAATCCGGGCGGCGATCTGTCCGTGGGAGAGGGCCACGCACAGTCGTCGCGCAATTTTGCCACCAAGTTGTTCAACGCCACCAAGTTCGCGCTGATGAACGGTGCGGCCGTGGGGGAGTTGCCCCCGCGCGATCAGCTGACGGACACCGACCGCTGGATCCTCGATCGGCTGGAGCAGGTCCGCGCCGACGTCGACGCGGGTTTCGAGGCCTATGAGTTCTCCAAGGCGTGTGAGGCGCTGTTCCACTTCGCCTGGGATGAGTTCTGTGACTGGTACCTCGAGTTGGCCAAGGTGCAATTCGCGCGAGGTGACGAAGCGTGTACGGCGGCAACGAAACTCGTGCTCGGAAACGTCCTCGACTCCATGATGCGGATGCTGCACCCATTCATGCCGTTTGTCACCGAGGTGCTCTGGAAGACCCTCACCGGTGGCGAGTCGGTGGTGATCGCCGACTGGCCGGTGGCATCGGGCGAGGGCGTGGACCTGACCGCCCGGCACCGGGTGGAGGACACGCAGCGGCTGATCACCGAGATCCGCCGGTTCCGTAGCGATCAAGGTGTCAAGGACTCGCAGCGCGTGGCCGTCCAACTGGAAGGGCTCGCCGAGGCGGGTCTGACCGCCCAGCGCGATTACCTCGATTCGTTGGCGCGGCTCGACCCCGCCGACGCGGAGTTCTCGGCCACCGCGACGATCGAGGTCCGGTTGCGGGACACGACGGTGATCGTGCGCATCGACACGTCCGGGACCATCGATGTCGAGGCGGAGAGGCGGCGGCTGACCAAGGATCTGGCCACGAACGAGAAGGAACTCGCCGGGACCACGGCCAAACTGGGTAACGAGCAGTTCCTCTCCAAGGCGCCGGATGCCGTGGTCGACAAGATTCGCGGACGTCAACAGGTGGCGCGTGACGAGGTGGCCCGAATCACTGCCGCGCTGGCGGCGCTGGAAGGCCAATCGTGACCCAGCCGGAGCCGACGCAGCCGACCGCCGATGATATCGCTGAGTTGGGCGAGGTCGAGGCCTCCCTCGACACCCGTTGGCCCGAGACCAAGATCGATCCGTCCCTTGCGCGCATCTCGGCGCTGATGGACCTGCTGGGTTCCCCCCAACGTGGGTATCCGGCGATCCACGTGGCAGGAACCAACGGCAAGACGTCGGTGACAAGGATGATCGACTCCCTGCTCACCGCCTTCCACCGGCGGACGGGCCGGATCACGAGCCCCCATCTGCAACTCGCGACCGAACGCATCTCCATCGACGGGGTGCCCATCACGCCTCGGACCTACGTGGACACCTACCGCGAACTCGAGCCGTACATCGACATGATCGACGATCGCTCTCTGGCCGCCGATGGACCCCGGATGAGTAAGTTCGAGGTACTGACGGCGATGGCGTACACCGCGTTTGCCGAGGCGCCGGTCGAGGTGGCCGTCGTCGAGACGGGTATGGGCGGGCGCTGGGACGCCACCAACGTCATCGACGCCACGGTCGCGGTGATCACCCCGATCGCACTCGATCACGCCGACTATCTCGGCGACACGCTCACCGAGATCGCGGGGGAGAAGGCCGGGATCATCAAGAAGGCACCGGACTCGCTGGTACCGACTGATCCTGTGACGATCCTCGCGGTGCAGGAAAAAGAAGTCGCCGATGTGCTCTTGCGCGCCGCTGTCGAAGCCGACACGTTCGTCGCACGCGAGGGTTCCGAGTTCGCGGTGCTCGAACGTCGGGTGGCCGTCGGAGGACAGCTGCTGACGTTGCAGGGACTCGGCGGCGAATACCCCGAGATCTTCCTGCCGCTGCACGGCGCACATCAGGCATCCAACGCAGCGTTGGCTCTCGCAGCTGTCGAGGCGTTCTTCGGCGCCGGCGCCGATCGCCAGCTTGATTCGGAGTTGGTCCGCGCAGGCTTCGCCGCGGCGACCAGTCCGGGCCGACTCGAGCGGGTCCGTTCGGCGCCAACGGTTTTCCTGGACGCCGCTCACAACCCGCACGGCGCGGCGGCGTTGGCCTCGGCGTTGGAGGACGAGTTCGATTTCCGGCGCCTGATCGGGGTGGTCAGCGTGCTCGCAGACAAAGACGCCGCCGGCTTGCTGGCCGCGTTCGAGCCAGTGTTCGACGTCATCGTGTTGACACACAACGGATCCCCGCGCGCGATGGACCCCGAGGTCTTGGCGGAGGTGGCCACTGCGATCTTCGGCGAGGACAGGGTGAAGGTTCACGGATTCCTGCCCGACGCCGTCGAGGCCGCAATCGAGCTCGCCGAGGAGAATCTCGACGATTCCGAGGGGATGTCCGGAACGGGCGTGGTGATCACCGGCTCGGTCGTCACCGCGGGTGCGGCACGCACGCTGTTTGGAAAGGACCCGGCATGAGCGACGAATCCTCCGAGGTGCCAGCCAGGTTCACGCCGCCCACCGTCGATCCGTGGCGGGGTCTGCGCGGGGTGATGGCAGGGACGCTGATCCTCGAAGCGATCGTGGTGTTGCTGGCATTCCCCATCGTCGTGCGGGTCGGCGGCGGTCTCACCGTCATCTCAGGGATCTACCTCGGGGTGCTCACGTTGGCAATGATCCTGGGTTCGGGGCTGCAGGGTAGGTCCTGGGCACTGCCGTATGACCTTGTGCTGCAAGTCATCACAATCGCTGGATGGATCGTTCACTGGTCCATCGGCGTCGTCGGGATCGTCTTCATGATCGTGTGGCTCTACATCGCCTACATCAAACGCGATGTCCGGCTGCGCATGGAACGCGGATTGCTGAACGGGCAGGAACGCATCGTCGACTGACCCGGCCGGCTGTGTGGGCCGGTCGGGAGGACTCGCCTGGCGATGTTGCCGGAACGTGACCTGAAAAGTCGCAAATCGGGTTTCGTCTGGCGCGGGGTGCTGACAAGATCGCAGGCACACCACCCCTGAAGCATTCGAAAGGTACACATATATATGTCACGCTCCACAAAGTTCGTTCCTGCCGCACTCGCCGCCGCGGGTGCCGCCTGTGTCATCGCGGGAACTGCGTCAGGAGCTGGGGCTGCTTCTGCTGAGGCGAGCTCGCCGATGCCGGTGGGAGACAGTCAGTTCGGTTACATCGCGACGCACGCGCTGACCCAGCGCGCAGCAGACATGAACCTCCCGGAGTTCGTCGCCTCGATTCCGGTACCCGCCGAGTACAAGCCGGCGAACCTCGCACTCGCAGCCCGCTTCGACATCGTCGTCGACGAGGCTCTCGCGTCACCCGGTGGGTGCATCCAGGTCGTCATCGATCCCGCGCCCACCTCCGGCGGCGTCTTCAGTTACGGATTCTTCGCCGTCGAAGGAAAGTACTGCCAGCCCTAGCTCGGTTCGACGCCCCTAGCTCGGTTCGACGCCCCTAGCTCGGTTCCACGCACAGTCGGGTCCACGTCTCGAAGTGCCGTCGGGTTAGTCTTACCGGGTGACTGAACGGACTCTGGTACTGATCAAGCCCGACGGCGTCGAGCGCGGACTGGTCGGCGACATCATCGAGCGGATCGAGCGCAAGGGCCTGACCCTTGTCGCCCTCGAACTCAAAACCGTCAGCGATGACATAGCGGCCGGCCATTACGCCGAGCACGAGGGCAAGCCCTTCTACCCATCCCTTCTTGAATTCATCACGTCCGGCCCCCTGGTCGCGGCTGTCCTCGAGGGTCCACGCGCAGTGGCTGCATTCCGTCAGATTGCCGGTGGCACCGACCCGGTGGAGAAAGCTGTCCCGGGCACCATTCGCGGCGACTACGCCCTGAGTACTCAATTCAATCTCGTACACGGCTCGGACTCGCCGGACTCGGCTGAGCGCGAGATCTCACTCTGGTTCCCTGACCTCGGCTGACAGGTCGACGCAGGCGCCCGAATCCGGGGATGTCGGTGGACTCGGCAGCGCCCGGACGGTTGTGTGGGATACTGACAATGGTTGTCGAGCCCGCTGCTCTGCTCAATGGACAAGGGGCACCGACGACCAGATGATCAGTTCGTGTGCTCGGTCCCCACTCAGGTGGCTTTTCACCTGTCGTGGTGTGGACATCGCGGCACTCGGGCAGTAGTCAAGTCATCACGCCAGGCGTCGCCGGTTAATGCGAGAAGTTCTCGCAGAAATCGGGCGAAGCGAGACCTACAATCCCGGCCCCGGCCGGGTAAATAGCACAGCCCTCGCGTGGCCGCGTTTATCCGCGCCCGGGGGCTCGAGGAGAATACGTGGCCGACAACCAGTCGCCGGACGAAGTCAATACGAATTCGGCGCAAGAGTTTCCGCACAAGATGCGCGTGCACGCGCTGGCCAGAATTCTTGGTCTGAGCAGTCGTGAGGTGCTGGTGCATCTCGCCGACCTCGGGATCGTGGCACGCAGCCCGCAATCGAGCATCGTCAGGAGCACCGCCATCGCGGTGCGCGACAAAATCGCTGCAGGCGACGATCCTGCGGTCGACGACGCTGCAGGCGAGAGCGTCGCAGGTGGGAGCGCTGGGGACACTGCGCAGGGCGACGAGGTCGCCGAAGCGGCGCCGCCTGCTGCCCCGGTTGTGGACGAGCCCGCGCCGGCTCCGGTGGAGCCGGAAACCACGGAGGACGTCTCGGTTCCTGCCTCCACCCCACACCTTTTCTCGGCGATCGAAGAAGAACTGCCACGCACCAGCTCTGCTCCGGCGGCACCCGCGGGCGGCAGTTCGCCGCTGTTCCTGTCGGCGGATCAATCGGCCGACACCGAGGACAACGCAGGCCAGGACGACACCGACGACACGGACGATGACGACGGCGACACTGCGTCCCGTAAGCGGCGTCGTGGACGTCGCGGCCGTGGCCGCGGTCGGGGTGACCAGGGCGGCACCGATGAACAGAACGCCACGGACGATCAGGACACCTCGGGCGAGAACACCGCTGCCGACGTGCCCACCTCGGACGACGAGCCCGATTCAGCAGACTCTCCCGACGAGAAGCCCGCCTCGGACGACGCCGAACAGTCGGACAAACCTGACATCAAGAGCAGCAAACGCAAGCGGAGCCGGCCGAAGAAGCCCAGAACCGAGGGCGAAGGCGATCAGGGCGAGCAAGGTGGAGACGAGGCAACGACCTCAGAGCCCACGAGCAAGCCGGACACCGGAGAGTCGAAGGAATCCGACTCCGATACCGACGGTGACTCGTCGGAGTCGGATGAACAGGACGACTCCGCGGATGGCGGTTCCGCCAATCGGCGGCGCAGGCGCCGCCGTCGTCGCAAGGGCGGCGATGGTGAGGACTCCGGACCTTCGGACGATCCGCCGAACACGGTCGTACACGAGCGGGAACCGCGCAACAAGGCACGAGGACGCGACGAGGTCCAGGGCATCTCAGGATCCACCCGGCTCGAGGCCAAACGACAGCGCCGTCGCGATGGCCGTGATGCGGGCCGCAGGCGACCGCCGATCCTGAGTGAATCGGAGTTCTTGGCACGGCGCGAAGCTGTCGACCGTGTGATGGTCGTCCGTGAGCGCTCCGGTGTCGCAGCGACGGTGACCCACGACGCCCACGGTGACAGTGCCGGTGACGCTGCGCCGCAGGCCACTCGTGACTACACCCAGGTCGCCGTTCTCGAGGACGGCGTGTTGGTCGAACATTTCGTGACGACGTCGAACTCGTCATCGATGGTCGGCAACATCTATCTCGGCCGGGTACAGAATGTGCTGCCGGGTATGGAAGCCGCGTTCGTCGACATCGGCAGGGGACGCAACGGCGTGCTCTACGCCGGTGAGGTCAACTGGGATGCGGCCGGACTCGACGGCGGCTCACGCAAGATCGAGCAAGCTCTGCGCCCCGGAGACCCGGTTCTGGTGCAGGTGAGCAAGGACCCGGTGGGACACAAGGGTGCGCGGCTGACCACGCAGATCTCGCTGGCGGGCCGCTATCTCGTGTACGTCCCCGGTGGCGGATCCACCGGCATCAGTCGCAAGCTGCCCGATACCGAACGCAAGCGGCTCAAGGGAATCCTCGGCAAGATCGTTCCCGACGACGCCGGTGTGATCATCCGTACCGCCTCCGAGGGGGTGGCCGCTGACGAGCTGACCCGCGACATCGAACGTCTGCAGCAGCAGTGGGAAACCATCAACGCTGCCAACCCCGCGGCCGGCAAATCCAAAGCGGCGGCTCCGCAGACCCTGTATGAAGAGCCGGATCTCCTGGTGAAGGTGGTCCGCGACCTGTTCAACGAGGACTTCAAGAAGCTCGTCGTCGAGGGAAACGGCGCCTGGAACCAGGTCGAGAACTACGTTCGCAGCGTTGCGCCTGACCTGCTAGATCGCACCGAGCGCTTCGACAAGGCCCACGCTGACGCCCCCGACGTGTTCGATGTACATCGCATCGACGAACAGCTCGCCAAGGCGCTCGATCGCAAGGTCTGGTTGCCCTCTGGCGGAACCCTGATCATCGAGCACACCGAGGCGATGACCGTCGTCGACGTCAACACCGGCAAGTTCACGGGCTCCGGCGGCAATCTGGAAGAGACGGTCACCCGGAACAACCTCGAGGCCGCCGAAGAGATCGTGCGGCAGATGCGGCTGCGCGACATCGGCGGCATGATCATCGTCGACTTCATCGACATGGTGCTCGAATCGAACCGTGATCTGGTGCTCCGCAGGCTCACCGAGGCCCTCGGCCGTGATCGCACCCGCCATCAGGTGTCCGAGGTGACTTCGCTCGGGCTGGTCCAGATGACTCGTAAACGGCTCGGAACCGGGTTGCTCGAGGCCTTCTCCACCACCTGTACGTGTTGTAACGGCCGGGGCATCGTCATTCATGCGAACCCGGTCGAGATCTCCGGTGGCGGCGACGACTCGGGTCGCGGTGGCAGCGGAGGCGGAGACAATGCCAAGCGCGCCAGGCGTAATCGGCGTGGTGGCAAGCCCGAACAGCCTGCCGCCGCGGAGACCAAGCCGGCCGCCCACAGCCCGGCGGAGCACCCGATGTTCCGCGCGATGGCGAGCCATACGACCGATGCCGACGGCGTTGTCACGGAAGCGCAGACAAACGAGGTCACCGGCGAAGAGCTGAAAGATCTCGAGGTCACCGACTCGGCGTCGAACCTGGCCTCGTCGGAAGCCGCCGAGACCCCGGACGAGAAGTCTGCGCCGGAGGTCGAGCCGAGGACCAACGGTTCTTCGAGGTCCAGGTCGAGGCGCGGGGCGGGACGAAACGCGAAAGTGACCGCCGCGTCCGACAGCGCGTCGTCGGCTGCCGAGACCGAGGACACCACGTTCCCGGCTGCTTCGGCCGAAGAGACTGTGGCACCCGTGCCGGTGGATGCCCCCGAGGCAGAGCCGTCCGCCGCCGATGAGCCGGTTCTGCCCAGCCAGCCCGTCGCGCCGGAGCCCGAACCCACCGCCGAGGCAGCACCGCCGAAGCGACGCCGTGCCGTCCGTCGCAAGGCGGCGGCGCCGGCAGTGACTTCGCCGGACGCGGGGGTGGTCACCGAGGTCATGATCGCGGAACCGGTGACGACACCGCCGGTGACGACGTCGGGGCCCATCACGACCTCGGGGTCGACGACACCATCCGACGAACCGGCGGTTGCCGTGCGACGTAAACCGCGTCGTCGGGCGGCCGGTAGGCCGGCGGGCCCGCCGGTGGAGGAGTGAGCGGCGACACGGCGAGGGACGCTGGTTTGACCCGGTCGGCCATACTCCCGTAACCTGGATCAGTCGCCATTCGGCGGACGGATAGCGCTGTGTCCTGCGGCGCCCGGCCGGATCGGCAACGGGCAAGAGCCCGAACGAACCACGACAGACAGTAAGAGGTAGCTCTCCGATGGCAACGTACGCAATCGTCAAGACCGGCGGTAAGCAGTACAAGGTCGCTGAAGGCGATCTGGTGAAGGTCGAGAAGATTGACAGCAAGCTGGGCGACACCGTCGCGCTGCCCGTGACGCTTGTCGTCGATGGCGCGGACCTGACGACAGACGCCGACAAGCTGGCGAAGATCTCGGTGACCACCGAGGTCGTCGAGCATGTCAAGGGACCGAAGATCAAGATCCACAAGTTCAAGAACAAGACCGGCTACCACAAGCGCCAAGGGCATCGTCAGAAGCTGACGGTTCTCAAGGTCACCGGTATCAAGTAAACAGCCCACACACTTTTCAGGAGAACTGTCATGGCACATAAGAAGGGTGCATCCAGCTCGCGCAACGGGCGCGATTCGAATGCCCAGCGACTTGGTGTGAAGCGCTTCGGTGGCCAGCAGGTCAGCGCAGGCGAGATCTTGGTGCGTCAGCGCGGCACTCACTTCCACCCGGGCGTGAACGTCGGGCGTGGCGGCGACGACACCCTGTTCGCTCTCGCTGCAGGTGCTGTCGAGTTCGGTGCGAAGCGCGGCCGCAAGACCGTGAACATCGTGCCGGAACCTGCGCAGGCCTGAACCCGCGTAGCCAGCTTTTCATAGCTCCCAAGGGGCGGGCAGGGTCAATCGATCCGGTCCGCCCCTTTGGAATTCTCCGAACTCTCTCAAGGTGAAAAAATGTCGAGATTTGTTGACCGCGTGACGATTCACGCGACCGCGGGCAACGGGGGACATGGCTGCTCGTCAGTGCACCGTGAGAAGTTCAAGCCGCTCGGCGGACCCGATGGCGGCAATGGCGGTAACGGCGGCGACGTCACGCTCGTCGTCGACCCGCAGGTCCACACGCTGCTCGACTTCCATTTCCATCCCCACGCCAAAGCCGGAAATGGACGGCCGGGTGCAGGCGCCAACCGCGATGGCGCCAACGGTGAACCGCTGATTCTTCCCGTTCCCGACGGCACGATGGTGCTCGACGCCGACGGCCGCCTCCTCGCCGACCTGGTCGGTGAGGGCACCACCTTCGCGGCCGCGTCAGGTGGGCGCGGCGGGCTCGGCAACGCGTCGCTCGCCTCGCGGGCACGCAAGGCGCCCGGCTTCGCTCTCAACGGCGAAGAAGGCGAGATCCGCGAACTCGTCCTCGAACTCAAGTCCGTCGCCGACGTCGGGCTGGTCGGATTCCCTTCGGCGGGCAAGTCCTCGCTCGTGTCCGTGCTGTCGGCGGCCAAGCCGAAGATCGCGGACTACCCGTTCACCACCCTGCGACCCAACCTCGGTGTGGTCAACAGTGGTTCGGATGTGTTCACCATCGCCGACGTACCCGGACTGATCCCGGGGGCGTCCACCGGCCGCGGCCTGGGCCTGGACTTTCTGCGGCACCTGGAGCGATGCGCCGTCTTGGCGCACGTGGTCGATTGCGCCACGCTCGAGCCCGGCCGTGACCCGATCACCGACATCGACGTACTCGAAGCCGAACTCGCGGCCTACCAGCCTGCACTGCAGTCCGACACCGGGCTGGGCGATCTGGCTACTCGGCCTCGCGTGGTCATCCTGAACAAGATCGACGTGCCGGACGCCGCGGAACTGGCCGAGATGGTCACCGCGGAACTCTCCGAGCGCGGCTGGCCGGTCTTCGCCATCTCGGCGGTCACCCACAAAGGCCTGAAGGAACTCACCTACGCCCTCGCAGATCTGGTGCGCCAGTACCGCATCGATCACCCCAAGCCGATTGCACGACGCCCGGTGATCCGGCCCATCGCGACCGACGACAACGGCTTCTCGATCATCTCGGACCCGGCGGAACCAGGCGGGTTCATCGTGCGCGGCGTTCGGCCGGAACGCTGGATCAAGCAGACCCAGTTCGGCAATGACGAGGCCGTCGGATATCTCGCCGACCGGCTCAATCGCCTGGGCGTTGAGGCCGAGCTGATCAAACTCGGCGCCGAGGCCGGCTGTTCGGTGACCATCGGAGAGGTGACCTTCGAATGGGAACCCATGACCCCGGTCGCCGAGGACTTCCCGATGAGCGGGCGCGGATCCGATATCAGGCTCGATCGTCCCGAACGTATCGGCGCCACCGACCGAAAGATCGCCCGTCGCCTGCGCCGTGGCCTGGACCCCGAACTCGAGGAACCCGACGATCGTGGATAGCGTTACTCGACAACGAATTTCGGGTGCACGCAGTGTTGTGGTCAAGATCGGTTCGTCTGCTCTGACAGAGTTGACGACGGGTTTGGACACCGGGCGGCTCGACGCGCTGGCCGACGCGATCGAAGCTCGGATGTGCGCGGGTTCGGACGTCATCGTGGTGTCGTCCGGTGCGATCGGGGCCGGTATAGCGCCGTTGGGGCTGAAGTCGCGGCCGCAGGATCTGGCGACCAAGCAGGCGGCGGCAAGTGTCGGCCAGCTGGCATTGGCGCACGCGTGGAACACGTCTTTCGCCCGCTACGGCAGGACGGTCGGACAGGTGTTGCTGACCGCGCATGACGTGTCATTGCGCGCCCACCACGCCAACGCACAGCGGACCCTCGACAGGCTTCGCTCGCTCGGCGCGGTCGCAATCGTGAACGAGAACGACACGGTGGCCACCAACGAGATCCGGTTCGGCGACAACGATCGACTCGCGGCTCTGGTGGCTCACCTGGCGGGAGCCGACGCACTTGTCCTGCTCTCGGATGTGGATGGACTGTACGACGGCGACCCGCGCAAGGGCGGAGCGACCTTGATCCCAGAGGTCGACGGCCCCGAAGACCTCGACGGGGTCATCGCCGGTACAGGCGGTGCGCTGGGCACCGGAGGGATGGCGTCCAAGCTGTCTGCCGCACGTCTGGCCGCCGACGCCGGTTTACCCGTCCTGTTGGCCGCGGCTTCCGATGCTGTGGCCGCGTTGACAGATGCATCGGTCGGCACTGCATTCGCACCTCGCGCGCAACGACTTTCGGCACGCAAGTTCTGGGTTCGTCATGCCGCGGAGGCCACCGGCCGCCTCGTGCTCGACGACGGCGCGGTGCGCGCGGTGTCGACGGCCCGGCGCTCACTGCTGTCGGCGGGGATCGTCGCGGTCGCCGGTAGGTTCTTCGGCGGAGACGTCGTGGACCTCGCCGACCAGACCGGTCAGGTCCGAGCGCGGGGAGTGGTCGCCTACGACGCGTCGGAGGTCAGCGAAATGCTCGGTAAGTCGAGCGGTGCGCTCCCGGCTGATCTGCGCCGCCCCGTCGTGCACGCCGACGACCTGGTCGCGCTGTAGCTCAGCTGACCAGCGACTGCAGTACCTGCGAGCAGGGACCATCGATCTTCATCGTGGCCAGTTCATCCCCGCGGGTGTGACCGCGGTTGACGATGAACACCGGTTTGCCGGTGCGCCTGGCGTGCCGGACGAACCGCAGTCCGCTCATGACCGTCAGAGACGACCCGAGAACGAGTAGGGCATCTGCTTCATCGACCATGGAGAATCCTTGCGTGACAACAGCCTTCGGCACGCTTTCGCCGAAGTAGACGATGTCGGGTTTGAGGATTCCGCCGCACATCTGGCAGTCGACCATGCTGAAATCAGTGGTGTCCGCGACGACGACGTCGGCATCGGGCGCGACCTCGATCGCACCGCGACCTCGGATCCGGCTGACGAAGTCGGCGTTCGCCGGCTCGAGTAGATCGGCGAGGCGATGGCGGGAGATCTTGTGGTCACAGCTGAGGCATCTCACCCGTCCATACGAGCCGTGGAGTTCGAGGACGGCGCGGTTACCCGCTTTGAGGTGCAGCATGTCCACGTTCTGAGTGATCACGCCGCTGATCGCGCCCCTGTGTTCGAGAGCTGCGAGGGCGCGATGGCCCGGGTTGGGTAGCGCGGAGTCCATGTGCCGCCACCCGAGGTGGTTGCGAGCCCAGTAGTGGCGACGGAACTCAGGGGTGCTGAGAAACATGTCGATCGTCATGGGGGTCCGGGCGGGTGTGCCCGGGCTGCGGTAGTCGGGGATGCCCGAATCCGTGGAGACGCCGGCGCCGGTCAGCGCAAGGGTACGTGCACCGGACAGCAGTTCGCCGAGCCGGTCGATGCGGTCGGGCAGGTCCGGGTCAGGCGTTGTCGGCTGGGCTGGTGCCCACTGAATGGGGCGGGTACGCACTCCATCCAGAGTACCGGGACTCCGATAGTGTGCCCTTTTGGCGAGGAAAACCGCAGGTGGGCGCCGCCAAAACGACCCAACATCGGGGTTGGCGACGAGAAAAGGCTCGGCACCCTGATCAGGGGTGCCGAGCCTTTGTGGGTCCGGCCGCGTTATAGGTGTGCGCGGCGGCGGTTCAGGGTCGGGCGAACCTGGCGTCTTCGTGTAAACGCCAGGACAGCGCTACCCGGCGAAGGCCCGTCCGCGAACTGCGCGCGCGGTGGGCCGAACCCCGTCAGGTGCCGACGGTCACGAGGGGATAGACCCCGTTCTCGTCGTGCGTCTCATTGCCGACCACAGGTGGGTTGAACACACACAACATGACCATCTGGGTGTCGGCTTTGACGGTATGCCGTTCGTGACCGTTGAGCAGGTACATCGAGCCCGGTCCGAGGGGATAGACCTCGCCGGTCTCCCGGTCGGTCAGTGTGCCTTCGCCTTCGACGATCCACACCGCCTCGACGTGGTTGGCGTAATGGAACTCGTTGACCGACCCGGCCTTGATGGTGGTCTCGTGAAACGAGAATCCGACCTTGTCACCGCCGAGCACGATGCGCTTGGAACGCCAATTGCCGTTCTCCGCTTCGATGTCACGGTCGGTACCGGTGATTTCTTTGGTGGTGCGCACGATCATGTATGAAATCCTTTCGACAGCTCAGATTTCGGGCGGATCAGGAGTTGAGGACCTCTGCGGTGGCCTGTCCGAGAATGGCCAGACCCTGATCGAGTTCCTCGTTGGTGATGGTCAGCGGAGGCAGCAGCTTCACGACCTCGTCGGACGGACCGGACGTCTCGGCCAGCAGACCACGGTCGTACGCCAGGGCGCACACCTTGGCGGCCGCGTCGGCGTCCTCGAACACCAGACCCTGGACCATGCCGCGGCCACGGGTGCTGATGCCCTGGTGGGCGCTGCACAGCGAGATGAAGAAGTCACGGATGCGCTCACCCTTGGCGATGACCGCTTTCTCGAAGGTGTCGTCAGACCAGTACTCTTCGATGGCCTTCTTGGCGGTCACGAAAGCGGGATTGTTTCCGCGGAAGGTGCCGTTGTGCTCGCCCGGCGCCCACACGTCCAGCTCGGGCTTGAACAGCGTCAGGGCCATCGGCATCCCGTAGCCACCGATCGACTTCGACAGTGTGACGATGTCCGGCGTGATGCCGGCGATCTCGAACGAGAAGAACGGACCGGTGCGTCCGCAACCCATCTGCACGTCGTCGACGATCAGCAGGATTTCGCGACGCTTGCACAGTTCGGCAAGGGCCTGAAGCCATTCCGGCCGCGCGATGTTCACGCCGCCTTCACCCTGGACCGTCTCGACGATGACCGCGGCCGGCCGGTTCAGTCCGCTGCCGGAGTCGTCGAGCACTCGCTCGAACCAGCTGAAGTCCTCCATGACGCCGTCGAAGTAATTGTCGAACGGCATCGGGGTGGCGTGCACCAGCGGGATACCGGCGCCTGCACGTTTCATCGAGTTGCCGGTCACCGAGAGGGCGCCCAGGGTCATTCCGTGAAATGCGTTGGTGAAGTTGATGATCGAGGTCCGGCCGGTCACCTTCCTCGCGAGCTTGAGTGCACTCTCGACCGCGTTGGTGCCGGTCGGGCCGGGGAACTGGACCTTGTAGTCGAGTCCACGGGGCTCGAGGATCTTGTCCTGAAAAGTCTGCAGGAACTCGCCTTTGGCAACCGTCGACATGTCGAGGCCGTGGGTGATCCCGTCGCTCTCGATGTAGTCCAACAGAGCGGCCTTGAGGACCGGGTTGTTGTGTCCGTAGTTGAGCGCGCCGGCGCCGGCAAAGAAATCGAGGTACTGCTTGCCGTCACGATCGGTCAACCATGCGCCTTTTGCGCTCGTGAAGATGGCGGGCCAGCCACGGCTGTAGCTACGGACCTCGGACTCACGGGTCTCGAAGATGTTGCTGGAAAAGGTTTCTTGAATAGATGCAGTCATTTCGTCCTCCGAAGGGTGCGAAAATTCAGTCGAATGCACGACTGGTGGGCAGCCATCTGTCGACTGATGAACAAAGTACTGGCGGGCGGGTGGATCCTGCTCCTGCCATGAGCGACCACGATGAGGCCGCGGTAGAGGTCGACCCGGGTAGTGTCGACCGTTCTTCAGATACCGATGTCAGCGTCGCGGGGCGACGATGTACAGGTCTTCTGGCTCGTGGTCATCCGGAAAGTCGTTGGGGGAGAAAAGGTCTTCCCTCCGGAAGTCCATCCCTCGACGTTCCGCGAGGCCTGCGAACAAGGCCTGCGACGCGGTGTTGTCCGGGCTGATGGTGGTGTGCAGCGAGGTGATGCCGCGGGGTTCGAGTCGATCCATCAGCTGGTTCAACATCTTTCCGGCCAGGCCGAGTCCCCGCTGGTCGGCATCGACAGCTACCTGCCACACCATGACCGCGTCCGGGAGTTGAGGACGAAGGTAGCCGGTCACGAAACCGACCACTTTGCCGTCTACTTCGGCGACCACTGAAGTCTGGGCGTAATCCTGACACCACAGAAGGTAGGCGTAACTCGAGTTCAGATCGAGAACTTTCGAGTCACGGGCGATTTCCCAGAGCCGGACTCCGTCGGAAACCTTTGGCTTACGAAATGCCACCGCGTCCGGCGCGGCGGTTAGGGTAGCGCTGATCTGAGTTGGGCTCATATCGATTTTCAAGTTAACAAGGCATCACACCAATGTCACCCACCTACGGAAATTGGTGCCGAAAGCACCCCCTTAACCCCTGCTCAACCATGCTTTGTGAGGTGGGTCACTAATACTTGATCTGTTCAACCATTGCAGACGCGTCCCGGTGTGAATCGACGGTCGATCGACCGGGACAATAGGCCTCATGACCCGCATCATCGCCGGCACCGCCCGGGGCAGACGGCTGTCGGTGCCCGAGGCGGGCACCCGGCCCACCACCGACCGCGTCCGGGAAGCGGTCTTCAACATCCTCGCGGCCCGCGTCGATTTCGACGGAGCTCTGGTGCTCGATCTGTTCGCGGGGTCGGGAGCGCTGGGTCTCGAGGCGCTTTCACGCGGTGCCGGGTCCGTGGTGCTGGTCGAGTCCGACAGCAGGGCGGCAAAGGTGATCGACGCGAACATCCGGTCTACCGGCCTCGTCGGCGCAGTGGTCGAGCGACGGCGGGTGGTCGAGCATCTGCGCAAGTCGGGGAGTGTCGCCGACATCGTGTTCGCCGATCCGCCGTACGACCTGCCGGATGAGCAATTGTCGGAGCTCCTGCAACTGCTCGCTGCCGGCCGCGTTGCTCCCGGTGGGACGGTGATCATCGAGCGATCCACGCGTAGCGCGGTCACCGCCTGGCCCGAGGAGTTCGGTGACGTCGACATCCGTCGGTACGGCGAGACCCGCATCGAATTGGCCGAATTCGCATCCTCGGTCGGCGGCGCCGGCGTCGCGCACTGATAACTTGGCAGCCATGTCCGGAGCCGTGTGTCCAGGATCATTCGACCCGGTGACCTCCGGTCACCTCTATGTGTTCGAGCGCGCCGCCGCTCGTTTCGGCGAACTGGTGATCCTCGTGACCGTCAATCCGAAGAAGCGTGGATTCTTCAGCATCGACGAGAGGCTCGAGTTGATCAGGGAAACCACTGCGCATCTGCCGAATGTTCGCGTCGACAGCTGGCAAGGACTTCTCGTCGACTATGTCCGGCAGCAGGGTCTCGACACCATCGTCAAGGGTTTGCGCGGTGCCGTCGATTTCGAATACGAGATGCCGATGGCGCAGATGAACCGTGATCTGACGGGCGTGGAGACCGTATTCCTGCTCACCGACCCGAGGCTTGCGCACGTCTCCAGCTCGCTCGTGAAAGAGGTCGCACGCCTCGGCGGAGCGGTCGGCGACTTCCTGCCGGCTCTGGTGCACGAGCAGTTGCTGGCGAAACTGTCCGACGAACGCCAGCTCTGAGCTCGCTTCGCACGCCATCTCCGGGCCGTCGGTCCGGATCGGCCCGGTTCTGTCGTGGAAAACCCCCGTCACGAGGTAATTCCTGGGTGTTCGTCCTACCGTAGAGCCGACACACCGGCCCAGTTGCCGCGCCACAGGCGCAACATTGGGCACAATAGTCACAGAATTAACACCAACCACTGATCGCACTGTGACGGGGACGAGTCGACCGGGCTCGTTCGGCATGTGCGGCGAGGAGTGAGGTAGCTGTGTACCGGGTTTTCGAAGCACTGGACGAACTGGGCGCCATCGTCGAAGAAGCGCGCAGTGTTCCGATGACAGCGGGTTGCGTCGTTCCTCGAGGCGACGTTCTCGAGCTGCTGGACGACGTCAAGGACGCCATACCGGGTGATCTGGATGACGCGCAGGACGTCCTCGACCAGCGAGACAAGCTGATCGGCGATGCCCGGATGCATGCCGACACCATGGTGGGCGAAGCCACCGCAGAGGCTGATTCGACGCTGGCGCACGCCAGGTCGGAGGCCGACCGGGTGCTGTCTGAGGCCAAATCCGCAGCCGATCGGATGGTCGCCGAGGCGCAGTCGCATTCAGGACAGTTGCTGTCCGACGCCACCGCAGAGGCCGAGCGCATCGGTTCGGCCGCGCATCGCGAGTACGAGTCGGTGACCGGGCGTGCGCACGCCGAGGCCGAGCGGATGATCGAGTCGGGCAACGCGAACTACGAACGGTCGGTCGCCGAGGGGATCGCCGAGCAGCAGCGGCTCGTCTCCGAGACCGAGGTCGTCCAGGCCGCCCGGGCAGAGTCCGAGCGGGTGATCGACGCGGCACACGCCGAATCCGACCGCCTGCGCGGCGAGTGCGATGTCTACGTGGACAACAAACTCGCGGAGTTCGAGGAGTTGCTCACCGGGACGATTCGTTCTGTCAACCGTGGGCGTCAGCAGCTGCGTACCGGGGCAGGCGTGCACGACTACGCCGAGCACGTCCGGCGCGGCGACTTCGGCACCGGAATGGCCGTCTGACCCGCAATTTGTGGCGCGGCTGACCCGTCACGCCACGGATTGCGGCCACAGCCGGTCACAGGCGTATCGTGGTTCCTTGTGTCGCAGCGCGAAAGTAAACAATCACGCCACGATCGCACCATCGATGGCCCCTTCACCCTGGACATCCGCAGTCTGGGTAGACGGGCCGGTTCGATGCGAGAGGTGCATCGTGCCATCACCCCTGCCCCGCGGATCGGCCTGGACATGATCGCGATCCCGGCGGGCAGTGACGTCGATCTCGACCTGCGTTTGGAGGCGGTCTCGGAGGGGGTACTGGTCACCGGCTGCGTCAGCGGCGAGACCGAAGGGCAGTGTGTTCGCTGTCTGGAGCCCATCGCGGGGACCGCCAGTGTGTACGTCACCGAGCTGTACGCGTACCCGAACAGCGCTACGGAACAGACGACCGATGCCGAGGACATCCATCGGATCGTCGACGACAAGATCGATCTCGAGCAAGCGGTCGTCGACGCCGTCGCGCTCGACCTGCCGAACACGCCGCTGTGCCGGCCTGACTGTCCTGGACTGTGTCCGGAGTGCGGGATCCGGCTGGACCTCGCCGAACCCGGTCATCAGCATGAGGTCATCGATCCGCGCTGGGCAGGGTTGGCGTCGAAGTTCGCCGAGGATCCTGAGTCGAAGAAGTGACAGACAGCGTCCGTGAGGTGTCCGACGCAGCCGTCGACCATGCTGAATTGCTTGCGGCGCTCAATATCTCGTTGTCAGATGAGATGCTGACCCTCGCATTGACGCACCGTTCGTACGCGTACGAGCACGGCAGACTGCCCACCAACGAACGGCTCGAGTTCCTGGGTGACTCGGTACTCGGGGTCGTCATCACCGAGCAGCTCTACCGCACCCACCCCGACCGCCCGGAAGGTGAGCTCGCCAAGATCCGGGCCAGCGTCGTGAACATGCACGCGCTCGCCGCGGTCGCCAAAGGCCTCGGTCCCGGTGGACTCGGGGCACATCTGCGGCTCGGTCGCGGCGAGGAAATGACCGGCGGCCGAGACAAGGCGAGCATCCTCGCCGACGGCATGGAAGCGCTCATCGGCGCCGTCCACCTCGAACACGGTCTGGAAACGGCGCGGACCACGGTGCTCGCTCTGTTCGAGCCGGCGCTGACCCGGTCGGCGGCACTGGGCGCCGGGCTGGACTGGAAGACGTCACTGCAGGAATTGACCGCAGAGAAAGGCCTGGGCGTTCCGGCGTACCAGATCACCTCAACCGGCCCTGACCACTGCAAGGAGTTCACCGCGACGGTGATGGTCGGCGGCGATTCGATGGGGTCCGGTGTCGGACGGACCAAGAAGGAAGCCGAACAGATCGCTGCCTCCACCGCGTGGAAAGCGATCTCGGGTACCGGAGACGATGCCTGAACTGCCCGAGGTGGAGGTTGTTCGCCGCGGCCTTCTCGGACATGTCGTAGGTAGGCGCATCATGGCCGTCGAGGTGCTACATCCGCGTGCGGTGCGGCGACAACTCGGCGGTGCTGCTGATCTCATCGGTCTGCTGGCCGGGGCCACGGTGACAGCCGCTCGGCGACGAGGCAAATATCTGTGGCTCGAGGCGGATCCGGCAGCGGCCGCCGACCCGATCGCCATACTCGTGCACCTCGGTATGAGCGGACAGATGCTCGTCCAGTCCGCGGGCGCAGTCGACGAAAAGCACCTGCGCATCCGCGCCACCCTCGACGACGGCACCGAATTGCGGTTCGTCGACCAGCGAACTTTCGGCTCGTGGATGGTCGACGACATCGTGGGCTCCGTCCCCGCATCGATCGCGCACATCGCACCCGACCCCTTCGACCCCGGTTATGACCAGTCGGCCGTCGTCAAGGTCCTGCGCGGCAAGCACACCGAGATCAAACGTGCTCTTCTCGATCAGACGGTGGTATCCGGGGTCGGGAACATCTACGCCGATGAAGCGCTGTGGCGCAGTCAGATCCACGGTCAGCGGCTCACCGACAAACTGCCGGTCAAGTCGCTGCGCGCAGTGCTCGACAATGCCGCCGCCGTCATGTCCGAGGCACTCGACCAGGGCGGCACCTCGTTCGATGCCTTGTACGTCAACGTCAACGGCCAGTCAGGCTACTTCAGCAGAGAGCTACATTCATACGGACGCGAGGGGCTGCCTTGTCACCGATGCGGGACGCCGATCCGGCGCGAGTCATTCATGAACCGCAGCTCGTTCTATTGTCCGACGTGTCAGCGGCTGCCGAGGCGGGGGAGTGGCACCGGTCGCTACAGCCGCCGGATAGTGCCTCCTCGATGACCTGCCATTGAGGCTGTACGACGAGGGTGGTGACGCCCATTGGCCCGCGCGGTGCGCCTACGTTCGATCAGGAAGCTTTGTCGCACAAGGGAATACCGAGCTGCCCGTCGTGTCGGCGTTCGAGGACGCATACGCAGGTGAGTGGACTAGCGTTCTCGACTATGCCGAGGAGTTCATCGAGGAGTGTGTGGCACGATTAAGGGGTCCCCGACGAGCCGCGCGACCGTCTGGGCGACCTGGTCTGCCGGATCGCGCCGCACATCGACCCTGACGTCGACGAGGATCGGCTCGAACGCGGACCGTGATGCGACAAGAGCGAGACCCCGCACCGGCATCCGGTGTGGGTGCCTTCTGCTGTCCCGCCAGCTATCCGGCACCCCGGCGGTCGCGACTTCCGGCTGGTGCCGCAGGCGTCACGTGCGAACCGTCGCCCTAGTCTCCCTCTTGGTGCCATGCGCGTCTGTCCATGTGACCACGCACTCGACCGCGTCGGGGGATCCCATCGCGATAAGCATTGGGAACCGAGCCTCTCGTCCCGGGGGGATGGTTCCGACCGGGCCGTCGCCTCTATGGACGTCGAAGTACGCGTCATCCGGCAGGTTCTTGAAGGCGAAGTCGACGTCCGACGCCGGACCGTTGGAGGTGTTGTGAAGCACCAGGGACCACTTGCGCTGTGTCTTGACGCGGCCCTTGCTGTCGGTCCTTACGCTCTCCCGCACCTCGGCGCGCGGCCACACGCCCTCAGACGTGTCCGGCGACGGCTCTTCCTGCTTCGAGTTCTCGACTGATTGCTGGAACTTTGCCGTCGCCCGGCTCAGGAAGTTGTTGATGCCGCTCATGAGATCGCCCTCGTGGGAATACTCGAAGACCAGTGCCGACTTGCGCAGCTCGTTCAAGTAGCCGTCGAGTCTCCGGCGCTCCTCCAGCGCCTTCCCGTTCAGCGGTGCCCGCGGGGCACTGCTCACGAGGACTGCGACCGACTTCCCGGCCTTGACGAGGACGTCTATCTCCTCGGCCGTGCCCGACTCCGCCTCGCCGGTCGGCGTCCCGAGCCGGTCGAAGAAGAGCGCGACCGCCAGGTCCGACTCTTCGACGATCTGGTCGTTGAGAATCGCTTGGGGCCGTTCGCCGAACTCGGACGCAGCGTGCTCGGTCCAGGAGACTGGGAGCACAGTGAGCCCGAAAGAGCGGCCGAAGGCGAGGTTCCACTGGCTGATCGTCTTGCGGACGACGGCGAGGTCGCTGGGCGGCACGTCTCCAGGGGCGGACACGAGAAGGTGAAGGGCGAGGGTCGAGTACGCCATCGGGTGACGTCCTCCTTCGTGGTCAGGGCCAACCGGTGCTGGACCACCATCCTTGCATTCGAGACCGACGATTCGCGTCGGAGTTGCTCGAAGCCGCGTTCGATTCATTGAGGTACGTCGTGTACGGGACCAGATCCCGCACAGGGCTGCTCGCGGCGTCCTACGCGGCGTTGCTTGGGGACGACGAGGGCAAGCCGAGCGGCCTCGCCGCGCAATGTCCAGCAGCCCGGACGGGCACCACGCGGCCGAGCCGAAGGCTCAGTGCACACGGTGATCGACGTGCAACCCGTCGATCACTCGGAAACGCCGGCTTCCCTCGGCCAGGAGCCGCAGCAGTCGCGGTACGTACAGTCCGGTTGGCCGCTCCGCAGGAGTTGCGTCAGATCACAGCATTCCAACAGGCCTTCTTCTTCAGGTCCATCGGCGTCTCGTACTCCTGTTTGAACCAGTCGGAGAACGCTTCGCTGCGCTCCTGGGGTACGAGATACTGGTCCAGCTCAGCAACAGCGTCACGGGCACGCCTGACCCGAGGGAAGGTGGAGTCTGGGCTGACGACACCGGTTTCCTCATCGACGATCAGCAGTCCATTCTTTCTCTCATCGTCGATGGCATCGCACTCATCCGGGGAATCGAAACGTTCCGGCACGAACATCTCCTGATCGGCGACATCGTGCCACACCGCGTCGCGCACAGGGTTACTCAGACCGAGAAGTGCCTCGGTCACGCGAGTGCACAATGCGTCGAATCGCTCGCGCTCATCAGTGGGAAGGTCAGCCTCCCGAGCTTCGGCTCCCGTTTTGGCCGCGAGGAGCCGCTCGTGGCGATTTCTCAGTTCCTCCAGTTCGTCCGTCTTCTTGTCGAGTGCGGACTGGGTGCTTTCAAGCTCCCTTGCGAGGCGCTTCATGTCATCAGCACTGGGAGGCAGATCCAGTCGCGCGGGAGCGAGTCCCCTGCGCAAATCCGACTTCCAATCCACTTTGCCCTCCCCGAACGATGTCGCCTGGAACTCGAAACCCAGGCCACGGATCCGATCAGCAAGCTCGTCCAGGACGTTCTCGTCGTCGGCTGGTTTTATCATCAGCCCCGGCAGCACGCCCTCCAGGTCCGACCTATCCATCCCTGGTGCCAGGAGGGGGAAGAGCACACCGCGGGCCCACGCCGCGCCCAGTTCTGCCACACACACAGGCCGCGCCTGGTACATCGGGGTGACCATGGCAATGATGAGTTCAGAGTCGGAGGCCTCGGTGCGGACCCGTTCCATCAGGTGCTGGCCTGACGCGACGCCCATGTCTGCGGCAGACGAATAGAACACATCGGGCGCGCACAGATCCGCGCCCCGCAGCAAGATGTGCGTGACGAACTTCTTCAAGTACTCGCCGTCCGCATTCGCGTGCGAGACGAAGACCCGCGATCCACCCTTGCTCCTGCTCAATCCTTGCCCCTCCGCCGACATCAGTAGTCCTTAGAAGCGTAAGCCACCAGCCTTCGTCTGCAAGTGTGTAGGAGCGAGTGCCACCGGGACTGTCTGAATAACGGTTGATCCGGTCATTGGTTCAACACGCCGAGCTGAGC
>NZ_MJEI01000010.1 GCF_002095395.1 Williamsia sp. 1135
CGAACAGTACAGACGCCACCAGCGGGTGGGTCATGAACTTCGAGAACGGACTGTGCAGGAGCGTCAGAATCCATTCCCGGGGTCCCGGCGGTGCGCCGCGCCCGGCCGGTGCCAACGCTCTCAGCGCCAAGGTGACCGGCCCACCGAGTACGAGCAGCACCGGCACCAGCATCGAGAGCACCATGTGCGCGATCATGTGCATGCTGAACAGCGCGGGTGCGTATTTCCCCAGCCCCGACGAGGTGGCGAACAACAGCGCTGCGCAGCCGAGCATCCAGGTGATCGTGCGTCCGATGGGCCACGAGTCGCCGCGCCGACGGAGCCTGATCACGCCGCGCAGGTACACGACCGCCATGACGATCGCCAGGGTGCCGAACAGCAGATCGAAGCGCCAGTCGGTCAACAGGGCACCGAAGGTCGGCGCCTCGTCGATCCGGTAACCGAGCACCAGTTCGGCGGCCGGCATGTCGGCAGGGTTGACGTTGGCCGGCGGCGGGGTGCGTGAGAGACCGACAGCGATGCCGAAGGTCGCGGCGAACACGAGTAATTCGACGAAGGCGAATCTCACGAGCGGCTTGCGGTCGTCGGCTCCGGACAAGGCGGGGATCGTCGTGCGACGATGCCACGCTCCGAATCCGCACAGGACGATCAATGCAGCGAGTTTGGCGAGCACCAATTGTCCATAGGTCTCGGTGAACAGCTGATCGATGTGCACGCGAACCAGAGCGTTGATCACACCACTGGCTCCGACGACGATGAAGCACCAGAAGGCGACCCGCGAGTACCGCCGGGCCGCGAGCGCGGTGAACTGGCCGCCTCCGCGGGCGTAGGCCAGCAGGGCGAACAGGCCACCCATCCAGAGGCAGGCGCCGACGATGTGCAGGATCAGGCTGTTGGTGGCGACGTCG
>NZ_MJEI01000017.1 GCF_002095395.1 Williamsia sp. 1135
TCAGAACTACGCATGCCCATCAACATCAGCATCCCCGTCATCAACAACCCCAACCACCCCTGACGCGCGTCGCGTTGTGGTGAGTAGCGGGATACCGGCCATGCAGCACGATCACATCCGGCAGCGATGGCACAAGATCGGCTTCCTCACGCTCGCGCTCGCACTGCTCGGGATAGCCAGTGTCACAACGGGTTCAGCAATGGCTTCACCGTCGCAGTGCCCGGCACTGTACGTTCTGGCCGTGCCCGGCACCTGGGCGAACGGAGACCAACCCGGGATCCTGAACGAGGTCACCGCTGATCTGGGACCAGCGACGGCAGTGCAGTACGTGGGTTATGACGCGACGGCATTTCCCTGGGAGAAGGCGATCTACGGCAAATCGAAGGCGCAGGCAGCGGCGAACGCAACCGGCCTTGCCGCTGCAATGCTGCACCGTTGCCCTGGTACCAAGATCGCGCTGACGGGTTACAGCCAGGGTGCCGACGCCGCCGGCGACGTCGCCTCCGAAATCGGCACCGGCCGCACGGCCATCAGCCCATCGACTGTGGCCGGCGTCGTCCTGCTGTCCGACCCCCGCCGCTCTGACAAAGACAACGTCATCGGTCCGCAATTGAGCGGTGAGGGGAGCGGTGGCGGTCGGCCGGACGGGATGGGCTGGCTGCGGCCACGCTCTTTCAGTCTCTGCGCACCAGAAGATCTGTATTGCAATCTGCCGCAGGACTACTACGTGACGAGGATCGTCGGATATCTCGCGGAGACGAGTGATCCGACGCCCAGCCAGATCAGTCAGTACCAGGTCGAGGCGGGAGCCATTCTGGAGGAGCTGCTCACCCAGGGAGGACCGGCCGCAGTGGTTCGCGAGGTCAGTGACGTCCGTGCGCGAGAGCAGATCCGCATCTTCGATGAGTTCCTGCGATCAGGCGCTCACGCGAACTACACCACATTCCAGGTCGCCGGTGAAGTCACCGCCGCGCAGTGGGCCCGGACGTATCTCGCCGGCCTTGCATGACCGTCACGGAAAGGACATGACGATGGACCAACCACTGCTCGAGCGCAG
This sequence comes from Williamsia sp. 1135, assembly GCF_002095395.1. GTDB lineage: Bacteria > Actinomycetota > Actinomycetes > Mycobacteriales > Mycobacteriaceae > Williamsia. The sequence continues at coordinate 1,058 of NZ_MJEI01000017.1, forward strand.
CCTTGCGCTCGTGGCCGACGCCGACCCCGACTTCACCGTGCACTTCTACGAACGTCTCTTCACCGAGCACCCTTCGGTACAGCAACTTTTCGGCGAGGAGATCCGTCCTCAGGCCACCATGCTCCAGCGGGCCATCGTCTCCGTTCTGGAGCATCTCGACGACCCCGAATGGCTGCGCACCTCCCTGGGTTCGCTGGGTCGAGTGCACGCGTCACTGGGTGTCACACCACAGATGTACGGCTGGGTAGCAACGAGTCTCGTCGACACGATGGCCGACATCGGCGGGGAGAAGTGGACTGACGATATGTCGACCGCATGGAAAGACGCACTCACCGCAGTCGCCGCCATGATGCTCGATGCCTACCCAACAGACTCGAGCGACAACGGGCCTGACAGCGAACGATCACTCAGCGGCAGCGGCCGCCACAGGAGGTAGAACAACATGGGCGCAATGCAACCTTGGCACATCATCGTGGTGGTAGTGGTGTTTCTCGTTCTGTTCGGATCGAAGAAGCTACCTGACGCAGCACGAGGGCTCGGCCGATCGATGCGCATCTTCAACAGTGAGGTGAGCGAGATGCAGAACGAGGCAAAGCCGGAGCAGAACGCCACGCGCGGCGAACTCGAGGCCGGATCGACGGGTAATGCCACTCAGGTTGATACGAATGGCGCCGGTGCAGCGACGAACAGCATCAGACCGCCGACACCCTAGAACGCCCGAAAGTAGCTGCGGCGCAAGTATTATGTGCCTGCGCAGAATAGACACAGTCACCCAGTGTACGTCCGGGCTGTTGGTGCCCGCCCGTTGAACCGAGCGGGCACCAACACTCTCCGGTGGGGTCAGCGACGCCAGCCGGTATGCCAGGTCAAATTGGTAGGGATGTCGGTCAATCCGGCGTAAAAGGTGCCCGACGGAGATGCCGCGGCGCGTCCGGAAAATTGATCGATGGCTGCGCCGAAAATCAGCCCACTATCCGGGTCGGGTTGCCAACCGGTCACCGCATCGATCGTGCCGCCCAGATGCGCATCGTGAAGGACCTGCGCCTCATCGGAATTCAAGTGCACATATCCCCCACCCGGCGCCGGGGTCACCGCAAACGCCGATGCGATCGGCGCCGCCGCCATCGCTCCCGCGCCAGCAATGATCAGTCCCGCAGAGACTGCGGCTACACGTCGTTTCACATTCATCATGGTTCCTCCCCAAGGTTGCAGACGCCCGCGACTTGCGGGCGGCCGTTCAGTGAAGAGAACCCTACAGAAACTTTGCCAGTGTGAATACACCATTCATTGTGATACACACCATAGGCATGGCATACGAGAGCGCGCGCGGACACGCGGCTATTTAACGGCACACTCGACACGCCGGGAATCGGGCGGTACGACAACGTTTGCGTCGGGTAGGTCAGCGCCCGACGCCGATAGGCAATGGGCCCCAGCGTTCTAGGGCCGCCCAGGTCGAATGAGACCGTGACCTTCGAAGGGGGGCCTGCCGTGACGTTTGATAGCGTTGTAGCGCAACATGTTCGGATCTCCGGGCTCCGACTCCTGGGTGACTTGTTCGATCGCGACGGAAGCGAGGTCGATCACACTCCCATTCTGGGGAAGCCACGGCGTTTGATCATCGATAGGTGTCTACGACTCGTCCGCAGATCCTGTCGGCGATTGACGATGCAGCGCTCGCCGAGGGCATAGTCCTTGATGACTCTCAGCGGCAGCTCGTCCACCGTCTCGCCGACCTAGATGTGACGACGCAGCGTCGACGCCGGCCGCGCCCGCGTGGGCTTTATGTGTACGGCTCGGCGGGGCGGGGCAAGTCATGGCTGGCCAATGCGTTCTATGACGCGGCACCCACACCCCGGAAGGTCCGAATCCATTTCCACAGTTTCTTTGACGACCTCCGTCGCCACATGCACATCCATCGACACGATCCATCGATGATGCGTCAGGCACTCGACGATGTGATCGGACAAAGCCAGTTGTTGTACTTCGACGAACTACATGTGCACGACTCCGGAGATGCTCGGCTTCTCACTCGCATGCTCGAATACGTCCTCACTCGTCGCGTGACGATTCTGGCGACATCGAACTACGCACCCGACGACCTGCTGTCAACGGTCATCGGGAACTGCCCATGTGCGGACTTGAAAACTGCCCGTAGGTGGCCAATA
>NZ_MJEI01000041.1 GCF_002095395.1 Williamsia sp. 1135
GGAACGACAACCCAGGGTCAACCGCGCCCACCATCCCGACGAAGCCTTGATCGAGGCCCGCCAGGCCATGCTCGCACGCCGCACAGCCCACCTCGAACAACGCACCCGAGAACTCAGTGGCCAACCGCCCGACCCGCCGGACCCATCAGGCGAATAGTCGTCAGTTGTTGTCGTAGAGATCGTCCAGCTCGTCGATGGTCTTTCCGGACGCGTCGGTGATGATGTCGAGGATCTTGCCATACACCGGGCGGTCCGAACTGACGATGGACACGTGGTCTTCGCCGTCGGCGAGAACAAGATCGCCGATTCCGTTCTGGCGCTCAACCTCGTCGATGTACCGCTCAGACAGGATCGGCGGCACAAGGGTGTCGGCGGTCCCATGGATGGCGACAACCGGCATGGTCGGATCGATGTTCTGTACCGGGTCCACTGATGCGTACCGGCCGGGGACCTGCTCGGGTGTGCCGCCGAGGGCCGTCACGATCCGGTCGTTGCCGTGGTGCGCGGCGTAGACCATGTCGAGCGGACCTGCCAGAGACACCACCCGGGTGGGGCGGAACTTCGGATCGTGCCCGATGTCGCTCTTGGACAGCTTGTTGCGGGTCCCCGCCCACATGGCCAGCTGCGCGCCCGCACTGTGTCCGACGACAAGCTCGTCGTCGGTGGTGAGCTGCGGGTACTGCTTATCCAGCTCCACCACGTAGTCGAGGGCATTGCCGACGTCGGTGAAGGTGTTCGGCCAGCCGCCACCGGAGCCGACGCGCCGGTATTCGATGTTGTAAACGGCCATCCCGCGCTTGGCCAGGTCGATCGCATAGGGGCGCATGGTCTGTGCGTCGAGCTGTGACTTCCACGATCCGCCGTGGATCAGTACGACGAGGGGGATGGTGTCGACGGCTTGCTCGCCTGCGGGTAGGTACAGGTCGCCCCAGTTCTGGGTGGAATCGCTGCCCTCGGAGGTGTCATAGGAGACGCGGTGAACGGTGACGTCGCCAAGCGACTGCACTGTGGACGACGTCGCACTGGGTGGTGTGTCGCTGCTCGTGCAGGCGCACGCCGCCGCGATCACAACGAGGAAAGCCACGGTGGTCGACACCGCTCTCAAGGTCAGCATGGCCAACAGTCAATCCTGTCCGGGGCGCGGCGATGGACGGTTCACCGGGATGACGCTACCGGCGTGCGTAGGTATCGACATACTGTTGCCCGGACATCTCCTGGATCTCCATCATGAGCTGATCGGTGCACGCGCGAATGTCGTTGCTGTGCAGATCAGATGGCGGTCCGATCGTGATATGAGCCCGGCGCCACGGGCGCACTCGCGCGGTGCCCTGCAGGGCAACGGGGATCACCGGTGCGCCGGTCGCCGCAGCAACCCTCGCGACACCGGTCCGGCCTCGATGGAGGTGCCCGTCTGGCGACCGCGTGCCTTCGGGATGGATCGCCCAGACACCGCCCGACTCCAGGATCGCCGTCGCGGCGTCCAAGGCCCCGGTCGCTGCGTTTCCACCCGCGCGATCGACGGGCACCCGACCTGCGGCAGTGAAGAACCAGCGTTGCAACGCACCGAGCACGCCGGGCCGGATGAAGTAGTCGTTCTTGGCGAGGAAGGTCAGCCGCCGGTTGATCACGAGGCACAACAGGAACGAGTCGATGACGGCCAGATGATTTGCGGCGATGATGACCGGACCCGATCGCGGAACGTGCTGGAGACCGGAGACGAGCGGCCGGGCGGTCAGTCGCAGCGCGGGCCCCACCAGCGCGTACTTCAATATTCGGTACCACATGGTCGGCAGGTCCCTTCTTTGACGGCGGCGGTAGACAATGTCTACGGATGTGATGGTAGACAATGTCTACATGACCCAGGATGTTGGTACTCGAGCGCGGCTGGTTCAGGCAGGCGTGGAACTACTCGAGGACGGGGGACTGCCGGCTGTCGGGCTCAGGGCGATCACGCGGGCCGCGGGCGTATCTCACGGCGCACCGAGGCGGTATTTTCCTACCCATCGCGCGCTGCTGGCCGCGATCGCAGAAGCAGGCTTTGCAGATCTGCGAGCCGAACTCGAACCGGCGCTGTCTGGTTCGGGTCCGGCTGACCCCACAGGGGCGCGCGCACGATTGCTCGAGATGGCCGGCCTCTACGTGGCTTTCGCACGCCGTCGACCGGATATGTTCGCGCTGATCTTTCGGCACGATCTGCTCGAGGGTGCCGGAGAGAACCTCCGAGAAAAGACCGTTCCGGTGGTCGCCGCACTGGCGGGGCTGATTGGTGGGCAGGCAGAGACGCACCGCGCCCTGGGGCTCTGGACATCCGTACACGGCATCGCGACGCTTACCTCGACCCGAGCGCTTGATCTGTTCGATGCCGATGTGGACGCACTGGTCGCCGCAGCCGTCGATTCGGTCGACGCGCAACGAGATTCATGACCGGTCGCGGCGGAACCCTACGTCGCAGCAGCGATCTTTTGTCCGAGCCCGGTGAGCACATCGATGAACTCGTGCTCGGTGAACTCGAGTGTGCCCCGTAGCCACCTGTCGAGCAGTTCGGTCGTGCCGGCGACCATGAGGATGGTCGAGGCACGGTCCCGCGGGCTGTCTGGGTCGGTGCCGAGGACCTCGGTCATGAGCAGCGGCGTCAGCTCGTCGACGATCAATCGTCGGCGAGCCTCCAGGGTGGTGTTCCCCGACGCCGAGGTGTAGAGGTAGGCCGCGCGGGGGTCCGCGGTCAGGGCTTTGACCAGCGATGACGCGACGTGCCCGATCCGTTGGTCGGTGGGCAGGTCGGGTGGGAGTTGCTCCACCAGTGCGGTACCCAACGGCCGGAGAACGCCGTCGATGGCCTCGACGAGAATCGCATCCCGATCGCGAAAGCTCTCGTAGAAGTAGCGCTTTGACAGACCCGCCCTGGCGCTGATCGAGTCGACGGTGATCGCGGTGGCGCCCGACTCGGCAACCAGGTCGAGACAGGATTGGAGCAATTGCTCGCGGCGTCGGTCTCTACGCGTTTGCGCGGCGACACCCCGGTAGGGACGTACGACGGCAGCCATGAGGCCATATTGGCACGTATGTGTTCTCAGTTGCATCTCTTGTCAAGAACGTGAGCGTTCCACCTTTCCGGGCGAAGACCTGCAGCTCGATCCAGCGACAGGCGGGCGTCGGTCCGATCGCATTAGGATCAACCGAGCACAGTGCCGACGGAAGGACATGTGGTGGACGGACTCCAGGTGGTGGTGGCAGACGACGATCTGTTGCTGCGGGAAGGCCTGGCGAGTCTGCTGAGCCAGTCGGGGCTCGACGTGATCGGACAAGCGGGCGATGGCGACGAGCTCATCGCGCTGGTCCGCAAGGCTCCTCCGCAGTTGGCCATCATCGATATTCGGATGCCCCCGTCGCACAGCGCCGAAGGTCTCGACGCGGCGAAGCTGATTCGGCAAGAGTTCCCGGACGTCGCAATGCTGCTGCTGTCGGCCCACGTCGAGGTCGATCACGCGCTGGAATTGCTCGACAGCGGCAAGGGCATCGGCTATCTGCTCAAGAGTCGGGTCACCGACATCGCCGACTTCGTCGACACCCTCACTCGGGTGGCGAACGGTGCGTCGGTCATCGACCCGGCGCTCGTCCAGGAATTGATCGCCGCGAAACGGCGTGACGATCCACTGGCGGTGCTGAGTGCTCGCGAGCGCGATGTTCTGACGTTGATGGCAGAAGGACTGTCGAATTCCGGTATCGCCAAGCGACTTTGGATCACCGAAGGCACGGTCGAGAAGCATGTCCGGAGCATCTTGAACAAGCTGGACCTCAGCGAGACGTCTGAAGATCACCGGCGAGTGCGCGCGGTGATCCTGTATCTCGATGCGATGAGCTGACCCCGGGAGTTCAGGCGCCGTCCCCGGTGCGGGACATGATCTGCAGAATACGATCGGCCGAGAGCTCGAACTTCGGCAGGAAACCGATCGCCGAACTCGCCTCGACCATGTCTGCGAAATCCTCTTCGTCGTGCGTCGACACCAAGATCATGGTGAACCGCGGATCATCGTCGTGAAGTGCTTCGACCACGTCGAACCCGTTCTCGCCGCCGAGGTCGATGTCGACCAGAATCAGATCTGGGCGAGTGGACCGTGCCGACTCCACCGCGGTGGCAAGTGACGAAGCCGTCCCCACCACTGTCATCCCCGCAGACTCCAGCACACCGCGTGCCGCGAGGCAGAATGCGTTGCTGTCGTCCACGATCAGACAGCGATGGTCAGGAGGCTTCACTCTTTCGAGGGTGTCAGAGAACGAGCGGCGAAGCATGCCCGCTAGCGGTACTTCCGCCCGCCGCCCGCATACGGATTACGATCGCCGTGTGCCTGATCACGACGGTGGGACCTGGCGAGATCGGCTCGTCACCAGTGTATTGCGACCCAGTACCCCGCCCGTGGCGTGGGGAATCGCGGTTGGGGCTGCGCTGATCGCGGTCGAGATGTTGATCGTGTTCATGCTGGAGAAGATCGCCCCGGACAGTGCGTTCGGTGCGGTGTTCCTGTTCGGCGTGTTGGTGGTGTCGGCGGGGTGGGGCTTCGGTATCGCCATCGCCACCTCCGTCGCGAGTGCTGCTGCCTACGCGTACGTACACGTCGCAGAGAACACGCACAGTCTGCTGCCCGCCGTCATCGTGTTCACGAGTGTCGCTCTGCTCACCAATGTGCTTGTCGGGCAATCTCGGCTGCGCGCAGCAGAATCCGATCAGCGTCGGCGGGAAGCCGACATGATGGCCGCGTTTGCGCGAACCATGTTGCGCGAGCCGATGTCCGCGGAGATGTTCAGCGCTGCGAGCGCTCGCCTGACCGAGGTACTGGATCTCCCTGCTCCCTATGCGGTCCTCGGCCCTGCCGATGCTCCGGTGACATCGGAACAGCAACGGATCAACCTGTTCGACGACGGCGTTGCCGCAGGGTCGCTGCTGGTGCCGGCAGTGCTGTCGGCCTCGGACACGCGGCGGGTGCGGAGAATCGTGCCCGCGCTGGAAGCGCTGCTCGCGGCGGCGCGAGACCGGCACGAGTTGGGGGAGCAGACCGAAGCCCTGGCACGCCAGCAGGCAGCTCTGCGACGGGTCGCGACTCTCGTCGCCCAGCGGGGTGAGCCCGACGTCGTATATCCGGTCGTAGCTGCAGAGCTCGCGGATGGGCTCGGCGTCGAACATGTGTCGCTGGTACGTTTCGACGGCGACGATACCTGCCTCGTACTCGCTGCTTGGGACGGCGATCCCGGGGGGCATCACCTCACGGTGGGCGAGCGGCTACCGCTCGGCGGATACAACGCCAGCACCCTCGTTCACGCCTCGGGGGAGAGCGTCGCCGTCGACTACTCGAACGCGACGGGTCCCATCGCCGAGCGGTTACGACGTCGTGGGTTCCTGTCGGGGCTCGGCGTGCCGATCAAACTCGACGACTCCATCTGGGGGGCCGTGATCGTCGGCTCCGCCGACCGCCGTCCAGCCCACAGCATCGAGGCGCGCGTGCTGGACTTTGCCGATCTCGTGGCAACCGCCGTGTACAACAGCGAAACTCGAGGTCAGCTGACCCGATCTCGGGCGCGCGTGGTCGCGGCGGCCGATCAAGCGCGTCGGATGATCGAACGTGACCTGCACGACGGGGCGCAGCAACGCATCGTCTCGCTCGGTATGGAACTGCGGGCCGCCCAGATGACTGTGCCACCCGGTGCGGAGGACCTCCGCGAGCGGTTGGATCGCAGCGTCGAAACGCTGGCGCAGGTGCACACCGATCTTCAGGAACTGTCGCGCGGCATCCACCCCGCGATCTTGTCCCGCGGCGGCCTCGGTCCCGCGCTCAAGACCCTGGCCCGCCGTTCGCCGGTGCCGGTGTCGCTCACCATCTCGATTCCGACCCGGCTACCCGACACGGTCGAGGTCGCTGCATACTACGTGGTCGCAGAGGCGCTGACGAACACAGCGAAGTACGCCCATGCCACCGAGATCACGATCGCCGCCACCTCTGACGGCGGCTTCCTGGACCTGACCGTCAGTGACGATGGGAATGGCGGTGCCGACTCCGGACGTGGGTCGGGGCTCATCGGGCTGCACGATCGAATCGACACTGTGGGTGGCACATTGACGATCACGAGCCCGCCCGGTGTCGGGACGACCTTGGTGGCCCGGATACCTGCGGCGCCCTTGTGACACCAGGCCGTCGTGGGTCGTATACCTGCTAGCAGGTATGTCCACCCGCCGAAAGTCCTCCCCTCGGTTGGACGCCAGCAGCGACGACGTACGCCTCCGATAGGACGAATGTTGTTCTCACAAGAGCGAGACAACAACCGCAGGAGGACACCATGCCGTACATCACCACCACCGACGGAACCGAGATCTACTACACCGAGCAGGGCACCGGACAACCTGTGCTGCTGAGCCACGGCTGGCCGCTCTCGTCTGATGCCTGGCAGATCGAGCTCAAGTTGCTCGCCGACGCCGGCTACCGCGCAATCGCGCATGACCGCCGCGGACACGGCCGGTCGTCGAAGACCTACCAGGGCAACGACATGGACACCTACGCCAAGGATCTCGCGGAACTGGTCGAAGCACTCGATCTGAACGACCTCATCCTGATCGGACACTCCACCGGTGGTGGCGAGGTGGTTCGCTACGCAGCCCAGTACGGAAAGGGCCGCGTCGTCAAGGTGATCACCGCGGGCGCCGTTCCTCCGATCATGGTCAAGTCCGACACCAATCCCGAGGGCACGCCCATCGAGGTGTTCGACGGCATCCGCGAGGGCGTCCTCAATGACCGCTCGCAGTTCTACAAGGATCTGTCCGAATCCTTCTTCGGCGCGAACCGTGAGGGTTCGAACGTCTCGCAGGGAGCCAAAGATGACTTCTGGCGCCAGGGCATGCTGGTGAACCTCGCCGCCGCCTACGACTGCGTCAAGGCATTCTCCGAGACCGACTTCACCGAAGACCTGAAGGCACTCGACGTCCCGATCTTCATCGCCCAGGGTGACGATGATCAGATCGTGCCCATCGTCGCGGCCGCCAAGAAGTCCATCGAGCTCGTGAAGAACGGTCGGCTCGAGGTCTACCCGGGAGCCCCGCACGGCATCTACGGCGACTACCAGAAGGCCTTGGACACCGACATTCTCAAGTTCATCGCCGAATAGACCACCGCGCTCGAATCTTCATCCCCACCGCCACGTTCATCCCCCTTTGCAGCAGGAGCTCGCCATGACAACCACACCCACCATCGTTCTCATCCACGGCGCATTCGCGGACGGCGCCAGCTGGGCGCCGGTCACCCGACGCCTGCTCGACAAGGGCCACACCGTGCTCGTCCCGCCGGTACCCAACCGCAGCCTGATCGGTGATTCGGCTTACATCCGCTCGTTCGTCGAGCAGATCGAGGGCCCCGTACTCCTGGCCGGACATTCTTACGGTGGAGCAGTCATCACCGTCGCCGGGGTCGCAGAGAACGTTGTCGGACTCGTCTACGTTGCCGGTTACGCGCTGGAAGAAGGCGAGAGCCTCGGTGAACTGCAGGGGCGATTCCCCGACTCCGATCTCGCAGCCAATCTGGTCTACTCGCCGTTCCCGATCGAGGGAGCAGAACCCGGCACCGACGTATCGGTGAACATCAAGACCTTCCACGAGATCTTCGCCGCCGGAATCACCCAGGAAGAGGCAGAGGTGCTCGCAGTATCTCAGCGCCCCTTGGCCGCAGCCGCTTTCGGTGAGGCTGCGCCAGTCGCCGCATGGAAGACCAAGCCCGGTTGGGGCATCGTCAGCCGCGACGACCACACCATCAACCCCGACGTCGAGCGCTTCGGATATGAGCGCGCCGGCCTGCGCAAGGTGGTCGAGATCGACGCTCCGCACCTGGCGATGATCGCCAAGCCGGCCGAGGTCGTCGCGGTGATCGAAGAAGCCCTGTCCGAAGTGACCTCGCCTCAGGAAGCCCCGCCAGCGGGCGCCCAGTCCTGAATTACTGGACCTCGACAGCGGAACGGAAGGCTCGAAGCCATGACCGGAGCACTCACCCTGGGGCCGATCGGAAACATCTTCTACTTCGTCGACCAGTTCGATGAAGCAGTCGACTGGTACTCCGCCCGGCTAGGACGCCAACCGGTGGTGCGGGGTGGTGCCCTGGTCGCCTTCGACATCGACGGGGTCAGGCTCACAATCCACAAGTCTGACGATTTCAACTCCCCGGGTCCGACGGGTGTCTCCGCGTACTGGACGGTCTCGGACGTCGACGCGATCGTCGCCGACTGGACCGCGCACGGCGCCGTGGCCCACCGGGGACCGAAGACGGTCTTCACCGGCGAGAGGCTCTGTCAGCTGCTGGATCCGTTCGGGAACCTCTTCTCGATTCGGGAGGCCCCACCATCGGTGGGTACCGAAACAGGTGCATCGTCATGACCACCGCCGACCCGGTCGTGACCGGGAACCCGGCTTGGGCACCGCTGCGTAACCGGATCTACCGGATGCTCTTCATCGCCCAATTGGTGTCGAACATCGGCCTGTGGATGCAAACCGTTGGTGCGCAGTGGTTCCTGGTCGAGCACCACAGCAGCGCGGTCATCATTGCGCTCGTGCAGACGGCGAGCCTGCTACCGACCCTGTTCCTGGCACTCCCGGCAGGCGGTCTCGCCGACCTGCTCGATCGACGTCGGTTGCTCATCGCGGTGAGCGTGTACACCGCACTCGCGGCCGGACTGCTGACCTTCTTGGCCTGGACCGACGTGTTGTCGCCGGTGATGCTGCTGGCCATGACGTTCCTCCTCGGATGCGGGTCCGCGCTGTCCGCACCTGCATGGCAGGCGATTCAACCCGAACTCGTTCCGAAAGAACAGATCCCGGCCGCTTCTGCACTGGGAAGCGTGACGGTCAACGGAGCCCGTGCTGTGGGCCCGGCGATCGGTGGCGTGCTGGTCGCGGCGGCAGGCCCGGCTGCGGTCTTCGCCATCAACGCGCTCTCCTTCCTCGCGATCATCGGCGCACTCATCTGGTGGCGGCGACCAGCAGACAACAGGGCGATCGATCGCGAACGCTTCGGGCGGTCGATGGTCACCGGTCTGCACTACATCCAGTCAGCGCCGGTTGTTCGTCGGATCATGCTGCGCTCAGCGGTGTTCGCAGTCCCGGCCTCCGCACTGTGGGCACTGTTACCCCTGGCGTCGTCGCAGCATCTGCACTTCGGTGCCTCGGGTTACGGACTGGTTCTCGGACTGCTCGGCGTGGGCGCGCTCGTCGGGGTCGTGGTGTATCCGAAACTTCGAAAGAAGTTGTCGAGCAACGGTATTCTGGTCGGGTCGGCAATCGCCTACGCTCTGGGTGTCGTCGCCGTGGCCCTCTTTCCGGTCTGGGCGGTGTTGCCCCTGCTACTCCTAGCCGGCGCGGCGTGGATCGGAACGCTGACCACGCTCAATGCCGCCATCCAGCTGTCGCTCGCCCACTGGGTCCGGGCTCGGGGGATGTCGATCTACCTGCTGGTGTTCATGGGCAGTCAGGCTCTGGGGTCTTTCCTCTGGGGTGTCGTCGCCTCGCACACCGGTTTCTCTGCTGCGCTGCTGATCTCGGCTGCCCTGTTGGTCATCGCTGCCGCAAGTGTCAAGGTGCTCCCGCTGCGACCCGAGACCGGGACCCTGCCGCGTGGGGTGTCCACTGCGTGGCCGACGCCGATGGTGGTCTTCGGCCCCGAGCCCGACGACGGGCCCGTCATCATCTCGAACACCTACCGCGTACGGCCCGGTGAACTCGAACAGTTCGAGCAGGAGATGGTGGCGGTGGGCAGAGCCCGGCGCCGGACGGGCGCCTATTCCTGGGGTCTGTACTGCCACGGCGGGGACCCGGATGTCCGGGTCGAGCAATTCACTGTCCCGTCGTGGGGAGAGTTCGAACACCAGCACCGGGAGCGCTGGACCGACTCCGACCACCACCTCATCACCGCCGCGCTCGCTCACACCGCCACCGGGGCAACCGAAGACGAACAACAGTTGTTCGCACTGCGGGCGAAGGTGCGGTTGTCGTCGGACTCGACGAAGTAGGTTCGGCGAGGCCCAGATCAGCCCGAGCATTCAGCGCAACTGGCGCTCGTCACCCGTATGGTCGAGGCAGGATTGCTCACCAGCAGAGCTGCCGGTCGGATCGGTCGTACGGACAGGTTGCCGCCGCAGTTGGGACAGCGACGATCGGGGAATCCCGAGGCGCACGCCGGACACCACGTGCACTCGAAGGTGCAGATCCAGGCTTCGTCCTCAGGCCGCAGGTCGAGGTCGCAGCATTCGCAGTTCGGTCGGATCTCGAGCATCGGACCACCTCCTCCGGTGTCCCGCCGAGTCTAAGGGGTTGGCATGGCCGGGCGCGTCATGGGCGAATCAGTCTGCTCGGGTGCAGGATCCGAGGGCGGCCGACGACCTCGCGACCTGGCGATGATCGCGATGTTGGTGCCCGAGATCAGTGCGATCCCCAGCCATTCGTGAAGTCCGAGAAACTGGTTGAGCACCGCCATCCCCGCGAGCGCTGCCCACACTGGGTTGAAGCTGGTGAAGATCGCGAACAGCCCGGTCGGCACCCGGCGCAGCGCTAGCAGGTCGACGGCATAGGGCACCGCCGACGCCAGGACACCGGCGCCGATCGTGAACCACAGCACCGATCCGGTCAGCTTCCCGGATGAGATGGCGAGCACGAGAACGGGGAGATAGATGAGCGTGGCACCGGTCGTAGCCAGCGCGGCACCGTCGAGGCCGGGTAACCGGGTACCGACCACACGATTGAGCACGATGTACGACGCCCAGCCCGCCGCCGCGATCAATCCGAGTCCGACGCCGAGGTAATCGGTGGACGGGCTCGGCCACACGAGGACGTAGACGCCCGCGCCTGCGAGCACCACGAAGAGCAGATCGACCGGCCGCCTGGAGGCACACATCGCCACCATCAACGGGCCGAGAAATTCCAGGGACACCGCCAAGCCCAGGCCGATACGGTCGATCGCAAGATACAGCGTGAGATTCATCGTCGACACGGTCACGGCAAGCAACAACACCGGCCACCACTGCGTCCAGCGGAGCGCTCGCACCTGCGGTCGAGCGATGGCGAGCAGTACCGTCGCGGCCACAACCTGACGAACCGCGACCACGGCGGCCGGCCCGATCGCCGCGAACGCGTGCGCACCGAGACCCGCACCGACCTGATTACTGAGACCGCCGGTGAGCATCAGCGCGACACCGCCCGCGGTTGCCCGCGATCGAGAGGGCGAGGCGGTGGCGTCACCCGGGAGGGAGACCGCGGTCAGGTCGGTGGTCATGTCCGTCAGTGTGGACCGCTGCGAAACCAAGCAAAAATGCCCGACGCGCATGCGTTATACGCTAGACGCATGGCGATCGAACTACATCAGTTACGTGCCTTCGTGGCTGTGGTCGACGAAGGCACCTTCACCGACGCGGCCATCGCCCTGCGGGTCTCGCAGGCGGCGGTGTCACGGGCGGTCGCCGGGCTCGAGTCGGCGGTCAGCGCTCGGCTTCTGCACAGAGGCCCGCGGGAGGCGACGCTCACGACGGCCGGCTCCGGGGTGCTCGGGCACGCCCGGCGGGTGCTGGAAGAGGTCGCGCGACTCGAGGAGTCGTTGTCGCGGCCCGCCGGAGAGTTCCGGATCGGCTATCACTTCGCCGTTCTCGGCGCGCACACCGTTGCGGTCCAACGGGATTGGTCCGCGTTGCACCCGGGCAATTCCCTGGTGTTCGTGCAGTCCACCAGCGCGAGTGCCGGGCTGCACGAGGGTCTGGTCGAGGCGGCGGTGCTACGCCGCGTGCCGTCGGTGCGCAGGATCGCCACCGAACTGATCGGCACCGAGAACCGTTACGCCGCGATCGCTGCGTCGGACCCGTTGGCTCGACGCCGACGGTTGACGTTGAATGACTTGCAGGACAGAACCATTGCCATCGATCCGCTTGTGGGGACCACCACCGGTGACCTGTTCTTCGGCAGGCCGGTGGAGGTGCGCACGACCCACAACATCGACGAATGGATGACGGCAATCGCCGCTGGACAGGCGATCGGCTTGACGCCGGAATCCACGGTGCACCAGTACCGCAGGCCCGGCATGGTGTACCGACGCGTCGTCGATGTCGAGCCGGTGTCTGTGTGGCTTGCCTGGCAGCGCGACGCCCCGCCGGATCGCATCGCGGATCTGCTGGCGATGATGCGAAAGGCCTACGACAGCTGAAGCTACTGGAGGGTTCGCTTGTGCGGCTTGATCTGGTGGGGTTCGACGTCGAGGTCCCCGGCGGCGAGACCGAAAGAGATGATCCGCGTCGGGTGGATCCGGATCAGCGGCCCCTCATTGCCACGCTCTGATCCGGTCCCTACCTGCTCTGCGGTGCCGCGGATCTCCAGGCAGCGCACCCGCCACGGCTCACGGGAGACGATGTCGTCGACGACGAAGGCGACCGTGGGGTTGGTCGCGAGATTCTTGAACTTCTGGCTGGCGGCCATGTTGTATCCGGTGATGTCGATGGTGCCGAGTGCAATGTTGCACGTGAAACCAACCGGACTTGCCTGCAAGGTCCCGTTCGGCTGCGCGGTTGCCAATCTGCCGAGATCTTGGCTGTTCAGGTACTCGATCTCGTCGTTCGTGAACGTCATCTCTGTCCTCGGGTCGTCGGGCTGTTTGCTGCTGCGCACAGTCTGCGACTTCACGTCGGCTTGAAGTCAACACCGCGGCCGGGTGTCACTTCAGGGTGGAGGTGGCGTTGACGTGGGCTGCAGCATGGGATCGGCGATCACGCACCAAGGTCAGGGCGATGACCCCGAGGCCCACGAGCAGCACGAAGGCATTGGCGATGGTCAGGGCGACGACCTCGGAGGTCGTCGCACCGTGGGTGTGGCCGAGGTGGAACAGGAAATGCGGCAGGGAGAAGACCGTGTAGGCGGCGGCCGCTGGGATGACGAACGCAGCGCGCGGTCTGATCAGGGCGACGAGAAGCAGCAATGCGATACCGAGGGTGGCACCGCCGAAGTCGCGGGCGTAGTGCTCGCTGTACGGCGGCGTGAGGTCGACGGTGGGGAAGTGCTCGTAGAAGGACGCCGGAAACACCTGATTCCAGACTCCGACGACGAACTCCACCACAAAGAGGATCAACAGGCCGAGGCGGATCAGAAGGCTCATACCGGACCGGCGACGAACCTCAAACGTGACGTGCTCCTACAGAACCCGGGAGTCGTCCGCGCGCGACCAGTTCGGTGATCATCACCAGCGCGCAGGAACTCACCGCGAGGATCGAGATCAACACGAACAGCTGCATGACAGCGGCATCCGCCGGCGATGCACCACCGAGGACCATTCCGACGAACGCTCCGGGAATCGTCACCAGTCCTACCGTGCGGGTTTGGTCGAGCGCGGGTACGAGTGCGGTGGCTGCGGCGCTGCGGCAGACCTCCATCCGCGAGTGATAATCAGAGATGCCCAGTGACATCGCCGCCTCGACCTCCCCGCGGCGGGCCGAGAGTTCGTCGAAGGCACGTCGTCCCGCGAGGGACGTCGTGTTCATGGCGCCGCCGATCATGATTCCCGCACTCGGGATCACGGCGAGGCCGGTGGGCGGAAGTACTCCCGACGCAACGAGAACGGTGACGACGACGACCGACGCGAGGGCCACCGGAAGGAGAACGGTGGCGGCCTCTGACACCGAGGGTCGCCGGTTCAGTACCCGGCCCGCAGAGGTCCACGCCGCCACCAGTGACATGACGGCGACGAATCCCGCGGATGCCCACAGGTGTTCGACCAGCACGCCGAGGACGAGGGCCAGCAATCCGAGTTGGACGGCCGCTCGGACCGACGCCCACGCCACGGCCCGCTCATGACCTGTTCGGCCCAGGTAGGCGATGCCGGTGGCGGCAACGGCCAGCAACGCAACAGCGATGGCCAAAGCCGGACCGATCCGGATCACCGTGTCCGACAATTGCCCTCCCGACTCTTATCTCACTGATGGTGTCAGACTGCCTGGTAGAGGGTTGCCTGACCGCCGAGCGTGCCTGTTTCCGTTCGTCACAGTGGATGTCAGACCGCCTTGCTACACTGCCGCCAATAGTGTTTTGCATAGCGAAAGATGTTGCAGGACAGTAGAATAGATCCCATCGAACACTTGTGCGAACCCGAAAATGGCGGTAGATTTTGGTCATGAACTTCCGGGGGCTGTTCGATCACCTATCAACAATGGCGGCCGATCCATTGCTGCTCGCACCGCTCGACGACTTGGCGTTGTCCGAGGAGACGGTCTACGCACTGCGGGCGAAAAACGTGTTGGACCAGCTTCTGTTTCGGTTCACCGCCGACCTCGACAAGCGTGGTGTGGCAAAGACATCCGGTGTGGACTCGATCGCTGAGCTACTGCAGTCCGCCGGAGTGCCAGGCCTGGGTCACATTGATTGTCGGGACCCCGATCTGTCGGAATCCGATCGCGCCGACTGCGTCCGCGGATTGCTCACAGAAGCCCGCGTGTCGACACCGGCGGCAGTGAGCCGGCGAGCCCACGAGATGGCCATTGCATTGTCACCGGCCGACAAAGGGATCCCCGACGCCGAGAACGATGACCTCAATGAGGTGTCGTTCGGGACCGGCGACGACGGCCGTACCCACGGCACCCTCGACCTCGACAAAACGCTCGGAGAGAGGCTGTCTGCTGCGTTGCGTCCGTTGGCCAAGCCGGTCCCGGAACCCGATGGGTCACCTGATCCCCGCAGCACGCCGCAACGCCTGTCCGAGGCCCTCGGCAAGATCCTGGATGTGTTCTTCGCCCGCCAGGAACGGCCCACCGAAGGTGGAGTGAAACCGCGAGTGACGATGACCGTCTCCGCCGAGCAGCTTCTGGCCTTTCAGATGAACGGCATCCCTGGCGCGAAAGTACCTACCGCGGCCGCGACGTTCGAGTGGACCGGACCGGTGTCGTCGCCCACCGCACAGATGACGGTGTGCGATTCGGTGATCACCAAGATCCTGCTCGACAACAACGCCGTACCACTCGAGGTGGGACGCGAATTCCGTACCGTCACACCCGCCATCCGCAAAGCACTCACTGTGCGAGACCGCGGATGTGCCTTCCCGGGTTGCGGCTGCCCCGCCGGTTGGACGGACGCGCATCACGTCAAGTTCTGGAGTCATGGCGGCGAGACCAGCCTGTCCAACACAGTTTTGTTGTG
>NZ_MJEI01000086.1 GCF_002095395.1 Williamsia sp. 1135
CACAAACCGGCTAGACAAGCCGACGCCGAACCGGCCAACTACGTTCAAATTGCAACAGCCCGTTATGCCCTCGGCGGTACCGCGACGGGACGAAAGTGGTGAGAAATCGGTCTAGCCGAGTGAACCCAGGGTCCGGACGAGCTGGTCGACCTCATACGGCGTCGTGTACGGACCGAGGCCGATCGTGACGGCACCACCGACGTCGCCGACCCCGATGCCGGTGAGGACCCGGCTGTTGACGTCGGCGAGAGCACAGATCCCGTTGTCGGCCAGCCGTCGCACCACCTTGTCCGCTGTCACACCCGAAACCGTGAAGCTGACCGCCGGGATCCGGGCCTCGGCTTCACCGACGACGGATACCAGGTTCAGCTGACGAAGCGAGTGCAGCAGGTACTGGAGCAAGCGCTGCGAATAGTCGGCCAGACCCGTCATCGACTGGACCAGGCGCTCACGCCGGGTGCCGGTGGCGGATTCGTCCAGACCTGCCAGATGCTCGATCGAGGCCACCAACCCGGCCAGCAATGCGTGCTGATGTCCGTCGACCTCGAGCTTTTCCGGTCCTTCGGCGTCCGGTTTGAGTGACATCGATCTCACCCGCGTCAGCAGTTCGGGGTTCCGGAACACCAATGCCGCGGTCGACGGGCCGCCCCACCGAGACGCGCTCACCACCAGCACATCGGCGCCGAGTTCCTCGATGTCCAGCGACAGGTAGGCGGCTGCGCTCGTCGCGTCCACCACCAAGAGGCCGTCGACGGCGTGGACCGTCGCTGCCGCGGTCGCGACGTCGACGACGGTGCCGATGGTCGACGACGCCAGCGGCATCGCCACGACGCTGGTCGAGCGGCTCACCAACCCCTCGTACTGCCAGACCGGGAGTTCCCCGTTCTCGATGTCGACCTCGGCCCAGCGAACCTTCGCCCCGAACCGATCGGCGGCACGCAGCCACGGCAGCACGTTCGCCTCGTCGTCGAGTCGACTGACCACCACCTCGGACCCCAGCCACACGCGGGTGTTCAAACACTCCGCGAGCACGTTGAGCAGGTGTCCACGCGATGGTCCGAGCACTACGCCGCGGGGGTCCGCGTTCACCAGGTCCGCGACTGCCTGCCGGGCCGCATCGATGATTCCCGCCGACTGCTTCGCCGCCGGGTAGATGCCGCCGGGCTCGGAGACCAGCCCACGAAAGGCCTTGGACACGGTGGTGGCCACCGAATCCGGGATCTGCATGCCCGCCTGCGGATCGAGGTGGATCCAACCATCGCCGAGGGACGGGAACAGACCCCGAACCCGTGCGACGTCATAAGCCATGGCAGCCACCTTAGACCGTCACTCCGACCTCGCACCCAGGTTGTGGGGCTGCCGCAGATCGGAAACCGCCGCATCTGGACAATGGAGGCATGGTCGACGATATTTTCAGCCAAGGTTCCCTCTCCGCCGGCGACGAGGGCATCGTTGTCGTCCCGTCCGCGGAGGCCGAACAGGCCCGCAGCGACGAACAGCAGGGCGTCGCCGACATGGTCGAGCAGCCCGCGAAGGTCATGCGGATCGGGACCATGATCAAGCAGCTGCTGGAAGAAGTGCGGGCAGCTCCGCTCGACGAGGCGAGCCGCGTCCGACTCAAGGAGATCCACCGCTCCTCGATCCGCGAGCTCGAGGACGGCCTCGCCCCCGAGCTGCGCGAGGAACTCGAACGGCTCGCGCTGCCGTTCACCGACGACGTCACGCCCACCGACGCCGAACTCCGGATCGCCCAGGCCCAGCTCGTCGGCTGGCTCGAAGGCTTGTTCCACGGCATCCAGACCGCACTGTTCGCCCAGCAGATGGCGGCCCGCGCGCAGCTCGAGCAGATGCGTCAGGGACAGCTCCCGACGGGTCAACTCGGCGGTGGTCAGCCCGGGCAGCACGGGGTCCCCGGCACCGGGCAGTATCTCTGACACCTCGGTCGTCGCGGTAGGGTCGTCTCTCGTGTCAACAGCTGTCGATCCCGAGCCGGTGCGTCCGCCACCGGCCGAGTCCGATTCACGGACTTTTCGCAGGGCCTTCGGCGATCTGTCGTCGGGTTTCCGACAGTCGGAACTCTGGCTGCTCCTCGGCTGGCAGGACATCAAGCAGCGCTACCGCCGGTCGCTGCTCGGGCCCCTGTGGATCACCATCGCCACTGCGGTCACGGCCGTCGCGATGGGCTTGCTCTACTCCCAGCTGTTCGGCAACGAGATCAGCAGCTTCCTGCCGTACGTCATGCTCGGCTTCATCTTCTGGGGTTTCATCTCCGGGTCGATCCTCGAAGGTGCCGAGCTGTTCACCACCAACGAGGGTCTGATCAAGCAGATCCCCGCCCCGCTGAGCGTGCATGTGTACCGCCTCACCTGGCGGCAGTTGATCATCTTCGCCCACAACATCCCGCTGTACGCGGTACTGCTGATCATCTTCCCGCAGCCGGTGACCTGGACCGTTGTGCTGGTGCTACCCGGCATCGCGCTTCTGGTCCTGAACGCGGTATGGGTCTCGATCGTGTTCGGCATCCTGTCCACCAGATTCCGCGACATCGGTCAATTGCTGGCCACTGCAGTGCAACTCGTCTTCTTCATGACGCCGATCATCTGGAGTGCCACCGATCTCGAGAAGAACGTCGGGGCCGACTCCAGCCGCGTCAAGTTGGTCCAGATCAACCCGATGTACCACTACCTCGAGATCACCCGTGGTCCGTTGCTCGGCGAATCGGTGGCGCTCTATCACTGGTTGATCGTCATCGCGTGCACCATCGCCGGCTGGGTCCTGGCGTTGATGATTCTGCGTAATTACCGTGCTCGCGTTGCGTATTGGGTGTGAGGTCATGAGTTCAGTTCGAGTCGATACCTGGGATGCCTGCGTCGATTTCCCCATCTTCGACGCCAAAACCCGGTCCATCAAGAAGTCGGTGCTCGGCCGCGCCGGGGGTGTGATCGGCGCCAACGAGTCCAATGTCGTGGTGGTCGAGGCGCTCAAACAGGTCAACCTGCATCTCGAACACGGCGACCGGATCGGCCTGGTGGGCCACAACGGGGCCGGCAAGTCGACGCTGCTGCGCCTGCTCTCGGGCATCTACGAACCGACCCGGGGTTCGTGCTCCATCCGCGGTCGCGTGGCACCCGTGTTCGACCTCGGGGTCGGCATGGACCCGGAGATCTCCGGCTACGAGAACATCGTCATCCGCGGCATGTTCCTCGGTATGAGCCGGCGCGAGATGCTCAAGAAGATGGACGACATCGCCGAGTTCACCGAACTCGGTGACTACCTGGCGATGCCGCTGCGCACCTACTCGACCGGTATGCGGGTCCGTGTGGCACTCGGTGTGGTGACCTCGATCGATCCCGAGATCCTGATTCTCGATGAGGGGATCGGTGCCGTCGACGCCGAGTTCATGAAGAAGGCCCGGGTCCGGCTGGAGGAGCTGGTGAAGCGGTCGGGCATCCTGGTGTTCGCCAGCCACTCGAACGAGTTCCTGGCACAGCTGTGCGACCGGGCCCTGTGGATCGATCACGGCACCATTCGCATGGACGGCGGTATCGAGGAAGTCGTGAACGCGTACGAGGGACCCGACGCCGCACGCCACGTGCGCGAGGTCATGGCCGAGGTCAAACGGGATGGCTGACGCCGGGTCGAAAGGGATGGCTGACGGTCACGTCGTCGCCGTGGTCGTGACCCACAAACGACTCGAACTCCTTCGCCAATCCCTGGCCATCCTCACCTCACAGGGGCGGCCGGTCGATCATCTGGTGGTGGTCGACAACGACAACGACCCTGCGGTTGCCACATTGGTTGCGGAGCAGTCGGTTCCCGTCACGTACATCGGTTCGAAGCACAACCTCGGCGGCGCGGGAGGTTTTGCGCTCGGCATGCTGCACGCGCTCGCGCTGGGCGCGGACTGGGTGTGGTGCGCCGACGACGACGGCAGGCCCGAGGGACCAGAGGTTCTCGGGATCTTGCTCGAATGCGCCGTCTCGCACGGCCTTTCCGAGGTCTCCCCCGTCGTCTGCAACATCAACGATCCCAACACCCTCGCCTTCCCGTTGCGGCGAGGCCTGGTCTGGCGCCGTAAGCGTTCGGAACTCTTCGAAGATGGCGAGGCCTCCGAGCTGCTGCCCGGAATCGCTTCGTTGATGAACGGTGCGCTGTTCTCCGCGGCCGCCATCGA
Organism: Williamsia sp. 1135; assembly: GCF_002095395.1. Taxonomy (GTDB): domain Bacteria; phylum Actinomycetota; class Actinomycetes; order Mycobacteriales; family Mycobacteriaceae; genus Williamsia. The sequence continues at coordinate 4,175 of NZ_MJEI01000086.1, forward strand.
TGCGGTCGGCGTCCCGGACCTGCGTCTGTTCGTCCGTGGCGACGAGGTCGAGATGCACCGACGACTGGTCCGTTCCGGGCTGGATTTCGGCACCTGCCTGACGACGGCATACCTGCACCCTGACGGCGCGGACGAATTCCGGCCCATCCTGGGCGGCCGGATGCACACCCAGTACCCGGACAACGAGACCAAACGGTTCTTCACCTACCGCAATCGCGGGTACCTGATGAGTCGTCCCGGCATGCGAAAGTTGCTGCCCCAGGAATACGCCCGGTTCGGCTGGTATTTCCTTGTCCAGCAACGCGATGTGGCCGGATTCCGTGACTGGCTCAGACTGCAATCGCTCGGCAGACGCGAGCGATTCGGAAGACCTTGATCAAAACAGGTCCATGACCTGCAGCGACGCGTTAGATTCGGTCGATGAGACCGACCGTCAAACTCTTGGGTATCGCGTGTGTGGCCACTCTGGCGCTTGCTTCTTGCTCTGATTCCGAGTCCGACAGCACTTCCGCGTCCTCGTCCACCGGCTCCCCGCCGATGACCGAGACGACACCCGCGAAGATCACAGCGGTGGTCGTGTCGACCCTCGCGGACCCGATCCCGGTACTCGGTACCGATAACCGGGTCCATATGGCGTACGAGCTCACGGTGACCAACACCCTGTCCCAACCGACGACGATCACCGGAGTGACCGCGTCGGCCGGGGACGAGGTGCTCGTCGAGCTCCAGGGCGATGAGGTCGGGCAATGGATGCGCCCGTTCGGCGCGACCGAGCTGAGCACCACACTCACGCCGGGCCAGGGCTCTCGCATCTGGATCGACGCCTCCGTCCCCGCGGAGGCGGAAACCCCGACCCAGATCGAGAATGAGATCAGTGTCGAGGTCGCTCAGGAAGATCTGCCGCTGGTGACCAAGACGATGACCGTGTCCTCGCTCACCCCGGTCCAGGACAAGACGCCGGTGACGATCGCCCCACCACTGGACGGAGCGGGCTGGCTGGACGGCAACGGATGCTGCGGTATGACCGCCCACCGGACGGCCGTCAGCCCCCTGAACGGGGAATATCATGCGCCAGAACGCTTTGCGATCGACTTCGTGAAGCTCGATGCCGAGGGTCGGCTCTTCACCGGCGACGTCACCCAGACCTCGAGCTACGCCTATTTCGGAACCGACATCTACGCCGTCGCCGACGGCAAGGTCGTTGCGGTCGTAGACGGTCTGAATGAGCAGGTCCCGAGTGTCACGCCCACTGGATTGTCCGTAGACCAATACGCCGGGAATCACATCGTCCAAGACATCGGCAATGGTCACTATGTCTTGTACGCCCATATGCAACCGGGCAGTATGTCGGCGATCAAGGTGGGTCAGGACCTCAAGACGGGAGACAAGATCGGCCTGCTCGGTAATACCGGCAACACCGACGCGCCTCATCTCCACCTCCACGTCATGGACGGCCCGGACCCGCTGGCGTCCAACGGTTTGCCGTTTCTCATCGACTCCTTCACCCTCGACAACGTGGTCGCGGGCGATGACGCGATCGCGGCGCTGATCACGACCGGCAACCCGCCCGCCTACGGACCACCGGTGTCCGATCCGGAGCGTAAAGACGAGATGCCGATGACCTACGACGTGATGACCTTCTCCGCGGGCAAGTGAACGATATGCTCCCCTCCCGAAACTAGAACGTGTTCTACTGGGTGGAGACGAAGCGCAGCGGAGCTCGACCATGGACGCGCGCGGGACGAATCTAGGAGGATCTGCATGCGGTTCACCTTCGCCGAGGCGATGACCGATCCGAGTTACTACCTGCCGCTGGCCAAGGCGGCAGAAGCGGCCGGGTACGAGGGATTCACGATCCCCGACTCCATCGCGTACCCCGAGGAATCCGACTCGACGTATCCGTACACCGAGGACGGCAACCGAGAGTTCCTCGAGGACAAGGCGTTCATCGAGACGTTCGTGATGGCGGCCGCCATGGGTGCGGTCACCGAGAAGATCCGGTTCAACCCGTTCGTCCTCAAGCTGCCGATCCGCCCGCCGGCCCTCGTCGCCAAACAGGCGATGTCCGTGGCCACGCTGACGAACAACCGTTTCGCCCTCGGGGTCGGCACCAGCCCGTGGGCCGAGGACTACGACATCATGGGCGTCGACTACAAACGGCGCGGCAAGCGGATGAACGAGTGCATGGACATCATCCGTGGATTGAGCACCGGCGAGTATTTCGAGTTCCACGGCGAGTTCTACGACATCCCGAAGATCAAGATGACACCTGCACCGACCAAGCCGATCCCCCTGCTCGTCGGCGGGCACGCCGACCTCGCATTGAAGCGAGCCGTGATCCGCGGCGACGGCTGGATGCACGGCGGTGGGCAGCCCGAAGAGCTCGACGCCCTGCTCGACAAGATCCAGGACATCCGTAAGGGCGAGGGAAAGCTCAACGACCCCTTCGAGATCCACGTCATCTCCTATGACGCTTACACACCCGACGGTTGTAAGCGACTGGAAGACAAAGGGATCACCGATGTCATCGTCGGTTTTCGGATCCCCTACATCATCGGCAACGACACCGAGCCGTTGCAGAAGAAGATCGACAACCTCAACATGTTCGCCGACTCGGTGATCAGCAAGGTCAACGGCTGACACCCGATCTTGGTGGATTCTGGTGAGCATTTCCCCAGGTGGGCCTCGCCAGAACCCACCAAAATCGGGCTAGCTGACCAGGCCTGCGCGGAACGCGATGAGCGCCGCCTGCACGCGATTCTGGGTACCGAGTTTGGTGAAGACCGCAGAGATGTGGGTCTTGACGGTGGTCTCGCTGAGAAAAAGTTCGGCGGCGATGTTCGCGTTGGACATCCCACAGGCCACGGCCCGTAGGACGTCGAGTTCGCGCGGACTGAGCATGGACAGATCTGCCCGCGGGGCAGGCATGTGCGGCGACCCGGTCGCGACGATCCGGCGCAGCGATTCCTGACTGAACAGTGTGTTGCCGGCGGCCACGGCCCGCACCGACTGCTGAAAGGTCTCCGGCGGCTCGTCCTTGCTGAGGAAACTGTACGCGCCGGCCGAGACTGCTTGCACCACAAGATCGTCGACATCCATCGCGGTCATCGCGATCACCCTGGGCGGCGCCGGGAAGGTCATCAGCTGGCGGGTCGCCTCGAGGCCGCCGGTTCGTTTCATCTTCAGATCCATCAGCACCACGTGCGGCCGATGGACGTGGACGGCGCCGACGACTTGATCACCGTCGTCGACGTCAGCGACGACGGTGATGTCATCGGTCGCGGCGAAGATGTCCGAGACCCCGCGCCGGACAAAAGGATCGTCGTCGGCGATCAGCACGGTGATCACGCTGGCTCCGGTCATGGTGGGAACAGACTAGTCCGCCCCTCCGACACCGACTGCGCGGTTTCAGGCGTACCAGGGCAGCCAGCAATCCAGGACGAACTCGTTGCCCAGAACGCCACCCTGGAACGTGCCACCGATGTTGTGGGCCTGCTCCGCGAGGCCGGGCAGGCCGGCGCGCGACCCGCCGGGAACCGAGGGCGGCCGGGAGCTCAGTGTGTTGCGGACGTTGATCCGGATGCCGTGGACGTCGGCGCCGGTGATCGCGATCCGGACGGTCTGATCATTCGCGTATTTCTGTGCGTTGGTGAGCGATTCCTGCACCACCCGATAGGTCACGTGGCCTGCCACGGTGCCCACCGATCCGGGTGCCAGATCGGTGAACAGGGTGGCGTGCAGTCCGGCGGCGCGGGCTGATTGCACCAGCTCCGCGACACCGTCGATCCCCTGGTGTCCACTGCGCCCGGCCGACGACGAACCGCGCAGCACTCCGACGATGTTCTTGAGTTCGTCGAGCGCATCGTGGGCGGTCGATCGGATCATCGACGCGTTGGTGACGATCTTTTCCGGATTGTCCGTACCACCCACCTGAACCGCGCCCGCCAGCAACGAGATACGGCTCAGGCTCGCCGCCAGCGTGTCGTGCATGTCCCGGGCGATGCGGGTCCGCTCTTCGGTCCTGATCATCTCGTCGCGCATCACGTCGGTCTGCTTGGTCGCCCGATCGCGGCTCAATTCGGCGCGGGCGAGCTGTATCTGGGTGTGTCGCAGGAGCGCAACCGTGACGACGATCCCGACCACCACGGCCGCGACGATCCACGGTATCCACAACGGGATGTCCCAACTCGGCTTGGGCATCCCGTCTTCGGCCCGGGGTGATCCGATCGTGAGCAGCGAGTTGTCCCGGGTGCGGTGGGCGTCGTACGTCAGCGAGACCGCCGAGGCGAGGTAGACCGCGATCGTGCCGGCCACCAGGCGCACACCGCGTTCTGACTGGGCAAGTGCGTAGAGCGCGATCAGCGCGGCAGTCGCGTCGGTCGCGAAGAACAACGGCGCACACACGCAGGCCGCCACGACCACCGCCGGCGCGCGGTGCCGCCAGACGAGCGTCGCCGCGGCCCCGAGGTTGAGCAGGAAACCGACCCACGAGTTCCAGTCCGGGATCGTCTCCGACGCCTGGGTCAACGACACCGCCAGGAGCGAGCCGAACACGCTCAAGCTCACCGCTCCGGTGGTCCAGAGGCGGCGGCGGACGATCTCCCCGGAAGTTGCGGTCACGGTTGGAGGCTACGGGGTGACTCCGACGGTCCGTGATCGGTCGAAAGGTCCGACTCGCTGCAACTTCCGGCCCAAAGGATGACCCGGCCCGACCGTTCGGCCGAGGCGCCCGGGTATCGGTCTGCGATGTGCTGTTTCTCGACCCCGAACACCTCGCAAACAGGAGGATCCGCCATGACAAACCCAGGACAGCCCGGAGACCATCAGCCCTACAACCAGCCGTATGGCGCCGGACCCTACCCGCCGCCGCCGAAGAAGAAGCGCAAGGTCTGGCCGTGGATCGTCATCGGAGTCCCGGTACTTCTCATCGGAGCCTGCACCGCGATCGTCGCCCCCAGCGTGGGCGGGGACAGCGACACCAACGTCACCAAGGCATCGCAGACATCGCAGGCCGGAAGCGCTGCCCCCGAGGCCACCGGACCCGAGTTCCCCGGCAAACTCGACGACGACACCGTGGCACTCGGCGGCGACACCATCACCCGCGACGACCTCGAATACACCGTCGCGCCACTGACTCCCGTCAACACCACGTTCGGCAATTACCTCTGCAGCACGGTCACCATCAAGAACGTCGGCGACAAGCAGAACGACTTCAACAGCTACATCGACTGGAGCCTGCAGGACGCGACGGGGACCATCCGCGATGCGACCTTCGCCCCGGAACGGGAGCCGCTGAACTCCGGCGAGATCGCCCCCGGCGGGCAGACCGCAGGCGATGTCTGCTTCGACTCGCGGCAAGGCTCACCGGCGGGGACCTACGTCGTCCTGTTCGAGGACACGTTCTCCCTTTCATCCGACCGACTCGCGTGGGTCAACACCCTCTGACAGCCCAAAAGTGGTGGGTTCTGGCGACCCGACACACTGGTCGAGCTTCGCCTCCGGCTTCGTCTCCGCCAGGTCGCCCTCGCCAGAACCCACCAAAATCGGACTACCGGATCTTGAAGATGACCGCCCGCTGGACCACGAAGTTGATGACCGTCGCGGTTCCCTGGGCGATCACAAAGGCGAGCAGGCTCCAGTGGATCTGCTCGTCCCAGAGCCGAGACAGGCCCGTGTAGATGCCGACCTGCACCGCAAACGTCACCAGGTAGAGCAATGCGACAGCGAAGAAGCGGGCAGCGCTCGGCTCCGCACGGAACGTCCAGCGCCGGTTGATGAGGTAGGCCATCGTGGTTCCGCAGACGAAACCGACCGCCTTGGCGGCCCACTCGGGGGCGCCGAAGACGTACTGCAGCAGCAGCGTGAGACCGAAGTCGAGAATGCCTGAACCGGCGCCGGTGATGACGAACCGGATGAGCTGGGTCTTCAGGTCGACGTCGGTGGAGGCCTCTTGATCGTCGAGCGGCAATTCGATCGGCATCGGCGCATGGGCCGATCCGAACTGCTCATGCGTTCGGCGTTGCTCCACCGGCTCATCTGACACCCCGACACCCTAGCTTCTACACTCGGATGCCTCACGTACGGTGCTTCGATCGCCTACCGTCGAGATGTGGGTGCCCGGCTTCTCGTTCTCGCACTGGCGATGTTGCTGCTGACGGTGCCTGTCACAGCCCTGGCCGCGCCCGCACCCAACGTCGACGATCAGCCGCGGTGGTCCGGGCTCGATGCCCGGCAGTACAACGGACCGATCCCCGATGTGCCCGGCACCTTGATCCGATCGGTGCCACTGGATCCCGAGTTGGTGCAGGCCCCGGTCGGGGACGCTTTCCGGATCCTGTATTCGACGCCGAATCAACACTCCGATCGCGCGACCAGTACCGCTTTCGTCTACGTCCCCCTGGGTCAGGCTCCGCCAGGGGGCTGGCCGGTCATCGCGTGGGCCCACGGCACCGTCGGACTCGGCGACGACTGCACACCATCGGCGAACCGACTCGGATCGCGCGTGTTGACGCTGATCGAGCACTGGCTGACCCAGGGCTATGCGATCGTGGGCACCGACTACTCGGGCCAGGGAACACCCGGGTTGATGAGCTACCTGAACTCACAGGTGCAGGCGAGTTCGGTCATCGACTCGGTCAAGGCCGTCCATCAGATGGGGCTGCCGCTGTCGCCGAAGTACGCGATCACCGGTCAGTCCCAGGGTGCCGGAGCGGCGCTGAACGCGGGCAGGCGTGCCACCGAACTCGATGCCGGATCTGGCCTCGACTACCGCGGCGTCATAGGAACGGGGACCCCCGCGAACATCGAATGGCTCGTGCAGTTCGGCGGACCCGGGTTTCCGCCGGTGATACTCCCCGCCGGTCTGACCACCTACGCGATGTACATCGTGGCCGGCCTGCGGGACGCACGGAGAGATCTCGACGTCGACGGGCTGCTCACCCCGCTCGGCCGCCAACTCGTCGACACCGCAGAGACGATGTGCATGACCCCGTTCAAGAACCTCATGGCCGGCCGCGACCTGCGGGAGGCGTTCGTGAAGCCGGTGTCATCGCTGCCCGATGCCTACGGCGTCCTCCGCCGGCACATGGAGACGCCCGCGACCGGTTACGACCGGCCGGTCTTCCTGGGTCACGGGCTGCTCGACATCGATGTGCCCATCCCGTTCCCCGCATCTTTGATCGCCGAGATGACGGTCAACCGCGAACCGGTGGAAGTCCACGTCTACCCGGAAGACGACCACTTCACGACGATGGCGAGGTCTGTCGTCGACGCCACCCGTTTCATGAACACGATCATGCGTTGAATTCCTGGGAAATACCGAAAGAATCAACTTTTATTGTGTGGGTTTCGATCCTTCCGTATCGGAAGTCGTTTGTCATCGTCCCAGTTCACACGGGTGGGCAGTGAAGTCGTACAAATGACCGGTAAGTAATTAACGCCGACTTCTGCCGGCGACCCATCTGAAATCTCGAGGGTTTCGAATGCCTCGGGACCGGATATTTCTAGCACCACAAAGCACGCACCGTGCGAGAAGATGCCAAATCAAGTGGGGGGTGGCCGAATTGACCGATTTCATCGAGATCTGCGACCGTACGCTTGATGACCGAGCGGCTAATCCCGCGGGAACGAGCGGCCGGTGAGTCACCGCGCCGCAGAACACACCACACCCGTCACCGCGCTGGGCGCCCGAGCTCCACACGCCCGCACCACCTTGATCGTGGTGTGCCTCGGCGTTTTCATGTTGCTCCTCGACATGACGATCGTCTCGGCGGCGCTCGCCGACATCCAGTCCGACTTGTCGGCAGACCTCAGTGGTCTGCAATGGGTGGTGGACGGTTACGCCCTACCCATGGCGGCGTTCCTGCTCACCGCAGCGACTCTCGGAGATCGCCTGGGCCGCAAGCGAATGTACGTCAGTGGTCTGACGCTCTTCGTGGCCGCCTCCATCGGTTGCGCGCTGGCCGGCAACATCACCACCCTGGACGCGGTTCGCGTGGTGCAGGGCCTCGGCGGTGCGATCATGCTGGGTGTCTCGCTGCCGATGATCGCGGCCGTCTACCCCGCAGGAAAGAGACGCTCCACCGCGATCGCCATCTACGGGGCGGTGATGGGCGCGGGCAGCGCCGCCGGACCTCTGCTCGGCGGCGCACTCGTGGACGCGTTCGGCTGGCCGTCGATCTTCTTCGTGAACATCCCGATCGGCGCGATTGCGCTGGTGGTCGCGCTCCTGCGGGTCGAGGAATCACTCGGCGACACGACCCGCCGGGTGGACATCCTGGGCACCGTCACCCTGAGCATCACCTTGGTGACCGCCGTGTACGCAATCATCGAAGGGAACGCCAAAGGCTGGACCTCGCCGCTGATCCTCGGACTGTTTGCCCTCGCCGCGCTCTTCGCCATCGCGTTCGTGCTGTGGGAACTGCGGGTGAGTGATCCGCTGATGGACCTGTCAGTGGTGCGCAGGCCGGGATTCGCGGGGGTCTCACTCGCGGCGTTCATCACGTCCGGCACCCTGATCGCCGCAACCAATTACCTGGCCCTGTATTTCATGAACACGTTGGAGTTCACCCCGTTCGAGGCCGGGGTCCGGGCACTGCCGCTGACGATCGCGTGTGTGGTCGGGGCGCCGGTGGGGATGATCATCACGCGCAAGCTGCCGATGCACCAGGTGGTGCCGCTCTCGACCGCGCTCATCGCGGCGGGACTATGGGCCATGACGGGCATCTCCGCCGAGACCGGGTGGACGCACTTCATCACGGGGATGGTCGTCGCCGGCCTGGGTGTCGGGATGATGAGCGCCATCGCTTCGGACGCAGCCCTGACGTTCGTCCGCGAAGCCGATGCCGGGATGGCGACCGGTGTCGTCAGCACGGCGAGGCAGATCGGCACCGTCATCGGGATCGCGGGGATGGGAGCCTTGTTCACCCACTTCGCAACCGCAAGTGCGCGGGACGATCTGGGGTCACTGACGGTCGGGGGCGTCCCGGTCGACGTCCCGCCCGCAGAGTCGGCCGCCATCACCGACGGTCTGGGTTCCGGCGCCGGCCTACAGATCCTCTCGTTCATCCCGGACCAGTACACCGCCGCACTGCCCGAGATCACCCGACTGGTCCGCGACTCATCCGCGGCAGGACTACAGGCGGCAGTGCTCGCGGCAGCGACCGCCGCGACGGTGTTCACCTTCATCGTCTACGGCCTCATCCGTGCCGATCGCCACCGATCCACAACCGCAGCAGTCCCAGAAGGAGAGGAACTCCATGACGATCACCCCGCTCATTCCCGCAGCCACTGAGAACGGGTACTCCATCAGTCTGACCACCGACCCCTTCGACATCGAACAGGCGGAACGGTTGCGCTACAAGCTGTTCGCCGACGAGATGGGTGCCACCCTGCCCAACGCGGTGCGCGGTGAACACACCGGCGAGATGATCGACATCGATCATCTCGACGTTCACTGCGATCACATGGTGGCCCGCGCGGAGTCCACGGGCGAGGTGGTCGGCACCTTCCGCCTGCTACCCCCGCAGGGCGCCAAGGCAGCAGGCGGCTACTTCACCGACACGATCTTCGAGTTCGGCGAAGGCCTTGATGCGGCGCGTCCGACGCTGTTCGAATTGGGACGCGCTGCAGTGCATTCCGAGCACCGCAGCGGCGCCGTGATGGGCCTGCTCTGGGCCGGCGTCCTCAAATACCAGGAAATCAACGGCTACGAGTACGCCATCGGCTGCGCGTCGGTCCGGATGGAAGACGGCGGTCCCCGCGGATCACTGGTCCGCAGGGTCCGGGACTTCGCGTTCGACCTCAACATGGCCGATCCCGAGCTGCGTGTGATACCGAAAAATCCCGTCGACGTCGACGGTCGGGGCCTCGACGACATCGCCAATCCGGGACGTGGCGTCAAGATCCCGCCGATGGTGCAGGGGTGCATGCGAATCGGCGGCGCCGTGTGTGGTCCGCCCTCCTACGATTCGGACTTCGACATGGCCGACTTCGTCATCCTGATGACCCGGTCGAGACTCAATCACCGCTATCTGCAACGAATGACCGAGGCAGCACTGGCCCGCTGACCGACAGGTATCGCACACCCACCCGCGTTCCTCTCCGAAGGGCTGAACAGCATGTCGCTTGACACTTCACCCGTAGACCTCGTCGGGATCGGTTTCGGCCCCAGCAATCTTGCCCTGGCCATCACCGTCGCCGAGCACAACGAGACCCACCCCGCGGAACCCCTTCGCGCGCACTTCTACGACAACAAGGACTCATTCGCGTGGCATCCTGACATGCTGCTCCCGGGCGCGCAGATGCAGGTCTCTTTCCTCAAAGACCTTGTCACCCTACGAAACCCACAAAGCCGCTTCACCTTCATCAACTACCTGTGCACGCGGGGCCGGCTGGTCGACTTCATCAACCACCAGACGTTCTTCCCATCGCGCGCAGAGTTCTCCGACTACCTGGGCTGGGCGGCCGGGCAGGTCGAGGACAAGGTCACCTACAAAACCTCGGTGACCCGGGTCGAAGCCGTCGGCGACGAGTTCCTCGTGCACACCAGAGACGAGTCAGGATCCGAGCGCACCGTCCGCGCGCGCAACGTGGTGGTGGGTGGCGGGATCAGTGCTGTTCTGCCCGAACAGGTCTCACCGTCGGTTCGGCAGTGGCACAGCCATGGTCTGCTGGGGAAGCTCAAAGAGCTCCCCGAACTGACCCATCAACGATTCGTGGTCGTCGGCGCGGGGCAGAGCGCCGCAGAGATCACCTCGTACCTGCACGACGCCTACCCCGAGGCCGAGGTGCATGCGGTCTTCGGCAAGTACGGGTACACACCCGCTGACGACAGCCCCTACGCGAACCGGGTATTCGACCCCGAGGCGGTCGACGACTTCCACGAGGCCTCCATCGAGGTCCGTGAGCGGTTGCTGGACTATCACCGGAGCACCAATTACTCCGCCGTCGACTCCGAGGTCATCGCCGAGTTGTATGCCCGCGAATACCAGGAGAAGGTGCAGGGTGACCGCCGGTTGTTCATCCACGGTGCCTCGCGGCTGGATTCGGAGAAGACCGAAGAGACCAGCGACGGCGTCCGGGTCACGATCAACCATCTCCCGACCACCACCACCCAGACCATCACTGCGGATGCGGTGGTGTACGCCACGGGATTTCGTTCGATCGACCTGCGTGAGCTGCTGGCCGAACCCGAGCAGGAATACTGCTTCGACGACTCTGGACTACCCCAGGTCGCGCGGGACTATCGCATCCGGCGGCCCACTGACCACGAGGGCAACGTCTATTTGAACGGCGGTGTGGAGCACTCGCACGGACTCACCGCGACGCTGCTGTCGAACCTGGCGATCCGATCTGCCGACATCGTCGAATCGATCGTCGGCGATCTCAGGGTGTGAGCGACAGCAACATCCCGAGGACCAGTCCGTCGCCGATCAGGTGACCCATCGTCGATTGCTGGGTGTCGGCGACCTGCCACCTCCGGTCGTCGCGGTGCTCCCGGGCAACCAGGTCGTCGACCGCCTGTGCCTGCTGCTGCCAGACCTGCGGCGGCCCGTCGAAGTCGGGTAGATCGGCGATCTCGCCGACATGCAGGCCCGCGCGGCGTACCAGGTCGATGAGTTCACCCCGCGTAGGAAACTCGTTGCCATCGGGCTGTTCCGGTAGATCGGCCACCGTCTTGATGTAGACCAACAGACCGACCGCTCCACCGGGCCGGGTCACCCGCCGCATCTCCTCGAGCATCCGGAGTTGATCTGCACTCGAACACAGCACTCCCAGCGACCACACCGCGTCGACCCCGCCGTCGGCCAACGGCAGATCGGTTCCCGAGGCCGCAACCGTCGCCCGACCGAACAACTGCGTCGCCGCGCGGCAGGCGCCGAGCATCGGTTCGACGAGCAGCACACTCGTTCCGCGGGTGAGCGCGGCGTACTCGGCGGCGCCACCCATTCCCGCACCCACGTCGACCAGTTCTGTCGTCTCGCCGAGGTTCATCATGTCGGCCAGCCAGGTCAGCGCCGCCGGATTGCCACTGCCCCGGCAGGCCGCCGGAATGGCGTGTGAGGCACCGAGCGACTCGATGGCCTCCACCGTCCATCGCGGCATGGTGTCGAACTCGTCGTCCATCGCGTCAGGACCCTCGATACCCGAATCGCTCATCGCGCGCTCATCCTCTCTCGAATCCGCTCCGCGACTTCTGCTTTGACGTGCGCCGCCGGTATCTCCCCGCTGCCCGAGGCGAGTCCGGAGAGGTTGACCCCGGCGACGCCCGGAACCGAGAGCAGGTCGGCCGCCTCCTGTACCGCGGTCTCGATACCCATGGAGCGTGGATCGTCGGAAGTGACCACGCGCGCGATTTCCGTGGGGTCCAGATGCAGACCCGGAAACGCTGCCAGCACCCGGGCAGACCGTTCGTCCGTGTACACCGCAACGCCCGCGATGATGGGTATCGTGACGCCCGCCGCCCGCGCAGTCGACACGAACTCCCTCAGTGCGGCAACTGTTCCCACATGATTGAGCACCGCGAGACCGGCCCCGGCGCGCTGCTTCTGCAGCAGTCGTCCCGGCCGGATCGCGGTCGGTTCCGCCTGGGGGGCCTCCGGCACCCCGACGGACAATCCCGCTTGCGCGGCAAGGGCCGTCAGCCTGGTCCCGTCCAAATCGAACACCTGCGTGACATCGGGTCGCACACCCTGGGCGCGTCCGTCGCCTGTCACGCAGAAGACACCATCGGCACCGGCCTGTCGCAGACCCATCAGCTCCTGCTCGAGGACCACCCTGTTGCGGTCTCGGCAGGTCAGGGTGATCCACGGGCGGCCCCCGACGCCTGCGATCATCTGGGCCATGACCGTCGGCGGGAAGTCAGGTCGATTCTGATGCTCACCGACCAGCACGGAATCGCTCGATGCGCCGACGATCTTCGCGACCTCCTCGAGGTTGCCGCGGTCGAACGCGGCCACCGACAGATCGGTGAGGATCACCGGACCGGCCTCGGCGGCCCGCAGCAATTCACCGGCTGAATTCCTGCCGGGTTGCCCGCCTTGCCATTGCACCGGTTGCGTGTTGTGCCCGAATGGACACGGCCGCGCATCGATCTCGCAGGAGCGATCATCGCGGATCCCACCGCACGGCCCGAACACCATCCGTTTCGGACAATCCGGATCGGGTCGAGCTGGATACTCGACGAACAGCCGGGGGCCGGTCATCTACTAAGCGCCGGTGTCGCAGAGCTTCTCGAGCTCCTCCAGAGCCGTGTCGAGGTGGGTCAGCAGTCGCTGCAGGCTCGGTACCTCGGCACGAGCACCGGTGAGCCCGAAGTTCACCTTGTCGCCGTTCGTGGCCACTGTGATGTTCAGCGCCTGACCGTCCAGCGCGATCGACGCGGGGTACACGCCGTCGAGTTTGGCGCCGTTCCAGTACATGTCCTTCTGCGGACCAGGAACATTCGAGATGATGACGTTGAACGGTGGTGGGGTGTAGCGGACAAAACCGGGGACTGTCGACAGTGCCAGCGGTGCTGCGACCATGGCGCCGAAGCCTAGCGCCTGCAACGGGCTGAGTTCACGGATGACCTGTTTGCTCGATCGCGTCGAATCGACGAGAGTTGCGAGTCTGCGTTCGGGGTCGGGCTGATCTGTGGCCAGATTCGCCAGGATCGCGGTCACGGCGTTGCCCTCTGACGAATCGCTGTCCTTGGCGTGCATCGACACCGGCATCATCGCGATCAACGGCTGCTCCGGCAGCGCGTTCTGATCGATGAGGTAAGAGCGCAGCGCACCTGCGCACATCGCCATCACCACGTCGTTCATCGTGATGTCGAGTCCCGCGGCGACCGCCTTCAATCGCGTCGCCGACCACTGCTCGGCAGCAAACCGACGGGCCCCGCCGATCGGCACGTTGAACATGGTGCGCGGCGCCTGCAGCGGCAATTTCAGATTGTGATCACGCACGGCCCGGATCCCGACCCGGGCGGTGGCGGGCGCGAAACCGGCAAGCTCGCCGGCGATCTTCCAGCCCTCCGAGAGGATGCTCCGCGACGCCTCGTCGGTTGCGGACTCCAGCCTGGGTCGCCTGAGGAACAGCTCCGGATCCCAAGGGGCGCGGCCGGATCGAGCCGCAGCGTCCGGAGACAGGGTCTTCTCGAGCAGCTTCAGCGCGGACACCCCGTCGACCAGCGAGTGGTGGATCTTGGTGTACAGCGCGATGCGCCCGTCGGCCAGACCCTCGATCAGATGGAGCTCCCACATCGGCCGATGCCGATCCAGCATCGCGCCGTGGTTCGCGGAGACATAGCGGAGGAGTTCCCTGACCCTGCCGGGACGCGGAAGCACCGTGCGTCGCACGTGATACTCGAAGTCGACGTCGGAGTCGTAGCTCCACCGCACGGTGCCCATCAACCCCACGGGCGAGGCGGGGCGTTTACGGAAGAGCTTGTGCACCTCGGTCTGAGCCTGGAATGCCTCGAACATCTGCTCACCGAGATCATCCGAACCCTCCGCCGGTTCGAACAGCTGTAAACCCCCGACGTGCATCGGATGCTCTCGCGATTCGGCCAGCAAGAACATCGATTCGGTGATCGGCATATACGGCATGCGCACTCCTGTGGGGTTCTCGTCGGTGCAGGGATGCCCGTGTCTCGAAGCAATGTGACACACGTTACAAGCTTTGCCTCGCGGTGGCCGGGTGGCATCGGATTCACATGGTTTGGGTGGGCACCGACGGGGAACTCCTCTCGACATGCGCTTCGGATACACATTGATGACGGAACAGAGCGGACCCAAGGATCTCGTCCGGTATGCCACGGCTGCCGAGAAGTCCGGCTTCGACTTCGAGGTCATGAGTGATCACTACTCGCCGTGGCTGGTCTCCCAGGGTCATGCCCCGTACGCCTGGAGCGTGTTGGGCGCAGTTGCCCACGCCACCGAGCGCGTCGAACTCGCCACATACGTGACCGCGCCGACCATCCGGTATCACCCCGCAGTGGTCGCCCAGAAGGCCGCGACGATACAACTCCTCGCGGACGGTCGCTTCATTCTCGGTCTCGGGTCGGGAGAGAACCTGAACGAGCACACCGTGGGCCAGGGGTGGCCGTCGGTCGATGAACGTCACGACATGTTCGTCGAGGCTGTCGAGGTCATCCGGGCTCTGCATTCCGGGGACCTGGTCACCTACAGCGGCAACCACTTTCGCGTCGACTCATCACGCATCTGGGATCTACCAGACGGAGGGATCCCCATCGGCATCGCGGTGTCGGGCGAAAAGTCCGTCAAGCAACTCGCACCGTTGGGCGATCATCTGATCGCCACCGATCCGAAGGGTTCACTGGTCTCGCAGTGGGATGACCATCACGAGGGTCCCTCGCGCAAGATCGGCCAGATCCCCATCTGCTGGGGCACCGACAAGAAGACGGCGGTCGCCCGCGCGCACGATCAGTTCCGCTGGTTCGCCGGAGGCTGGTCGGTCAACGCCGACCTGCCGACGACCGCGTCATTCGCCGGGGCAACGCAGTTCGTCCGCCCTGAGGACGTGGAGTCTTCGATCGCCTGCGGGCCGGATCTCGACGAACTGGCCGAGAGCGTCAGACCTTTTCTCGATGCGGGCTTCACCGACGTCGCGCTGGTTCAAATCGGCGGCGACAGTCAGGACGAATTCCTGGCCAAAGCCGCCGAACCGCTACTCGAAAAATTGCGCGGTCTGTGATCCGAGATACGCCTTCCGCACTACGAAGGCGTATATCACGAAACTATCTCAGGCTCCGACGTCAGATACCCGGCAGGTCAAACTTTCGAGCTGGCGGGATCAAGCACTGAGCGCGACGTACTCCGGCAGTACCGTCCGCAGCTCGAGTTCGTCGATGATGGCATCGATCACCGCTACCGCGTCGTCGAGTGAACCTGCTCGGTTCCACAGACCCGACCACTCCGACTTCGCACCCTTGATTCGGTTCAATGCGCGAACTGCGAGGTCAGGCAGGTCATCGGACGCCCGGAACTGCTCGATCAGGTGACGGTCCGGACCGTAGTCGGGGGCCAGCAGAGGCCCACCCGGCAGACTCGACGCGACCGTTGTCGCAGCAGCGACAGCCGCGAATTCCTCGGCGGTGTGATCACGGTCCAAAACGACTCGCAGTGCGTTCCGCACCACGTTCACGCGCTCGACAGATGAGGATGCGTCGAACTTCGCCGCCCACTGGGCAGCGTCATCGTTGTCGAAAGCCCCGATTCCCCAGGTACTCATTCGGCAATCCTCCAAATCGGCACAATGCATTCCACAAATACGATACGCCACCGCAATCAATGAACGTGACGTTCGTAAATAAACGCGAATAGAACAAGAATGAACATCGCGGCATTGGTAGCCCAACATTGCCGCAGCGATGACGGCATCATGATCACCATGCAGTCCTATGACGACATCGTGATCGGCGCGGGCCACAACGGGCTCACCGCCGCGGCCTATCTGGCGCGGGCGGGACGCAGGGTGCTGGTGCTGGAGCGGTCCGATCACCTCGGGGGTGCGACGGTGTCGGCGAGGCCGTTCCCCGGTATGGACGCCCGGCTGTCGCGGTACTCGTACCTGGTGTCCCTGATGCCACGGCAGATCATCACCGATCTCGGCCTCGACATCACGCTGATCCGGCGACGGTATTCGTCGTACACCCCACTCCCGGGAGATCCCACCCGCGGTTTGCTCGTCGACACCGCCGATGACTCCGTGACCGCAGCATCCTTTCGCGCCGCGACCGGGTCTGATGCGGACTTCACTGCTTGGCAGAGGTTTTACGGTTCGATGACGACGATCGCCGAAGGCGTCTTCCCGACCATGCTGAGGCCGCTTGTCGGTGCCGACGAGATGGCGTCCATCGCCGGAGGTGATCGCGGCGCCAGGGATCTGTGGAGGCGGCTGACGTCGCAGCCGGCAGGAGAGATCCTCGCCGACACCTTCTCCGACGACATCGTGCGCGGAATCGTGGCCACCGACGGCCTGATCGGAACGTTCGCGGACATGCACGAGACGTCGCTGCGTCAGAATATCTGCCTGCTCTACCACCTGATCGGCGGAGGCACCGGAGACTGGGACGTGCCGGTCGGCGGGATGGGCGCGGTGTCCGAGGCGCTCGCCGCCGCGGCAGTGGCAGCAGGCGCCGAGATCCGCACCGGGGTCGAGGTCACGGACATCGACCCGGACTCCGGCCGCGTCGGGTGGCGGGACGGGTTCGCAGCCGCCGAATACATTCTGGGTGCTTGCGCCCCAGCCGTTCTCGATGGACTACTCGACGAGCCGCTGGGCACGAGCGCCGCGCCGGAAGGGGCCCAGCTCAAGATCAATGTGCTGCTGCGCAGGCTCCCCCGACTACGCGACACCGCGACGCCACCGGATGTCGCCTTCTCGGGCACGTTCCACATCCACGAAGGCTTCGCCGCACTCGCGCAGGCGTATCAGGAAGCCGCACGCGGGCAGATCCCGTCGCTGCCACCCAGCGAGATCTACTGCCACACCCTCTCCGACCCCAGCATTCTCGGCCCAGAACTCACCGGTATGCACACGCTCACCCTTTTCGGCCTGCACATGCCGCCCGGCGTCTTCAGCCGACAGGGCGCCAAGGACGAAGCAGTCGCGGCGACCCTCGCGGCACTCGATTCCGTGCTCGCCGAACCCATCGCGGATGTCATCGCGACCGATTCGACGGGCGCCCCCTGCATCGAGGCGAAATCACCGCTCGAACTCCAGGACGCCGTGGGACTGCCCGGTGGAAACATCTTCCATCGGCCACTGCAGTGGCCTTGGGCCGAGACCGCAGCCGAGGTCGGCACCTGGGGTGTCGAGACCCGGCATCGGAGGCTGCTGATCGCAGGCGCCGGAGCACGGCGAGGCGGCGGGGTCAGCGGCATTCCCGGCCACAACGCCGCATCGGCCGTGCTCGCGGTCTGATCGCCTGTAAGTGCGGCTGTGCGAGCTTCTTGTTGACCACCCGGGTCAGCCAGGCAGGCGAGAACCGCGCGCCCAGCGACATCGCCCGCGTCTGATTGCCGACGGCGTAGTGGACCCGGTGGATGAGCTTGTCGACCCTGTTCTCCTCGACCGCGGCCACGATCGCGTCGGCCACATCCTGCGGCCCGAGCTTGATGCCGAGTGAGTTTGTGGTGCCGGTGGAGACGTTCGCCGTCATCGCGGTCTGGACGAACAGCGGCCACATCGCCACGACCCGGATGCCCTGCGGGCCCCACTCGATGTCGAGGGCCTCGGTCAGCCCGCGCACGTAGAACTTGGTGGCGCTGTAACTGGCCAGCTCGGCCTGGCCGTAGATCGCCGAGGCGGATGCGATGTTGACGACCACCGAGCCCGGCGTGGCCTTGAGGTGGCGATACGCGCTATGGCAACCGTTTGTGACGCCCTTGATGTTGATGTCGATCTGTTTGTGCTGGGCCGCCAGCGGGATCTCTTCGAAGGCGCCGGCCAGCAGGATGCCCGCGTTGTTGATCAACACATCGAGCCGACCGCCGTTGGCCGCGGCGAACTCGTCCAGACGGGCGGTGAACTCTTCGGCATCGGTGACGTCGAGATGGCCGGTGACGATCTGGGTACCCAGACCCTTCACCTCGTCGGCCAGGGTCGCCAGTCCCGCCTCGTCGATGTCGTAGGCGCCGATGGAGTAGCCCCTGCGCGCGAAGGTCAGGTCGGTGTGGCGGCCGCTCCGGTGATGAACACAGATCGTGAGGTCATAAGGGGATTCTTACACCGCTCGTTGTCATATCGCGAGCAGCCAGGTCCAGCTCCGCTTCGCTTCGTCTCCCATAAGGGTCGAGCTCCGCTTCGCTTCGTCTCCGGAGCGGTAGGCTCTGCTCCGATGTCTACCGCTGAATTGCCCATTGAAACCCGCAAGCTCGTCGGCTGGAGCCGCACGACGCCGATCGAGGGTCACGTGCTGGCGACACCCGATGTCGAGGTGATCGCCAAGGCGCTCGCGCAGGTCGCGGACGCAAACGCCGACAAGCCGTCTTACCTTCGCCGTGGCGTCATTGCCCGCGGGCTGGGACGCTCCTACAACGAGTCCGCGCAGAACATCGGTGGTCTGACCATCGACATGACGATGCTCAAGCGGATCCACTCGATCGACGACGCCACCGGGGTCGTCGATCTGGACGCCGGTGTCTCCCTCGACGAACTCATGGCCGTCGCTCTACCCTTCGGGCTGTGGGTGCCGGTGCTCCCGGGTACCCGGCAGGTCACCATCGGCGGTGCCATCGCCCACGACATCCACGGCAAGAATCATCACAGCGCCGGCACATTCGGACAGCATGTGCTCGAGATCACGCTGCTGGTGGCCGACGGGCGCATCCTCACACTCACCCCAGGGGGCAGCTCCGACGACCCCGCAGGCGAGCTCTTCTGGGCGACGGTCGCCGGGATCGGCCTGACCGGCATCATCCTGCGCGCCAAAGTGCAGATGAAGCGGACCGAGAGCGCCTACTTCATCGCCGACACCGCCACCACGAATAGCCTCGACGAGACCATCGCGCTACACCTCGAAGACGGCTTCGAAGACGGCTACGAGTACGCCTCGGGCTGGTTCGACTCGATCAGCAAGC
This sequence comes from Williamsia sp. 1135, assembly GCF_002095395.1. Classification (GTDB taxonomy): domain Bacteria; phylum Actinomycetota; class Actinomycetes; order Mycobacteriales; family Mycobacteriaceae; genus Williamsia. The sequence goes on from NZ_MJEI01000086.1 coordinate 23,764, forward strand.
CGCCGAAGCTGGGCCGAGGATCGTTCAGCCGCGGCAACCTCGCCCGTCTCGACGAACTGCCCGCCAAGCTCCAGAAGGAGCCGCTGAAGTTCAACGGCAAACCGCTGGTGACGTTCCCGGACATCTTCCCCAACGGGCTGGCCAACAAGTTCGACTTCTCGATCGTCGGTGAGGCCTACTATCGGATGGGGTCGAACAAGACCGGTCAGGTAAAGAATTTGGCGCAGTTCTACCACATCCTCGACATCTTCGGAGAGTGGAATCGGGCGTACGGACGGACCGGCGGTTTCACCCAGTACCAATTCATCGTGCCCACCGGCAACGAGGATGAGTTCAAGAAGATCATCGCCGATGTCCAGGCGTCGGGCCACGTGAGCTTCCTCAACGTCATCAAGCTCTTCGGCGAGGGAAACCAAGCGCCACTGAGCTTCCCGTTCCGGGGCTGGAACGTGTGTCTCGACTTCCCCGTCAAGCGCGGCCTCGGCGAGTACCTCAACGAGCTCGACCGCAGGGTGATGGCGATGGGTGGACGCCTCTACACCGCGAAGGATTCCCGCACCTCCGCGCAGAACTTCCACGCGATGTACCCACAGATCGACTCGTGGATCGCCACCCGCCGCAAGATCGACCCTACCGGAGTCTTCATCTCCGACATGGCGCGCCGGCTCGAACTCGACTGAGTTCCGCCCGGCAGTCATCCACGAATTCTTCTCAACGACAGGAACATTCATGATCAACGCCGTAGGCGTACCCAAGTCGATCCTCGTTCTCGGCGGTAGCTCGGAGATCGGGCTCGCGATCACGTCGGAGTACCTCAAGAAGGGCCCGATGCGGGTGGTCCTGGCCACCGTGCCCGGCGACCCCGCCGGGGACGCTGCGGTCGAGTCGATCAAGGCGGCAGGCGCTTCCACCGTCGAGCGCATCGACTTCGATGCCCTCGCACCCGACACCCACCCGGCGGTGATCGCCCAGGCGTTCGCCGGCGGTGACATCGACGTCGCGATCGTGGCCTTCGGTGTCCAGGGCGTCGACGAAGAGGTGTGGCAAGACCAGCGCAAGGCCGTGTTCACCGCCAACATCAACTACACCGCAGCGGTCTCCGTCGGGGTGCTCCTCGGCGAGAAGATGCGCGAGCAGGGCCACGGCCAGATCATCGCGATGAGCTCGGTGGCCGGCGAGCGTGTGCGACGCAGCAACTTTGTCTACGGGTCGTCCAAGGCCGGCCTCGACGGTTTCTACCTCGGGCTCGGGGAGGCGCTGCGCGAGTACAACATCCGCGTCCTCGTCATCCGGCCGGGCATGGTGCGCACCCGGCTGTCGGCGCATGTGAAAGAAGCGCCGCTGACGGTCAACAAAGAAGACGTGGCCAAGCTCGCCGTGGCGTCGGCCGACAAGGGCAGAGAGCTCGTCTGGGCTCCGGGTCCCTTCCGGTTCGTGATGATCATCCTCCGCCACATCCCGCGGCCGATCTTCCGCAAACTGCCCATCTGATCCATGCCGAAACATCTGTCAGCGATCGGGAACCTGCTCGGCGCAGCCGTGGTTGCGCTCGTCGTGGCGGGAGCCGGCCTGGCAGTGATCGCCAGGGTCGAGTGGCCCGCGTTCAACTCGTCCAACGTCGAGACGGCGCTGACCACCACCGGACAAGTGGTGGCCATCGCGCTGCTTCTCGTCGCGGTGGTGCTCTCCCGGGTCGGTAAGGCCGCGTGCGCGATCAAACCACTCTCGTGGGTGGGCATCTCGGCGTTCGCCGCGGTGACGCTGGCGATGCCGCTCGGCGCGACCAAGCTGTACCTGTTCGGCATCTCCGTCGATCAGCAGTTCCGGACCGAGTACCTGACCCGGCTCACCAGCAGTCCACATCTGGCCGACATGACGTATGCCGACCTGCCGCCGTATTACCCGGCCGGCTGGTTCTGGCTGGGTGGCCGCTACGCAAGCCTCACCGGACAACCCGGGTGGGAAGCGTTCAAACCGTGGGCGATCATCTCGATCGCCGTCGCCGCCGCCATCGCGATGGCGCTGTGGCAGCGCATGATCCGCACCGATCGGGCGATCGCAGTCACTCTGGCGTCCACGGTCCTGACGCTGATGTACGTCAGCCCGGAGCCATACGCGGCTGTCCTGGTCATCCTCGGCGCACCGATGCTGATCACCATCCTGCACGGACTGCGGTCGGGAAGTAGGCCCGCAATCGTTGCCGGGGGCCTGTTCCTCGGGTTGAGCGCCACGTTCTACACGCTCTACACCGGCCTGTACGCACTGACCGCGGTGTTGATGGCGGTGTACCTGGCCGCATCAGCCTGGTTCGCGCTGTCCAACAAGACAACTCATCCGTCCACCGTCCGCTCGCGACGATGGCGGGCCGTCCTGATCCACGGCGCCCGACTGGCGGCCATGGCAGTGATCGCCGGCCTGGTGGCCTTGATCGTGTGGGCGCCCTACCTGTGGGCGCGACTGCAGAACAAACCGGCATCCGGCGGCACCGCCGAACACTATCTACCGAGCTCGGGGGCCGTGCTCCCGACACCGATGCTGCACTGGTCCCTGATCGGCGCACTGACCATGGTCGGCCTGATCTGGATCGTGTTGCGATTCCGGACCCGTACGGTCGCACTGACTTTCGGTATCACCGTCTTCTCCATCTACCTGTTCTGTCTGCTGTCGATGGCCCTGACCGCGATGGGCACCACGCTGCTCTCGTTCCGGATGGAACCGGTGCTGGTAGTGGCCCTAGGGGTCGCTGGCGTGTACGGCTTCGCCGAACTCGCTGCCGTCGCCGTCCGTCGATTCGGCGATGTCCGCACGGTCGTCGGCGTACTGGCCGCCGGTGCGGCAATCGCGGTGGCACAGAGCATCCCTGGTCATCTCGCCTCCGAGATCACCGTCGCCTACACCGACACCGACGGTTACGGCGTGCGCGCCGATCAGCGTCCACCCGGCGCGCAGGCCTACTTTCCGGAGATCAGCGCCGCCATCGGCGAGCAGACCGGTGGCCGCCCCCAGGACGACGTCGTGGTAATCACCGCAGACTACGGTTTCCTCTCGATCTACCCATACCTCGGCTTCCAGGGCCTCACGTCGCATTATGCAAATCCGTTGGCGGAGTTCGACAAACGGGCGGCGACCATCGAGACCTGGTCGCAGGCACAAACCGCCGACAGCCTCATCGAACAGCTCGAAGCAGCACCCTGGCGGCCACCGTCGGTATTCCTGTTCCGGTACAGCCCAGAGGGTTACGACCTGAGACTGGCCGAGGACGTCTACCCGAACGACCCCAACGTCCGCCGGTACACGGTGACGTTCAACCAGAACGTCTTCGACGACCCGCGTTTCACGGTCACCACCATCGGCCCCTTCGTCCTCGTCGTGAGAAAGTAGCGCCGCCGCCCCACAGATGCACATCGTTGAGTCATGAGCACACGTTGCAACGTGTGCTTATGACTCAAGCGTGTGCTTTTGTCCTAACTGGGCGCACAATCCGGCGGCTGGGCTCCGACCACACCGCGGACGGAGAGCAGGCCTTCGAGGACGTATTGGCCGGGTAGCGCGGCCTGCAAGGTGATCCAGTCGTCGGGTGTGGTCTGGATGCAGGCGTAGAGATTCTCGTCGATGGTGCTGCGGGCAACCAGGTATTTGTTGTGGCGCAATTGAACTGGATGGATGTTGGTGTCGGGGACGTCGAGGACCATCTTCGCGGGCGACGATTCCACGACGGTGAGGGGTGCGGGCACGATCGGCTGCGGATCGTCGACCTTGTAGAGCTCCCACTTGTCGTTGCCCCAGATCCGTTGCAGATAAGGCAGACCGGACTCGACCAGCGCTGCTTCGGCCTTCATCTGGCGGAGCGGATCGGCCGATACCGCAACGAAGGCCACCGCGTTCTCCGACAGCCAGAGTCGGTACGACTCGGGTGTGAGCGCATTCTCGTCGTAGAAGATCGGGTTGAACCGTGAGTCCGACTGATTTTCCCAACCGCGCGCCAGATTGATGGTCATGCCCAATTTGTGTGAGCCGGCATGTGTTTGGGCGTCCACGAGTTCCACACGATGGTTCTCGATGTTCGACTGCGCCACCAACTGGGAGCGCAAGGGGATGTAGGAGGTGTCACTCTCGCCGGAGTCGGCACCGACCACCTGATCCGCGGTGGCCACGAACGTGGCATAGATGAGCGCGGGCGCCAGCGCGATCGCCAAGAACTTGAGCGACTTCGGCGAGTAGTACAGGCACAGACACGGCAGCACCAGAGCGAAGAACCGGCTCAGGTTGGACCCAATGCCGGTGGGGACCAGGAACATGATGATCGCGACCGCGCTCGCGAGGGGCACGATCCAGCGCGCCGGTGGAACCGTCAGTGCCAAGCCGGTGCCGACGGCGATGGCCGCCACCCAGAACAGGGTCGTCGCCGGAAACCCCTGCGAGCCCGGATTGCCGAACATCAGGAACGGAACGGCAACACCCAGCGCCGCACCCCCGAGAACCCACCACGCCCGCCGTGCCGCGTCGTCACGCCCGGCCGCGAACGGGAGCACCGCCAACCCGACGAACGCGGGCGCGAGTGGACTCGCCAGCCCGGCGACGAGCAGTCCGATCACCGTCAGCGATCGGTAGCCCTTCTTGAACGCGACGATTGCTGCCAGTGCAATGGCTGCGCCGACCGCAAAGGCCACCCGGCCGGAGAGCATGTTCAGCACCGCGGCCACCGTGATCGCCCAGACGAGCACGGTGGGGTGCGTCGCACCCTTGGACAGGGGAAAGGCCAGCAACGCGATCGCGGCTGTCGCCAGGCACAGCAACAACAGCGACCCGGTGACGGTCGACAGAGCCGGAACAATCAGGGAGTAGCTACCCGGCGAGACACCGCCGTACCAGCCGAACCAGTAGCCGAGGCCGACGCCGGACCGAGCGGCTTCCTCCCGCGCGATCGCCGCCTGCAGGTCACCGACCGTGGGATGAGTGAGAAACAGCGCCACGATGGCGATCAGCGCGACCCCAAGCGGAAGCAGGCCCCGCCAGCGGATCGCCGGCAGGGCCACCGAGAGGCTCATCCGATCGGGACTCCCGCCCCGGCCGGCGCATCCGCGGATCTACCGCGCCACCACCGCACGAGGGTGGGGGCGTAGACGATCGCGGCGGCGACGGCGAGCAGCGCCACTCCGGCGAAGACATCCAAGATGAAGTGGTTGCCCGAGCCCATGACCACGAAGTACGTGGTGAACGGGTAGATCAGGCCCAGAATGCGCAGCCATTGCCATTTCGCGAGGAAGAACAGCACCAATCCGCACCAGGTCGCCCAGGCGCAGTGCAGGGACGGCATCGCCGCGAACTGGTTGGAGATCGCATCGCTACCCGGTGCGCCGGATTCCGGCCACCAGCCCCACGACGAGGTCTGCGCCATCACGTCGACGAAGCCCTCGCCCGGCAGCAACCGTGGCGGCGCGGTGGGCATGAAGTAGAAACCGAACAGGGCGAGTCCGGTGCACAGCACCAAGGTCCCGCTGACCTTGCGGTAATAGTCTTTGCGTCGGAAGAGCAGCCAGATGAGGACGGCCGGCGTGACGAGGAAGTGCAGCGTCGCATATTGCAGGGCGACGATGTTCGCGAGCCACGATGTCGTGTGGACCAGCTCGTTCAGTGGCCGCTCGAGCGCGAAGTGCCAGGCGTCTTCGATGCGGAGGATCTCGTATGCGTTGCGGTAGGCCTGGTCAGCGACCTCGCCGACGCTGTTGCGGATGACCGAGTACACAGCGTAGAGAGCTCCGAGGAGAAGCACCTCCACCCACCAGCGCGGGCGGGCCAGATACCGGTTTACCCGGGTGACCACCGCACGGAATCCGGTTTGTTTGAGCTCGGACTCGAAGGCTTCGAGTTCTCGGGGGTCGAGGTCCGGCGCGACCAGGTCTATCTCGCCCGAATCAGCTCGGCCCTGCGGCGACGCGGGGCTCTCGGGCGGGCCAAAGGTGCGGCGGCTATCACGGGGCGCCATACAAGACCTCCCGCATATACCCTCCAACTGCTGACCGACTCTTACGCCCCGATCCGCCTGGGGGATCGAATGCGAAACTACCGCGCGCAGATAACGGCCCCGACACATCACGTTCACCAACCGACGCCTGAGTGGACGCATTGGTTCTGCAGGAGCATAACCGAGGGCGGCGCCATTCCCTTCCCGCATTTCACTCAGCGGGCCGGTGAACTGGGCCGACGTCAGGTCAATCGAGGGCGTTTGGTCCGATATGACTTGCGCCGGAGATGTAAGCTGTGACGCTGATCACATGTTACGTCGAATGATCTAATCTCCGGGCTCCGACGCGATCAGATCGACGAGATGGCGGATCGCGAACTCGTACCCCCGGATACCGAAACCGGCGATCACCCCAGCCGCGATGCCGGAGACATAGGAGTGACGACGGAACTCCTCACGGGCATGCACGTTGCTGATGTGCACCTCGATGATGGGGACCTCCGGGACCGACAGGGCGTCGCGGAGGGCGATCGAGGTGTGCGTCCACGCCCCTGGATTGATGACGATGCCGGCGACGGTTCCGCGCCCGGCGTGGATCCACTCGAGCATCTCGCCCTCGTGATTGGTCTGCCTCGCATCGATCGTCCACCCGAGCCCGCCTGCGACCTCGGTGGCCAGCGTGACGGCATCCTCGAGCGTGGCTGTCCCGTACACCTCCGGCTGACGGACGCCGAGCGTATTCAGGTTCGGTCCGTTCAGCAGCAGGATGGGCGGCTTCGAGGTCATCGTGCAACTGTATGGCGCCGCGCGCGACCGCGGACCATCGCCACACGCGGCGGGCGATAGCATCTTGCCTTGTGCCTGCTGACGCCGTTGACAACGCGACTGGAACGACCCGGTCGCCATCCGGGGGTGACCGGGTCCGATTTGCGAAGATCGCCGCGATCGTCACCGGCCTGATCGGCCTCTTCCTCGCCTTGGCGACACCACTGCTGCCCGTCAGCCAGACCACCGCCGAATTGAACTGGCCGCAGCAGGACAAGCTGCAGTCGGTCCTGTCGCCGCTCGTCTCCTATGTGCCCGTGGATCTCGAGATCTCGGTGCCCTGCTCGGCGGTCAGGCAGTTGACGGCTCCGGGACAGACCGTGCTGGTCTCGACCCTGCCGAAGGAGGCCGACAAGGCGGTCGCCCGCGGTCTGTTCGTCCGTAAATCCGGTCAGGCGACGGATGCGCTCGACCGGCAGTCCGTGGAGGTCGTGGTCCGCAACACCCCGGTCGCCATGGCCACCCTCGCGCAGATGGAGGATCAGGACTGCCAAGAAATCGTCGTCACGGCCACCGCGACGTCGGTGCGCGCCGAGTTCGTGGGCCTGACCAACGCCGAGGGCGAACCCGTGGTCGGGGAGATCACCGATGGTGACCAGCGGCCCCAACTCACCGGGATCTACACAGATCTGACCGGAGATGCCGCATCCGTACCGGGCCTGGAGGCCCACGCCACGATCGACGACCGCTACAGCACCGCCCCGACCGTGCTGAAATGGCTCGCCATCGCCGTCGGCGTGCTGTGCACCATCATCTCGCTCGGTGCGCTCGCGGTCCTCGATGGCACGGACGGCCGCAAGCACCGCCGTTTCCTACCCGCGCGCTGGTGGAAGTTCAACGCTCGCGACGCCGTCGTCATCGGAGCCCTGCTGATCTGGCACATCGTCGGCCCCAACACCTCCGACGACGGCTACATCCTGACGATGTCGCGGGTGGCCGAGCACGCCGACTACACGGCCAACTACTACCGCTGGTACGGCGCCCCGGAAGCACCCTTCGGCTGGTACTACCAGGTGTTCGGCTGGCTGGCACACGTCACCACGGCAAGTCCGTGGATGCGACTGCCCGCCCTGGCCTGCGGAATCCTGGTGTGGCTGATCATCTCTCACGAGGTACTCCCCCGGCTCGGTCGCGCGGCGACCGTCAACCGCATCGTGCCGTGGACGGCCGCGTTCGTGTTCCTGGCCTCCTGGTTCCCGTTCAACAACGGTCTGCGTCCCGAGCCGATCATCTGCCTCGGCGCGCTGCTGACGTGGTGCTCGGTGGAGCGGGCGATCGCCACCGGCAGAACGTTGCCCGCCGCGGTGGCCTGCACCATCGGCGCGTTCAGCCTGGCGGCCGGCCCCACCGGACTGATGGCCGTCGCAGCGCTCATCGCCGGCGCCCGGCCGATGGTGATGGCGCTGATCAAACGGGCCAGAGCCATCGGCGCAGACGCGAAGAGTTACCTCGCGATGCTCGCGCCGGTACTGGCCGCCGGCACCTTTGTGATCTTCGTCGTGTTCTCCGATCTGACCCTCGCCGCATTCATCCAGTCGACGCGTATGAAGTCCGCGCTCGGACCCTCGCTGCACTGGTACAACGAGATCGACCGCTACTCAGCTCTTTTCGAGTTCTCCGCCAACGGGTCGGTGTCCCGGCGGTTCGCCGTCCTCGCGATGCTGGTGGGCCTGGTCGTCTCGGGCGCGATGCTGATCCGCAAGAGTCGCATCCCCGGAACCGCTCTGGGCCCGTCCCGACGCATCGTCGGCATCACGTTTGCGTCACTGATCTTCATGATGTTCACCCCGACCAAGTGGACCCACCAGTTCGGTGTCTTCGCGGGCCTCGCCGCGGCGCTGGCGGCCATCGCGGCGATCGCGGTCAGCGCCGAGGCGATGCACGCCCGGCGCAACCGGATGCTGTTCATCGCGCTGGTCCTGTTCATCACCGGACTCGCCTTCACCGCGCCGAACGCCTTCTTCTATTACTCCAACTGGGGCATGCCGTGGGGTGCCCTACCGGTTCGTTTCGGGGTCGCGCTGGGCAGCACGCTGTTGTACCTCTGCGTGGCCGCGCTGCTCGTGGCGTTCTGGTTCCACTTCCGAGAACCCTTCACGCCCGACACCCCCGCCGACACAGGTACCCCTTCGCAGCGTCGTTGGTTCAGCACCCTCGCCACCGCACCGCTGGCCGTCGCGGGCGCGTTCCTCGTCGTGTTCCAGATCGGCACGGCTGTCGGTGCCGGCGTGAAACAGAGCGGATCGTTCTCGATCCCCACCTCCAACGTGGCCGCTCTGCAGGGTGACACCTGCGGCATGGCCGAGAAGGTCCTCGTCGAGCCGAACCCGTCCGCCGACATCCTCACGCCCGTCGACGGCAACATCGCAGGCGGCCTCATCGGACCGGCCGACCCGGGCGCCGACGCCACGGCCACCTCCGGTTTCACACCGAACGGACTGCCCCTGACCCTCGACTCGACGGCCAGCGCCGGCAGTCTCGGCGTGCTCGGCGGCAATGTCGCGATCTCTCCCGACGTCCTCAACTCCAACGCGGGCGGCACCGGCGGCGGCGAGACCGACCAGGCCGGGATCAACGGGAGCACCGCGAAGCTGCCCTTTGGCCTCGACCCCGCCCTGACCCCCGTACTCGGCAGTTACTCCCAGGACAACCAGTTCCCCGCCTACCTGACCTCGTCCTGGTACCGGCTGCCGCCGAAGGCCGCGGACACCCCGTTGGTGACGATGGCCGTGGCCGGCCAGTTCGACATCGAGAACGTCACGATGGAGTACTCAACCGATTCGGGGTCCGCGAACGAGGACTTCCAGGTGGCCGGCGAGGTCGACCTGATCGACCCGGGCCCGCGTCCGTCGTGGCGCGACCTGCGGACCTACCGCAGCTCGTTCCCTGCCGACACCACGGCGATCCGCATCGTCGCCAAGGACGAGAACCTCGCCCAGGACAGTTTCATCGGCCTCACCCCTCCCCGATCGCCGCGACTGCAGACCCTGCAGTCCATGGTCGGCAGCACCGACCCGGTCCAGATCGACTGGACCAGCGGTCTGGCGTTCCCATGTCAGCGCCCGTTCGACCACCTGAACGGAGTCGCGGAGATCCCGCAATGGCGGATCGCGCCCGGCGCCGACCTGTCCGCCGCCGTCGGTGCCTGGCAGGACGCGTTCGGTGGTGGGCCACTCGGCTGGATCGAGGTCGCCCTCGAGAAAACGACCGTGCCCTCCTACCTCGAAGGTGACATCGGCCGGGACTGGGGCTCACTGGTGAGCTACGAGCCCTACGGCGAGCCCGCGGAGGTGGCGGAGCTCGACCTCGGCAAGGCGACCCGTTCCGGTCTGTGGAGTCCGGCACCGATCCGGTACTGAGTCGGACGCGGCCGCTCACCTGGCCTGCGACAGTGAGCAGAGCGTGCGATCTCCTCGCATGCTCGGGGCAGGTAAGAACTCTCAGGTCGGTGCAATACCATCGTTGCTCGTGCCTGTGTCCTCTCACATCCCCCGTGCGGGGACTGTCCGTTGGGCCGCAATTTTCGCGGGTCTGGTGGGAATCGTCTTGTGTGCGATCACCCCGTTGTTGCCCGTCAATCAGTCGACCTCGACGATCAACTGGCCGCAGGGGCAAGCCCTGTCGGGTGACACCGCATCGGTCACCGCTCCGCTCATCGCCCAGACCCCCAAGACGTTCGATGCAACGATTCCCTGCACGCTGATCGACACCCTCGGCGACGAAGGTGGGCTGGTCCTGGCGACCATGCCGCAGGCAGCCCAGAGCTTCAACCAGAACGCTCTGGTCGTCAATGCCTCCCCGTCCGCGGTCTCGGTGATCTTCCGCAACGAACTCGCCGTCAGCGCGCCACGCACCGAGGTGGGATCGCCGCAGTGCCGCGAGCTCCACATCTGGTCAGGCCCCGGCGGGGTCGGCGCCGAGTTCGTCGGGCTGGGACCGGCGACAACGCTCGGCATCGATCAGCGCCCGCAGTTCGACGGCATCTTCACATCGCTGTCGTCCGCCGACGTCAATGCGGCTGCGCAGCAGGGCCTCTCGGTGACCACCGTTGTCGACACCAGGTTTGCGAACTCGCCATCCGTCATCAAACTCCTCGCCATGATCGTCGGCGTCATCGCGGTGCTCACGTCCTTGGTGAGCCTCGCCCTCCTCGACAGGATCGGTGGGTACCACCGCCTCGTCGGTGAACGCTCCTGGAAGCGGATCCTGCGACCACGGGTCAGCGACCTCGCCGTCACCGCAGTCCTGCTGATCTGGCACTTCCTCGGTGCCGCATCGCCCGACGACGGCTACATACTCAACATGGGCCGCGCGTCTGACGGCGCGGGATATCTGGCGAACTACTACCGCTTCTACGGCATCGCCGAGGCACCGTTCGACTGGTACTACTCGTTCCTGGCCATGTGGTCGCAGGTGTCCGCGTCGGGACTGTGGATGCACATCCCGTCCCTGCTGGCGGGACTCGCGTCCTGGTTCATCCTGTCGCGGGTGCTGCTGCCGCGGCTCGGTGCCGGTGTCCGGCGCAGCCCTTGGGCCGTCTGGGCGGCCGCCGCCGTGTTCACAGCCTTCTGGATCCCGTTCGCGAGCGGGCTGCGCAGTGAATCGATCATCATCCTGGGATCGCTCCTGACCTGGTGGGCTGTCGAGCACGCCATCGCGACTCGACGCCTGCTGCCTGCAGCGCTGGCCGCGCTCGTGGCCGGGTTCACTCTCGCCCTGGCCCCGCAGGGCGTCATCGCGGTCGCGGTGCTGATCGTGGGCGCCCGGCCGATGCTCCGGATACTGCTCGAACGCAGCCGCGAGGATCACCACGGCGATCCGTCACCGACCACCGAACCCCGCATCCGATACTTCCGGCTCGCGTCCCTGATGGCTCCCTCCGTGGCCGCCGCGTCCCTCGTGGTGTTGGTGGTCTTCCGCGACCAGACCCTCTCCACCGTGTTCGACGCGGTGCGCACCCGCTACATCGTCGGACCGACCATCTCGTGGTGGCAGGAGTACCTGCGGTACTACTTCCTCACCGTCACCACCGACGACGGTGCCCTGACCCGACGCGTCCCGGTCCTGCTGCTCCTCGCCTCGGTGTTCGTGACCCTCGCGGTCATGTTGCGGCGCAGCAAGATCCGCGCGATCGATCCGGGGCCGGTGTGGCGGGTGCTCGGCGCCACCCTGGTCACGCTTCTGCTGATGATGTTCACCCCCACGAAGTGGACGATCCACTTCGGCATCTTCGCCGGATTCGCCGCCGCGCTCGCAGCAACGGCCACCATCGCAGTCGCCCAATCGGCGGCCCGCTCGACGCGGAATCTGTCGGTGTTCGTGGCGGGCCTGATGTTCGCCCTCGCCGCCGCCATGTCCGGCGAGAACGCCTGGCCCTGGGCATTCGACTTCGGGATCTCCTGGTTCGACAAGGCTCCGGTGATCGCGGGGCGTGAGGTGTCGACGCTCTTCCTCATCCTCGCTGTGATCGCCGGTGCTGTCGCGGTGTGGCAGCACCTACGTCTGGACTACGTCAAGAACAAGGGACTTGCGCACAGCCGCAACGACTCCGGGCCGGACACCGACGCCGAGACCGACAGCGGTTCCGATCGCGCCGCCCGTTCCGATCGGCGGCGCCTGTTCGTCGCGTCCTCGCCGATCGCGTTGATCGCCGGCTTCATGGTGATCTGCATGCTCGCGGTCTTCGCCAAGGCCGCGCTGGCCCGCTACCCGGCGTACACCGTGCTGGGTGCCAATCTCGACACCCTGCGCGGCAACAGCTGCGCAATGGCCGATGCCGTTCTCGTGGAACCGGATCCGAACCAGGGCACGCTGACCCCGGCGGGTGGGGCCACCGCGTCGCAGGCCCTCGCAGGCGACGACCCGGTCGGGTTCACCCCCGACGGCGTCGCGCCCGATCTGACCCCCGAGGCCGGATCGGCCCGTCCCGGACAGATGAACGTCTCGGCCAGCTTCAACAAGCCGTTCGTGGTTTCCGGTGCGGGCGCAGGGATCACCGGAGGCAGCGGCCCCGAAACCGTCAACGGGTCCACGGTCGCATTGCCGTTCGGTCTGGATCCCGAGACCACCCCGGTGCTGGGCAGTTACGGCTACGACAGCGGTGAGGCGAACCTCGAGACCGGCTGGTACGAGCTGCCCGCGCGCGACGCCTCACCGCTCCTGGTGTTCAGTGTCGCCGGACCGGTGTTCACCCTCAACGACGAAGGTGTGTCGACGTTCGGTCAGCAGCTCCAGGTGCAGTTCGGTGCGAGCGGACCCGACGGTTCCTTCACCGAGCTCGGGCCGTTGATCCGGCCGATCGACCCGGGTCCGGACAAGCCGAACCGGCCGTGGCGCAACCTGCGGGTCCCGATGGACCAGGTACCCGCAGGCGCGACCGCCATGCGGATCATCGCCAAGGACAACAACGTCAACCCGAAGCAGTGGCTGGCGATCACCCCGCCGCGGGCTCCGCAACTCCAGACGCTCCAGGAAGTGGTCGGATCGCAGGCGCCGACCCTGATCGACTTCAGCGTCGGAAGCCAGTTCCCGTGTCAGCGCCCGTTCGCCATCACCGACGGCGTCGCCGAGATCCCGCAATGGCGGATCCTGCCGGACCGCACCACCGCGGCATCGCAGTCCAAGACCTGGCAGGCAGCCGAGGACGGCGGCGTGCTCGCGGTGAGCGAGTCGGTGACCAGCGCGAACACCGTCGCCACCTACCTGAAGGACGACTGGTTCAGGGACTGGGGCTCACTGGAACGACTGACCCCGCTGGTGCCCGATGCACCGTCCGCGACGATCACCACAGGCACCGAGAGCAAGTGGGGATGGGCCCGTACCGGCTCCCTGAGAGTGGTGCCGCAGAGCAATGAGTGAAAAGGCAAGCACCATCAGTAAAAACCGATCCGTGCGCGGATTCGCCGGTCCCGGCTACCGAAACGTGAAGATCGTCGCGGTCGTCGCGGGTCTGATCGGATTTCTCCTGGCCTGTCTCAGCCCGCTGATGCCGGTGAAACAGACCACGGCAGAACTCAATTGGCCGCAGGACAATTCGGTCACCAACGTCGCCGCGCCGCTGGTGTCGTTCGTGCCCACCGACCTGCGGGTGTCCGTGCCGTGTGCGACCGCGGCCGACCTACCCGCCGGAGGGGGCGTGCTGCTCTCGACCCTGCCCACCGGCGGCGCCGAGGCCACCTCACGCGGGTTGTTCATCCGGGCCACCGCCGACAGCATCACCGTCACCGGTCGTGACGTCGTGCTGCTCACCGCCGACCGCGCGAGCGCACAGTCGAATCCGAACTGCCGCATCATCTTCAACGCCGACGGCAAAGGTGCCTCCGGCGAGATAGTCGACGGCGGCTCCGAAGGCCAACTCTCCTTCGACGTACCCGACCCCAATCTGCGGCCGCAGATCGTGGGTGTCTTCACCGAACTACCCGAGGACACCTCGCCGGCGGGGCTCGAGTTCAACGCCACCATCGACACCCGCTTCGTCACCACCCCGATGACCCTGAAGTTCCTGTCCATGGTCATCGGGATCGCGATGACCGTGCTGTCGCTGGTGGCTCTGGCGCTGCTCGACGCCCGCGACGGACGCGGCCACCACCGCTTCCTGCCCGCTCGTTGGTGGACCATCCGCATCTCGGACGTCGTGGTGTTCGGAGTGCTCGCGTTCTGGTGGTTGATGGGGTCCAACACCTCTGACGACGGCTACAACTTCACGGTCGGCCGCATTGCGGGCGAGGCCGGGTACGTCGACAACTACTACCGCTACTTCGGTGTGCCACAGGATCCGTTCGGCTGGCACTACCAGGTGATCTCGGCCATGGCGAACGTCAGTCTGTCGGCCCCGTGGATGCGATTGCCCGCGTTCTTGCTCGGCCTGCTCGGGTGGTGGCTCATCTCTCGCGAGGTCATCCCACGTCTCGGCCGGACGGTGCGGCATTCGACCCCGGCGCTGTGGTCGGCAGCCTTTGTCTTCCTCGCCATCTGGATGCCCTACAACAACGGTCTGCGGCCCGAGCCCGCCCTGGCGGTCGGGGCCCTGCTCACCTGGGTCTCGGTGGACCGGTCGATCGCCACCGGACGACTGTTGCCGCTGGCTCTCGCGACGACCATCGCGGCGTTCACCCTGGCGCTGGCGCCCGGCGGACTGATGGCTGTGGCCCTGCTCCTCGCCGGCATCCGTCCCCTGCTTCGCCGGATCATGACCCGTAGACACCGTGATGGCCTGCTGCCGTTGCTGATGCCGATCCTGGCCGCCGGAACTGCCGTGTTGTACAACATCTTCGCCGACCAGACGCTCTCGACGATCCTCACCTCGTCGCAGGTCGCCTCCGAGGTCGGGCCGACGCTCGAGTGGTGGCAGGAGCCGGTCCGCTACTACTACCTCATGCTGCCGACCGCCGACGGCACGCTGTCCCGGCGCTTCGGCATCCTCATGGCATTCCTGTGCCTGATGGTCGTGCTGCTCATGCTGCTGCGCCGCCGCAAGCCCATGGGCATCGCCAAGGGGCCCACCTGGCGCCTGGTCGCCGGCGTGTTCGGCTTCATGTTCTTCCTCGCCTTCACCCCCACGAAGTGGACGCACCACCTCGGCGTCTACGCCGGCATCGGCGCAGCCCTTGCCGCCGCAGCCGGCGCAATGATGGCACCTGCGCTGTTGCGACGCAGGCGCAATCGCACCTTCTTCGCCGCCGCTGTCCTCTATGTCGTGGCCCTGTCCTTCGCAGGCACCAACGGCTGGTGGTTCGTGGCCAGCTATGGGATCCCGTGGTGGGACCAGCCGCCACAGATCGCGGGCATCCGGGTCACCTGGATCGTGCTGGTGATCGCCGTGGCCACCACCCTGGTCGGTCTGTGGCAGCACTTCCGCGACGACTATGTCGACGCCGATCAACGCACAGAGGGATCAAAGCGCCTGCACCGCTTGGCGTTCTCCCCGATGCCGGTGCTGTCGGGCCTGATGGTGCTGTTCATGATGGCATCGTTCGCGAAGGCCGCGTACGTGCAGAAGGACAGCTGGTCGTGGCTGAACTCCAACGTCGATGCCCTGCGCGGTGACATCTGTGCACTCGCCAATGACGTTCTCGTGGAACCAGACCCGAACACGGGCTTGCTGCGGCCGGCAACGGTCGCGGGGCAGACCGACCTGACCCCGGGCGAAGCGCTGACAGGCACCGACATGACCGGGTTCACCCCCAATGGCGTGCCGAACGACCTCTCCGTCGACGCCACCGAGTCCAGCGACACCGCCGCGGCCCAGAACACCGCGCAGACCGGCGCTGGTTCCGATGACGACTCGACCGATGCCGACGAGGCCGGTACCGGCGGCGGGCAGGGCTCGCTCGGCGTCAACGGTTCGACCGTGCGGTTGCCGTTCGGTCTGGATCCCGCCGACACACCCGTCCTCGGCAGCTTCGGCTCGACCGGTGGCGACCTGACGTCGTCCTGGTATCAAATGCCGGAGCCGGCGCCGGGAGCTCCGCTGATGACCCTGTCAGCGGCGGGCCGGGTCACCGCGGTCGACGGCGAGGGCGTGGTGCAGCCCGGACAGGAACTGATCGCCGAGTTCGGTCGTCCGGGACCCGGGAACACCGTGATACCGATGGGTCAGATGACGCCCATCGACATCGGTGACCCGCCGATCTGGCGTAACCTGCGGTTCCCGCTCTCCGATGCCCCCGCGGGCGCATCGGTCGTGCGGATCATCGCCAAGGACACCTCGCTTGCCCCCGATCAGTGGCTGGCGGTGACCCCTCCACGCATCACCACCTTGCGCACCCTCAATGACCTTGTCGGCACGAATGATCCGGTGCTGGTCGACTGGTTGCCCGCCATGGTCTTCCCATGTCAACAGCCGATGGCGGTCAAGTACGGCGTCACGGAGGTTCCCAAGTGGCGCATCCTGCCCGACGCCCAGGCCACCAGGCAGAACAGCCAGACCTGGATGTCGGGTGATGCGGGTGGTCCGCTCGGGATCACCCAGGCCATGCTGCGGCCCACTATCATTCCGTCCTACCTACGGAACGACTGGGGACGCGACTGGGGCTCTCTGCAGCAGTTCACCGAGATCGCAACCGCGAAGCCCGCGCAGATCGAACTGGGTTCGAGCACACATTCGGGACTGTGGTCCCCGGCGCCCATGCGGGCCGTCGGTTACTGAACTCGGCCGTTCGTCTCCGCCGGCGTGCCACACTGAGGCGGGATCGGGAGATGCGGGAGGGTTTGGGTGATGGCCGAGCGGTTGTGGAGGGCCGTCTGGCTACAGGCAGCGCTGGTCGGTTTCGGCATCGGCATAATGGCCGTCGTCGCCTGGTATTTCATCGCGCCGGACGTGGACGGGCTGGAATCGACGATCCACGTGCCGCGCGGTCAGGACCTCAACCTCAAGGTGCCACTGCTGATCTGGCTGACGCCGCCGATCTTCGCGCTGTGCGGCGGTGTGTTCGGGTGGGCGACCCTTCGGTTCACCTCGCACCTGAACCCTGCCACCCGCAGCGAGTTCCTGAGCATCATGACCGTCGCCGGGTGCACGCTGGGCGGCACCGCGGTGCTGGCCACCGTCTGGCTTGTTCCGCACAACGCCGAACTCATCGACGGTGACGACGGCTACCTACCCAACATCGGCTTCACCTGGGCCTACCTGTTCCCGATCATGGGTTTCGCGATCGGTGTGATGTTCGCAGGCAACATCCGTCATCCCGACGAGGACGCAGAACTCGAGACGAGCTGAGCCTGGTGACAACAAAACCACCCGTTCTGGTCAAACCCAGGGCTCTCGAACCCCTGGATTTGCCTGCAACAGGTGGGTTTGTGGATGAGTGCTGCTAGATCGGCATCAGCAGGTGCTTACGCGGCGACCGGATGACGTGCTTGTCCTTCAACTGCGCCAGTGCCTTTCGCAGCGCCAGGCGGGTCTCGGACGGTTCGATCACCGCATCGATGTAGCCGCGTTCGGCCGCCAGGTACGGGGTGGCCATCGCCGTGTTGTAGAAGTCGATGAAATCCTGCCGGATCTTGTCGGCTTCTTCTGGCGTCGCGTTCTCGGTCTGTCGCCGGGTGAGCACGGCCGCAGCCGACTCGGCTCCCATCACCGCGATCTTGGCCGTCGGCCACGCGAAATTCAGGTCGGCACCGAGTTGCTTGCTGCCCATCACCGCATACGCGCCGCCGTACGCCTTGCGCAGCACCACCGTGATCTTCGGGACGTCGGCCTCGACGTATGCGTAGAGGAAACGTCCGGAGCGCCTGATCGTGCCCTTCCGCTCCTCCTCGAGTCCGGGCAGGATGCCCGGGGTGTCCACCAGGAAGATGAGCGGGATGTTGTAGGCATTGCACAGCCGGACGAACCGGCTGGCCTTCTCCGACGAATCCGTGTCCAGCACACCGGACATGACATTCGGCTGGTTGGCCACGATCCCGACCGACGCCCCGTCGATCCGGGAGAATCCGGTCAGGATGTTCGACGCGTAGAGCTCACCGATCTCGTGGAACGACCCGTCGTCGAAGATCCGGACGATGATGTCGCGCATGTCGTAGCCGGCGTTGTCGTTGTCGGGCATGAAGGTGTTGAGCGAGAGATCGGTCTCGGTGATCTCTGGTTCGAGCCCGGGGTTGATGATCGGCGGCCGCTCGTGGACGGTCGACGGCATGTATTCGAGATAGTCGCGAACCCAGTTGAACGCGGCCTGCTCGTCGTCGGCGAGGTGGTGCAGGTTGCCCCAGCGCGCCTGGTTGAACGACCCACCCAGCTCCTCGGGGGTGACGTCCTCGCCGGTCACCTGCTTGAGCACGTCGGGTCCGGTCACGAACATGAAGCTCTGGTCTTTGACGCCGACCAGGACATCGGTGTTCGCCGGACCGTACACCGCTCCGCCCGCACACTTTCCGAGGATCACCGACACCTGCGGAGCCAGACCGGAGATCAGGTCGCTACGACGACCCATCTCGGCGTACCAGGCCAATGAGGTGACAGCGTCCTGGATGCGGGCGCCCGCCGAGTCGTTGATGCCGACGACCGGGCAACCCACCTTGCCGGCCCACTCCATGATGGCCGCGACCTTACGCCCGAACATTTCACCGACCGTGCCGCCGAAGACCGCTTGGTCGTGCGAAAACGCCGCCACGGGACGGCCGTTCACCAAACCGTGGCCGGTGACCACGCCGTCGCCATACCCGGTGTCGGCGGCGCCGGGCATCTTGGCCAGCTGTCCGATCTCCACGAAGGTACCGGGATCGAACAGCATGTTCAGGCGGTCACGCGGCGACCCGATGCCTTTTGCAGCGCGCTTCGCGATGGCCTTGTCGCCACCGGGTTCTTTTGCGGACTCGAGCTTTTCGCGGAGCTCTTTGAGCTTCCCGGCGGTCGTGTCAGTCAATCTTTGGTCACTTTCCCTGCGAGTTCGTCGAGCCGTACGGTCAGATCGGCACCGATGATTCCGATGTATGGCTCGTCGACGATGCCGAGGTGATCGCCTCCGACGTGGACGATCTCGAGATCCTCGACGACTTCACCCCATCGGCCGTCCTCATCGATCTCCGCCCACGCCGGCTCCAATTCGATCGCGCCGTCGTGCATCTTCTCGGCCCGATAGAGGATGACCTTGCCGTCGAACCTGGACGGCTCGACGGTGGTCAGGGCCCGGTTGTCGAGGAAGCTGGTGCGCTGGTGCTCGATGATCCCGCCGGGGATCTTGGCGTCACTCATCGCGAGCATCTCCATGATGATCCGGAACTGTCCCTCGTCATCGGCCTCCACCAGGCGTTCCATCGGCAGCGGCGCATCGTCGAGACCGTAGGTGCGCTTGGCGAACTCGTAGTAACGCTCGAGCCGGGCCCGCTTGGCCTCCGGGGTATCGACGATGGGCTCGCGAGGGCGCACCACATCGATCAGACCGACGAACGACACCTCGTCACCTGCCTCGGTCAGCAACTGTGCCGCGCCGTACGCGAGGGCGCCACCGAGCGACCATCCGACCAAGATGTACGGGCCTTCCGGCTGCACCTCTTTGAGTTTCGGGTAGTACTGCTTGACGCGTTCTTCGATGGTGCCTTCGACACGGTCGAACCCGATGACGGGCACATCGGCCGGCAGTCGTTTGAGCAGGGCCTCGTACGCGGCGGTCGAACCACCGGCCGGGTGGAACACGAGTACCGGCGTCCGATCCGAGTTCTCCGGTGTCCGGAGGTAGCGGACGAATCCATCGACGAGGCCGCCCTCAAGATGCTCGCGCACGTAGTTCGACATCGTCTCGACGTTGTCGGCGTCGATGACGTCCTCGATGTCGAGTTCGCCACCGGCACGCTCGGAGAGCCTGGCGGTCAGCTTCTCGGCCATCTCGTCGTCGAGTACCGGAAGCGGGTTGAAGATGCCACCCGCAGACTTACCGGTCACCACCGCCCACACGCCGAAGGTCAGGCGCTCGGCGGCATCACGGGGCGGGACGTCGGCGCCTGCCGCGGCCGCAACGGCGGCCTGATTCTGCAGATTCGCCGGTGCCACAGTGGCTTCGGGCTTGACCACCGGTTCGGCCTCGACCACAGGTTCAGCCACGACCACAGGGATGGGGTCTGCCGCGACCGCGGGCTCCGAATGCGCTTCGGTTTCGGCGATCGCCTGTGCCTGTGCCTCGGGCTCACCCGCGTCGTTGGTGTCACCGGATTCGATCAGCTGAGCCAGCGCCGCGGTGTCGAGTTCACCCTTGCCCTCGGCCTCGGCAGCGAGTGCCTGCACCTCATCACGATGTTCCACGGCGTAGGTGACGAACTTGACGACGTCCTGCAGGTTCGCATCGCGCATGGCCTGAAGTTGCAGCTGCGGGATGTCGAACTCCCACTCGGCACGGTTCTTGATGCGCATCGCCATCAGAGAGTCGAGGCCCAGCTCGATCAACGGGATCTCGCGCGGCAGGTCCTCGGGTTCGTAACCCATCGACTCCGCGACAATATTTGCCAGCCGATCGTCAACGCTCTCACCTGATTTCGGGTCCCAGCGGGCACCGATCTCCTCGGACACCTCGGGGTCGGTGGTCACGGAGTTGTCGACGAAACCGGACTTCTCCGCACTGACCTGGGTCGCAGCGGAGTCGGGAACAGCCGGAGCCGCCACAGCCGCATCGGAGGTGACCACGGCGTCGAGCAACAGCTGGAACGAATCACCCAGGGCGGCATGCACCTGCAGGGCACCGCCGCCGGGGTGGGGTGCGAGCGTGGTCGTCAACGTCGTGGCACCGAGTGCCTCGCCATGCGGCTGGACCGCGGTGACCTGCACGTCGGACAGCACCTGCCCTGCCGCAGCTTTCACCAGTTCGGTCAGGTCGGTGGCCGCGGACGCCGCCACCTGCCACACGTGGCGTCCGTCGGGCAGCGACACATGCGATCCGGGAATCCGGCCCTCGCCGGAACCACCCGAGATCGACGCGGTGAGCCAGTACGGCTTGCGCTCGAAGCGGGTCCGCGGAACGTGGGCGAAATCGCCCTGCCCGAACAGCGATCCGACATCGACGGCATGCCCGTGGACATAGAGCTTCATCAGCGCGTTGATCACGCCGTAGCTCTCGTCTTCCTTACGGCGCAGCGTCTCGATGAGTTCGGCGTCGTGGATACCCGCCGAGAACGTCACCGCCGCAACAGAGATCAGCACGGCCGGGTTGGGAGAGAGTTCCAGGAAGGTGGTGTGCCCGTTCTCCACGGACTTCGACACCGCCTGAGAGAACCAGACGCTGTGCCGCAACCCCTTGGTCCAGTACTCCACCGCGTGCACAGGTGCGTGGCCCGGACGGTAGAACGCCTCGCGGTCGACCGAGCTGTAGAAACCGATCTTCGGCGGCAGCGGCTCGATCCCGGTGAGCTCGTAGGCGAGTTCACCGAGCAGCGGATCGGTCTGCGACGTGTGGCTGGCACCCTTGGTCGCGAGCTTACGACCGAGTTTGCCTTCACTCTCTGCGCGCGCCACGATCGCGTCGACCTGCGGCTCGGGTCCACCGATGACCGTGTGGGTCGGTGCCGCGTAGACGCAGATCTCGAGGTCGGGGTAGTCGACGAGGACGTCGGTGATGTCGTCCGCGCTGTATTCGACCAGCGCCATGAGCCGGATGTCGTCGCCGGTCAGCGTCGCCTCGGCCTCACCCATCAGGCGGGACCGCTGGCAGATGACCCGCACCGCATCCTCGAGCGAGAGCCCACCGGTGATGTATGCGCCGGCGGCTTCGCCCATCGAATGCCCGACCACCACACCGGCATCCGCGCCGTGGTGGCGCAGCAACTCGGCGAGTCCGATCTGGATGGTGAAGATACCGACCTGCGACGTCTCGATCTCGTAGGTGATCGAATCGTCGAGGATCTTTTCCACCATGGAGTAGCCGAGTTCGTTCTCGACGAGCGCGTCCACCTTGTCGACCGCGGCGGCGAACACCGGGTTCTCGGTGTAGAGCTGTTTCGCCATCTTGCGGTGCTGTGACCCGAAGCCCGACAGCAACCACACCGCGGACGCGGAATCCGGTGAGTCACAGGTGTAGACGTGCGGGTTGTTCTTGTTGTCCGCCACCGCACGCAGGCCCTTGAGCGCCTCCTCGTGCGTGCGGGCCATCACGACCGAGCGGGTCCGGCCGTGGTTGCGGTGCGCCAGGGTGCGGCCGATGTCGACGAGCGGGGTCGCCTTCGCCTCGTCGGTTTCGAGCCAGTCGGCGAGGTCGGCGGCCGACTTGCGACGCCGCGAGGGCAGGAACCCCGAGACCACCAGCGGGACAACCGAACCCTCGGCCTTGCACGGTGCGAAGCCCTCGGTCGGATCAACCTCGGCGGCGGGCTCGTCGGCCACGGTGGCGGTGGCGAGTTGTCCGAGCGCGGCGCGCTCGGCGTCGGTCAGGTATTCCTCGTCGTCATCATCGTCGACGAATGCCTCGACCGTGGCCTGAGCGGCCGGGGCCGGGTTCTGGGCGACCGGTTCGGCGAGGTCTTCGGGCGTGACCTCGCGCACCACCACGTGCGCGTTGGTGCCACCGAAGCCGAAGCCCGAGACGCCGGCGACGGCATGACCGGAGTAGCGCGGCCAGTCGGTGGCCTCTCCGATGACCTGCAGGCGCAGGGCGTCGAACTGGATGTACGGGTTGGGTCCGGCGTAGTTCAGCGACGGCGGGAGCTTGTTCTCCCCCAGTGCCAGTACCACTTTGATGAGGCCCGCGGCGCCGGCGGCGGCTTCGAGGTGACCGAAGTTGGTCTTGGCCGATCCCAGCAGGGTCGGCTTGTCTGCGTCGCGACCCTTGCCCAGCACGCGTCCCAGGGCGTCGGCTTCGATCGGATCACCCAGGATGGTGCCGGTGCCGTGCGCCTCGATGTAGTCGACATCTCGCGGATCAATCGCGGCGTCGGTGTACGCCGACCGCAGCACCTGCACCTGCGCTTCGGGATTGGGTGCTGGCAGGCCGTTGGACCGGCCGTCGGAGTTGACCGCCGAACCTGCCACCACCGCGAGCACCTTGTCGCCGTCGCGCCGGGCGTCGGACAGTCGCTTGAGCACGACGAGTCCGCCGCCTTCGGCACGGATCATGCCGTCCGCGTCGGACGAGAAGGCTTTGATGCGCCCGTCTTTCGACTGCACGCCCACCGAGTCGAAGCCCAGTGTCGCCGCCGGGGTGATGAGCATGTTGACGCCGCCGGCAAGGGCGACATCGGATTCGCCGGAGCGCAGGCTGCGGACGGCCTGATGGACCGCGACCAGCGATGACGAGCACGCGGTGTCGAGGGCGACCGAGGGACCGCGGAAGTCGAAGTAGTACGAAACCCGGCCCGCGACGATGGACGTGGACGTACCGGTGAGGGCGTACGCGGCGGTTTCGCCTGCCCCCTCGCGATCGGAGACCGCCAGCATCTGGTAGTCGTTGGTCGAACTGCCGATGAAGACACCGACCTGACCGCCCTTGAGATCGCTGGCGGGGATGTGCGCGTGTTCGAGCGCTTCCCAGGTCAGTTCGAGCGCAAGACGCTGCTGCGGGTCGACCATCTCGACCTCACGCGGCGACATCTGGAAGAAGTCGGCGTCGAAACCCTTGACGTCGTCGAGATAGCCGCCGTGCAGATTGGCATCGGCCAGCACCTTGGCGATGCGCGGTTCCGCCTTGAACTCGGTCCATCGGTCGTCCGGTAGATCGCTGATGCCCTCTCGCCCGTTGATCAGCAGATCCCAGGTCGACTCCGGGGTGTGGCCCGCCTTCGGGAACCGGGTTGCCACACCGACGATCGCGATGTCGTCCTCGTCCCCGCGCACACGCTGATAGCGGGCGGAGTCCTCGTCGTCATCGCGACCTTCGTCGGGATCACCTTCGATGATGCGCTTGGCCAGCGACGCGATGGTCGGGTGCTGATAGGCGACGGTGGCGGTGAGGATCACCCCGGTCTTGTCCTCGATGTCGCCGGACATCGCCACGGCGTCGCGCGAGGACAACCCGAACTCTTCGAGAGGGCGGTCATCAGAGACCTGGTCGACCGGTAGCCCGGTGGTGTCGGAGACCCACTGCCGCAGCCACTCACGTAGCTCGGTGACGGTCATGTCCCCGGCGGTCTCACCGTCGGAACCGTGCTCCGATGCAGTCGGTTCACCGACGGGCGTCGCCTCGACACCGTTGTCGTCAGTCCCGGGACCGAACGTCGAGCCCGGCAACTTGTCTTCCGAGTCCAGGTTCTTCTCGCTCGAGCTGTTCAGTTCAGGCATCGCCAGTCCAGACTATTGATTCTCGTTCGGCGCATCGGGGAACGCGGTCTGCTGGTATCCACCACGCAGCGTTCCGTCGATGTACGCCGCCTTGCACGCCCGCCGGGCGATCTTGCCGCTGGAGGTTCGCGGGATCGATCCGGCCGGGACCATCAGTACGTCGCGCGCCATCACGCCGTGTCGCTGCGCCACCGACGCGCGCACCGTGTCGGCGACCTCTTGCGGATCGACCTTCTTGCCGGGTCCGCGTTCGGCCACGATGACCAGTTGCTCCGAGGCGTCGTCGGCATCGAACTTCAGACCGCTGGCCGAGTTCTCGAACACGACCTCGGGAAGCTCGTTGGACGGGACCGCGAACGCGGCGACGAAGCCCGGCCGCAGCGCGGGGCTCGCCTCCTGCGCGGAGAACTCGAGATCTTGTGGGTAGTGGTTGCGGCCGTCGACGATCACCAGGTCCTTGACGCGGCCGGTGATGTAGAGCTCACCGTCGAGCCAGACGCCGTAGTCGCCGGTCTTCATCCACTTGCTGTTCTTCGGTGCGCCGAGACTGTGGCTGCCCTCGTCGAGCGGGGTGACGAGACTGTTGTTGAACGTCTCCTCGGTCTCTTCCGGACGTCTCCAGTAGCCGTGGCCGATGTTCATGCCGTTCAGCCAGATCTCGCCGACGCGACCGTCGGGGCGCTCGGCACCGGTCTCGGAGTCCGCGATGACGGCCCACTGGCTCACCGAGACCTGCCCGCACGAGACCTGCGCGACCGCACCGGGAGCATCCTGGTCGACGATCTTGAACGTGCCCGCGTTCAGTTCTTCGCGGTCGACGTAGACGATCTTCGCCTCGTTGTCGCGCTTGGTCGACGAGACGAACAGCGTCGCCTCTGCCATGCCGTACGACGGTTTGATCGACGTCTTCGGCAGACCATAGGGACCGAACGCGTCGTTGAACTTCTTCATCGAACTGACCGTGACCGGCTCGCTGCCGTTGATCAGACCGATGACGTTGCTCAGGTCGAGGTCCTCACCTTCCTTGGGGAGGCCACGCACAGCCGCGTGTTCGAACGCGAAGTTCGGTGCTGCCGCGAACGTTTCCGTCCCGCCGGCCTGCGCCGCGAGTTCCTTGATCCATCGGCCGGGCCGACGTACGAAGGCCTGCGGGCTCATGATGGTGATGTATTTGCCACCGAGTGCGGGCAGGATGACGGTCAGCAGTCCCATGTCGTGGAACATCGGCAGCCAGGTGACCCCGCGCGAGTTGTGGTCGAACTCGATCGCGTCGATCATCTGCAGCGCATTGGCCGCCACCGACTCGAACGTGATGATCACGCCGGCGGGGACGCGGGTCGAACCCGAGGTGTACTGCAGGTATGCGGTGTCGTGGAGCTTCGGCGTCGGGCGGACCCAGGTCTCTCCGACCGAATCCGGGACGGCGTCGACGGCGATGACGCGAGGGCGTTCTTTCGCAGGCAGCGGCTTGAAGAAGTCGCGCACGGCCTCCGCCGACTTCGTCGACGTCAGGATCGCGCTCGGCTTGCAGTCGGCGAGCACCGCCGTCAGTCGATCGGTGTGGCCGGGTTCGTCCGGGGAGAACAGTGGTACGGCGATGTTGCCCGCGTACAGCGAGGCGAAGAAGCCGATGACGTATTCGAGCGACTGCGGGGCCAAGATCGCCACCCGGTCGCCCGGTTCGGTGACCTGCTGCAGCCGGGCGGCGATGGCACGTAGCCGCTTGCCGAACTGTGACCACGTCAGGTCGATGGCCTCGCCGTCACGTTCGCGGCTGTAGTCCATGAACCGGTAAGCCAGGGTGTCGGCCTGCTCCGCGACGTTGCGCTCGACGTAGTCGACCAGGGTTGCGTCTTCGGTGAAGAACAGATTGCCGTCCTCATCCAAAAACTGGTCAAACTCGTTGTTCATTCGCACTCCTGATAGCGACTCCGACACCTGCCGAAATACGTGTGGTCACCGGTTCTGTAGACGCCTCGACCTCTCAGCGTTCCTTATTCTTCTTATCAAGCCAAACAAGACTCGCAGCCGCGTACAGGCCCGAGCCAAATCGCCAACATACTACCGGTCAGTAACTCTCTTTTTGCCAGGTGGTCACCGGCGAGGGGATCAGCGCCGAAGGTCAACCTACGCCACCATGGCGAAGATTATGGCTACTCACCCTTGAGCAGCGGGATGACCGGTGCGAACGCATCCATCTGGGTCGGGAAAATTCCCACGTACGACATCGTTGTCCTGCGCCGGACCTCGCGGATCTGATCGGCGATCTGCTCGAACGATCCGAACGCCAGGTACGGCGACTGCAGGATGTCCTCGACGGAGAGCTTGACGTCCATCGCGATGTTCGGCGGGTAGCCCCGGTCGAGAGCGGCCAGGGCCATCTCGGCGGTCGCCTCCCGGTCGTCGGTGACGACGATGGTCGCGATCGTCCAGTTCAGCTCGATCTCGGCGAACCGGTCACCGGCGGCCTGCCGAATGCGATCGACCCGCTCGATGGTCTTCTCCATCGTCATGTCCGACAACCGCAGCTTGCCCTCGGCCGTGGTGCCCGTGGCCACAGAGATGATGTCGGCATGCTTGGCGGCCAGCGCCAGCATCTTGGGCCCGCCGCCGCCCACCGCGATCGGCGGCCGCGGTCCCTGCCGCGGTCGTGGACTGCCGACGAGGCCCTTGATGGTGTAGAACTCACCGTCGAAGTTGACCTCTTCGCCGCGCAGCAGTCCATCGAGGATGGTGAGCGATTCGTCGAGCCGCCGGATCCGGGCACCCGGGGACTCGAACTCGATCCCGGCCTTGTCGAACTCTTCCTTCATCCAGCCCGCGCCGATGCCGAGCTCGAGGCGGCCCTTGGACAGCACATCGATGGTCGTGGCCTCTTTGGCCAGCAGTGCCGGATGGCGGTATCCGTTCGCCAGGACCGAGGTGGCCAGCCGGATCTTGTCCGTGGCCTGGCTCAGCGCGCCTAGCGCGGCGAGCGGGCCGACCTGATTGCCGAGGTGGTCGGGCACCGCGAAGGTGTCGAAACCGTACTCTTCGGCGGTCTGCGCGAGTTTGACGAACTTGCGGGCACCACCCTCGTCACGGTTGCCTTCGCCACCCGCGCCGAACCGGAACTTGCGCAGGCCCGACTCGGCATTCGCTGACGTCATCTCAGGTCTCCTGTTTCACAAAGTCACCCGGCACCATTGCAGGCCGGATCGGGCCCAGTCCGCCCGATGTCCCGGTCAGCCAGGGGTTGGCGGGGACAACGTTACTTCCGGACCCGAGCCCGGCAAAATGCGATCATTCGTGCTTCGGGAACGGTGCCTGGTCGATGACACCTCGGGCCCAGTCGGTCATCCAGACGGTGGCCGGCTCTCCGTTGTCACTCCAGTAACGCGTGGTGTTGTACATCGCGTGTACCGGATTGTTGATCGCGCCCATGAGTTTCGTCAGACCCTCGACCGGATTCGCGATCGTCGGCGCATCGCAGATCAAATCGCCTGGCGCACAAAGTGAATAGGCGCGGTCGGTCAGTTCGCCGAATCCACCCGGCCGCGGTCCCGTGAGGTCGATTCCCGGAATCGGCAGGATGTCGAGGGCGATTTCTGCCCCGACCCCCGGGGGGTTCGGCCCGGCGTTACCGACCTGATTCGGCTGCCGCCGACCGTCGGCGATCAATCCGACCCCGAGGACCAGATCCTGCGACACCGGACCCCTGCCGTTACCGATCTCACCTGCGATGTCGCCGGCGATGACCGCGCCCTGCGAGAACCCTGTCAGTACGAAACCGGTCAGCGGACACCTCTGGTTGACCTCGGCGATCTTCGCCCGCGTCGCATTGGTCCCCTCGGCGCGCGAGGTGTTGTAGTCGACCTGCCGATCGGCCAAGTTCGTCGGGTTCTTGAACTGCGCCACGTACGGGACCGTGTAGACGTCGGCACGGGAGGTGTCGAATTCGTTCGCCAGCGGCGCGGAGACCTTGAGCATCAACGAGTTCGGGTTCGACGTCGGGTTGTAGGGGTCGTCGTCGCTCGCCGACTCCCACGTGCCGGGTACCACGATCACCTGGACGTCGGGGCAGTCCGCCGGCTGGGCGGTCGGCCGCGGGGCCGAACTCGTGGTGGAAGAACCGCTCGGACCGGTGGGTCCGGCCGGTTCCGGCTTGAACAGATTGATGATCAAGATCACCACGAGGATGATCGCGATGATGCTCAGGATCCCCAGACCGAGGATCGCCAGCAGCAGCAATCGGCCCTTACTTCTCTTTTTGGCGCTCATCTCGGGGCGTCAGCAGTACTTCGACTCGGCGGCCTTGATCACCTTGTCGGCGTCGGCATTGGCTTTGGCCTCATCGGTAGTTCCCGATCCCACCAGCGGCACCACGAAGATCTTGATGTCGTCGGTGCTCGTGCCCTGCTCCTTGCCGTTGCAGACGGCCTGGGCTGCGCTCAGCGCGATCGCGTTGTCGGGATCGTTGGGAACGCTCACGCCCTGCTTCTTCAGCTCTGCGAGGTACGCCTCGGTTTTGTTGTCCGCCTCGACACCTTCGGGGACGTCGGCCGGGGCAGGCCCTGTTGCGGGCAGGCCCTCGGTGTCGTCGGGCTGGCCGTCGCTGCTGGCCTCGGTCGAGGTCGCGGCGCTGCTCGACGGGGCAGCTTCGCTGCTCGTGGCACTTGTGCTGCTCGGCGCGCTCGTCCTGGAGCTCACCGCGTCGGTGGGCGCGGATGCCGTCGAGTCGTCACCGCAGCCGGTGGCCAGCGCCGCCGTCATCAGCAGCGCTGCGCCGGCGGTGAGAACCCGGATGGTGGAGCTTGTCATGTCACGTCCTTTTCTCACGTCGTCAGGAGAAGGTTGGCAGGGTGGAGCCACCCGGCCCCGAACCCGCAGTTCTCGAATCCCAGCAAGGCTACCGAAGCGACCTGAGGATTTACTTGACGACGGCGACGCCGTTCACGACCTCGATCACACCGCGTTCGAAGAGGACCCGGGTCCCGCCGGTGATCTCCTGCGCGTCACTGATCGGGTAGCCCAGCTTGCCGTTCTCGTACCCGGCCTTGCCCCAGGCGTCGAAGATCGGGCCGGGCGCGATGGCGTAAGCACCCTTCGCCGAGGTCCAGTAGATGTTCCCGCCGTCGAAGGCCGTGAGCTTGCCGCCCCGGGCCAGGCCGACCTCGTTGGTCTTCGGGAATCCGAGCCAGCCGCCCTCGTATCCAAGGGCTGCGTACTTCTCGAAGATCTTGCCCTGCACCGAATGTGCGCCGTTCGTCGGATTCCAGTAGTACGAGCCGACCTGGAAGTCCTGCACGCGTCCCTTGTCGCCGGGAGTGTTGTGCTCGTCGCCGGTCGGGTACTTCAGCGGGCCACGTTCGTATCCGCTCTTGCCCCAATCCGCGAGGATCGCGCCACCGACCGGGTGCGCACCCGTCGTCCGGGTCCAGTAGATGTTGCCGTTCTGGAACTTGTTAAAGCGGCCGACCTTGTCGGGGGTGGCGAGCTCACCGCTGGTCGGGAATCCGAGCCAACCGCCGGGACCACCCGCGGCGACGTACGCGCCGCCGATGCCGCCACCGACAACCTGTGCTCCGGTCTTGGCCGACCAGATGATGCGTCCGTTGCGGAAGTCCTGCGCGCGACCACCCGGCACGTCGTACTCAGGGGTGAGGCACTCGCCGAGCGACTTGTTCGCCTTGTAGACGGGCGCGATCGCGCCGCTCGTGGCACAGGCCGGCTTGTCTGCCGCGAGCCCCAGGGCCCCGGCCGCCTGCGGCCACGCCTGCTCCATCTCGAACTGCCAGTACGGCCACGTGTGCGTGCCCGAGGCGCGATAGACGGCCTGCGCTCGTACCCCGAGTTGGTTCAGCCTGCTCGCGAACTGCTGCGAGGTCACCCGGGAGAGGACCTCGAGGCCGACGCCCGCGTAGTTGGTGGCGAGACCTGGAATGGTGGACGCGGTGTCGTACTGACCGACCAGGCCGTTGCCCGAGGACACGTAGAGACTCGTCCCGCGCAGCTTGTCTGCGAGGACGTAGGGATCGTGTTCTTTCCACGCCGGTGCGGTCGGCGGACCGAACATCTTCGCCGAGTCATATCCGCCCGCGTCGTTCTGCGCGAACTGGATCGCCTGCGGCATCCCGAACGAGCTCAGCTGCAGAATGCCCGAGAAGGACGCGGCGAACTTGAAGAAACCGGGATTGCGGGCTGCGAGCATCATCGCTGCGCTGCCGCCCATCGACAGTCCCTCAACACCGCGCACGTCGGTCGATCGCCACTGGCTCTCCATCAGGGGCGGCAGTTCCTTGGTCAGGAACGTCTCCCACTGATAGTTCTTACCGTTGTCGGGTTCGGCCCAGTCCGTGTAGAAACTCGACTCGCCGCCGACGGGCAGGACGACGTTGACGTTCTTGTCCTTGTAGAAGTCCTCGATGTTGGTGTTGAGGATCCAGCCGTTCTGGTCGTCCTGCGCGCGCAGACCGTCGAGCATGTACATCTGCGGGAACTTGTTCGCCGGGCGATAGTTCCAATCACGTGCCAGCAGCACCTGCACCTGGACGTTGGTGCCCATCGCGGGCGAGTAGACCCACATCGCGACCCGACGGTCGGAGTACCAGAAGGTGTTGGTGATCTTGACCCCCGGCACGGCGGCCGGGGCGCTGACCGCGGGGGCCTGTGGGGCGGGCACCACCGGCGCGGCCATGGCGGGCGTCGTCACGCCGAGCACCGTGCACACCGATACCGCGCCGGCCATCAGTCCGAGCGCACCGCGCACAAATTGCTTCCGCATGTAGATCTACTCCTCCAAGTCACACCCAGCCGACTCTCTGGGGACCGAACCAAAAACAGAACGCTCTACGTGTTGTCTACACGTAGAGCGTTCTGTTTTGAGGTTGCCACACCTGTGACAGGTGTGAATTTTGTGACTAGAGGGTCACGGGGGACGATTCAGCGGAACCAGCCCTGATCCGCGGCACGCCACATCATGTCCTGCCAGTAGCCCCACTTGTGAGTGCCGGCGAACGGGTAGTCGGTGGTCAACTGGACACGGTTGACGAAGGCCTGCACCTCGAAGGCGCGGGTCTGTGCCAGCGAGAGCATCTCGAGCGGCACACCTTGGACAATGCTGACCGCGTTCTCGTTCTGGTTGTAACCGCCGGGGATACCGCTGCCGGATGCAACGCGAACCTTCAGACCGTGCATCTTGGTGATTTGCACGAACGGATCGTTGTCGTACCAGCGGGTGGTCCACGGCGGACCCCACATGCTGTCAGAGTTCCACGGCCCGCCGTCGGCGTCGAGCAGAGCGACGCGGATGGCCGACTTCATACCCGGAGCCGAGAGGTTCAGGTAGCCCGACATCGAGAAGGCGTGTGAGTACCACTGCTTGTTGTTGGCTGCGACCACGAGCGCAGCGTTGCCGCCCATCGAGATTCCGGCGATCGCCAGTTTTCCGCTGGGGATAAGCCCCTTGCTCTTGAGAGCCTTGGGGAGCCTGTCAGCGATGACGCAGTTCCACTTGTAGGTGTATCCCTGGTCGTTAAAGTTGCTCGGGGCGTTCCAGTCGCTATAGAAGCTCGCGGCTCCACCGACCGGCATCACGACGTTGATGTTCCGCTTGACCAGATCTTGCACGTTGGTCTCGTGCTCCCAGCCACTGACGTCGTTGGTGGCGCGCAGTCCATCGAGCAGGACAACCGTTTTGTACGCATTCCTCGTGGTCCAAGAGCGAACCTTCACGTCCCTCGGCATACCGCATCCGTTGACGTAAAACGTCTCGGTTGCCCTTTGGCCCCAAGCGTTGGCGGTGCCGGTGCCGGCAACCACTCCGATTCCGGCAATGGTCGCCAGTGCGGCGACGGAAGCGACGAGTCGCTTACCGAACCCCACTCGCCCAAACGGTGTGCGTACGCGCATCGAATACAACTCTCTCTCTATCCAGCGGCAACGGCCCGGACTGCAGTTCAGCGAAATAACTCTGGCCACGAGGACACCAAGATCCTCAGGTGTCACACAGCTTCACGAACAGCGTGCCGCCCTTTGGCAACGACCGGAGCCTATTAGATAGCTTCCGGTCTGACAAACCCTGTGATCGGTCACACTGTCCGATTAGACGACCTCGTGACCTGCCCAAATCGTTCTTCCCCATACGTATCGCGCCTGCAAAACGCCGCGTTACACATTCGAGACCTTGCGTGTTGCCTGCCCCGCCCAGGGTCGAGCGGACCTGCAGCGCGGCGTGAAGTTATCAGCTTTTTCTCAGGAAACCATGCGCGTGTGCTCAGGTGACTGAGCGTGACGCTCACACCGAATCCTGTTGTCACGTTACAGGTGCTAGTTCGGATAGACCGGCGCAGGAATGGGCAATTTGCACCGCTCCAACTCGTACTCGGGCACCCGGTCGATGCGATAGGACGTGAACCCCGCTGCTTGCCGCAGGTTGTGCTTGAAACGCGCGAACGTCCAGGGAGCCGAATACGACGCGATCAAGTCTTCCGTCGGCTTACAGGTCAGGGCGACCTGCGCCTGGCGCACCCCGTCGGCACTGACGAAGGGCGGAAGCACCGGGTACCGCGGGTAGGCACCCGACTCCGCGACCACCCATTCGGCGTCGAGATCTTTGTCGTGACCGATCCGGCCGTCAGGGAGCCGATCCGAATGAGCCGCGATCGGGTACGCCAACCCCATCTGGTCGATGACCCGCACATCGAGCGAGGCATTCATGCTCGTCATCCCGAGGTTCAGATAGAAGACAGTGATCTGCTTGTCCACGCCCGGCGGAGGCGGTACCGGCAGCGGATCGAAGTACCACTCGTCGTAGTTCGGGGAGGGCAACAACACCCCACCCGTGTTCTCATGCTTGTTGATCGACGCGACCATCGCCCGGATCCGCGGGTAGTTCAGGTAGTCCTCGGCGGTGATCGGGTGCTCGATGCCGATGTTCTGGATGTAGTAGCGACGCTCGTCGACGATGCCGCCGCGGCCGATCTCGGTGCCGTTCTTCATGCCGGCCACGTGTGAGGTCGAGATGGCCCACACGACGGTCGTGATCCACAGACCGGCCATGACCACGGTCCCCGCCCAGCCGATCACCTGTGGTCGCACATTCCGTGCGCCGTCGGTGTCGCTCCGGCGCTGCCCGAACCCGGCGGGAAGCGCAACAGGGATCACCATCACCGGCAGCATCAGCAGGAACAGCGGGACCAGAAGGACGCGGGCGTGCATGAAGTCGCCGCCCTGGCGTACCCAGTAGAACGACTCGAGGAAGCCGCAGACGAAGATCAACGTCACCACCGCGGCGGGACTCTGCAACCTGCGACTGATCGAACCCGCGCGCACGCGCCAGGTCACGGGAGCGTCGTCCTTGTGCTTGACGAGGTCAACGTGGCCGTCAGCGGACGTATCCAGCGCATTGCGACGCAGGTACCAGGTGAGTCCGGCCGCGATCACCGCGATGATCAGCGGGAGGATCAGGAAGTAGGGACTGAACATGTTGCCCAGGTACGTCAGACCCTGATCGAACTTCGACCCGGACGCGTCCTTCGCGACGGCCGTATTCGGCACCAACAGGGCGTAATAACCCATGCGGAAGATCTGGTAGGCCACCGGCACAAACGCTGCGACCGCCGCGAAGGCGAAGCGCATCTTCCAGCTCATCGGGCTACAGAAGACCAAGAGCAGGGCCAGGCCGCCCACCAGGGTCAGCTCGGGACGGATCAGTGGCGACAGCCCGGCGGTGAAGCCCAGCAACAACGTCGTCGCGACCTGCTTGCGTCCCCAGACCGCCGGATTGGTCGAGCGCTGACTCCACGCGACCAGCTGGCACCACAGCAGGGCGGCCCAGAAGATACAGAGCGACGTCTCGAGACCGCTGGTCGCAAAGTCACGCGCAGGCGGCAGCGCGATGTAGACGAGTGCACCGAGCGGGAGCAGGAGCATCCAGCCGGGATTGATCGGGCCCTGTCCCCTGCCGATGCGGTAGAGCCGGCCGGTGCCGTACATCGCCAAGGGTACAGCCGCTATCGACAACACCAGCGCGATCCAGAGCACCACGTATTCGGTCTGGGCGTCGGTCACCCAACTCCAGAACCAGATCAGATAGGTCCAGAGCGTCGAGGTGTTCGCCTCGACCCGCTCGCCCTTGTTGAACACCGGCCCGTTCCCTGCCAGCAGGTTGCGGACCGTGCGGAGAACGATCAGACCGTCGTCGGCGATCCAGCGACGCTGCCAGGCGCCGTATCCGAAGATGGCACCGACGACGACCGCGCTGATCCACAGGGAGATGGTGGCCGGGTTGATCGTGCGGCCGAGCACCCGTGGTTGCGCTGGTTCGATCCCCGGATCAGCTGATGGCCGGCCCTTGCTAGCTGATGGCCCGCCTTTTTCAGCTGATGGCATAGACCGCGACACCAACGCATACTAACCAGGCGATGGCGAGCAGCTGGAGAACACGGTCACCGAGCGCGATTTCTTCGGGTTCGCCCGCCTGACCACCGTCGACGTCGACGGCGTAGCGAAGGATTGCGATGGTGAACGGCACCATCGACAGGGCGTACCAGACGTTCTCGTTGTGTCCACCGTCTGTGTCGAACGCCCACATCCCGTAACAGAGCACGACAGTTGTCGCGGACAGCGTCCAGACGAAACGCAGGTAGGTCGTCGTGTAGTACTCGAGGCTCTTGCGGATCTTGGCGCCGGTGCGTTCGGCGAGTTGTAGCTCCGCGTAGCGCTTGCCCGCTGCCATGAACAGGGACCCGAAGGTCATCACGAGCAGGAACCACTTCGAGAGCCCGTCGGGCAGTTCAGCTGCTACGCCGCCGGCGATCGCGCGCAGCAGGAACCCGGACGAGACGATGCAGATGTCGATGACCGGCTCGTGCTTGAGGCCGAAGCAGTAGCCGAGCTGGATGGCCAGGTAGACCGCGATGACGACGGCGAGCTGCCAGTTGGCCAGGAAAGAGATCCCCAGCGAAGCGACTCCGAGAACCGCAGCCAGTACGAATGCCAGCGACCTGGGCACCACCCCCGCGGCGATCGGCCGGAACCGTTTGGTCGGGTGGTTGCGGTCGGCTTCGACGTCGAGCGCATCGTTCACGAGATAAACGCACGACGCGATCAGGCAGAACGCCACGAAGGCGACGCCTGTGCGCCAGAGCACATCCGGCTCGTCGACAGCACCGGCCGCCATCGGTGCTGCCAGCACCAACAGGTTCTTGACCCACTGCCGGGGCCTGACCGCCTTGATCAAACCCGTTGCCAGATTCTTGGGCGGGCCGCGCACGACCTCGTGCTCGATCGGCTCCTCGCTCACTGCACTCCCTCAGTTCTCAGTTCTCGTCAGTCTTTCACCCGCAGTGACCGCGGCTGCACAGGTGGCTCCGATCAGGGCGCCACCGATCACGTCGGACGGGTAGTGCACACCCAGCACGAGCCGTGACAGCAACATCGGCGGCACCAGTGCCGCGGGCAGCGCACCGGATGGTAATCCCGCAGCGCGACCGATGAGAATCGCTGCAGCGGTGGTGGAGGTCGCATGGCTCGACGGGAAGCTCAGCTTGCTGGGCGTGCCCACACCGATCGCGATGCGGGGGTCGTGTGGTCGGCGGCGGCGCACGATCCGTTTGATGACCACGGACGCGGCGTGCGCTCCGAACGCGCCGACACCGGCGGCGATCCACTGATTGCGGTTCGCCTTGTCCCCGCGGACCTGTGCTGCGGCCGCACCGGTGGCCGCCAGCCCGAGCCAGCCCAGGGAGTGCTCACCGAAGTGCGACAGTCCGCAGGCCGTCGCCAGGACGCCGGGACGATCGGACAGCGACTTCTGCACGCCGACCAGGATCTTGACTTCACCGCTGAGCGGTCCGATGAAACTCTGGGGGACCTCAATCGATTCCGAAGACACGCTCCCAGCTTTCCTTACTGGTCAGCTCAGCATGTGCGGACCGATACGTTTCACGGAGTTCGGGAAAACGAGCCCGCAGTTCTTTCACGAGCGCGGCAGATTCCTTCGCCAGGGCGATCATCTTGTCACGGTCGCGCTGCCGGAACACCACACCCCTACCGTCGGCGGTCGTCACGGTCACCCCGTCGACGCGGCCGAGACTGAACCAGCGGGCCTCGATGGGCGGGTAGTTCGCCTGTGGCACCTCGTGATGGCGCGGATCGGCGGGCCGCAGGTTGTTCACGACCGCCGCCCCGAGTGCCCGGACCTTCTTGACTGGGTTGGTCGGTATGTTCACCCCGAGATGGGTTGCCTCACCCGATGTTCGGGGTAGCTCGGTCGCGGACGGCAGAACGACCGCGTCCGGGTACTGCTTGCGCATCGCCGCGATCTTGGGCAGTGCCGACGGCAGGAGGTCGCGAATGTGGTCGGGCCCGGCCAAGAAGTCCCTGATGGCCTCGTTCTGGATTGCCACAGTCGAATATTCAAGGCAGAGAAGATGTTTCGCAGTTGCCTTGGCTATCGACTGCAGGATCGGGCCGAGCGGGCCGTCGTGATGGAGTGAGGCGACCACCAACCGATTGCGCAGGTGGAAGTAGGCCTGCCAATCGATCGCGTCGTCCTTGTCACTCCAGGCCATGTGCCAGATCGCGATGCCGGGAATGGTGGCCGTCGGGTAGCCGGCCTTGGCCGCCCGCAGCGCGTACTCCCAGTCGTCCCACTTGATGAACAGTGGCAGCGGCAGGCCGATCTGTTCCGCGGCCACGCGCGGGATCATGCACATCCACCAGCCGTTGCCCTCGACATCGATCCGCCGGTGCAGGTTCTTCGAGTTCTCGCGGTCGCGCAGCGGGTACTCGGCGAAGTCGTGGTCGTACTCCACGAACGGCGCGGCCGTCCACATGAAGTTGCGGTGGTCGATCACCTCACCCATGCAATGCAGGTGACTGCGGTCCTGCAGGTTGAGCATCTGCCCGCCGACGAGCATGGGGGACTTGGCAAATCGCGACATCGCGAGCGCACGCAGGATCGAGTCCGGCTCGATGCTGATGTCGTCGTCCATGTAGAGGACGTACGGACTGTCGGTCTGCTTCAGCGCCTCGTACATGATCCGTGAATATCCACCGGATCCGCCGAGGTTGCCCTGCTTGAACATGTGGAGACGATCACCCAGTGCCGCTGCGGCTTCGGCGAAGCCCGGTTCGTCGGTGACCAACCGGGTGCCCTGATCGGGCATCATCACGGCGTCGATGACCTCGTCGACCAGTGGATCGGACGTCAGCGCGTACAGAGCGTTCACAGCGTCGGTCGGACGGTTGAACGTCGGGATCCCGACGGTCACGCGCTTGGTGTCGGGTCCGCTGGGCGCATCGATCGGGGCGTACCAGCCGGCAGAGACGACCTCGACGTCGGTGTCGGTGGTGATGTCGAACCAGATCCAGCCGCCGTCCTCGAACGGCTCCAAGCCGACCTCGAATTCGATGACGCCCTTGCCACTTGCGTCGGTCGGGACGAGGTTGCCGTCCACCGCGATGCGGGAACCGTCGATCTTCGACCGGTACACATCGACGCGGCACGCGCCGATCACCTCGATACGCAGCACAACAGATTTGAGAATCGACCAGCGACGCCAGTAGGACGCGGCGAAAGCGTTGAAGTAGGTCAGGAAGCTGACTTCGGACTCCGCGCCCAGCAGCACCGAGGTCCGCGACGGGGCGTGGGCTCGTCGCGAATTGGACTCGGATTCAACCAGATAAAGCGACCGCACATCGAGCGGCTCACCCTGACGCGGCAGGATGACCCGCTGCAGCAACGTCTTCGCCGCATCATAGGTCTGGGGGTTCTGCGACTGCTCCGCCGCCGTCGATATCGTCACTGTTCACTCTCCGTCGCCAGGGGCGCACCGGACTGCAGGTGCGGCGCCAACGTGTTCTCGTAGGCGGTGAGCGCACTGGCGATCGCCATGTGCATGTCGAGGTACTGGTAGGTGCCGAGGCGGCCACCGAAAAGCACCTTCTGCGAGGCCGTCTCGGCCTTCGCGCGGGCCCGGTAAGCGCTCAGTTTCTCCCGGTCCTCCGGGGTGTTGATGGGGTAGTACGGCTCGTCGCCGCTCTCCGCGAACCGACTGAACTCGCGCATGATGACGGTCTTGTCGGCGGGGTACGCACGCTCGGGGTGGAAATGCCGGAACTCGTGGATTCGGGTGTACGGGACGGCGGCGTCGTTGTAGTTCATCACCGGGGTGCCCTGAAAGTCTCCGGTATCGAGCACTTCGGTCTCGAAATCGAGTGTGCGCCAGCCGAGTTCACCGTCGGCGTAGTCGAAGTACCGGTCCAGCGGCCCGGTGTAGACCACCGGCGCATCCGGACTCTGCGCCCGCAGGTCGTCACGGACGTCGAACCAGTCGGTGTCGAGGCGGACCTCGATCAGGTCGCTCTTCGCCATGTTCTCGAGCCAGGCGGTGTAACCGTCTTTCGGCAGACCCTCGTAGGTGTCGTTGAAGTAGCGGTTGTCGAAGTTGTAGCGCACCGGCAGTCGCGCGATGTTCGCGGCGGGCAGCTCGGTGGGATCGGTCTGCCACTGCTTGGCGGTGTAGTGCTTGACGAAGGCCTCGTACAGGGGCCGTCCGATCAAGCTGATGGCCTTCTCTTCCAGGTTCGAGGCCGCGTCGGTGTCGATCTCGCTGGCCTGCTCGGCGATGAGCGCGCGCGCCTCGTCCGGGGTGAAGTAGCGACCGAAGAACTGCGAGACCAGACCGAGGCCCATCGGGAACTGGTAGGCCTGGCCCTCGTACATCGCGAAGACCCGGTGCTGGTAGCCGGTGAAATCGGTGAACTTGTTGACGTAGTCCCACACCTTCTTGTTGGACGTGTGGAAAAGGTGCGCGCCGTACTTGTGGATCTCGATCCCCGTGGTGGGCTCGGCTTCGGAGTACGCGTTGCCGCCGAGATGGCTGCGCCGGTCGATGACCAGGACCCGCTTGCCGAGCTCGTTCGCTGCTCGTTCTGCGATCGTCAGGCCATAGAAGCCGGAACCGACGACAATGAGGTCGTACCGAGAAGCACCGGGGGCGGAGATGTCGGGGGTCACGGGTGTTCAGGGTAACGGACCCGGAAGTCGGGCCCGACCCACCAGCGAACAAAGCCGGGCCACGAGGGAACATTCTGGGGTGCCGGCGACTCCAATGACTGACAAACCCTCGTCGCACCCGGTGTGCCGACGTTCCCCGACCGGAGGAGAAGTACCGTGACCAGCCCAGATGACCAGCTCGACTCGATCTTTTCGCAGATCGGCGCCGAGGACCAGGTCGATCCGGCGGTCTTCGATCAGACCCTCGAAGCCGCATTCGACCACGCAGGCAGCGGACTCGACGAATTGATCCCGGACGACACCGACAACGTCACCGACTCCGATGGTGACGGAGATGACATTCTCGGCGGCGATTTCGAGGACGCTTTCGATACCCCCGGGGACACCGAGACCGACGATTCGGACACCACCGACTTCACCGACCACACCGGCGACGACTACGCACCCGCCGACGACCTCGACATCTGACTCCCCCCACCCCCGATTCTGGTGGGTTCTGGCGAGCCTGACCTGGGCTTTTAGTCGCCAGAACCCACCAATTCCGGGTCAGCGGAGGTGGTCGATCAACACGTCGGGGTTGCCCTGGGACCAGACGGTGACGATGGTCAGGCGTTTGATCCGCCAGCTCTGGCCGTCGCGGATGAGCTCGGCGTCGTACTTGTTACCCATCATCACCTGATCGGTCTTGTCCCGGGACGGACCTTCACCCGGGCGGTAATGCTGCGCCATGGCGTAACAGTTGAGTCGGGCCGTGTCGCCGTCGATGTGCACGCGGAAGTTCGACAGCGCGTGCATCGTGTCGAGCGGGCCCATCGACATCAGCAGCATCCCGACGACGGAGTCGCGGCCTTCGATCGCGGGGAAGCCACTGCGCTCGTCCCCCACCTGACTGACGTCGAACAAGACGTCCTCCGTGAAAGCCGATTCGAGGATCTCCTTGTCGCCGGCGTCGAGGCCGAAGGCGAAGCGGATCAGCACGTCGGTGGGGTCGGTGGAGGCGGGGATGACATCGAGCGGGACGGGGATTGCGTCAGGCATCTTGCAGAATCTCCAGCAGTTTGGCGCGGGCCCGGTTGATCCGGCTCTTCACAGTCTGCACGCCCACCCCCTGCTGGTCTGCGATTTCCTGATAGGAGAGATCGCCGAACTCGCGCAACACGATTGCTTCCCGGAACTCGATCGGCAATGCGCTCAGCGCAGCCCGGACCCGGGCCACATCGGTGACCTGGGAATCGATCCGTGGCGCGTTCGACTCGAACTCGGGCGGTCCGTCGGCCGAGGTGTCCAGCCGCTTGCGGATGACGGCCAGCGCGGCGTTGGAGGCGATCCGGTACATCCAACTGGTGAACTTCGAATCGCCGCGGAACTTGCCGATGTTCTGCCAGCCGGCGATCAATGCGTCCTGCAACGCGTCCTCGGCGTCGTACTTGTTGGCCGTGATCCGCAGACAGATGGCCCAGATCTGATCGCGGTTGCGGGTGACGAGCTCTCCGAATGCCGCTTGGTCTCCGTCCTGGCTCCGCAGCACGAGTTCCCGCTCGCTCATGTCAGTCACTTGATAAATGTCGCAGATACCTGGGGATGCGGCAGAGTAATCGGCAGCGAAACCGTTCCAACGACTGACCCGGGAGTCACTGTGACCGCAGGTGCCACGGCTGAGGCGGCCGATGCGCTCGCCACCGCGTCCGCAACCCTCCGCAAGTTCGGGCAGGCAAAGGCGGCCGAGCTCGCGCACGCGCGCTTCCATGCCGCCGACACCGCCGGAGCCATCGTTTTCGTCGGCGAGGTGAAGCGGGGCAAGAGCACGTTGGTCAACGCGCTCATCGGGCGCCCGGATCTGGCACCGGTGGGTGTCGACATCACCACCAGCGCCAGCGTCTGGTTCGCACCACCGGACGACACCCTGCCCGCGGGGTCCGCGCGCCTGGTGTTCGCGGATTCGACGCAGGTGATCGACGCAGGCGAGCTACCCGACTGGGTCACGATGGACGGCCGACACGTACAGGATCAGACCGTCGACGCGCTGCCGACCGAGGCGGTCGTCGCCGTCGAGGCCCTCCACCTACCCGGCCTGACGCTCGTGGACACCCCCGGCGCCGGCGGGCTCGATCCACGCCATGCCCGGCTCGCGTTGACCGCGGCACGCAGGGCGGGCGCGATCGTGATGGTGTGCGACAGCGCCGCCCCGCTGACAGCACCCGAGATCGAGTTCCTGCGGACCGCCACCGAGACGTCGGGGTCGGTGGTCGTGGCCATGACGAAGATCGACAAGAACAGGCGGAACTGGCGCACGATCGCCGAGGAGAACCGATCGATCGTGCGAAGCCGGCTGGGCCGCGCGGTCGAGGTGATCGGGGTGTCCGGCGTTCGGGCGTTGACAGCGCTCGAGCAACCGGCGGACATGCGCGAGGAGATCCTCGCCGCCTCCGGGATTCCCGCTCTCCGCGCCGCCATCGACACGCTCCTGGAAGACGCGGAGATCGCCCCGATGCTCGACGGCCTGCAGGTGTGCCGTAGCGGTATGCACCGCATGAAGGTCCGCCTGGACACCGAAATCGCGGTCGTGCAAGGCGACTCGTCGGCACTCGATGATCTGGCCGAGAAAAAGGCGGCACTCAAAGCGCTGCGCGAGCACGGCACCGAATGGGATCAACACCTCTCCCGGGACATCACCCTGGCCCGCCAGCGCGCCGTCGGGTTGCTCGATTCCGATCTGAACAAGATCAAGGAGGGCTGGAGCGAACGGATCAACGGTGAGGGCTGGCGGATCCTGCGCAAGCAGCCGCAAGTGTTCACCGCCGCAATCATGTCCGACCTCCAGGCGGCGACGGCACGCGCCTTCGAGAACTTCTCCGAGTCCTTGCACCAGATCGTCTCCACGCTCTTCGGTGACGACGAGCACTGGGAGGACATCATGGATGCGGTGGCAGGCGCCATGGTCGCCGAGGACATCAATTCTCCTGAAGTCCAACGCAAATGGAAAGACGTGGTCGATCCCAGCGCTTTGATGATGGGCTTCATGGGCGCGAACCTGCTGACCGGAGGCATGGTCGGCGGGGCCATCTTCGGGAGCCTTGCGATGGCGGCCGTCCTTCCGATCGGGCTCGTCGCCGGCGGGGTCTGGCTCTCGGTCAACCTCGGGTATCGGGCGATGCGCAACGGCAGGCAGCACCTGATCACCTGGTTGCGCGAGACACTGACGCTGGCCAACAAATCGACGTTGCGGGTCATCGATCGCACCGTCGCCACGGCGCGACCCGAGATCGTCGTGGCGTATCGCCGTCACCTTCGGGCCCAGACCGACGTGATCACCGATCAGATCAACGCCGGCGCCGAGGCCGCGAAGGAAGACAAGGCAACCCGCGACAAGAGAGTTCGGGGCCTGAGCCGGCGACTGACCGAGATCGTCTCTCTCATCGAGCAACTCGACGCGGCGATCGATGCTCTCAAGGCGGAGGCCCGGACTAAAGGCCCCGTCGCCCTGGGCAAGGACCCTGTTCTGGACGCCGACGTCGCGGAGACCGCACAGTGAATCAGCCCACCCCTCAACGACCCACCCGGAATCAGCCCACCCCTCAACGA
Organism: Williamsia sp. 1135; assembly: GCF_002095395.1. Taxonomy (GTDB): domain Bacteria; phylum Actinomycetota; class Actinomycetes; order Mycobacteriales; family Mycobacteriaceae; genus Williamsia. Next base: position 66,832 of record NZ_MJEI01000086.1, read on the forward strand.
CCCACCCGGAATCAGCCCACCCCGAATCAACCCATCCGGCGTACCCGACCCCACGCACTACGGGATCAGCTCACCGCCGCGCTCGCCGAGATCGCCCGGATCGACCGTCCACTCGCCCGCTCCACCGCCCAGATCCGCGACGCCCTCTGGGCCCCGCCCCGCGTCGTGGTGGTCGGCCGCGTCAAGGCCGGGAAGTCGACGCTGGTCAATGCACTCATCGGGGATCGGGTTGCCGACACGGCCGCCACCGAATGCACCAAAGTCGTTGCGGTGTACCAGGACGGCGCCCCGTCGCGAGCAGAGGTCGTCAAGGTCGGCGGCGCCAGGCACAGTGTCCGGCTCACCGACGGCCGCCCCACCGAGCTCAACTGCCCCACAGACGAAGTCGCCTACCTCGACCGCTTTCTGCCCAGTCGGCTCCTGCGAAGCATGGTGCTCATCGACACCCCTGGCCTGGCGACCATCACCACGGGCAACGAACAGGCGACGCGGCGCGCTCTCATCGACGGGTACGGACAGACCCGCGATGCGTCGGTGGGCGCCGACGCCGCGATCTTCCTGTTCGACGCCACCCCCAGGGCCGACGAGGTGGAGTTCCTCCACGACCTCGGATTCTCCGCGGTGAACACCATCGGTGCCCTGGCGAAGGCCGACACCCTCGGAGAGGGCGCATTTGGCGACGCCGACCCGATCATTGCGGCGCGCACCCAGTCCGAGAAGATCGCCCGGTCGATGTCGGCGGCACTGCTGACCGTCCAGCCGGTCGCCGGGTTGCTGGCGCAGACTGCCCAGACCGGACAATTCACCGAGGCCGACGCCGATGCGCTCTCCGCCCTGGCCGGGCTGTCCGATATGCAATTGGAGCTCTGGCTCGAGTCGGAAACGCCCGCAACAGGCACCCAGGCGGGGCGTGATCGACTTCTCGATCTGCTCGGCGAGTACGGCCTCCGGCATGCTCGCGCGGTCGCGCCACAGGGTGCCCACGCGGTGAATGCCTGGCTCCAACGACGTTCCGGCGTGGATGAACTGCGGGAGAACGTCGACGTCAACCTGACCCGATCGGTGTTGATCACCAGGGCGGTCGCGACCTGCACACAGATCGAACATCTGGCTCTGACGCATCCCGCCGGTGGCCGGATCAGGTCGATACTGCGGCAGGTTCGGCAGACTCCCCAGGCACACACGATGGAGGAGTTCAAGGCGATGCATTCGCTGACCCGCACCGACCCGGAATCGCCCTGGGTCGGCGAACTCAGGCAGGTGCTCGTCGGGTCCGGGATAGCCGGCCGGATCGGTCTGCCCGTGGGCGCCGATCGTGGCGCGATGGCCGCAGAACTCGACAACCGACTGCGCCGTGTCCACGAGGCCGGACTACTCGGTGGGTCCGCTGCCGAAGAACAAGCTGTCGCGGTACTGCTCCACACCTATTCGATGATGCGCCGCTCGATCTGACCGACTGTCCTGACGTTCAGGCATCATTCACGCTGATCTGGGACCCGTTTCGGCTATGGTTCTCGCATCGCTGCGGAGACGCAGCCGGAGGCGAGCTCGACCAATGCGGAGACGCAGCCGGAGGCGGAGCTCGACCAATGTCGATGTCCGGCGTCGATGCGAGGGACACAGAGCATGTTCGACAGTCGCGCAAAGCTCGCATCCGCCATGGCGATCGCCCTCACGACGACGATCGTCATCGCCGCCTGCATGTCCGGGGACTCCGATGACGACCACACCACCGCCGGCGCCAACCATGGCCCGGACGCCGGCGCAGTGGCATACACCGAACCGGTCAAGCTCTCAAGTGAGAACGGGGTGCTCGAGGTACGACTGTCCGCCCATCAGGGCACCGTCGCCCTCGACACCGCATCGCGGCCGGTATCGGACTTTCTCGTCTTCGGATATGAGGTCATCGAGGGCACCGCGTCGAACGGTGAGACCACCGGCGACAACCTGTATCCCGCCCCGACCCTGCGCGTCGACCCCGGCGAGCGGCTGATCGTCCACTACGACAACGACCTGCAGGGCCTGACGATCAGGGACTACTACGACCCGGCGTTCACACCCAAGGGCGGTGAGGTCCCGATCTATCCTCCCGCGCTCGAATCGTCACCGCTGAACCTGCACACCCACGGACTGCATGTGAGCCCGGACGGCAACGCGGACAACGTGCTTCTCGACATCCCCGCGGGCCTGGGCAACACCTATGACTATGCGATCCCGGATGACATGCCCAACGGGATGTACTGGTATCACAGCCATCGCCACACCCTCACCGCCGCGCAGACCTACTCAGGCCTGGCAGGCCTGCTGGAGATCGGGCGGCCGGACGGAAACCTGCCCATCGTCACGGAGAAGAACATACCGATTCGCGATATGGCGTTGCAGTACAACTACGTCTTCGATCGCAGCGGTGACGGCGCGACACTCAATCATCCGGGCTGGCCGCAGTATCTGAGCACCCTCACCCCGCCCGACCCTGCGCAGCTCGCGGACGGCACCTATCGACCGGTCCTGGCGCCGACGAACTTCGCCGAGACGACGAAGGGGTCGCAGTACTTCACCAACTGGTACTCCGGACCACTGTCCCCCGACAATCATCGCGGCCAGAACCAGATGGTCCCGCAGAACCTGCAGACGTTCACCGGCGAGAAGACCACCATCGGAGCGAATCCCGACCTTCCGGACAACGAACGTGATGTCCAGTTCACCATCAACGGACTATTCCAGCCGAAGCTCGAACTCAAACCGGGCCAGACCGAGATCTGGGTGCTCGCCAACATCAGCGACTTCGCCTACATGCCGTTGCGGCTCACGGAAACTGCCACAGGCAACCATCCGAAGTTCGCCATCGTCGGCCAGGACGGAAATCCCTACACGAAGGTCGAGGGCCCCGTAGGCGGTGACGGCACCCGGCTCGTCGTCCCGCCCGCGTCCCGGTACGCCATCGCGGTCACCATGCCGGCGACGGGAGATCTGGTCCTCGACATGCCACCGCTCGACGGTGCCAAGCCGGTCTCCAATCCCGGTGTCCTCTATACCAACAACGGCACCGACAACCCACCCGCAGAACTCGGTACGGTCACCGTAGACCCACAGCACATCAGCTACGCCGATGGATTCTTCACCTTTCCCACCCAGAAGCTCATCCAAGCCACACCGGGCGAGGGGCAGGGGCAGACCACCGCCTTCGACTACGGGCAGCCACTGAATGCCTACACTTCGTTTGTCGACACCTCGGCGATGCCCGTCGACGTGAACCGGGAACTCGTCGTCTCAGGGGGTTTTACGAACACCTTGGCCAGCGAGAACGATCCGAAGGCGTTCACCTACGCCTTCGACTCGAGCACGTACCCCAACATCCCCCTGATCCAGCCCCGGCTGAACTCGGTCGAGGAATGGAAGATCACCAACCTCAACAACGACGAACACCCGATGCACATCCACGTCAACGACTTTCAGGTGACAGAGATGGTGGATCCGATCGCCGGGACCACCACCGGCGTACAGCCGTGGGGCGTCGACAACATCAACGTCCCGGCACCGGTGACCGACGACCAGGAAAACGCCCTGGTTCCGGCCTCTCTCACCTTGCGGTCCGAGTTCACCGAGTACATCGGGACGTACGTGATCCACTGCCATCGTCTCAACCACGAGGACAACGGGTTGATGGCGACCGTGAACGTGATCCCTGAGGTGTCGAGTTATGCAGTGGCAGCGCCGGGTTCACCCGGCAGAGCGGCCACCGTAAGGGTCCTCGACGGCACGGGAGACCGGCCCCTGGGAAACGTCACCCCCTTCCCTGGGTTCGAGGGAACACCGACCGTGGCGATGGCAGATGTCGACGGCGACATGGTGCTCGACCTGCTGGCCGGCACCGGGCCCGGGGTCGCGCCGGAAGTCGTTGCTTACAGCGGGGCAGGTGGTGCACCCTTCCAGCGGGAGATCACCCGCTTCGCCCCGTTCTCCGCCGACGTCCGCGGCGGGGTGAACGTCGCGGGCGCCGACATCGACGGAAATGCGTTGGCCGACAACATCATCGTCGGGACAGGCCCCGGTACCGAATCGCAGGTGAGAATCTATTCGACCGTGCTGCCTCCATCCGGCACAGCACCTGACGAGTTCTCGCGCTTCACCCCTTACCCGGGGTCACAGAGCGGGGTCACCGTCGCGACCGGAATGGTCGACGCCGACTCCGGCCGCGACACCATCGTCACCGCTCCCGGACCCGGCGACACCCCGCTGATCAAGACCTTCCGCTACGACCTCTACCAGCCGACGGCACGGCACGAGCGGGCCGGTTCCACACCTGACCCCGAGCACTCGGTCAAGATCGGCGAACCGACGAAGACCTCGGAGTTTCTTGCCTTTGACGAGACCTACACCGGTGGAGTGTCATTGGCCACCGGGTGGGTTGCAGGCGCCGAAGGTGGCGCACAGAGCATCATCACCGCCATGGCCTCGGGCGAGGGCGTGGTGAACGTCTGGTCCCGTGGATCGCTGCTCGACGGTGGGCCCGAGATGTACCTGCAGAATCCGAACCATCACCAGGGTCCGGTGGATTTCGGTCAGATCGCATCATTTGCGGCCTTCCCCGGTTCGGGTGTTCGGCTCGCGACCACGAGCACCACCACGGGCGCGGACCTGCTGGTCGGTGGCCCGGGTGGCGAGGTACGCAAATATGCTCTGGGACGGCCCGATCCGGCCTCGACAACAGTGAGCCCACGGCTGCTCACGACCCTGTCGCCCTCGACACCCGGTACCGGAGCGCCGGCCTTGGCCGGCCGCTGACCTCCGCCGGCGATTTCCGGCACGGTCACGGGGGACCCGGGCGGTATCGTTCAACCATGGATTACTCAGCTGCTCTCCTCGAACAGAACCGGTTGCTCGGTGAGGTCTTCCGAGGCGCGGACCACGGCGCGCCTGTACCGACCTGTCCGGAGTGGACGATCCAGCAGCTGTTCCGCCACATCGGCCGAGGTGATCGCTGGGCCGCCCAGATCGTCGCCGAGAAGGCCGACGGTCCCCGAGACCCTCGACAGGTGCCCGACGGTAAGCCGCCGGCGGACATCGATGGTGCGATCGAGTGGTACCACGGTGGTGTCCGCACGCTGCTCGACGCGGTCCAGGCAACAGGTCCCGAGACTCCGGTGTGGACCTTCGTCGGTCCCCGTCCCGCCTCTTGGTGGATCCGCCGTCGTCTGCACGAGACCACGGTCCATCGCGCAGACGCAGAGCTCGCCGTGGGACACGATTACACACTGTCGCCTGAACTGTCCGCTGACTGCATCTCCGAATGGTTCGAGATATTCGCAGCAGAGCCCGCCGGCCGACGAACTCCCCCACTCGACGACGGGTCCACCTTGCACCTGCACGCGGCTGAGAAGGATCTCGGATCAGCAGGCGAATGGTTCATCCGTCGCGACGGCGACGCGCTCGGCGTCGAGCACTCTCACGCCAAGGCGACGACGGCCGTCCGCGGACGGTCGGTCGATCTGCTGCTCGCGCTGACTCGCCGACGCCCGACCGATGACGCCGGAGTCGAGATCATCGGAGACCGTTCGGTCTGGGACACCTGGCTCGACCGCACCGGCTTTTGACCTCTACGGCAGACTCCAGAACACCGTAGTGCAGAGGAAGAATACCGCGACCCAGAAGACGTTGACGCCGGCGATGATCGCCCATCCCCAGCCGTTGGTCCACGACACCGTGCGGTCTTGTCGCGGCCACAGCCAGATCTTGAGGAGCTTGTTGACGTAGTAGGGCATCGTGAAATAGCTCATCACGAAGCTCGAGATCAGGTTGCCGATCAGCAGGCCCAGCCACAGCGGCATCTCCAGCGGCGACAGCGCAAGCGTCAGCAGCACGACGGTCGGGTACAGACCCACCCAGACCGCGATCGAGGTCTTGAAGTCCGACGGCGGTGGGGCCTCGTGTCCCTTGTCGTCGAAGGCGAACCAGCTGCCGAACGAGTTGTCGATGGTGCGGAGTTCGAAGTCGTCGAACTTTTTCCCCTCTTCGAGCAGCGCTGTGCGCTTCGGCGACGTCAGCCAGGCATCGAGATCGGCGGCGGTGTCGTAGCGGTACAGCGCCGTCCACTCGTCCTGCAGACCCTCGATCGGGCGGAACAACTCGGTCCCACGAAAACCCGCGAACGAGGTCTCGGCCTCCCGAAGGCGCCCCTGCCAGGCGAGGAAGTCGTCGACGTGTTCGGGCTTGACCCGATGGGTCACGACCACCGTCACCAGCGGATCGGTGGGCCTCGACCCACCGCTGATCACCTGTTGGGTGGCCGGGCCGTCGAAGTAGTCGCGGCCCAGATCGAGATGCTCCTGGCGGGTCGAACTGTTGATCCAGGCCTGCACGTTGGAGATCGAATCGAAGCGATAGACGACGACCCAGTCCGGCTGGACGTTGGTGGGCTGTGCCGTCTCGGCGGCGATGAATCCGGGGTACTGTGCGGCCGCGGCATTCATGTTGTCCTGCCAGATACCGAATGCGGCCTCTGCCCCTGGACGGACCTTCTGGCCGATGATCACCGTCGCGGCGTTGTTGGTGGTCGTCGTGTCGGCGCTCATCGCCATCTCCTACTGGTTGCGAAAGTTGAGTTTTTCAAACGGTTGCCGCCGCTGAGACAGCCGTCTTCTGGTGCTCGAGCAACTTGCTGAATATACGGTCCGGGGTGAGCGGAAGCTCACGAATGCGAACCCCCGTCGCGTCGAAGAGGGCGTTGGCCATCGCCCCGGCGACCGGGTTGATACAGCACTCCGCCATACCCTTGGACCGCATCGGGCCCACCGAATCCTCGGACTCCACCAGGATCACCTCGGTCCGCGGCACGTCGGCATAGGTGGGGATCCGATAGTTCCGCAGGTTCGGATTGATCATCGTCCCGGTGTGATCGACGTGGTGATCCTCGGTGAGGACGAAGCCGAGGCCCTGTGCGACACCACCTTCGATCTGTCCGCGGACCTGAGCCGGGTTGATGACCACCCCCGGATCGGCGGCCTGGACACTGTAGAGGATGCGGATCTCGCCGGTGATCCGGTTGACCGCGATCCGGAAGCCGTGCGTGTTGGAGGTGACGCTGCGCGGCGATCCATAGGCTTTGCGGGCCTCGGTGAACCTGATCCCGCGGGCCTTGCCCGCCGCGACCACCTCGGCCAGCGTCAGTCTCGTGTCGCCGCACAGGACCCCGTCATCGTCCATCGAGCAGTCGGCCAACGGCACCTTGGCATGCGACGCCGCAAACGCCAGGATGCGGTCCCGGAGTGCGTTCGACGCGTTGAGAACAGCGTTGCCCGCCACGAAGAGCCCGGCGCTGGCGAAGGCACCGGTGTCGAAACCTGTCTTGTCGGTGTCTGATTGGATCAAGCGCACGCGAGACGGTGTGGTGCCGAGCTGATTGGCGCAGATCTGCACATGTGCGGTCGATGTACCCTCCCCGAACTCCACGGTTCCGACAGCCAGTTCGTAGACGAGATCGTCACCGAGTGTCGCCCAGGCCTCGGAGATGTGTTCTGTCGGAGGCGCGGTCTCGTGCACCGAGCTGGCGGTCCCCACGCCGACCGACCATTCATCCCCTTCGGGTGCGTCGATGGTGTTGCGCGCCAACGCCGCGTCCACCAGGTCGAGACAGTCCCCGAGCCCGTCTTCACTGAACATCACGTCGTCGGGCCCGTCTTCGAGCGCGACCAGCGGGTCACCGGGGCGCACGATGTTGCGACGACGCAATTCGAGCGGATCCATGTCCAGTGCGACGGCCAGCTCGTGCATGGCCGATTCGACCGCGAACGACGGCTGGGTCATACCGTAGCCGCGCAGAGCGCCGCTCGGAACGGTGTTCGTGTACACCGAGTACGCGTCGTATTTCTTGTTGGCACACCGGTAGATCGCCACCGCCGCACCGCCCGCGAACAGTGTTTCACCGCCGTGGTTGCCGTAGGCACCGGTGTTGGAGATGTTGCGCACCGCAAACGCTGTGAGGGTGCCATCCGCCTTGGCGCCGAGCTTGATGGTCAGCGTCATGGGATGCCGCGGTGAGGCGGTGGTGAACTCCTCGGTACGGGTGAACTCGAGACTGACCGGTCTGCCGGTGTCGAGGGTCGCCAACGACACCAAGTCCTCGACGATCACCTCCTGCTTGCCTCCGAATCCGCCGCCGACACGCTTGCAGAAGACGCGGAGCTGGTCCGGACGCAGATCGAACAGGTGCGAGAGCTTGATCTTGGCGATGGACGGTGACTGCGAACTGGTCCGGACGGTGAGCCTTCCGTTGTCCATCCACGCGACCGCCCCGTGGGTCTCGAGGTGCGCGTGCTGCACGCGCGGTGACGAATACGTGCCCTCGTGGATGACGTCGGCCTCGGCGAAGCCCGCTTCGACGTCGCCGACGTGTCCGTGGATCTCGAGCAAGATGTTGTGTTCGGGATCTTGGACGAAGGGATCGTCCGAGCCGTGCAGCGCGGGGGCACCGTCTTTCATCGCCTCGACCGGGTCGAACACAGCAGGCAGTGGCTCGTACTCCACGACAACGCGCCTGCAGCCTTCCTCGGCCGCCCCGATCGTGTCGGCGAGCACCGCGACCACCCGCTGGCCGACGAATCTGACGACGTTGTCGAGCATGTAGGTGTCGTCGGGGTCGACGAGGTGGTCGGTGTGGATGGCCGTGGTGTAGAGCTTGCGGGGCACGTCTTCCCAGGTGTACACGCGCTGCACTCCGGGTACCGCCAGCGCTGCGGTCGTGTCGATCGACACGATGCGTGCATGCGCGTGCGGGGAATGCAGCAGTTTCAGATGGAGCATTCCGTCCATCTCGACATCCATCGTGTACTCGGCCCGCCCGGTGACGATGTCGAGGGCCGCCGGCGCACCGACACTCGTGCCGACCGCCTGCCCGGGCTTCGCCTCCTCGATCTCCGCGACCCCGTTCACCGCGTCTTCGATCGCGCGGTAACCGGTGCACCGGCACAGGTTGCCTTTGAGGGCCCGGGACAAATCTTGCCTCTGTTCGTCGGTGAACGTCGCGGCGGTCATGATCATGCCTGCCGTACAGAACCCGCACTGGAATCCAGGTGCGGCACAGAATTTCTTCTGCATCGGATGCAGATCGTCAGGTGTACCGAGCCCCTCGATGGTGGTGACCTCGTGTCCGTCCGCACGGAAGGCCGGAGTGATGCAGCTGTGGACGGGATCTCCGTCGAGCCAGACCGTGCAGGCACCGCAATCGCCACCGTCGCAACCCTTTTTGACTCCGTGGTGGCCGAGTGAGCGCACGAAGGTACGCAGGCACTGCCCGGGATCGGGTTCGGCGGAGAAGGCCTTTCCGTTCACCGTGTACGTCATGACACGCCGCCTGCCAGTAGTTCGCTGCGAATTTCTTCGGCGAAGTGCCTCGCCAGGTGGTGCCGGTGATCTGGTTTTCCGTTGGGATCATCGAACCAGACGTCGGGGGGTATCGCATCGACGGCGCCGGCCAAGGTGTCGGCGTCCGGCATGGTGCTGAAGGCCAACCGGATCGGATGTGTCGTTCCTGCGGTGATGGTCAGCAGCAGATCGTCGCTGCCCGGCGTCTGCGTCGCAATCATGAACAGTGTCGACCGCCCCATCTTGGTCAGGGTGAACCGGCGATGGGTGTAGCGCTTGCGGAGCGCGGAGGCCGGAATGTCGATGCGGCGCAGGATCTCCCCGGGCGCAAGCACATTTCTGTTGTTCCCCGTCACGAAATCGACTGCGTCGACGGTCCGTTCGGTGCCATCGGGAGACCACAGCGTGTAGGTCGCCTCCAGCGCGACCGTCACCGTGATCATCGGCCCCGCAGGCAGGGACATCACGATGTTGCCACCGACCGTTGCCGAGTTCCAGACCTTGAACGAGGCCAGAAACGCCTCACAGCTGGTGCGCAGTAGCGGACCGACGGTCCAATCATCGGGGGCCGCAAGCGCGTAGAGCTCACGGACGGTACAGGTGGCGCCGATCTGAAGGCCGTCGGGACCGGCGGTCAGCGAGTCCCATCCGAGGGCCGTGAGATCGACCAATCGACGCAGATGGGGCTGCTCGTCAGAGAACAGCCAGGTACCCCCGGCCAGCCACGCGTCGCCGTCGCGCCAGTCTCGCCCCGGCCGGTCGGACGGATGCCGGACCACGTCCGTGATCGTGTTGATGTCCATGGAGTTGTCTCCCTCGGCAGCAGGTGCCACGGCGGCGGGCGGGCCGATGTCTGGGCCGAACCCGATGTCTGGCGGCACTTCTACGAAGTGAGTCGAAGAGCTGGAAGGCGAAGTTCGTGGCGGGTGTAAATCTACGTGACCTGCGGCCCCACCGTGAGGTTTCAGGCCAGAATTCCTCCGGTCCGACCGCCCGGAGCGGCACAACGACTCAGCGCAGTCCCGATCGCAGGACGTTCTTCTGGATCTTCCCGGTCGATGTCTTCGGGAGTTCGGTGAACACGATCTCCTTCGGGACCTTGAAACGCGCGAGACGTGTTCTCGCGAAGTCGATCAGCTCCTCCGCACTCAGATCACGGCCCGCCCTGATCGTGACGTAGCCGACCGGTACCTCACCCCAGCGATCGTCGGGGCGTCCGACGACCGCCGATTCGACGACATCGGGATGGGCGTCGAGGACCCGCTCGACCTCGACGGAAGCTATGTTCTCACCGCCGGAAATGATGACGTCCTTGCTGCGGTCCCTGAGTTCGACGTATCCGTCGGGGTGCATCACGGCAAGATCACCGGTCCGCAGATGCCCGTCTATTGTGGCCGCAGCGGTGGCATCCGGGTCCCGGTAGTAGCCGAGCATCACGTCATTTCCGCTGACCACCAACTCTCCCATGGTGTTTCCGTCGGCAGGGACGTCGATGCCTTCGGGCGTCACCACCCGTGCAGGTCTGGCGACGATGTTGCCGATCCCTTGCCGGGCCTTGAGTACCGAGACCTCGTCCGGGTCCAACTCATCCCATTCCGGTTGCCACTGATTGACCATGATCGGCCCGAACGTCTCGGTCATCCCATACAGGTGGGTGACCTCCATGCCCAGTCGAGACATCCGGGACAGCAGCGCGGGTGAAGGTGGAGCTCCCCCGGTACCCACGGCCACCGCACGCTCGAGTGGCGTCGCAGCCGGATCTTCGGCGATCATCGTCAGCACCGTCGGCGCCGCGCTGAAGTGAGTGACACCGCTTGCGCGCAGCAGCCGCCAGATCTCGGCGGTGTCGATGGACCGTAGACAGACATGGGTGCCGCCGGCGGCGGTGACCGCCCAGGTGAAACACCAGCCGTCGCAATGGAACATCGGCAACGTCCACAGATACTTCGACCCAGGCTCGAGCCGGGAGTGGTAAGCCATCGCCACGGCCTGCAGGTAGGCCCCACGGTGGTGATACATCACCCCTTTGGGCCGCCCGGTGGTTCCTGACGTGTAGTTGATCGCCAGGAGCCCGCGCTCATGAGGATCCCGCAGCACCGGCCCTGGCGCGTCCGCGAGCAGTTTCTCGTAATCACCACCGGCTCCGTCGAGCACCAAGTCGATACCGGCTGCATCCGCCACCGCAGCCGCGGTCTCGGCGAACTCTTCGGTAGCGAACAAGATCGTCGCCCCGCTGTGCTCCAGGATGTAGCTGATCTCCGGGACCGAGAGCCGGATGTTCAACGGCACCAGGACCGACCCGTGCAACGGGATCGCGCCGTGCAATTCGAGCATCACGTGGCTGTTCGCACACAACGCCGCCACCCGGTCGCCGGCCCGAACCCCTGCCGCGCCCAGCGCTCCGGTCAGCGCCAGTACGCGCCGGTGGTGCTCTGCGTAGGTGAAGGAGCGCTCGCCGTCGACAATCGCGATGCGGTCGGCAAAGGCCTGGGCGGCCCGGGTGAGGAAAACCGCAGGCGACAGCGGAGCAAACGTGAACTCGCCCGCCTCTGGGTCGACGATGTCGTTCGATGTCATCTCAGGCCGCTTCCTGCTCGCCCCCGGCACTCATGCTATTCGTCAAAACTTTTTCAAAGATTTTTCGGCCCCCGGGAACTTTGTGGGGTCGGCGCCCCTCCTATCAACAACAACCCGGCCACAACAGATTGCGGCCAATCCACAACAAACAAGGAGAAACCATGTCCGACAACACGATGCCCGAGATCTCCGAAGACGCCACCGTCCTCGACATCCTCGACGTGGACGGCGACGGCACCGAAGAGTCCGCACTCGTCGACATCGACGCCGACGGCAAGGGCGACGTCATGGTCCAGGACTACGACCAGGACGGTGAAGCCGAATCCATTGCCTTCGACACCGACGGCGACAACCACTACGAGACCGCCATCTCCGACACCGATCAGAACGGAGAGGCAGACACCGTCTACTTCGATGAGAACGCAGACGGCACCCACGACATCGCTTTCGTCGATGACAACGAGGACGGCGAGATCGACAGCGCCTACGTCAACGACGGCACCGGTGAGTGGACCGAGATCGACCCGGCCAGCGTCGAGACCCCCGATACCAGCGCCCTGTAAGAACCCCGCTCATAGACCAGACCGTGCCGACACCTCCCCGGGTGCCGGCGCGGTCTGGTTGTCGTCGTCGGCCGATGTGTCGTGTGCGAAAAGGCTCAGCCGAGGTCAACGTGCGCCGGGAAAACTTCTCCGAAACTTTTCGCCGATTCCCTCGCACGGGCCGCGAAACCGGAGTGTGCTGTCAGCAAGCCGCGCGCCACGACGGTGGTGGCACCCGAGTTCAAGGAGCCTGGAATGACCGATCCCAACAATCCCGAGCCCGCCGACGCCGCGATACTCGAGGTCTTCGACAACGACGGTGACGGGGTCGTGGACTCGGCCCTGGTCGATGTCGACGGTGACGGCGTCGGGGATGTCGTGGCCTCCGATGCCGACCAAGACGGCGCCATCGACACCCTCTCCTACGACACCGACGGTGACAACTACTTCGAGACGGCAGCCGTGGACACCGACGGCGACGGTAACGCCGACACCGTCTTGGTCGACGAGGACGCCGACGGCACCGCCGATGTCGCATTCGTGGACGTCGACCAGGACGGCGACATCGACAATGCTTACGTCAACGATCCGGGCACGGGCGAGTGGACCGAGGTCGATCCGGGCTCCGGCGACACCAGCGTCGTCTGACCGACCGACATCGCGCGCATCTTGCGGGTTGCGTCGAGACCTCCCAGCAGGTGTCGACGCAGCCCGCCTCGCCGTTCGTAGGCATTTCTTCGGACAGCGCCGGAACATTTCGGGCCCGGCGGCTCTCCTACTGACAACACCGCGAATCCATCGCAGCTGAGCAACCGAGGAGCACCGACCATGTCCGATTCCATCAAGTCCGACCCCTCGACCACCGAGACGCCCGACACCACCGAGACGTCGGGGCCGACCGAGACCGCAGGCCCGACAGTCATCGAGTACGCGGACTACGACGGTGACGGCTACGACGAGTCCGTCCTGCTCGACACCGACGATGACGGCCTGGGCGACACGATCGTCCAGGACTTCACCGAGGACGGCGAGGTCGAGACCATCGCCTACGACGCTGACGGCGACGGTTTCAGCGAGACGAGCATGTCCGACCTCGATCAGGACGGCACCGCAGACACCGTTTTCGCCGACATCGACCAAGACGGGGCCCATGACTTCGCGATCTCCGACGTCGACCAGAACGGGATCCCCGACGGGTTCCAGCTCCTCTAGGAACCGTCTGGCCGGCTGTCGTCCGGCCGCAGGACACGTCGCCTGCCGTCGATGGCGAGCATGAACTACGTTGACGGGGGCCGGGTCCCATCTCCAGATCAACTCGATTCGAACGACTCCACACAAGACGAAAGGACCTACACCGATGTCGATGCACTGGTGGCTGGCGATCGACTTCGGCACCTCCAATACTGCTGCCGCCTCCTACGAGCCGGGCTCGGGCACCCCGCAAGTGGTGCCGCTGTCCCACACCAGCGACATCATGTCCTCCTCGGTGTATGCCGATTCGTACCGCAACATCGTGGTCGGGGAGGCGGCGGTGAACCAGGCGACCAACAACCCGGCCGCCTTCATCACCCACCCCAAACGTCACATCGCCGCCGGCACGGTACCCGTCGGCAACCTTGACCTGCCGCTCGAGAATCTCGTTGCTGCGGTGCTGAATTCGGCTCTGAACCGGGCCGCCGAGCGGCGCGGTGGCACCCGGCCCGCACGGTTGATCTTGACCCATCCGGTCGCCTGGTCCCCGGAGGAGATCGACGTCCTGACCCGCGCCGCCGAACTGATCGGTTTCGATCGCGGTGCGATCACGCTGATCTCCGAACCGCGTGCCGCCATCGCCCACTACACGCGGGTGACCGCGGACTCGGGCTCGACCATCGAGTCGAAGCCCGGGCAAACGGTCGCCGTGGTCGACTACGGCGGCGGCACGTGCGATGTCGCAGTCGTCAAGATCGCCTCCGGCAGCGCCGCTTCCGGCGACGGCGGTCCCATCGATCTGATCGCCCACGACGGCAACAACGGACTCGGCGGAAAGAATCTCGACGCCATGATCCGGCGGTGGGTCGACAAGCAGCTCACCTCTCGGGCACCGGAACTCCTCGAATACCTGCGCTCCGGCGCCAACCTGACCACCAAGCGCGCCGTCGACGACAACATCCGGCGGGCAAAGGAGCTGCTGTCGGAGTCGCCACGCGCCGTGATCAACATCAGCGCCGGCGGCCACGAGGCGATCCTCGAGCTCACCCGCGGTGAGTTCGAAGAACTGATCGCCCACAACGTCGACTCCGTGGTCGAACTGACCAACTGCACCCTGGCGCGGGCGGGTGCGGGCAAAGACGTGCAGCTCTACCTGACCGGCGGCTCGTCCCGGGTGCCACTGGTGCATCGCAGACTTGGAGAACTCGGGACCGTTGCCACCCTCGACAATCCGAAAACCGTTGTCGCACTCGGCGCGCTAGAGGCGATCGTCAACGAAGGTGGCGCCGTAGGTGCACCGACGCCTTCGGCGCCGCCCGTCGCGCCGGTGCCACTGTCGAAGCCCGCCGCGCCGCCACCGGCCCCCTGGGGAGCACCGACACCACCACCGACGCCCGCGCCGAGTGCGCCGGCATGGGGCGGCGGGCCGAACACTCCGAACACCCCGCCCCCGATGCCTCCGCCCGGTGCGTACGGCCAGCAGCCGTCGTATGCATCGGGGCCACAACCCCAGTACGCCGCCGGCGGACCGCCGAATCCGCACCCACCCAACCCGAACCGCAATCGCAACATCGCGATCATCGCGATCGGCGCGGTCGTGGTGTTGATCGTGGCCGGCATCCTGGGAGTGGCCCTCGCGAGTTCCGGCGGCGACGACCCGAAGCCCTCCCCCACCGCGTCGTCCGAGCAGTCGACGTCGACATCCGCTACGACGACCGAGCGGGTCGAGCCGACCACCGACACATCGACCGCCAACGCGACGTTGAACTCGGATGAACAAGCGCTCGCGGACGCCAACGTCGACCTTGTCGACACCGACACTTGCGCATCCATCGACAGCATCGATTACGCACTTGCAAGCATCTTCTGCGAACCGACGCCGGCGGTTGTCGGGCAGGGCACGGTCGGCGATCCCGCCAGCGCGATCGGGCTCATCGAGGTCGTCGCCGACACCGACATCAAAGCCCTCGCGGAAGAGGAGCATACCGCGAGCAACACCTCTGAGCTGTATTCGCGGGTGATCGACGGCGATACGACCTACGCGTACTTCGACACCTTCGACGACGGCACGGTGGCGTACATCGTGTACTCGCCGGGCAACGGCACTGTCACTTGGTGGATGACCGACAGCACCGACCAAGCGGCCTTCGCCGAGTGGCTCAAGTCAGCCGGTCTCTGCCTCTGCTGATGCGGCATGAGCGGTGGTTCGTCTGGAACCCGGCCGCGGCGATCGTCGGCGCGGCGGCCTCGATCCCCGCAGTCATCGTGTCGTTCTCCGACATCGCTGCGGCCGCGGCGCTTGGGGTCGGGGTCCTGCCCGCCGCCATCGTCGGGATCGCGCCGCTGCGCAGGCAACGAATCGTCCTGTTGATTGCCGGACTGCTCATCGGGCTACCGATGATGCTCGGCTCCCTGGTGGCACCACTACCCGTGGTGGCCGTGCCGGTGATCTTCGGGCTGGCCGTCGGAGCGGTGCTGCTGGCGGGTACCGCCCGGTTCGCCCGGCTGGGCGGACTCCTGATGACGCTCGCCGTACCCATGGTCGGTGTCGGGCTCAGCTACGACACGGTCGGCGAGACCGCCAAGCTGACAGCACTCTTTGTCAGCGGCTCGGTACTGGTCTGGTTGTGCGCCATGGCCGTGCCCGAACGCGAACCGGCTTCCGGCGATCAGACCTCAGGGTCGCCCGGCCTCGATTGCGGGTTGCGCTTCGGAGCGGCGGGCGCCCTCGCCGCCACCATCGGGTTCGCTTTCGACTTCGACCACGTCGGCTGGGCGTGTGCCGCAGCACTGATGGTGATGAGGCCGGTCCGCGACGTCCAGCTCGCTCGCATGACAGGTCGCGTCGTATCAGTGATCTCCGGCGGCGCGGTGGCGCTCCTGCTCATCGAGAGTGGGCCGCCCGCAGCTGTTTTCGCGGCGGTGTTCCTGGTCATACTGTCGCTCGCGTCGGCGACGCACGGATCGAGGTTCTATCTCACCCCGGCGTTCACCACGTTCTTCGTCATCATGCTGCTCGGGTATTCCAACCCGGACGACGCGCCGTCCCGATTGTTCGAGCGGATCAACGAGACGCTGCTCGGGGTCGCGATTGCCTTGTTCTTCGGCATGGTGCTCCCGCTGCTGCTCACACCGCGATCCGGTCGGGACTGACCACCACATTCATCCCCTCACGGCACCGTCGAGGGAGCATTCGGGTTGTTTCGAAATGAAGTTCTGGGTGTGGGTCTGTGGCGATGGGCTGCCGTTGGTGG
>NZ_MJEI01000057.1 GCF_002095395.1 Williamsia sp. 1135
GCATCACCCCAAACGGTAACTAACCGACACCAAGGTCGGATCCACCGTTAATCGGACACTCCCAGGCGCCTCCGAGACGCGTTCGTGCAGTTGGCAGAGTTTGATGTCGACGGCCCGCTGCGCGATCTGGTCCCTGCCGCGCGCGCCGAGCAAACTCGTTGACCGACTGGTCATCTGGAGTGCCGATCGACGGCATCGACCAGAATGTCGACAGCGTCCTGCAGGATTCTGCCACCCGGCACGGTGACCGGGTCGCCATCGCCTATCGCGACGTGACCCTGTCGTACCTCGAGTTCGATGAGCGGGTGAATCAGCTTGCGCGGCATGTGGTCGAACGAGGTGTTCGCGTAGGTGACCGGGTCGCAGTCGTGGCCCGCCGCGACGAACTGTTGCCGATCATGGTGGCGGCTGTGCTTCGTGCGGGTGCGGTTTACCTACCGGTGGATCCCGACCAACCCGAAGATCGGATCGGCTATCTCCTGGCCGATTCCGCGCCGAGCGCAATACTGACCAATTGTGGCGAAGCAATTCCTTCGGGCGCGCGTGAACTTCGGGTTGTCGACCTCGCAGACCCCGTTGTTGTTGCCCTGGTGGGGAAACAATCGGCCGGGACCGTGCGCGATGGCGATCGAAGTCGGACGTTGTTTGCCGACGATGCGGCGTATCTGATCTACACCTCAGGTACCACAGGACGGCCCAAAGGCGTTGTGGTGTCGCATCGAGCGCTGCTCAACAGGCTCGTGTGGGGTCATCGGACGTACCCACTCACTGGTGGGGTCTTGCACAAGACTCCGATCGGTTTCGACGTGTCTGTGCCGGAACTGCTCTCGCCTCTGGTCGAAGGCGAGGCCCTCGCGGTGCTGCCCCCAGACGGCCATCGGGATCCGTCCCAGATCATGGGAGCACTACGGGGGACCTCCCTCGATCGTGTGAACTTCGTGCCCTCGATGGCCCAAGCCGTGGTGGACCATTGGCCCAATGCGGATCGTGATGTATCCACTCGGACGGCGATGCTCGCCGGCGAGGCGCTGCGCTGGAGTCTGGCGGAGTCGGTGGGCCGCTTGCTGTCCTCCGATGTCCTCAATATCTACGGCCCCACCGAAGCCGGCGAGGTCATGTACTACGACTGCTCTACGGATTCGGACAGCGATCGAGCCGAGTTCGTTCCGATCGGTCGTCCGGTGGCCAATTCGTCTGTTTCGGTGTTGGATTCGTGGTTGCGGCCGGTTCCGGTGGGTGTGGTCGGGGAACTCTATTTGTCGGGTGTGCAGGTGGCGTGGGGGTATCACGGTCGTTGTGGGTTGACGGCGTCGCGGTTTGTGGCGGGCGCTGGTGGGGTGCGGTGGTATCGCACGGGGGATGTGGTGCGGTGGCGTGGTGATGGTGTGCTCGAGTTTGTGGGTCGGGTGGATGATCAGGTGAAGATTCGTGGTCAGCGGGTGGAGCCGGGTGAGGTTGCGGTGGTGGTGGAGTCGCATCCTGGTGTGGGGTCGGCGGTGGTGGTTGCGGTGGAGCATGCGGTGGCGGGGACGGTGTTGGTTGCTTATCTCACGCCGGGGTCGCTGGAGGTGTCGGGCGGGAGGTGTCTGGGGAGCAGTTGCGGGTGTGGTTGGGTGCGAGGTTGCCTGCTCATATGGTGCCTACGGCGTTTGTGCGGCTTGAGGTGTTGCCGGTGACGGCGAACGGCAAACTCGACCGCAAGGCACTGCCCGCCGCAGACCTGACGACCGGCGGCACCGGCCGCGGCCGCCCACCCGAAACCCACACCGAACGCACGATCGCCGACCTCGTGGTCGCGGCACTCGGACTCGATCCCGCGACCGAGCTCGCCGCGGACGACTCCTGGTTCCGCGTCGGCGGGGACAGCATCACGGCGCTGACGTTGGTGCGGCTGGCCCACGGCGCGGGATTGAGCATCACGAACAGAGACGTGTTCGAATACCAAACCGTCGAACAGTTGGCCAGTCGCGCGGATTCGAACAATCGCGGTCGGGACGAGTCGTCGACGTTCATGACCCCGCTGATCGCGGCGGAGCTATCTGCGAACAAGGCGCCGAATACACTGCGACACAGTTACATCGTCGAGCTCCCCGGTGATGTGGACAGAGAAAGACTAGAGGCCGCGATCAACGCCGTGGTGGCCCGTCACAGCGCTTTCGGGTTGCGCCTGCACCGGGACACGACTTCAGGGGACAAACCTGTTCTGATCGACGTCGGCCTGACACCGCCAGAACCTCTCGACCACGTCGACGTCACCGACGTGCAGTCGATAGAGGACATACTGGAGCTCGAACGTCGCTACGCCGATGAGCTCGACATCACCGATGGCCCTGTGCACCGCTCGGGTCTGATCACGCGCGAGTCGGGACGGCCGCTTCTCGTGTGGACGATCCATCAGTTCGTGGTTGACCGACCGTCTCGAGCCATCCTGCTCGACGAACTCGGGGACACCTACGCGCGAGTGATCGACGGGGACGCGCCCGCGAGTTCAGACGACACGGTCTTGTCCTGGATGCAGAACCTGTCCGGAGACGCGAGCAGCTCCGAAGTTGCCGAAGACAGTTCGGATCGAGGATGTGCGCACGATGCCTACGACACCGTGCTCTGTGTTCCAACGGATCTGGGGACGACAATTGATGCGCTGTGCGGTCGCGCCGGCATCGACATCGGCGTGGCGCTCGGCGGTGCCGCGGCGACAGCCCTGCATCGGGCTCGCGAGGGTGGCGGGAACCCGGTCTCGCCGGACGTGTTGTTGGACGTCGAACGGGACGGTCGCAGAGCACAATCCGAGAATCAGCGCGCGGTGGGTGCGGTCGGTCAGTTCACCGAATTGCATCCCACGCTGATCGCGGTGCCCACCGATGCCGACAGCCGTGGGCTGGACATCGTTGCAGCGGCCTACGCAGGTTGGAACGCGCATCAGCCGGAGAGCGTCCACGCCGACGCGGCGTTCAGCTTCTCGGGCGTCACACGGGAAGACAGTGCAACGTGGCCTGGTCTCCACGGCCTACCTGATGTGGTGGGTGCCGGTGATCATGCCGGCCGGTTGCGGCACCGGATCACGATGCGCGGCTCCGGTACGGCAGGAACAGACGGTGTCGCAATCGGTTTCACGATCACCGCGGCGCCGTCGGTCGACAGCCGTGAGATCGAGGCGTTGTGGTCGCGGTTCCTCGACAGTCTCCGCCGGATCGCCGACGATCTCGTAGCGCTGCCGGATGCGGCCGCCGCGGTGTCAGGCGTTGTTCCCGAATCACGCGCGATCGCCCCGCTGCCCACCCATCACCGCCTTCGCGGCCTCTAGGGTTCGGCGGCCGACTTCTCCTACAGCGCGGTCGCCTCGCTGGAGCGTCTGCCGGAACAGGATGTCCTCACCGGGGCGGTCTACGACCTGATGGTCTCGGTCGATGTTGCCCGTCTTCGGCTGACGGCCAAGAACCGCAGATTGTGGATCTGGGATGTACCGCTACCGCAGATCGGCGCCGCGGAGGCGGCTGCCCGGATCCGAGATCAGCTTCCGTCGTCCCGTCCCGAGGTCGATGTCGCCGCCGGGCGAGGGCTTGTGGCCACCGCCGGACACCTCGACGGTCGGCCGCACGTGATGGTGACCGCACACGCGGCGATCGCCGATCGCGCAACAGTTGCGGTGTGGGCCGGTCGTCTGCGGGACCACCTGAACAGCTCCCCGCAGCAGGCGCACAATTCACTCGCCGACGTCACCGAGGTGTTCGCGACGAAGGCCAACGATGCCGATCATGCCGCCACGCTGCCGAACTGGGCCGCCGTCCACGCGCTGGCTGCAGCGGCGACAGTACCCACTGGCGCACTGGATCACCGCACACAGTGCACCGACCTCGGCTGCAGACGACGTGGTCGCCGGCTTTGCGGCGGCGAGCGCACGGTATTTCGGTGACATCCGATTCGATGTCGATCGTGATCTGCGGGCGGGTGGCGGACTCGTGGGTGCGCACGGCCCACTCACTGCTGCGGTCCCGCATGCAGTCGCGGCAGACACCGCTCCGGCCGCCACGGATGCGCTTGACTGGGCCGTCCTGCGGTATCTGAGTCCGGATGGTCGCAAGGCGCTGGCGCGTACCGCCGAAGCGAATCTCCTAATGACCAGATTGCACGCGCCCATGGTCGACCCGCGGGCCAAGGAGGGCTTCGAAGGTCGCTATGACCTGGTGTTCCGGTACTGGACGGATGATCGTACGACTCATCTCGAGTACGTCGGTCCCACCGGACTGCCCGACTCATTCTTGACTGAGTGGGCCGACTGTATCCACCGAAGTGGTCCACAAGATAGCCTAAGCTAAGGTCCCGGTATTGGGTCGTGCGTCCACGTCGGCGTGGCAGTGAACATCGAGGAGAGGGGCCATGGTGGCCGGGAACGTACGGGAGGCGTCGGTTTTTCCGATTTGCCTACGAGAGTTCGAAGTCGTGCGCGTGTGGGACGTGACGCCAGGGATGCGGCGGGTTGTCGTGGGAGGCCCCGCCATGCGCGAGCACGTGCGCGACGGGATAGCGCTTCCCGCTGTGAAGACGACCGGTTTCGACGACGACATCAAGGTCATGCCCACGGATCCGGTGACCGGCGGCTTCCCGTTCGAGGTTCCACGCAACACCGCCGGCGGCGTGGTGGATTGGACTCCCGGCAGCTTCGACTATCTGCGGCCGTATACCGTCCGCCAGTTCGACGCCGATGCCGGTGAGATGACCATCGACTTCGCACTGCACGAGACGGGGCTCGCCTCGACCTGGGCGCGGCGAGTGCAGCCGGGCGACGGTGTGCTGATCGCCGGTCCGAAGCACTCGGCAGGTTTGCCCATTGCCGCCGACTGGATGCTGATCGGCGGAGACGAAACGGCGCTCCCGGCAATCGGGCACTGCCTGGAGAAATTGCCCCCGTCTCTGCCCGCGACCGTGGTGATCGAGGTGGCCGAACCATCGCATCGCCAGGAATTGACCAGCGCGGCGCCGGTCGACATCACCTGGCTCTACCGCAGCGACGTGGGCGGGCGGTCCCGGCTGGTCGAGACGATCCAATCAGCGCAGTGGCGCGCGGGACAACCGTTCCTGTGGGTCGGCGGCGAGACGCTGACCATCAAACCGTTGCGCCGGTGGGCGAAGCAAGAGAAACAGATCCCGAAAGAGTTCACCCAGATCATCGGCTACTGGCGCCGGCGCGAGGTGGCCACAGTGGAGGGTCATCCGGAACTCGTCGATGTCGCAGCCGAGGGTCCGGGAGCATTTGATCGCATCCACGAGTATTCGGAAGTGCTGCCGCCGTTCGCATTACGCACTGCTGTGACATTGGGTGTATTCGCTGAGATCGACGCGGGAGCGACTACGGTCGAGGCGATCGCGGCTGCCTGCGGTGCCCAGCCGGG
This sequence comes from Williamsia sp. 1135, assembly GCF_002095395.1. Classification (GTDB taxonomy): domain Bacteria; phylum Actinomycetota; class Actinomycetes; order Mycobacteriales; family Mycobacteriaceae; genus Williamsia. Next base: position 5,391 of record NZ_MJEI01000057.1, read on the forward strand.
TCCCTTGCGTAAGCTACTGCGCCATCTCGCGGTGATGGGTTTGGTGAATCGCGTCGGCGACGGCTTCGCGCTCACCGAGGATGGCAGTCTGCTCTCCGATCCGGACGGCTGGCTCACAGAGATGCTTCATCTCGATGGGTTTGCGTCGCAGGTGAGCCTCTCATTCGTCGGCCTGCTGGACGTGATCCGCACAGGCGTTCCCGCGGGTGTCGGTGGACAGCCGGTTGCCGAGTGGCTGGAAGATCCGGTTCGGCTCGGGCAACTCCACGACGCCCAGGCCGGTGAGGCCTCCTACCTGGCACCTGCGCTCAAGGATGCGATCTCGTTCGACGGCGTGCAGACCGTCGCCATCGTCGGAGAGGGCGGTGGCGCGTATGCGGACGCGCTCCTGCGTGAGTTCGAGTCGCTGAACGTCAGTGTGGTGGGAATGCCCACCCTCACCGCCCGGATGCTCGGTGATGTGGCGCGCCAACGACAATCGCTGGTCAAGCGCATCGATCGCAGCCACACCGCGCCGCTCGGCGAACGGGTGGATCTGCTGCTCGTGTCGAACATCGTCGACACACTGCCCGACGAGGACACCGCGGTTGCGCTCGCGGCCTATGCGGAGTCGGCTGATCGGATCGTGATCGCGACGACGCTGCTGGACCCGGACACCACCGACGACCACCACACCGAAGACGACCTGAGTCGACTGTGCGTCTTCGGGTCGGGGCGGCGCACAGAGGCCGAGCTGCGCGAGATGATCTCCTCGATCGGAGCCGAGGTCGTGCATGTGGGACCGCTCGGGTGGGGTGCCCACGTCGTCGAATACCGGGCCCGGACCTAGTGGTCGGGTTGCCGACCCGCCTGCGCCCGCCGTACTTCGCGGCGGGGGAGCATCCGTCCGCAGTCAAAGCCATCGAGGTCGACGAGCACACCACGCCTCGGAAGATGGTGATGCGCACCATCTTCGCCAAGCCACGTCTGACACTGCCCGCCGCGGCATTGATGATCGGGCATCAGGTGGGCGAGGCGATGGTCCCCGTGGTGATGGGCGTGGCGATCGATCGGGCGGTCGCGACCGGTGACACGGGCTCGCTGCTGGTCTGGCTGCTCGTGCTGGCGGTCGTCTTCGCTGCGCTGTCACTGAGCTTCCGTTTCGGGTTGCGCATCGGCTTTCTCGGCATGAACACCATTCAGCACCACCTGCGCACGATGGTCACCGATCGGATCCTCGATCCGCGAGGCATCGGTGGCGCGTCACGTTCGCCGGGCATGCTCCTGTCGATCGCCACCGCCGACGTCACCCGCCTGGCCGGGACGGTCTGGCTCGGTGTCCTGCCGATCGGTGAGGTCGCGGCGATATTCTTCTGCGGCTTCGTCCTGCTGTGGGTGTCGTGGCCACTCGGACTGGCGGTTCTCATCGGCGCCCCGGTCATGTTGTGGCTCATAGACAAAGCGGGTGGGCCCTTGCGTCGGCGCAGCGGACACGAGCAGCAACTCGCGGGTGAGGCCGCCGGGTCGGCTACCGATCTGATGACCGGCTTCCGCGTCGTCAAGGGGATCGATGCGGGGCAGGAAGCGGCCCATCGCTATCAGGGCGCCAGCGGTCGTGCCCTGGTTGCGGTGATCAAAGCGCGCCGCACCGAAGGTGCGTTTGTCGGTGCGATGCAACTGACCTCGGCCATCCTGGTGATCGCGGTCGGTATCGCGGCCGGACTGATGGCTGTCGCGGGGTCGCTCACCATTGGTCAACTGATCTCCGTCGTCGGCGTGACCCAGTTCGTCATCCAACCACTCGGGGCCATGGGCAAGAACTTCGGCGCCGTGTGGGCGGCCGGATTGGCCTCTGCCGAAAGAGTTCTCACAGTGCTGCAGGCCCCGTCGGTCAACCCCGGTGGGCAACGTACGGTCAGTGGCGACGTTCAGACCTTGCCTCCGCTGCTGCGGATCGACGATCTCTCGGTAGGCCCGATCACCCATCTGTCGTTCACGCTGCCACCCGAAGCAGTCACCGTCCTGAAGGTCGATGGCGCGACCGCGGCCACGCTGGCGGCGGTGCTGTCCCGGGCCAAGAAGCCCGACTCGGGCACCGCGACCGTGGATGGCGTCGATGTGTTCACCCTCGATCAGCCCTCGATGACCCGCCTGGTTCGAGTGGCCCCGCAAGGAGCCGACCTGTTCGAGGGCTCCCTCCTCGACAACGTGGTCGCCGCCGACACCACCTCCGCCGACGGCGCGCGCATCGACCAGGCACTGCTGGCGGCGGCGTGCGACGAGGTCATCGACGGCCTGCCCGAGGGCCGGGACACGCTCGTCGGTGAGGCCGGCAGGCTGCTCTCCGGCGGCCAGCGACAACGAGTCGCGCTGGCTCGTGCGCTCGCCTCGGATTCAGAAATCTTGGTGTTGGTCGATCCCAACAACGCCGTCGATTCCGTCACCGAATCAGTCATCGCAGGACGGATGTCCGTCGCGCGCGCAGGACGGGCAACGCTCGTGATCTCTTCGTCCCCTGCCTTTCTCGCGGCCGCCGACCACATCATCGACATCGAAGTTCCGGTCCCCTCATGACAGATGCGATCCCGGTCACCACCATGCCCATCGCCGGCGCCCGTCGGGTGCTGGCGGTCATCGGCCAGCACCTGTCCGGCCGCACGCTCATGCTGATATCGGTGATCGGGGCGCTTGTCGCCGCCGCCGCCCTGAGCCTGGTCACGCCGTGGGGCCTGGGACGCATGGTCGATGTGGCAACAGGAGATGTCTCTGGTGGAAGCGGCACGGTGTGGGCGATTGGTGGCGTCATGTTCGGCGCGGCCGTGGGCCTGGCGATCTTCACCGGCCTCGGACTCGCCCTCGTCGGGCAGCTCATGGAAAAGGTCCTTGCACGTATTCGTGAGCGGATGATCACCGCCGGTCTGACGATGCCGCTCGGCCGGGTGGAGGCGGCCGGGACCGGTGACCTGGTGTCGCGGGCGACCGACGACGTCAGCCAGGTGAGCATCGCGATCGGCCGTGCTGTTCCGGCTCTGTCGACCTCGGTGTTCGCCGCGATCCTGACGGTGGCCGGCCTCGGCGTACTGGACTGGCGCTTTCTCGGTGTGGTCGCGGTGACGGTTCCCGTGTACATCGTGGGTGTGCGCATGTACCTGGCGTCGGCCCCGGAGATATACGCGGCCGAACGTGCGGCGACCGCCGACCGAGCCCACCAATTGCTCGGTGCCATCCGGGGTCTCGAGACGGTCTATGCATTCGGATTGACCAGGCAGATGAGCCTCAAGATCGCCAGTCACTCATGGGCCGTGGTCCGGTGGTCGATGCGGGCCGTGATCGTGCAGAACAGGCTCTTCGGCCGGCTCAACTTTGCCGAATTTCCTGGGGATGGCAACGATTCTGATCGTCGGGGTGTGGCTCGTCGACGCCGGGTCGCTCAGTGTCGGTGCCACCACCACGGCAATGCTGCTCTACCTGCAGCTGTTCGGGCCGATCAGGGCGTTGATGTTCGTCGTCGACGACCTGCAGTCGGCCACCGCGTCGATGGGCCGCATCGTCGGCGTCATCGACGAGGCCGAGACGTGTGGCATCGATGCCGAAAGACCTGTCGGTGCGCAGGTGTTGACGCCGGAGAAGGGCGGGCCGATCGCAGTACGTGCGGAGAGGGTCGCGTTCGGCTACCGCGCCGATCGGCCGGTCCTGCAGGAGGTGTCGCTGCGTGTCGGGCGCGGAGCACGTCGCAGTCGTGGGTAGTTCAGGGGCGGGAAAAACGACGCTGGCATCGCTGATAGCCGGTGTGCATCAACCGGATTCCGGAGTGCTGGAGGTGGGCTCGGAGAGAGTCGCGCTGGTGACTCAGGAGGTACATGTTTTTTCGGGCACGCTGGCCGATGATCTACGGATGGCCGCCCCGGAAGCCGGTGACGACGCACTGTACGCGGCGCTCGACGCCGTTCACGCCGACGAGTGGGTGCGGATGTTGCCTGACGGTCTGCAGACCGCGGTTGGTGCCGAGGGCCGCGAACTGACTCCGATGCAGGCGCAGCAGTTGGCCTTGGCGAGGCTGGTCCTCATGGACCCCGACCTGGTGATACTCGACGAGGCGACTGCAGAAGCCGGCAGTACCGGGGCCGACGCGCTCGAACGCGGCGCCGAAAGCGCGTTGCGTGGACGTTCGGCAATTGTGGTGGCACATCGACTTTCGCAAGCAGCACGCGCGGACCGGGTGGTGGTCCTCGATCACGGCCGCATCGTGGAAGAAGGCACACACGAGGAATTGGTCCGACGTGGCGGGCGCTACGCGGAACTGTGGGAGGCCTGGGCCCGGTACCGGTAGTACCTGCACGTGACGGTCATCGGGCCCGTGGCCATTGGCCCATCTGAGTGTTAGGTTTGTCTTGCCTTACCCGCGAGGTGAGACTGCGGGCGCAACAATCTCGACTCAGACGAGCGCATGGGGAAGCTAGAACGAGAAGGGGCCTGGCCAATGGGCGCAGCGCAGCTGAACGCTATTTTGAATGACACCGTCGATCGTCACTACTGTCGGCCGGCGGTCATGTGCGGTCATCACGAGACAGATTTCGAACGCTTCGACGAGTCCGTGCAATGGTTGAGCGACGATCTGGCTGCCCGGGGTGTGCAGTCTCGCCAACGCGTGGGTATCTGTCTCGACGGCGGCTGGGAGTTCTTGCTGGCTTTTCACGCTCTTGTACGCCTGGACACCGTCGTCGTACCCATCGATCCGTTCGATGAAGCGTCGGCCGTCGCCGCCGGCGACCTCGATCTGCACTTCATCGTCTCGCACCGCGGCGAGGACTGCCTGCTGGAGGAGACGGTGGAGGCCATGTGCGGCAACGAGGCATGCCCGATGTTCGATGTCTCGGACGAGTTCACCCTGGTAGCGGTCTCGGAGCAGTCTCCGCTGCGCATCGAAGCCGGCCTGCTTCTCGATGACGTCGTCGGCTATCGGTTCTGGCCGGCGGCTGAGGTCGCCGATCGCATCGACGGACTTCGTGAAGATCTGGACCTGGACACCGGTGCCTGCGCGGCCATCTGTGGGCCGTTCAGCTGCCCGTCTGTGGTGTTTCTCGTGTTGGCTTGTGCCGCATCGGGTTCGTGCGTGCAGGTGGTGCCGTCGTTCGGAGACTCCGGAACTGCCTGGGACGAGATGGCAGCAGGCGAGGCGTCGGTGGTGTTCGCTCCACCCCTGCTCATGCACGACTTCGTGCGGGTCGCGGATTCGGCTGCTTGGGGTTCGAGTCGCCCTCGCATGGTGCTTCCCGACGGGGAGGTGCTGCCCGAGGTGATCCTGCGACGACGAGGCCTGAGGCGCCAGCCACACACCGACCGGCCGGTGTACGAGTTCGGCTGGACGAACGGATATGTGCGCCGATCTGCTCAGCTACGACCTGTCAGCTGAATGCGGCAGTCACCAGAGCCTCCAGCTCCGATTCTTTCCGATGACGCAACGTCCCGATGACGGTTGCCGCATCCGAGTCCCGTGGCAAGAACAGTGAGCTGACCAGCACCTCGAGGAGTTCGCCGCGACCGAGTGGCCCGACCGGCGTCATGCCGAGCCGCGCAAAGATCGCTTCGGTGGGATCGGATGACGAATCCGGCTGCTGACGCTTGACGTCGAAACTGTCGGGTGTGAACTCCAGGAAGATCGGATCTCCCTGTGTCAGATCCAGATCGGTCGTGAAGCGTTTGATCGTTCCCACTCGAGCCTGCACCGACACCCACATCAGGGACTGCGGCCCGAGACGCGACTGCAGCTTCACGGGATTGCCCGGGCCGACACCCACGAGTCCTGCGAGTGCCGAGGGGATGTTGAACGCCGACCCTTTCAGGTGTGCGGCACCGACGGTGGTCGCCCAGCGGATGGTGTCGCCGTCGCGGTACAGCGACCGTGTCTTCGCGGGAGATTTGCGGTGGACGTAGCGCTCGCTGCGGCGGCTGACCACGTCGTCGCGCATGACGAACTCGCCCGCGCCTGCGTAGGCGCGGATGCTCGATTCGGTCACGTCGTATCTCGCGCTGATCTGCGCGACCAGGTCGGCGATCTCGATCTTGCCACCCGCGTCATCGAGGATCCGCCCGATCTGGCGATGGACCGGGAGGTACTTCTCGCCGCCCCACCGCCGCAGCCCGTAGGTGGTGCGGTCGGTCTTGACGATTCGGTCGTCGGTGACCAGCGCGTTGCGCACACTCGATCGTGACCGCGGTTCGCCGGCCAACCCGGTCAGGATCTGGTCGAAGGTCCGGGGCTTGCCTGCGATCGAGAGAACGCCGCAGACCAGGTCACCCGTCGAGGTGGGGCCGTTGACCACATGGTCGTCCAGCACCGTGTAGCCGCTATTCGTCAGCCACCGCACGGCCTCGGAATCGGAGAGGTTCAAGCCTGTGGCGACCGCCCGGATGGGTACCAATCTCTCGTCGCCGGTGTGCGAATCGAGGATTTCACCGACCAGGTCCGCGATCTGTGAGGGCGGCCGGCTCATGATCCACCCTTTGACGCCGGCGAGGTCATTGGACCCGGCGATGAGCAACTGGCCGACCGAAACCCCCAGTGCCGGAATCTCGGTGGCGAACAGCGGGAGTGCTTCGGCGACCTGCGCGGCGTCGGCCAGCGGGTCGGCGAGCGCCACCGTTTCGGCGAGCAACCGACGCAGGTCGACGGAAGCGCCGACGGTCTCGGACAACTGCAGGCGCAGGGTGCGGTCGATCTGGTTGACCCGTTCGCGCGAGAGTCCCATCTGTTTGGCCAGATCGGACTGGGTGCGTGGCTTGGCGGCGAAGATCCGCTCGTGCAAAATGATTCGGTCCCGGTCATCGACCGACTCGATGAACGCCGTGAGGGAGGGGTCGGTGAGAACCCTTCCGCCGCTGCGGTCGTCAGCACCCTGCGGGGTCCGGGTCGCCTGGGCGACCAACGCTGCGACAACGTCGACAACTGTGGCCCTGCCGACCTGCGGCAACCCCAGCAGGTGGTTCGCGGATGCGGTGAGGATGTCGCCGACGGTGAAGATCTTGTTGTCCTGCAACGCCTTTTCGCTGTGTCTACCCAGCGCGAGAGCGGCCAGCGGAATCGCTGCCCCGACGGTCGGGAAGTCGTCGGCCAGGGTGGCGTCAGCACGATCCTGGAGGTGGCGAAGTGCGACCAATTCGCAGAATCGGCTGAAGTTCTCGGTGTTCAACGCATCCGCAGGGCTGCCGTCGAGCCAGGCATTGGGGATCAACTCGTTGCTGGCCAAGATCGAAGGGCCCGCTCGGTATTCGTCGAGCCATGGCAGCAGCATGGTCCACGCGGTCTTCGACATCGGCGCTGCCGTCTTCGAATCAGACATGCACCGAGCCTTTCGTGAACGTCAACGGCGAAAAGATTAGCCTATCTGCAAAGCAGGGTGATTGCCCGAGGTTCATCGTCCCAGGGCGGAGAGGATCGTCCGGAGTTTGGCCGATGTCTCGGCGAGTTCGAGCTGTGGGTCCGAGTCGGAGACGATGCCACCGCCCGCCGACGCCCGGATCGTCAGGCCGTCCGCGGACAGTTCTGCGCAGCGGATGCCGACCATCCACTCGCCGTCACCTGCGCCGGCGCACCAACCGACAGCGCCCGCGTAGAACCCGCGGTCACCTTCGTTGGCCAGGATGAACTCTCGCGCGTCGGCGGTGGGTGTGCCGCAGACGGCCGGGGTGGGGTGCAGGGCGACGGCGAGGTCGAGCGCCGTGGTCGCCGGATCGCGAACGGTCCCGACGATGCGGGTGCCCAGATGCCACATGTCCGGGGTCTGGGTCAGGGTGGGTGTCGCCGGCACATCGAGGTCGATGCACAGCGGCGCGAGCGCCGTCGCCATCGCGTCGACGACAAACGCGTGTTCACGCTGGTCTTTGGCCGACGCCGCCAGCATCTCACCGTTCGCCCGGTCCTCCGCGGCGTCTGCCGCTCGCGGCGCGGACCCGGCGAGCGGGTGGCCGATGACTGTCGAACCAGACTTGCGCACAAGCAGTTCCGGGCTGGACCCGATCAGGTGTGCGCCGGTGTACGGCGGGCCCGCGGGCGAGAGATCGACGAGTAGTCCGTTGCTGCCCGGGTCGGCCGCAACCAGACGCGTGAGCAGATCGACGGGGTCGATGAACTCCCTCGCGCGCAGGATCACGGTGCGGGCCAGGACCACTTTGGCGAGCGAGGCATGCGGGTCGGAGAGCACCCGGATCGCCGCGGCGACCCGGCGTACGTGCTCCGCTGGTTCCGGGTCGAAGCCGGCGATCGTCACTGCGGGCAGCGTCGGGGCATCCGGTTGCCACCGAACATCTCGCCGCGCGAAACGGGCGGGGGCGGTGAGAGCGGCGGGACCGTTGGGATCGAACGGGAGAGCGCCGACGATGTGTTCGTGCGACCGGTTGTACAGCGCCGCTCTGGCGGCGTCGACGGTGTCGAACCGGACGTCGGCACCGAACGCCGACACGTGGTCGGTGGGACGTGACAGTACGAAGTTCGGTACTTCGACTCCGATGTCGGAAGAGGACCCGGGGATAGCCGTCTCCCTTCAGCGCGGACGCCCGCTTGCCTGTCGAGGTTAGCAACGCGGGCACGCGCAAGCCGCGATGGTCGGTTTGACTAAGGTGAGCTATACCTACGAAGGATGGGGCGAGGATGCGGGACTACATTCGCCGGGTTCGGCCGTGAGTGTCAGCGCCGCCCGCCGGACACGGGTGAGCCTGGTCAAAGGTAGCGGCGCCGCCGCTGCCCAGCCGAGCTCACAGGGTCTGGCCGCCACCAACGCCCGACGCGCACTCGGCTGGCTTGTCGGCGTCGCGATACTGGCCCTGGTCTGCCTGCTCAGCATCGCCATCGGAGCCAAGGACATCCCGTTCGGGACGGTCTGGGATGCACTGTGGTCCTACGACAACTCGGGCGACCACATCATCATCCGCGACCTGCGTATCCCGCGGACTGTGCTGGGCCTTCTCGTCGGCGTGGCGTTGGGCATCGGTGGCGCGCTGATCCAAGCGATGACCCGCAACCCGTTGGCCGACCCCGGCATCCTCGGTGTCAATGCAGGTGCCGCATTCGCCGTCGCACTGGCCGTGGGAGTTCTCGGTTACACGGGTATCTGGGCATACATCTGGTTCGCATTCGCCGGCGCGGTGGTCGTCACGGTGGTCGTCTACGCGCTCGGTTCGGTGGGTCGAGGCGGCGCCACTCCCATTCGGCTGACGCTGGCCGGGGTGGCCATCGGTGCCGTGCTCACCGGTGTGACCACCGGACTGATCCTGCTCGATCCGCAGGCCTTCGATCAGATGCGCTTCTGGAACGCGGGGTCGATAGCCGGCCGCGGACTGGATGTGTCGGGTGCGGTAGCGCCCTTCATCGTCGTCGGTCTGGTGCTCGCGTTTGCCATCGCCCGCCCACTCAACGCGGTGGCCATGGGGGATGACCTCGCGCGGTCACTCGGCGCCAACGTGACCCGCACCAGGGTGATCGGCGTGATCGCCGTGACCCTGCTGTGTGGTGCGGCGACCGCAGCGGCCGGACCGATCGCATTCGTGGGTCTGATGGTCCCGCACGTCGCGCGATGGATCGTCGGGCCCGATCAGCGCTGGATCCTCGCCTACACGCTCGTGTTCGCGCCCATCCTGTTGTTGCTCTCCGACGTGATCGGACGGGTCATCATCCGACCGGGTGAGATGCAGGTCGGCATCGTCACGGCCTTCGTTGGCGCGCCGGTCCTGATCTTCCTGGTCCGCCGGGGCAAGGCGAGTGGTCTGTGAGTATCGACATCCCCGAGAAGGAGAAGCTCACGTCGCGCTCGGGCGTCGACTTCGGTCGTCGGATCGCCGTTCTGCGAAGTCCCGGAGGCACCCCGTCGGGACGAATCGACGTACGTGCGGTCGCGGTCGTCGCCATTCTTGTCGCTCTTGCGTTCGTGGTCGCGGTCCTCGCGCTGGGCACCGGCGACTATCCCGTCTCCCCTGACCGGGTCCTGCAGGCGATCTTCGGCCAGGGCTCCCGGATCGAAGAACTCGTCGTCATGGAGTGGCGGATGCCGCGGGTCCTGTTGGCCCTGGTGCTGGGGGCCGCGCTGGGCATCAGTGGCGCGATCTTCCAGTCGATCACGCGTAACCCGCTGGGTAGCCCGGACATCATCGGGTTCAACACCGGGGCCTACACGGGTGCACTGGTGGTGATTCTGGTCATCGGTGGCGGCGGGTACTACGGGACCGCGGTCGGCGCACTCGTCGGGGGCATTGTCACCGCGCTACTGGTGTACCTGCTGGCCTTCAAGCGGGGCGTTCAGGGCTTTCGGTTGATCATCGTCGGTATCGCGGTCAGTGCTGTGCTGGCGTCGGTGAACACCTGGCTGATTCTCAAGGCCGACCTCGAGGACGCGATGTCGGCCGCGGTGTGGGGAGCGGGTTCTCTCAACGGCCTCGGCTGGGCCCAAGCCCGCCCGGTGCTGATCATCCTGGTCGCTCTGGTGCCGCTGCTGATCCTGGCGTCCTACCGGATGCCGATGCTGTACCTGGGGGACGATGCCGCGAAGGCACTCGGAATCCGGGCAGAGCCGACCCGGCTGGCCCTGATCATCGTCGGCGTCTCGCTCACGGCCGTCGCCACCGCGGCGGCGGGACCCATTGCCTTCGTGTCTCTGGCCGCGCCGCAACTGGCCCGCAGGCTGACCCGGACCCCGGGTGTGGCGTTCGCGCCGTCGGCCGCGATGGGCGCGCTACTCCTCGTCGCCAGCGATTTCATAGCCCAGCGGGCCTTTCAGCCGACGCAGCTGCCCGTCGGCGTCGTCACGGTGTCGATCGGCGGTCTGTATCTCGTCTGGCTGCTCGCCAGAGAGGCGCGCAGACAGTGAGCCCGGCGAGCACCACGGACCATCCGCACTCCCTCCCAGACAAGGCTTGATACATGGACATGAACAAGGTCGCCGACAATCCGGTGGACGCGGCGTCACAGGTCGCTGCGCGCGGCTCACGGTTGCAGGCCAAAGACGTGACCATCGGATACGACAAACGGGTCATCAGTGAATCGCTCAGTGTCGACATCCCCGACGGCGCGTTCACCGTCATCGTCGGACCGAACGCGTGTGGCAAATCGACCCTGCTCCGTGCGCTGTCGCGCCTGCTGGCGCCGAGTTCCGGGTCCGTGTTGCTCGACGGCAAGGCGATCAGCTCGTACCCGGCGAAAGAGGTTGCTCGTCGGCTCGGTTTGCTGCCGCAGTCGTCGATCGCCCCCGATGGCATCAGGGTCGCCGATCTTGTTGCGCGCGGCCGCTATCCACACCAGAAACTGATCAGGCAGTGGTCAAAGGACGACGAGGCAGCGGTGGTCGAGGCGATGGTCTCGACGGGCGTGACCGAGCTGTCCGGCCGATTGGTCGACGAATTGTCCGGCGGCCAGCGCCAACGGGTCTGGGTGGCCATGGTGTTGGCGCAGCAGACCCCGCTGATGCTGCTCGACGAGCCGACCACGTTCCTCGACATCGCCTACCAGATCGACCTGCTCGAGCTGTGCTCCGAACTTAACAAGACCAAGGGCCGCACGCTCGTCGCCGTACTCCACGACCTCAACCACGCCTGCCGGTACGCCGACCACATCATCGCCATGAAAGACGGCGCGATCGTCGCCGAGGGTAGGCCCGCCGACATCATCACCGCCGACCTCGTCCACGACGTGTTCGGTCTGCCCTGCCGGATCATCGACGATCCGGAATCGCACACACCACTGGTCATCCCGCTGGTGCGGCACTAGATAGGAGCAAACATGAAGTCGCAGAGCCGAACCTTCTCGACCGTCGCGCGTCTGGCGGTACTGGCCACCGCGCTACTGCTACCCGTCGCGTGTTCGAGCGACGACGGCGAGTCATCGTCGGGCGGCGACGCAGCGGCACCGTGACCGGGGCGTTCGGTGACGCGATCGTCGAGCAGACGCCCGAGCGGGTGGTGGCCCTGTCGACGACGGATGCCGACTTCCTGTTGTCCGTCGGCGTCACTCCCGTAGCGATCCCCAAGGCCACAGCCACCGATCCGACAACCGGTGGGACGGGCATCTACCCGTGGGAAGAGGGCCGGTACCCGGCCGACACCCCGACGCTCGCCACCCCGACGAAGGACATCAGTCTCGAGTCGGTGGCTGCTCTCGATCCCGATCTGATCGTCGCGACCGGTTTCTACGGGCTCGATCAGCAGACCTACGATTCGCTGAGTTCGATTGCGCCCGTCGTGCACTTCGACAGCAAACCGAATGCCGACGCCTGGCAGGACAGCGTGCGCAAGGTCGGGCAGGTGCTCGATCGTACGGCCGAGGCGGAGAAGAGTATCGAGACCGCGGATGCCGTCATCGCGTCCGCGCGTACCGACAATCCGGCACTCGCAGGCAAGACGTACAACGCGATCATCTCGCCCTCGGCCGAGGGGATGTTCGTGCTGTGCTCGCAAGATGACAACATGGCCCGGGTGATGAAGGATCTGGGACTCGAGTTGAGTGCGTACGCGCAGACCGTGGACTGCGACAACGGCAAGGGAAAAGTTGCCTGGGAGAACGTGTCCGCGCTCGATGCGGATCTGCTCTGGGTGGTCCCTGACAACGCCGAGCAGGTCCAGGTCCTCGATTCCCAGGCGCTGTGGAACCAGCTGCCTGCGGTCGAGCGCGGCGCAGTCGCGACGGTCCCCAAGACCGATGGCGTCCCGTTCGCGCTGGCCTTCCCGTCGCCGATCAGCCTCGAATGGGGCGTTGGCCAGTTGGTGCCTCAACTGGCCGCAGCTGCGGGCAAGTAGATGGCCGAGCAGGACGGCCCAGACCCGCACGCGATCACCACACTCGCCGATCTCGAAGGCGTCCTCGGCGCCGCTCATCCGAAGGTGCTGAGCAAACACACCACGTTCCTGACGCCGTTGATCGTCGAATTCATCTCGCACGCCAGGTTCTTCGTACTTGCGACCGCGGACGCCGACGGCAATTGCGATTCGTCACCGCGCGGCGACCTCGACTCCGCGGTGCTCGTCCGAGATGCCCGCACCCTCGTGCTGCCCGATCGCCTGGGAAACAAGCGGGTCGATTCGTATCGGAACATCCTCGCCAATCCGCATGTGGGCGTGCTGTTCCTGGTCCCGGGAATCGACGAGGTCGTGCGGGTGAACGGTCGCGCGAGCCTGCGCACAGATCCGGATCTGTGCAGCGCCATGGCGATCAAGGGCAAGCCGGCGACGCTGGCGGTGGTCGTCGACATCGATGAGGTCTACGTCCATTGCGCCAGGGCGGTGCTGCGATCAGATCTGTGGAACCCCGAACGGTTCGCCGATCCCGATGAAGTCCCCACGGTCCGCGACATGATCTCTGAGCAACATGCGCTCCCGGTCGATCCGGATCAGCCGCGCAGGCAAGAGGAGTACCGCGCGAACCTGTACTAGTGCGGCCTACTGGACGCGCTCGGCGACCAGTGGGGGCACGGTGTCGAGTGCGTACTGGACCGACAGCACCGAGTTGGTGGAATAGGCACGCGAGATCGTCGTGTCGTCGAACACGAGGTAGCGTCCGGCCGCCACCGCCGGGATCGCCTTGAAGAGGGGTTCTGCTTCGACCTCGGCAGCGGTGCGCCCGATGGGAAACACGACCAGCATGTCGGCGTCGAGCAGCTGCAGGTTCTCCTCGGCGACGGGGATCGAGAAGCCCTCGGCGTCGGCGGGATCGATTGCGGGGTTGGCGACGAACCCGAGTTTGCGCATGAAGGCCACCCGCTTGGTGTCGGGTGCGTAGGCGCCCCATCCGTTCCCGGATCGCGCCGCCACGGTCACCGTCTTGCCTTTGAAATCGGGGTGCTGGGCCGCGACCTCTGCGAAGCGGGTGTCCAGCTGAGCAACGAGTTCGTTGCCCTTCTCCGGAACGCCGAGTGCCTGCGAGACCAGCGTCACCTGCTGCTCCAGCGTTGTCTTGTAATTGTCGGCTCCCGCGGGCAGCGCGACGGTCGGCGCGATCTCCTTCAGGGTGTCGTATCGCTTCTGATCGCCGGAACTCTTGGTGTCGAGGATGAGGTCGGGTTCGAGGGCCAGGATCTGCTCGAACGAGGGCTCCCGGGTGGCGATGATCTCCGGGGCGGTGTCGTACAGGCCGGCTGCCCAGGGGCCGACCCCGTCGCCGCCGAAGTCGAGCCAGTCGCTGGCTCCGACGGGCTGTACCCCGAGTGCCAGTGCCGTTTCCGCGTCGCCCCATCCGAGCGCGACGACTCGAGTCGGTGGCTCCTCGATGGTCACCGGTCCGAACTTGGTGTCGACGGTGACCGGATACGAGCCGGATGCGGCGCCGGACGGCGACGTCTCGTCGCTGTTCGAGTCGCTGGAGCACCCGGCGACGACGAGGAGTCCGAGGGCGATGAGACAGAGGGTTACGCGACGGAACATGTATGAAGGTTAGCCTTCCCAACAATCTCTGCCATCGGTGGGTGATACCCCGGAATGAGGATGGCCTGGCCCAGATTGGAACCACCATCGGTACGTGCGACACCGGGCACTTGAACCGAACAAGCGCTCGGCCATATGGTGCGATGGTGGAAATCAATGGAGCAAGTGCAATCGTTACGGGTGGGGCATCGGGAATCGGTGCCGCGGTGGCGCGTCAACTCGCCGCTCTGGGTGCCAAGGTCGTCATCGCCGACCTGCAGGCTGACAAGGGCGAGGCGCTCGCCAAGGAGATCGGCGGGGCATTCGTCAGCGTCGATGTGACCAAGACCGAGCAGATCGAGGCGGCCGTCAACAAGGCGCTCGAACTCGGACCGGTTCGGGCACTGGTGAACTCGGCAGGTATCGGGTCAGCGCAGCGAACCATCGGACGCGACGGCGAGTTCTCGTCGGCGCACGACATCGAGGCCTTCAAGAAGGTCATCAACATCAACCTGATCGGCAGCTTCGACGCGACCCGGCTGGCCGCGACCGCGATGAGCCGTGGCGAAGCCACCGAGACCGGTGAGAAGGGTGCCATCGTCTCGATGGCCAGTGTCGCCGCCTTCGACGGACAGATCGGACAGGCCGCCTACTCGGCGTCCAAGGGCGGCATCGTCAGCCTGACCCTGACCGTCGCTCGCGATCTCGCAGCCGCAGGGATCCGGAACAACACCGTGGCCCCCGGCCTGATCGAGACCCCGATCTACGGCACCGGCCCCGAATCCGAGGCTTTCAAGGCCAAGCTGGGCGAGAGCGTGCTCTACCCGCGCCGTCTCGGTACCCCCGATGAGCTGGCCTCGATGGTCGTCGAGTTGATCACGAACTCGTACATGAACGGTGAAGTCGTACGCGTCGACGGCGGTGTGCGCCTCCCACCGAAGTAGTCCCTCTTAAACAAACCCACCCGTTCCGGTCAAATCCACGAGGCACAAGCCCCTGGGTTTGACCGGAACGGGTGGGTTTGTTGCGGGCTAACCGGCAGTAACCCCGAACTCGCCGGCGAGCTCGGTGATTCGCTCCGCGCGCTTGAGGCGGGGGAGGTCGCTGCCGTCACGGACGACGCGCCCGCGGGCTTCGAACTCCGCGAGGAAGCCGGTTGCCCAGGCGGTGTCTTCCGGGCTCGGGCTGATGACGGTGTTGATCACGCCTGTGTGGGCCGGATTGAGACAGAGTTTGCCGGTGAGGCCGAATGACACACTGGTAGCGGTCTTTTGGCGCAGGACTGCCTCGTCGTCGGTGACCGCGGGCCCGTCGATGGGTCCGGTCAGGCCGGCCACCCGGCTGGCGACCACCAGACGTGAGCGGGGATAGGCCATCACCAGATCGTCTGCGTCGGTGGCGGTGTCGCGCCGGTAGTCGCCGCTGCCGAAGGCCAGTCGCAGAACCCCGCGCCGGCGTGCGATGTCGACGGCGTTCTCGATCCCCATCGCCGACTCGATGAGTGGGATAACCGGCACCCGCCCGCCGAGTCGGTCATAGGTCTCGTCGACCTGATCGGGGTACTCGGTCTTGGCCAGCATGACGCCGCCGAGTCCCGATGCGCCGCGAAGGTGGTCGACGTCCTCGGACCAGAACGGTGTCGTCCGGTCGTTGATCCGAACCCAGGCCCCGGCGCCGCGAAGCCAGTCGGTGACGCTGTCGCGGGCACTGCATTTTGCGCTCGGGTCGACGGCGTCCTCGATGTCGAGGATGACCTGGTCGGCGTCCGATCGGGCGGCCGCCATGTACGCGGCACGTACCGAGGCGTTCACCAACAACCAGGAACGAGCGATGGTTGCGTCGATGCGGGGGCGGGGCTGCACATCTTCCGGTGACATGAGGACAGTCTGACGATGCGGGTGAGGGTCGGTCATCCTTGCGTGCATTTCGTTCATATACAACGAAAAAGTGGGCCGTCCCCCGACCGGGCCGACCCACTTCTTTCGTCAGATTGCTAGAACGATGCTTCGTCCAGCTCCATGACGTCGTTGTCGATCTTCTCGACGATGCCCCGGGTTGCGGTGAGTTCGGGAAGCACGTTCTTCGCAAAGAAGGTCGCGACGCCGATCTTGCCGTTGTAGAACGCGGTGTCGGCGTCAGAGGTGCCCGCATCGAGTGCGTTCAGCGCGACCTCGGCCTGCCGCAGCAGGAGCCAACCGATCATCAGGTCGCCAACGGCCATCAAGAACCGCACGCTGCCGAGACCGACCTTGTACAGCTCGCTCGGCTGTTCCTGGGCTCCCATGAGGAAGCCGGTCAGCGTCGCCGCCATGCCCTGGACGTCATCGAGAGCGGTCTTGAGCAGCGCCCGCTCGGTCTTGAGCCGGCCGTTGCCCGCCTCGGACTCGATGAACGTGCTGATCTGACCGGCGACGTGTGCGAGCGCCTGGCCCTTGTCGCGGATGATCTTGCGGAAGAAGAAGTCCTGCGCCTGGATCGCGGTGGTGCCCTCGTACAGCGAGTCGATCTTGGCGTCGCGGATGTACTGCTCGATCGGGTAGTCCTGCAGGAAGCCGGAGCCGCCCAGGGTCTGCAGCGATCCGATCAGCTGCTCGGACGCCCGCTCGGAACCGACGCCCTTGACGATCGGGAGCAGCAGGTCGTTGACCCGGAAGGCCATCTCCTTGTCGGCTCCTGATACGAGCTTGGCGGCAGCGAGATCCTGGTGCGATGCGGTGTAGAGGTAGACCGCGCGCAGGCCCTCGGAGTACGCCTTCTGCATCATCAGCGAACGACGCACATCGGGGTGGTGGGTGATGGAGACGCGCGGTGCGGCCTTGTCGGTCATCTGGGTCATGTCGGCACCCTGGATGCGCTCTTTCGCGTACTCGAGAGCGTTCAGGTAGCCGGTGGACAGGGTGGCGATGGCCTTGGTGCCCACCATCATCCGAGCGTGCTCGATGACGTCGAACATCTGCGCGATTCCGTCGTGGACCTCGCCGACGAGCCAGCCCTGGGCCGGGACGCCGTGCTGGCCGAAGGTCAGCTCACAGGTGGCCGAGACCTTGAGGCCCATCTTGTGCTCGACATTGGTGACGAAGACGCCGTTGCGCTCGCCGAGTTCACCGGTCTCGTGATCGAAGTGGAACTTGGGGACGAAGAACAGCGACAAACCCTTGGTGCCGGGGCGCGCGCCCTCGGGGCGGGCCAGCACCAGGTGGATGATGTTCTCGGTCATGTCCTGGTCGGCGGAGGTGATGAACCGCTTCACGCCGTCGATGTGCCACGTGCCGTCGTCCTGCTTGACGGCTTTGGTGCGGGCGGCGCCGACATCGGATCCCGCGTCGGGCTCGGTGAGCACCATCGTGGCGCCCCAGCCGCGCTCGGCGCTGATGGTGGCCCACTTCTTCTGCTCGTCGGTGCCGTTGTTGTAGAAGATGTTGGAGAAGCCCGCGCCTGCGGCGTACATGAACGCGGCCGGGTTGGCGCCGAGCAGCAGCTCACCGATCGCCCAGTAGAGCGACCTCGGGGCGGGCAGGCCGCCGAGTTCCTCGTCGATACCCAGCTTGTCCCAGCCGCCGTCGACCATGGTCTTGTACGACTTCTTGAACGATTCAGGAACCGTCACGCTGTGGTCTTCGGGGTTGAACACCGGAGGATTGCGGTCGGCGTCTGCGAAGGATTCCGCCAAGGGGCCCTCGGCGAGGTTCTTCACCTCGCGCAGCATGTCGATGGCGGTCTCCTTGTCGAGATCGCCGAAGTCGCCGCTGGCCAGGACCTCTTCGAGCTGGAACAACTCGAAGAGGTTGAAGTGGAGGTCGCGGAGATTGCTCTTGTAATGCCCCATTGCAGAATCCTTTGCAATCGTTGAACTGCTGTCGAAGTCGGGTGGCGAGTCGGACGCGGTCAGGCGTCCGGGCGCTATGTTACTCGCCAGTAACAACCCAAATATACATCCGGATATTCCGCCGCACAAACGCAATGTCGATAACTGAAGATGACGTGCACCACATGAAAGACCGCTCACGGCGGTGGGTCACCGTCGGCTCTGCACCGCGAAAGCGCAGGCCCCGACCGCGAGCACCACCACTCCCGCCAAGACGGTGCCGAGGCTCAGGCTGAAACTCAGTGCCAGGCATCCGATGACACCGAGCGCGGGTAGCACCCGGGCCGCCGCGACGCCGCGACGGGATGGCTCGCGACCTGCCAGCGACCAGGCGCTCGCGTTGGCGACGGCGTAATAGATGAGCACGGAGAACGCGGAGAACCCGATCGCGTCCCGGACGTCCAGGGCGGCCACTAGGACGCCGACGACGATCCCGACAGCGATCTCGGCGTGCCGCGGAACGGCGTACCGCGGATGGACTGTCCCTAGGATGCCGGGCAGGTAGCGGTCCCGGGCCATCGCCAGCGTCGTCCGGGACACCCCGAGGATGAGGGTCAGCAGCGCTCCGAGCGCGGCCACCGCGGCACCGATCCGCACCACCGGCGCAAGCCCGTCGTGACCGGACAGCCGGACCACGTCGACGAGCGGCGCCGACGACCCACTCAGCGCGGTGTGCCCGACAACCAGCAACGCGGTGATGCCGACCAGTGCGTAGAGCGTCAGGACGATGATGAACGAGATGGTGATGGCGCGCGAGATGGTGCGCTGGGGGTCGCGGACCTCTTCTCCGAGGGTGGCGATGCGGGCGTACCCGGCGAACGCGAAGAACCAGAGGGCGGCGCCGCCGAGGACACCGCTGACGGTCGAGCCACCGAGGTCCAGGCGGTCGGTCGCGACGGCGGGGGACGTGAGGCCGACGACGACCACCAGCAGCAGGACAACGATCACCACGGCGACGATGAGCCGAAGAGCCCAGGCAGACTTGCTGATCCCGAAGCAGTTCAGGGCGGTGAAGGCGAGTACTGCGACCACCGCGACGGCGTGGGCCTGATCGGGCCAGAGGTAGTACCCGGCCGTGAGCGCCATGGCAGCACAGGAGGCGGTCTTGCCGACCACAAAGCTCCAGCCGGCCAGATGCCCCCAGAACCGGCCAAGTTCCTCTCTGCCATAGACGTAGGTACCTCCTGCGGCCGGGTATGCCGTCGCGAGCCGTGCGGAGGAGCGGGCGTTGCAGTAGGCGACAGCGGCGGCGAGGCCGAGCGCAAGGAGCATTCCGGGGCCGGCGGTCGCGGCGACCGGTGCCAGGGTCACGAAGATGCCTGCGCCGAGCATCGCGCCAAGGCCGGTGAGCACCGCGTCGGTGACACCGAGGCGGCGGTGCAGGGCCGGTTGTCCAGCGGTGCTCGTCACGGCCACTCTCTCGATCGCATGCGTTCATCGTTCCCACACCGCCACCAACCACCAAATGAACTTCTGGGGTCCGGGACGCGGTCGGGCACGATAGAGGTCATGAGTGACGTGGTCGACGACGCAATCGAAGGACGATCTCCGGATGGGCCTCTGGTCCGCTGGATGGCTGCCGAAGGCGGCGATCGGGACCTCGCTCCCGCCGACCTGATCGAGATCGGCCACGGACTGCGCAAATTCATGCTGCCGTTCCAGTTCGCGATCAACGAGATCGTCACCAAGATCGAGATCCTTCGCGACGAGTTCGCCTACCTGAACGACTACAACCCGATCGAGCACATCAGCTCTCGGGTCAAGAGCCCGGAGAGTCTGCTCGCGAAGGCGAACCGGCGTGGCATACCGGCGGACCCGGAATCGCTGCAGAACCAGCTCGACGACATCGCCGGCGTACGGGTGACCTGCAGCTTCATCACAGACGCCTACCGGCTGACCGAATTGCTGTGCGCCCAGCCCGACGTGAAGACGCTGCAGACCAAGGATTACATCGCCAACCCGAAACCCAACGGCTATCGCGGACTGCACACGATCGTCGAGACGCCGGTCAACCTGAGCACGGGCCAGATCCCGGTGAAGGTCGAGCTCCAGGTCCGGACCATAGCAATGGACTTCTGGGCCAGCCTGGAGCACAAGATCTATTACAAGTACGACAAGGCCGTCCCGGCCCATCTACTCGATGAACTGACCGTCGCCGCTGACACCGCGAACACTCTCGATGAACGGATGCAGGCCATCCGGAACGAGATCCACGGCAGTCAGCCCTGAGTCAGGCCAGGGCCTTCTTCAAATAGGCGATGTCGTCGGCGAGGCCCTCTTCAGGCGTCTCGAGGATCACCGGGGCCCCGGCGGCCTTGATCACGGCGACCAGGACCTCGGGATCGATGAGGCCCTTCTCGAGGTTGTCGTGCCGGTCGCGTCCCGAATCGAACTCGTCGCGCGAGTTGTTCAGGTGGACCAGGTCGATGCGGCCGGTGATGGCCTTGACGCGCTCGGCGATGTCGACGAGATCTTCGCCGCCGGCCCAGGCGTGGCAGGTGTCGAGGCAGAACCCGGCGTTCTCGTATTCACCGACCGCATCCCAGAGGCGAGCGATGTTGTCGAGGCTGCGGGCCATGGCGTGATCGCCACCGGCGGTGTTCTCGATCAGGATGGGGACGGGAAAGCCGCCCTTCTCGTTGGCGCGCTCAAAGAGCTTGCGCCAGTTCTCATATCCGTCTTTGGCGTCTTCGTCGTCGCGGAGGTGGCCACCGTGGACGACGAGTCCGAACGCGCCCAGTTCCTTGGCTGCCAGTGCCTGGTTGATGACGGCCTGCCGGGACGGCATCCGCAACCGGTTGTTGAGGCTCGCGACGTTGATGCGGTACGAACTGTGGACCACCACGTCGATCGGCGAATCGCGGATTTCCGCGGCTTTGGGATGTGGTTTCGGCTTGCCCCACTCCTGTGGATCTGTGACGAACATCTGTAACAACTCGGCGCCGAGTTCCTCGGCCCTGCCGATCGGATCACTGTCTTGTCGTACGTGGGCACCAATGCGCATGTCACCAGCTTAGGACGTGCTCACCCCTTCATTTGCCACACGGTGTTGTCAATTTGCTTGACGGCCGTATTTTTATCGAGGTTCCTCAGGTAATTCTGGGCCCATGGGCGCACAGTGGAGTTCGATAACTGTCCCGGGGAGAAGGTGGCGTGAATGGAACGCTTGAGTGGGCTCGACGCATCGTTTCTCTATCTGGAGACCCGATCGCAGCTGATGCACATCGTAGGTTTGATCGAGCTCGACCCGACCACCGTCGAAGGCGGCTATTCGTTCGAGAGGATGCGCGACGAGCTCTCCCGACGGATCGGCGCGCTGCCGACCTTCCGGCGCAAGGTGCGCGACTCGATCGTCAATCTCGATCATCCGGTCTGGGTGGAGGACCGGAATTTCGACATCGAGCGGCATGTGCACCGGGTGGCCGTGCCTGCTCCGGGTGGGCAACTCGAACTCGCCGAGTTCTGTGCCCATATCGCGGGGGTCCCGCTCGACCGCAGCAAGCCGCTGTGGGAGATGTGGGTGATCGAGGGACTCGCCGACGGCAAGATCGCTGTGCTGCTCCGGATGCATCACGCCGGGGTGGACGGGGTGACGGCCTCGGATCTGCTGGCCCAGCTGTGCACGCTCACGCCTGAGCCGCCGGAACTGGACAAAGAGGTCCTGTCCCACACGGCAGGCGATGCGTCCTTCGCCGGGCTCGCGCTGGACGGCGCATGGCAGGTGGCCCGCCGCCCGCTGAGTTTCGCCCGGCTGTTGCCGAAGACCGCGCAGCTCCCGTTCGACTGGATCTCGCGTGCGCTGCGGGGCGAGGCGATGCCTGCCCCGTTCCGCGCGCCACGGACCTCGTGGAACAAATCGATCACGGCGCATCGCAGTATCGCTTACACGCAGGTCTCGCTGACCGACCTCAAGCGCATCAAAGACCACTTCGACGTGAAACTCAACGACGTGGTGCTCAGCGTGTGCTCGGGTGCGCTGCGCGACTACCTCGACAACAACGACGAACTGCCGGACCAGCCACTGGTCGCGATGGTCCCGGTGTCGGTGCACGGTGACAACGACGACGACCTCGTCACGCAGGGCACCAACAAGGTCACGGGGATGTTCACCAAACTGCCGGTCGAGATCGCCGACCCGGTGGAGCGGATCAAGGCCATCGGGTCGCAGGTGCGCACGGCCAAGGATCATCACGGGTCGATGGACTCGAACCTGCTCCGTGGCTGGGCGCAATTCGTACCGCCCGCGACGCTGGGGATGGCGATGAAGCTGTACTCGTCGCAGGAACTGGCGGAACGGCATCCGGTGATCTACAACCTGGTGATCTCGAACGTGCCCGGACCGGACTTTCCGCTGTATTACCTCGGCGCCAAGATCGAGGCGATGTATCCACTCGGGCCGGTGTTCCACGGTGCGGGCATGAACATCACTGTGTTCTCCCAGAACGGTTTGCTCAACATCGGTGTCATCGCGTGCAAGGAGTTGGTGCCCGACCCATGGCCGATCATGAGGGCGTTCGAGGAAGAGGTGAAGTCGCTGCTAGAGGCCTGCGATCCCTGACCTGATCAGCGGTGTGCCGCGCGGCCTCGAGGAATTTCGGTATGAACTGATCTGCCTCGAGCACGCAGCACGCATGGCCGCCATCGACCTCGTAGGTGGCCACGTTCGGGATGTTGTCGGTGAGGATGCGCTGGCGCCAGAGTGGGATGACCCGGTCCTTGAGCGAGACCAGCACTGCTGTGGGGATGTCGATCTCGGCAAGCCAGGGTTGAGAGTCGAAGTGGCTCATGCCATCTCCGAGTACCCCGAGGCGTGAGACCGGAGTCGACAGGAATTGCCGCATCGCCCAGACGGTGTCGGGCACGGAGGTGTCGTCGAGTTTGGCGGCATTCGGCTGGACGTGCGGCGGGTGGATGAGCTTCATGATGCGGCCGACGTTCGACATGTTGGTCTGCCGGGCCGGATCGTTGCTGCCGAAAAACGGTCCAGTGGAACACAGGATCATCGCGTCGACGCGGTCGGGGTGGCGCCGCCAGGCGATCTGGGAGATGCCTCCTCCCATCGAGAAGCCGGCCGCGGTGAAGGTGTCGATGCCCAGGACGTCGGCCAGTGCGACGACATCGTCGGCGCAGTCCTCGAGATCGAACGGGGCACTGCGGATCCCGCGGCCGTGCCAGCGCTGATCGAGAGTGATCACCCGGAACTCCTTGTTGAGAGCGGGGATCAGCGGATACCAGCACAGCAGTCCGTTGGTCAGAACCGAGTGCAACAAGAAGATGACCGGCTTGTCTCGGGGGCCTGAGTCGGTGACGTAGGTGGAGCCGCGTCCGGGGAGGTAGACCATATGGCCTCTAGGCAGGTCGCGGACCGGATACGGCTCGATGAGGCGGTCGACCCGGCGAAGTATCTGATCGCGGGCGGTGGTGAGGACACTGTGCACCGAACCGAGGCTACTGATGATGCTGAATGCGCGCTCAGTGCTTGCCTACCCGGAGTAAAATCAGGGGTTCGTCCGGTATTCCAGACGAACCTAGGAGTCATCATGCATTCAGGAACTGCACTGCACCTACGGAGAAGTCTCGTATGGCCGGCCGGTTGGCTCGCCTTCTTCGCCACGTTGGCCGGAGCGGCCGCCACCGCGCTGACGATCATCACCCTCGCCAGCGAACATTTTGTGGAGGCCGCAGTCGCCGGTGGGTGTGCGATCGGGTTGTTCGCCATCGCCATCACGTCCTTCAAGTCGATGTCGCACATAGCGGACGCGCACACCCGCGAGGTCGAGGCCAGACGCAATCACGCGGTCTACCGGGCGCGTTATCCGCTCTAGCTCGGCAGCGGGATGTTCTGCAGGCGTAGCTGCCCGCGGGCGAGTTCTTTGCCGCGCGACTCGTCGGTGATGCTGACGAGCCACAGTTGCTGCGTGCGCCCTTGCTGAATGGGCTCGGCAAGCACCCGCGCCCGGATGCCGCCGGTGCTCGACCGCAGGAAGTCGGTGCTGTTGTGCAGCCCCACGGCGAACTGGCCGCGATCCTGGACGGCCGCGCTGGCGCCGATGCTGCCGGCGGATTCGACGATCGTGGTGTAGACACCGCCGTGGACGACGCCCCAGGGCGTCAGGTGGTCCGCACCGAGGTCGACGTAGCCGGACACCCGGGTACCGGATTGCTCCTCGATGACGAATCCGGTGACCTGGAGGAATGCGCTCATGTCGGTCTGTGCGGTGCTCGGTGACTCGGTCATCACCTGACTTTAGGCACAAGAAGTCAGGTCCGCAAGCGTCTGGCCCGGTCGGGTTGGCGCCGGGCACCACCGAGTTCTAGCGCCGCAACGCCGCGGTGGCATCCTACTGCTCGGCCCGCCGACCGGACTGCCACCGGTGCCACCGCTGCCAGCGGTGCACCGCCCCTTGTTGGAGACGTTCGTCGATCGCGGGCGAGAAGCGGCGGGCGATCTCGCCGATCGCGGTCAAGGGTGCACGCAGCAGCAGGAGACTCAAACCCGGCCAGGGGGAGGGTAATTCGTACTTGCGCCGATTCCACGGCAGCATGAACAACTGCGTGTAGCCGGCCTGCACCGCCAGGTGATAGCGGGCGCGGACCCGTCCGACCGTGCCCATCGATGGCTGCGGCGCGAACGCCGGCACGAAGGACTCGACGAGTTCGGCGCCCGCGGCCCCTGAATCGTGTGCTCGGGTGGCGTCGAACAGATACAGCAACCGAATCCCATCGGCGGTGGTCCGCGGATAGATGTCGTCGACGCGAACACCGACGAGGTGGCCGAGGTACCGATTGAAATGCAGGAGGGCCTCGATCTCGCGGGGCGAGGTGAGAAACCCGACGCTGTAGAGGCCCAGTCCCGGCCCCACGCTGCCGCCGAGCAGCGTCAGCATCATCTCAGCTTGGCTGATGGGCAAACCCCAACGTGCACTGTCCCATTCGTCGTGTCGGGCGACGCGGGCCCGCACCGAGACGTGCATAACGCGGACCTTGAGTGAGATGTCTCTGGCAGCAGAACCCGGGGTCAGGATGGCTCCTGGCCTGCACACCTCGAGCCACCAGCGGCTCGTCTCGAGGTACCTGTTCAACGCGCTCGCCCCGGCATATCCACCGGCCAGCGAGAGCGGAACGGCAAGTGACCCTTCGGTATATGTATCCATCGTGCCTGCGTTGCCGACCGATCCCAGTGCGTAACCCCATCGTCGCCAGCACGCTGCGCCCCGTTCGATCAGGTCGTCCTCGACCCAGTCGGGTATCTTCTCGAACTCCTCGAACAGTGCCCGCATCTCCGGTGGGGCATCGTCGATGGTGTCGATCCCGTCGCGTAATGCGGTGTCGAGTAGTTCGCGCGCCGCGGCCGCACCCATCGGACCGTGATAGGTCGTCGCGACGAATTCTTCCGCGACCGGGTCTCCCACCGTCAGCAGTTCGCCGTAGCGGGCGATGATGGATCGCTTGGCAGCAGGTCGAACCCGGTGAGTCGTTTGAGGCGTCTGCGGATGCGTGCGTGCGGGCCGTCGCCGGTCAGGGCCTCGACCCGGTAACAGCTGGGCATCTCGGCCGGTTCGTGCGTCATGTGCGCCGGTCCACCAGATACAGGTGCTCGGTCACGTGGGCGCTTCGCCCCCGCAGGTTACGGCTGCCGCGGAAGGTGTTGTGACGCTGAGTGAACTCGCTGACCGTACCGACCGCACCGAGCATGTCCCGCATCTGCGCCGGTGGTATGAAACCCTCGTCGTTGAACGAGATCAGCAGGAAGCGTGCATCGAGATCGTTGATCAGTCGTCGCAGTAACGTTGCGGCACTCGACCGCACGTTGTATCCCGAACGGTTCCAGTCCTTGGGTATGCCGGAGATGGCGCTCATCGCCGTGGGTTCGGAGTTCTCGGCGATCAGGTTGAGCATGAAGTAGTTGGACCCATATGGATGCTGGTTGTAGGGCGGATCGAGGTAGGCGACGTCCACCGGGCCGACGACGTCAGGGAGCATCGCCGCATCCATCTGGAGTACCTGCCGCTCGCAGTGGTGATCGCTCAAGACGGGTGCGGCCAGGGTGATGGCCCCGGTGATGCGCCCGAGTGCATCGGCGCCGCTGCCCCCGAATCGGCCGAGGCCCGTGGCGCGATCCTTGTGGAACCCCTTGAACACCCCGGAAGTATTGGCGTGCACCGAGGCCTCCGACAACAGCGGGCCGAGCAGCAGTGTTCGAACTGGCTCCGGCTCGGCATGGATCAGCTCCATGTAAGCGTCGAGTCGGCGGGCGTTCTCGCACGTGTAGAAGACCCGCTCGCCGGCCCTGATGCAGGTGTCGTCAGCCGGTGCGTAGTGTTCGGCGATGAAACCGTTTGCCACGTAGCCTGATTCGACCGTGCGGTTGATCGAGGCCACTTTCGCCGCCAGCGCGCCGGCAGGCACTTCGTCGGCGTTGGTCAAGAAGCATTCGCTGATGACCCGGGCGTAGCTCTCGAGATCATTGGAGATCACCCGGCGCGAGCGGGCCTTCGCGAGCCGGGACACCACCCCGCTGCCGGAGAAGGCGTCGAGAAAGACCAGCGGCCGTTGCAGTTGTTCGTGGACGTGGGCGAGCGCGTCGTCGATCAGCCCCAGCAGCTGACGTTTGTTGCCGATGTAGGTGATCAGCTGGTCGCTGCGATAGGCGACGTCATCACTGCGGGCAATGGCCTGGGGCACAGATGTGACCCTATAGCTCAGTTCCACCGGGGCCCTCGGTCAGTGACACCGGCGACCTCCACGCGGTCAGTCATCCAGACACAGTTCGGTCTCGATGGAGATCGGCACGCCCGTCGCGATCAGCAGCCGGCAGGGTGCCTCGGAGTCCCGGTAGAGGTTGAGCCACTGATGGCCGCGGCTACCGTCTGCATAGACCGCTTCGAGCGTCCGGTTCAGCCGCGCCTCCGCTTCGTTGTTGATGATGTATCGCTGGTCGCCGTATCGCAGGTACTTGTTGGGCACGGGCGCCTCCGGAGGTCGTATGGACTGCTTCCTACCAGTGTGACTCAGACCACTGAGGACGTTTGTGGCTTTCATCCGACGCGATCGACGGTCGAACGCATAAGTTATGGACGGGAATACTGAACGAACACGAGACGAACAGCAGGTGGCGGATGGGTACGGGGGTGGCATGAGCACACAGGAGGCTGATCGCCCCGCTGTGTCGTCACCCGAGGTCGCCACCGGTTGGCGCAACCGGCCGTGGCGCGACCGGCTCACCGATCTCACGCTGTGGCGATGGCTCGCGATCTCGGTCTGGCTGGGCGTGGTGATCTGGCATCTCGCGGTCCTCGGCCTGGCGTTCGACCGCACCCGTCTGTTGCTGCTGCTGTGCACCGGACTGGCCGCTGCGTGCATCGGCAAACGGAACGTGCTGACCGTTCTGGTCGACTGGCTGCCGTTCGCCGCGATCCTGTTGCTGTACGACTTCACTCGCAACATCGCGCAGTGGATGGACATGCCGACCCAGTGGGCGCTGGCCATCGACTTCGATCAGGCGCTGTTCGGGGTGAACCCGACCGCGTGGCTTCAGAGTCAGCTCAAACAGGAGCAGCCGCCCTGGTGGGAGGTCATCACCAGCGTCGTCTACATGTCGTACTTCATCGTTCCGTACGCGGCGGCTGCGGTCCTGTGGCTTCGGAACCGGCACGTATGGCGTCGCTACGCGGCCGGGTTCCTGCTCCTGACGTTTCTCGCTCTGGTCGGATACACCCTGGTGCCGGCGGCGCCGCCCTGGGCCGCGGCACAGTGCAACGCGGTGGAGGTGCAGGACCATCCGCGGCACCCGTCGTGCATGGACCGGGCACCCTACGAGGGTGGCGGGATGCTCGGCGAAGTCGATCCGCACCACGAGGGCGCCGAGCCGTACGTGCAGCGGATTTCCGCACGCGGATGGGAAGTCCTCGACATCCATGCGGCGTCGAGTCTGTTGAAGCTCGGCCAGGCCAAGGCAAACCTGGTTGCCGCCATCCCGTCGCTGCACGCCGGACTGACGATGTTCCTCGCGCTGTTCATGTGGCCGCGGGTGCGGGCTCTCGGCCGCACCCTGTTCCTGGGCTACGCGTTCGCGATGGCGTTCACGCTCGTCTACACAGCCGAGCACTACGTGTTCGACATCGTTCTGGGCTGGGGTCTGGCCGCGCTGGTGATCGTGGTCGTCAATGTGGTGGACCGCCGTATGCTTGCCCGTCGGATCCGACCGCAGGCCCCCGAGACGGTGTCGCTCTGAACGGTCAGGTGGTCCCGGGACGGCAGCTGCCCTTGCTGCGTTGGCTCTCCGCGTCGCGCTGCGGGGGTAGGTCACCGGCGATGCCACTTTCGGGCCTCGCGTCGGAGGACGTGGTCCGGTGTGTGCGTCCAAGCCGCCAGCCACCGACCGACGGCTCGGCCTCGCCGAAGTGATCGGCGTCCACCGAGCTGTACAGCGCGACCAGCACCGCACCGACGACCGCGCCGATGAACCCGATGACGGCCAGCCAGGCGAGTCCTGGTTTCGCGCTGTCGTCGAGGAAAACGACGCCGATGATTCCGGGGCCTGCGGTTTCTCCGACGACCAGCACCGCGGTGATCCCGTTCACCTGGCCCAGCTGCAGCGCGACGGTCTGAACGTAAAAACCGACGGCGCCCGCGATGGCGATCGTCCAGGCGGCCGGATCGGTGAGCAGGGTGACGATGTCGAACGGATCGACACCGCGCAGGATCCGGACCGAGATGGCGATCACGCCGAACAGCAGACCGGCCGCCGCACCTCCCACGATGGCGCCGCGCTTGCCGATTTTGTACACCGCCAGCAGGGCCAGGGTTGCCAGCACGCAGGTGGCACCGAGCAATCCCCAGTGGAAGCTGATCTGTTCGCCGCCACCGTTCAGATGTGAGGACGACAGCCCGAGTGCGCACAGAGAGAAGACGACTGTGCACATCGCTACCCAGTCGCGGCCGTGCAGGCGGATTCCCAGGACTGCGGTGCCGATGAGCGCGGTGACGATCAGATTTGCCGAGACGATGGTCTGTGAGAGGAACAGGGGCAGGAAGCGGGCGGCGACAGCGCCGGCACCGAAGCCGATCACGACCAGGGAGGTGCCGATGATGAAGTCGGGCGTCTTGAAGGTGTCGATGGTGGACGACACAGATGGTCCGCCGGCAGCCGTGAGTTGCCCGTCCTTGTGCGCATTGCGGGCCTCGACAGCAGCTTTGCGCGCGCCGAGGGCACGCAGCACTGTCGATATGCCATAGGCGACCGCCGCCGCGCTGGCGAACAAGACCCCGATCAGAAACACCCGGACACCTCCGTCACCGTCTTGCGACGGCAGCCCACCCCGCGCCCGTCCGTGGGGCGGATATTAAGCTACCATGCTGCAGGTGTTAGCCATTCTTCTGCTCAGTGGTGGGGCCTGATGTCAACTCGTTCGGGCAAGAACGTGCTCATCACATTCGGCAGATCGTTTCTGACCCTTGAACTCGCGCGACTGATGAATGCCGGTGGACACAATGTGTTCATCGCTGATTCGATGCGATTTCCGATCTCTCGATTCTCCAACTCCGTACAAAAAGTCTTTCGAGTGCCGCGCCCGAAGTTCGAACCGCGTGAATACGTCGACGAAATAGCCAGACTGGTTCGGGCGGAGTCCATCGACCTCGTGATCCCGATCCACGAAGAGACCGACATTCTTGCGATGGCGCAGGATCAATTCCCCCCTGAATGCGAATTGCTGCTCTCTGATTTTCTGACCGAAAATCGCCTGCACAACAAGTTTGAGTATCAGGTGCTCCTCGACAGTTTGGAAATCCCGACGCTGAAGTACGCCCAGGTGCGTACGGAAGACGAGTTGACCGCTCTTGATTTCGATCGGCCATTCGCGCTCAAACAAGTCTATTCGCGAGGTTCGCAGCAGGTGTACAAGGTCAATCCGGGTGAGATACCGGAAGGCCTCGAGTTCGACCCGCTCAATCCCTGGCTGGCGCAAGAATGGCTCAAAGGCGACAAGTACTGCACATATTCGGTGTGTCATCGCGGCAAGGTCTACGCGCACACCGTTTATCCGGTCAGGTATGCCATCAATGGGCAGTCGTGTCTGAGCTTTGAGCCGGTGGTTCATCCAGGTATCAATGATTGGGTGGAGCGGCGGGTAAAAGAAATCAATTTCACCGGTCAGATCGGCTTCGATTTCATCGAACATCCCGATCGCGGGCTCTACACCATCGAATGCAATCCGCGGTCGACGAGTGGCATCTTGATGTTCGAACCCCACAACCGGGTCGATCGCGCGTTCTTCGGGGAGAACGACGAGGTGATCACCCCGGACCCAGATGCGCGAAAGATGCTCGGCCCCGGAATGCTGCTCTACGGCTGGCGCAAATCAGCGCTCGAAGGCAACACCCTACGAGGGTTTGCGCGCGACTATCGGCGCACCGATGAGGTCATCAGTCAGCGTGACGACATCGGCCCACTCGCCGGGATCCCGCTGGCTATGGGAAACATCTTGCTGAACTCCATGCGCTACAAGGTCGGGCTCGCCGAGGGGTTCATGCACGATCACGAGTGGGACGGCCAGCAGATCTGAGAGTGGAACTGAACCGGTGAATCTGTTTGGTGTGCAGTAGTTTAAGACCAAGAAGGTTCCCTGGAATCGTCCCCCTCAGAGGGCTCGAAGGGCATATTCGGGTTGTTTCGAAATGAAGTTCTGGGTGTGGGTCTGTGGCGATGGGCTGCCGTTGGTGG
>NZ_MJEI01000094.1 GCF_002095395.1 Williamsia sp. 1135
CGGCGAGGGACTTCTTGATATTCTCGGCAATGGTTTGGTCGATCTCAGACATCAGGACTCCTGTGCGGTGTGTGGGTGCACGATCAAGACAGTGCGAGACTTGGTATTTTCAGCAGCTTCCAAGGGGGCACTCGGCACTTCGATGTGCTGCGTTCGGCCTGACACCAATTACAGGTGCGGATTATTTCTGGATGGTCACGCCGGGACTAACAAGGTGTTTCATAGTGCTCTCAGCACCTCGGCAGAGGGTCTGAGAAGCCGCGTTCTCAGTCTTCGGTGAATCTCAGCCTCGCAGCTTGACACATGAGTACAGTGGCATGAGTCATAGTAGTTGCATGGTCGGGTGCTGCATCACAGCCGCGGCCGCGAGCAGAGAGTCACCGCGATGAAAACAAAGGCTGCAATCCTGACCGAGCTGAACACCGATTGGAAGATCGACGAGATCGACCTCGGCGACCCGGTTGCCGGAGAGGTGCAGGTCAAGCTCGCCGCGTCCGGCCTCTGCCACTCGGACGCACATGTCGTCGACGGCTCGAGCCCGATCCCGATTCTTCCGGTGCTCGGCGGCCACGAGGGTGCGGGCGTCATCACCAAGGTCGGCCCCGGTGTCTCAGGCCTCGAAGAAGGCGACCACGTCGTCCTCGCATTCATCCCCGCCTGCGGCACCTGCCCGTCGTGCGCCAAGGGTCTGCAGAACATCTGCGATCTGGGTGCAGGCCTGCTCACCGGACAGGCGATATCCGATGGCACGTTCCGCGTCACCAAAGACGGTGCGCCCGTTGTCCAGATGTGCCTGCTCGGCACCTTCGCCCCGTACGTCACCGTGCACCAGGCATCGGTGGTCAAGATCGAGAAGGACATCCCCCTGGACAAGGCGGCCCTGCTCGGCTGCGGCGTCTCCACCGGCTGGGGTTCCGCCGTGGACATCGGCAACACCCGTCCCGGTGACACTGTGGTGATCGCGGGGATCGGCGGCGTCGGGATCAACTCGGTCCAGGGTGCGGCCTACGCCGGCGCACGCCACGTCATCGCGATCGACCCCGTTGAGGACAAGAGGAAGAAGGCGCTCGATTTCGGAGCAACCCACACCTACGCGACGATCGAAGAGGCCGCCGCCGAGCTCCCCGATCTCACGTGGGGCGCCATGGCCAACACCGTCATCCTGACGATGGGCGTGGTCAAGGGCGAGTACGTACAGCAAGGTCTGTCGTTGGCCGGCAAGGGCGGCCAGGTCATCGTCACCGCGATGGGACCCTACGACCAGGTCGATGCGCACCTCAATCTGTTCGAGCTGACGCTGCTGCAGAAGCGGGTCCAGGGTGCGATCTTCGGTGGCGTCGGCCCCCGTACCCAGATCCCGAAGCTGCTCAATCTCTACCGCAGCGGCGCCCTCAAGCTCGACGAACTGGTGACCACCACCTACAAGCTCGAGGACATCAACCAGGGTTACCGCGACATGGCCGCAGGCAAGAACCTCCGCGGTGTCGTGATCTACGGAGACGACGACTACTGATCAACCCGCGCCGACTCGGCGCGACCCTTGAACGCCATCAGCGGCGACCGGCAAAGGCCGGTCGCCGCTGATTTTTTGTGCGCCGGCGCATTCCGCCGACCGTGCCGATATCGCCGAGCCCGACCGTTCGGCAGCCACCACAGCGACGTGCTGCGAGAACGCAATTCTTCAATCAAAACATTAATGTTGGTCACATTCGAGCGCTACACTCCAATCCTAACAAGGATAGCAATGATTGAAGAAGTGCAGCTTCTTCGACGAATGGAGGCCCACCTTGACGCAGGCGGCCCGCTACACCGGCACGACATCGATCACCCTCGCCGAAGGGTGGAACCTAGAGCGGGTCACCGCACCCAGCCGGCTGTTCGGCGCGAACGGCATCCGGACCGGCCCGGACGGTCGCATCTACGTCGCCCAGGTGGCGGGCAGTCAGATCAGCGCACTCGACCTCGACACCGGGCAGTTGGAGACGATCAGCGCCAAGGGCGGCGACATCGTCGCTCCTGACGACGTCGCCTTCGCACCGTCGGGCGACATGTACATCACCGAGTACTACGACGGCCGGGTCAGCGTGCGCAGCCCCGACGGCGGCACCCGCCTGGTCCGCGACGACCTCCCCGGGGCCAACGGCATCACCATCCACCAGGGCAGGCTCTTCGTGAACGAGTGCCGCGTCGGCGGCCGGCTGATGGAGATCGATCCGGCGGGCGGCGCGCCGCGGGTACTGCTGGACGAACTGCCGATGCCCAACGGCATGGAGGTCGGACCCGACGGCAAGCTCTACTACCCCCTGCTCGGGACCAACGACATCTGGCGCATCGACCCCGAAGGAGGCGAACCCGAGCGTGTCGCAGGCGATCTCGGGGTACCCGACGCCGTGAAGTTCGACTCCGAGGGCTTCATCGTCTCGACCCAGGTCGCTTCGGGACAGGTGCTGCGGATCAATCCGCGCAACGGCGATCAGACGGTGCTCGCGAGTTTGAGCCCCGGGCTCGACAACCTCACATTCGTGGGCGACCGGCTCTTCGTCTCCAGCTTCACCGGTCAGATCACCGAGATCCTCGGTGGCGGCGAGACCCGCACCGCCCTGCCCGACGGTTTGACCTGGCCCCTCGACATCACCGTCGGAGGAGACGGCACCCTCTACATCGCCGACGGCACGTTCCTGCTCGCGAAACCGCGCGGCGGTGAATTGCACACGTTGGGCATGCTTTTCAGTCCCGGCTATCCGGGCTACATCCGAGGCCTCACCGCCACCGGCGATGGCGAGTTCATCGTGACCGGCAACGGCACGGTGTCGCGGTACCACCCGGCGAGCAGCGAGAGCGAAGTCCTGGTCGAGGGACTCGACCAGCTCTACGGCGTCGCGGTCTCGGCCACCGGCGCGATCGCGGTCGCCGACCTGGGCACCGGCAAGGTGTACTCCGTCGAATCCGGGAACGCGACCGAGCTCGCAGGCGGACTGGCCGACCCGACCGGCGTCGCGTTCACCGCCGATGGCACCCTGCTCGTCTCCGAAGCCGGTGCGGGACGCATTGTCTCGGTGACCAGTTCGGGGGTCGACACCCTGGTCGATGGACTCGAACGCCCCCAGGGCATCGTCGTGGTCGGCAGCACGCTCTACATCGTCGACGTCGACGCCAAGGCACTCGTCGCGTTCGACCTCGAGTCGAAGGCCAGGCAGACACTGGCACAGAACCTCCCCGTCGGCGCACCCCCCGGTGTCGAACCCAAGCCGCTCGTGGGCCTCGCGCCGTTCTCCGGCCCCCAGGGGCCCTACGCCGGTATCGCCGCCGACGCCGAGGGGACGCTGTACATCTCGGGCGATGCGGAAGGCAGTGTCCTGGCTCTGCGGGCGGGGAGCTGATCGTGGCGCAGGATTTCATCGGACTCGAAGGCAAAGTCGTTGTCGTCTCTGGGGCGGCAGGCGGTGGCATCGGAACATCGGTGACCCGCATGGTCGCCCGCGCCGGCGCCACCGTGATCGCGGTCAGCCGCTCGGAAGACAACCTCGGCAAACACATCGAGCCGCTGGCTGCCGAGGGCCTGTCGGTGATCCCGGTGGCCGCCGATGCCTCCACCGACGAGGGGATTGCGGCCGTCCTGCATGAGGTCCGGCGGACCGAGGGAGATCTACACGGTCTGGTCAACGTCGCCGGCGGAGCCGGGCCGGCGACCTGGATGCCCGCCACCCGCGTCACCCGGGCCGACTGGCGGGATCTGTTCACCCAGAACCTCGAGACGATGTTCTTCATGAGTCAGGCCGTGGCGGCCGAACTCAAGTCCGCGGGTAAGCCGGGTTCCATCGTCTCGATCTCGTCGATCAGCGGGATGAACACAGCCCCGTTCCACATCGGCTACGGCACCGCGAAAGCGGCATTGGTTGCCGCAACCCGCACGATGGCAGTCGAATTGGCGACCGACGGGATCCGCGTGAATGCCATCGCTCCGGGCGTGACCGCGACTCCGGCGTCGCTCATGTACGTCGACGACGACGCCGATCGCGACCAGCGAGCCATCGCCATGGGTCGCCCCGCGGAAATCCGGAGGAGCAGGCCGGGGCCATCCTCTTCCTGCTGTCAGATCTCTCGACATACATCACCGGGCAAACCCTGCTGGTCGACGGCGGCGTCAACCTCAAGTGGACCCACATGGGCGCCGACCACACGTCGCTCTTCCTCAAGGACGAGTCGTTCCGCGCAGCCATGACGCGGTCGTAACAACAATTTTCAACGGGAGAAGGTCATGACCGACACTGTCGAGAACGCCCAGAAAACAGACGCCGAGACACCGGCGACGACCCCGCTCACCATCGGCGTCGACGCCTACCTGTCGCCGGAATACGCGAGGGCAGAAGCCGATCTGCTCTGGTCGAAGGTGTGGCAGCAGGTCGGCCGGATCGAGGAGATCCCGAAGGTAGGCGATTACCTCACGTACGAGGTCATGGACGACTCGATCATCATCACCCGTACCGGGCCTGACAGCTCCGATGGCACCCCGAGTCTCAGCGCCTATCACAACGTTTGCTCCCACCGTGGGCGCCGGCTGGTCGACAGGCCATCGTGCGAACATGAGGCACGCGGCAACTGCCGCGCCTTTGTCTGCGGCTTCCACGGGTGGACGTACGACCTCGAAGGCAACAACACCTGGGCCGCCGAGAAAGAGGACTGGCCGACCGGATTGACCGACAAGCGAACCAGACTCACGCCCGTACAGGTGGACACCTGGGGCGGCTGGGTGTGGATCAACATGGATCCCGACGCCGAACCGCTGCGGCAGTATCTCGAACCGGCGGCGACCCTCCTCGACCCGTTCGGGCTGCAGAACATGCGGTACCGCTGGCGGAAATGGCTTGTGTTCGACTGCAACTGGAAGGTGGCACTCGAGGCGTTCATGGAGACCTACCATGTGCCGTACACCCACCCCGAGTTCCGGAAGTTCGGCACCTTCCTGGGCTGGTCGCGGTACCAGGGCCGGCACAGCAACATCGGCTACGACGCACCCAAGGGCATGGAGGAGAACCAGGCGAAGCTCCGCGTCGCCGACGGACCCGACGCACGCCTGTCGACCATCGAGCTGCAGAACTTCACCTGGGAGAACGCCAACACCAACACCACCCGCACCCTCGTCGATGCGGCGGAACGGCTGACCGACGAACTCCCCGCAGATACCCCGCCGGGCGAGGTACTGCGGCACTGGCTCGCCTCGGCCAAGAAAGACGACGCCAACCGTGGAGTGGTGTGGCCGGAAGTCGACCCCGAGGTGATCGCCAAGAGCGGCACCGCGTGGCAGATCTTTCCCAACTTCCAGATCGGGCACGCGCTGAACAACATGCTCTGCTACAGCGCACGCCCGTACGGGGACGATCCGGACAAGTGCATCTTCGAGGCCGCTGTCTACGAGTTGTTCCCCGAAGGTGAAGAGCCCGAGACGAAGTGGGAATACACACCCG
This sequence comes from Williamsia sp. 1135, assembly GCF_002095395.1. Taxonomy (GTDB): domain Bacteria; phylum Actinomycetota; class Actinomycetes; order Mycobacteriales; family Mycobacteriaceae; genus Williamsia. Next base: position 5,466 of record NZ_MJEI01000094.1, read on the forward strand.
AGGACGATCCCGGGTGGCGGACCGTGCTGCCGCAAGATTTCTCGAACATGGCCGCGGTCCAAAAGGGCATGAAGGCACGCGGGTTCACCGGCCCCAAGCCCAACCCCTATCGCGAGCGCAGCATCGTCAACCTGCACCACAACCTGGCTATGTACATGGGCACCGGCGCGCCCACCGATCTCGACTGACCATCCATCTCCCCATCTGCCCGAACCCCCGAGTCAAGGAATCACCATGCAGCCCTGCGCACCTACGCAGACTCCCGAGGTCGACATCCCCGCCCTCCGCGAGAAGTACCTCCTCGAGCGCGACAAGCGCATCCGACCCGACGGACAGCAGCAGTACCTGGAGGCCGAGGACGACTTCTCGGAGTTCTACGAAGGCGATCCCCACACACCGGTGGTGCCGCGGCAGCCGATCACCGACGACATCGAGGTGGTGATCCTCGGTGGCGGGTTCTGCGGTCTGATCACCGCGCAGCGCCTGCAGCAGGCGGGGGTCACGGACTTCAAGATCATCGAACTGGGCGGCGACTTCGGCGGTGTCTGGTACTGGAACCGCTACCCCGGCATCCAGATCGATTCCGATGCCTACTGTTACCTCCCGCTGCTCGAGGAGACCGGCTACATCCCGAAAGAGAAGTTCTCCAAGGGTGACGAATGCTTCGAACACGCCCAGCGCATCGGCACGCATTTCGGGCTCTACGACAACGCGATCTTCCACACCCTGATCCGCTCACTGGAATGGGATGGCGAGATCAACCGCTGGCAGATCAGCACAAACCGGGGCGACGAAATCCGTGCGCGACACGTCATCCTGTGCCAGGGTCCCTACAACCGGCCGAAGCTACCCGGCATCCCAGGCATCAAGGACTTCAAGGGGCACACCTTCCACACCGCCCGTTGGGATTACGAGTACACCGGCGGCACCCTGCACGGCGATCTCGACAAGATCGCCGACAAGAATATCGCGGTCATCGGCACGGGATCCAGTGGTATCCAGGCGATCCCGCACCTGGCCAAGGGTGCGAAGCACTTGAACGTCTTCCAGCGCACCCCGTCCTACATCTTCGAGCGGGCCAACTATCCGACCGACCCCGAGTGGGTGGCGAGCCTGGAGCCTGGGTGGCGGGCGGCGCGCCAGCGCAACTTCCACAACGCGGCCTTCTCGTTCTACTCCCCCGGCGAGCCCGACCTCATCTGCGACGGTTGGACCGAGGTCTCGCGCAACATGGCCGCGAAACTCAACGCGACCGAGAATTTCTCGGGCTGGGCGGCCTTGGCCGATCCGGCGAAGTTCATGGAGCTCAAAGAGATCGAGGACTACCGGGCGGTGGAGCGCCTGCGGCAGCGCGTCGAGCAGATCGTCGAGGATCCGGCGACCGCGGAACTGCTGAAGCCCTACTACCGCAACATGTGCAAGCGGCCCGTCTTCAACGATGAGTACCTACCGACGTTCAACCGTCCCAACGTGACCCTCGTCGACGTGTCGGAGACCAAGGGCGTCGAGCGCATCACCGAGAAGGGATCATCGTCGACGGCGTCGAGCACGAGTTCGACTGCATCGTCTTCGCCAGCGGCTTCGAGATCACCACGGCCCTTGACCGACAGTTCGACATCAAGCCGTTCGCCGGCCGCGAGGGGACCTCGCTGTACGACCACTGGGGCAAGGGTTCCGCACGCTGCACGGGGTGATGGCTCACGGATTCCCGAACCACTTCGCGACCGGATTCGTCCAGGGTGGCGTCACCGCGTCGACGACTCTGATGTTCGAACAGCAGGCCGATCACATCGCCTACATCATCAAGGAAGCCCAGGACCGTGGGGCCACGTACGTCGAGCCGACCGCGGAGGCCGAAGACGAATGGGTCGCGACGATCCGGGCGAACTCCGTCGACAACAGCACCTTCACCTCCGAGTGCACCCCCGGTTACTACAACAGCGAGGGAGAGCCGAACGGCCGGTCCTTCCTCGGTGATCCGTTCTGGGGCGGGTTCTACGAGCTCACCGAGTTGCTGCAGGCTTGGCGCGACACCGGAGAACTCGAAGGCCTGGTGCTCGAGAAATGACCGGACAGCAAGAACCCGAGCTCAGGTTCGACGACCGGGTTGCCGTGATCACCGGCGCAGGCAGGGGGCTGGGCCGCGCCTACGCCCTGCTGCTCGCGTCGAAGGGCGCCAAGGTCGTCGTCAACGATCCCGGCGCCGCGATCAGCGGGGAGAGTATCGACGCGGGTCCGGCCGACGACGTGGTCGCCGAGATCCGAGCCGCCGGCGGTGAGGCCGTGGCCAGCACCGCGTCTGTGGCCACCCCTGACGGCGGCAAGGCCATCGTCGACACCGCGATCGAGCACTACGGCAAGATCGACATCCTCATCCACAACGCCGGCAACAATCGCTATGCCTCCCTGGCCGAGATGTCATACGAGGACTTCGACGCCGTGCTCGACGTCCACCTACGGGGCGCCTTTCATGTTGTCCGGCCCGCATTCCCACTGATGCGCGATGCCGGATATAGGCGCATAGTGCTGACGTCGTCGATCGGTGGCATCTACGGCAACAAGAACGTCGCCAATTACGGCGCGGCCAAGGCCGGAATCATCGGCCTGTCCAACGTCGCCGCGCTGGAGGGTCACGAGCACGGGGTGATGTCCAACGTCATCGTGCCCGCGGCGCTGACGCGGCTCGCCGAGGGGCTCGACACCTCTGCGTACCCACCGATGGGACCTGAGCTGACGGCCCCTGCGGTCGGCTGGCTTGCACACGAGAACTGTTCGATCACAGGAGAAATGCTGGTGGCGATCGCCGGCAGGGTCGCACGGGCATTCATCGCGGAGACACCCGGCGTCTACCGGCCGTCCTGGACCATCGAGGAGGTCGGCGAGCAGATGGCCGCCATCCGCGACACCAGCGACCCGTGGATTCTCCCGGTCGTCCCGTCGGCCCACGTCGACCACATCACCAAGAGCTTCGCGACAGCCATGGAGGGCAGCGCACATGTCGGTTAAAGTCTACGAACGCATCCTCGACCTCTTCGAGGCCGAAGGCATCAACACCATCTTCGGTATCCCCGATCCCAACTTCGTCCATCTCTTCCACCTCGCCGAAGAGCGCGGCTGGAATGTTGTTGCGCCCCATCATGAGGAATCCGCAGGCTTCATGGCCGAGGCCGTCTCGCGGATGACCGGCAAGGCCGCGGTGTGCATCGGCACCCTCGGCCCCGGTATCGCCAACCTCGCCGGCGCCATCATGTGCGCCAAGGTCGAGAACTCGCCGGTCATCTTCCTCGGTGGACAGCGTGCCCGCATCACCGAACAGCGGGTCCGTCGCGGTCGGATCCAGTTCGTTCAGCAGTCGGCGCTGGTCGAGGCGTCTGTGAAGTACAGCGCCAGTATCGAATACGCCGATCAGACCGACGACATCATCCGCGAGGGCCTACGCAAGGCGCTCTCCGGAACCCCCGGCCCGGTGTACATCGAGTACCCGTCCCACGTCATCCAGGAAGAACTGGACGTGCCGCCGGCCCTGCCGCCGAAGGCATACCGTCTCGTCGGACAAACTGCGGGCCAAGCTCAGATCGATGAGGCCGTCCGCCTGATCGGCGCGGCGAAGCAACCCCTTCTCCTGGTCGGTCACGGTGTCCACACCACGCGCGCGGGCGCCTCGGTGAAGCAACTCGCCGACCTGCTCGCCTGCCCGGTCATCCAGACCTCCGGCGGCACGTCGTTCATCGAAGGGCTCGAGGATCGCACGTTCCCCTAAGGCTTCTCGACCGCAGCGGTCGACGCGGTCGTCACATCCGACCTCTGCCTGGCCATCGGCACCGAACTCGGCGAGCCCGTCCACTTCGGTCGCGGCAGGCATTGGGTGGCGAACGAGGCCAATCGCAGCTGGATCTACATCGAGCAGGACCCGGCAGCCATCGGAGTGAACCGGTCGATCGATGTGCCCCTGGTGGGTGATCTGCGGGCCATTGTCCCGCAGCTGGTCGACGCGCTGAAGGAATCACCGCGTACCGCAACACCAGAGCTGGCCGCCTGGATCAAAGAGGACGCCGCGCAACTGGCCGAACTCGCCGAGACCGCTCCGTCGGGGATGTCGCCCGTCCACCCGGCCAGGCTCATCGTCGAGGCCACCAAGGACTTCCCATCCGACGGCATCATGGTCCGCGACGGCGGCGCCACCACCATCTTCGGCTGGACGTACTCGCAGGCCAAACCCCATGACGTCATGTGGAATCAGAACTTCGGCCACCTCGGTACCGGCCTGCCGTACGCGGTCGGGGCCGGTGTCGCCGACGGCGGCAAACGCCCGATGATGCTGATCACCGGCGACTCGTCATTCCAGTTCCACATCGCCGAACTGGAAACGGCTGCACGCCTGAACCTCCCGCTGGTCTGCGTGGTCGCCGTCGACTACGCCTGGGGCCTGGAGGTCGGTGTCTACAAGCGCACCTACGGCCAGGGGTCGCTCGAGACCGGCGTCCACTGGAGCAGCGACACCCGGCTCGACAAGGTCGCCGAGGGCTTCGGCTGCTACGGCGAATACGTCGACCGCGACGAGGACATCGCCCCGGCCATCAAGCGCGCCTACGCCAGTGGCAAACCGGGTGTCATCCACGTCGCCGTCGACCCGAAGGCCAACTCGGAGGAGATGCCGAGCTCGACGAGTTCCGGACCTGGTACGCCGAGGGCCAGCAGTGATCCCTCGTCCCGTTGCACAACAAGAGAGTTAGGACTCCTCATGCGTGAATACACGAAGCTCTTCATCGACGGCCAATGGGTCGATCCTGCGAAACCCGCGACCCTTGATGTCATCAACCCGGCAACGGAAGAGCTCGCCGGCACCGTGGCCGTCGGATCATCGGCCGATGTCGACAAAGCTGTCGCTGCGGCGCGCCGCGCCTTCACGACCTGGTCGACCACACCCGTCGCCGACCGAGTCGCGCTCCTCGAGAACATCGCCGCGGAATACCAGCAGCGTGCAGGCGATCTCGGTGCGGCGTTGACCGAACAGATGGGCGCTCCGAAGGAACTGGCGAACGGTTTTCAGATCAACCTGGGTGCCGGACATCTCGCGACGGCCATCGAGGCGCTCAAGGCGTACACCTTCGAGGAGCAGCAGGGCAGTTCTCTGATCGTCAAAGAGCCGATCGGCGTCTGCGGCCTGATCACCCCGTGGAACTGGCCGCTGAACCAGATCGCCGTCAAGGTGTTCCCAGCGCTGGCGACCGGCTGCACGATGATTCTCAAGCCGTCTGAACGCTCCCCGTTCACCGGGCAGATCTTCACCGAGATCCTCGACGCCGCAGGGGTTCCCGCGGGTGTTTTCAACCTCGTGCAGGGGACGGTCCTGGCGTCGGCGTACCGCTGTCGAGTCATCCCGACGTGGACATGATCTCGTTCACCGGCTCCACGCGTGCCGGCATCGACACCAACGCGGCCTCCGGGGTCAAGCGGGTCACCCAGGAACTCGGCGGCAAGGGCCCCAACATCGTCCTCGACGACAAGGACTTCGCCGAGAACGTCGGCAAGGGCGTTGTCACCATGATGCTGAACTCCGGGCAGACCTGCAGCGCACCGTCGCGCATGTTGGTTCCGAGCGAGCGCATGGAGGAGGCGATCGGCGTTGCGAAGGAAGCTGCGGCGTCGGTGACCGTCGGAGATCCGAACGGCGACTTCGCCATCGGTCCGGTGGTCTCGAAATCACAGTTCGACAAGATCCAGGAGCTGATTGCCCAGGGCATCGCAGACGGCGCGACGCTGGCCGCCGGAGGTCCCGGCCGTCCAGAGGGTATCGACAAGGGCTTCTTCGTGCAGCCGACGGTGTTCGCCGACGTGAAGAACGACATGACCATTGCCCGCGAGGAGATCTTCGGCCCGGTCCTGACGATCCTGGGTTACGACAGCGTCGACCACGCGATCGAGATCGCCAACGACACCGAGTACGGTCTCGCAGGCGCTGTCGCAGGTGCCGACCTCGAACTCGCCCGGTCGGTGGCCCGGCGCATCCGCTCGGGATCCGTTGCCATCAAGGGCGGATTCGACTTCAGTGCTCCGTTCGGCGGATACAAGAAAAGCGGAAACGGCCGGGAATGGGGTGCATTCGGGTTCGAGGACTACCTGGAGGTCAAGGGAATCCTCGGCTACGCACCGGACGAGGCCTGAGGGAGAGGAGAACGACCATGAGCACACTTGCCGTCGAACGGCTCACCGACACCGTCGGGGCCAAGCTGTTGGACATCGACGCCGAGCGATTACGGAACGACTACGACCTCGCGGATGCGGTGGCGGAGGCACTCGAAACCCATTCGGTGCTGCTGTTTCCCCAACTCGATGCCGACGACGAGACCCTGGTCGAGTTCTGCCGGAAACTGGGCACCCTGATCAATTTCTCTCATCTGCCCCCGGCAACCGCCGAGGTGATGGAGATCAGTTTAGACCCCAGTAATCCGAATGCGGAATACTTTGCCAGCAAATGCTTTTGGCACATCGACGGCCTGCTCGACGAGATCGCCCCGAAGACGTCGATGCTCACCGCACGGGTGACCTCCGCCGAGGGTGGTGAGACGGAGTTCGCGAGCACCTACGCGGCGTACGACGCGCTGACCGACGACGAGAAGACGCGATTTGCCGACCTTCGGGTGGTGCACACCTTCGAGGCCATCCAGCGGCTCACCTACCCCGATCCGACACCGGAGCAGGTCACCGAGTGGGCGTCTCGCTCGGTCCGCGAACATCCCCTGGTGTGGGAACACGATTCGGGTCGACGTTCTCTCGTGCTGGGTGCCAAGGCTTCTCACATCGTCGGCATGGACCTCGACGAGGGTCGCACTCTGTTGCGGGAACTGCAAGAACGCATCACGGCACCGGAGCTCGTGTGTCAGCACAGTTGGTCAGAGGGCGACACGGTGCTCTGGGACAACACCGGACTCGTTCATCGCGTCCGCGACTTCGATCGAAGCAAGCCACGCACCATGCATCGGTCCACCGTCAAGGGTCAGGAGAAGATCAAATGAGCGGTCATACTGCCATCGTCACCGGAGGCGCGTCGGGTATCGGCGAGGCCATCGCCCGGCGCCTAGCTGCAGACGGCGATCTGGTCGCGATCTTCGACATCAACGAGAAGGCCGCCGAGGCCGCGGCCCTGTCGATCGAGAACGCCGGCGGCAAGGCGGTCGGGCTCGGCGTCGATGTCACCGACCGTAGTCGCATCGATGCAGGTGTCGGCGAGGTCAAGGCACGACTCGGACGTCCGACCGTCCTGGTGAACAGCGCCGGTGGGACGCTCGCCGGGCCGTTCCTCGACATCACCGCCGACACCTGGGACCGTGTGCTGGCACTGAATCTGTCGAGTACCTTCCACTGCTGTCAGGCCGTCATCCCCGAGATGCTCGAGGAGGGCTGGGGCCGCATCGTGAACATCTCCTCGTCGAGTGTGCACAGCGGCTCTCCCGGACTCGCCGGTTACGTCACAGCGAAATCCGGTGTGGTGGGACTGACCAAAGTGCTGGCGCTCGAATTCGGCAGGCGTGGAATCACTGTCAACACCGTTCCTCCCGGATTCATCGACACCCCGATGCTGCGCGCCACCGTCGAGTCGGGAATGGTCGACGTCGATGCACAGGTCGCCAAGACCCCGGTGGGCCGGATCGGGCAACCCGAAGATGTCGCGGCGACGTGCGCCTTTCTCGTCAGCGAGGAAGCCGGCTACATCACCGGTCAGATCATCGGCGTCAACGGCGGACGAAACACGTGACGGCCAGGATTTCGCCTGCGCTGCGGGCGGATTGGTCGCCGGAGATGACCGCGTTCGTCGACGGGTTCCGATCGGCGGTCGCGAGCGCCGGACCGGAAGAGGGTCGGCAGGCGGGCGACAATCTGCTCGGCACCCTCGCTCGCTATCCGGGTCTGTCGATGGCGTTCCTCACCTTCAACCGGCATCTGCTCTCGGAATCAGCGCTCTCGGTACGCCAGCGGGAGTTGCTGGTACTGAGGGTCGCTCGCATCAAGCGGTCGGACTACGAGTGGGCCCAGCATGTGATTCTCGCCGATCGCGCCGGGATGACGACCGACGAGATCGCCGCCGTGGCGGAAGGACCGGAGGCCCCTGGTTGGTCGGCGATCGACCGTGCCCTGCTGCAGTCGGTGGACGATCTGCTCAACGACGGCGCCATCGGCGACGCGACCTGGGCCGTCCTGGCCGGTGAGTTCGGGGAGCAGAAGCTGATGGACGTCGTGTTCACCGTCGGCTGTTACTCGATGCTCGCCATGGCGCTGCGCAGCTTCGGCGTCCAACCCGAGGAAGCGCTCGTACCGTTCCTCCCCGCTCCCCAACCCCACTGACCCGCCGAGCGTGCCAAAACCACCCTCGACCGTGCCAAAATTGCCGTCGACCGTGCCAAAGTTGCATTGCACGGAGGAGTCGGCACAGTCAGTGGTCGGATCGGCACGGTCGGCGACTGGCCCACGGGGTGAACGAGGACGCGCGCATAACGTTCCTCCCCGTCCTTCACCCCCGCTAGCCCTCCGTCGAACTTGCCAAAATCACCGCCGACTGTGCCAAAGTTGCCTCCTACGCAACCGATTCGGCACGGTCGGCGCGTCGGATCGGCACAGTCAGTGGTCGGTTCGGCACGGTCGGCGGTGGTATCGGCACTGTCCGTGGTCCGTTCGGCACGGTCGGCGGCAGTTTTGGCACGGTCGGCGGTCGGATCGGCACGGTCGGGGTTGGTCAGGTGTTGGTCCACACGGGAGCGCGCTTTTCGGCGAACGCCCGTGGGCCTTCTTGCGCGTCGTTGCTGGTGTAGCACCGTTCCGACGCCGCGCGGGCAGCCTGCAACGCGGCTGATCGGCCCATCTCGGTGGCCAGCATGACGGTCTCGCGGGCTGCCTTCACCGACAGCGGCGCACCGACGAGGATCTCCCTCGCCAGGTCGATTGCGCTGTCCAGCAGAGCCTCCGGCGCGGCAAGTCGATTGACCAGGCCGATCTCGTACGCCCGTTCAGCGGTGATCGGCTTACCGGTCAGCAGGATCTCCATCATGATCCGTTGCGGGATCATGTGTATCAGAGGTGAGGCCCATGGCGAGCTGCGTCCCACCTTGACCTCGGTGACCGCGAACTTCGCACCGGTACTCGCGACGCAGAGATCACAGGCCTGGGCGATCATCCAGCCTCCCGCGAAGGCTGCGCCGTTGACCGCCGCGATGGTGGGCTTGGAGAGTTCTACGGTGTCGTAGGGCAGTGGGAACATGTCCCGGGGCGGAACCTGCATGCCGGTCCGGACCATCTCTTTGAGGTCGCCGCCCGCACAGAATGTGTCGCCGGCACCGGTCAGGATCCCGACGCGCAGCGACGAGTCGGCCTCGAATCTGTACCAGGCGTCACGCAAACCGTCGCGCACGTCCGAGAACAAGCAGTTCCGCGTCTCGGGACGGTTCAGGGTGATGACGGCGATGCCGTCGTCGCGAGCGTCGAACAGGACGGCATCACCCATCTAGAAGCCCCTCTGCTGAATCGTGTGCGCATCGCGGGCCAGGTCTTCCTGAAAGTCCGGGTGCGCGATGGCGATCAGCCGTTTGGTGCGCTCGCCGAGCGACTGTCCACGCAGTTCCGCTGCGCCGAATTCGGTGACGATGATGTCGACATCGCTTCGCGGAGTGGTGACCGGACCCGACAACGTGGTCGTGATCCGGCTGATCGTGCCACCTTTGGCGGTGGCGGGCAGCGCGATGATGGCGTGCCCGCCGGGGGAACGGGATCCTGCCCGGACGAAATCCAGTTGGCCGCCGGTCCCACCCAGATAAGACGAGCCACTCTGCTCCGCATTGACCTGGCCGGTGAGGTCGACCTCCAGAGCGGAGTTGATGGTCACCAGCTTGTCGAGCTGTGCCATGACGGCCGCGTTATGGGTGTAATCCGTGGTGCACATACGGATCTGGGGATTCTGGTGGGCGTACTCATATAGCCGGCGGGTGCCGATCAGCGCCCCCGTGATGGTCACACCACGATCGATCCGCTTGCGGGCGTTGGTCACCGCTCCCGCCTCGATCAGGTCGACGAGACCGTCTCCCAGCATCCCCGAGTGGACGCCTAGATCGGTACGGTCACGCAACAAGCGCAGCATGGCCTCGGGGACCGCTCCGATCCCCATCTGGATGACCGAACCGTCGCCGATGTAGGCGGCGGCATGTTCTGCCATGGCGAGGTCGGTGTCACCGATCGGTGCCGATCTCACCTCCACCGGCGGCCGCGAGACGTGCACCGCGTAGTCAATCTTGCTGCGGTGCAGTAGTTCACCGCGGGTGTAGGGAACCTGGTCGTTGATCTCGGCCACGACCACCCGGGCCCTGGCGACCGCTGCCTGGACGTAGTCGCTGATCAGTCCCAGACTGTGGTTGCCGTCGGCATCAGCGGGGCTGACCTGGATCAGCGCGACGTCGCAGCCGAGTGCGCCTGCGACGATCATCGGTCCGACCTGACTGACATGACACGGAATGATCTGCAGTTCATGAGCTTTGGTCATCGAGCGCAGCGATCCCATCGCGCCCATGCTCGACAACTCGAAGCTCGCCGCCGAGTTCGGGGTGAAAAGTCCGGAGAAGCTGGTGGCGATGAAGGCTGACAGCCCACCGACGCCGCCGCCCTGTTCGATCAATGCCTCGATCAGGGTGGTGGGCTCACCGCATGCCTGCCCGACGACGATGCGGTCACCGGGTGCCGAGAACTGGGCCAGATCGATCCCGGCAACGTCCGCCACCACTGTCATGCCCGACCGCCGGCGCTCAACAACGCCTTCGCCCGGGCCAGATGCGGCCGGTCGAGCATGGCGCCGCGGTGGCCGATGGCCCCGACCCCCGGATTGGCCGCAAACAGGTCGACGATCTCCTGTGCGGCTTCGAGTTCGCCGATCGACGGGGTGAACGCCTCGTTGATGACGTCGACCTGCGCGGGGTGGATGGCCAGCATGCCTCGGTAGCCGTCGCGGCGGACCTTCTCTGCCCGCGCGCGTAGTCCGTCGAGATCCTTGAAGTCTCCTGCGATCGTCTCGATGGCGAGCACACCTGCGGTCGCCGCGCCGAGCAGGCACATGCTCCGCACGAGTTCGTACGTGAAACCGTAACTCCCGTCGGTATTCCGGTTCTCGCTTGCACCCACCGCGTCGGCCAGGTCTTCCGCACCCCAGGTCAAGGCGACCACCCGAGGCGCGCCGCGATAGGTGCCCGTGGTGAACATGGCCTCGGCGGTCTCGGTCACCAGCACGATCACCTTCGTCGCACCCGGCTCGATGCCGGCCGCCACCTCCAATGCCGACAGATAGTGGTCGAGCAGTTCGACGTCCTGGCGACCGCGCGACTTGGGCAACATGATGCCGCCCGGTCTCCCCGGGACGATCGCCGCGAGATCGGCCAGCGTGTGAGGTCCGTCGAGCGGGTTCACCCGCACCCACAGCCGCGTTCGGTCCGCCTCCGACCGAGCGCTGAGAAAGCCGGCGATGAGAGTACGTGCCGCGGGCTTTTCGTCCTCGGTGACGGCATCTTCGAGATCGAAGATGACGACGTCCGCGGGTCCTGCGGTTGCCTTCTCCATCTTCTTGACGCTGTCGCCCGGCGCGAACAGCCATGATCGAGCACTGAACGGACTCTGGCTCATGTGGTTCTCCGGCTCTGGTCCAACTCGTCGCGGACATCATCGTTGTGGGCGCCGAGTCGCGGCGCCGGTCCCGCCACCCGACCGGGCGTCCGGGAAAACCACGTCGGCGGTCCGGGGAATCTCACCGGCCCGTTGGGCGAATCGACCTCCTCGAAGAACCCGACCGCCTCGAGGTGCGGATTGTCGAAGAGTTCGTCGAGGGTGCGCACCGGCGCGGCCGGAATGTCCCGCGAGCGAAACAGATCGAGCCATTCCTGCGTGGTCCGTTCGGCAAACGTCTCGGCCAGCAGCCCGTAGACCGTGTCGATCTGACGCGCCCGTTGCTCCAGAGTGGCGTAGTGCTCCCCCGCCCACGCCGGGTTCACCGCGTCGATGAACGCCGCCCACTGTTTGTCGTTGTAGACCAACGCCGAGATGTGACCATCTTTAGTGCGGTACGGCTTTCGGTTCGGTGACACAGCGCGCGGATATCCGGCAGGCGCGAGCGGCGGGTCGAACATCGCGCCTCCCGCGTGCTCGACCAACATGAAGGCGGCCATGGTCTCGAACATCGCAACCTCGACCTCCTGCCCTTCCCCGGTGCGTTCTCGGTGGTAGAGGGCCATGGTGGTGGCGTACAGCGCCGTCATCCCGGCGACCTTGTCGGCGATGATGGTGCCCACGTATCCGGTCTCGCCGGTCAACTGCTGCTGCACATACGGCAGTCCGCACTCGGCCTGGATGGTGTCGTCGTAGGCGGTGCGCCCGGAATCCGGTCCGCCTCGGCCGTAGCCGTAACAGTTCGTGTAGATGATCGACGGATTGATGGCGGCGACGTCGTCGTACGCAAATCCCAGTGCCGCGACCGCCGTCGCGCGCATGGAGTGGATGAAAACATCGCTCTGCGCGATCAGTTCGCGAAGCACGGACGCACCTTCTTCGGTCCGCAGGTCCAGCACCACACTGCGTTTGCCGCGGTTGACGTTGGCGAACACGCCGCTCATGCCCGGTTCGGGCCCGACGGAGATGTACCGGGTGTTGTCACCGGCCGGCGGTTCGACCTTGATGACCTCGGCCCCCATGTCGGCCATGATCTGGGTGCAGTACGGACCCATCACCATGGCCGTGAGGTCCACGACGCGCAACCCCGCGAGTGGGCCCGTGTGCTTCATAATTTCACGCTATCAGGTCAATGTTTACAAGGATAGTGGTATTAGTAACGGGTGACCACAATGCGGACGATCGACAAAATCCTCGACACCGCCCTCGCAGAGCGCCCGGACGCCCCGGCCATCGAGGCCGTGTCCGGGATCTGGTCTTATGCAGAGCTCGATGATCAGGCCCGACGCGCTGCGGGCGCCCTGTGGTCGCTCGGTGTCCGGCCCGGCGATCGGGTGGCGGCCTGCCTGCCCAACGATCTGGGCATCGTCGCGGCTTTTCACGGCACCCAGCGGATCGGGGCGATCTGGGCCGGGATCGGCGAGGCGCTGGCCGCCGGCGAACAGGAGCAGGTACGCGAGCTGTGCGATCCGAAAGTGGTTCTCGCAGGGCCCAAGTGTCAGATCGACTCCGCGAGCGCGGTGGATCCTGAACGCTGGGCAGACCTCCTGGCCCGCGACGAGTCGGCGCCACTTGTCGATGTCGACATCGATGCACCGGCCGGAATCGCTTTCACCAGTGGGACATCGGGGACGCCAAAGGCGGTCGTGCACAGTCAGCGCAACCTGTTGCTCCCGGGTGCGGTGCTCGGCGCCACCCGCGGCTGGGGTCCGGACCTGCGCAAGGGCGACAGCTTTCCGCTGACCATCCTCAACCTCATGGTCTTGTCCACGCTGCTCACAGCTCAAGTCGGCGGCTGCAGCGTGATCATGAATCGACGCGATGTCGACGGCGTCACCGAATGGATCTCGACTCGCAAGATCACCGTGTGGAACGGGGCGCCCGCGCAGCTCTACGACCTCGCCCGGCGCAGCAACGTCGATCTGTCGTCGCTGCGTGAGGTGTGGAGCGGCGGCGCCGACACCTCCGATGCGCTGCGCGACGAGTTCGCGCGAGCGCACGGCCTGGTCCCGAGGGCGACGTATGGACTCACCGAGGCCCCGACCGTCGTGTCGATCGATCCGCCGGGACGGGACTGGCGGGCAGGCAGCAGTGGCCGGGTCCAGCCGCAGTACGACGTCGCGGCCTACGACGACGACGGCAAGCGGCTGCCGGCCGGCGAACTGGGCGAACTGCGGCTGACCGGAGCCACCGACGGACCATGGGCCGACGAATGGCGACCTCTGCTCGGCTACTGGGAGAACGGCGCTGTCCGGCAATGGGAATCAGGCCCGTTCGCCACCGGCGACGTCGGGACGGTCGACGCCGAGGGGTGGCTGACCGTCCTGGACCGCAAGAAGCTCGTCATCATCCGAGGCGGTGCCAACGTCTACCCGCTCGAGGTCGAGCGGGTCATCGCTGCCCACCCTGATGTGACCCGCGCGGCGGTTTATCCCGTCGCCGACGACCGGCTGGGCCAGCGGGTGGCGGTGGCGCTCGAGAGCCCCGTTCCGCTCGATATCGCGGCTCTCGACGACCTGTGTCGTCGCGAACTGTCGCCCTACAAGGTCCCGGAGATCTGGGCACAGGTGGCGGAACTCCCTGTCAACGCCATGGGCAAGGTGCAGCGGCCTGGTCTCGCCGAATACGTTGATGCCCAACGTATCGCGGACATCGAACAGGGAGCGGAGCGGAGCCCGACCATGATGCTGCGGGGCACCACGTGAGCGGCACGGACATGTTCGACCTCGACGGCCGGGTCGCCGTGGTCACCGGCGCCTCGTCGGGACTCGGGGTGGCGATCGCGGAAGCCCTGGCGTCGGTGGGCGCTCGGGTCGCAGTGGTCGCTCGCCGCGCCGACAAACTCGCCGCCGTCGCGAAGCGCATCGGCGGAGTGGCCATCGCCCGAGACCTGTCAGATCTCGACCAGGCCGGTTCGGTGATTCCCGCAGTCGTCGACGCCCTCGGTCCACCGGAGATCCTCATCAACGCTGCCGGCAGCATGTTCACGGAGGAGAGGGCCGAGGCCGAACCGCGCGTCGCCATCGAGCAGACCCTGGGTCTCAACCTCATCGCGCCATTCTTGCTCGCGCAGGCCGCATTTCCGCACATGGTCGAAGCCGGACGCGGCTCGATCGTGAACATCTCGTCGATCAGCGGACGCGTCGGAATTCCCGGTATCCCCCAAGCGTCGTACGCGGCGAGCAAGGCCGGCCTGTCCGGGCTCACCGCCGAGCTCGCGGTTCAGTGGGCGCGGCACTCGATCCGAGTGAACACCGTGGCACCCGGGTTCTTCCGGAGCGAGATCACCGGTCCGCTCTACGACAGCAGCAAGGCCGCCGAATACCTCAGGCGCAACACACCCCTGCCCAAAGAGGGTTCGGCACAGGACATCGTGGGCGCCGTGCTGTGGCTGGCGGGCGATGCGGGGAGCTATGTCACGGGCCAGACCATCGTCGTCGACGGGGGCTGGACGGCACGCTAGCAAGTATTGCAATCCTTGTGAGGATTGAAGTAATGTCGGCCACACTGCGTGACCGACGTTTCGGCCCAGAAAGGAATGACTCTCACGATGTTTTCTGCTGTTGTCATCGAGAAAGGCGAAGCGGGCCAATCGGTTGCGCTCGCGAGCCTCGACGAGGCCGACCTACCAGAGGGCGAGGTCGACATCACCGTCGACTACTCCTCGCTCAACTACAAAGACGCACTTGCCATCACGGGTAGCTCCCCCGTGGTACGGAAGTTTCCGATGGTTCCCGGCATCGACCTCGCCGGCACCATCACCCGCAGCGCGCACGCCGGCTGGTCCGAAGGTGATCGCGTGGTCCTCAACGGCTGGGGTGTCGGCGAAAGCCATTGGGGCGGTTTCGCTCAGCAGGCGCGACTCAAGGGCGACTGGCTCGTGCCCCTGCCCCCGGAGTTCACCACCCGCCAGGCCATGGCGATCGGCACCGCCGGGTACACCGCCAGCCTTTGCGTCGACGCCCTCCTGAACTTCGGAGTCCAACCCGACCAGGGCGAAATCCTGGTGACCGGTGCGACCGGCGGGGTCGGCAGCGTCGCCATCGCACTGCTGAAGAAGGCCGGCTTCACCGTCGCTGCGTCCACCGGAAAGACCTCGGAGTCAGCTTATCTCGAGCAGCTCGGTGCGAGTTCCGTGGTCGATCGCGCCGAACTCGCAGAGAAGGGCAAGGCGATGCAGAAGGAGCGCTGGGCAGGCGTCGTCGATTCTGTCGGCAGTCACACCCTGGCCAACGCCTGCGCGCAGACGAAGTACGGCGGCGCGGTCGCAGCCTGCGGTCTCGCCCAGGGAATGGACTTCCCGGCAACCGTCGCACCGTTCATCCTGCGTGGGGTCACCTTGCTCGGCATCGACAGCGTGATGGCTCCGCTCGAGAAGCGTCAGAGAGCATGGGAGCGGCTCGCCCGAGACCTCGATCCGAGTGCGATCGAGGCCATCGCCGAAGAGATCACGCTCGCAGAGTCCATCGATGCCGCAACCAGGCTCATCGAAGGCACGGTGCGTGGTCGCATCGTCATCGACGTCAACAGATAAGCGGGAGAACACATGACGACACACGCAACTGAACCGGACACCGTCGAACTCGACCTCTCCGATGTCGATCATCGAGTCGGCAAACCCATCGGCGGCGGGCAACTGTGGGATCCGTGCAGCACCTCCGACATCCGGCGCTGGGCGATGGCCATGGACAATCCGAACCCCATGCACTGGGACGAGAGGTTCGCCCGAGAGTCCAAGTTCGGCGGTCTCATCGCCCCGCAATCCATCGCAGTGGCCCTGGACTACGGACACGGCGCGGCACCAGCGTGCGTGGGACACATCCCGAACAGTCACCTGATCTTCGGCGGCGAGGAGTGGTGGTTCTACGGCACCCCTGTCCGCCCGGGCGACAAACTGTTCCAGGAGCGTCGCTTTCACGACTACAAGGTCCGACACCAAGTTCGCCGGACCCACGATGTTCTCGCGCGGCGACACGACGCACAAGAATCAGCACGGAGCCCTCGTCGCCCGAGAGCGGTCGACCGCCATCCGGTACCTCTCGGCAGAGGCGAACAAGCGCGGCATGTACGACGACCAGATCGGCGCCACCAAGAAATGGACCGCCGACGAGCTCGCCGAGGTCGACAAGCTGCGGCACGCATGGCTGCTGTCGAACCGTCTCGGGATCTCGCCGCGTTTCGGCGAGGTCAAGATCGGCGACACCCTGCATCGCCGCGTCATCGGCCCGCACACCATCGCGAGTTTCACCACCGAGTACCGCGCGTTCCTGTTCAACATCTGGGGCACGTTCGAGTGGGTCGCCCCCGAAGGGGTGGAGGACCCGTGGGTCTACCAGGATCCCGGCTGGAGTGAGGGTTTCGGGTTCGACGAGGAAGGCGCGATGATCGACCCCCGCCTGCGCGACGGTCTCTATGTCGGGCCGTCACGCGGGCACATCGACGCAGACAAGGCCGGTGAGGTGGGCATGGCCCGGGCCTACGGTTACGGCGCGACCATGGGCGCCTGGTGCACCGACTACCTCGCGAACTGGGCGGGCCACGAAGGCATGGTCCGGCACACCAAGGCCGACTTCCGCGGCCCCGCCTTCGAAGGCGACGTCACGTACTTCGATGCCGAGGTCGTCGACAAGCAGGCCGACTCCGAGTGGGGCGTACCGCTCGTCCAGATCAAGGTCAAGCTCACCAGCCAGGACGGCACCACGCTGGTGACGTGCACCGCCGAGGTTGAACTGCCCGTCTAGCCACCACCCATCGAGCGGCACCTGAGAGGTCGAGTCATGAGCACACCCACCGTTGATTCATCAGTGCGACCTCTGTCGATCGTGTCGGGTCCACCGCTCGACGAAGAGCCCGGGCTCGGCACGCTGACGATGCCCGGATTCCTCCGCGAGGTGACTGCGCTCTACGGCGAGCGCGAAGCGCTCGTCTTCCATACCGAGGACGGCGTCGTCCGCTGGACGTACGCCGAGCTGTGGGAGCGTGCGATCGAGGTCGCGCAGGCACTCAGGGCGGCCGGAATCGGCAAGGACGGCCGGGTGGGCGTGCTCATGACCAATCGCCCCGAATGGATCTCGGCAGTCTTCGGGACGTCACTGGCCGGAGGGGTCGCGGTCACCCTGAGCACCTTTTCCACACCGGCCGAACTCGATCACCTCATCGGGGTATCCGAGATCTCGGTGCTGCTGTTCGACCGCCAGATCCTGAAAACCGACGTGGCCACCGTCCTTACCGAGCTCGAACCACAGCTCGCGTCGGTCTCCCCCGGCCAACTACGCTCCCTCGACTATCCGTTCCTGCGCCACCTCGCGATGGTCGGCGATGAAGAGAATGGGCCAAGCGGAATCGAGACCTGGGATACCTTCCTTGCCCGCGGCGCATCCGAACCGAGGGAGCTGATCGAGGCGACCGCGGCGACGACCAAACCCAGTGACACCGCCGTGCTCTTTTTCTCCTCCGGATCGACCAGCAAGCCGAAGGGCATTCTCAGCGCACATCGCGGAGTTGCCATCCAGCTGTGGCGGTTCCGGCAGCTGTACCATTTCGGACCCGATGACAACATCCGCTGCTGGAGCGCCAACGGGTTCTTCTGGTCGGGTAATTTCGCGATGGCGCTGGGCAACACACTGTCCAGCGGCGGTTCCCTGGTGTTGCAGAAGACCTTCGATCCGGTCGAGGCACTCGATCTCATCGAAGCGGAGAAGGTCAACTTCCCGTTCGCCTGGCCGCATCAGTGGGCACAGTTCGAGTCCACTCCCAACTGGGGTACAGCCGACCTGAGCAGTCTGCGGTTCGTGGACCACCGCACGCCCGTGGCCCGCCACCCGTCCGTCACCGCGACTGGATAGAACCCGGATACGCCTACGGGAACACCGAGACCTTCACCATCTCATCGATTTTTCCGGCCAACACCACCGAGGAAGAAGCCGGCGGCAGCAGCGGCACACCTCTTCCCGGCGTGACATTCAAAATTGTCGACTCGTTGACCGGTGACACCCTCCCGTTGGGCGAGCGCGGCGAGATCTGTGTCAAAGGCCCCACCCTGATGCTCGGCTACCTCGGCACCCCGCTGAGTGAGACCGTCGACGACGAAGGATTCTTCCCCACCGGCGACGGCGGATACCTCGACGACGCGGGGCGGCTCTTCTGGGAAGGCCGCCTCACCGACATCATCAAGACCGGCGGCGCCAACGTTTCACCCCTCGAGGTCGACGAGGTACTCGTCTCCCACCCGGGCGTCAAAGTGACTCGCACGGTGGGCCTTCCGCACGAGACCCTGGGCGAGATCGTGGTCGCCTGCATCGTGCCTCACGCCGACGCGAGTCTCGACGCCGACGGCATCCGCGCGTTCATGAAACAGAAGCTCGCCAGCTACAAGGTCCCGCGTGAGGTGCTCTTCTTCGACGACGAAGAAATCACCCTGACCGGCAGCGCGAAGATCAAGACCAGCGACGTCAAAGCCCTGGCAGCCCGACGATTGGCGTGAGCCCTCTTCAATACCTCATCGCCAACCTCTTACGATGTGCCGCAGGCGAACCGAAGAGTGAGCGGTTGAGGGTGGCCCGCTTGAAGTAGACGTGAATGCCGCTTTCCCACGTGTAGCCCATGCCTCCGTGCAGTTGCATTGCCTTGCCCGCGATGTCGACGGCCATGGCAGTGGTGAACGACTTCGCCATGGCGGCTGCGACACCGGCCTCGGCGTCGGGATCGGTGAGTGCCTTCACCGCCGCGGCGACAAGCGTCCGGGCGATCGTGATCTGGACGAGCATGTCTGCGCAGGCGTGCTTGACCGCTTGGAACGATCCGATCTTGCGGCCGAACTGTTCGCGGACGCCGACATAGGCGACCGTGGCGTCCAGCATCGCTTCGCTCAGTCCGAGACTGTCGAGGGCGACAGTGACGGCTGCCCGGTCATACAGGCGCTGCAGTGAGTGTTCGGGGTCTG
This sequence comes from Williamsia sp. 1135, assembly GCF_002095395.1. GTDB lineage: Bacteria > Actinomycetota > Actinomycetes > Mycobacteriales > Mycobacteriaceae > Williamsia. The sequence continues at coordinate 25,099 of NZ_MJEI01000094.1, forward strand.
GATTGAATCTCAGTACTGAATCAGGTGATACAAGCACATCGTCGCCGGCCACCCTGCCGAGAGATCGGGTCTTATCCACCACCGGCTGCCCTTCGACGTGCAGGCCGGTCGTATGCGCGCCCAGATCGACGATGACGGCGACTCCATCTCCACCGACCGCGGGAATGAGCAGCCGATCGGCCCCGGGCCCGTCCAGCACGAAATCTGCTGCTCCACTCAAGGCCGGACCGTGTGTTGTGTCGATGAGCCGAAAGCTGTTCGCGAACAGACCTTCACCGGCCATCGCCACCACTGGCGCCCTGTCCCCGGAGGCGGTGGCAGCGAGTAGATCGTCACGCCGCGCGCTTGGTTCGAGCAGTCCGAGTGCTCCGACCGCGATGCCGGTGACTGCAGGATAGGGTCCGCGCGCCGCCGCCCGTCCGATCTCTCTCAGGATCACCGCCACCTCGGCGAACGTCGCGCCGGCGCCCCCGAGCGTCTCCGGTACCTCGAGTCCGGTCCAGCCGGATCGGATGATCAGGCTCCAGTCGACGTTTACCTCTCGTGGCGCGGAGGCGAGCAGATCACGGGCGACCGCGGTGAGTTCATCGTGGAGTTCGGCGAATTCGACGTGTGCAGTTGTCATTTCGCCACCTGGGGTTCGCGGGGAAGCCGAGGCCTCGCTCCCCGATGATGGTGCGCTGGATCTCGCTGGTCCCGCCGGGGATCGTCCATTCCCAGGATCCGATGAAGTCGAGCACCCAGCTTCCCGACTCCCATCCGCTCGACATCGGCTTGCGCAGCGCGGTCTGACCGGCGACACCCGCCACGTCTGCGCCGAAGTCGGTCATGCGCTGGAGAAGTTCGCTGTAGTACAGCTTCACGATCGACGCATCGGCCGGGCCGGGGTTGCCGTCGGCGACGAACGCCGCACAGAGCGCACGCAGCCCGGTGAGCTCGGTCTCCAGGCAGGCGAGTCGATCTGCGACCGCCGCGTCGTCGAGCGGCCGTGTCCCGTCAGTCCCGACTCGTCCACACAGGTCGACGAGCCAGGGAAACCCCGCGTGGCCCAGACGTTCCGCCAACTCGAGCATGGTCATCCCCCGTTCGGCGCCGAGCGTCTCCTGAGCGACCCGCCACCCTTCGTTCTCCGGTCCCACCAGGTTCTCGGCCGGGATCACCACATCGCTGAGGAAGATCTCGCAGAAGTGGGATTCGCCGGTGGCCTGCCGGATCGGCCGGACCTCGACGCCGGGGGTACGCATGTCCATCAGGAAGTACGAGATGCCGCGGCGTTTGGGGGCGTCGGGGTCGGTGCGGGCGAGCAGCAGACACCAGTCGGCGTGTGCTGCCCCACTGGCCCAGAGCTTTTGACCGTTGACCACGTACGTCTCGCCGACCTTGCGGGCAGAGGTGGAGAGCGCTGCCATGTCGGAGCCGGCACCGGGCTCGGAGAACCCCTGGCACCAGATCTCGCCGTCGCCGATCGCAGGCAGATGACGGCGGCGCTGCTCGTCGGTACCGGCAGCGAGCAGGGTGGACGCCGCGTGATGGATCGACACGAACGGCAGGACCAGGCGGGGTGCGTCGTGGGCGGCCAATTCCTGGTACAGCACAATCTGATCGGCGACCGACATACCCCCGCCCCACTCCTCCGGCCAATGCGGTACGGCATAGCCGGCCGCGTGGAGTTCGGCGAACCACTCCTTCTGAAAAGCCACAAAGGTCTCATCACCGACGCCGGTCTGCTCGCTCCGCCAGTTGGTGGGTACGTGCGCCGCGCACCAGTCGCGGACCTCGGTGCGGAAGTCCTGCCGGTCCGGCGCCGTCATCGACTGGCCACCGTGCGACCCAGCGCCAGCAGCTTGTCCCGGTGCTCTGCCGATTGCATGGTCGCGACCTCTGCGGCGAAACCGGCTTGCAGGGGGCCCGACAACGCTTGCGAGAGATGCATGTTGACAATGCGTTTGGTGCTCCGCAGCGCCTCGGACGGTTGCGCGGCGAACCGTCCGGCCAAGGCGTGGGCGGAAGGCAACAGCTCGTCAGGTGCGGTGGTGCGCGTGGCGAGACCGAGTTCGACGGCCATCGCCGCCGAAATCTTGTCACCGGTGTAAAGGTATTCGCGGGACCGCAGGATGGGTGTCAACAGCGGCCAGAAGGCCGCTCCGCCGTCACCGGCGACGAGTCCGACGGCCACATGCGGATCGGCGAAATGCGCCTTCTCCGACATCAACACGACGTCGCACAACACCGCCATACTGCAGCCCAACCCAACCGCCGGACCGTTGACGGCAGCGATGACCGGCAGCGGGAACCGCAGCATCTCGTCGATGATCTCCGCGCCCTCTCGCACGCTCTCGTCCCGCGCGACGGGGTCGTCGAGGAACGAGGTGATCCAGTTCAGGTCACCGCCAGCGCTGAAGGCCCGGCCGGCACCGGTGAGGACGACCACGGCTGCACCCCGGTCGGCAGCGAGTTGGCGCCAGACGTTGGCGAGTGCCCAGTGCAAGTCCTTGTTGACCGCGTTGAGGTCGTCGGGCCGGTTGATCACCACGGTACGAATCGGCCCGTCGGACTGGACGATCAGCTCGGGTGGCAGGTCGTACGTCACGGGGCCACCGCCTCGTCGTTGAACAGTCCGGTCAACCCGCGCCGCCCGAGGCGCGCGGTCAGTGCGGCGCCGGTGGCCGACAGTCCCAGTGGCAGCCGGCGCAACGGAAGGCTGTACCTGGAAAGCCACGACAGGGTGGTCTCGTCGCAAAAGCCTGTCGCTCCGTGCAATTGGTGGGCGACACGGAAGACCACGTCCGCGGCCTCGATCGCCGCCAGCCGCAGCGCGAGGGCGTCGTCGACGGCTTCGTCGTGTCCGGCCTGGACACTCCACAACGCATACTTCGCGAGGACTTCGACGCCGCTGCGTTCGACCTCGGCATCGGTGAGCTGGAACTGGACGCCCTGCAACTGCGCGAGCGGACGGCCGAATTGTTCCCGCAGCAGGACGTGGGTGCGGGTGAGGGCCAGTGCACGGTCGAGCATTCCGAGCAGCGTCCAACACGGCAGCACCAGCCCTAGGGCCACGTCAGCAGCTCCACCGGCGTCGAGTGACTCGAGTTCCAGGGGTGCGACGAACGCGAACGCGGACGTGCGCGGCGACTCGCCCGTCGAGCGCGCTGTCGCAACAGCGCGCTGACCGGTCAGGGTGACTGCCGCCCAAAGCAGATCCAGATCAGCCACGGCTGCTGCCGGGTTGCGATCCGCCACGACCAGGAGACCGTCGACGTCTAGATCGGTGGGCCGGGACAGTCGTTCGGCGACCGGATAGGGCACCGCCCAGTGTCCTGCGCTACGACATAGTGCCGCCGCGGCTTCCAGTTCGTCGCCGTTCTTGCGGGGTTCCAGCTCCCATGCACCGAGCCCGTCGAAGACCGGGGCGACCAGTTTGTCGCGTCCGCCCGGGTCGCGTTCCGCGGATTCGATCAGCGCGTCGCCGCCCGCGGACTCGAATGCCCGCAGCGCCGCTGCGCCGTACTCGGTTGCCTCCGCGCTCAACTCGATGTTCATGACGCCGCCGGCAGGAGGGTTCGCGCCAACAAGATCCGCTGCATCTCGATGCTTCCCGATGCCACGGTGGCGGCCTGCGAGTAGCTCCAGTGATCTCGGACGTCGAGCCGAAAGCGTTCGGTGTCGTCGTCTGATGAGGTTGCATACGAAGCGATCTCGGTGAGAACCTCGGCACTGTCCTGGTCGAGAGTGGTCACGGCTATGCGGTAGACCGCGGCGTCGGCGGGCCGCACCCGTCCCTCGCTCTGCATCGCCACGACCCGGTAGGCGAGCAACCGGGCGCGCCGGCAATGCACCAGCATGCGGCTCCAACGTCCGTGCAACTCGGCAGGCAAGTCGTCCCACTCGTCGCCGAGCACGGTCGGGGCTTCTTGCAGGAGACGCTCACACCGGGCGTACCGGGCGATACCCACGCGCTCGAAGGCCAGCACCTCCTGGACCACCTGCCATCCCTCGTCGACAGTGCCCAGGACGTGCGCCTGCGTGACCTCGAGATCGTTGAAGAAGACCTCGTTGAGGTGGTGAGGTCCCAACATCGCGCGGATGGGGCGTACCTCGATCGCCGGGTCCGACATAGGGACCAGGAACACGGTCAGGCCTTGCTGCTTGCGTTCTCCCGTCGACGTGCGGGCGAGCAGGAAGCACCACTGCGCCATCGTCGCGTACGACGTCCAGATCTTCTGACCCGAGATCCGCCATCCATCACCGCTGCGTCGAGCAGCCGTGCGCAGGGACGCGAGGTCGGAGCCCGACCCCGGCTCGGAGAAGCCCTGACACCAGATCACGTCGCCCCGGGCGATGGGCGGCAAGTGTTCGCGCTGCTGTTCGGGCGTGCCGTGCCGCATGATGGTCGGCCCCACCCAATTCACGCCCATGTACTGGGCGCCCCGCGGCTCGTGATGCGCCCACATCTCCTCGCGGACCACGGTCTGCTCCCACACCGACGCGCCGCGTCCGCCGAACTCTTCAGGCCAGGCCAGACACAGCAACCCGCGCTCGGCCAGGAATCGGCAGAACTCCTGCGCAGTCTCGAGATCGGCCGGATCATCGGTGAACGCGCCGCGAAAGTCTGCGGGGACCTGTTCCTGCAGCAACCCTCGCAATTCCTCGCGCAGTCGGGTCGCCGCCTCCCCCATGGTGAAGTCCGTACGGATCACATTACTTCAATCATTGATAGGATTGGAATACTTGCATGGTCGGGGGTCGACGATTCGATTATACTCCCCGGAATGAACGAAATGCGGTCTGAGTGACGACGGTCAGGAACGGTCGGGTTCCCCAGCGCCGGATCGCCGAGACGGTTGCCGCGGAGATCCGCGACGCCATCCTCGACGACGAAGACTACCGCTTGCCCACTCAAGAACAGCTGGTCAAGGACTTCGGTGTCAGCTATCCGTCGATCCGTGAGGCCTTGCGGATCCTGGAGACCGAGGGTCTGGTCACTGTCCGTCGAGGGAACGTCGGCGGCGCAGACGTGCACCGGCCGGACGAGACCTCGGCGGCGTATCACCTGGGATTGTCTTTGCAGGCCGCCCGCGTCACGCTCCGGGATCTCGCCGCGGGGCTCCAGATGCTGGAACCGACGTGCGCGGCCGAGTGCGCCCGGCGCGATGACCGCGCCGACGTCGTCGTACCGGCGTTGACAGCTGCCATCGATGCCTCGGTCGGCTTTGTCGGCAACGGCGTCGAGTTCACCCACAGCGCCCGCGATTTCCACGATCTCGTCGTCTCGTTCACGCCAAACGTGACCATTCGGTACGCGGTCGGCAGCTATGTTGCGCTGTGGTCGGCGCAGGAAGAAGCCTGGGCCGAAGCGCGGACCCGCCACGGCGAGTACCCCTCCGAGGTCGAGGCCGAGGAAGCTGTCCGGGCACATCGCCGTCTGGTCGAAGAGATCGCAGCCGGACGCGCCGACGAGGCCGAACGCCTGGCCCGCGCGCACCTGGCCGCAACCCAGGCGCTGGTTCTCGATCGATACGGCGACCGGGTCGTCAACGCCTCCGCCGCCATGTCGCGGCAGGCCATCCAGTCGATCCGGCGTTCGCGGATCTGAGCTGCCGCCTACTCGGCCGACGGCCGGTTACCGCCGACCATCCCCACCAGCAACCGGCAACCGATCTCGGTATTCCAACTGTGGCCGGCGCCGTTGACGACCACCACGTCACCGACGTCCAGTCCGATGGTCTCGGAGTCGACCGCGAAGTCGACAGTTCCGTCGACGACAACGGTGATGTCGACGCTGTCGGTGTGATGGAACGGGATGTCTCGGCCCGGCCAGAACTCGATGAGTCGCCACGTCACCGTGCCCGGCTCCGGGGCGAAGTCGAGCGGGATGCCCGACGCCGGTCGCGTCAGGTCGGGCGCGGACGAGTGTTCGTAGACACCGACAGATCCTGACTCCACGATCGGGCCGTCGTGGACCGTGACGGACTCCAGGAACGATGTCCCGTCCTCGCCGATGCCGGTGACCACGTGTTTCATCAGCCGACCGCCGTGACCTTCGCCGAGACGTCGTCCAGTCGCTCGAGTTCGGTGGCGGAGAGCGTCAGATCCACCGATGCCAGCAGCGCGCCGAGCTGATCCGGTATCCGCGCACTGACGATCGGGGCGACGATCGTCGGCTGTTGTCGGGTCCAGGCGATGGCCACCGTCGCGATGGCAACCTCATGTGCCTTGGCGATGTCAGCGAGGACGTCGACCACCGCCAGTCCTTCGGTGCTGAAGTAGCGGTCGACGATCTTGCTGCGGGCCGCAGCATCGACGTCCTCCTGTGTGCGGTACTTACCGGTCAGGAAGCCACTGGCCAGCGCCCAGTACGGCATCACCCCGAGGCTGTGTTTCTCGGCGAGCGGACGTAATTGCGCCTCGAACGGCTCCCGGGCCACCAGGCTGTAGTGGGGCTGCAGCGCAACAGGCTTCGCGAAACCGTTGGCCTCGGCGATCGCCATCCACTCGGCGATCCGTTCGGGCGAGTAGTTCGAGATTCCGAGGTACCTCACCTTTCCGGCCTTGACCAGCGCGTCGAACGCACCGAGCGTCTCGCCGAGGGGGACGTCCGGATCGTCGTAGTGCGCGTAGTAGAGGTCGATGCGGTCGGTCTGCAGCCGTCGCAGGGAGGCCTCTGCCGCACGGGCGATGTTGTCGGGCGCCAGACCGAGGAACTCAGGATGCCTGCTGACCTTGGTGGCGAGTACGACGTCGTCGCGTCGCCCCTCCTTGCTGAACCACTGCCCGAGGATGGTTTCGGACTCGCCGCCCGTGTTGCCCGGAATCGACGCCATGTAGCTGTCGGAGGTGTCGATGAAATTGCCGCCGGCGGCGACGAAGTCGTCGAGCACCGTGAACGACGTATCGGCGTCACTGGTCCAGCCGAACGTATTGCCGCCGAGATTGAGTGGATAGACGTCAAGGGTCGAGTCGCCGATTCGAGTCATGCCCACCACACTATTGATTCGTCCGTCGTCCTGCCGCCGCGCACAATGGACCAGGACCTCCAGTCGGGACAAGGAGCCACCATGACGTCCTCACCACACTCCACTCATACCGGCATCACGCACGCCGACAAGGTGATGGATTCACTGTCGTCGCGTCCCGATGAAGACGTGATCAGCGACGAGACCAGGAGTTTCACCGCTTCCGAGTTCTTCGATCTGACGACGCGCCTGACCCATGTCCTCGCCGCGCACGGGCTCGGCCGCGGCGACACCGTTGCCGTCCTCGCCCCCATTGCGATCGAAGCGATCGCAATTCGGTATGCGGCCACCCGGTTGGGGTGTGTCACGGTTCTGTGCCCGGACGCCGGGACACCGCAGCGACTCTCGGTTTTCCTGTCCCGGATCAGCGCCGACGCCGCGATCGTCTTCCCGGACACCGCAGCCGCGTTCCCCGCCGGGTCCGTTTCACTGGTGCTGGGGGTAGGACCGATCGAGGGTGTACCCGACCTACTGACCGCTGTGGGCTCGGCGCCCACGGCACCGCTGCGCGTCGATCTCGGCCCCGACGAGCAGTGCGTCCTGGTCGCGACCGGCGGCACCACGGGCGTGTCGAAGGCCAGCGTTCGCAGTGTTGCCGCGTACGACCGGCTCGTCGATCTCGGACCGACCCCCGGCCGTAGGCAATTGATCTGCACTCCGCTCCCCTACATCGCTCAGACCCTTGTCGACACTGTTCTGATCGGCGGCGGCCAACTCATCCTCCGCAGAACGTTCGAACCGGTGTCGATCGCCACCACCATTGCCGAGCAGCGCGTCACCCATGTCGCGCTCGTCGAACCGCTCCTCGTCGAACTGCTCGACGGCATCGAGATGACGGACTTCGACCTGTCGTCCCTTCTCGCGATAAGCCATATCGGCGCCGACGCCTCGCCCGCACTGCGACGGAGGCTGCTGACCCGCGCCGGACGCCCCCTTCTCGTGCACCCCTACGGTGCAAGCGAATTCGGAGTTGTCAGCGCTCTTGCCGGCCCCGATTACAGCCTCGAGCATCCTGAACTTCTGAGCTCGGCTGGTAGACCGATCCCCACTGTGCAGGTCCGAATCACGGACGCCGCCGGAAACATCCTGTCCGCAGGCGAGACCGGACTGATCAACGTCCGCACCCGGGCGATGGCGCAGGGATATTCCGTCGCGCCGGAGTCCTCGGGCTTCCACGACGACGGCTCGTTCACCACCGGCGACGCCGGGTTCCTCGACAGCGATGGATACCTGCACATCCGCGGTCGTGCCGCTGACGAACGATTCATCGACGGGCACTCGATTTTTCCGCTCGACGTGCAGCAGGATCTCTGCTCGAATCCCGAGGTCGCCTACGCGGTGGCGGTCCCCGGTCCCAGGGGTGGTTTCGGTGCGGCAGTGGTGCTCACCGCCGACGCAACCAGCTCAGGAGACGACCTCGCCAAGCGGCATCCTTGGTCGATCGTGATCGTCGACCACATCCCGACCACCGAACAGGGCAAGCCGCATCGGCAACAGGTCACCGACCTCATCTGGCCATCGACTCCTTGACGGCACATGGGATATCGACGGTCAGAAGAGCACGCTCGATCGCTGTTTCGGCACGGTCGACGGCCGGTTCGGCACGGTCAACGAGAGTCGCCGAGAACTATCCCTTCGCGGCGTGGATCCGCTCCACCGGACCATCCTTGCTCGGTACGCAACAGGGCGCTCAGCCCGCTGGATTGGTCGTCGAGGTCGACCTCATGACCCTTGGCGCGCAATCCCTGGACAAGTGGGTCGTTGTCCCCGTTGTTCGCGGTGTCGATGTTGGGGTGCTCACCGCCGACGTTGGTGCTCGGCGTGTTGGCCGCACCGAAGTCGACCATCGACACCGCCTGTTGTGGATCCATACCCCAATCAGTCAGTCCGATCAGCGTTTTCACCACGAACTGGATGATCACCGACCCACCGGGTGATCCGACGACCATCTCGAGGTCGCCGTACTCGCCGCCGGCGGCAGGTCCACTGAAGACCAGCGTCGGCGCCATGGAACTGCGCGGCCGCTTGTTCGGCTCCACCCGGTTGACCAGAGGCAGACCCTGCGGATCGGTCGGCTCGGCGGAGAAATCGGTGAGCTGGTTGTTCAGCAGGAAGCCGTCGACCATGTGAAAGGATCCGAACGCGGACTCCACCGTGGTGGTCATGGACGCGGCGTTGCCTTCCTTGTCGACAACGGAGATGTGGCTGGTCCCGTGCTCGACACCGGCGTACCAGCCGACGGGTGCGGCAGCATCGAATTGACCTGCCGTCGCAGTCCCCATCGAGCGGTCCGGATTGATGAGTGCCGCCCGACCTTTCAGGTAGGCGGGATCCAAGAGGGCAGCAGGACTTCCGCCGGGCAGGGGCACGAAGTCGGAATCGGCGATGTACTTGTCGCGGTCTGCGTAGGCCAGTCGCTCGGCCTCGGAGATCAGGTGCACCCCCATCACCGACGGCTTCCCACCGTTGAGATCGGTTGCGGTCGGCGGGTATTGATCCATCTCGAAGTTCGAGAGGATCCCCAGCGTCGACGCCACGGCGAGCCCGCCCGATGACGGGTTCGGCATCCCGCAGACCTGCACGTCGCGGTATGGGACGCAGATGGGTTCGCGCACCTTCGACTCGTAGTTCTGCAGATCGGCGACTGTCATCGCGGACGGGGTCATCCCGTTGGCGGTGGACCCCGCCTTCGCCACGATGGCCTCGGCGATGTCACCGGAGTAGAACGCGTCGGCTCCCTCGGACGCGATGGCGCCCAACGTCTTCGAGTACGCCGGGTTTGTCAGGACCTCTCCCGCGGGCTTGCCTGACCCGTCCGGCAGCAAGAAATACGATTTGGCAGCTGGATCGACCGCGAGCTCGGCACTGGACTCGTCGATGGCCGCAGCCATCCGGGGGCTGATCGCGAAGCCGCTGTCGGCCAGGCTGGTCGCAGGTTCGAACAGACTGCGCCAGGCGTTGTTCCCGTGCTCCGAGTGAACGTCCTCCAGCAGTCGCAGGACCCCGGGTACACCGATCGACCGGCCGCTCTCGCGTGCACTGGGCACCGGCTCGGTGCGATTGATGTCGTCGACCCAGCGCAGGTAGTTCTCGGTGGCCGCCGCCGGTGCCACCTCGCGGCCGTCGTAGGCCTGCACCGACTTGTCGGCTGCGTCGTAATACAGCGCGAATGCACCGCCGCCGATGCCCGAACTCTGCGGCTCGGCGAGGCCGAGGACCATCTGGGCAGCCACCAGCGCGTCTGCGGCGTCGCCACCATCGGCCAGGACCTCACAGGCTGCCTGTGTGGCCAGCGGATTCGCGGTGGCCGCGGCGAAAGACTTCGTGTGCACCACGGTCATGTCCGACCGGTACCCCGTCGCCACCTCAGGGTTGGTCGAGATGTCCTCCGTCGCACCATCCGGCTCGGAGGGCGCGGTGACCGCTGTACTCGGCGACTCGGGTAGAGCACACACGCGCTCAGGTGACGCAATCTCGTCGGAGGACGTCGAACACGACGCCGCCAGGAGCAGTGCGGTGACAATCACAGCCACAGCACCTGCGCGGGGGCGGGCCACAGGTCCGGTCATGGTCACATGTTCCCCGATCGTATGCAGCAGAAACCCTCGATCCACGATTTCGTTTGGCGATCAGCGCAGTTGGGTTACCTTCAGACCATGGCAGTTAGCGGAAGCAAGAGTATCGACATCGAAGCGCCACCAGCCGCGGTGCTCGACGCCATCGCGGACATCGAGGGCATGCCGTCATGGTCGTCCATTCACAAGAGCGCCGCCGTGATCGACCGTCACGACGATGGCAGGCCCAGGCAGGCACGCATGAGCGTCCAGCTGATGGGCAACACCGACGATCAGGTCGTCGAGTACACCTGGGCCGACAACTCCGTGGTGTGGGAGATGCTCGAGAGCTCGCAGCAGAAGATGCAGCGCGCCGAATATCGCCTCACCGAAACGGAAACCGGCACCCACGTCGAGTTCGAGATGACCATCGATCTCAAGATCCCGGTGCCGGGGCTACTCGTCAAAAGAGGTCAGAAAACAGTTCTGGAGATGGCGACGAAGGGTTTGCGCGACCAGGTCGTCGGCTGATCACAACTTGCCGCCCACCAGGGTGAACAGCGCGGCCTTGCCCATTCCCAGAAATCCGCGGCCCGTACCCAGCAATCCGCGTAGCGAGGTGGGCGAGAGCGCGGTCGACCACACGGTGCGGGTCGACCCGATCGGCTCGGGTGCGCCTTCGAACCGGGCGGTCAGCCATTCGAGCACAGTGGGCGTCGAGAGAATCATCAACGACAAGTGTTCGCTGACACGGTCGCGGATGTACGTCACGTTGGCTCCGAACTCGTTGTAGCGCTCCACCTGTCCATCCACGTCCTCGACGGCGATGATCTGATCGTGAACCGGCTGCAGTACGAGCAGCGGGCAATCGGGCCGCCGGGAACCCAGCCGGATGTCGTCGAACAATTCGAGAACCGCGGGCGAGGCGAGCACATCGGCCAGCGGGATGTCGGTGTAGTTGTCGAAATCGTCGCCGGCGAACCGGGCGATCGCCCACGCGGTGGACATCGTCTCGATCTCGTCGAGTCGCGCCCTGCCCTCGTCGTTGACGTGCGCCTCGATCACCCGCCCCAACCCGGGGTACAGGTGACGTAGGCCGGCGACCACCAACGCGGGCAGACCTGCGAAGAACGTGTCGTTGAGGCGAATGTACGTCTGGCCCGGATCACCTACCGGCGCACCGAGAACCGCCCCGACGATGTTCAGTTCCGGAGCGTACTCCGGCGCCATCTCGGCGACCCACGACGACGCCATGCCGCCGCCGGAATAGCCCCAGACACCCACGGGAGTCGACTGCGAGAGACGCAAGGGTGCAAAATCGGTCGCCGCCCTGATCCCATCCAGGACGCGGTACCCAGGCTCACGCGGGGCGCCGAAGTAGCCACCGAGTCCCTCGTGATCGGCGATCGTGACCGCCCAGCCCCGAGACACCGCGTTGGCGATGATCAGCAGCTCGAAGGGTGCAACGTTGCCGAGAGACGTCGATCCGCGTTGCAAGGCGTACGACGGGAAGCTTCGGGATGAGATCGCATCGATGGCGCACTGATAGGCCAGCAGCGGGCGCTCTTGCGCCGATTCCGCATCTTCATCCGCGTCGGCAGGCAACAGCACCGTGGTGACAGACGCTTCGGGCGTCCCGTTCAGATCCGCTGTGCAGTACAGCAACTGCCAGGCGCGGACTTTCTGCGGAATCACACCGAGCAGCGCGATCTCCACCTCACGACTTCGCAACAGCGTGCCGGCGGGCAGTGTCTCGAAGTCTGCGGGCGGGCGGTAGAACGGGTCGTTGACGGGCAGCTGCGGCCTGTGCCACCTCGTCGGTCGCGGTGTCGTCGCTTCGGCGGTCCAGCCGCTTGCGACATCGATGTTTTCGCTCATCGGACTTCCTGTAGAAGGCGACAACCGGCGCGGGCTCCATGAGCCCGCGCCGGTTTCTGTCTCACCTGGTGCGTGGATGCACTACCGCGTCAGCGTCTGAGCCGCTTCACGATGAACAGCAGGATGCACGCGCCGAGAAGTGCGGTGAAGAATGTGAACCACCAACCGCCACTCGCGGTGTCGAAGAAGAAGCTGAGGATGAATCCACCCAGGAAGGCACCGATGACACCGACGACGATGTTGAGCAGAATTCCCATCTGCTTGTCGGTACCCATGAACTTGCTGGCGATCCAGCCGGCGAGACCGCCGATGATGATGTAGCCAACCCAACCGACCGCAGTCGTGGTGGTGGAACGTTCGGCCAAAACCTCGACCGCTTGAGTAGTGGTACTCACAGTGCTTCCTAACGTTGGTGGTGCTCGCTGGTCACGGATGCGTGACCACGCTGCCCACTTGGAATCCCCACCGATGGGGTCGATGAAACCTCGGGTCTGAAAGCGGTCAGCACCTCAAGTCTCGTCCACCGACCTCGGCCACGTCCAGCCCTACGCGACAGCCGCCCCCGACTCCAGGTGTGTGGCCCCCGAACCGGTGATCCCGGCCCTCTCAGCGCAGGGCCACGAGGTTCGCCACCGACTTGCGGACATCGGAGTCGATCACCCGGGCGACCAGGTCTCCGATCGGCCCGTTCAGGACACTGCCACTCAAGGTCGCATCGAGATCGAAGATCGAGCCGTCGCCCTGCGGCGTCACTTTCAGCGCGATCGCGATCTTCACGCCGCCCCGGCCGCTACCCGACAGCTCGAGCAGTCTCGGTTCGTCGTAGCGCGTGACCTCCCAGTGGATGGTGTTGCGAAAACCCTTGACCTTGATCAGGGACGACACCTTGGTGCCCTCGGCAATGGTGTCCGGCACGGGGCTCTTCCAGCCGGCGAAGATGGTCATCCATTCGTCGAACCGACTCAGATCAGACGCCATCTGCCACGCCTTCTCGGGTTCCAGATCGCTTGTCACCGATACGTTCACACCAGCCATGCGGGTATTACCTCCAAGTATGTTTTGCGCTGCGATTTCCTAGAAGAGCAGCGGGAGCACGAGGACCATGACAAGCGTCCACGCAATGTGGGTGAATGCCGGAGCGAGCACTCCGGCAGTGGCCCGGCGTTCGAGCGCGCACACCACGCCGAGCAAGATGGCCGCGAATCCCAGCATCGGGTTACCGCTGGCCAGCGTCGCGATCACATAGATCAAAGTCGAGAAGATCACTGGTGCATGGCCTTTGAAGGCCGAGTAGACCGCGCCACGGAAGAACAGCTCTTCGGCGATGCCGTTGACGATTGCCGTCGCCAGCACCAACGCCAGCCCTCCGGTGTCGGCGTGGTCGAGTACTTCGGCGATGAAATCTCGCAGCGGCGGGATCTCCCTGATGACGAGACCACCGACAACGAAGATCGCCCCGAGGATCAGCCCGACGATGATGCCGATCCCAGCGGCCTGCACGTGACCGCCGCGGGGAGGCGGAAAGCAGCCGATGCGTATCGGACCCGACGCGAAGGCACCCACCAGCCATATTGCGGCCAGGGCAAAGGTCATCGGATAGAAGGACGAATCACCGGGTTCGATCGAGAGCGAGAATCCCAGCGTCACGCTGCCCGCGATGAGCACCACAGCCACGACGATCCGCCGGCGCAGCACCGAGGCCCTGGACTCGACCGGCTCGTCCGAATCGTCGACGACGGTGTCCAGCAGGAACTGGAATTTGTCGGGAACCGTGATCACGTCGCACCCCGCACCGCGTTGATCAACCCCGCCACCACGCCGACCGCCTGGACGGTCCGATCCCGTACCTCACGCTTGACGCGCATCAGGTCGCCGCCCGCCCACGAGGGATCCGTGTCCGCGAGATGATGAATATCGGGGAGTTCGTTCACCGGCCGAGGTAGACCGCTGGCCACCGATAGCTTCACGGCTTGCCGGACGGTCAACAGTCCTCCCGGGGGATCGGGTACATGGTCACGAATCGTATGCTCGGACGCCTTCATCGGGTAGTCCAACGACCGCACCAGGTCGGACGCGAGCCCGGTGGGTACCGGTACGAGCAAACCACCGACGAAGCCGGCCAGGCGGACGTCCACCGACGGCATCACGACACCCACACGGGGTGCCTTGATCGCGCGCAGGTAGGCGAACAGGAGTGCGCTGTACGACGCGGTGTCCGCGCTGGTGATGTCGTAACTGCCCGGCGGGACCTGGTCGGTTGCCGCCGCGGCCAGGTAGTAGACGGCATCGCGGACGGAGATCGGGTCCATCGGGTTGTCCACCCAGGTGGGCAGCGGGATCACGGCGAGGCGGTCCGAGATGTACCGGACCATCTCGAACGATGTCGACCCGGCGCCGATCACGACGGCCGCCTTCAGCCACACCAGATCAGCCCCGCCATCGAGGTCGAGAGCCTTGCCGACCTCGGCGCGGCTCTCGAGGTGTTCGGACAGTTCCGCATCATCCGGCACGAACCCGCCGAGATAGACGATGCGACCGACGTTGTGACCGCGGGCGCCGGCGGCGACATTCTCGGCGGCGCGGCGATCGATGTCGCGAAAGTTCTTCTCGCCGATGCCGTGGACGAGGTAGTACACGACGTCGACATCCCCCGCGGCGGAGAAGCCGGCCTGGACCGATTCGGGATCGGAGGCGTTGAACTCGATCGTCTTGACGTCGTCGACCCAGCCGAAGCGTTCGAGAGAGGCGAGGTCACGGGACGCGGCCACCACCTCGTGGCCTGCATCGAGGAGAGCAGGGATCAGTCGGGAGCCGATGTAGCCGGTGGCCCCGAGAACAAGTACGTGCATGTCACCACCTGGTTCTATGCGTACCTCGGTCGGTCACCTCTGGCGAACTCGCAACGCCTGGTGTTCACGGTGACCGCAAGAGCACACGCGCATTGCGTTCGTGAGCGGACCAAATGGACTTACCCCGCAGCGTGAGGGAACAATCGTGGCGCCGATCACTGCGGATGGGAACGGAACAGTCCGCGGGTCGGCACAGACGACAAACGTCGACCGCACCGGCGAACGGTGCGATCGACGCCCGAGGTGTCTTGCGATCGGCGACTAGGCCAGCGCTTTGGCCTTGAGCTTGTCGAACTCTTCCTGCGTGATGGTGCCGTTGTCGAGCAGCGCCTTCGCCGAGTGGATCTGATCTGACGGCGACGTCGTTCCGGCAGCCTGCTTGATGTAGGCGTCGGCCTGCTGGCGGGCCGCTTCCTGCGAGGCCTGCGCCCGCTCTGCCATTCCGCGCCCACGCGCGATCAGGTAGACGAACACCGTGATGTAGGGCACCAGGATCAGGAAGATGATCCAGACCGCCTTGACGAAACCTGAGGTCTTGTGGTCACGGAACAGATCCGCGAGCACATTGAAAAGAATCATCAAATACGCGATGAACGCGAAGATCACCAACGTGTACCAGATGAAATCCCAGAAAGAATCCCACATTTTCTGACCACTCCTTGCTCGAAGCTGCCCCCGTACATCGGTGACGAAGTCGATCATCGCACGTGAGCGTAGTTTTTCTTCACCCTTCCCGGATGAATCACAGCAGGCGGGAAGGGTTCATCCGAGACGGGTGAGGACACAACCGACTCCCCCGATGACACTCGATGCAAACAATGTCTCATCGAGAAAGGCCCAGCTGTGAGTACTTCATCTGACATCGAGCGGCATCCGGTCAAGCAAGGCATTGCCGGGGGCACGACCTTCGCCGCCGCGATTCTGTTGCTCGTCGGCTCGTTTCTGGCGATTTTCCAGGGAATTGCCGCAATTGCGAACGATGACCTCTTCGTGGTCGGTCCGAAATACACCTACGAGTTCGATTTGACCGCATGGGGCTGGATTCATCTGATCCTGGGCGTCCTCGGCATTCTGGTCGGCGCAGGCTTGATGGCCGGAGCCGTGTGGGCGCGGGCCACCGCCATCGTGCTGGCCGCCATCTCGATCGTCATCAATTTTCTCTGGCTGCCGCAGTATCCGCTGTGGTCCATCGTGATCATCGCGTTGGATCTCATCGTGATCTGGGCTGTGTCGACCTGGAAGAACGACTGATCTGCGCGCGGCGACGACCGACCGGACACCCGATTCCTAGCCCAGGTTCGCCGGTCGGTCAATAATCCGGATCAGGCCGATTCATCGAGGTCGCGGATTTTTTGGGGCCGCTAAGGTCTCGTTCATGGCATCCCGTCCCGACAACTCGACCCTTCACGAAAGTGGTCCGGGGGGCTCGTACCTCGTGCTGGCGTCGCAGCGCAGCGGCAGCACGCTCCTCGTCGAGTCTCTCCGGGCCACCGGTATCGCCGGCAACCCCGAGGAGTTCTTCCAGTACCTGCCGACCACGAGTGCGGCCCCCCAACCACGCGAATGGTTCGCGGAAGTGACCGATCCGGCAGTGCTCGCGCTCCTCGATCCCTTGGATCCGGGCACCCCCGCCGTGGAGACCCCAACGCAGTGGCGAGACCGGATATTGCAGGCCGGACGCAGCGACAACGGCGTCTGGGGCGGCAAACTCATGTGGAATCAGACCCCGCTGCTCGTCACCTGGGCCGCCGGACTGCCCGAGCGTTCCGGGTCCGACCTGCGTTCGGCCATCGACGACGTACTCGGAGATGTGCTGCTGATCAAGGTCTCCCGGGAGAACGTCGTCGATCAGGCCGTGTCCTTTTGGCGTGCGGTACAAACGCGGGTCTGGCGGGGCAAAGCCGACCCCGAGCGCGATGCGCAAGCGCAGTACAACGCCGACGGGATCGCCCACCTGGTGACCGAATTGCGCAATCAAGAGGCCGGATGGCGGGCATGGTTCGCCGACAACGACATCACACCGTTCGAGGTCAGCTACGAAGAGTTGACCGCCGACACCACCAAGGTGGTGGCCACCATCCTGGAGGCACTCGGTCTGGACCCGGCCGCGGCCCCACCGCCTGATCTGGAAAAGCAGGGCGACGCCCGCTCCAACGAGTGGGCGGAGCGTTATCGCCACGACGCCGCAACGAGAGGTCTGCCGCTGTGAGCACAACCGAGACTCTTCCCGCCCACATCAGCAGGGTCGAGGAACTACGTGCACTCGAAGCCGAGTCCGTGCACATCATCCGCGAGGTGGTCGCCGAACTCGAGCGACCCGTACTGCTGTTCTCGGCCGGCAAGGACTCCATCGTCTTGCTCCGACTGGCGGAGAAAGCTTTTCGGCCGAGTCCCGTACCCTTCCCCATCCTCCACGTCGACACCGGCCACAACTTCCCCGAGGTCATCGAGTTCCGAGACCGGAGGCTCGCCGAAGGCGGCCACAGGTTGATCGTCGGATCGGTGCAGGAAGCGATCGACAGCGGCCGCAGTACCGAGATCGGTGGGTCCAGCGGTTCCCGAAATCGCCTGCAGACCAGGACACTTCTCGACGCACTCGACGCCGGTCGTTTCGATGCGGCCTTCGGCGGCGCCCGCCGCGACGAAGAACGCGCCCGCGCCAAGGAACGGGTCCTGAGCTTCCGCGACGAGTTCGGCCAATGGGATCCGCGAGCCCAGCGGCCCGAGCCGTGGTCGCTGTACAACGGTCGCATCCGCCGCGGTGAGCAGGTGCGGGTGTTCCCGCTGAGCAATTGGACCGAGCTCGACATCTGGCGATACATCGAACTCGAGGAACTCGACCTACCGTCGATCTACTTCGCGCACGAGCGCGAGGTGTTCGAACGCGACGGAATCTTGGCGACATCCGAGTTCACCCAGGCCGCCGAACACGAGGCAGCGAAGACCGAATGGGTCCGTTACCGCACCGTCGGCGATCTCACCATCACCGGCGCCGTCCGATCCACCGCGACCGAGATCAGCCAGGTCATCGAAGAGATCTCCGCAGCGGTGGTGTCCGAGCGCGGCGAGACCCGGGCCGACGACCGCACCTCCGAGGCAGCCATGGAAGACCGCAAACGTGAGGGATACTTCTGATGAGCGAGACAACCGAGCTGAGTGAAACACCGGAGATCACAGCAGATCTCACCGACCAACCACCGCGGCAGCTACTCCGGCTGGCCACCGCCGGATCTGTCGACGACGGCAAGAGCACCCTGATCGGGCGGCTCCTCCTGGACACCGACAGCCTGCCGCTCGACCATCTCGAGTCGGTGACCGACGACGGTGGCGGCGTCGATCTCGCAGCGCTGTCCGACGGTTTGCGGGCCGAGCGGGAACAGGGCATCACGATCGATGTCGCCTATCGTTTCTTCTCCACCCCGTCACGCAACTACATCCTCGCCGACACCCCGGGCCACGAGCGCTACACCCGAAACATGTTCACCGGCGCGTCCAACGCCCACGTCGCCGTCCTGCTCGTGGACGCGCGCGCCGGAGTGTTGCGGCAGACCCGAAGGCATGCGCGAATCGCCTCCCTGCTCGGGGTTCCGCACCTCGTCGCCGCAGTGAACAAGATCGATCTCGTCGACTACGACGAGGCGCGCTTCCGGGAACTCGAATCCGAATTACACGCTCTGGCACACCGACTCGGTGTCTCCGACCTCACCGTGGTCCCGGTGGCGGCCCGTGACGGCGACAACGTCGTGCACCGTTCGACGCGGACGCCGTGGTACGACGGCCCGACCCTGCTCGGTCACCTCGAGGAGATCGATCTCAAGGCTCCGCACGCCGCTGTCGACGAGCTACGTCTGCCCATCCAGTGGGTCTCGCGTCCGAGCGCGCAAGAGCGTCGGCGGTACACCGGGCGACTGTCAGCCGGAACGCTGTCCGTCGGTGATCGCGTCGCGGTCCTGCCCGCGGGCACGCAGAGCACGGTGACCGCGCTCGACACCCTCGACGACACCCGCGACATCGCGGTGGCACCACTGTCGGTGTCCGTCGAACTCGCCGACGACATCGATGTCGGCCGCGGGGATGTGCTCGTGTCCGCAGACGCCACCGAGCTACCGGTCCTCGCAAGGGAACTCGAGGTCAACCTCTGCTGGTTCGCGGACAGTCCCCTGCGCGCAGGGGACCGGTTGGCACTCAAGCACACCACCCGCACGGTGCGCGCCACGGTCCAGGAACTGCACAGCCGACTCGATCCCGAGACCCTCGAGATCGACCAGAACCCGATCGAGTTGTCGCTGAACGACATCGGCACCGTCACCTTGCGCACCAGCTCGGTGGTGGTTGCCGACCGATACGCCGGGAACCAGGATGCGGGCGCGTTCATCCTGATCGACGAGAACTCGAACGACACCGTCGGTGCCGGCACGATCTTGGAGGCCCGCGAGGTCAAGCCAGGCGAGCGGACACGTAACGACGTCAAGTGGCATCCGTCGTCGCTCGACCGTGGCCATCGCTGGACGACCGTCGGGCAACGCGGTGCGACGGTGTGGCTCACCGGCCTGCCCGCCTCCGGCAAGTCCACCCTCGCGGTCGGCCTCGAACGCGCGCTCGTCGAATCCGGCAGGGTTGCCTACCTGCTCGACGGCGACAACGTCCGCCACGGACTGTCCGACGATCTGGGCTTCTCCCCTGGCGATCGCGCCGAGAACATCCGCCGCGTGGGGCACCTGACCCGGTTGTTCGCCGACGCGGGCGTGGTCGCGATCGCGTCTCTGGTGTCACCACTGGAATCAGACCGCGAGATCGCGAGAACACTCAACGACGCGGCCGGGCTGCCCTTCATCGAGATCCACGTCGCGACCCCGCTCGCCGAATGTGAACGCCGCGACCCGAAGGGCCTCTACAAGCGGGCCCGCGCGGGCGAACTGAAGGGCCTCACCGGCATCGACGCACCCTACGAGGTGCCGGAGAATCCCGACCTCGTGGTCGACACCACCGGGGCAGATCTCGACGCTCTGGTGACACAGATCTTGCAGGTGCTGGAAACACGGGCACCGACGGCGCAGCAGAGCACGGGCTAGCCTGTCGGAGACATCGCTGAAGGGTTATATGTATGACCGGCTATGACGCCGCCTCCAGGAAAGAGAACGTTCTCCTGGTTCACTGGCACGACCTGGGTCGCCATCTGGAGCTCTACGGGGCATCCGGGGCCCATTGCCCCAATCTCGAGCGACTCGCGGCGGAGGGTGTTCTCCTCACCGGGGCGCACGCGACCGCACCGCTGTGCTCACCTTCGCGTGGCTCGCTGCTGACCGGTCGATATCCACACAGCAACGGTGTCGTCGGGCTTGCGCATCACGGCTGGGAGTACCGCGAAGGCGTCCGAACGCTGCCTCAGATCCTGGGCGCCAACGGCTGGAAAAGCGCACTCTTCGGCATGCAGCACGAATCCGCGGTTCCCGGACGGCTCGGTTACGACGACTACGACGTCACCGATTCCGACTGCGACTACGTCGTCGACCGCGCGGAGGAATGGCTCAAAGCCACGGCGCAGACTCGCGACTCCGGCGACCACACGCCGTTCTTGCTGAACACGGGCTTCTTCGAGGTGCATCGGCCGTACTCACCCGATCGCTACCCGGTGCCCGATCCCAACGGGTTCGACGTCCCCGACTACCTGCCCGACACCGCAGAGGTCCGCGGCGACCTCGCGGCGTTCCACGGCAGCATCGAGGTCGCCGACATCGCGACCGGGCGCCTACTCGAAGCGCTCGACGCGTCCGGATTCGCAGAGGACACCTGGGTGGTCTTCTTCACCGATCACGGCGAGGCCTTCCCCGGCGCGAAATCGACGTTGTACGACCGCGGCACGGGCATCTCGTTCATCGTTCGCCCGCCGCGCTCGCGGTCGATCGCACCGGTGCGTTACGAGGGACTCTTCAGCGGCGTCGACCTCGTCCCGACACTGCTAGAGCTCCTCGGGGTCGAGGTCCCCGACGAGGTCGAAGGTGTCTCCCATGCCGACGTTCTCTCCGGCGCCGACCGGGAGACCGTGGTCCGCGATGCGGTCTTCACGCAGAAGAACTATCACGACAGCTACGACCCGATCCGCGCGATCCGCACGGTCGACTACAGCTTCATCGAGAACTTCGCGTCCCGGAGCGCCCTGGAGCTACCCCTCGACATCGCCGACAGTCCGTCGGGCCGGGCGCTCGGCGGATCACACCTGGGTCCACGCAGTGCCAAAGAACTCTACGATCTGCGCTCGGATCCGGGTGAGGTGAACAATCTCGCCGGTGACCCCGCCTACGCCGCGGTGCAGAACGAACTCGAGAACCGGCTGCACGAATGGCAGGAGAAACTGGGCGACACGGTGACCAGTGACGCCGAGGGCAGTGCCATCGCCGCCGAGTTCATGCATCGGTACCAGGCGACGCTCGGCGACAAAGAAGCCGTGCCCCGCTCGCCCAAGGGGCGAGATCGTCAGCTCAAGACCCCGGAGACCCGCGCGACCGGGTAACGATCACGCCCGCGGGTCAAAGGGTGGTGGCAATTCCCCCGTCGACCGGGATCACCGCACCGGTGAGGTAGCTACCTGCTCGACTGGACAAATACACCACGGCGCCGACCACATCGTCGGGTCTGCCGATGCGGCCGAGCGGTGATGCTGCTTCCACCTCGTCCCGCAGTTCGGCCAGGATCGGGGCCATCATCTTGGACTCGAACGGTCCCGGTGCGATGGCATTGACGGTGACATGACGCGGACCCAGGTCGCGGGCGAGGTGCCGAGTCAGCTGGTGGATGGCCGCCTTGCTCGACGAGTAGGAGTACGACGCCGTGCGGGGCACCCGGATCCCGTCGATGCTGCCGATGTTGATCACCCGCGACGGATCTTCTGCGGTGGCGCCCCTGGTCAGCAGCGGCAGCAGTGCTTGGGTCAGCGCGAACGGTGCCTGCACGTTGAGCTTCAGCACCCGATCCCACGCCGCGTCGGGGAACTCATCCAGCGGTGCACCCCACGTCGCGCCTGCGTTGTTCACGAGGATGTCCAGACCGTCCACCTCTGCTGCGACCTGTTCGGCCAACGCGCGGGCACCCTCGGGCGTGGAGAGGTTCGCCTGCAGCGCGGTCAGACCGGCGGCGCGGGCCTCTTCCAGAGCGTCGGGCTTGCGACCGGCGATCACCACGCGGGCACCGCGTTCGAGAAGTCCGTGGGCGATCATCGCACCGATACCGCTGGTACCGCCGGTGACCAGGGCGGTCTTGCCACTCACGTCGAACAGATCAAGCGTCATCGTTGTCGATACTCCGGTGCTCGTTCATCCAAGAA
This sequence comes from Williamsia sp. 1135, assembly GCF_002095395.1. Lineage (GTDB taxonomy): Bacteria > Actinomycetota > Actinomycetes > Mycobacteriales > Mycobacteriaceae > Williamsia. The sequence continues at coordinate 47,714 of NZ_MJEI01000094.1, forward strand.
TGCGGCGGTTGCCTCCGCCCGATCATCGGTCATTGCCGGGATCATCTGCTGGCGGTTCTCGGATTTCGCCCTGAGATCGTCCGTTTCCGGGGTGTCCAAGGGCGATATGCCCTCAGTGGGTGCGGAAAGGGACGATCTCAGGGCGCGTCAGGCCTGCACCCCGGCGCCGTGCCTCAGGGAGTCATCGACGGTCGAGTTCGCCCCGCCCACGCGGAAGCTCGCACCCCGATGGTGATCGGGCAATAGATCGCCCTGGCCGAAGAGCTTGTGCCGAAGCGTGCCGGGCACATACTCGCGGTCGTAGGCACCACGCGCCTCGAGGGCGGGCACCACATGCTCGATGACGTCGGTGAATGTCCCCGGTGTCACGGCGTAGGCGAGGTTGAAACCGTCGACGTCGGTTTCCTCGGCCCACTCCAGCAATTGTTCGGCGACGCTGTCACCCGATCCCACGAGCACGGGCCCCATCCCACCGATGCCGCCCCAGGCCGCGATGTCGCGGATCGTCCACTCTTTGCCGGTGTCGGAGGCCTGCTGGAACGCGGCGACGGCTGATTGGATGGCGTTGCTCTCGACGTTGCCGATCGGTTCATCGAGGTCGTAGCGCGACAGGTCGATGCCCATCCATCCCGACATGAACACAAGCGCGCCCTCGGCGCTCGCATAGCGCTGGTATTCCTCCGCCTTCGCGCGAGCAGCCTCGTCGGTCTCGGCCGTGATGATCGTGAGCAACGTGTAGATGCGGGCGTCGTAGGCGCCGCGTCCCGCGCCCACCAACTGCTCACGGATGTTCGTGACCAGGTTCCGCAGAATGTCTTTCGTCGGCGCTCCGACGAAGATCGCCTCGGCGTTCTCGGCCGCGAACTTCACCCCACGTGGCGACGCCCCGGCCTGGTAGATCACGGGCGAACCCTGCGGCGACGGCTCGGACAGGTGGATACCGGGCACGCTGAAGTGCTCGCCGCGATGGCCGATGTGGTGGACCTTGGCCGGGTCGGCGAAGACCCCATGGTCCTTGTCGCGGCGCACGGCGTCGCGCTCCCACGAACCCTCCCAGAGTTTGTAGAGCACGGTCAGGTACTCGTCGGCGTGGTCGTAGCGGGCGTCGTGCTCGAGCTGATCCACCTCGCCCATGTTGCGGGCCGCGGCCGGTAGATAGCCGGTGACGATGTTCCAGCCGATGCGACCGCGGGTCAGATGATCGAGGGTCGAGAGCCGGCGGGCGAACGGGTAGGGATGCTCGAACCCGGTGCCTGCGGTGATCCCGAAGCCGAGGTGCTCGGTGGCGTGGGCCATCGCCGACACCAGCAGCAGCGGATCTGCCACGGGGATCTGCGCGCCCTGCCGGATCGCGGCCTCGTCGGTGCCCGCGTAGACGTCGTAGGTGCCGAGGACGTCTGCGATGAACAGGCCGTCGAACCCGCCGACCTCCAACGCCTTGGCGAGGTCGACCCAGTAGTCGAGGGTGTTGTAGTCCCACGACCGGTCTTCTGGGTGGCGCCACAATCCCGGGGACTGATGGGCGACGCAGTTCATGTCGAACGCGTTGAACCGGATGGTGCGGGACATCGGTGCCAGCCTCTCACCGGGCGGTCGTACCCGGACCCGACCGATCCTCCGGTGCACGGACTGTGCCGAAAACACTTGCGATCACAGTGACCCGAAACCGGGGTTAGATTTGACGGCGTGACTTCTGAATCTTTCTTCGATCTGCCCGATGCGAACGAACGACTGACGCCGGCGATCGTCCTCTCGGCGACCGAGAGCGCCCGCAACACCGTCATCGACGAGATCCGCAGCCGCTACGGCCGCGACTACAACATCAAGTTCGCCGCGACCGGCGGCGAATGCCTCGAACTGACGAAGAGCCTGCTCGCCAAGAAGGTGCCGATCGCCCTGTTCCTCATCGAACTCGGCGATCTCGGTGACTGGCAGGGCGACGCCCTGCTCCAGAAGCTGCGGTTCGTCGTCCCCTCGGCGCGGCGCGTGGCCCTGATTCCCTCGATCCGGTTCGGCGACTCTTTCGACGAGCTGCGCACCGGCGTCGCCGAGGGCCGCTATGACACCTACCTCGGCATCCCGCGCGGACAACGCGACGAGGAGTTCCACACCGCGATCGTCGAGTACCTGTCGGACTGGGGCTGGTCGGTGGCCGCCCCCGAGGTCGCCTACCTGCAGATCGTCGCCGACGGACCATCCCCTGAGCTGTCGGCGATCCGCGATTTCCTCGACCGGATGGGTATGCCGGTGGAGATCAATCACCCGGATTCCGTCGTGGGACGCGACATCCTCGCCTCGGTCGAGGGCGACTCCGAACTCCCCGTACTGAGCCGCCTCGGGAAGCCGCCGCTGTCCCGTCCGACGGTCAGTGAGGTGGCGGCCACCATCTACGGCACCCCCGACAAGATCCCCGAGGGCACGGTCGCCGACCTCCTGGTGATCGGTGCAGGCCCCGCCGGGTTGGCCGCGGCCGTCTACGGCGCCTCCGAGGGGCTCTCCACCACCGTCATCGAGCAGGGCGCCATCGGCGGACAGGCCGGCACCAGCTCCATGATCCGCAACTACCTCGGATTCCCTCGCGGCATCTCCGGCATGCGCCTCGCCCAGCGGGCACGGATCCAGGCCAGCCGCTTCGGGGCACAGTTCTTCTCCGGTGAGGGCGTCACCGAGATCGAGGTCAACGACGAGTACGACCACCACCACGTCCGGGTAGGCGACGCCCGCATCTGCGCGCGCGCGATCGTCATCGCCACCGGCGTCGCCTACCGCCGTTTCGGCGTCCGCGGATGCGAGGACCTCGTCGGGTCGGGCGTCTACTACGGGGCCGCCACCAGCGCAGCCCGCGAGATGACCGGACGCGATGTCGTGGTGGTCGGTGGTGGCAATTCCGCCGGGCAGGCCGCGATGCACCTGTCGCGGTTCGCCAAGTCGGTGACGATCGCGATCCGTCGAGAGTCGCTGACCGAGACCATGTCGGACTACCTCATCCGGGAGATCGAGGCGAGCCCGTGCATTACGGTGAAGGGCCACACCGAAGTGGTGGACGGCGGCGGCGACGGGCATCTCGAGTGGCTCGAATTGTGCAACAACCAGACCCGCACCTCCGAACGGGTCGACGCCTCGGGCTTGTTCCTGCTCCTCGGCGCCGCCCCGACGTGCGACTGGATCCCGCAGGCCATCAAACGTGACGAGCACAGCTTCCTGGTCACCGGCCGGTCGATGCCGAAGGAGTACTGGCAGGACGGCGTTCCCCCGGCGTTCCTCGAGACCACGGTGCCGGGGATCTTCGCGGTCGGCGACGTGCGGAGCGGATCGATGAAGCGCGTCGCATCGGCGAGCGGCGAGGGCGCCTCGGCGGTGCCTCTGGTGCACGAGCATCTACAGCGGGTGCGGCTGGCGAATCTGACACCCAAGCACTAGCAATCGCGGCGCGCCGGCGATCAGTCGATCCGGTAGACCCTGCGGGCGTTGTCGCGAAAGACCTTCCGCAACAACTCTTCGCCATATGGCTCGAGCACATCGAGCTCCGTGCCGACGATGGTGGCCATCGTGGCATTCGGTTTGTCGGCGGGAAAGTTCGATCCGAACATCATGCGGTCGGGGCCGAACACCGACACCACGTGTTCGAGGAGCGGACCGGTCATGCTGGTCAGCGTCTGCTGGGTGCCGATGTTGCCGGAACGCTGGTGTCCGTAGCCGAGGAGCGGGAAGGCCAGTCCGGAGAGTTTCACGACCACGTTCTGGCACTGGGCAACTGCCGAGATGTCCTCACGCCAGGCCCGCATCAGCTCGTGACGCTGGGCGGCGGTGTGGCCGGTGCTCTGCCCCATCGGCCCGAAAAGGCCGACCGGTGTACCGAAGTGATTGAGCACGATGGTGGTCTCGGGGTACTCGCGCGCGAGCGTCCGGACGTCGCGTAACTGGTGCGAGTACACCCAGGCATCGAACACCAGATCTCGCTCGGCCAGCGCGGCGAAGCCACGGAGGAAGTCGGGGTCCGCGAGCAGTCCTTCGACCTCGGCCCAACTGCGCACCTTCGGGTCCGGATGATGGGCCGCCATGGCGCGGATGCCGGTGACGCGGTCGGAGATGTCGAGGTGCACGTCCAGCAACTGCGAGAAGAACGGGCTCCGTGGATCACCGCGCGCGACGATGGCTCCCAGCTCAGGCGCTCCGTTCACACCGAACGGCAGGCCCGCGACCCACCTGGTCTCGGCCGCCGCCGCCATGGGTTCGTCCGTCCGCCAGTCCGCCTGCATGTGGACGACGGATTCCACCGGTACCCCGGCGGTCAGCAGCACCGCCGCGGCGTCGTGCTGGTAGTGCTTCGGCAGATACGGCCTGGTCACGAACTTCGGATCCAGGACGAGTTCGCGATCCTTTTGCGTCACCGCGTACCGGAATATCGCTCGGCCGAACACCGGGGCCGCCCGGTAGAGCCGAGTCCGCTTCGACGCCTCCCGCGGAGAGCGCAGCGGATCCCACTGATGCACGTGCGTGTCGACGATCCCGGGGATCACCCCCGCCAATGCTCCCGTCGACACCGACAGCCGCGACTCCCCCACTCGCTGGTTCTCCCCCGCCCCTTTGGTCTTCTCGTCCGTCTGCAGTCCACGTGCCAGCACACCGGACCCATCCTCACCCGACCCGGCGTGTGCGCCCCGGCGCACCTGGTGCTTGGCACGCTCCTCTGCCATCAGACAACTGTACCCAGCCATCCGCCGTCGCCTGGGCGTATATACAGGCCTTGGGCAATAAACTGTCCGGGAAAGCGAACGCGCCGGCCGCACGAGGCCGCACACGGGGAGGTCGGCTCGAAGTGGGAACGCATACTCAGCACGTGCTCTTGCAGGTGCGTGATGTGCTGAACGCAGACCCCGATCGGTTCACCTCGAACTTCTACTTACGCCTCTTCGCGACGAATCCGGAGTTGCGTGAGCTCTTCCCGGCGAACATGGGCCACCAGCGGGCGATGCTGTTCCGGGTCATCGAGTACGTGCTGGAAACCGTCCCCGACCGGGACAATCACCCACGACTTCTCGAGTTCCTCGGGCAACTCGGGCGGGATCATCGCAAGTACGGCGTCACCGAAGAGAACTATCACCAGTTCTTCGCCGCCCTGATGCGTGAGATCGCGGTGACGATGGGCGACCGCTGGGACGAAGACATCGCGAATGTCGTCTCGCAGGCCTTCATGCTCACCACCGGCGTCATGCGCGGTGCCGCCCACTCTGCGCCCGGACCTGCGACCTGGCAGGCTGTTGTTGCCGAGAAGTACCGGTTGTCAAGGGATTTGGCCGTGGTGCGACTGAAATCGGCGCAGCCACTGACATTTGCAGCGGGCCAGTACCTCGAGGTTCAGATACCTCAGTGGCCGCGGATCTGGCGGCATTTCTCTCCGTCGATCCCGCCGAATCCCGACGGCGAGATCGAGTTCCATGTACGCGCGGTCCCCGGTGGTTCCATCAGTAACTCCATCGTCACCGAGACCCAGGTCGGCGACGTCTGGCGGCTGGCGCAGAGCCACGGCACCCTCACTGTCGACACCGACCGCGAGGTCCTGATGATCGCCGGTGGCACCGGACTGGCGCCGCTGCGGGCGCTGCTCATCGAACTCTCGTTCCGCGCCGACGCGCCCGCGGTCCACCTGTTCTGCGGAGCGCGATACCCGGCAGATCTGTACGACCTGTCCCGGCTGTGGCGGATGGTCGCCACCAATCCGTGGCTGACGGTCACAACGGTGGTCGAAGACGACACCGATCCGTGGTGGAGCACTGCCAGTGAAGAATCCGGGCGCATCACCCTGGAGCGAGTACAGGGGCAACTCGCCGACGCCGTACTCGGATACGGCAAGGACTGGACGCAGCATCAGGTACTACTCGCCGGGTCTCCGGAGATGATCGCGAACACGCGACGTCGACTGCTGATCGCAGGACTTCCGGCGAGCAAGATGCAGCACGACCCGGTCTGAGTCCTACTCCTCGACGTCCGCGTCTTCGCTCTCGGAGGCCGACACCGGTGGCGTCGTGGTTGTCGTCGTCGTTGTAGTCGTGGTTGTCGGCGGCGTGGTTGTCGTGACCGGCGGCGGCGCCTGGGTCACCGTCACCGGCGGCGGCACCTGGGTGATCGTCCTGGTCGGCGGCGGAGGTGGAGGCGGCGCGAGGGTGGTCGTGGTGGTCGGCGGCGGAGGCGGCAGCGTGGGCGAGGAGATGCGCGACTGACCCTTCGACGTGGACACCGCGGTGGTGGTGCTCGAACTCGCAGACGCCGTGGACACCGGATTGTCGTCCACTGCGGTCTCGGGGGTGTTGTTGCCGCCGGTCATCACCACTGCGACGATCACGCCGATCGCGAGCAGGAGGGCTGCGCCGGCGGCTGCGGAGAGCAGCACCCAACGGTTGTTGTCGCGGCTCGCCCCTGCCGCGGCGGCCGCGACCAGAGCGGCGCCATGGGCCGAGGTGTACTGGGGATCCTCGGCGATCTGAACCGGCAGTTGTAGTGCGTACTCCAAAGACGGTGCGACACCTGGGATCTGAGCCCCGGGTCCGATCACGAGCACACCGAACAATCCGCCGGTGGGGTTTCCGATCACGCCGATGGCATCGGCCAGGGTCTGCGCACCATCCGGTTCTGTCACAGCCAGCCGGTCACCGAGGGGAGACACCGCGCTGGCCCCGACAACAGTCCGGGTGTCGGTGTCGACGAGTGCCACGGACTGTCCGGGGAAGAGCGCGCCGCTGGTGTCGAGGGCGGCCACCGCGACCACGCCGCGTGACTCGAACTGCGGGGAGCCGAACGGCCCGGCAGCGATCTCGGCGAAGGCGACCGGCGTGCCGACCACGGTTGTCCGGGGGAACCAGCTCGGCTTTCGCGCGGGCGCCGGCTCCGTCGGGTCCGGCGGCGCCAGGAAATCCGGTACGACCCCGGCCGCGATGATGTCGGCGATGGCAAGCTGCATGCCGCTGTCCGAGCACGCGATGGTGATCGCCGCGGGCTCGATGGGAGCTGACTCGATCAGCTGGTAGATGGCATCGAAGGCCACGTCCGGGCCGGTGCCGGGCAGCTCGACGAAGTTGCGGGCGAGAATGTCACCGGTACCGGATTCGGCCACGACCGAAGCGATCTCCACGTCTGTGACGGAGATCCCGAGTACCTGACTCATACCCGCGTATCGCCCGGCACTGGTCGCTCGTTACCGATTCGGGCGATCGCGGCGAGGCTTCCACACCACGAGAGCGCTGGTACGGGGCATCGGCACGAGGTCGCCTGGCCGTCCGCCGCGGGCGTTGGCGAGTTCTGCCTCGAGTTCGCGAACCCGGCTCTGCAGTGCGTCCACCTGATTCGTCAGCTCGATCACCCGCTTGATTCCCGCGAGGTTCACGCCTTCGTCCTGAGAGAGCCGCTGCACCTCGCGCAACAATTCGACGTCGCGCGAGGAGTAGCGGCGGCCCCCGCCTGCCGCACGCTGCGGCGTGACCAGACCGAGCCGGTCGTAGGTCCGCAGCGTCTGTGCATGCATCCCGGCCAGTTCCGCGGCCACCGAGATCACGAACATCCTGGCCGTCTGCTCGGCCGATTCCCGGTCATCGCGAGGTGGGGTCATGACTTGCCCCAATTCGCTCGTGGGTCGAAGCCGCTCGCTTTCTCTGCGGCTGCGTACTTGCTGAGCGCCTCGACCGCGGCATCGTCGAGCTTCGATGGCACAGCCACCTTCACCGTGACGAGCAGGTCGCCCGCTCCGCCGGCCCGTTTGGCGACACCGCGTCCGCGGACCCGCAGGGTGCGGCCGTCGACGGTGTTCGCCGGGATCTTCAAACCGACGGATCCGTCCAGGGTCGGCACTGACACCGTGGTGCCCAGAACCAGTTCGGCGAAGCTCACCGGCAGCGTGACCTTGACGTCGTCGCCGCTGCGCGTGAACGTGCGGTCGGGTGAGACGTGCACGACCACATAGAGATCGCCTGAGGGGGCTCCGCGCAGTCCGGCCTCACCCTGACCGGCGAGCCGGATCCGGCCGCCGTCGGAGACGCCCGGTGGGATCCGGACCGTGATCGGGCGGGTGCGCACGGTGGCGCCGTCGCCGTCACAGACCGGGCACGGATCGTCGATCTTCGAACCCGTGCCACGGCAATCCGAGCACGGTTCGCTGAAGCCGAACGCGCCCTGGTTCCGGCTGACCACGCCGGCACCGTTGCAGGTCGGGCACACGCGCGGACTGGTACCGGGCTTCGCACCGCTGCCGTGGCAGTTGGTGCAGGGCGCGGAACTCGTGACGGTGATCGTCTTCGAGGTGCCCAGCGCAGCTTCCTTGAAGCTCAGTGTCGTCTCGGTCTCGAGATCATTTCCGCGCCTGTTGCGGGTGGTGGTGTTGCCCCGGGGAGCAGATCCCCGGTTGAACAGACCGCCGAAGAGGTCGCTGAAGTTACCTCCGGCGCCGGCTCCGCCGGCCGTGGCACTGTCACCGAACAGGTCGTTGATGTTGAACTCCTGGCCGCCCGCGGTGGTGCCGTAACCACCTGGGAAGCCGGCGCCGCCTCCGCGGCCCCGGGCGCCTGCGAACATGCGCCGGGTGTCGTCGTACTCTTTGCGTTTCGCCGGATCGGCCAGCACGCTGTGCGCCTCGGAGACCAGCTTGAAGCGCTCTTCGGCGGCAGGGTCGTTCGGGTTGGCATCGGGATGTAGTTCCCGCGCCAGCTTGCGGTAGGCCTTCTTGATCTCGTCGGCGGACGCATCGGGTGCAACGCCCAGCGCTTTGTAGAAGTCCTGTTCGAGCCATTCACGTTGTGGAGCCACCAGGCGTCACCTCCTTCTCTTTGTCATTCTCGTCCATATATTTGTTTGCGGGTGGAGAGATCCCGGCCCAGGCGCGATGCGCCTGGGCCGAGGAGCTCATTCCTGGGTGGCCGCGGCCGGGGTTTCCGGTCCGTCCACGACGACCACCATGGCGGTGCGCAGTACGCGGTCACCGAGACGGAAGCCCTGTCGGTACACGGTCCCGATCACCGGTCGCGATCCCTCACCTTCGTGCTGCACGGCTTCATGAAGAGCCGGGTCGAACGGGTCTCCCTCGGCTCCGAAGGCCGCAAGGCCCGCGCTGCTGAGGGTTTCCGTGATCTTATCGGCAACCGCACGCAACGGACCCGCTTCCAGGTCGCCATGTGCGCGAGCCCGGTCGAGGTCGTCGAGCACCGGCAACAGCGACCTGATCAGATCGCCCTTGCCGTACTGCTGTGCCGAGACCTTGTCGCGCTCGGCGCGACGCCGGTAGTTGGCGTACTCGGCGTGCACGCGTTGCAGGTCCGCGATCAGTTCGGTCTCCCGATCCGAACCAGACGCGTCCGATACGGCCTCGTCGAGGGCAGCGTCCACGGTGTCTTCCGAATCCGGCTGTGCGAAGACGTCTTCCGTTTCCGGTACGTCCGCAGCTTCCGTGTCTGCCTCTGTGACCGGTTCGGATCCCGGACCGGTCACTTCTTGTCCTCGGCGTTGTCGTCGGCGCCTTCGTCGACAACCTCTGCATCGACGACGTCGTCGGCTCCGCCGGGCGTCGCTGCGCCCTCTTCGGCACCGGCGTTGGCGTAGATCGCCTGACCGAGCTCCTGCGACTCGGTGGTCAGCTTCTCGACCGCCGACTTCACCGCACCGAGATCGGTGCCCTTGAGCGCTTCGCGAACACCCTCGATCGAACCCTCGACCTTGGTCTTGAGTTCGGCGGGAACCTTGTCGTCGGAGTCCTTGAGGAACTTCTCGGTCTGGTTCACCAGCGACTCCGCCTGGTTGCGGGTCTCGGCCTCTTCACGACGCTGACGATCTTCGTCGGCGTGTGCTTCGGCATCCTTGATCATGCGGTCGATCTCGTCCTTCGACAGGCCCGAGCCGTCCTGGATCCGGATGGTGTTCTCCTTGCCGGTGCCCTTGTCCTTCGCGGTGACGTGCACGATGCCGTTGGCGTCGATGTCGAAGGTCACCTCGATCTGCGGGACACCCTGCGGTGCAGGAGCGATCCCGGCCAGCTCGAACGATCCGAGCAGCTTGTTGTGCGAGGCGATCTCGCGCTCACCCTGATAGACCTGGATCTGCACCGACGGCTGGTTGTCCTCTGCCGTCGTGTAGGTCTCGGACCGCTTGGTCGGGATGGTGGTGTTGCGCTCGATCAGCTTGTGCATGACGCCACCCTTGGTCTCGATACCGAGGCTCAGCGGGGTCACGTCGAGCAGCAGCACGTCCTTGACCTCGCCGCGCAGCACACCGGCCTGCAGTGCGGCACCGACGGCGACGACCTCGTCCGGGTTCACACCACGGTTGGGGTCCTGGCCACCGGTGAGCTCCTTGACCAGTTCGCTCACTGCGGGCATGCGGGTCGAACCACCGACGAGCACGACGTGATCGATGTCGCCGACGGCGATGCCGGCGTCCTTGACCACGGCCTGGAACGGCGCACGGGTGCGCTCGAGCAGATCGTTCGTGATCTTCTGGAACTCGCTGCGGGAGAGCTGCTCGTCGAGGAAGAGCGGGTTCTTGTCCGCGTCGACCGTGATGTACGGCAGGTTGATCGAGGTGCTCTGTCCCGAGGACAGTTCGATCTTCGCCTTCTCCGCGGCCTCACGCAGACGCTGCAGGGCCATCTTGTCCTTGGTCAGGTCGATGCCGTTCTGCGCCTTGAACTTCTCCACGAGCCAGTCGACGACGCGCTGGTCCCAGTCGTCGCCACCGAGGTGGTTGTCGCCGGAGGTCGCACGGACCTCGACGACGCCGTCGCCGATCTCGAGCAGGGACACGTCGAACGTGCCGCCACCGAGGTCGAAGACGAGGATGGTCTGTTCCTTCTCGCCCTTGTCCAGGCCGTATGCCAGTGCGGCAGCGGTCGGCTCGTTGACGATGCGGAGCACGTTGAGGCCGGCGATCTGGCCGGCTTCCTTGGTCGCCTGACGCTGGGCGTCGTTGAAGTAGGCCGGGACGGTGATGACCGCGTCCACGACCTCGTCACCGAGGTAGCTCTCTGCGTCACGCTTGAGCTTCATCAGCGTACGAGCGCTGATCTCCTGCGGGGTGTAGTCCTTGTCGTCGATCGACTGGTTCCACTCTTCGCCCATGTGGCGCTTGACGGAACGGATGGTGCGATCGACGTTGGTGACTGCCTGGTTCTTGGCCGGCTGTCCGACCAGAACCTCGCCGTTGCGGGCGAAAGCAACCACCGACGGGGTGGTGCGGGCGCCCTCGGCGTTGGCGATGACGGTGGGTTCTCCACCTTCGAGCACTGCGACCACCGAGTTGGTGGTGCCCAGGTCGATTCCAACAGCACGAGCCATTTGTTGCCTCCTATAAGCAGTGCGTCCGCGGCAAGCGGAGCACGGGGTGTTCACGTTTTGGTCTTTTGGCTTGAGACCTCAGCGCAATCGACTCAACTTCTACCGATTGACGGTACCTTCCGTCAAACCGGCTTGAGTCTTGGCCGCTCAGGTCTCTCGAGAGGTGTAACGGACCCCGTGCCGAATGTGTTCCCGATTCTCGAAAAAACTTGAGCCCAGTTCGCTCAAGTCACGGGAAGACGCCCCCCCACCCCCGGAAATGGGCCCTTCTGGCGAACGAAAGCCCAGGTCGGCCTCGCCAAAACAGCACATCATCGGGGGTGCCGGGGGCTCCCCGGCGTAACATCGCGCTATGACCGAACCCGGACGGCCACCTCCGCGCCCGCGTCCGGGTAGGCCGGAGATCCGGATCGCCCCACTGCGTGAGCCCGTCGCCGACGAGCGACCCCGGGTCGTCGACGCCGCCGTGATCGTGTGGCTGGCCGCGCTTGCGGCTTTGGCGATCGCCGCCATCTGGCAGGCCTTCAACCACGTTGCCGTCCGCGCCGCGATCAGCGACTCACTCGCCGCAAACCATCCCGCGACCAGTCGCAGCGACATCGACGACACCGTGACCATCATCATGGTCGGCAACGGCGCCGCAGCGCTGGTGATCCTGGCCGTCGCGGTGGTCGGGATCATTCGGGTCCGGGACCGGATCAGTTCGGGTCGCACGATGCTCACCGTGATTGGTGCGCTGGCGGTTGCCGTCGGCATCCAGTTCTGGCTGGTTGCCGAGCCCGCCAGAGACGCCGTCGGACCGGTGATCTCGGTTCTTCCCCTGGTCCTGAGCGGAGGGGCGCTGATCGGCACGGCGCTGCTCTACGCACCCGCCGTCGGGACATGGCTCAAGGCCGCGCCACCGCGGCGCTGATCAGACACCCGAATCTTGGTCGATCGTCGTAGTGATCAGAGTTGTAGACGGGGCCTTCGGGGTGGAGCCGAACCCGAACCGGACGGGCGGATCCACCGGCGTCAGGTCTCCGAGATCCTTCCCCTGCCACGTCGCCGTTGCGCTGGTGATGCGCCGCTGACCGCGGGCGCCGTAGTACTCACGTCTGCCGCCACCTGCCGTACCCCGAGTCCGGACACCGCGAAGGAAGACGCGGGCGATGGGGTCGCTGATCGCGCAGAACCACGGCGCGGTGACCACCGCTCTCGGCATGATCGACAGCAGCCGGCCGAGCAGAGTGGGGGATCCGACCTCGAAGGACACCGCCAACTCCCCCGCCACCACATGCGTCCAGGATCCCTTGGAGCGGTAGGTCACCTCGGCGATGACGGTGCGGTCGAAATTGTAGGTGGCCGTGACGAATTCGCGAACGTCCTCGCTCGGCGCGATCAACAGCCGCTCGCCGTCGGCGAACTCGACCATCGCGTCGGCGAACTCACCGAGGTGCGATCGCGGCCAGTGACCGATGACGATCCTGGTGCCGCCGGAGGTGCCGATGCCGGAGATGTCGCCGTCGAAACGCAGCCTGCTCATGAACCGAGTTCCGCGAGAATGCCCTCGGCACTGCGGGCGGCGACGGTGCAGGCGACCGAGGTCTGCCGGTCGAACAACGGGTGCGCCGCCCTGGTGCGCCAGCGTCGAACCTCGTCCATCGCAGCGGTGCGGTGCAATTCGAGCGGATCGTCGGGGGCGATCCCGAGCCGGGCCCACGGCTGGGTTCCCTGCCCGCCGATGATCCGCTGCAGATCATCGCGTTCGGCGGGCGGCAATGCGGTTTCTTCGGCTCGCAGCCTGCCGAGCAACCGGAGTTCGGCGAACCCGTGGGTGTCCGCGAGCAGGTGCGCGGTGGCGCGTCGCAATGCAGCGGTGTCCGCCGAATCGTAGTGGGACAGAATCCGATCGAGGGCGATCAACGCCGTGTGCGACTTCAACTGGTCGGCCCGCTGTCCGAACTGGACGTCGATGATCTGGCGCAGCTCGGTCAGGCCGCTGCGATCGACCAGTTCCGTTGCGAGGGTCGGCGAATCGGAGGTGCCCAGCCTGATCAGGGTGACGGCCAGCCGGATCCCGTACATCCCGAACCGATCGAGGATCTCGGCGCGCAGCTGCGGCTCCACCGGTAATGCCGTCTCGGCCCGTACAAATCTGTCCGCCGACAACATCGCGAGTTGCAGATCCTCCGGCGGCACGGCCGCGAGCGCCTCGAAGGCAACGAATTCCACCTGACGCAACGTCCGCGCGCCCAAGGCCAGCAATCCGGCGACCGGTACCACCGCCTGGCACAGACCGGTGCGCTCGAGTTCGGTGGCGAACCGCGCCGCCACCTGCTTCGCGGACATCATCGCGTCCATCCGCCCGGCACCGATCTCATCGGCCCGCGACACCACCCCGATCACCCCGAGAGGTCCGGAGTCCCCGCCGATCGAATCCCCGAGCCGGCCCAGGAACGAGGTGTCCGTGTTGGTCAGCGTCCGCAGCAGGTAGACCACCGCGTCTGCCCCCGACTCCCCGTCGTCCGGGGTGAGCATGTCGACCGTCAGGGCGGAGACGTCACGCGAGAGCGACGCTGTGCCGGGGGTATCGATGATCGTGGTCGTCCGCAGGGCCCGGGCCGGCCATTCGACGTCGAGGCGATCCACCCGTTCGGCGGTCAGCTCCCCGAAGTCGAAGGTGAGGTGGCCGTCGCGGCGCACCACCGGGATGCCCGCTGACCGGTCGCCGTCGTAGTGGGCGGTGACCTTGGGGTTGATCCCCCGCCGGTACCAGGTCACCACCCGGGTGCACTCGGTCGCGTCCGTCGGCGCGATGTCCTGGCCGACCATCGCGTTGAGCAAGGTCGACTTGCCGGCCTTCAGCGACCCCGCGATGGCGATCCGCAGCGGCTCCTCGAGACGGTGGGAACACTCGGCGAGCCGCTCGGCAGCCCAGCGGTCACCAGCGCACACCGATTCGGTGGCATCGATCAATTCCCGGGCACGATCGAGGGTGCTCGGGGTCACGACTGCTCTCCCTGCGATACCGCGGGGTCGAGTTGCAATGCCAGTTTTCGCAGCGCTGCAACCGCTTTGAGCTCTCCTTCGAGCTGCGCGGTCCGCTGTCGCTGCTCGGACGTCGCAAGTGCCGCGCCTTCCTGTGCGGCCTGCAGCGAGTCGCCGATCGATCGCGCAGACTGCTCGGCGATCTCGGTGAAGTGATCGCGCAGCGCGCGGTGGACGTGGCGCAGCCGATCCTTGGACTCCTTGCCCACCTGGAAGCTGACGTCGTCGGTGAACTTGCGGATCGCGGCCTTCGCCTTCTGCCGCCGATCGACCGTCCGAGCTTCTTTGTCGTCCTTGTAGGCCTTGGTACCCAGCAACAGTCCGGCGCCGACCGAGATCGGGTTGATCAGGGCCAGGCCGGCGAAGGTGCCGATGAGCCCGAACATGAGGACTCCACCGTAGGAGCCACGCATCCCGATCAGCACCTTCTGGGTGATCCCGACGCGCCCCGATTCGAGTTCGGACAGTTCGGTCACGGTGTCGAAGACGCCGTCGATGTCGGTGATGTCGAGTGAGGGCAGATGCGCTTCGGCGGAGTCGGCGAAGTGCTCGGCGATCCGTTCCGAGAGCCAGATCGCGCGATCGTGTGCCCAGACGAAATTGTCGCCGACCACCACCGCTATCTGATCTTCGAGCCATTCGCCGAGTTGCGCCCAGTCCTTACCGGGGTCGCCTTGGTCGACGGCTTCCTCGGCTTCCCGGGTGACGGCCCGCAGTCGGTCGCGGAGGTCGTGGTCGATGTCGGCGGCGAGATCGGTGATGCCGTCGGACAGGGTCTGCTGCCACAGGGCCGTCCGCTTCTTCATCTCATCGGCCGTCGCCTTGGCCCGTTGCAGTTCGGCGACCGCCGCGGCCGCCTTCTCCGGATCGCGCAACGCCGCGAGCTCGCTACCCAACGTCAGCGCGAGGTGCTCGGAGACAGACCGTAGATCGAGCGCCACGGAAGTCTTCGTCGACTCGGCTGCTCTGGCGACCACCCGATCGCGCAAGAACTGGTAGACCTCGACGAACCCGGCCTCGGCGTTGAGCGAATCGTCCTTGAGCCGCAGCGCATGCGAGCGCAGCAGCGACGACACCGGCAGCAGCGGAACGTCGACGCCTTCGCGGCTCAGGTGCGCCTGATCGGCCTCGACGATGGCGCGCCAGTGTGGATACAGGTCGGTCTTGGTGATCAGGCACGCCACGGTCGGGCACAGACCGACGACCTGTTTGAGGAACGCCACCTCGGGCTCGGTGAACTCCTGGCTGGCGTCCGAGACGACGAAGACCGCATCTGCTGCGGGGAGGAGGCCGAGAGTGCTTGCCGCATGCGGATTCCCATGCCCTCCGACGCCGGGGGTGTCGACGAGGACGAGACCGTCCGCGAGCAGCGGACTCGGCACGTTCACCTCGAGACGCAACACCGTCGACCCACCCGCCAACGGATGGTCCGGGGTGATCGCGTTGATCTGATCGAGCGGCACCACCACCCGCTCCGGCTCGGAGCCGGGGCGGTCGAGAACCAGGTGCGCCGACGCCTCGGCAGCATGCGCGGCCAAGGTCGGGACGGCCGTCGTCTCGTCGTCGCCCACCGAACACACGTCGATGCCGAGCAGCGAGTTCACGAATTGGCTCTTGCCCTGTTTGAGGGGTCCGACGACAACGATCCGTAACCGGGGGTCGGTGACCCTTGTCCGGGCGCCGTCGAGACGCGCCACCAGATCCTGCCTACCCGACCGGGCCGCGATCTCGCCCATCCGGCCGAGAAGCTCACCGAGCTCGCCCGTGGTGGTGGGCGCTGTGGCCACTTCGCTTTTCATCCGGCATCCGACCTGTTCGTCAACGAGAGCAACCCCGATGTGGCCGCACCCGCCGGGTTCGGGGCACACGCCAATCGGTCCCGCTCACAGTATCTCGATGAGGCACCGTGATCGGGACCGATGGCGCGGGAATCTCTCGACAACTACACCCCTCGTGTCTGTGCTCGAAGCACTAGTCGTCGATACCGTCATCCACCGTCGAGGTCGCACCGGCGTCGGTGTCGCCGCCGACTCCCGCTCCGCCGAGCAGACCACCGGTGAGGTTGCCGGTCAGGCCACCTGCGTCGAGCCCTGTGTCGGCGCCGACTGCTTCGAGCCCCGTGTCGGCGCCGCCGACATCCAGTCCCGTGTCGGTTCCGCCTCCGGCACCAAAGGTGTTGTCGGCATCGATGTCCGACCAGGCGTTCCCGCCGACGACACCGGTGGTGGTCTCGGTCAGCGATCCGGTCAGGCCGCCGGCAGTGTCCGCAGCGATGTCGGCTGTGCCGCCGAGAGTTGCTGCCGGGTCGGCCAGTCCGCCGGTGACGTCAGCGGTCGGGGCGAGATCATCGAGAGCGCCCTGCAGTTCGGTCGTGGCGCCGCCACCGAGGCCCGTGTCCAGACCACCCGAGCCGAGACCACCCAGGTCCAGTCCGCCGCCCGCGGTTCCCGCGAGTCCGCCGGTGACCGAACCGACGATGCCTGTGTCGAGGCCGGCGGTGGTATCGAGCGCGGTGTCCAGCAGTCCGCCCGCGACCACGTCACCACCGGCGATCACACCACCGCCGGTGGAGATCGCTGCGCCGAGACCTGTTTCGAGTCCGCCTCCGACAACGCCTGCGGCTGCGAGCCCACCGCCCACTCCTCCATCGACCGCGGTGTTCAAGCCGGTTGCCAGTGCTCCGGCGGCACCGAGTGTTCCTGCCAGCCCACCGTCGACCACGGCGCCGGCGCCTCCGGCGAGCGCGCCGGCCGCGAGGAGCGAGGTGTCGAGGCCGGTCTCGAGTTTGGTTTCGAGTAGCCCGGTGACGTCAGCTGCGACCACCCCGCCTGCAGCCAGCGCCGCGCCGAGCTGAGTGCCGAGCCCTGCGGCCAGATCGCCGTCGAGAGCGAGCGCGCCCTCGAGGACGACGCCGAGGCCGGTCCCGAGATCGACGCCCCCGTCGAGGACACCCAGGAGCTGGGTGCCGAGTTCACCGGAGAGGACGCCACCCAGGGTCGTTCCCACGGTGGCGCCGATGGTTGCCGCCACGTCACCGCCTGCGGAGAGGATGCCGGCGAGGTCCAGATCGGTATCCAGGACCCCGCCGACACCTAGGGCGCCGACCAGGTCGGTGGCCAGGCCCAGCCCGAGTTCCGGGTTCAGCAACCCGGAAAGATCAGTTGCGGCAGCAAGTCCGGTGGTCGCCGCGAGAACTGCGCTCAGCGACCCGCCGAAGCCTGCGGCGAGATCGCCGCCTGCCGCGAGAGTGGTGGCCAGCGCGGTGGCGAGCTGAGCACTGAGCCCACCGGCCAGCCGTCCGGCGACATCGACGTCGAGCAGGCCGCCCGCGCCGAGCGCGGTGGCGAGTGCCCCGCCGAATGCAGCGGTGAGGCCGGCCGTGAGATCGGCCGCCCCGGCGAGATCGAGAGCGCCATCGAACACTGTCGCCAGTGCGAGGCCGAGATCCACGTCGCCCGCCAACAGTCCGGTCAGCTGTGCACCGAGGTCGCCGGTCAAGACGCCGCCGACGACTCCGCCGAGTGCCACACCGAACAGGCCACCCAGATCGCCACCGGCCTCGAGCACCCCCGAGAGCACCGTGCCGACCGCGAGACCCAGGTCGCCACCGGCCGCGAGGACGCCGTCGATGTCGATGCCACCGCCGGCACCGATGAGCGCGGTCAGGGCACCGGTCAATCCCGCGGTGACGCCGCCACCGAGCTCGAGGGCGCCTGCGAGCACCGCAGCGATCGTGGCGTCGGCACCGAGTACCGCGTCGAGATCGAGGACGTCGAGGTCGAGTGCGCCGCCGAGCAGGGCACCGACTGCCAGACCGAGGTCGGCCCCGACCTCACCGCCGGCCGCCAGGACACCGCCCAGAGTGGTCTGCAGCGTAGCGGTCAACCCGCCGACCAGGCCTGCGACGACATCGGCGTCGAGGACTGCGGCCAGGGCTCCTTCCAGAGCGCCGGTGGCACCGAGGAGGCCGGTGAGGGTTCCACCGAAGCCGCCTGCGAGATCTGCGCCGACCCCGATCGCGCCGCCCACAACAGCACCGATGGCGGCGCCGACATCCACTCCGGCGATGAGGGCACCGGCGAGGTCACCCACGAGGTCGGCACTCGCGCCGATACCGGCACCGAGCACCGCGCCGAAGGTGGCACCGACCGCAGCGGCCAGGTCGCCGCCGAGCGCGAGAGCTCCCGAGAGCGCCGCGGAAATCGCGCCGCCGGCAGCGAGTGCTGCATCGAGGTCGAGACCACCGGCCGCCGCGATCGCCGCGTTGATGGTCGCGGCCAGCTGTCCGGTCAGGCCGGCCGTGACACCCAGTCCGCCGCCGATGATCGCGGCGATCGTGGCGCCGATGTCGAGCACGCCGTCGAGGTCGAGGACACCGGTCAGGTCGCCGCCGAGTTCGAGGGCTGCCTCGATCACGCCGCCGAGTACCGCACCGAAGCCTGCCGCGAGCTCGCCGCCGACGGTCAGCGCGGCCGACAAGCTCGCGGCGAGGATGGCCGCGAACTGGGCGGTGAAGTCGAGATCACCGAAGTTGATGGCGCCCAGGTCGAGGGAGCCGAGGTCGATGGCACCCAGATCGATGCCGCCCAGATCGATACCGCCGAGGTTGCCGAACTCGAAGTTGCCGAAGTCGATGCCACCGAAGACCTGATCGCCGAAATCGACGTTGCCGAACTCGAGGCCACCCGCCGCGATACCGCCACCGATCGCCCCGATGGTTCCAATGTTGCCGATGTTCACCACGTTGACCATGCCTGCACCTGCGCCGGCGTTGACGATCTGGGTGAGCCGGGAGCCACCGTCGAAGAGAGCGGAGTCGGCCACCAGCGGAGCCGCGGCGACGATGTCGGCGTGGTTGAGGTCGGGCAAGCCGGCCGCGTTGAGCGCGCCCTGCGGATTGAGGCAATAGGCCGAGGCCGCCTGATCGTCGCGAAGGAGCCCGAGGATGAAATCGAGTACTGCGTTGCTGGCCATGGGATCTCCTGTATCCGGGCAGATCCAGGCATCGGATCCGCGGTGAGTGACTACAACGCTACGAATTCCGCGCCCTGTGCCCAACGGGTTGATGCCCCATGCTTTTCGAACCCTCCATAGGGGATCGGGGGCCGGGGCATTAGGGGATTCGGGGCGGACGGGGACCGGGGATCGGTGCATTGCCCCCTTCCTGATGAACGATTCCCCGAATGGGTAACACCGGTCTCACCTGCAGCGACACAATGGGGGACGGCATCACAGCGCGCCGACGCATACGAAACATTCGCAGCAGAGGGAGTCGTCGACATGGCCGCATCGCAGATGGGGACAGCGCTCGGGTTGAAGATCGGAAGCACCACGTGTGTCGCGGTACCGGCGGACGAGGCCGGGCCTGTTGGTGGTGTCGTGGTCACCGGGCCGTATCTCGACCTCACGCCCGACCAGGAGCCCCGACTCGCCGACACCGCGGGCGCGCACCGCATCACCGGCTTCGCCGACCGGGTCGGCGATCCGGTCGCCCTCCTCGGCGACGACGGCACCCAGTACACCGGTCAGGACCTCTACGCCGCTGCGATGAGCTCGCTGGCCGCCGAAGCCGACCGCTGGAACGCCGATCAGATCGTGGTGGCCATCCCCAACGATTGGCAGGCGCACGCGATCGAGGCTCTTCGGTCAGCCGCCGACGACCAGGCCCTTCCACCGGTCACCGTTGTCACCGAAGCTGTCGCGGCCGTCGCCGCCCTCGAGTCCCGTCGCGGCCCTGTGGACGGCGTGCAGGTTGTCTACGACCTGGGCGGTTCTGCACTCGACGTCGCGGTCGTCACCGGTGGACCGGACTCGCAGATCCTCGGACGGCCACTGCGTTCCGAGGAGGTGAGCGGCGCGCAATTCGACCATCTGGTCCTGGGCCACGTGCTCGCCTCGGTCGGTGCCGCGGACGCGATCGATCCGTTCGATCCCGCCACCATCACCGCTCTGACCGAACTCCGCACCCGCTGCGCGGCCGCGCGTGAGGCCCTGTCCGTCGACACCGAGACAGTCATCTCCATCGATCTGCCAGGTCTGCGCACCGAGGCCCGCCTGGTGCGTTCAGAACTCGAAGAGTTGCTGCGCGGACCGCTGACCTCCTCGATGTCACTGATCGGCGAAGCCCTTCACCTGGCAGAGACCGACTTGGCCGGGGTGTCGACCATCGTGCTGATCGGTGGCGGTTCGGCCACACCGCTGGTGAGCGAACTGGTGTCGTCGACGTTGCGACTACCGGTGGCCGTCAACACAGATCCCACCATCACCTCCGCCACGGGGGCGGCGACGATTGCTGCTGCCAATGTTGCTGCCGCACAGGCGGATGTCGCACTCGCGGCGCCGGCCTCAGCGTCGGCAGAGATGGTCCCGTCGGCGTCCCGGGCGATCACCCCCGCCCCGAGAACCCTTGTTGCAGAACCAAAGACGATGTCGCGGCCCAGACGGATCGCCGTCGTCGTCGGAGTCGCCGCCGCCATCGCCCTCTTGACCGCGGGCGGCCTGTCGGTCGGGACCGCGTTGACCGACGACAACAAGCCGACGGCCGGGTCCTCCGAGTCCACGGCCCCGGCGAAGAGTTCGTCGGCCCCCTCGACCACCGCCGGCGCTCCAGGATCTGCTGCGCGTAACCCCGACGGCACCGTCGGTACCAGTTCGACCCCCGGCCAACCCGGCGCCCGGAGCACAACGGGTGCGACAGC
Source organism: Williamsia sp. 1135 (assembly GCF_002095395.1). GTDB lineage: Bacteria > Actinomycetota > Actinomycetes > Mycobacteriales > Mycobacteriaceae > Williamsia. Next base: position 68,751 of record NZ_MJEI01000094.1, read on the forward strand.
GACCACCGCAGGAGGAGCACCGCCGGTAGCGGGTCAGACAGGCGCCGCACCTGCTCCGAACGCACCGGCTGCGGGCACGCCTGCCCCCGCGCAACCCGGAGGTGGTGACACCTCGGGAGGCGGAGACACCTCGGGCGGTGGCACCGGCGGCGGGGACACGTCCGGCGGCGGCGAGTCGCCCGGTGGCGACACCGGCGGCAGTGGGGGTGGCGGGACCCCCGCCGATGTCGGCAACGGCGTCGGTGGCGTGGTCGGTGGGGTGGGCAACGGCGTCGGCGGACTGCTCGGCGGCGTCGTCGGGTGACAACGGCAGGAATGCCTGTGTCATCGGTCGATCTCCGCTCCGCGTCGTCCCCGGCCCCGCAGGTCCTGCTGGCGCGACTGCAGGCCGGTAAACCAACGGTCGCCTTCGTGACCGGGGTGTCCGGTAGCGGGAAAACCGAGCTGCTCGACTCGTGTCGATCGGTGTTGCAACGAGCCGGAACCCCGGTGTCGTCGACACCCGACGAACAGCCCGGTTCCGCGATCGTCGTCGACGACGCACACAGCCGCGACCCCGAGACACTCAGCCGCATAGCCCGATTCGCCGAATCTCCGCAGGCGACCGTGATCGTCGCCTCCGAACCACGCTTCCACGACCCCGCGGTGAAGGAACTGCGCCGCGATCTCGGAACGACCGGCTCCGCTTTCACCCTCGCACCCCTGTCGCGTGCGGAGATCGTCGCGCGCGCCGGCGGGACGATCACCCCTGTGGTCGCCGAAGCGATCCGGGTCGAGAGCGGTGGCATCCGGGCCGCGGTGAATGCCGCCCTGGTTGCCGCCCGATCGGCCGCCGACGGTTCGGGAGAGCCCGAAGTGGTCGCCCGCGAAGCCATCTCCCAGTGGCAGCAGCGACGGCTGCGGGAGCTGGATCCGACCACCTTGGACGTGCTCACCATCGCCGGCCTCCATCCCGCGCCGGACCCGAACACGGTCGCCGAGACCCTCGGGATCGACCACGAGAGCGCGTGCAGCGCTGTGGATCGGGCGCGCGGCAGTGGATTTCTCAGTGCCGCAGACGCCTTGCTCGCCTCGGCGGCCCCGAGACTCCGGGTGGTGCGAGGCGACCACGTCGTGGCCTCGATCCACCGGGCTCTGGTGGACGTACTGCTCGCCCACGGCGTGCTACGCGAGGACACCGCCATCACCGCGGCGCACGCGGGTATCAGCACGCCTGCTCTTGCGCAGATGCTCTCGGACGCCGCGGCCCTTGCACCCGCACCTCGAGCCGTCACCCTGTGGACGGCCGCGATCGCCGCGGGCACCGAACCCGGCGTCGCCCATCTCCCCCTCGCCGATGCCGCTGTGCGTTCCGGAGACCTCGACACCGCAACCGCTCTCGTCGACCCGGTCCTCGCCGACGGTTCCCCTGACGCACGACGTGACGCCGTGCGTATCGCGACGGCAGCGGCCGCGAGGCGTGGCAGTTACTCCAGATGCGCGGCTCTCTATCGATGGCTCGGGCCCGAGCAAGCGGGGGCCGATGCCCCGCTCGGTGTCCTGGCCCTTCTCGCCACCGGTGACCGGGCCGGCGCCGATGAATTCACTGCCGCAGCGGCCAGCGCGCCCCCGACCACCGAGAACTCGAGGGCCCTGCTGCTGTCCACCGGACTGGTGACGTCCCTGACCACCTCTCGAGCCGCCGCGATCGGCAGCGTGCTGCGGTCCGCTTCCCTGTCCCGCCCGCACGACCGGGCGGAGCCGGAGTCGGCCACCGCGATCGCAGCCCTGCTCGCGCTACACGGCGGCGACCTCGTCGGTGCCCGCTCCGTGCTCACCCGATCCGCCAACTCGAGTACCACCCGCGAAAAGCTGCTGTTCGGCTGGACCGTGATGCTCGGCGGCGACCTCAGCGGTGCCGCCGACATCGTCCGATCCTGCGAGCCGAAGGAGTTCCGGGACCACGTGGTGGCGCGCGCTCTCACCGTGGCGATCGCCCGGCGGCGCGGCGACGCCGGTGGCCTGCTCAACGCCTGGAAAGATGCGGCATCCGTCGTCGCGGAGATGGAGGTCGACCTCTTCAGCCTCCTGCCGGTCGGTGAACTCTGGCTCGCTGCAGTGCGATTGGGCGAGACCGCCCGCCTCACTCATCTCGTCGACGAGGCCGATCGTCTACTCACCGACCTGGGTTCGCCGCCGGCGTGGGCCTCGTCGTGGAGCTGGTTTGGCGTGCAGGCTGCGATTCTGTCCGACGATCCGGCCGCCCTGGTTCCCTACGCCCGCACGCTCGGCCAGGCAGCAGGCGATGACGCTTTTGCCGCGGCGCTCGCCGACGCCGGCCGGGCGTGGCTGCGAGTGATGCAGGGGAGTCCCGACGTCGTCGAGGTCGAATCGGCCGCCCGTAGGCTCGAGACCGCCGGATTGTCTTGGGACGCAGCTCGTCTGGCGGGCGAGGCGGCCCTCCGGGTCGAGGACACCCAGTCGGCGACGACACTGTTGCAGGTCGCTCGCCTGGTGTCGGGGTCATCGGGCCCAGCTGCCCCGACGCCGACGTCGGGGCCGACAGACCAGGCCACCGTCAGCCAGCTTTCCGAACGGGAAGCCGAGGTCGCACGGCACCTGCTCCTCGGCCACACCTACCGCGAGATCGGTGCCGAGCTGTACATCTCGGCGAAGACCGTCGAGCACCACGTGGCACGGATCAGGCGCCGAATCGGAGCAGGATCGCGGTCCGAGATGCTCTCCATGCTCCGAGCAGCCGGTTACGGCCCGGCCGGGCCGGAGTAGTCGACAGCATCGGCCGAACGCCGTTCGATGTCAGTCAGCCGAGACCTCTGCTGCCGGCGGGGTCGAGGTAGGCGTCGACGATGTGGTGTCAGGCTTTTCGGTGGTGTCAGGCTCCTCCGTGGTGGCCGCTGCCGCAGGTTCAGCTTCCGGCTCGAACTCGGGTGCCGTGTCCTTGACGTCCTCCGGCGCAGTCCAGATCGCCTCGGCCGGTTCCTCTTCCACGTCGGCTTCCGGCTCCGCCGCCCGATGCTTGCCGACGTACGTCTGCTCGGCTTCGGCAGCGGGCTCCGACTCATCCGCGACTGCGGGCGGCTCCGGCGCAGCGGCGACTCTGGCGGATGCCAGGGTGGACGTCGCGGTCGGCGGCACCAGGTCGCTCTCGACACGGATTCCGCCGGGGCCACCGACGCCGATGCGCAAGATGTCGCGAGTGAATTGCGGAATCGGAAGCGGAATCAGCCCGCCGTCGTCGCTCAATATCTGCAACGAGGTCGGATCGGCTATCGCGAATACGTACTCAGGTGATCCCGCCGCTTGCTCGACGCTGAAGAGGAACAGCAATCCCGCACAGCTTCCGATGTCGGATGCCGAGGCATAGGTGACCAACCCCAGGCAACTGACGTTCTGGGCGACACCGATCACGTCGATGGCGGTCGCGATTCCGCCGATCGCGAATGCTGTGGAGGTGCCGGAATCAGAGGCTGCGATGGTGACGCCCAGCGGCAACGACGTGGCGGTCGCCGTACCCCCGCCAAGGGCGTTGAGCGCCACCGCAGCGCTGACGAAGCCCCACGCGTTTGCCTCGGCGTGGCCGGTTCCGAGTTGCGAGTTGGCGTACGCAACTCCGACACCGGAGATCTTGGCAGTCGATCCAGGATCGATGACGATCTCCGGGGTTATCTCTACCCCGAGAATGATCAATGGTGGAACGACGATCGGCGCCCGTGCTGCGGCGGTACTGGTGATCGGGAGATCGACCCCCAGTTGATCGAGGACACCGATCAACGGCGGCGCGATGCTGTCTTTGCAGTCGACCGTGCTGGTCTTGACACCGCTCCCGGCGGTGCATTCGCGGAAAGTCAGTACGTCCAGCGCCGACGCCGGCGTCGCTCCGAGCGTCACGCTCGCACCCATCGCTGCGGTCATCACGGCCGCGGTTGCGACCCCCGCGCGTTGTCGCCGGCGAACCGACTTCGACTTCTTGTGCCTGCCTGCCGATTTCGCCGCTCGCGCCATGCGATGTGCCTCTCTGCTGAAGTGTAAGAGAAGTTACAGCCCCCGCGTCAGCTGCACAGGACAAATCGCGCGATTGGTCCGGAGACCGATCAGAGGACCTCTCGCAGGAACGCGGTGATGTCCCGAAGGGCGGCGCGAGCAGGAGGCGCAACGCCGGGCAGCGCCGCGAAGCCGTGAACGGTGTCCGGGTAGTCGATGAGCTCGGCCCGCACTCCCGCCGCACGGAGGACCTCGCGGTACTTCTGGCCGTGGTCGCGCAGCGGATCGTGACCCGCCGTCAGGATCAGCGCCGGGGGTAGATCCTGGTGCGAGGCAGCGCGAATCGGCGATGCGCGCCAGTCCTCGGTGCCGTAGGCACCGGCCAGATACAGCTCGGTGAACGTGTGCATGACGGACGAGGTCAGGACCGGGGCGTCAGCATTCGCGTCCTCGGACGGCCAACGCTCGTACATCTCGACCGCCGGATAGACCAGGACCTGACCGCGTAGCCCTGGCCCGCCGGCATCGCGCGCCGCCAGTGCCACGACCGAGGCCAGATTGCCGCCGGCACTGTCGCCCATCACCGCCATCCGATCGGGGTCGCCACCGATGTCGGCCGCGTGACGGGCGACCCACTGCAGGGCTCCCCAGGCGTCGTCGACGGCGGCCGGAAAAGGATGTTCCGGCGCAAGTCGATATACCGGCGACACCACGATCGCTGTGGCTTGCGCTGCGACGCGGGTCGCCATCCAGCGCGACTGTTCCGGAGATCCGAGGCACCATCCGCCGCCGTGATAGTTCACGACCACCGGGAGCACGCCGTCTGCCGCGACCGGCCGCTGGACGCGGAGCCTGCACGGACGCCCGCCGATTTCCGCGACGACATCGGAGACCTCGACGTCCTCGGAATCGGCCCCGAAGACGAAACGGCCGACGCCGGTCGCCAGGAGCTTCTCTCGTTTCGCGCGCAGCGCGATCATTTCGTCAGCGGTGGCCGGCTCCTTGGCGACCGTCTTGAGCAGAGCGCCGAAGGCGCGCGTTCGCAGCGGGAGCGGAACGGTCACGAAGGAAGTCCTCTCGATCAGACGGCGGCGGACTCTAGAGCGTCGTCAGGATCTGCGGACCGGCCTCGGTGATTGCGACGGTGTGTTCCGAGTGTGCCGCGCGGGCGCCGGAGGCAGTGCGCAGTTCCCAGCCGTCCGGGGCGTGGACGTACTCGTCGGTTCCACCACGGATCAGCATCGGTTCGATGGCGATCACGAGTCCCGGCCTCAACGTCAGCCCCCGCCCGGCGCGTCCCTCGTTCGGAACAGGCGGCGCCTCGTGCATGGTGCGTCCGATGCCGTGACCCCCATGATCTTCGAGCATCCCGTATCCGGCGATCCGGGCCGGACCGGCGATCGCGTGCCCGATGTCGCCCATCTTGGCGCCGGGTTGTGCAGCCTCGATACCCCGCATCAGGGCGGCGTCGGTCGCGGCGATGAGGTCGAGGTCGGCTTGGTCCGCCTCTCCGACGACAAAGCTGATAGCGGCATCCCCGCACCACCCGTCGAGCAGTGCGCCGCAGTCGATGCTCACCAGATCGCCGTCTCTGATCACTCGCCCATCAGGTATCCCGTGCACCACAGCGTCGTTGACGCTCGCGCAGATGACCCCGGCGAACGGTGTCGGCGCCCAGTTCGGGTGGTAGTTCAGGAACACCGGCTCGGCGCCGGCATCGGAGATGACCGCGGCAGCGACGTCGTCGAGCTCCTTGAGGGTCGTTCCGATGACGGCTGCACCCTTCACCGCGGCAAGCGCTCGGGCGACGACACTGCCCGCCTCACGCATCATCTCGATCTCACCGGGAGTCTTGAGGTCGACCACGCCCACACCGTCCTTTGCGCGAATTAAAATACCGGTATTACTATACGGGTCATGGTTCGCGTACCCCTCACCCCCGGCGAAGTCGACCGGGGCCGCCGGCTCGGTGCAGTTCTGCGCGCAGCGCGTGGCGATCGCAGCATGGGACAGGTGGCGGTTGCGGCCGGCATCTCCGTGGAGACGCTGCGGAAAATCGAGACCGGACGCATCCCGACACCGGCCTTCTTCACCATCGCCGCCTTGGCCGACGAACTGTCTCTGTCGATGGATCAGCTGGCCGTTGCCCTCGCCGAGCCACAGAGATCTGCCTCATAAACGCGTGCGTCAACCGCAGAATCCACAGCTTCGTCTGGAACAATCTCACCGGTGAGCGCGACTGTGACCGACCCCCTCGTCGAGTCCAGCCCTCCCAAGCGCTCCTCGGGTGGCGAATATCGCCTGGACCTCGACGGCTTGCGCGGCATCGCGATTACGCTCGTCGCGGTCTTCCACATCTGGTTCGGAAGGGTTTCCGGCGGCGTCGATGTCTTCTTGACGCTGTCGGGCTACTTCTTCGTGGCGTCGCTGCTCAAACACGTCTTGGCGACCAATCCGACCACTGAGAACTGGGCGGAAGCGCTCAACCCCGGGCCCCGTCTGTGGCGACTGGCCCGACGGCTGTTGCCCGCGCTGCTGACCGTGCTGCTGTTCATCGTCGTGATGTGCCTGATCCTGATGCCGCGTACCCGCTGGTCACCGCTGGGCAACGAGGCCATCGCCTCGGCGCTGTACTACCAGAACTGGCATCTCGCTCTGGCGTCGCAGGATTACGCCGCTGCCGACTCTGCCAACAGCCCGATGCAGCATCTCTGGTCGATGTCGGTGCAAGGTCAGTTCTTCGTCGTGACGATGCTGGCAGCGTTCGCCCTCGGCGGGATCCTCAAGCTGTTGGCGATGCGATTCGCCGCCTTCCGCAACCCACCGGTGATCCGCGGGATCGTGTTCACGGCGCTGCTCGCCGTAGCGGCGGTGTCCTTCGCCTGGGCGCACTACCGACACGGCATCAATCAGCCCTTCAACTACTACGACACCATCGCCCGAACGTGGGAACCCATCGTCGGCGGTCTGCTCGCGGTGTGGATGCCGCGTGTCCGGATGCCGCAGTGGATGCGCAACCTGCTGGGTCTGATCGCGCTGGGGCTGATCATCAGCTGCGGTTGGTGGATCGTCGGCGTGCAGCAATATCCGTCGACGATGGCACTGGTGCCCGTCGGTGCAACCCTGTTGCTGATCTGGAGTGGATCACGCCAGACCGCGCCCGGAGATGCTGCAGCGCCCGGCGCGGTGAGTTCGTGGCTCGCACATCCGTCGATCGTCTGGCTCGGCTCCATCGCATACGCGCTGTACCTCTGGCACTGGCCGCTGCTCATCTTCTACCTGACCTGGCAGTACAAGGATCGCGCCGATTTCATCGAGGGCGCAGGCATCATCGCCGTCTCGCTGGTGCTGGCGTGGGCGACGGCCAAGTACATCGAGTCGCCGCTGCGAGCAGGAAAGAAGAAGCCCGCCGCGCCTGCCCCGATACCCGCTCGGAGCCCTCGCTGGCTCAGCTACGCAACGGTGCTCACCTCTATTCTGGTCGTCCTGACCGCGGTCACCGGCGTCGGGATCTGGCGCTGGAACGACCATGTCAAGAACCTGACCGTCGATACCGAAAACCTCGATCCACGCCTCTATCCCGGCGCCCGCGCATTCCTTGACGACGCGCCGGTTCCTCGCGTCGACGCCGAACCCAGCCCTCAGGTGGCGGACAAGGATTGGCCGATCACCTCCTACGACTCGGTGATCTCCGGCTGGAAGGACGGCTCGATCATCGTCGGGCAGTATGGCGACCCCACCGCGACCCGCACTGTCGCGCTGGTCGGTGGATCGCACGCCGAGTACTGGATCACCGCGCTCGACGCGATCGGCAAGGCCCATGGTTTCAAGGTCACCACGTACCTCAAGGTCGGCTGCCCGTTGACGACGGATCACGTCTTCACCTGGTTCGGCCAGAAGTATTACCAGTGCAACGAGTGGTCCCGCGACGTGATGGCACGCCTCGCCGTCGACAAGCCGGATGTGGTGTTCACCAACAGCACTCGCCCGGTCGAGGGCCAGATCACCGGCGACTTCGTGCCCAAGGACTACATCGACGTCTTCAGTGAGTTCCGCGATCGGGGCCAGAAAGTCGTTGCGGTACGCGACAACCCGTGGTCGGTGGGGCAGGAAAGCCCACCCGAATGCCTGGCCCTGGGCAAGAAGCCGTCGGTGTGCGGCGTCGAGAGGTCGCTCGTGATGGCGCCCACCGACCCGGCGCTCGCCATCGCTCCCGACTTCCCGAACACGACCTTCCTCGACTACACCGACGCCATGTGCGACGCCACCTACTGCCCCGCCGTGGTGGGCAACATCCTGCTGTGGCACGACTTTCACCACCTGACCGCCACCTTCGTCCGCAGCTTGATCCCGGCGCTGACCGTGGATCTGCAGAAGGCTTTGCCCGGCTGGTGGTGAGAAGCCGTCAGGCGTTGTCCCCGGCCCACTTTGCGATGTCGGCAGGAGTGATCTCAACCGGACCTGTCGCCGGCTGCGTGACCCGTATGTGGTTACCGAACGGATCTCTCAGGGCACAATCGATGCCGTAAGGCTGCTCGACCGGCTCTTCGGTGAACTCGACGCCCTTCGCGGAAAGCTCCGCGAAGGTCTTACGGCAGTCGTCGGTGGTGAGGATCGCGGCGGCCCCGAGCGCACCCTTGGTCACCAGGTCGCGCACCTGCGCGGCCACCTCTTCCGTCAGCGCGGGTGGTCCCGGCACTTCGAGGAGGATCTGCCGCTCCGGGTCCGAGGGCAACGTGATGGTGAGCCAGCGCATGAAACCCATGTCGACGTCGTCCGCGACCTCGAATCCGAGTTTGCCCACATAGAAGTCGAGCGCTTCGTCCTGATCGAGTACCTGGATGGAGTGAATGGTGATCTTGTTGAACATGCCGCTGACGCTAGTTGCTGTGCGTCGACGAGGCTTCTCCGAAACTGCTCGGTTTCGACCAGCTCTTCACAAAGCACACCGGCACATTCACCGCCCCGACACCCTTCCGGAAATCGCTGGGTGAACTACCGGTGACCGCCCTGAAGGTGCGGCTGAAGGTTCCGAGGCTTTCGAACCCGACCAGGCGCGCGACGTCGGTGACCGAGGTGTCCGTCCCTCGCAGCAATGCCATCGCACGTTCGATCCGGCGCCGCTGCAGATGACGATGCGGCGTCTCGCCGAAGGTGGCGCGGAACGTCCTCGTGAAGTGCGCCGGTGACATGTACGCGATGGCGGCCAGTTTCGGGACATCGAGTTCCTGCGCGTAGTCGCGGTCCATCGTGTCGCGGGCACGGAGCAACCGCCGGTTCTGGTCTTCCGCAGGGCTCATCGCCATGGGGTGAGTCTATTGCTCGTCGACCGCCATTTTCAGGCAGCCACCGGCCGTCGCCATCCGTAGTCGACGGTGCGAATGGGTGGTTCCGACCGTGGCGCTCCGAACGCCTCGCGTGCGCGTTCTTTGAACCATGCGACGTCGTCTTCACCGTCGGGATTCCACATCTCCGGATGGGTGAAGAACAGCTCCGAGAAGTGTGAGTTGTTGGGACGCGGTGGATCAGCTGTGCCGCGTTGGCGCCATCCGATCCGGCCTTGCCAGCCCGGTGGTCCGGTGCGGTTGGTGATGATCTCGGTGAGCCAGCCATTCGCGCCGTCGTGAACTTGTGCGTGGTCGCCGTCGCAGACCAGTGCCAACGCCGTGATGTCGGTGCGGCCGCCTTTGGACCATTCGGTGAGGTGATGAACCGCAGTGCGGGTGGCCGGTTTGTCGCATCCCGGGCGGCAGCACCCACGGTCGGCGGCGATCAGCGCCAGTCGCTGATCGGCTGATGCCAGCCGCGCTTGGCGGCCCAGGAACAACGGGCGATGCTTGTTGTCGAGCAACGCCAGAAACTTACGCGTCGCCCCAGCCAGAGCGAGCGCATCGCGGACCGGAATCACACCGCCGGACGCAGTGGTCGCCAAGCCGACTTCGGATTCGAGTTGCTCGAGGGTCATGGTCACGATGACCCGGGCCGGCAGTCCGCGGTGCTGACCGAGTTTGCCTTGTCCGACAACCATTTCCAGCAACCGGCGGAACGCATCGTGGTTGCGTTGCCCCTGACTGCGACTGTCGCGCGCTGCAGCTTCCTTGATGGTTTGCGGGTCGGCCTTGTCGACATTACCGCTCGGCGACTGCGGGTCCTCCGGATTGTTCATGCCTTTCGCCGCCCATTTCTCAGCGACCATGTCCCACAACGCCTTCGTCGCCGGATCGAGGTTGCCCTTGATCCCCGCCATGTGATCGGCACCCTGCTTGGAGGTGTTCAATTCTCGCTTCTGCTTGCGGTCGACATCGTCGAACGTTCCGTCGGGATTCAGATACGCGTGGAGGTGCAATCCGACCTTTTTCAGCTCGTCAGGGTCCATGGTCCGGGCAGCATCGGCCATCGACCTCTCGCCCTTCGCCCACAACCCGAGATCGCTGCGAATACTCGCGGGTAGCGCGGTCATCGTCTCGAAGATGACCTTCTCGTGCGCGAGGCCAATAGCACCGTCCCGCAGGGCTTTGGCGGTGTGGGGGTACCTCGGTTCGGTTACTTCACCGGTGATGCTGTGCCAGATCCCTGTTCGCTCAGCCCGCTTCGATCTGGCGGACGCCTGTGCAGCTGAGATGCGTAGCACTAATCGCAGGAAATTGTTGTGCTTGTGTCCTAACTTGGCAGCAACCCTGCGCTCCGTCAGCTCGGCCGACAGCCTTATCTTGACGGCCTCGTCACGGCGGGTCTGCATCTCGACGGCCTGCGCCAACTCCACGGCTTCTTTGTCCGACATCATTGCCAATGGGACGTCGATCAATTTGCGCGACAACACCTCACGGACAGCAACGATCTCCGTCGCGTCGAGAGCCATGCCCTCGATGCGGTCGATCAGATCAGCCATGCCCGTGCTCATGAGATATTTCTATCAGCACCCTCCGACAATCAGGCGACGCCAGAATCGACCAGCTGATCGCGATCTGATGAGAGACTTCAGGTCGTGAGGGATACACCACTCGGAGCGATGACGGGTGTCGCGATTGTTGCCGCGTCCTTCTTGGTGGGTTGCTCACCTGACGAAAGGCTGAACACCGACGACAGCCGAGCTTCGTCGGCGCCGGGGAGCGAGGAGGTACGCCGTGCGTTCACGGCCTTTATCGACGCCCTGAACAGAGGGGAGACGCAGACGATCGAGGCGCTCTCCTGCGAATTGGCACCTTCGATTCCGCCTGAACCGAGGACCACCACCGTGGTCGACGTTCGAGTGATCACGATTGAGGGTGCCAACGCACGCGTCGACGCAGAGACCGTCCACAGTGCGCCAGGCGAATCGGCTTCGGACGCCGAACATATCAACTTCACCTGGAACTTCGTTCGCGAGGCAGGGACGTGGAAATACTGCCCTCTCATGTGGGAGCGCGGAGCAGGCGGGTAGCGGCGGTCCACTCGCTCACACGAGCGCTCCCGAACACGAAAAGAGCACATTCGGAGCGAGTTTGGGCACGGTCGGCGGTTGGTTCGGCACGGTCGGCGGTTGGTTCGGCACGGTCGGCGGTTGGTTCGGCACGGTGGGCGGTTCAGCCCCACTGATCCCAGGCGAGCTTCGCGGACATCACGACGACGACCACGAGCAACGCGACCCGGATCACGCCGGTGCCACGGTTCAGCACAGTCCGCGAACCGAGCAGCGAACCACCGGTGTTGGCGACCGCGAGCATGAAACCAAGTGCCCACCAGACATTTCCGCCGATCGAGAACACGACGAGCGCACCCAGGTTCGTGGCGGTGTTGGCGATCTTCGCCAGCGCGGCACTCTCGATGAAGTTCCGCGACAGCAGCGCCGTCAGCGCGATGATCAGGAACATACCGGTGCCGGGTCCGAAAATGCCGTCGTAGTAACCGATCACGGCGAAGGCAACACAACCGGCGACGGTCTGTTTGGCCGTGAGAGGCGGACTCTCACCGGTGTTGCTCCCGAACGACGGGCGAACTGCGACGAAGATGCCCACCGCGAGCATCAGCACGATCACGACCGGTCGGATGATCTCGGTCGACACCGCTTTCGCCGACAGCGCCCCGGCCGCCGAACACACGAACGCGATCGGCACCGAGATCAGTGCCAGGCGGCGCGGGATGGCGGTGACCCGCGAGTAGGCGATGGCCGCGGCGCCTGTCCCCAGATCGCCGCCAGTTTGTTGGTCCCCAGCGCACTCGCGGGCGGCGCTCCGGGAAAGGCGATCAGCAACGCGGGAATGAGCACCAGCCCACCGCCGCCGATCACCGCGTCGATCCACCCGGCGACGCCCGCGGCGGCGAGCAACAAAACCAGGACATCCCAGTCAGGGATCATCGGCCACATCCGTCACAACGCACTCGGTCACGGTAACCACCTGATGTGAGGAACCCCTCCCGCCCAGCGAAAACTCAGGGTTATACGGCATGCTGTACCGCGATGACTGCCTCGACCTCCGCCCGCACCTGTGACGCAGGATCTGTCGCACGAACCCCCCGAAAATCTGATAAGCGAACTTATCTTCACCACGTGGATCTGATCCGTGCGACCACGTTTTCGCTGGTCATCTTCGTGCACTGCCTGACTGCGACGACGGATGAGTGGGACAGCGTCCCCGTCAATTCGACGACTCTGCTGCTCCATTTCACCCGCAACACCTTTTTTGCGCTGACTGGTTTTGTGCTCATGCACCAGAACTTCGACAAGGTCGATTTCCGGTCGACGGACTTCTGGCGCCGCCGCATGAAGCTGGTGATCTTCCCGTACCTGATCTGGTCGTTCGTCTACTGGGCTGTCGAGGACATGTGGGCCCACGGACGAACGAACGACATCCCGGGAAGCCTCGACGAGTTCTGGGACCTGCTCAAGTGGGGCCTGTCGGGCTTCCACATGTACTTCCTGTTCGTGATGCTCCAGGTCTATCTCCTGTTCCCGGTGGTGCTGTGGGTGGTCCGCAAGACGCGTAACCACCACGTCGCGCTGCTCGCGGCCAGTCTGGGCGTCCAGATCGCCGTCACGTCGGTCATCACGTACTGGCAGCCCCCGGCGAGCATCGCGGGCATCTGGTGGCACTACTACGCAACCTTCGTGCCGTATCAGTTCCTGATCTTCCTCGGCGCGGTCGTCGCGGTGCATCGAGAGGCCATCCGGCTCTGGTTGCGCGGCAAAGGCTGGTGGCTGTTCGCCGCACTGGTCGTCACCGGCACATTCGCGCAGGTCACGTATCTCATGCGGGTCGCCGGCGGTGAGCGCGCCATCTACGCGAGCGCAGCGTTCCAGCCGACCCTGATCCCGTTCATCCTCGTCGCGATCGGGTGCCTCTACGCGATCGGCCAGCACTGGGCCGACCGCTACCGGGAGAGCACCCCGCGCTTCGACCGCGTGGTCAAGTACGCATCGAACCGGTCCTTCAGCGTCTTCCTGTGCCACGCCATCTTCATCTTCTTCATCCTGTACCCACAGAAGAACGGTGAGCCCTGGATCAACACCCTGGGGGCACCGTGGGCGACGATCCTGATGTACGTCGGCACGATCGCCTGCTCGCTGCTCCTCGTCGAGCTCCTTCGCCGCCTCCCGGGCTCGTCGTACCTGACCGGCCGCCCCCGGCTACCGCTGATGAAGAAGCGCGAGCGTCCCGCAGCTGCCGAGACCCAGGACGACGACTTCGTCTCCGAGATCGAAGAGCGCAGCTCAGTTCGTCAGTGAGGTGAGCAGCGCGCGAGGTCCGGCCAGCACGGTCTCGCGAATGTGGTTGCGGGCGACCGTCCACGACGCGCACTCGCACTCGGCGTAGACGCCCTGCGCATCGATCCCGATGTCCCGGCACAATCCGATCGCCCGACCGAGATGGAAGTCCTGCGTGACGATCAGCACCGCCTCGACGTCGTAGACATCGCGGGCGCGCCGACAACTCTCTGCGGTGTCGAAGCCCTCGGGGTCGTCGATGATGGCGCCCGCGGGAACGCCACGCCGCTCCAGATAATTGCGCATGACCTGCGGTTCGTCCCCTGCAGCCCGGTCTCCGTTGCCCGAGTTCAAGATCTGCTGGACCCGCCCGTCCCGATACAACTTGAGCGCCGAATCCAGCCTGCCGCGTACGTACGACCCGGGTTCACCACCGGAGACCTTGGAGCCGAGCACCAACGCCACCGGCGCCGAAGGGGCCTCGGAAACGGCGAACTCGCGATCAAATGCCATGACGTAGATCCACGTTGCCGCGCTTGCGATCACGAACTGGACGGTCGCCATCGAGGCGCCGATCAGCAGTAGAATTCTTGTGCGAGTTATGGCGGACATCACAAAGGATCTTACCGATTAGTAACTTAGGCCAACCTGCGCAATAGTGCTGCGAAGACAAGCCTTAACGTACCTAGTGGAGAACACTGCGCGAGCCGTGTTCTGCCATCCCGGGTGAACGAACGGCCGCTGTGCGAAAGAGCCGTACCACTGGCCGTGAAGTTCCATAGAGAAAGGCCGTGACGCCGTGACGACCGCGACGATCACCATCGGCACCATTGCCGCCCTGGCCAGCCTGGTGTGCTGGGCCCTGTTCTTCGGTGGGGTGTGGAGAATGATCCGCACCATCGCCCAGGGGCAGAAGGACACCACCAGGATTTTCCCGATCTGGCCCCGTTTCAAGCAGATGATGATCGAGTTCATCGCTCACACGCGCATGGCCAAGTTCCGAACGGTCGGCTGGGCGCACTGGCTGGTGATGGTCGGCTTCCTCCTCGGCGCGCTGCTGTGGTTCGAGGCCTACGGTCAGGTGTTCGATCCCGAGTTCCACTGGCCGCTGTTCGGCGACACGTTCGCCTGGCACCTGCTGGACGAGATCCTGGGGCTCGGCACCGTCATCGGTGTCCTGGTCCTGATCGTGATCCGCCAGCTCAATCACCCCCGGGTACCCGAGCGGCTGTCGCGCTTCAGCGGCTCCAACTTCGGCGCTGCGTACTTCGTCGAGATCGTGGTGCTGCTCGAGGGCCTCGGCATGGTCTTCGTCAAGGCCGGCAAGATCGCCACCTACGGCCACGCCCATGCCGGGTCCGACTTCTTCACGATGCAGGTCGCCAAGCTCTTGCCTGCGAGCGCGATCATGGTCTCGATCTTCGCGCTGATCAAGCTGATGTCTGGCATGATCTGGCTCGCCGTAGTCGGCCGGAACATCAACTGGGGCGTTGCCTGGCACCGCTTCTCTGCCTTCTTCAACATCTACTTCAAGCGTGAGGCAGACGGCGGCGTCGCTCTCGGTGCGGCCAAGCCCATGATGTCGGCGGGCAAGGTCCTCGACATGGAGAGCGCCGACCCCGACGTCGACGCATTCGGCGCAGGCAAGATCGAGGACTTCTCGTGGAAGGGGTGGCTCGACTTCTCCACCTGTACCGAGTGCGGCCGCTGCCAGAGCCAGTGCCCGGCATGGAACACCGGTAAGCCCCTCTCTCCCAAGCTGCTCATCATGTCGTTGCGGGACCACGGTCAGGCCAAGGCCCCGTACCTGCTCGCCGGCGGCAAGAAAGACCTGGGCGGTGACGAGGTGGGTCTCGTCGACGCCGATGGCAATGTCCTCCAGGACAAGCTCGACGCCATCCCCGAGTCCGCCCGCCTCGAGGCCGAGCGCAAGCTCGTCGGCGAGAGCGAAGGTGCCACCGGTGCCGTCATCGACACCGAGACGCTGTGGAGTTGCACCTCTTGTGGCGCCTGCGTGGAGCAGTGCCCCGTCGACATCGAGCATGTGGACCACATCATCGACATGCGCCGGTATCAGGTGCTGATCGAGTCGGACTTCCCGTCCGAGCTCGCCGGCCTGTTCAAGAACCTCGAGAACAAGGGCAACCCCTGGGGCCAGAACTCGAAGGACCGCACCAAGTGGATCGACGAGATGGACATCGAGATCCCGGTCTTCGGCCAGGACGTCGAGAGCTTCGAAGGCTTCGAGTACCTGTTCTGGGTCGGCTGTGCCGGCGCCTACGAGGACCGCGCGAAGAAGACCACCAAGGCCGTTGCCGAACTCCTCGACATCGCGGCCGTCGACTTCCTCGTTCTCGGCGAAGGTGAGACCTGTACCGGTGACTCGGCCCGCCGCGCGGGCAACGAGTTCCTGTTCCAGATGCTCGCGCAACAGAACATCGAGATGCTCGGCGAAGTGTTCGCGACGGCACCGCAGCAGAAGAAGAAGATCGTCGTCACCTGCGCCCATTGCTTCAATGCCCTGGGCAACGAGTACCCGCAGGTCGGCGGCAAGTACGAGGTCGTGCACCACACGCAGCTGCTGAACCGGCTGATCCGCGACAAGCGACTGATCCCGGTCGCAGAGGTCAACGAGGACATCACCTACCACGACCCCTGCTTCCTGGGTCGGCACAACAAGGTCTACGACGCGCCTCGTGAACTGATGGCGGCGTCGGGCGCAAAGCTCAAGGAGATGCCTCGCCACGGCGAGCGGTCCATGTGCTGCGGCGCCGGCGGTGCTCGCATGTGGATGGAAGAGAGCATCGGCAAGCGCATCAACATCGACCGGGTCGACGAAGCGCTGAGCACCAATCCCAAAAAGGTCGCGACCGGTTGCCCGTTCTGCAAGGTGATGTTGAGTGACGGCGTAACCGCGCAGACCTCGGGCACCGAGCAGGAGGGCAAGGTCGAGGTCGTCGACGTCTCGCAGTTGATCCTCGAGGCCGTCAAGCGCGGCGCCCCGGAGATCAAGCGTGGCGGACGATTCCTCGGCGCAGCGTCGCTGGGCCTGTCGGCTCCGACGATCGAGCCCGAGGCGAAGCCGGCAGAGAAGAAGGAGCCCGAGCCCGCAAAGGCTTCAGCCCCAGCTGCCACCGACACCAAAGAAAAGCCTGCGGCCGACAAGCCGAAGGTCGGCGGCGGTCTCGGAATCGGCGGCGGTGCCAAAAAGCCCGGCGGCGGCGCCCCCAAACCGGGTGGCGCAGCGAAGAAGCCCGGCGGTGGAGCCCCGAGGCCGGGTGCTGCGAAGGCAGCCGAACCCGAAGCCCCCGCGGCCGAAGAGACGGCAGCGGCACCGGCCAAGGGACTGTCGATCGGCGGCGGCGCCAAACGTCCTGGAGCACCGAAACCCGGTGGTGCGGCAAAGAAGCCGGGCGGCGCCAAGCCGGCCGCAGAAGCCACGCCCGCGGACACCGAGACGACGGAGGCCACCGCGACGGCGAGCGACACCGCAACCGAGGAAGCCGCCGACAAGCCGGCTGCCCCGGTGAAGGGTCTCGCCATCGGTGGCGGCGCGAAGCGTCCTGGCGCCCCGAAACCGGGCGGCGCGGCGAAGAAGCCCGGTGCGGCAGCCAAGAAGGCTGCACCCGAGGCAGATTCCGGACCGGCGACCGACGAGGCCCCGGCCACGGAAGAAGCCACGGTCACCGAAGAGGCCCCGGCCACCGAGGAAGCACAGGTCGACGACAAGCCTGCGGTCCCGGTCAAGGGACTCGCCATCGGCGGCAAGGCGAAGCGTCCGGGAGCTCCCAAGCCCGGCGCGAAGGCAAAGGCGCCGGCCACCGAGACCAAGTCCGAGCCAGAACCTGAGTCAGAGCCTGAGCCGGAGACGGAGACGGAGACGGAGACGGCCCAGGCCACCCCGGAACCGGCCGAGGCCGCACCGGAGGCGACTGCCGAGCCGGAGGCACCAGCGGAACCGGCGGTGCCGGTCAAGGGCCTGGCAATGGGTGGCAGAGCAAAGCGCCCGGGCGCTCCCAAGGCAGCGGTGAAGGCGGAATCGAAGCCGGATCCTGAGCCTGAGGCGGAGGCGGAGGCGGAGGCGGACGCAGAGCCCGAGCCAGAGGCGCCTGCAGAGCCGGAGGCCAAGCCCGAGGCCGAAGCCAAAGCCGAAGTAGCCTCCGAGTCTGCACCCGAGGAGCCGGCCACCAATGGCTCAGGTCCGGCTGACGCCGCGACGCTCACGGAGACCGGCACCAGCAAGGCAAAGGGTTTCGGAATCGCGGCGGGCAAGAAGCGTCCCGGCAACCGCTGAAATCAGGCAGGATTTCCGGCCGCATCCACGTCCACCACCCGGACATGGTTGCGGCCGGCCTGTTTTGCCAGGTAAAGGGCTTCGTCCGCAGCGTTGATCGCGACGTCGAGGACCTTCCGCGCGTCCGTACGCGTGGTGTTGCCCCGTAGCAGGCAGGAAGCGACACCGACACTGATCGTGACCGGTTGCCCGTGCCATAAGCTCGAGGATCGCAACCGCATGCGCTCGGCGAGTGCCACGAGCGCATCGCGGTCGAGGTCGGTGGCGAATGCGAACTCGTCGCCGCCCACGCGCGCCAATACGGCATATTCTCCGGTCACGCCACGCAGGCTTTCGGCTATCCGCCGGAGGATCTGGTCGCCGACGTCGTGTCCGAACCGGTCGTTGAGCAGTTTGTAGTTGTCGATGTCGGCGACCACCACACCGAAGTTGCGGGTCGCGGGCACAACCATGGAACCGGCCCAGTACTCGAATCCACGGCGGTTGAACAGCCCGGTCAGAGAGTCCGTGTTCGCCAACTTCAACTGCGTGCGCAGGGCGTGCTGAAAGTCGTCCGTGTAGATGCTGAGCAGGAAAACGGTTCCGTTGATCGCCAGCAGCGACACCACCACCCGGTAGCAGGCTCCGCCGAGATCGTCCCCGATCAACCACATGTCGAGGCCGAGCGCGCAGACGACGACGCTGGTGAAGACCATGTGGACGATGCGCACCCGGTGCGTCACGAAATGCGCCGCGTAACAACCGATGATCGCGAACAGGGCGGTGCCGTGCAGTGCCACCGACGGGTTGACGAACGTGATCAGGATGACGGTGACGCCAATGTCTGCGTAGGCGAGAAAGGCCGTGTTGATGCCTGGGATCGAAGCCTGCTTCGACCACCACACCGGCCCCAGGTCGACGCGGGTCATGATCACGGCCATGGGGATGGTCGACAGGGCCGTCACGGACGCGATCACGATCCGGAGTGTCGACGCCTCGCCGTCGTCGGCATACATGGCCAGCACCGCGACGGCACCGAAGACCGGCACGAACGCCGCAATGCTGTAGCGAATGAGCCGTTCGCGAACTCGAATCTGATTGAGGACATGCCGCTGCTCGCGCTGCAGATCGTCAAAACCGTTGGGCATCGGACCTCGTGGCACTTCCAATAATTGCTGATGACAACTGGGACCCCGACCCGCTCATCCGCCGATTTCTCATAGTGACCCAGGTTTGAAGTAAAGACAATTCCTGGCACGAAAACGGTCCGCGGGCCCCTATTTAGTACCAATAACGCCGTGGAGCAAAACCTGCTTGCCTAGTGCTGGCACCATAAGAGGCGTGAGCAGACCCCACGTTTCGCATGTGCACAGCGACCTCAAACCCCTCGAGCAATCGGCGAAGCTTCGCAACGTCGCCTACGAGATTCGCGGGCCGGTGACCGCCCAGGCCGCGCGACTCGAGGCCGAGGGCCACCGGATCCTCAAGCTGAACATCGGCAATCCCGCCCAGTTCGGCTTCGAGGCCCCGGACGTCATCATGCGCGACATGATCCACGCTCTGCCGTACTCACAGGGATACAGCGAATCGATGGGTGTCCTCCCGGCGCGCCGGGCCGTGGTCACCCGGTACGAACTGCTTCCCGACTTCCCTTACTTCGACGTCGATGACGTGATCCTCGGCAACGGCGTTTCCGAGCTCATCACCATGACGATGCAGGCATTGCTCGACGACGGTGACGAGGTCCTGATCCCATCGCCGGACTACCCGCTGTGGACCGCGATGACAGCCCTGTCCGGAGGCAAGGCCATCCACTACATGTGCGACGAGGCGAACGACTGGAATCCCGACATCGCCGACATCGAGTCCAAGATCACGCCTCGTACCAAGGCGTTGCTTGTGATCAACCCGAACAACCCCACCGGCGCGGTCTATTCGCGCGAGATCCTCACGCAGATCGTCGAACTGGCACGCAAGCACTCCCTGCTGCTGCTCGCGGACGAGATCTACGACAAGATCCTCTACGACGACGCCAAGCACATCAACCTGGCCTCGCTCGCGCCGGACCTGCTGTGCCTCACCTTCAACGGCCTGTCGAAGGCGTACCGGGTGTGCGGATATCGGGCCGGCTGGGTCGCGATCACCGGACCTCAGGACCACGCCCGCGGTTTCGTCGACGGAATGAAGATGCTGGCCTCCACCCGGTTGTGCTCGAACGTGCCCGGACAGCATGCCATCCAGGTCGCGCTCGGCGGATATCAGAGCATCGACGCGCTGGTCCTGCCCGGCGGCAGATTGCTCGAGCAGCGCAACGTGACGTGGGAGAAGCTCAACGAGATTCCCGGGGTCAGCTGCGTGAAGCCGATGGGCGCGCTGTACGCCTTCCCGCGACTGGACCCCGAGGTCCACGAGATACACAACGACGAGAAGTTCGTGACCGATCTGCTCCTGCGCGAGAAGATCCTCGTCGTGCAGGGCACGGGCTTCAACTGGCCGAGCCCCGATCACTTCCGGGTCGTGACATTGCCGTGGGCCCGGGATCTGTCCGACGCTGTGGAACGGATGGGCAATTTCTTGTCCAGCTACAAGCAGTAGTACCGGCGATTCACCACCGAAAACCCACCTGCGAGGTTGCTCCGGGTGGGTTTTCGCAGTTCAGCGCCCCTTTATTTAAGTGTGACGGCTGGTAACGTCTAGTCCACACGGAGCTCAAAGGGGAGTTGATGACCGCAATCGATCACAAGCCACAGATCGGGTGGCGCCGGCGCACGGTAGAACGCGACGGCGTCCGGCTCGCCGTCTTCGAACTCGGCGAACCCGCCGCGGATCGTCCGACCGTTCTGCTCGTCCATGGCTGGCCCGACACCCACGCGCTGTGGGCGCCTGTTGCCGACGCCATCGCATCCCGGTACCACCTCGTGGCCTACGACACCCGCGGCTACGGCGAGAGTGACGCCCCGAACGGCGATGCGCCCTACCGGCTGCCCGAGTTGGCGGCAGACCTCTTCGCGGTCGCTGATGCGGTCAGTCCGGACGAACCCGTCCACGTGGTCGCGCACGACTGGGGGTCGGTGCAGACCTGGGAGGCCGTCACCACGCCTGGCGCGGAAGAGCGCATCGCGTCGTTCGTGTCGGTGTCCGGGCCCAACCTCGATCATCTCGGCGCCTGGACCCGCCAACAGCTGCGACGTCCGACACCGAAGGCTCTGGCGCAGGCGCTGTCCCAAGCCCTGTCCTCGGCATACACCGCGGTGTTCCAGCTCCCGGTCGTCCCGAAGGTACTGTTCGCAGCCGGTATGCGGCCCGCGGTCTGGCGTCAGTTCCTCACCACCCTGGAGGGCACGCACCCGAACAACCTCGAGTTCGCACCCACCTTCCGCGCCGACGCGGTGTCCGGGCTGCGCTACTACCGCGCCAACATTCGTGAGCGCCTCGGTTCTCCGAATCCGCGCAGCACCAGGGTCCCCGTGTTCGAGATCGTCAACACCCGCGATATCGCGCTGCGCAAGGCGATCTTCGCGAACACGCACGAGTACACCGACAGCCTCTGGCGTATCGACACCCCGACGGGGCACTGGTTGCCCTACACGAATCCGGGCTACCTGGCCGACATCGCGACGCAATTCATCGAGTCGATCCGCGGGGCCGATTCATCACCGGTCATCGATCGGGCTCGCCAGCGCGGTGCGCGTCAGCCACAGTCCGGCAAACTCGCCGTGATCACCGGGGCAGGAAGTGGCATCGGTCGCGAGACCGCCTACCTGCTCTCGGCACAGGGTGCCGAGGTGATTCTCGCCGACATCAACCTCGACGCCGCCGAGAAGACCGCCGCAACAATCACTTCCGGTGGAGGCAGCGCACACGCTTACCGGCTCGACGTCGCCGACACCGACGGCTTCGGGGCATTCGCGGAGGAGGTGACGAAGAAACACGGGGTCGCCGACATCGTCATCAACAATGCGGGCATCGGACTCGCCGGGCACGTCCTCGACGCGACCGATGAGCAGATCCGCCGTCTCGTCGACATCAACCTCATGGGTGTGATGACGGGGAGCCGGGTGTTCGGCCGCAAGATGGTGGAGCGCGGATTGGGTGGCCAGATCGTCAATCTCGCGTCTGCGGCTGCCTTCACACCCCAACAGGGCCTCGGCGGATACTCTGCGACAAAGGCGGGCGTGCTGATGTTCAGCGAATCGCTGCGGGCCGAACTGGCGGAGCACCGCATCGGGGTCTCTGCGATCTGCCCAGGCATCGTCGACACGAACATCGTGGCTGCAACGGAGTTCGCCGGAGCTTCTGCCGATGGACAGAAACAGTTGCAGGACAAGATGAGCGGCATGTACCACAAGCGGAACTTCACGCCCGACCGCGTCGCTGCCGCCATCGTCGGCGCGATCGAGTCCAACGCGCCGGTCGTCCCGGTCACCGTCGAAGCGAAGGTCGGATACCGCATCTACCGCTTCGCACCCGGCTTGTCGCGCCGGATGGCGCGCACCAAACTGTTCTGAGGAGGACAACGATGTCCAACGCCGCCTACGCGCACCACGAATCGCACGACTTCGACCCGGGTCCGGTCGAATTGCACGCCCGCAATGTCGAGTTCGAGTGGGAAGACACACCGCTGCACTGGATCCCGAACCATCCGGTCTCGTCCAACGTGATCAGCATGCTCAACCTGCTCCTGCCAGAAGGCGAGCGCTGGTTTGTGCAGACCTACAACGAGACCCTGCCGCTGGTG
Organism: Williamsia sp. 1135; assembly: GCF_002095395.1. Lineage (GTDB taxonomy): Bacteria > Actinomycetota > Actinomycetes > Mycobacteriales > Mycobacteriaceae > Williamsia. The sequence continues at coordinate 91,425 of NZ_MJEI01000094.1, forward strand.
AAGGACGAGGAACTGGCTTCCGCCATGCGCGGATTCATCGGCCAGGAAGCGATGCACGCGGAGACCCACGACCGCGTGCTGTGGGAGTTCCTGAAGAACAACGGTGTCGATCCGACGCCCTTCCAGCGACAGATGGAATGGGTGTTCCGCAAGGTGCTCGGGCCGTCGAACCACCCGGATCCCAACGTGCGGCACAAGCATCTCGTCGAACGGCTGTGGCTGATCGCCGCCATCGAGCACTACACGGCGGTCCTCGGTGATTTCGCGCTGAACAACACGTGGTCCGAACACGATGCCGACCCCGCGATGACCGACCTGTTCCGCTGGCACGGTGCCGAGGAGGTGGAACACCGGGAAGTCGCCCACGATGTGGCGAGCTACTTCGGCGACAGCTACCTCAAGCGTGGACGAGCCATGCTCGCAGTGCTTCCCGCCCTGCTCTTCGTGATCAACCGCGGAACCCGCTTCATCGCACTCAACGATCCTGCCGGCCGGACCGGTTACGTCGGACAATGGTTCGGCTACTTCCGTGGCGCCCGCAAAGGTCTGCTGCCCACCATGCGGTCCATCATCTTTGCGACGTTCACCTACTTCAAGCCGACGTTCCGGCCCAGTCAGGTCGGATCGACATCCCAGGCGGTGGCGTATCTCGCGTCGTCGCCGGCAGCACGGGCCGCACACAAGTGAATCCCCCGACCCGCTCCGATCACCGCCACCAGCCGCACACCACCACGATGACGACACCGCCCCCACACCTGTGGGGCCGCTATCAGCACGATCCGGCGATGCGACTGGCCAGTGCGATCGGCAAGGTCTGGTTTCCGTTGTGGGGCAAACTGACCCACCTCGATCTGCCCGATCAGGTCAGCCGCGTCACCGCGGTGAAGATCGTCCGGCGCGATGTCGTCGCCAGCGACGACAACGTGGTGGCACTCACGCTCGGCGCGCTCGACGGCGGAGAACTCACGCCGTGGTACGCCGGAGCCCATCTCGACCTGCTGCTGCCGTCGGGCCGGATGCGGGAGTACTCACTCTGCGGTGACCCCGCCGATCGACACCACTACCGCATCGCGGTCCGACGGATTCCCGGCGGCGGAGGCGGTTCGATCGAAGTCCACGACGACCTCAACGAGGGTGACGTCCTGCGGATCAAGGGTCCTCGCAACGCGTTCCCGTTGGCCATGCCCGGATACGGATCGCCCGCCCGCAGCCTGCGCTTCATCAGCGGCGGCATCGGGATCACACCGATCCTGCCGATGCTCGCGGCTGCCGAGCGCCTGGGTCTGGACTGGTCGATGGTCTACACCGGCCGGAGTACCGATTCCCTGCCCTTCCTCGATGAACTGGCCCGCTACGGCGACAAGATCACGGTCCGCACCGACGACGAGCACGGACTCCCCACCCCGGCAGATCTACTGGGCCCCATCGCCTCCGGGACCGCGGTCTACTGCTGTGGCCCGGTCCCGATGCTCGGGGGCATCCGCATCGCGCTGGTCGGCCGCGCGGATGTGGAACTGCATTTCGAGCGGTTCAGCCCGCCGCCGGTGGAGGACGGACGGCCGTTCACCGTCACCCTCGCGTCATCGGGCACGCAGGTCCCGGTCAGCGCAACGGAATCAGCACTCGCCGCGATCCGTCGCGACCTGCCGTCGGTGCCGTACTCGTGCCAGCAGGGATTCTGCGGCACGTGCAAGGTCCGCGTCCTCGCGGGCGCTGTCGAGCATCGCGACAACATCTTGACCGAACCCGAGCGTGACGCCGGAGTAATGCTCACCTGCGTCTCCCGGGCCGAGGGCGATCACCTCCGCCTCGACCTCTAGAGCGTCTTCAGCCCACACCGCCCCCAGCCCAAGGAGCACCCCATGGCGTCAACCGCCACCACCCCCGACCACACCGTCGCCATCGTCGGCGCGGGTTTCGGCGGCCTCGCCGCCGGAATCAAACTGCAGGAACGCGGGATCGACGATTACGTCATCTTCGACCGCAACGACGACGTGGGCGGAACGTGGCTCGCAAACCGGTACCCCGGGGTCGAGGTCGACATCCCCTCGGTCACGTATTCGTACAAGTTCGCCCTGAATCCGGAGTGGTCACAGATTTTCGCACCGGGTTCGGAGCTGCTGCAGTATGCCCGCGACATCGCCGAGCGGTACGGCATCCGCGAACACATCCGGTTCGGCACAGCCGTCGTCGCCGCAGATTTCGATGATGAGTCGGATGTCTGGACCATCACCACCGCCGCCGGCGCCACGGTCACCGTCCGGTTCCTGATCTCCTGCCATGGCGCGCTGTCGACGCCCGCCACCCCGAATCTGCCCGGGCTGGAGAACTTCTCCGGGAAGGTGTTGCGATCGGCTTCGTGGGACCACGATTACGACCTGACCGGCAAGAAGGTCGCCATCATCGGCACCGGTGCCACCGGTATCCAGATCATTCCCACCATCGCGCCCGACGTCGAGCAGCTCACCGTCATCCAGCGCACCGCGATCTGGGTGCTGCCCAAGCCGAACGCCGTCGTCCCCGGCTTCCTCCGGTCGGTGTACCGCCGGATCCCGAAACTGCAACTACTGCCGCGCTTTCTGATCGACTCGACCTTCGAGATCGCCGAGACGCTCGGGGTGGTCTACAACAAGCAACTGCCCGCGATCACCCGTGGCATGGAGAAGCTGTGTCTGCGCCACCTGCGGGCTCAGGTCAAGGACGCCGAGACCCGGGAGAAGCTCACGCCGCACTACGGCTACGCCTGCAAGCGTCCGTCGTTCTCCAACGACTACTTCCCCACCTTCAACCGGGACAACGTCAACCTGGAAACCTCCCCCATCGCCCAGATCACCGCCGCCGGAATCAAGTTCGCCGATGGCAACGATCTGGAACTGGATGCGCTGATCCTCGCCACCGGTTTCAAGATCTTCGACCTGCCGTACGAGATCCGAGGGGTCGGCGGGCAAGATCTGGGGCAGACCTGGGCTTCGGAGCGGATGCACGCCTACGAGGGGATCACGGTGCCGAACTTCCCCAACCTGTTCCTGGCACCGGGACCGTATGGCGTCATCGGCTTCTCTTGGTTCGACACCATCGAACTGTGTGTCACGCATGCCGTGCAGGTGGTGGCGAAAGCGGTGGCCGCCGGCTCCAACAGGGTGAGCGCCACCGACGAACAGACCGACGAGTTCGTCGAGAAGATGCGTAAAAGGGTGCGCAGCACGGTCTTTGCCAGTCCACGCTGCGCCGGGTCGAACACGTACTACATCAACGCCCAGGGCGATTCGCCCTATCTTCGCCCGTCGAGCCGCGTCGAGTCCATCATCTCGCTGCGCAAAGCACTCAAGAGTGGGTACGAGTACTCCGCCTGACCTCGATCCCACAAAAGCACACCGTTGAGTCAAATGCACACGTTTGAACGTGTGCAAATGACTCAACGGTGTGCATCTGTGTCAGATCACCCCGGCGCCATGGAGCACCCTACGAATTCGACTGCGCAACAATTGCGGAGTCCTGAAGTCGTCCCACACCCACCTGATGACCATGATCCCCTCCTCGCGCAACCGGTCCTCTCGACGTTTCTCCCGGATCACCGCATCTGACATCGATTCGCCTGGTCGCCGGTGCTTCTCGTACTTCACCTTGCCGTCGAACTCACCCACCACCTTTCCTTCCCAGTCGAAGTCCACTCGTGCGATCAGGATTCCCTTCTCGTCGTGGAACTCCGTCTGCAGCGTCGGCAATGGAATGTCGGCCCATTCGATGAACAGGCTTCGGCTCAACGACTCACCCACCGACTCCGAGTTTCGGTCGGCAACGTCCAATGCCCGACGCAACACAGCGATGCCGGAACTCTTTGCTGACCGCCTGACGATCGATGTCAGCTCTGCTTTGTCGACCCCCAAACGCAGCGCGTGGTCGAGGACCACAACTGCCTGCGCAAAAGACCCCTGTCGAGCCACATCGCACGCCGTGATCCCCAGCTTTGTCAACAGCACCCCGTCGACCACGGTCACATCGGCCCTCGTCAGAGAACCAGTGTGGAGATGCACCTCACGGCCCCGGCGCCCACCGGCCCGAACATAGAAGTGGACCCGCCGCTGATCCGGTGCCAGCTGGTTCAGCCCGTGCATCACCGCCGCTGACGAATGACTGACCACCCGTTCCGTGGATCGGCCGGCAATGGCGATCACGAGTTGCCGGTAGGCCTCGTCGTAGACCGGTTCTGCGGTGTCCTCGTCGGGGTCGACCGTCCGGTACACACCACGAGTGACGCGTACCAACCTTCCTCGACGGTGGTCACGCCGAAGTTGGGCGGCATCACCACCATTGTGAACGAACTCTTTTCGACGGACGAGACCGTCCTCGGGATCTGGTGTGAAGTCCATGGACCCGATCTTGACCGGCCCGATAGGACCGACCAGACCGCAAAACCCTGTTGACGCCGTACTTGTGGATCACGCCCCACACTGTGGACAAACGCAGATGCACACCGTCGAGTCATCCGCACACGTTTGAACGTGTGCAAGTGACTCGGGCGGTGTGCTTGTGTCGTCAAGCTTCTTGCTGGACGAGTTCGGGCTCGGCGACGACCGGGTCCCCAAGTTGCCTGTTACGCAGGGTGATCCAGGCGACAGGTGCGGCCAGTCCGGCCGCGACGACTGCGACGATGACCGAGCTGTGCAGTCCGTCGACGAAGGCGTCCTGAATGGTGACCAGCATCTGGCGGCCGTCCGGTCCCGGTATTCCTGCCGCCACCTGGACGCCGGCCATCACCGAGTTCTTGGATGCCTCTACCGCCTCTGCAGGTAGGCCGCTGCGATCGAGCTGGTCGCCGATCTGTGTGGTGTAGACCGACGAGAGCACCGAGCCCAGCACCGCGACGCCGAGGGTTCCACCGAGTTCGCGGGTCACGTCGTTGACCGCTGATCCGGCACCTGCCTCTTGCGGCGCAAGGGAGTTCATGATGATGTTGGTCGCCGGGCCCTGGACGAATGCCAGACCCATGGCCATCAGGCTCATCGACCAGACGATCAGCCCCCAGTACGAGGCGTCGCGGCCGGCGAGTAGCACCAGCGCAAATCCCGATGCCATGACGGCCGATCCGAGCGCCGCCACCCGGCCGGGCCCGAGCGTCCGGGCGAGGACCATCGCCAGTGGCGAGAACACGGCCATGACAATTGCGAACGGCAGCGTGTGCAGGCCCGCGTCGAGCGGTCCGTATCCCTTTACGGCTTGGAAGTACTGGGTGATCAGGAAGATGAATCCGAACAGACTGAAGAACGCCACCGCGATCAGACCCGACGCGACGGCGAACGGGCGATTCTTGAACAACCGCACGTTCAGGATCGGATGTGCCGAGCGGAGCTCTCGCAACACGAAGACCGCGAGAATGAGTGCGGCGCCGATGAATCCCGTAATCGTCCGCACCGATCCCCAGCCGTGGTTGGGCCCCTCGATCAGGGTGTAGACCAGTAGCGAGACACCCGCGATCGACGTCACCGCTCCGACCAGATCGAACGGTCCGGGCTGCGCTTTGCCACCGCTGGGCACCACTGCGGCGATTCCGGCGAGCACGGCAGCTGCGATGGGGAGATTGACCCAGAACACGGACGACCAGGAGTAGTGCTCGAGCAACCAGCCGCCGAGGACCGGGCCGACAGCTACGGAGATGCCTGACGTACCTGCCCAGATGCCGACCGCGATCGCCCGTTCCTTCAGGTCGGGGAACAACCCGATCAGGATGGCAAGGGTCGCTGGGAAGACCATTGCGGCAAAGAGGCCCAGACCGGCCCTGGTGGCGATCAGCTGACCGAGAGTTGACGACTCCGCGGCGAGAACGGACACCGCGGCGAATCCCACCACGCCGATGACCAAGAGCCTGCGACGCCCGAAACGGTCGGCGAAGTGTCCTGCGGTGAGGAGCAACCCCGCAAACGTGAGGGTGTATGCGTCGACGACCCACTGCAGTCCGGAGTTACTTGCAGCGAGATCGCGACTGATGGTCGGCAGCGCGACGTTGACGATCGTGTTGTCGATCATCACCAGCAGGACTGCGCCGCACAGCGCGACGAGGGCCCACCAGCGCCGGTCGGGCGGTGCTGTGTCCGGCGATGTCGAACCGCCGGGTTCGATCAGATGTGTCTTCCTCATCGCTACTCCTCGAATAGTATGTCGTTCCAGTGTTGTAGTACAACGTTCTATTCAAGAAGAACAGTGTGCTACAAAGATGTCAAGGGATATCCCCGAATCGTGTGGAAGGATCGACGTCTTGGCAATGAAGCCTGCAGGTACGGCAACCCGCACTCCGGCCGGAGACGTCCGCGGATTGCTGCTGGCAGCGGCCTTGCGAGTCCTGGACTCCGGCGGGGAGAAGGGGCTGACGGTCCGGGCTGTTGCGGCCGAGGCCAACGTTGCGCCGATGGGTGTGTACAACCATTTCGACGGCAAGACCGGTCTGATGACCGCGTTGGTCACCGAGGGCTTCGCACAGCTCCGCAACGCAGTTGCCGCTGTCGTCGACACCGATTCGCACGCACGACTCCACCAGGCAGGCGTCGCCTACCGCGCGTTCGCCCTTCGGTCCCCGACTCTCTACCGGATGATGTTCTCTGGCCAGTGCACACCCGCTGGCGACGTCGCCAGCAGTGCGCTCGGTTCACTCACCGAGATCATCCGTTACGGCCAGGCGGCCGGAACCATCCGGGCGGGTGAGCCTTTCGACCTCACGCTGCAGGTGTGGGCGTGTGTACACGGAGCCGTCAGCCTCGAACTCGACAGCAGTGGACCTCCGGGCACCGAAGAACACTGGGCCTTCATCTATCAGCAGACCCTCGACCTCATCAGCCGCGGCGTCGCACCCTGACCGGTGTGGACTAGGGCAGCACGATCGGCGGTTGTCCGGGAATCGGATTCGGGATCGTGTTCTGTCGCGGCCGCGGGGCCGGGCGCCTCGTGCTCGGCGGCGGCGGCGGGGGCGGGGTGGTGTATTTGACCACCGGCGCGAGGGCAGCCAAGGTGTTGATCGGCGGAACCGCCGGCGTCGAACTCGGTGCCGTTGTGGTCGTGATGGTCGCGCCCGTCGGGTCCGGCGTCGTGAGGTAGCGCTGCGACTGCGGCTGGGTGGCGTCGTCTCGCCACGGGGTGGTCACCAGGGTCGCGCCGCCGACGAGGATCAGCACCGACAACAACGCTGCACCGACGAGAACCAGACGGTTCTGCTTCCGGCGATCTGCTGGGACCGCCGGCTCGAGATGGGGTGCCGGTACCGAGACCTCGTGCAGCTGAGGTGCCGGGCCGGAGGCAGGCGGCGGTGACGGTGGTGGAAGTGGCAACGGAAGCTGTGTCGCCGGAAGCGGCACGGGGGGCGGCACGAAGGGCGCAGTCTCCCCGTCCGACGGCCGGGCGTGCCTGCTCGGCCGCAGCGTCGAGAGGGGGTTCTTCAGGGGCGTGACGGCCATGGTCGGCGGCACAGCGCCCGACAACGCCACCCCGAGACCCTCCAGGAGTCCCGGCCACTCGGTGTGGTTGGGCATGACCACCGCGGCCGTCACCGGCAGCGGTGAGGCGATGGACACCGAACGAGCCACACTGACGGCTCGGACAATCGACGCGCCCAACGCCTCGTCGAGGTCGGCGCGCGTCACGCGAAGCAGCCCCACATGCTGCTGCCCCATCACGAACGTACCCGGCGACGTAGTCAGCAACATCCTGGCCTGAGGCATGAGATCGAGCAGCTCCCGCGCCCACTCGGCGGTCTCGGGCATCTGAGCCTTGCCGACCCGCACCAGGTAGTCGGCTATCGCCCGATCGAATGCCGTCGCCTGGAGGGTGTGATCGTTCAGCTCGATCAGGCACTGGCCGGTCGCGGCGTCCACGGCCGCGCCGCGCAGACCGTTCTCGTCCAGATCGATGAGAGTGAACGCCGGACCGACGTGACCGACCGTGGTCGTGAGCAAGTCACGGATGTCCCGCAGCAGAGATTCTTCCAACCAGATCACGCGACTCGGCATCCGTGACCTGCCCGATTCCCCGTACATCGGGGTCATTCTGCCCTGACACCGCACGGGTGTCGCATTTGCGGTGCTATTTTCTTGCCGGCACCGGCGACTTCGCGGCCACCGCTGTGAAATCTGCGGTGAGGTCGACCGACCGCATCTGCTGCGCGAACTGGGTGGCGAAACCGGGGAACATGGTCGCGTTGAACCCGTCGTCGGTGAGGTACCAGCTCCGGCAACCCGAGTTCCACGTCGTCTTCGTCAGCCGGCGCTGCAGATCGTCGTTCAGACGATCCTGCACATCGCGGCGAACGTCGAGCACCTGCAGGTCCCGCTTCAAGATCGTGTCGATGGTCAGGGCGATGGCCTCGATCTGCTCCTCCATGTACACGAGCGCCGAGTTGTGCCCGGGCCCGGAGTTGGGACCGAAGGTCAGATAGAGATTGGGGTAACCCGACACGGCGTAGCTCTTGTACGCGTACGCACCCTTTTTCCATTCCGCGGCGAGCTCGCGTCCGTCGCGGCCGAAGATGGGGATGGGGCTGCCCTGTTTGGAGACCTCGAACCCGGTGGCGAACACGATGCAATCCGCCCGGTGTTCGATGCCTTCCACTGTCCTGATCCCGTTGTCGACGATCTTGGCGATGGGCCAGGTGACGAGCGTGCAGTTGTCCTTCTGCAGGGCCGGGTAATAGTCACTGCTCATCAACAGCCGCTTGCAGCCGGGGCGGAACTCCGGGGTGAGCTGTCGCCTCATCCACGGATCCGATACCTGTTGCCGCAGATGCGCCTTCGAGATCCACGACACCACCCGCGTCAGGGGCGTGTCCCACACGACGGCGAGAGCGACCGATTCGTGACCGTAGAACCACGCTTTCCGGGCAAGCTTCTGGGTGAGCGGGACCTTGCGGTAGATGTCTTGCGTGCGCCCCGCGACCGGACGATCCAACCGCGGCAATACCCAGCCGGGGGTCCGTTGATAGACATTCACCGCCTGAGCCTTCTTCACGATCTCGGGGATGATCTGCACCGCACTGGCACCGGTGCCGATGACGGCCACACGTTTGCCGGTGAAGTCGTAGTCGTGATCCCAGGCCGCAGAATGGATCTTCTTGCCTGCAAAGTCGTCGATGCCGGGGATGTCGGGAAATCCCGGCGTCGACAGCGGACCGGAAGCCACGACCACGGTGCGCGCGTAGCGGGTTCCGCCCGTGACCTCGATGCGCCAGCGGCCGTGTTCTTCTTCGAAAGTCAGGCCGGTGACGTTCGATCCGTACCTGATGATCCTGTCGAGATCATGGTCCGCCACCATCGCGTCGATGTAACCGAGGATCTCCGAACTTCCTGAGTAGGTGCGTGACCAGTCAGGGTTCGGCGCAAACGAATACGAGTACAACCGCGACGGGATGTCGCACGCCGCACCCGGATAGGTGTTGTCGCGCCACGTCCCGCCCGGGCGCTGCCCCCGTTCGAGGATCACGATGTCGTCGATCCCCCTCTGCTGCAGCCGGATCGCGGCTCCGATACCCGCAAAACCGGCGCCGATGATCACCACATCGGACACGACGGGCTCGGCCTCGATGACCACTGTCTCCATGGTGCTCATGCGACGGTCTCGTAGGTCAGTTCCTTGGACCAGGTCGGCTGCGCCCGGAGCAACCGGCGCGGATAGTTGTCGGTGACCTTCACCATGAGTTCGGCGAACAGATGGTAGGGGCTGTTGCGGTCGATCACCCAGCCGGCGTGACGCTTGAGGACCTGGTACGTCATCAAACGGGTGCCCTTTCCGCGCTCGCCGTTCTTCTTGAAGCGGCTCATCGCCTCGTACAGGCGTTCTTCTTTCAGACCCATGTCGACGATGTTGTCGCGCATCTTGTTCAGCAGCGGAACGTACATCAGCGCACCGATGATCACACCGGGGTGCAGCACACTGCCGACCGATTCGATCAACAGCTTGCGCATACGCGCCTGCCCGATCAGGTCGAGTGCGTAGAAATCGACCGCGAGATGGCGGCTCTCGTCTGCATTGATCTTCTTGAAGGTGGCATGGCAGATGGGATCGTCGACCTCTTCGAGGAGGAACTTCAGCAATGCGCCGTCGAGCGCGACCTCCAGCATCGGGATCACCGTTCCCAGCACCGAGAGCGACATGTGGTCAGAGAACTTGTCGAGCCATTCGATGGCGAGCCGGATGTTGACGTTGGGCTCGGGCACCTCTCCTTCTTCGAGCATTCCCCACCGTTGCATCAGTGCCAGTTCGGCATTCGCGTGCTTCTGCTCTTCGGCGTGGAAGTAGCGGTAGATCTCGGCGAGGGTCTCGTTCGGCGCCTTCTTGGCGAGCGCGGCGAACCCGCGGGCACCGACGTTCTCGATCCAGACCAGATCGGCCATGAAGGCCTTGAGTTTCGGACGCTGCTCATCGGTGATCATCTCGGCACCGGGGGCATCCCAGTCGATGTCCGCGAGTGCCCACTGGCGGTCTTTGATGGTCTGCAGCATGTCTTCCAGCACGATTACCATGACTACGCTCCCACTCTCTCGGTTGCCTTGATCGGATCATGTTGCGGAACAATTCGATTGAGGATGCCCGCGCCGGCACCGTACGACCGGGGGAAATGTCTCTTGAGGGCCCAGATGGCCTTGGCATCGACCTGCGGGACCACGTACAGCCGGCCTTTGTCGTTGGCGTCCAGGGTCATGCGGGCGACTCGTTCGGGCGAATACCCGATCCATTTCATGGCGACGTCGACGATCTTGCCCGCCTCGTCGGTGATCCGGCCGTCGGTGCCGACGTTGGTCTTGACGAAGGTCGGGCACAGGACGGTGACCTTGACCGGCGTACCACGCACCTCGGCGGCGATCGTCTCCGACAAGGCCAGCACGCCGGCCTTGCCGACGTTGTACGCCGCCATACCCGGCGCGGCCGAAAACGCCGCTGCCGATGCCACGTTGATCAATCCCGCGGGGCGGCCGGCCTTCTGCAGTTCGGGCACGAACAGCTCGCTGCCGTGCACCATGCCCCACAGGTTGATCCCGAGCGCCCACTGCCAGTCGTCGACACCGATCTGACCGACGGGCTTGCCGCCGATTCCCACTCCAGCGTTGTTGATCATCAGCGAAACAGGCTCTGTGAAAACTTCTTTCGCGTAGTCCGCCAGCCTCTGCAGGTCGGCTGTGCGCGACACGTCGACCACCACCGGATACGCCGAGCCCTTGCCTGCGGCTCGAATCCGATCCGCGGTCTCCTGGGCTCGCTCACGATTGATATCGGCGCAGATCACCTCCCCACCGCGGCGGGCCAGCTCGAACGCGAATGCGCGGCCGATGCCGCTGCCGGCGCCGGTGACGACGGCTCGTGCTTCGTGAGAGATTTTCGTGGCCATCAAATACTCCTGGGGCTCGCGGTGATGAAGTCAGCGGCATCGCGCAATGCGGTCCGCGCCTCTGGGATCAATCGGGAAAAGGCCTGGAATACGTGCAGCTGACCGGGCCAGATCTGCAGGTGAGCGGTGCCACCCGCGTTCTGCACCATGCGCGCCATCTCTTCCGCATCGGCTCGCAGCATCTCGACCCCGCCTACCTGGATGAGGAAGGGCGGCAGGGTCTGCGACTGATCGAGTCGCAGCTGCAACCTCGGCAGATCAGCAGGCTGCTGCGCCGTGTACAGCCCGACCAACCGTTTCGCGGCGGCCGCGGAGATGAGCGGGTCGCGGCGCACCTTCTCCTGCCGCGCGGCCAGCTCCAGGGTGAGGTCGAGCAGCGGCGAGAACAACACCACCGAACGCGGTTGCTCGCGTCCGGTGCGGGCATTCTCTGCGATCAGATCGAGAGCAAGGTGCCCGCCGGCGGAATCGCCGGCGATCACGATGTCCTTCGCCGCGTAGCCCTGACGGAGAAGCCAGGCGTACGCCGCGTCCACGTCATCCGCCGCTGCCGGGTAGCGATACTTCGGCGCGAGACGGTATTCCACACAGAACGCCGCCAAGCCGGTGTACCTCGCCAGCCTCGCCACCAATCCCCGGTGAGTGCGGGGCGAGCAGATCGCATATCCGCTGCCGTGCAGATACAGGATCACCTGACCTGCCTCGACCTCCGCTGCTCTGGCGTTCTGGGGCCGCACCCACTCACCACGGACCGCTCCACATCGCACCTTCTCGACGTCCACCCCTCGTGGCGAATCTCCCGCCAACATGGACGCCGCGACCAGCGATCTCGTGAATGCGACACCCGGCCTATTGGTCGGGACCCTTTCGGCGAGAGGACGCAAGAACAGGCCGGTGGCACCGACCAGCGCTTGCGAACGTGGCGAGGGCCGTAACGCGGGCCCCTTCAACACTGTGTTCTGCTGCACACTTCTGAGTGTCACCGCCCACTGTGCCATTTGTCAATGTCACGTTTGCATTCGCTAGAATCGGCTGCTACCACCACTGACGGCGTGAGGCGAAGGCGAGCGATGACCGAATACCGGATCGACGATCTGGCACGGGCGGCCGGAACCACCACCCGTAACGTTCGCGGCTACCAGGACCGCGGACTGCTGCCCAGGCCCACTCGCCGCGGTCGCATCGCCATCTACACCGACACCCACCTCGCCCGCCTGAAGGTCATCAACGACCTGTTGCATCGCGGGTTCACTATCCGGCACATCGCCGATTTCCTCCTCGGGATCCAGCGAGGTGATGATCTCGCCGACGTGCTGGGCATTCGGGAGGTGGTCACCGAACCGTGGTCGAAGGCAAAATCCGAGACCATTTCGGCCGAAGCCCTCAAGTCACTACTGAACTCCGGTAACCCGTCCCACTATCTCAAGCTCGCCGAGTTCGGACTGATCGAGCCCGAGGGCGACGACTACGTGCTGCTCGACCGCGAAACCGTTTACGCCTTCGGCAGACTGACCAAACTCGGACTCTCGCTCAGCACGATTCTCGATGTGCACGGGCACGTCGAGCGGGAAATGGCTGCCGTCGCAACGACTCTGATCTCCGCAGGCCGCTCAGTGGTGGCTGCCGAACACGGTGACGGCTGGGTGCCGGCGAGCGGTTCCGAAACCGACTGGCTTGCTGAACTGCTCGGTGAGATGCGCCGCACAGCGACCATCTCCGCACACAGCGCCCTTGACCGCGCGCTCGACCGCGATCTCGCGCACCAGCTCAAGGACTACCTCGAGCGGGCCGACATCGATCCGAAGGATCTCCCTTGATCCTGCACTAGGGCAGCAGGATCGGCGGCAGACCCGGGATCGGATTGGGCAGAGTCCTCGGCGCCGGAGCGGGGGGACCCTGCCGCGGCGGAGGCGGCGGCTGTGTCACCGGCGGCGGGGTCGTCGGCGGAGGAACGGGTGCCTCGTACTGCACCGCCGGTGCCAGCGCCCGTGCGGTGTCGAGCGGCGGGATCACAGTGGTCGGCGGATCGACCGGAGCCCCCGGAGTCTTCTGGGTTGGCGAAGGCGTCTGCGGCGCAGGGGTTGTCGGCGACGGTGGATCGGCCGGCCCCTCGAGGACTCGCTCGATGCTCAGCGGCCGCGACTCGACATGTTCCGCATCTTGCCACGGCGCAGCCCATGCAGCAGCACCGCCGATGGCGATGAGTGCCGCGGCCACTGCACCTGCGAGCACCTTCCTGTTCTGCGTCCGGATCTTCTTGGTCTCTTCCGGATCGGGCGCCGCAGGGGCAGGCAGGTAGAACCGCGCGCGCCGATTCGGGGCGATCGCGACGACATCGGGATTCGTCGACCAGTCCGCGTCATGTCTACCGAGTGACTGCCGCAGAGGAGCAGACCGCAGCGCGACCACGGGCAGCCGACCGACCCGCTCTGACCCCATGGCGGCGGTCAGCCCCTCGAGGAGCCCGGGCCAGCGGGTGTGGCCAGGCATGACGACCAGCGAGGTCACCTGCTGCGGAGACCCGATGGCGACCGATCGGGCAAGGCTGGCTGCCCGAGACAGAGCCGGCGCCAGGGCCTCGTCGAGGTCGTGGTGAGTCACCCGGACGAGCCCGACACTGTTGCGCCCGATCACGAAGGCGCCGCTGGCACCGGCGAGTTTGATCCGCACCAGTGGCATCAGGCCGATGAGTTCGAGCGCCTCGGACCTCGTCTCCGGCGACTTCGCCCGGCCGGTGCGGACGAGGTGGTCGGCGAGCATCCGGTCCAGCGCCGCCGGCTCCACCAGCGGTTCGCACAACTCGATGAGCCTCTCGCCGGTCTCGGCGTCGACTGCGCTGGCCCGAAGGCCGGTGTCATCGAGTCTGACCAGCACAAATGCGGGCCAGCCCGCTGCGGAGGTGATGTCGGCCAGTGCGCCGCGTATCTCGGCGAGCAGTGGTGCTGCGAGGTGGCCACGCACGCGCACCTCGTCGACTTCGGGATCGGCTCCCGTGCCCGTCGTTACCGACAATCTATGCCTTCTCTCGCCCTCCCCGGCCAGTTAACTTGTTTCGCCATTGTGCACCCGCCGATGGCCGGTGTCCGCATCACATCAGAATCGGATCTCGCACGTCGATGCTGCGTACCGGCCCACCCAGGCTCGAATAATGCCAGCCTGCCCGCCGCCAGACCCCGGCATCGAGGCACCGACGGCCATCGACGATGTTGGTCCGGCGGACCACGGGAGCGAGCTCGTCGGGATCCATGTGGACGAACTCATCCCATTCCGTCAGCACCAGTACTGCGTCCGCCTGATCGCATGCCTCGCGGGCAGTCTCGGCGTAACTCAGTGTCGGGAAGATGTTGCGTGAGTTCCCCATCGCCTTGGGATCGAAAACGCTGACCGCAGCGCCCTTCAGCTGCAACTGGCCGGCGACGTTCAATGCGGGCGAATCGCGCACATCGTCGCTTTCGGGTTTGAATGCCGCGCCCAGTACGGCGATGTTGCTACCGAGAAGGCTGCCACCGCACACCTCGGTCGCCAGCTCCACCATCGCGGTCCGGCGACGCATGTTGATCGAGTCGACCTCGCGAAGGAAGGTCAGCGCCTGGTCGGCGCCGAGTTCGCCGGCACGGGCCATGAAAGCGCGGATGTCTTTCGGCAGGCACCCGCCACCGAAGCCGAGCCCCGCGTTGAGAAACCGGCGCCCGATGCGGTTGTCGTAACCGATGGCGTCCGCGAGCATCGTGACGTCGGCGCCCGCAGCCTCACAGACCTCGCTGATCGCGTTGATGAACGAGATCTTGGTGGCCAGGAAGGCGTTGGCCGAGACCTTGACCATCTCGGCGGTTGCCAGATCGGTGCACAAGAATGGAATCTGCTCGTCGAGTAGCTGGGCGTACAGCGCTCGCACCTTGGCCTCGGCTGTGCTCTTCTCCCCGGAGAAACCGAGCACGATCCGATCGGGATGCAGCGTGTCCTTGACTGCGTAACCCTCACGCAGGAACTCCGGATTCCAGGCGACCTCGACCGTGGTGCCCTCAGACGCCGCAGCGTCGGCGCGACGCTGCAGCTCACTCGCAGTCCCCACCGGAACCGTCGACTTGCCGATGATCAGATGCTCACCGCGCAGTCGCGGGACGAGATGCTCGACCATCGAGTACACATGGCGGAGATCCGCCGCGTATTCGCCCTTCTTCTGCGGCGTGCCGACGCCGAGGAAGTGGATGTCGGCGAACGCGGCGGCGTCGTCGTAGTCCGATGTGAAGCGCAGGCGCCCTGATTCCAGATTGCGCCGCAGCACGTCGACCAGCCCTGGTTCGTAGAAGGGCAACTCCCCCGACGTCAGCGTCGCGATCTTCTTCTCGTCGACGTCCACTCCGAGCACCTCGTGGCCCAACTCCGCCAGGCACGCAGCGTGGGTTGCCCCGAGGTAGCCGCAGCCGAACACTGTCACTCTCATACCCGTGGTCATACCCATGTGCGTACGGAGTATGTCTGTCCAACCGGCGCACTTTGGGTGACGTGCCGGCCATCATCCGGCGAAAGTTGTGCGACCAGGGCCGTAAGGGACGCTAGTCCTGGGGAAAGTTCAGATACGCCTTCGACGGGGTCGGTCCGCGCTGACCCTGATATTTGGATCCCACCGACGCGCTGCCGTAGGGATTTTCTGCCGGACTCGACAGTTTGATCAGGCAGAGCTGACCGATTTTCATGCCCGGCCACAGGGTGATCGGGAGGTTCGCGACGTTCGAGAGCTCCAGCGTGATGTGACCGGTGAACCCGGGATCGATGAAGCCGGCGGTCGAGTGCGTCAGCAACCCGAGTCGGCCGAGCGACGACTTGCCCTCGAGCCGGCCCGCCAGGTCGTCGGGCAAGGTGCACACCTCGAGCGTGGACCCGAGGACGAACTCGCCGGGGTGCAACACGAACGGTTCGCCCTCGGTGCGCTCGACCAGCGTGGTCAGCTCGTCCTGCCGTTGCGCGGGATCGATGTGGGTGTACCGGGTGTTGTTGAAGACCCGGAACAGGCCATCGAGCCGGACGTCGATGCTGGACGGTTGGACCAGCACGGGGTCGAAGGGCTCGATGGCCAGACGGCCATCAGCGATCTGGGCGCGGATGTCGCGGTCTGAGAGCAGCACACGACGAGGTTAGCTGCTCTGCCATCAGCTCCACGTCGTGCCTGCGGGTTCCTGAATGGTGACGTTGATGCGGTTGAAGAAGTTGATGGTCGCGATCGCCAAGATGATGCCCGCGAGTTCCTTTTCGTCGAAGTGATCGGCGGCTTCGTCCCAGATGGCGTCGGGCACCGCAGCACCGCGGGAATCAGCCAGACGCGTTGCCGCTTCGGCCAGATTCAGCGCGGCACGTTCGGAGTCGGTGAAGAACGGCGATTCCCGCCACACCGCAACCGTGTCGATGCGGTCGTCGGATTCGCCTTCCTTCCGCAGGGTCGCCGAGTGTGCGTACACGCAGGCGGCGCAGCCGTTGATCTGGCTGGCGCGAAGCATGATGATCTCACGCAACGTAGTGGAAACCCCGCCCTGCTCGATGGCACCGAGCAGGTGTGGGACGGCGGCGTACGCCTGCGGGAGGATGGTGGCGGGGTTGGTCATACGTGCAGACATGGTGTGCTCCTCAGGTTGACCGGCGACGTCTTGTCACATCGTCGGTGTCGGGCGGTTCATAGCTCTGACACTCCGGAGAAGGGATATGTGACCGATGAACGACAACGAGTTTTTGGTCAGCGAGTTCGAGGCACATCGCGGGCATCTGCGAGCTGTCGCCTACCGGATGCTGGGGTCGCTGCCCGAAGCCGAGGACGCGGTGCAGGAGACCTGGCTGAAGGTGGCTGCGGCCTACACCGATGAGATCGCAAACATCGGTGGTTGGTTCACCACGGTGACCTCGAGGGTATGCCTGAACATGTTGCGGTCACGACGAACCCGGAACGAGGAACCGTTGGAGATAGTGCACGTCCCGGATCCGATCGTGGCCCCGCTCCACTCCGATGACGACCCCGAAAGTCAAGCGGTGCTGGCTGATTCCGTGAGCGTGGCGCTGCTCGTGGTCCTGGAGACGTTGACGCCGAGCGAGCGCCTGGCGTTCGTGCTGCATGATCTGTTCGCGATGCCCTTCGACGAGGTCGCTCCTATTGTCGGCAAGACGCCGGCAGCTGCGCGGAAGCTGGCGAGCAGAGCGCGGGTGAGGGTGCAGGGTGGCACGCCCCGGTCGACGCAGCCGGCGGAGCAGCGACGGGTGGTGGAGGCTTTCCTGGCCGCTGCTCAAGGTGGGGATCTCGAAGCCCTGTTGAGGGTCCTCGACCCCGACGTCGTCCTGCGCAACGACACGGCCCCCGGCAAGCAACCGCTGGAGTTGGTGGGCGCCCAGCAGGTGGGCCGCGGGGCGATCATCTACCGGCGCGCCAATGCGCGCAGTCAGATGGTGCGGGTGAACGGCGGCTTCGGTGTGTTGTCGTTCGACGGCGGCGCGGTGTCGGCGATCGCGGCTTTCACGGTCGCCGACGGACGCGTCGTCGCGATGAACATCATCTCCGATCCGGAAAGGCTTGCGCGAATCGACTTCTCAGACGTTGTCTAACCCGTCTGTCGACGTACCGCCGGTTTGGTGACAACCCTTTGACCGGCTCGGGTGTCGATCCAGTACTCCCGGTTGCCGCGCATCTCCACCCGGATGATGCCCCGGGTTTTGAGGTCGTGATGCTCCTTGCACAGGCATGCGAGGTTCGATTCGATGGTCCAGCCGCCGGCCATGGGGTTGTCGTGGTTGAACGGCACGATGTGGTCGATCTCGCAGTCCTTCGCCGGCTTCTTGCACCCAGAGAAACGGCACGTCCCGTCGAGTGCTCGGATGAGCCGGGCAAGCTTGCGCCCGGGCTTGTATTTCAACGCACCCCGCGGCGGCCTCTTCCACCCACCGTGACCATCCTTGGAATGCGGCGCTTTCACCGGCGGAGCCGGACCGACATCCTTCTCCCCGAGAACCAGCCGGTCGCCGTTGTCGACAGCGTTCATCAACGCAACCGTCAGCTCCTCCGCAGTGACAGGACGACCCTGGGCAGCATTGATCAACTCCACCAGCGCTGCGATCGCGTCCTCACCAATCGTCACCAACGCTCGCCACCGGGAACGGCCTGCCAGTGACCGCGACTGATCACAATCGAGAGATCCGTACCCCAGCAAGTACCCGGGATCCTTCGACAACCCGAGCAGGGTCGGGAGATCAAGCACCAACTCGGTCCAGGCACGCTTGGCAGTGCGCGAAGGTGCAGCAGCAGACGGGCGGGCCGCAGGCTCGGGCTCGGGTTCTACTTCTGGCTCGGGCTCGGGTTCGGCATCCTCGGTAGCTGCAGCGTTGGCGTTCGCGATCGCATCGAGCACCGCATCGACCTCACCCGCAGGGTCATCGAGCGCCATCTCCTCCAGCTGGGCTTTGGCCCGGATCGCCTCCTCGGCCGTGCACCCCGTGGTCAGGCTCGCCATCCCATCCGCTCGACGACGCACCGTCACCCGACGCATCGGATCAACCGCCCCGTCGTCGTCAGGGCGGTCCGGTTCGAACGGCATCAGATGGCGATCGAGTTCTTCAGCGAACGTGTTGTCACCCAACAACATCGCATCTTCAGCCAACACCCCATCGAGATCCATCAACGCATCCCGATAACCCCGCGAGGCACGGTGATACAACGCCTTGAGCTTCTCGATGGACACCTCACCGGCCGAGAACGCCTCAGCCAACTCCGGCAGATGATCCAACAACCGCCGGCACCGCAACAGATGATCAGCCTGACCAGTCGTGCACCGCCACGCCACCGCGATCTCACACGCCGCCGCCCGCGTCCCATGCTCATCCTCGTTCGAGGAGACATATCGGTAATAGGCGAGACCATCATCGAGACGCGCAGCCCACGCCTGATTCACCTCACGAGTCCCAGATTGCACCCGCGACAACAACTCCGACGCCTCAGCGTCCATCGTTGCGGTCCCCACCCAAGCCATGAATAGAACATACATTCGAGGTATGACAACCGCCCGCCGCCGAGCTCACCAGCCAGGACGGTGTCGACAAACGCTCTTCGCCGGCAGCCTGTTAATATCGCTCTCGCGGCCTTCGGGCCGCACGCCGATGTAGTTCAATGGCAGAACGGCAGCTTCCCAAGCTGCACACGCGGGTTCGATTCCCGTCATCGGCTCCACCATCACCGCAGGTAGAAACGATAGGGCGCATACATTCCGTTTCAGCGCGCCGTGTCGGGGCCGCGTCCGGACCGCATGACCGGTTACGCTCGACCAGCCCTGCATCCAGAGGGCCTCATACCGATGGAGGATTCCAACCGTGGAGGCGACCCAGTTCACCTCAGTCAACGAGCTAATCTCGTTGGTCCTAGCTGATCGGACGGCTGGAAAATCACTCTGGTTTCGTGGACACAGCAGTGATCAATACCGCCTAATACCCAAACTGATGCGGGACGGTCGGCGAACTGACAAAGAGATTTACCGTCGCGAATCGCGACTCCTCGCGAGGTTTCGTGAACGCAGTCTCCCTTTTTGGGCAGCCGGTTACCCCCAGGGCCCGTGGGAGCACTTGTTCTCGATGCAGCACCACGGCGTACCAACTCGCCTCCTCGACTGGTCAGAGAACCTTCTCGTCGCCGCATATTTCGCGAGCTTGGCCCCAACGCAGTCAGATGACGACGCGAGCGGGTCACATCTTGCCGAACCGACGGTCTGGACACTTGACCCAGTCGGCTGGAATCAGCAGGTTCCTCAGCTCCAAGAGACTGGCATAAACATCCTGACTATTGCCGACGAAATTGGCGAACGCTGGGCGCCCGTAACTTCCGAAAATCACCTTGGCTGGCGTGCGAAACACCCTGTGGCCATCTACGGAGTTCACAACAGCCCGCGAATCGTCGCACAACGCGGCACTTTCACAATGGCAGGCGAGCTGCAGGACGCAATGGAAGAAATCGCTTCGAGCGAGCCTAAGTGGTCCGGCCTTCTTAAGAAGTACACGTACACCAGCGACCATGCCACTCTTCGGTCCGAACTTAAGTTCATCGGTTTTACCGAATCGATGGTATTTCCCGACCTCTCCAGCCTTTCAGCCGAACTAACAGAACTCGAGGGTTGGTAAACGATGACAGAGCCCGCGAACCTTCCCGACCAAATCGAGACAAGAAGACGCGAGATCTCCTCTGATCGCCTCGCAATGTCGATCAGAGAGCTAACGTCCATGTTCGAAAATGGTGAGCTCGTAATTCGTCCCGAGTTTCAACGATTCTTCCGTTGGGATGACGAGCAAAAGTCCAAGTTGATCGAGAGCATTCTACTTGGAATACCTTTACCCTCCATCTTCGTAGCCACCACCGACGACGGCACTTGGGAGATTGTTGATGGTCTGCAGCGGATTAGCACATTACTTCAGCTCCAAGGCCTGCTTCCAAAGGACGATGGCTCTCTCATGGAGCCGCTTCGCCTGCTTGGCACAAAGTACCTACCCGATTTAGAAGGGCGGGTCTGGAGCGGATTCGAGGAATACTCGCGAGAAGACGGCGAACCAAGCCGCGAACTACCTCGAACGCAAGTCCTCGATATAAAGCAGTCGCGTATCGACGTCCAAATAATTAAGCGCGAATCTTCCACTGATGCAAAATATGATCTCTTCCAGCGATTGAACAGCTACGGCTCGATGCTCACGGCTCAAGAGCTGCGCAGCGCAATGCTGGTTGCTGTAGATCCAGATTTCTTGAAGTGGGCGGAGGCACTGGCCCACAATAAGGATTTTAGGGAAAGCGTTCAGCCCTCTGAACGATTCCTAAAGGAACAATACGACATCGAACTTGTTCTTCGATTTCTGGTACTACATGATAGGAAACCTCTGCGTCAAAATGATCTACGGAACTTCACGCAATTCCTTGATGATCAAGCTATCAAACTGGCAGCCGAGCCGATGTCTAAGCTGGCAAGATTGGAGGAGACTTTCGCGGAAGTCTTCAAGACGATCAACACGCGACTCGGCGAAGATGCATTCAGACGTTGGATCCCAGAAAAGAACGATTTCAGCGGTCAATTTCTGAACACGTCGTACGAATCAATCGCGATCGGCCTTGGCTTTCACGTCGCCAACCGGGAACCCTACCGGGATGATGTTGCAGCTGTCGTTAAAGAGTTCTGGCTGCGACCAGAGATGACTCGAAAGTTCGCGACGGGCGTAAGCACCGAGAAAAGGTTGTCACAGTTCATCCAGATCGGAAGAGACCTGTTCTCAATCAGAACCCCATAGGTGCGCGCTAAATTTGCCGACGCTGCACAATCCAGCCGTCGCGGTACCACTGCACTATGGTCGCGGTGAGCGTAACGACGGCGCGGGCCTCCTGGTTTGATGGTCTCCGCTTCGGGGTTGGGCCACCATGCCGGTCATGATTCGGCCAGATCAGGTCGAGCATGCCGACGAGCGGTGCTACATCGTGGTCCTGGTCTTTGCCGGGCAGCACCAGTCTCCATTGGTTGGGCTGATTGCGCAGCTGACCAACCACGTGGCCGAGGTTGGGCTTAGATTGGTTCGGAACCACCGCAGGGATGAGCATGTCCTCCAGCGCTTTAATCGCATGGTCCCAGGCGTCTGACGGGTCTCCGCTGCGGCCAAACGCATTTGACCAAGCCTCCCTCAGCTCAGTCGAAATCTCGTCGGCTTTCGAGACCGCCACATCGTAGGTGGTTTGCGCCTCGTCTCCAACCACCCGTACTAGCGAGAGACCGTCCTCGGCAGCTGTCCAAACCGATCCTCCTGCTGCGAGAACTTTGGACAGCATCTGTGCGTATACCTTGTTATTCCAAATCTGCAAGGCTCCATCGACTAAGTCGAGAAAATCGTCGTCGCTTCGTTCAGCATCGCTCAGTAACCCATTCATCAAACCTTGCGCACTCCAATTGGGCTCGACTCGACTTCGCAAGAAGACCGCCAGCTCGCGAAGCCTTCGTTCATCCATGCCATGGCCACTGCGGTAGCCCGAAAGGCCCTCAAACCAGTACCTCAGGCCATGTATCAGATGCTCAGGGACACCCTCAAACGGACCATCGGGTGCCGCCTTGCCTGTACGTTGCGACAATCGCTGTCCGGTCATACGGGCCAGCGTATGCCGTCCGTGTGACACGAAACGCGCCTATCGGCGTAGTCGGACGACGTTGTCAGCGGTCGGATGCTCGCCCATCGCCCCGAGTGCAGCCATGGCGTCGGTGTGGTCGTCCTCGAAGAGGTGGGCGTAGACCGAGAGCGTCGTTGTGACCTTCGCGTGCCCCATGAACCGCGCGATCTCCAATGGGGTGATCCCGGCGGCAACGCACAACGATGCATACGTGTGGCGCAGGCTGTGGAACCTTAGGTCTCGGGCCAGGGCGCAAGTTGGCGTGAACCGCAGAGCGCGTAGCACTGTTGGCCGGTACACCGCTTTGTAGAAGCGGCCGTGCCGCAACGGTTCCGTCCAGTCGAGCCGCAGCCGTTGCTCGGCCTCGTCCACCGCGAGCGCGGCGAATGCGTCCTCAGCCTTTGGCACGATGGGGCGTCCGGTCTCGTCGGTCGCCTTGATCCCGGTCGGCATGCAGCGATGAGGTTCATCGACGGGAACAGCGGTGCCGTGGGCTCTTCGCTGCGCGGATGGAGTGCGAGGTACCCCCGAAGCAGGTCCACAGTTGCAGGCGTCAACGGCACGCGCCGCGACTTCCCCGCGTCTTGGGTGTGTCGTAGCTGATCTCCCCGTCTATCACCATCACAGTGCGCTGGACATGCAACAGTCCCGGCTTCGTTTTGGCATTGGGGTTGATGGATCGCGGGGGCAGCTCGACGTCACCAACCTGCAGCCCGCCCAACTCCGCAGCCCGCACGCCTCGGCCAGGCCATACGCCCGGGGTCTGCAGCACCCGGGCGCGCACTGACGCTCAACCCATCAGAGCCTGACAGGTCTCGCAGCTAGCTCCCGTTCGCGTACAACGCGAGCAGCGGACCGAGAAACGCGAACACGACCGTGAGGGCGATTTCAGAAGACACAGGGGTTCCTTTCAGCAACGGTTTCACTGGATCGGCAGTCGGGAAGATCCTCCATCCGACAACCAGCGTTGACACTGTCACCCATCGGCCGATTTGTCAGCAAAACGAAGCATATTTGGTCCAGCTAATGCATCATTCGAAGTCACCATGCCTGTGCGGCAGCCGAACTCAGGTGTCGGCCGCTTGGCGCCCATCCGCCACGCTATCCTTCGACAAACGAAGGGACGCGCATTGAATCTCGAAGAATTCCGTCGCATCATCCAGAGCTCGGGGCCGGACGACTGGCACGTGATCAAACACCAGGGCCCGAGTTACCACAACTGGTTCGATGGTTCTCCGGGTGCGAACGGCTATCGCCTCGAGGTGAACAGCCACTACGCGACCGCGTCCTACAAACCCGACCTCAACATCACGATCGCCTGGGGAATGGGCCTGGATTTCGAGCACGAAGGCGACCAGAGCCACGCCCGGATCTTCGAGTGGTCGAAAACATTCAACGACAAGACGGTCAGACTCTGCTTTGCCGACTTCTTCTGGTGCGGCGCACTCGTCGACCGCTTCAACTACGTCGTGGCTGACGGCGGTCGCGCGGTCCTGCCGTGGGCGCTGGAGATCCGCGGCTTGGCGACGACTCAGCACGAACACGACACTGCAAAACTGATCCATCACCTGGGCGACCACGTCGAAGGCTTCGAGAAGTACTTCCAGCGCGTCGGGTTCACGGTCGAGGGCGGCTAGAGGGCGCCCCTTCCGTCATAGGTACTCCCGATAGAACGCCAGCTCCGACTCGCGTGCGTCGATGATGGTTTCGACCTTGCGGAAACCGTGGGACTCGCCCTTGTAGGCGATGTACCGGTGGGGAATCCCTTTCGCCACCAGCGCGTCACGAAAACGTTCCGCCTGGGCAGGCGGAACGATCGGGTCGTCGAGACCTTGTAGGAGCAGCACTGGGCAACTCAGTCCGTCCACGTTGTTCAAAGGGGCGCGGCTGCGATAGAGCTCGGCGGCCTCGGGGAGAGGACCGATGAGCCCGTCGATGTAACGGGATTCGAAATCGTGGGTTTCGGCCACGAACTTCTCTAGTTCGGCCACACCGTAATACGAGGCACCGCAGGCGAACACGTCGGAGGAGGTCAATGCGGCAAGGACGGTCCACCCGCCGGCGGATCCTCCCTCGATGGCGAGCCGGGCACGGTCGGCCAGGCCCAGGTCGGCGAGACCCTCCACGGCGGCGACGGTGTCCTCGACGTCGACGATCCCCCACTGCCCACGCAGGCGATTGCGGTATTCCCGGCCATACCCGCTCGATCCGCCGTAGTTGACGTCCACGACTCCGTAGCCGCGTGAGGTGAAGAACGCGTACACCGGATCGAGGCGAGGTGCCACGTGCGCGGTCGGGCCACCGTGGACGAACGCGATGTATGGAGGCAGCGCACCGTCCGGGCCGGTGTGGTCCGGGTTGCGAGGTGGATAGACGACGGCGTGCACCTCGCGTTTCGGTCCGTCGAACGTGATCTGCTGCGCTACAGGCAAATACTGCTCGGGCGGTACCTCATCAAGGGACAGCCGCACATCCGTGAGCTCACCGGACCCGAGATCGAGGATCCGGATGCCGCCCGGCGTCTGAGCGCCCGCGGTCCGCAGCAGGACGCGTGGCCCGTCGATGTCCAGCAACCCGATGCTCGTGTGATCACCGAGGTCGATGTCATCGAATTCGCCTGTATCAGTGTCCAGTCGGGCGAGAGTATCGGTTCCGCGCGTGCGAACGGTCAACCACGTCGCGTCGCCCGACTGCAGGTACCACCCAGCGCCCAGCTGCCACAACGGCGCTCCGATGTCGGCCGCCACGGCGCCGACCGACTGCGGCTCACCACCGTCGAGATCGAAGGTGTAGAGGTTCCACCAGCCGCTGCGGTCACTGGTCGCGAGAACCTGTCCCGGTCCCGTCCATTCGGGTTGTAGCACGGACTCGTCGGTGCCACCCGCGAGGACGATCCACTCACCGGCGACCCCGTCGGCGCCCAACGAAGCCACGCGTAATTCCGTTCCGTCCCAGGGCATCTGCGGATGGTTCCAGGCGATCCACGCCAGCCGGGTACCGTCCGGCGAGACTCGCGGATAGGCAAGAAAATCAGAGCCCGACACGACCGAACGGACAAAGGCATCGTCCAATCCAATCGCCACGATGTCCCGGACGATGGTTCCATCGTCGTCGTGACTCTCACGTACACACCAGACCTCGTCGTCGCGCACCGCCAAGTCCCCGTAGCGCACCTGCGAGTTGGTCTCGGGAGTCAACGCGGTGCGGTGCCCGTCCTCCACCACGTAGAGACGCTGATCGGAGTATTCGGCGTAGACGAGCCGCGCGTCCTCGGTGACCGCCCACGCCCCGCCGCCGTACTCGTGGACACGCGTGCGCGCGTCGAACGGTGCAGCCAAGATGTCGACGGGCTCGCCGTCGACCCCGGTTCGCCGAATCGCGGTACGACCGCGCTCGGTCGGTCGACCCTCCGCCCACCAGACATCAGACCCGACGAAACGGGCCCCGGACACGGGGTGCCCGCTCGCGGCGAGGTCGGCAGCGGCAATGGGCGAGGTCCACGATCCGTACGGCGCAACAGTCACGGCACGACAGTATCGAAGGTCGGGGCACCCACGACCGCAGGAATCGGCGATCGTGACATCGACCGTTGACTCGAACGCCTCGAGACCCTACTTTTGAACAATGTTCACAATGGGGCTCAGCTCGCGGAACCAGGCTTTCCCATGACCGGCCCCCGGGTGCTGGTCATCGGCGCGGGTATGTCCGGACTCGCGATGGGCGTCAAACTCAAGGCCGCCGGGTTCGACGATTTCACCATCCTCGAAAAGGGATCCGACGTCGGCGGGGTGTGGTTCTGGAACCGGTATCCGGGCCTCGCGTGCGATGTCCCATCGCTGCTCTACCGGTACTCGTTCCAGAACAAGACCGACTGGCCGAACATCTTCTCCTCACGCGACGACATCCTGGCCTATCACCGCGGCGTCGCCGACGATCACGACCTGTGGCCTCACATCCGGCTCGACTCCGAGGTCGTCGCCGCCCGGTTCGCCGAGAACGCCTGGCATGTCGAAACCGACGCCGGCGAAGAGTTCACAGCAGACTTCCTGGTTGCCGCGACGGGAGTTCTGCACCACCCGAACCGCCCCGACATCCCCGGTCTCGACGACTTCGCCGGCCCCGTTGTCCACACCGCACGATGGGATCGCGGCCTCGACACCACGGACAGGCGGGTCGCCATCATCGGCGGAGGCTCGACGGGCGTGCAGATCACCGGCGCACTGCAACCCACGGCGCGCACACTGACACTCTTCCAACGCAGTCCGCAATGGGTGCTCTGGGCACCGACCACCCTTCCCCAGCCGAACTTCGTGACCAGGTTGTTCCGGCGGAGACCCGCACTGGCTCAGGCATCGTTTCGGGCGTGGGTCCGCGCCAGCGCCCTGTTCACCGACCTGACCATCCATCCGGGCATCAAGCGGCGAGCGGTGCAGAGCTACGCCCGACTCTGCCTACGCCTGATCCGCGACCGCGACCTCCGCGAGCGACTGCGCCCCGACTACCAACCACTGTGTAAGCGACAGGTGCTGTCCGGAAACTACTTCCGAGCCATCCAGCGGCCGAACGTCGAGGTGGTCACCGACCGCATCGACCATGTCGACGCGACCGGCATCGTCACCGCCGGCGGCAACCATCACGACGTGGACATCGTCGTCCTCGCCACCGGATTCGCAGCCCACAATTACATGCGGCCCATGAATCTGACCGGACGCGATGGCATCACGATCGACGAGGCCTGGAAGAGCGGGCCGCACGCGTTCGCGATGACGAGTATCCCGGGCTTCCCCAACTTCTTCACCATCCTCGGCCCCAACAGCCCCGTCGGCAGCATTCACCTGCAAACCGCGGCCGAGCTGACCTGCGACCACATCATCCGGTGGATCTCGGCGTTCGCGAACGGGGAGATGACGACTGTCGAGGTGTCCGAGAATGCAACGCGGCGCTTCAACTCCGATGTGGTGGACGCCTTGCAGCCGACGGTCTGGAACACCGGCTGTGAGAGTTGGTATTTCAAAGACGATGGCACGGTCGACCTCTGGCCGTTCGATCTCGCCACGCTGAAACAATTCCTCGGACAGCCGCTGTCGTCCGATTACCTGATCACGCATCCCGAGCGAGGTGCCCTTGGCGACCAAGTGGGGTGACCGCGACGCACGGCGCCGCGACATCCTCACCGCGGGCGCCGCACTGCTCGCAGACAAGGGATATGCAGCACTGCAGATGCGGGATGTCGCGAAGGGCGCGGGCATCAGTCCCGGCACGATCTACACGTACTTCCCGACCAAAGAGGCCCTCTTCGCCGAGCTCTATGCGCAGCGTCTCATCCTCCTGCACAACGCGATCGAGCCCGAGTGCGTGTCCGCGGAGGATCCCGTCGCCCTGTTCGTCCTGGTGGCCACCGAGTACCTCGACGTGTACCGGACCTACGGCCGTGAGCTGAACATCTGGTCCTTGCTCGACCACACAGGGGCCACCGCATCGTCGGCCCACACGGAAGCGTTGACCTCGGCCGCCCACAAGGTATTGGCCGCGCTCCACGCCTCGCTCGATCGCATGTACTCGGCAAGACCCGAGATCGAAAGGGTAGACATCACAAGTGCTTTGACGCTGCTCTGGGCCACCATCACCGGCCTTTCCGATCAGTTCACCGGTGTACGGCAACACCTGCATACCCATGATTGGGACGCCGCCGCACAGTTCGCTGCGACCACGTTGACACAGGGCCTCGGCTTGCGCCCGTGATCAGTCCTGTTCGTCGGCAGCGAACGCGGTCACATCGATGACCAGATCGGCATGCTGTCGCCTCGCCCTGGTCCGCTGCGCATTGCTCTCGTCCGGACCTTCGGCCCAACGCCACGCGGCGGATTCAGACATTCCGAACCGGATGTGCCGCTGCACGAGTCGCTCGAGCCGAAGGTGATGCGGCGCTTCGATATACCAGACCTCATCGAGCAGAGACCGCAGACCGGACCACGGCTTGTCGGCGTCGAGTAGGTAATTGCCTTCGGTGATCACGACCGGCACGTCGGCGGGAACCGCGATCGAACCCGCGATCGCCTCCTCTACCCCGCGCACATAGTCGGGCGCATAGACCACAGGCTCGTCGCGACTGCGAAGCCGCCTCACCAACTGCAGATAACCGAACGCGTCGAAGGTGTCGATCGCCCCTTTTCGGCCGGCTCTGTCGAGATGTGCGAGTTGTTCATTCGACAGGTGAAAGCCGTCCATCGGGACCACCACTGCGCCGGCGCCCAGCACATCTGACACGGCAGCCGATACCGTGCTCTTCCCCGACCCCGGCTCACCGACGATCCCGATCAGCACGCGTTCACGTGTCTGGCGCAGCCGTTCGATCCGATCGATCAGCTCTGCAGGCCGTGTGATCACGTGTGCCCCTCTCATCCGAGTACTCACATCGAACATCAGATCGTTGCGGAAGCGAGACGCGCAAACCCCTCCACCTCTGGAACACTGAAGTACTTAACCCCATCAGTCACATCAGCAACAGGGGTAACACAGTTCAGCCGGATGAGGGGACCAATGCGCGCTTTGCGGGCAGCAACGATCGGAACAACCGTGCTCGCCCTGGCTGCGGCGGGCACCGTCGCATTGGCAGCACCTGCCGCAGCCGCACCCTGCGGGAACCCGGGAACCAGCGGTTCGAGCGGCATCCCAGGGTTGGGCACCGGGAGCAGCGGTGGACCCGGTGGTCAGAGCGGCCGTGGACCTCAGGGCGCGCTGCCTCGGTTCAACGGCGCCACCACCAAGACCATTTCGTGGGTGACCGGCCCCCGCAGCGAGAACGACACCCTGAACAGATTCGGGATCTCTGGCACCGACCTCGGCATCAGCTGGAAGAACGCGCAGGGTCAGACCCTGATGGCGTACGGCGACACCTTCGGAAATTGCAACGCACCTGGCCAGGAATGGCGCTTCAACGTGCTGCTGCGGTCGAGTGACAACGACCTGGCAAATGGCATCACGGTCCCGAATGCCCAGCCCGGGAACGTCACGTCCGGATCGGTCGTCTCGGCCGACCGGCCGAACTTCGCCCGGCAATTGATCGAAGCCGTCGGGGTCGATTACGTCGAGGTCACCAAGATCCCGACCGCCGCGATCTCGATCGGGAACAAGCAGTACATCAACTTCATGTCTGTCCGTAAGTGGGGCGACGCGGGACGCTGGGATACCAACTATTCCGCGATCGCCGAGTCGGGAGACAACGGCCAGACGTGGGAGACCAAGCTCGACACGATCCGCGTCAACGCACCCGTCACCGTTCCGACGATTCGGCAGGTGCAAGCCGACAACGACAAGTTCCAGATGAATGCCTACGCGAAGGGCAAGCCCGGCGACGAGTACATCTACCAGTACGGAACCCCGAACGGCAGGTTCGGCAGCGCATACCTCGCCCGGGTGAAGCCGGCCGACTTCTTGAATCTCGCCGCGTACGAGTACTTCACCAATGATGCGACGGATCCCTGGAAGCAGGAGCTCGGTAACCTGAAAACCGTTCTCGCTGCACCGGTCAGCGAGATGTCGGCCTCGTGGAACGAGTACCTGCAGAAGTACATCGTGCTGTACGGCACCAGCGATCTGGGCGGCGGCACGGTGATCCGGACTGCGGACAAGCCCGAGGGCCCGTTCGGTCCGCCTACGACCCTGTACAACTCGCTGCAGCTGCCAGGGGTCTATGCACCCTTCATCCATCCGTCGTCGTCGGGCAAGGACCTCTACTTCACCGCATCGAGTTGGGGCAGCTACAACGTGATGTTGCTGCGCACCGACCTCACCAAGGTTCGGACCAGCTAGCGCCCCTGCGCCAGCACCGGTAGCGAGTCGTCGCGCCGCAGCGAGAAAAAGTACGGCGCCGCGCCGCGCAGATCCATCAAACCGATCACGGTGTCGTCGTCGATCTTGCGGAACACGTCATTGATCGGATGCGCGTCATAAACCATTGTCGCCGACCCCACGCCGCCGTACTCGGTGGTCCGCAAGCGGGCCTTGGGCTTCTTGGTGCCCATCACCGGTCTCGAGGCGGCAACCAGACCGGCCAGCGAACGGCCCTCGAGCGACGGCAACGGCGCTTTCATCAACAGTCCGAACGG
The DNA here is from genome assembly GCF_002095395.1 of Williamsia sp. 1135. GTDB lineage: Bacteria > Actinomycetota > Actinomycetes > Mycobacteriales > Mycobacteriaceae > Williamsia. Next base: position 122,047 of record NZ_MJEI01000094.1, read on the forward strand.
CAGCCGGCGCGGATCGAGCGCCCACAACGCGCGACCGTCGGCAGTCGGGAACAGCAACGGATGCACCGTCTCGGAGTCGATGAACGCCTTTCCCCACCAGCCACTCGCGCCGAGCATCCCGTCCATCCGGTGGCCGGTCCGCAACTCTGCGCCCTTCCAGGTCCCGATCATGAAATCGGGTTCCACGGCGGGAGCACTGTCGAACACGTCTTGCGCCTGCGCGGCGGTGGTCTGCTGCTCGGCGATGATTCTCTCGGCTGTCGACATGGACGCCAATCTAGATCACCAGGCCTAGGATGACGAGGTGGCACGGTCACGGCGGGCCAGACCCGCGGACATCGAAGACATCGCACTGAGCCTGCCGGGCGCAGAGCTGGTGCCCGGCGAATACCCGCAATTCCAGGTCCGCAAGAAGACCTTCACCTGCCATCGCTCCCCGCGCCCCGACGCCGTCGACCCCGCCACCGGAGAACGCCTGACCGACGTGCTGCTGTTCTGGGTCCCCGACGAGGAGGACAAGGTTGCACTCGTCTCCGGCGACGGGCCGTTCTTCACCACGCCCCACTTCAACGGTTACAACGCGGTTCTGCTGCGGCTCGTCCATCTCGGCCAACTGACGCGGGACGAACTCGAAGAAGTCATCGTCGACGCCTGGCACTGCCGGGCACCGGCCACGCTGCGACGCGAGTGGGAGCAGCAGAGTCCCAGGTAGGGTGGAAGAGGTCCGATTTCACCGGGGGTGAGAATCGAAAGGTGCCATCGTGGAGCTGTTGCTGATCTTCGCCGTGATCGCTGTTGTCGTCGGGATCGTCGTCCTGGCCCGGGGTCAGGGCACAAGCCGGCGCCGTAGCGAGGAGTCGATCCTGGCAGACGCGAAAGCTGATGCCCGCCAATCGATCGAACGGCTCGGCGGACAGGTCTACGCCCTGATCGGCTCCAACGAACCTGCCAAGTCCGCCCTGTCCGACGCCTCCGAGAGGTTCAACGCCGCCGGTTCGCAGATCGAGCAGGCATCCACGCCCAAGCAGGCGCAGCTGGCCAAACAGACTGCACTGGAAGGTCTTTACTACATCCGCGCAGCCCGACTCGCGATGGACATGGATCCGGGTCCCGAGATCGCCACACTCGACGGACAGAAATCCTCCGGTGAGGTCACCGAAAGCCGCGACATCGAGTTCGAAGGCCGCCAGGTCTCCGCGTCACCGAACCCGTCCGACAAGACCCCGAACTATTACCCCGGTGGCCGCGTCGCAGGACGCCCGGTCCCGGCCGGCTGGTACTCCGAACCCTGGTGGAAGCCGGCGCTGGTGGCCGGCGCCTGGGGCGTCGGCTCGGTCTTCCTGTTCAGCGCGATGTTCGGCGGAATGGCGGGCGTCGGTTACGACAGCACGGCCTTCGAGAGCGGCTACGGCGACGGTTACCAGGACGGTCTGGACGCAGGCGGCGACCAAGGTGGCGATGTCGGCGGCGACCAGGGTGGGGACTTCGGTGGCGATTCCGGCAGTGGCGATTCCGGCGGTGGCGATTTCGGCGGCGGGGACTTCGGCGGCGGCGGAGACTTTGGTGGCGGGGACTTCGGCGGATTCTGACCCACTGACCGAAGATCGACCTCGATCACCCGAAGATGGAGGTCAAGGCGGGCGCCACGTCGTGGTGATCCCGGATCACCCGGCACCGTCCGCGGCCGATCACCCCCAGGTCACGGCCGAGATCCAGATCGTTCTCGCCCGAGGTGTCGAGCAGTACATCGAGTCGCGGCAACCGCGCCGCGACACCACGGGGATCCGGCCCGGCGTTGTGTACGCAGTCACTGAGCAGCAGCACCCTCGCATCGGCGGGTGGCACGCCGGCCAGTTCACGCGCCGCGACCTCGAGCGCGAACGCGACGTTGGTCAGACCCTGCGTCGGCAGGGTCAGCAGCTGATCGAGCACGGTCTCCGGACCCACCCGCTCCCCCAGCCGGACCAGAAGCGCGGCGTCTGACCAAAAGGCCACCACTGCAACGTCATCGCGCGCCAATTCCCCGACCATCGCGCCGACCGTCGCCGCCGCGGTCCGTACCTGCTCACCTTTGGTCGAGCCGGAGATGTCGACGACGAGAACGATGGACCGCCGGTTGCGGACCCGCTCCCGAACGAGGATGTCGTCGTCGGTCGGCAGCGGGTTACCGGCAATCGCTTCCAGGGTCGCGTCGAGATCGAGTTCGTCGGTCCCACCGCGCCAGCGCATGGTCGTGAGGGTGCCCGCGCTGGCGCGCCGCGCACGACGCTGCCGCATCGGCTGCGCGAGTGCGAGTCGGCGCGCGATCTGCCTCGCACGCCGGCGCCCGGCCTCGTCGATGACCAGGGTCCCGCCGGTCGCCGAAAGCTCACCTTCGTCGTTCGTTTCCCCCGGTGCCGACGACCCGGGGAGCTGCATCGGTCTGCCCGATGGGCCTCCTTTGGGAATCAGCGTGAACCCACCACGACCACCGGATGCAGGCTTCAGCAGCTCAGGTTCTTCATCGAGTTGCTTCGGTTTTCGCCGCAACGGCTTCATGTGGGCGCGATCGTGTCCAGCGCCCTTCCTACCCGGACGCGACAGCGGACTGTCCGCCGGAACTGCTCTTCAACCGGGTTCGGCAGCGGCGGGCAACAGAATGAAATGGTCTTGCCAGATCTGGTGCAATACTGCTTCGGGTGTCTCGAAAGCCGTGTCGTCGAGATGGATTCGGCCGGACAGGGCCACCATCATGGCGTCGAGCACCACAATCGTGTAGTCCTCGGGCAGGCCGCGCGGCGGCTCCACAGAATCGGCGGCAGGCAACTCCACGCCTCGCATCTGAGCGAGCTGCGCCACCATCAGCGCGACGTCGATCGCACCCCGGACACTACTTCCCTGACGGATGTCGTCGCGCTCCCGCGTCGCCCTGGTCACCGCGACGGCATCGGCCACGACGCGGGCCGACCCGACTCCGGTTCGGCGGACGACGATCTCACGTTCGGCCGCCGCATCCTGGTAGGTGATGGCGAGTCGGCACATTCGGTCATGCACGGACGTCGACAACCTCGTGGTGCCGATGTTGTCGTACGGGTTCATCGACGCCACGATGCGGAACGTCGGGAGCGCGGTGACGCTACCCACTCGCGGGACGGTGATCACCCGCTCTGCCATCGCCGTGAGGAGTGTGTTCAAGGTATCCTCCGGTGCCCGGTTGAACTCCTCGATGTACAGAAAGCCGCCGGTGCGCATCGCCTCGATCAACGGCCCCTCGACGAAGTTGTCCGCCGTGTAATCCTCCCGGAGTACTCGGGCCGGATTGTGATGGCCGACAAGGCGGCTCGGTGTCAGATCCGCGTTGCCCTCGACGAACACCAGTGGGATGTCCCATTCGGACGTGATGGCGCCCAGCAGCGTCGACTTGGACGTACCCGGCGGACCCTCGAGCATCAGGTCACGGCCGGCGGCCACCGCGGCGAGCAGGAGGTCGGTCTCCCGCTCACGGCCGACCACCTTGTGCGCGATTCGCGACCGCACCTCCGACACTGACGCCGTTTCGACCACCGAGCCGTTGTTCTGCACGCCTCAGAGTCTTCCACCTGCGTCGACAACATGGGTGGTCCCGGTCACGTATCGACCGGAATCGGAGACCAGATAGAGGACCGCTTCCGAGATGTCCACGGGCTCGACCATCGTCACCGGAAGCCGGTTCATCTGGGCCGCGGCCTCGTCGAAGTCCGCACGGGTCGGATTCTCCAGGTCAGGCCGGAACAGTTTGTACGTCGGCTCGTTCAGGATCATCGGGGTGGCGACCGTGGTCGGATGGATACTGTTGACCCGGATGCTCTGCGGTCCCAGTTCTTTCGCCAGCACGCTCATGAGCCCGACCAGTCCGGACTTTGCCGCCGAGTAGTGGGCGATGTTCTCGTTGACGCTGATCGAAGCCAGCGAACTGGTGATGACGATGGAACCACCACGGCCGCCCGCAACGATGTGAGGCGCTGCCGCGCGGATCGACTTCCACACCCCCGTGAGGTTGATGTCGATCATCGTCTGCCACATCTCTTCATCCATCTCGAGCGCGGGCGCCATGCTGTTGATCCCGGCGTTCGCGATCACGATGTCGAGACGACCGAGCGCCGCCACCCCGTCATCGGCGGCCTTCTGCAGGCCCGCGAGGTCGCGAACGTCGGTCTCGGTCGCAACAATCCGGCGATCCAGGGCCTCGACTTCTTTGACCGTCTGCTCCAGATCCGCGGCGGTGGCGGTGTCGTAGGGGACGGTGGCGACCTGCTTCGCGGTGTCGACCGCGATGATGTCCGCCCCTTCCTGTGCGAGGCGGATCGCGTGACTGCGCCCCTGGCCTCGTGCAGCGCCGGTGATGAAGGCGACCTTGCCCTCGAGTTTGCCCATGTCGACCACTTCCTCTCCTTGTGACCCAGCTCTCACTTCGAGGTTATGTCACCTAGTGCCAGAACGCTAGGGGGCGATTTCCGACGACACTGCACAACGGAGGACGGAGGTGAGACGATAGCGAGATGGCAAGACGGGGAGGTCCACGCCGTGGTTACAGACACAGTTGATCGAGGGGGTCGACCCGCCGCCACCAGCGCTCACGAACTGGCAGCCGCGGCCCAGAAGTTGTTCATCGAGCACGGCTTCGAACAGACCAGCGTCGGGGACATCGCGACAGCGGTTGGGGTCAGTCGCCGCACGTTCTTTCGCTACTTCGCGACGAAGGCCGACGTGCTGTGGGTGGAGTCGGACGCCGAGTTCGGCAGGCTCACGGCCTTTCTGGCCGCCGATGACGGCACCGCTTCGCCCCGCGACGTCGTCGAGGCCGCGATAGTCTCGGCGCTCGCGTTCGGGCCGGGCGACGAGCAGTGGGCCCGGCACCGCACCCAACTGGTGCTGACCGTTCCCGCGGTGCAGTCCCATGCGTCGGAGTTGTACCGGCAGTGGCGCGAGGCAGTCGCCGACTTCATCCGCCGTCGCGGTCTCTGGCGGGGCGACGAACTGTTCACAGTCGCTTTCGCCCACTCCACCACCGCCGCCATCATGGCCGGTCACGAGTACTGGGTATCACACCCGGAAACGTCGCTGCCGCAATGCCTTCGGTCGTCTATCCAGCTACTCGTACCCATGGGACCACCGTCACCCTGACCTACTGCGGTGACACCTTCGTCACGGTTCCGAGGAAACTGGTTGCGTAGAGCGACTTCTCGTCCCACCCCGGACCGCTGCCGAACTCCACGGCGGAGGTCAGCGGCAATCCCTCTGCGATCACGCACGAGCCACCGCCATCGGGATCGAGCCGGACGATCTTGCCCCCGACGTTGAGTGCGACATAGAGGTTCCCGTCGGGGCCCATGGTGAGGTCGTCGGCGACGTTGAGTACTCCGGCACCCGGGATGGTCAGTGTCGTGATCCGCTGCCCGGTGTCCGCATCGACTCCGACGATCTCGGTGGTGGCGTTGAAGGTCGTTGCCACCCACAGAATTCCGCGAACAGGATCCCAGATCATCCCGTTCGTGGAGCTCACCGACGGCGCGAACGGCCGACTCGTACCGGTGACCGGATCGACACGCGTGAGGCCCGTGTACGCACCCAGGTCGCGACTGACCACCAGAGACCCGTCGGGCAACAGAGCCAGACCATTGGGCATGGTGAGACCCGTTGCCACGGTTCTGGTCTTCCCTGTATCGAGATCAAGAAGCTCGATCGTGCCGTCGGCGGCGTCGAGCAATCCCGACGCCGTCGAGTTGCCGGTGTTGAAGAATGCGGTATCGCCGACGACGACGATTCCACCCGGTCCCTCGACATCGGGGACCGCCGTCGAACGTTGCCCGCTCGCGGTCAGCTTGCGCACCGCCCCTGGACCGGTGAAGCTCAGTTCGGAGAGCAACAACCCCCCACGGTCGTCGAAGTCGAGGTTCTCGAGCGTGCCGTAGCCGGACGCCACCACTGTCGTGGTCCACGGGACGCAGGCACTGTCTGCGACCGCAGGCGAGGTCGCTGCGATGAGGCCCCCGAGCGTCACCGCAACTGCCACACATCCGGAGATCAGCTTTGATGTCATCAGAGCATCATTGCCGATCCGAACGCCTCCTGTGATCAGTTCACGCCTGCTAGGCGGTCACCCACTCACTCCAGGTGGTCAGTTCGGACAGGGCCTGCGGGTCCGGGTCGATCCCGATCCCGGGACCGGTGGGCACGGCCATCATTCCGTCCTCGGCCACGAATGGCTCTGTGAGGTCACGGTCGAAGTACCGCGCTGACGACGAGATGTCGCCGGGCAGTGTGAATCCGGGCAGGGTGGCGAGGGCGAGATTGGCCGCCCGGCCGAGTCCTGTCTCGAGCATGCCGCCGCACCACACGGGTATGCCGTGGGCCACGCAGACATCGTGGATCCGGCGGGCTTCCAGGAATCCGCCGACTCTCCCGGGTTTGATGTTGACGATGTCGCAGGCCCCGATCGTCAGCGCGTCCACCGTCGATCGCGCGGACAGGATCGACTCGTCGAGGCACACCGGCGTCGTCGACATCTCCCGCAAGCGGGCATGCGTACGCAGGTCCTCCTCGTCGAACGGTTGCTCGATGAGAAGCAGATCGAAGGGGTCGAGCTTGACCAGGTGCGGCAGATCCGCAGGGCCGTAGGCGGTGTTCGCATCGACCTGCAACATCAGATCGTCGCCGAAGTGCTCACGGACCGCCCTCGTCGGTTCGAGATCCCACCCTGGCTGGATCTTCAGCTTGATGCGCCCATAACCCTCGTCGAGGTACCCCTGAACATTGTCGAGCAACTTCTCGATGGTGTCGGTGATACCCACCGACACGCCGACCGGCACCGCCGGTCGCACCCCACCGAGGTATCCGGACAACGGCAGACCCGCGATCCTGAGTTCAGCGTCGAGGACCGCGGTTTCCAAGGCAGCCTTGGCCATTCGGTGCCCTTTGAACTTGTCCACCAGCGGTGCCACCCCGGCCGCCGTCACCCGACCGGGTGCCAGCACCGCGGGAATGAGGAATCGCTTGAGCACATCGATTGCGCCACCGGCATATTCGGACGAGTAGACCGGGTCGTCGATGGCCACGCACTCACCCCAGCCCTCTGCGTCATCGGTCGCCGCCCGCACCAGCAGGGCGTGCCGGGACAGTTCGACGCCGAACGAGGTCTGAAACGGTGTGACCAGTGGCAGATCGACGAGTCGCAGTTCGATTCCGGTGATCTTCATGATTGCTCCGATGTCGTGAACACGTAGCAGCCCGAGCGATGGAAGGTGACATGTCTGCCGCCGCCGCCGATGAGCTCGGAGATGACTTCCCGCAGCGCAATTCGCCACCGGGAGGCCGCCGCTGGATCGACGCGGCGCATGGCCTCGATGTCGCGGGGCACGGGGACGAGCACCACGTCCGCTCGGGAGAGGTGATGGACGACCGCGCGCGGACGCGATGGATCAGAGGTGTCGATCGCGGTCACCGCACCGCTCAGCGAGTCTGCGTCGAGGGGCATCGGGGGCCGGGGATCGTCGAGTGGCCACGTCACCAGCAACCGGTCACTGTCGTCGCCCCCGCCGATCTCGTCGCCGACATCCCCGTAGAAGTCGACGTGGTAGGCCAACGGCGCCGCACCCAATTTCGCCAAGTTGAAGTGCGCGTTGCGGGCCACCAACGGATCGAACGTCCACGTGATCTCTGAAATACCTTGCGCCAGCGCCCAATCTCGTTGGTGGAACTTCAGCGCATAACCGACGCTCCGCCCGCGGCCGCGATCTCCCACCCCCGTGATGTGACTGTGCAGCACCCGCCCGGCGGGAGCGGCGAAGAATCCGACGCTGCCACCCACCAGCACATCATCGAGATAGGCGCCGCTGACGTAATTGCCTGCGTGGATCAGCGCCCGCAGCATGTCGGTGCTGACCGGACGGTTGCCTGGATCGGGCCGCCAGATCTCGTCGAACAGACCGACGAGCGACACGATGTCGTCATTCGACTCCAGCATGCGCAGTGCCAGCCCGGACGACGCCGGTATCGGGGAACTCTTCACCGTCCTGAATCTACGCAGAACTCGACACGCATGCCGGTATGGCTGACATCACATTCTTAGCGCCGCGAACCACTGACCTGCACCCCCGGGATCAGCTCTCGCCGGCGAGCCGCCGGTTGGTCACGGATCGATAACGGGTTAACGGCATGTTTCGGGTAGCGTCGGCGCGGACCACAGGGGCCTGAGGCCCGAAACAGGAGGTATCCGCCTTGGGTAAGCACTCAGCCCCTAAGAGAAAGTCGCGCTCGCCGTTCGCATTGGTCGCGCTCGTCCCCATCGGACTCGTAGCCGCGGCAGCGACCGCGGAAGCCGGTCATCAGTTGACCGAGAGCCCCACCAGTCAGGTCGCCGACAGCCCGCCTGCCACCACCGAAGCCTCCCCAGCGCCCGTCGCCGCACCGGTGACAGCGCAGCCCGTCGTCTCGACCCCCGGACCGCCCGCACCGGCGCCCTCGCAGGCCCCGGAAGCCGTGCCCGCGAGCGTCACCACCGGTGCGATCCCCAAGATCAACTGGGAGGCGTACCACGCGGCGGGCTCCAAGCTCGCCCAGGAACTCCCCGGCTGCGGCATCTCGTGGCAACTGATCGCCGGCATCGGCCGGGTCGAGTCCACCCACGCCAACAACGGTAAGGCCGACGCCACGGGCAAACTCGAGATCCCGATCCTCGGGCCGATTCTCGACGGCAGCCTCGCCGGTAACAACGTCATTCACGACACCGACGGCGGCGCCCTCGACGGCGACCCCGTTTTCGACCGCGCGGTGGGGCCGATGCAGTTCCTGCCCGAGACCTGGAAGCACTACGCCGAGGACGGCAACGGAGACGGCGTCGCCGACCCACAGAACCTCTTCGATGCAGCCCTGACCACCGGTCGCTATCTCTGCGACGGCAACCTCGACCTCCGCGACCCAGCCCAGCAGGTCACCGCGGTGCTGCGCTACAACAACTCGATGGACTACGTCTCGAACGTCCGCGGCTGGGCCCAGGGTTACTGAGGGACTGCCGCCGCTCGCGGCAGGGTGAACAGCGTGATCACGCTGACGACCACCAGCAGGATCGCGCCGACGATCAAGAAGGTTGCGATCGCGGCACCCGGCAGGAACAGCACGATGATGCCGGCGATGATCGAAAACGCACCCGATCCGATCAGGAACCACTTCGGCGCGTAATGAGCACCTGCGAGCCCGGCAGCGACCTCCTGGATGCCCTGGAAGATCCAGCCGACGCCGATCAGGATCGCCAGCAGGACGAGTGAATCACCCGGATTGAACAGGCACACGATGCCGGCGATCAGGATGATCGCACCCATGAGGCCGAGGAACACCCTGATCCCCGTCGGCAGCAGTTTCGCCGAGAACGCCATGGTCAGACGGTAGATACCGGTGAAGATCAGAGTGATTCCAAAGAGAACCGCGACCACAACGAGCGTCGGCTCCGGCCAGATGAGCGCCACGATTCCGATGATGATGCCGATGACAGCGCTGGCGATGAGCCCGGCGCGCACGGCGTTGCGCAGCTGATCGGGGAAAGACTGAGGGACAACAATGTTCGTCATGGGATGAACTTACAACCATCGCGCCTCTCGATCTTACGAAAGTCATGGCCGCAGGCCGGCCACGAAAATGGCCAGCACCCGGACGGTGAGTTCGGATGCCGTGATCGTGCCGTCCATCATCGGGTCGGCGATCAGGGCAGGTAGGGGACGGGTGATCAGAGCAACCCCGGCGAAGAAGTCGCGCGCGGTCACCGACTCACGGACTACGCCGTGTGACTTCGCCCGCTCCAAGATCTCACCGACGCTGGCGAGGTTGCCCTTGCGGGCATCGATCAGCTCGGACGGGATGAGGTCCTGATCCCGGACGATGATCGGGATCAGGGCACCGAGTTGCAGGGATACGAACATCTGGGTCAACCGGGTCATCGCGCCGTCAGGATCCTCATCGACCTGCACCAGCAGTTCATCGAGGGTCCGCCGGCTGCGATGTAGTCCGTCGGCCAGGATCGCCAGCTTGAGGTCGAGCCGGGTCGGAAAATTGCGGTACAGAGTCGCGATGCCGACCCCTGCCGCTTCGGCGACCGCCTCGAGCGGGACGTCGTAGCCGCGATCGGCGAACAGAATCCGACCGGCCTCCACCAGCCGGTCGCGGCGCGCCTCGGCATCAGCCCTCACTCCAGGTCTCCCCTCGATCATTCTCGGCACTTGACAGCCCACCCTATACGGAGGAATATCCTCCAGTATGCAAGCGGAGGATATTCCTCCGAAGAGGCGAAGAGGGGTACCCATGAACCGCAAAGCTGTGGGCGCGATGATCGGACTCGCCGGGGTGGTGATCCTGATCTCCTTGGCCTTCGTGCTGCCGATGAAGCACTCCGGTCCTCACGACCTACCCATCGGGGTGGCCGGCCCCGTAGCCGCGACTTCTCAGATCGAGGACGCCCTCACGACGTCCGCTCCGGAGAACTTCGAGTTCCACGAGTACGGCTCTGCCAATGAGGTCCGCACCGCGATCGCCGAACGAGACGTGGTGGGCGGCATCGTCGTCACCCCGACCGGGCCGACGATGCTCGTGGCATCGGCGGGCGGGGCGCCGATCGCGCAATCTCTACGCGGTGTCGCAGCCGCGCTGTCGACTCAGGCGGGCACCACCGTGACCGTCGAGGACGTGGTCCCCACCACCGCCGACGATCCGCAGGGCGCCGGCATCGCCGGACTGGCCCTACCCCTGGTACTCGGCGGAATCATCCCCGCGATCGTCTTCCTGCAGCTGCTGCCACGCAAACCGGTACAGCAAGCAGCCGCCGCGGTCGGCTTCGCGCTCCTCACCGGCCTCGGCCTGAGTCTGATCCTGCGGTTCGTGATCGGCACCTTCGACGGCAGCGTCATCCCGGTCGGTCTCGGCATCGCACTCGGGATGTCAGCGATCAGCCTGACCCTGATCGGGCTGACGGCCAACATTGGGATGGCCGGTTTCGGACTCGGCGCGGTCACGATGATGATCGTCGGCAACCCCCTGTCGGGAATCGCCTCGAGCGCCTACTGGTTGCCATCCGGCTGGTCCGAACTCGGGCAACTGCTTCCACCGGGCGCCTCGGCCACGCTCCTACGGTCACTCGCATTCTTCGACGGTCACGGCGGCGGAACCGCGGTTGTCGTTCTCATCGCCTGGGTCGCGGTGGGCGCGGGTCTGGTGCTGGTGGCCCGGCGCCGTTCCGCCAACGCAGGCCGCCACGAGGCAGTCGAACCCGCACCGGTCGCGGCGTGACTAGAGACCCAGCGAGCGGGCGTACTCCTCGACCTGCTTCTTGGCGTCTCCGAGACTTCCACCGTTGCGCTCGTGCCAGAGCTTCATCACGATCGGCAGCTTCCCGGCGCGCAGCGCATCGGTGATCTCGGCGGGGACAGTCGCCGACGGTCCGGGCGCCGGGGCCGGGGCGCCCAGCCTGCGGTAGAGATCGTCGATCAATTCACCCTGTCGCCGCACCTCACGTTTGAGGTCTGCGATGTCCTGGGCGTCGCTGGTACTCATCGGGTCTCGTTCCCTTGTTGTCGCCGTTCGCGGTGGTTCGGACGCTAACAGCTCTCTGAGCGAAGATGAACTGATGAAGGTCGATCGAACGACACGGATCCCTGGCGTCGACGTCGCCAGGGCGCTGGCGGTCCTCGGCATGTTCGCCGCACACATCCTCGACCTCGATGACCTGCGCTGGACCGATCCGGCGACCTACGGGTCGCTGGTTCAAGGGCACTCCGCGGTCACGTTCGCAGTACTGGCCGGTGTCTCGATCGCGCTCGTCACCGGCGGCACCCGGCCACGAACACCGGAACAACTGGTGATCGCACGGCATCAACTCCTCGTGCGGGCCTGCTGCATCTTTCTGCTCGGCGGGCTGCTGCAGATGCTCGGCACCCCGATCCTGGTCATCCTGGTGATGTACAGCTTCCTGTTCGTCCTGGCCCTGCCGCTCCTTCGGGTGCCGCCGCAGACCCTGTTCATCGCGGCCGGCGTGCTGGCCGTGGTGATGCCTGCGATCGTCCCGCCCCTGCATGCCGCGATCGGCGCATGGGGTTCTCCGTACAACGCACTGTCCGACATCCTGATCAACGGCGGTTATCCGGCGCTCATCTGGTCCGCGTACCTGCTGCTCGGCCTCGGCCTGGGACGACTCGACCTTCGCTCCCCGACGGTCGCACGACGCATGATCGGATTCGGTGCGGGTATCGCTGCTGCGGCGTATCTGCTGTCTGCCGCGGTCGTGCAGCTCCAGGACACCGTCGATCCGGATCGTCAGTTCGAACCCCCGTCGAAGTTCTTCGCGCCCTACGACAATCCGGGCGAGGGCTTCCGCTGGACCTGGTCGGACCTACTCGGACTCCTCGGTGCGGACGCCCATTCGGGCACGCCGTTCGACGTGTTCGGTTCGGCGGGTATCAGCATGGTCGTCATCGGTGGCTGTCTGATCCTCTGCCCGCGGCCTTCGCCCTGGAACTTCCCACTGCGGGCCACCGGCACGATGGCACTGACCGTGTACAGCGTCCACGTCGTGGCCATCTTCGCGCTGTGTTCGGTGACCACACGCGGCACCTCCGGTGACTACCCGTGGCAGAACTTCTGGACCTGGCTGCTGTTCGCCACGGTCGCCATCGCCGCCTCTTCCTGCTGGATCCACCGGTTCGGTCGGGGTCCGCTCGAACGCCTGATCACCGCGATCGCGGTGCGCAGCTCCGGTAGTCGCCGACACTCGCCTGCGGGTGCCCCTCAATCGGTAGAGTGAGAACAGTTGCCGCGGCCACCCATTGCACTGCACTGCACGCGATCGGCGGGTCGAGTAGGACTCACGCTAGGACGACCTGATGCCAGTTCGGCACGACACTGTCACTCAAATCGACAGTGGAACATATGCTTTCATGGATCTCCCCGGCGGCTGGGGACAGACCAACACGGGGTTGGTGGTCGGCGACGACGCAGCGATGGTCATCGACACCGCTTGGGACCGCCCGCGAGCGCGGGCACTTGCCGAAGCCGCCGCCGAGCTGACCGCCGGCGTGCCCATCACCGAGGCCGTCAACACCCACTCCGATGGTGACCACTGGTGGGGCAACGACACCCTGCCACCGGATGCGCGCATCACCACCTCGGTCGCGTCCCTCGAAGCCATGACCGACGAGACCCCACCCGGCGCGGTCGCGCGATTCTCCGCACTCGGCGCAGTCGCAGGCGTCCTGCCCGGACCTGCCGGGGCGCTCGGACGCTACATGCGACAGGTGACCGGTGGGGCCGAACTGCCTCGCAAACTCCCCCGCCTGCCCGATCACACCTTCGAGATCACCGAGAAAATCACCGTCGGTGGTCGCGATACCCATCTACGCACCCTCGGCCCCGCACACACGCCCGGCGACCTCATCATCCATCTACCCGATGCCGGCGTCGTGTTCAGCGGCGACCTGTTGTTCATCGGCTCCACCCCGATCATCTGGCATGGGCCCCTGGGGAATTGGACAGACGCACTCGACCACATGATCGGCCTCGACGCCGAGACCTACGTACCCGGACACGGACCCATCTGCGGGCGTCGGGAAATCGAGCTGCTCCGCGACTACTGGCAGTGGGTCGCGGAGGCCGGCCGAGCACACTTCGTCGCCGGGACACCCCCATTGCGTGCCGCACGGGAGATGCTGCGGAGTTCAGAGTTCACGCCGTTCTCGCAGTGGGGATCGTCGGAGCGCATCGTGGTCAACCTCAGCACCCTGTACCGCTTGTGGGACGGCGGGCAACCCGCGCCGCCGACCTTTGCCCGGAGGGCCCGCGCCTTCGCCGACGCCGGAACCCTGCAACGTGAGCTCGCGCGGTGAAGATCCGGCGGCTCAGCGAACCCGCGTCACTGGCGATCCTGCACGAGCCGACCCAGAGCTGGGTCAGTCTGCGCGCCGCACTCGATGCCCGTAGTGGGCTCGACGAACTGTCGCATCTGCCTGCAAATCTGTTGGCGCTGCTGGCAACCGGAGATCATTCCAGGGCCCGGATCATCGAACTGGTCGACTGGGCGGCCGCCGAAGGTATTGGCGTGGCGCATGATCCCGCCCCTGCGATCCCCTACTACCCCAGTTCACTGCGCTGCTCCCTCGGTTGGGAGGAACACTGGATCAGGGCAGCGCACAGGCTCCTCGATCGCAACCTCCCGGCTGCCAGGACCATCTCCCGCGGCTATGAACGTCTGACGCGCAAGGTGTTTCCACCGCTGCGCCCCAAGCCCGCGTTCTACGACCACCCCGTCTACTACACGGGAAATCATCTTACCGTCATCGGCGACGGTGAGCCGATGCCCTGGCCTGCCTACACCACCGAACTCGACTTCGAACTCGAGTTCGGCATGATCCTCGCGCATCCGGTCCGCGACGCCACCCCGGAGAAGGCCGCTGCGGCCATCGGCGGTTTCGTGGTCTTCAACGACTTCAGTGCGCGAGACGTGCAATGGGAAGAGCAGCGCAGCGGGGTCTTCGGACCCGTCGTCAAGGCCAAGACGTTCGGCAGTGCCATCGGTTCGGTCGTCGTCACCGCGGACGAGGTGTTGCCGAAGATCGACCAGCTCGGCGCCACCGTGCAGGTGAACGGTGAGCGCTGGTCGTCGACCAGTACCCGCGGATTGCGTTACAGCCCCGGCGAAGTGGTGGCGTACGCCAGCCAGTCCGAAAACCTGCACTCCGGAGAACTGATCACCTCGGGCACCTTGCCGAACGGTTGCGGCCTCGAGTTGAACCGGTGGATCTCACCCGGCGACGAGGTGACCCTGTCCATCGATTCGATCGGCTCGGTCACGAACACCGTCGCAGACCCCAGCTGAACCGGATCACTCCGAATCACTCCGGGAGCGAATGCCTACCGCCCGACCGTGGCTCAGGAGTGCGGGGTTCAGCAGTGCGGCGCTCGGGAGTGCGGGCGCGCGGAACAGCCTGAGGTGTGGGCTCGTGTTGCGGCGGTGCCGCGGTCTTCCCCGTACTGGTCAACATCACGGCGACGGCCGTGGTCAGCGGCACTGACAGCGCGATCGCGATGCCACCGACAAACGACCGGGCAAGTTCGACGGCCACCAGGTCGGTGGTGATCAGCGTCGAGAACGACTGTCCCGACACCGAGAACAGGAGCAGGAGCGGCAACGTACTGCCCGCGTACGCAAACACCAGGGTGTAGACGGTGCTGGCGATGTGATCACGTCCTACCCGCATCGCCGCGGTGAACGTCTGTAGGCGGTCGCCGCCGTCGGCGGCGGAAAGCTCGAAGACAGCCGAAGCCTGCGTGATCGTCACATCGTTGAGCACCCCGAGAGCGCCGATGATGAAACCCGCCAGCAAGATCCCGTCGACCGATATCGCATTGTTGTAGATCTGCAGGTTGGTCGTCTGGTCCTGCCCCAAGCCCGTGATGTTCATCGTCTCGATCGACAGCCACGACAGGAAGCCGGCCAACAACAGCGACACCAACGTTCCGAGCAACGCCGCGCTGGTCCTCAGGCTCACCCCGTGCGCCAGATAGATCACGACGAAAAGGATCGCTGCGGACGACACGATCGCCACGGCCACCGGCGACTTCCCGTCGAGCATCGCCGGCAGAGTGAATCCGAACAGCACCACGAACGCGAAGACCAGACCGATCACCGACCGCAATCCGCGCCACGAGGCCACCAGCACGATGGCCGCGACGAACACCAGTGCCCAGACGAGGACAGACGTCGACCGTTCGTGGTCGAAGTACGCATAGGTGTCGGCACCGTCCACCCCGGCCGACCGCGACAGCTTGATCTCGTCGCCGATACTCAGATCTGGTTGTCCGGCTTGCGGTTTGGCCAGCTGCTCCGGCGTGAGATCATCGCTGCCGGCGTCCTGCTGAACGCCTGCCTGCACCCGGTTCGTCGGAACCTCGATGAGAGTGTTGGCGCCCTCGTTCGGACCGCTGGACAGCGCCACCGTGTTCTGGATGCAGGGCCCGTTCTTCACGGTCAGCACCGCGGGGTCCCCCGCGAATACCGTGCCGGACTGCGGGTTCAGACAATCCGCGGTCGCCTGGGCCACCACCTGCCCGGATTCGATCTGCACCGAACCACCGCCCGACGACTGGAAGATGACGGGAACATCATGGTCGCGGTCGCCAGGCCACAGCATGATCAGCCCCGCGATCACCGCGAGCGCACTGGCCACCAGGAGCCCGACCACCGCTTTCGCCACCACCGGATGCAGATCCACATCCACCAGTCCGTGGCTGTGGGTCGAGTTCCGCTTCGCTGCGTCTCCGTGGCTGTGGGTCGAGCTCCGCTTCGCTGCGTCTCCGTGGCTGTGGGTCGAGCTCCGCTTCGCTGCGTCTCCGTGACTATGCCCATGACTGTGCTGCGGCTGGTCAGGTCCAGATGCTCGGCTCACCCGGTCACCTTAGGCAGATATCGGTGAATCACCACAGCGCAGCGCGCCGGTACGCGATGATGGTGACGTGCTCGACGAAATGCAGAGCGAGGCCACCGAGCTGTTTGCAGCCGGTGAGTACACCCACGCGCTCGCCGAGTTCTCGGTGCTCCGCGAGATCCGCTGCCGCCGCGAGGGCCCGTACTCGTTGATGTGCCTGTCCAATCTGCACGACGTGATCCGCTGCCAGGTCCGGCTGAAGCTGTGGGCCGACTGCGAACCCACGTGCCGCGATCTGCTCGCCAAGTACACCTTCACCCACGGCCCGACCGATCCCGACACCCTCGATGTCACCGAGCACATGATCGCCACGCTCGAGGGACTCGGCCGTCGTGCCGAGGCCGCGGAACTCTGCAACCGGACCGCCGACGCTCTCGTAGCCGCCGGACAACACCGCAAAGCCGTGGTCTTCCGCGATGCGGCCACCCGCCACCTGCAACAATCCCCCGAACCCACTGGGCGCTGAGCGCTCGTTCTCACAATTCGCGCAGCTTGCGTGCGTACGCGCCGGTTGCAACTGTCGCGTACGCACGCAGGTGGCGCGAATTCTCACGACGCCCGATTGTGCTTAGATACAAGTTGTGTCTATCGCGTTGTCCGCCGCCGAACGTGCCTATCGCCGTGTCAAGGACCGGATCCTGTCCGGGTCTCTTGCCGGTGGTGAGCTGATCAGCGAAGGCGAGGTCGCCGCCTCGCTCGAGATGTCGCGCACCCCCGTACGCGAGGCATTCCTGCGTCTCGAGGCCGAAGGCTGGATGAAGCTCTATCCGAAACGTGGGGCACTGATCGTGCCGGTGCCACCCGACGAGGCAGAACACGTGATCGGCGCACGCTTTCTGGTGGAGACGGGCGCGGTCCGCATCTTGGCCGGCACCGACCGCTCCGGCGTCGTGCGGGAACTGCGTGCCGGCATCGAGCGGCACGTCACGCATGCCGACGCCGGCGACGTCGATGCCTTCACCAAGGAAGACGCCACGTTCCACCGCATCTTCGTGCAAGCGGCGGGCAATCCCCTGCTCTCTGCGTTCTACGACACGCTCCGCGACCGTCAGCTCCGGATGACCAGTGCATCGGTGCAGCGCGACCACGCCCAGATGCAGCGGATCATCAAACATCACATCGAGCTGACCGACTTGATCGAGACCGGTGACGTCGAGGGCTTCTCCGAGACACTGTCGGCACACCTGACGGCGGTGCACGACCTGCGGAGGCCGCCGTCATGAGACGCAACTGGTACGGCGTCTGCGCGGCGATGTTCGCGATCGCCTGGGGCGGCAACGAATTCACTCCACTGCTGGTGTTCTACAAGCACGAGTACGAGATGTCCGGGCCCACGGTCGATGTACTGCTCTTCGCCTATGTACTCGGCATGATCCCGGCACTGCTGATCGGCGGTCCGCTGTCCGACCGTTACGGACGTCGTCCGCTGATGCGTCCCGCAGCGTTCATCGCTGCAGCCGGATCGCTGGTGCTGGCGGTTGCCACCGATGGCGTCTTGTTGCTGGCCATAGGCCGGATCCTCGGTGGCATCGCCATCGGACTGGCAATGGCGGTGGGCACCAGCTGGCTCAAGGAATTGTCCAGTCCCCCAAACTCTTACGCGGGGGTGGGCAGCGGCGCGAAGCGTGCCGCCATGAGCCTGACGGCCGGTTTCGGCATCGGCGCCGGCACCGCGGGTGTGCTCGCCGAGTGGGGGCCCTGGCCGCATGCATTCTCGTACGTCCTCAACGCCGCGATCTGCCTGATCGGTGCGGCGTGGGTGTGGAATGTGCCGGAGACGAAGTCGACGACGCCGGGCGCGCGGTCGGGTCTGCTGTCCGACCTCAAGATCCCATCCGCAGGTCACGCCCGATACCTACTGGTGGTCGTGCCGTTGGCTCCCTGGGTGTTCGGGGCGGCCATCGGATGCCAGGCGATTCTGCCGTCTTTGATAGCACCGGAGGTCGATGCGGCGCCGATGGCGTTCGCGGCCCTCGTCTCCGTCGTGACACTGAGTTGTGGTTTTGCCATCCAAACGGTGGCGCGGCGAATCGACCGGCCTGACTCTGCCCGAGCCAGTCAGGTGGCGCTGACGTTACTGATACTCGGGATGGGTGCCGCCGCAGCGGCTTCGGCGCTGTTGACGATCTGGGCCGTCTTGCTTGCCGCCGTGGTCCTGGGCGCGGGGTATGGGATCGCACTGGTGGCAGGATTGTCGGAGGTCCAGCGCATCGCGGGTCCAGGCGACCTCGCCGGACTCACCGCCGTGTATTACGCACTCACCTACCTCGGGTTCGCGGTGCCTGCGACGCTGGCGTATCTACACGAGTACATCCCCGCCGTGACCTACCCGTGGATGTTCGGGTTCGGTGCGGTCGCTGCCGCGGCAACCCTGCTCTTCGTCACCCGAAGCGCCCGGCGCCACCCGTCCGGTGCACTGGCCACACCCGATCCGGCAATGTCGGCGCGGCTCTGACACTATCGATTGGTGTCCGACCCATTCAGCTTCTTCAGCATCCGGCCCCGTGACAATGCGCTGATCCCCACCAAGTGGTCGATGAGCGCGTGGGGCGCGGATTCGCTCAATGGACCGGCTGTGTGTTCCGCAGCGGCGAGGGCTGTCGAGCAAGAATTCTCCGATCCCGACTTCGTCCCCGCACGGCTGACGTTCGACCTCTTCAAGTCCGCGAAGAACCAGCCGATGACGTTGCGCACCCGGCTGGTCCGTTCCGGTCGACGAATCAAGGTCGCCGACGTCGAGGTCATGCAAGAAGACGTTGTCGTCGCTCGCGCGACCAGCGTGTTCCTACGCAGGTCAGGTCCCCCTCCGGGCAGCGAATGGCATCCGTCGACGACATTCACACCACCGAAGGAAGCAGCCGCCGATGATTCCCGGTCGCGCCACCCCTGGATGCAGACCGACGACTCCGACTGGACGCGAGGCATAGGTACTCACCAGAACGCCGCCCGCAAACGCGCATGGAGTACGGCCATGGCCGTCGTTCCCGACGAATCCGCGTCGCCGTTCGTGCACGCGGTCC
Source organism: Williamsia sp. 1135 (assembly GCF_002095395.1). Lineage (GTDB taxonomy): Bacteria > Actinomycetota > Actinomycetes > Mycobacteriales > Mycobacteriaceae > Williamsia. The sequence continues at coordinate 141,542 of NZ_MJEI01000094.1, forward strand.
AGTCTGCTGAGTCGACGAGCCTGGTCACCAATCTCGGCACCGAAGGCATCGGTTACATCAACTGCGACCTCACGATGGCGCTCTCCCGTCTTCCGGAGGGCCCGCAGCTCGGGATCGAAGCCGAAACCCACCTCACCGCGGACGGCATCTCGGTGGGAACGGCAACGCTGTACGACCTCAAAGGGCCCTACGGAACCGGTATGGTCACCGCTGTCAGTAATGCAGCTGCGCAGATCGACTTCACCAACAGAAGCGGTCTGGTCTAGCCACCGAGGGGCAATGGAGAACGTAGAGCTCGCGAGCGGAATCACCCTGGGCGCCAGTCGAGTCGGCTCAGGACCTGCTGTGCTGCTCAACGGTGGTCTCGGGATGCCGGCCATGGTCTGGGACCTGTGTGGATTGACCGCCTCGCTGGTCGATGCGGGTTTTACGGTGATCTCCTACAACGCACGGGGACTGTCTCCATCGTCGGCCCCGCCGGCGCCTTACTCGATCGCGGATCTGGCCGGCGACGCAGAGGCGCTACTCGACCATTTCGACGTCACCGAGGCGATCGTGATCGGTTACTCGATGGGCTGCTACGTGACCCAGTCCATGCTGCGCAGTCGACCTGAATTGATCTCAGCGGCAGTGCTCTTCGCCGGACTACAGCCGACGCCCATCGGAGCCCTCGTGGGCGAGATGGAAATCGGCCTCATCGAGCAGATCGGCGAGATACCTCAGACAGTACTGGTTTTCGAACAACTGATGACGACCCTGCACACCACCTTGCTCCAGGACTCCGCCACGGTGGCCGGCTGGCGCGACATCCTGAGTGCGTCCGATGGCGGGTGGGCGAGCCCCGATGGCTTCAAGGGCCAGCTCATGGCCTCCTACGCATGGATCAGCGCGGGCGAACCCCTGCCCGGACATCTCGCCGAGATCGACATCCCCACACTGGTACTGGCTTTCGAGCACGACCTGTTCTTTCCACCCGCGCAGTCGCGCGAGACGGCTGCGCTGATCCCGGGTTCGGTCTTCGCCCAGATCGACGGTGCAGCCCACGGCGGCCTGTTCACCGGTCCCGGCGACAGCGTCGAGCGGATCACGGCCTTTTGCAGTCAGCACCGGCCCTGACCCAGGGCACCACTCTGAGATCGTCCCCGTCAGTGGTGTCCAAGGGCAATACGGGCTGTTGCAATTTGAACGTAGTTGGCCGGTTCGGCGTCGGCTTGTCTAGCCGGTTT
>NZ_MJEI01000007.1 GCF_002095395.1 Williamsia sp. 1135
TGCGGGTAGTGCAACTCGAACGCAGGCCGCTCCGACCGAATGCGCGGGAGCTCGGTGAAGTTGTGCCGCGGCGGCGGGCAGCTGGTCGCCCACTCCAGGGAGTTACCGAAGCCCCAGGGGTCATCGACGGTCACGACTTCGCCGTAGCGGTAGCTCTTGAACACGTTCCACAAGAACGGCAGCGTCGAGGCACCGAGGATGAACGCACCGACCGTCGACACGATGTTCAACGTCGTGAACCCGTCCGACGACAGATAGTCCGCGTACCGACGCGGCATGCCCTCATTTCCGACCCAGTGCTGCACCAGGAACGTGGTGTGGAAGCCGATCATCGTCAGCCAGAAGTGGATCTTGCCCAGGCGCTCATCGAGCATCCGCCCGGTCATCTTCGGGAACCAGAAATAAATACCGGCATAGGTCGCGAAGACGATGGTGCCGAACAGCACGTAGTGGAAGTGCGCCACCACGAAGTAGCTGTCCGAGAGGTGGAAGTCCAGGGGCGGGCTCGCCAGCAGCACACCGGTCAGACCACCGAACAGGAA
>NZ_MJEI01000091.1 GCF_002095395.1 Williamsia sp. 1135
TCACCCCAAACGGTAACTAACCGACACCAAGGTCGGATCCACCGTTAATCGGACACTCCCGTTCTCGTCGCGGGACCGGGGGGTGTGTGATGAGTGAGCGACTTGAGGTACGCGATGATCCCGCCTCGGCTGATCCCGATGACTCCCGCAAACCCGATTCGCCCACCGATCTGACGAAGCACTCTTTATGGTTCGTGTTGCGTAAGACGGCGCGTGAGTTCTCCCGGGACCAGTGCACCGACCTTGCGGCGGCGTTGACGTACTACGCCGTCTTGTCGTTGTTCCCCGCACTGCTGGCATTGGTGTCGCTACTCGGTCTGTTCGGCCAAGGCCAGAAGACCACTGATGCGGTGTTGAAGATGGTCGATGATCTCGGCCCGTCCTCGGCGGTCGATACGTTGCGCGGGCCGATCGAGCAACTCGTCGCTGCGCCCAGCGCCGGGTTCGCGCTGGTGCTGGGCTTGGTGGGCGCGTTGTGGTCGGCGTCTGGGTATGTGGGTGCGTTCGGCCGGGCGATGAACCGGATGTATGAAATCGAAGAGGGGCGCCCCATCTGGAAGTTGCGGCCGGTCATGCTGCTGGTGACGCTCGTTGCCTTGGTCATGGCAGCTGCGGTCGCGTTGATGCTGGCGGTCAGCGGGCCGATCGCGACATCGATCGGAGATGCCATCGGGCTCGGTGATACCGCGCTGACGGTGTGGAGCATTGCTCGCTGGCCGGTGGTTCTGGTGTTCGTCATCGTGATCGTGGCGGTTCTGTATTGGGCGACTCCCAATGTGCAGCAGCCCAAGTTCCGGTGGGTCAGTGCCGGTGCGGCGCTGGCCATTGTCACCTGGATTGTGGCGTCGGCACTGTTCGCGTTATACGTCGCGAACTTCAGCAATTACAACAAGACCTACGGTGCTCTGGCCGGTGTGATCGTGTTCTTGCTGTGGTTGTGGCTGACCAACCTGGCGTTGTTGTTCGGCGCCGAGTTCGACTCCGAACTCGAACGTGGCCGACAGTTGCAGGCCGGTATGCCTGCCGAGGAACACCTGCAGCTGCCGCCCCGAGACACCAAGGCTTCGGACAAGAACGCCGAGACCGACCAGAAGTTCATCGATCGCGGCCGGGCCCTGCGCAAGTCATCGGGCAAGACCACGCAATGACCTCAGATCTGATTTACGCCCCTGATCTCTGCTGCTGGGGCGTCGACCGCACACCGCAATCTGCCGTCCACCGCGCGAGTGCCACGCAAGCTGCGTGTTGTGCATCTGCGATCGGGGTAGACACCGCATAAGTCGGCGCCGCAGCGAAAGCACGGCGGCCGGCCCAGGCGCTTCGGTTCAGAAAAGAGCCGGGGTGCCGCTCGGGAGCGGCGTGGTCACCGGGTCTGCGAGATGTCAGCCAGGCGGGCCGACAAGCGATCTGGACCTCAGCGGCCTACACCGTAGGCGTATCTCATTCACCAACGCCCACAACACTTCTCAGGGCGAGCCACCGACACCGCACAGGGCACCTCCGACGCGGCCAGTTCACCGAAGTCGTCGGTGTCTGATACCGCGCAGTCGGCTTCCGACGCCGTACAGTCCGCACCCGGCGCGCTCAAAGCACAAACCCAGGGCAACCCATTGGCGGCTGGGCAGATCGCGTTCGGGGCCGGTCAAGGACGAAGGGGCGTCCGCAGCCCAGGACCTCCAGGACCACGCTCAACAGGCCACCACCACGGTCGCCGACCAACAACGCTGAACACGAGGGTCGGGGCGGTACATCAGTGCACCGTCGCACCGCCCCGCCCCGCCCTCGCTCTCGCCGCCGTCGGCGCACCTCTGGTCCGCCCCGGAACATTTGGCATGCCAAGGCTTTACGCACCAGAACCAGATCGACGGGCAGCACCGCCCGGCCCGATGAGCGTTTTCCGGCGCGTCACCCCACAAACTCGTATCGGCGTGCGGGGTTTGCCATTTGAGGCGTTGGGTATGACCACTGAGACCAGTTGCTCCAGAATGCGGCGTCTGTCGACCGAGTGGACCTCAACCGCTGCGGGCGCTCATGTGACCGCGTCCTCGCTCATGGACGAATGCGCCCAAAGCAACTTTCCGGCCACCCGATTACATCCACTGACCCGTTCCGGCAGCGCCGGAACCTCGTTAAATGAGCCCGAGGAGAATCATGTACCTACACACTCAGCAATTGATCAACGAAATAGCAGTCGACGAGCCCGATCCCGCCGCAGCGAACGCTCTGCAAGAAGGTTTGGGCGGGCAGTTCGGCGAGATGCGCACGATGATGCAGTACCTGTTCCAGTCGATGAACTTTCGCGGAGACCCCGCATCCAAGCCGTACCGGGACCTGCTGCAGGGAGTCGGCACCGAGGAGATCAGCCACGTCGAACTCATCGGGACAACCATCTCGCGGCTCCTCGACGGCTCACCGGAGTATCGCGGCAAGAAGACCGACCCGGTCGACAAGCCGGGCGCAAAGGGTGCCACGCCTCTGAAGATCGCCCTCGATACCAGCAACATCCACCACTATCTGGTCGGCGCGCAAGGCGCGCTACCGGTCGACGCAGCGGGCAACCCCTGGTCCGGGTCCTATGTCTACAACAGCGGCAACCTCGTCCTGGACCTGCTGTACAACTTGATGCTGGAATCCACCGGCCGCCTGCAGAAGTGCCGGATCTACGAGATGACCGACAACAAGACAGCCCGTTCGACCATCGCGTACCTCATCGTCCGCGACCAAGCCCACGAGAACGCTTTCGCCAAAGCCCTCGAGAGCCTCGGGGTCAACTGGGGTTCGATTCTCCCGATTCCCAAGACGAACGCCGAACGATTCCCCGAGGTCAAAAAGCTTGTCGACCAGGGTTTGCAGAGCATTCAGTACACCTTCAGCGCTGATAACCAGAGCGATGCCGCCAAGCTCTACCGCGGCGCTTCACCCAGCAATGATGGAACCGAACTGAGCACCGCGATCATGCCCGAAGGGTTCCCGATGACCATCGCGCCGGAACGGCGGGAAGAATTCTCACCCGGGCTGGACAAAGAGCTGCTCGCGCTCATCCAGGCCACCGCAGAAGTAGAGATCGCTGCGGCCGACGACCCCAAAAAGTAGCAGCTCTTCAGGATTGGTCAGGGTAACGATGCGACAGCTTGCTTCACTGTCGCATCGTTACTCTGCATTTTGGCCAGTTGCTGCGGGCCGGGTCGGATCCGACTTGTGCGACTGATTCGACATCTGTCAATATCGACAGATGTCGAACCAATGCCAGACGTCGAGCGAGCCGGACGTGTGTTGCTCGCCGCTGATGCAGGAGCCGCTCAGCGCCGACCACACCATCGGGTTGGCCCGCATGTTCAAAGCGCTGAGCGATCCGGTGCGGCTGCGGCTGCTGAGTCTGGTGGCCAGCCATCAGGGCGGCGAGGCATGCGTCTGCGACATCTCCGGATCGTTTGATCTGTCTCAACCAACGATTTCTCATCACCTCAAAGTCCTACGCCAGGCAGGGCTGCTCGACTGTGAACGACGCGGCACCTGGGTGTACTACTGGGTCATTCCAACTGCCCTACAGCAGCTTTCCTCCGTGCTGAGCGCAGCCGACCCCACCACCGGTGACGTCGCACTGGTCACCTCATGAGCAGCCCCACCGGCACCTCTGAGCACCCCGCAGTCGTCGGGAAACTGTCCACTCTCGATCGCTTCCTGCCGGTGTGGATCGGCGTGGCGATGGTCGTGGGTCTAGTCCTGGGACGGATGATCCCAGGACTCAACGACGCACTGTCGGCCATCTCGGTCGACGGTGTCTCACTGCCCATCGCAATCGGTTTGCTCGTCATGATGTACCCGGTCCTGGCGAAGGTCCGCTACGACCGACTCGACACCGTGACCGGCGACAAACGCCTCCTGGTCGGATCCCTGGCGCTCAACTGGGTCCTGGGTCCAGCATTGATGTTCGCCTTGGCCTGGATCTTTCTCGCCGATCTCCCTGAGTACCGGACCGGGCTGATTATCGTCGGCCTGGCCCGCTGTATCGCAATGGTCATCATCTGGAACGACCTGGCATGTGGCGATCGCGAGGCCGCCGCGGTGCTGGTGGCGATCAACTCGGTATTCCAGGTGATCATGTTCGCCGTCCTCGGCTGGTTCTACCTCTCGGTGCTGCCGGGGTGGCTCGGTCTGGAACAGACCACCATCGACGCCTCCCCCTGGCAGATCGCGAAGTCCGTGCTGATCTTCCTCGGCATCCCTCTCGTTGCCGGGTTCTTCTCCCGCTACCTGGGCGAGAAGACCAAGGGCCGCAACTGGTATGAGTCGACGTTCATCCCGAGGATCAGCCCATGGGCGCTTTACGGTCTGCTGTTCACGATCGTCATCCTTTTCGCGCTGCAAGGTGATCAAATCACCTCGCAGCCACTCGACGTCGTCCGGATCGCGATCCCGTTGCTGGTGTACTTCGCTCTCATGTGGGGTGGCGGATACGTCCTCGGCGCCACAATGGGGCTCGGGTACGAGCGCACCACCACCCTGGCGTTCACCGCGGCCGGCAACAATTTCGAACTCGCCATCGCTGTCGCGATCGCCACCTACGGCGCCACCTCGGGCCAAGCCCTCGCCGGTGTTGTCGGCCCCCTGATCGAGGTCCCGGTGCTGGTAGGACTTGTCTATGTCTCCCTGGCACTACGCAAACGTTTCACGCCTCGACAAACTGCGGCGCAGGCCTCCGAGGTGTCCTGATGTCCCCTACCCCGGCGGTATTGTTCGTCTGCGTGAGCAACCGCGGTAAATCGGTGATGGCGCAGGCACTTACGCGAAAGATGGCCGGCGCCGCGATCAGCGCGTCTTCGGCCGGCACCGCGGCCGCCATCGGCGGACACGTCAACGAACTGTCCGCACAAGTGCTGGCCGAAGTCGGCGCCGAGGTCAACGATCATCACCCGCGACAGCTCACCGACGACCTCATGCGCGCCGCGGACATCATCGTCGTGCTGGGTAGCTCGGCAGAGGTCGCCGCACCAGATGGTGTCGTCGTCGAAGTCTGGGACACCGATGAACCCTCGCAGCGGGGCATCGACGGCATCGACCGCATGCGCGTGATCCGTGACGACATCGCCGCCCGGGTCGCAGGCCTCACTACCCGCCTGACCGCGAGCTGAGCGACTTGGTGGGTACCTCCGACCGGCGCCCACCGTCATGACCAGATGGTCAGCAGCAGGCCGCGCCGGTATTCGGCGCGGCCTCTGCGTCCTGCGACGATCCGGAGCTGCCGCAACACACCGACGGCTCACCGCCTCCAACGACCCCCTCCGCCAGCAACTTCGGGCTCGTCCCGAAGGTATCGGAGTCTGCAAGCACGGTGTATATCTCCCACTTCTCGCCCTCAGGACCGGTCACCCACACCTTGTCCTGAGTGGCGAAACAGCACGTCGCGTTGACTTCCTCCTCCGTGAACAACCCCTCGCCACTGAACCGGGCAATCTCCGAGTGCACCTCCTCGCTCGAGTCGACCTCGACACCGAGATGGTTGATCGTCCCGCCCTGACCAGGATTCTCGAGCAACACGAGCTTCAGCGGCGGCTCGACGACAGCGAAGTTCGCATATCCAGGTTTGTGTTTGGCCGGTGCAACATTGAACAGCTTCGAGTAGAACTCGATCGCCTGATCCAGATCATCGACATTGAGCGCCAGCTGCATACGGGACATGACTACCTCCACCTGTGAGACATATATCGAATTATCGACAGATTTAGAGTGCCAAGCTCTTCGACATATGTCAATGAACTCGGTAGAGTTGCCCCATGCCCAAGACGTTGCCGGTAATCGACATGAGTGCGCCCATCTGCTGCGCACCGGTCTCCGCGTCGGCGATGGACGACGCGGCAGCGCTCGAAGTTGCGTTGCGGCTCAAGGCGCTTGCTGATCCTGTTCGGATCAAACTGATGTCGATTCTGCTCACCGACAAAGCGGGTGAGGTGTGCACATGTGATCTCGCGGCCGCGGTCGGATTGTCAGAGCCGACGGTCAGCCACCACCTCGGGCAGCTCAAGAAGGCCGGGATGGTTCGCCCCGAACGCCGCGGGATGAATGTGTTCTACCGTGCCCACACCGATGCCTTGCAGGCACTGCGCCAGGTACTCGACCCGTCGTGCTGCCGCTGAGCCCTCGAACTCCGGCAGCTGAAGATCTCCCCTCTTCATGTTACTGCGGGGGTGGGGGCTTGCGGCAAGGCCCCGGCCCCCGTCCATAATCGTCGGGCAAACATCCGACTTGGGGGTCTCAATGGCAGATATGGCTGATACGCCGGAACGTTTCAAGGTGCATGAATCGGGGGCGTTCTTTCACGGCACCAAGGCCGATCTTCGGGTAGGCGACTTCCTGGTGCCCGGCCACCGGTCGAATTATCGTCCCGAGCACATATCGAATTACGTCTACATGACGAAGGTGTTGGACGGTGCGGTTCTCGCGGCGGAGATGGCGGTTGGCGACGGTCCGTGCCGGGTTTACGTCGTGGAGCCGCAAGACGATGTGGAAGACGATCCCAACGTGACCGACAAGAAATTTCCTGGTAATCCAACGCATTCTTATCGGAGTTGTCTGCCGGTAAAAGTTGTTGGGGAGGTGTCCGACTGGGTGGGGCATTCTCAGGAGTACCTTCGACAATTCCGTGCGGGGTTGGATGCGCTGGCCAGGCGTGGTGGCAACGTCTTGTACGACTAGTTGCCACACAAAGAGCAGCCGACCAGATGCGCCGCCGGCCACGGCTGAAGTCACCCGGCCGGCGTTTGTCGCGGCGGCGGATGGGCAAATGTTCCCACCACCGACGTGCCCGCGGCAGCGGCGGCCCGCGCCCGTTAAGCGCGCCGGTCTACTGCTCGACGGTGGGTGGGCCCAGCTCGACAAGTTGGGCGCTGAGCTTGGCAACGGGTGTATTGGAATCCTGCGACAGCTTCACCAGAAGGTTGAACGCTTGTACAGCGTCGACGCGGAAACGTTCCATGATCATGCCCTTGGCCTGACCGATGATGTCACGGCTTGCCAACGCCGACTCGAATTGCTCACGACTATTGGCCATTTGCAGCGCTACCGCCGCGTTGGTGGCGAGCATGAGCCCGACCTCTTCGTCGCGGTCAGTGAACGCGTTGGCCGCTTTTCCGAAGACGTTGAGAGCCGCCAACACGCTCGGTGCGGTGTACAGCCTGAACGAAAGCATGCTGGTGACACCGGCAGCGGTTGCGCCCCTGCAGAACTCAGGCCATCGGGTTTCTGTATTCAGGTCATCGGCCCGGACCACGGTGGTCCCCGTCGCGGCTTCGATGCAAGGCCCTTCACCCACCTGTTCCTGCAGATCATCCATCTCACGCGGGAGTGCACTCGTTGCAGCGTATGAACGGTATTGCTTCTTGCGGCCTGCGATGACCAGGATATCGGCACTGTCTGCGCCGTCGAGCAATTCGACCACCGCAGTGGTCACCGCCCTCAGGGCGTCGTCAGCGCCATGGGCGGCCGACACCCCTTCGGCGAGCGAGGCCAGCGCTGTGGCCAGATTGGGGCCGCGGAGGTCGGCTGAACCAATGGGAGATGACATATGTTTGCTCTCGTCTGAGTAGCGATGCAAACATCTCGTTCGTCGACATCCCGCTTAAATCCGTTGATCGGCTTCAAATCTTGACTCTACGCCTCGCGACCGGAACTGGGGAGCTGCACTGCCATGGTGATGCCTTGAGCCGGCAGCTCGGCCACTTACTCCCGCGTGCACCCAGGATGCTCGGAGCCCCGCTTGATCCCACCTCTTGCTCACCGCCGATACGAGCGTGTGCCGCATGCCTCTCTGCGCCCAGTCACACTGTGGGGCAGTCTTTTCGGTCCGGAAATCTCATCTCGACCGAGGTCTTGCGGGCGGCGTGTGCGAGTGCTAAAACATGTTTTGCACAGTGATTGGTAGCCCGCCAACCGGTGGCGGGCCCGGAGATGGAGGAGGTGGGTTGCTGTGCTTCGTTTCGATCCTTTCGGTGATGTTGATGCTTTGACCCGCGGGTTGCTGCAATCGGCGGGGTCGCCTCGAACACCACGGTTCATGCCGATGGACCTATGCAAACTCGACGGCCATTACCTGTTGACCGCCGACCTGCCCGGGGTGGACCCGGGATCAGTCGACGTCAGCGTCGACAACGGGGTCCTGACCCTGTCCGCGCAACGCACCGCGCGCTCTGACGAGGGCGTGCAGTGGCTGACCAACGAACGACCCTTCGGCTCCTACCGACGGCAACTGACCCTCGGCGATGGCATCGACCCCACCGCGATCTCCGCGCACTACGACAACGGGGTCTTGTCGGTGACCATCCCGCTCGCCGAGAAGGCCCAGCCACGCCGCATCGAGATCGAACACAGCGGCGGCGCCCGGTCCATCGAACCGGCCGGCGGCTGACGCCGGGCCTCCAGATAGCCCCCACGAACGCGACCAACAACCCCGACCACGTGGTGGTGCCGCCCAAGACCTGGGGCGGCACCACCACCACCGACCGTCACCCCGTGGTGGGTGACGACCTTTCGATGTACGCGTGTGGGTTTCACCGAAAGCGAGAGGAGCATGAGTAACCCATCCCACAAGCCAACCGACACGGCTCGAGCGGACACGGCAGCACTCGCCGCGGCCGCTGTGGCCAACGCTCTATTGCTGATGGTTGGCGTTCAGATCATCATCGGCAGTTCGATCGGCACGGTCGCTGTGACCACTCTGATGACGGTGGCGTTGATGGCCGGCGCATTCCGTGCCCTAGGTCGACTCGCCGACCTCGAAACCGCCTTCGCAGCAGCCGAGCCCGCCATCGGAGAACACTCGACCGATACCCGCGAGACATTCGTTCATGGCACAACACGTTCGGGGAATCCAGGAGTTCTCCGATGAAGACAGTCAACGACGTTGTCGGCGTGTGGTTTACCGACGAACTCGCCCGGTGGCTGCCCACCCACACATCTGGTGAAGACGATGTGACCCGATGGGCGTGGGACGACGAGCACCGGATCTGGTTGACAACGGTGTCGACTCATTCCACCGCACAACCCGATTGTGATCCCGCGGAACGCAGGGTCTATCCCGCACTACTTCTGGAGAATGCGGTACGCACGGTCAGAGATGCCACGGGAACGGATCCGTTCGCCTGGGATATCGGAGAGGTGGTGTCCAACCCCGGTCCACCCGACGACTACCTCCCCGTACTGGGCCGCGGCCGAGCAGTCATCAACGGCCGGTTATACCTCGGTACCACGATCCAGGTCGACAGCAGCATTTTCGTCGCCACCGTCCTCGATGGGCACTGGATCGGCGCTCTGCAGCCCCGCAGTCGCCACCACCCCAAGTTGAGCGTGCAGTACGCGACGTGAGACCCCGCGGGATGAGATGTGTGCCTGCATCAATCGCGCGGTCACGAACCGCGCACGTGTATCTCGCCTACCCCGCCCACGCGGGATGCTCAGGCGACAGGGCAAGCATGGCGGCAGCGACTTGGTCAGCGTCGGCGTGCCGCAGGGCGGTACCCATCTCGTCCAGGACAAGCAGTCGCGCCGCTGGGATCTCGGCGGCAAGTGCCTCGCCGTTGCCCATTGGGAAGAACGGATCGGCGCGACCGTGCACGACAAGCGTGGGTAGGTCGAGCTCACCAAGACGCTCTCGCCAGCGCGGAGCGCAATCGATTCGGGAGAACACCATGCCGAGCTGGTTCGCCTGGTGCACCGCAGGATCCGTCGACGTCGTCCGGTCCCAGATGCGGACCGCTGTTGCCCGCGCCTCTTCCGGGTCGTCGCCCACCTCCTCGGCACCCTCGGCCGCGAAGACCGCAACGGCATCTCGGTCCGACCAATCCGGCATCGGCCGGGAGAACAACGCGGCCATGAGCGCCGGGTCGTGGTCGGGCAAGTCTTCGTCGACAGGTCCGGGTGCGACCAGCCGGGTGCCGACAAGTGTCAGAGCCGAGAACACCTCCGGGTGGTCCAGGGCCGCGACCTGCGCGACCATTCCACCCACGCCGACCCCACCGAGCAGCGCGGTCTGAGCGCCGAGTTCCTCGACGAGCGCGGCTGCGTCGGCGGCCAGATCTCGCAGGTTGTACGCCGGGTTCTCCGGGTCGAGTGTGGTCGACATACCGGAATCGCGCAGGTCGTATCGGACCACGCGCCGCCCGCCGTCCGCGAGCCGTTCGCACAGCGTGTCGGGCCAGGACATCATCGTGGTGCCGCCGACCAGCAGCACCAACCGATCGTCGTCGCGGCCGAAGCTCTCGACACCGAGATCCACACCATTTGCTCGTACCGAGGTCGACGCCGCTCCATACCGTCTGCTCATGCTCGGGCTCCTGCCTGTTGCACATCCACAGGTATCGACGGCGCAACCACCCGAAAGTCATCGGTGCACTCGACGTTGTCACGCGCTCCGATCAAAGACGGACCGGATCTCTATGCTGGCGGTGTGCTCCTGTTCTTCGGTTACGGCCTCAAGCGGCAACAACTCGGCTCCGCTGGCGTTCGAGCATGCCCTCGGTGCCACAACACCACTCAATGGGCGCGCATGCGGGAGTTCAAGCAGTTCACGGTGTTCTTTGTCCCGATCGCACGCTGGAACCGTCGTCACTTCGAGCAATGCGGTATTTGCGGTGCTGCAGTAGAAACTTCAGAGCGGTAACGCCCCCACCGTGAGCGTCAACACGACGATCACAGTCGCCAGGATCGCGGTGATGGCGACCACCCCACCCCAGTCACCCCACAACAGGTCCTGCTCGACCGATGGGGTCGAGGCACCGGCTTCGTCTCGGTCCGCCCGCACCTGAGTTGCGCCCAACCCAGAATCTCCTGACGCATCTCGGTCGAGTTCACCCACACCAGACATCAAGCCTCCCAGCCACGTCATCTCGTCCCGACAGTCAGTACCGGCGTGATAGTAACCAGCCACCCGACTCCTAAACGCGTTGACGACGGGTAGGTTTCCGTTCCCGGCGAAGCGGCTACACGTACCGGCGACGATCGCTGAGGACACAGCTGATCCTGTCCGAGATCGATCAACCACGCCCTCGGGGCCTGCACCACGGGAGACGCCAATGACGGCCGCAGCCAATTCTTCGGGTACTCAGGTGAGGGGTGACGAGCCAGAGTCGAAACTGAAGCGGAAGATAACCGGTCCTCTGCTCTTCTTCTTCATTCTGGGCGACGTACTCGGAGCCGGCATCTACGCGCTGATGGGCGTGCTGTCCGAAGAAGTTGGTGGCGCACTGTGGGCACCACTCATCGTTGCGCTCTTGCTCGCGCTGCTCACTGCAGGTTCGTACGCCGAATTGGTGACCAAGTATCCGCAGGCCGGCGGCGCTGCCGTCTTTGCCGCTCGCGCCTATAAGTGGCCGATCCTGTCGTTCCTCGTGGGGTTCTGCATGCTCGCCGCCGGGGTGACCAGCGCGGCTGGACTCGCGCTCGCATTCTCCGGCGAGTATCTGACCACCTTCATCGACGTACCCGCCGTCCCGGCCGCGATGGTGTTCCTTGCGTTGGTCGCCTGCCTCAATGCCAGAGGTATCAGCGAGTCGGTACGAAGCAATGTGGCGATGACGGTCGTCGAGCTGAGCGGGTTGGTCATCGTCATCGTCGTCGTCGCGATCATGCTCGGCGACGGTAACGGGGACGTGTCCAGGGTGGGCGACTTCCCGGACGGATCCACCCCTGCGCTGGCCATCCTGAGCGGAGCGATCATCGCCTACTACTCGTTCGTCGGGTTCGAGACCTCGGCCAATGTCGCAGAGGAGATCCGCAACCCGAGCCGGGTGTATCCCCTCGCGCTCTTCGGGTCCCTGATCACGGCCGGAGTTGTCTACGTTTTGGTCGGTCTCGCGAGCTCTGTTGCGTTGCCGTCTGCTGAGTTGTCCGAGTCGTCGGGACCTCTGCTCGCGGTGGTCGGCGCGTCCGGCGTGGGCATACCTGATTGGGTCTTCAGCGCGATCGCCCTCGTGGCGGTCGCCAACGGCGCTCTGCTGACCATGATCATGGCGAGCCGACTGGCCTTCGGTATGGCCGAGAACAAGCTGCTGCCGAGCGCGCTGGGCAAGGTGTTACCCAACCGAGGCACCCCGTGGGCTGCAATCGCCGCGACAACGGTCGTGGCCATGCTGCTCACGATCACCGGCGACTTGTCGACGCTGGCCGAGACGGTGGTGTTGCTCTTACTGTTCGTCTTCATCTCGACCAACATCGCCGTCCTCGTCCTGCGGCGCGATCGTGTGCAGCACAAACACTTCCGCGTCCCGACAGTCGTACCGATTCTCGGGGTGGCGTCGTGCGTGCTGCTGCTCACGCAGCAGAGTGCACAGGTGTGGATGTTCGGTGGCCTTCTCCTCGCGATTGGCGTGGTGTTACACGTCGTTGCGACTTGGGTGCGCCACCGCGCGTCCTGACACCCGCAGGGGCTGAGCCGAGCAGATCCGGACACCAGCTGCACGCTGAACTCTGTCGGCCAACCCCGCGGGAGAGATCAGTCGGTCAGCGACGGCGCCTGGCCGTACTCCTCATCACTGACCGGTGCGAGCCACTGCACCACTGCGTGCTCGTCGTCACCTTCGTTGATGGCCAGATGCACCATCAGTCGAGTGGGTGCTGCCCCGTGCCAGTGCTCCTCGTCGGCTTCGAACAGCACCCGGTCGCCAGGTCGGATGACCTCGATGGGCCCGCCGCGCCGTTGGCACAATCCGACTCCTTCTGTCACGAAAACCGATTGACTGAGCGCGTGGCGATGCCAGTGCGTCCGGGCGCCGGGCATGAAGTGCACCAGATTTGCCGACACCCGAGACGGGGCGGGCGCAGCAGCCACCGCGTCGATGAACACGTCTCCGGTGAACCAGTCCTGCGGACCTTTGACAGTGTCAATCGAGCTGCGAACTATTCGCATGATTCTCTTTCTGTGTCTGTTGGATGTAAAGGCCTTACCGGCCAACTGATTCCGAAAGCCCGTGCCCACTCTCGATGCAGGCTCGGCAAGTTGTCGCTACTCACTCGGTGGCTCCGTGCGGCGCCGGTCGGCGTTGAGTCTCGGCGTGATCTGCGGCCCATGAGCCGAGCAGTCGAAGTTGCTCGGCGCTCGGCGATCCGGGTTCGGCGGTGTACACCATGAGAATCGAGCCGGGATCTGCGGTGATGACAAGTTCTTCGTACGCCAGACTCACCTCACCGACGATCGGATGGTTGAAGCGTTTGAAGCCCGAACCGTGGGTCCGCACATTGTGTGCGCCCCATAGCGTGCGGAAAACGTCACTGCGCGTCGATAATTCACCGACAAGATCCTGTAGCCCCTTGTCGAAGGGGTCACGCCCTGCTTCGGCCCGCATGATCGAGACACACATCTCGGCGAACAGGTCCCACTCGGGATAGAAGTCGCGCGAGGCCGGGTCGAGGAACTGGAATCGGGCGAGGTTGGGCGTGCGCCCGCCATCGCCGAGGACGGGCGAATAGAAGGCTTTCCCGAGCTCATTGGTTGCCAACAGATCCTGGTGCTGGTTGCGGACAAACGCGACGCCGTCAGTGATGGAATCGAGTGCCCATTGCAAACTCACCCGCGGCGCAGCGGGTTTGGAACTTCGCCGCCGCGGTCGACCCGACGTCGGGATCCCGTCGGCAGCACGAGCCAGATCGAGCAGGTGCGCACGTTCGGTGTCATCGAGCTGGAGAGCGCGGGCAATCGCATCCAGCACTGACGCCGACGCGCCCGCGATGGTGCCCCGCTCGAGCCGGGCGTAGTACTCCACACTGACCCCCGCCAGGGTGGCGACCTCACTGCGCCGCAGGCCCGGGACCCGGCGATTCGGTCCCGCCGGCAACCCGGCGGCCTCCGGTGTCACGTTGGCGCGGCGTGACATCAAGAACTCACGTACCTCGGCCTTGTTATCCATGTGTCCCAGCGTAGGTCCGCCCACGCAATCAAGGGATGCCCTGGCAATACACCCCTTGACAGTGACTCCCCCAGCCCAGAGGGAACTGGTTTCGTGGAGGAACAGCACTCGATGAAGGAGAAACACGTGCGTGGAGTAATTCTGAGCAAGCCTGGTGTCGTGCAGGTCAGCGACCGGCCCGACCCGGTGATCATCGAACCGACCGACGCCATCATCAAGATCGCCGCGTCGTGTGTATGCGGGTCCGATCTGTGGCCGTACCGAGGTGACGATCCCGCCGATCACATCCCGATGGGTCACGAATACGTCGGCACCGTCACCCAGATCGGCGACGCGGTGAAAAACGTTGCGGTCGGTGACTTCGTCGTCGGATCTTTCTTCGCCTCCGACAACACCTGCGAGATCTGCCAGGCCGGCTACCAATCGCGGTGCGTCCACGCGCAGATCATGGGCGAGATCGGTACCCAAGCCGAGTTCGCCCGCATCCCGCTCGCCGACGGGACCCTCGTCGCCACCCCGGGACAGCCCGATGCGGACTTGATCCCGTCGCTGCTCGCGGCATCCGACGTCCTGGGTACCGGCTGGTTTGCCGCTGTGGCAGCCGAGGCGGGCCCGGGCAAGACTGTCGCGGTTGTCGGCGACGGCGCCGTGGGGCTGCTCGGAGTGCTCGCTGCCAAGCAGCTCGGTGCGCAGCGCATCATCGCCATGAGCCGCCACGCCGACCGCCAGCAGCTGGCCCGTGACTTCGGAGCCACCGATGTCGTGGAAGAACGCGGTGACGACGGTGTCGCGAAGATCAAGGAACTCACCGACGGCCCGGGCGCCCACTCGGTCATCGAAGCCGTCGGCACCCAGGAATCGATGATGCAGGCCATTCGCTCCACCCGCCCAGGAGGGCACCTGGGGTACGTCGGGGTCTCCCACGACGTCGACCTGCCCGGCCTCGAACTGTTCTTCTCCGGCATCCACCTACACGGTGGGCCCGCCCCCGTCCGCCGGTTTCTCCCCGAACTCATCGAGCTCATCTGGAACCGCACCATCGATCCCGGCAAAGTCTTCGACCTCACCCTTCCCCTCGAGCAGGCGGCCGAGGGCTACAAGGCAATGGACGAGCGCCGCGCCACAAAAGTTCTGCTCACCATCTAGCCCGGCTCGACTCACCGAGAGGACAACCCATGACCAGCAACGAGTTCGTCGGAAAGGTCGCCTTCATCACCGGCGCAGGCAGCGGGATCGGTCGCGCCACCGCGATGGCATTCGGCGCCGCCGGAGCCCACGTCGCGGCCACCGACATCAGCAGCGAGAGTGCACAAGCCACCGCCGACCTCATCGAGCAGGAGGGCGGTCGCGCCCTGGGACTGCGCTGCGACGTGACCCGCAGCGATGACATAACGGCGGCACTGACTGCGACGGTCGACACGTTCGGGCGCCTCGACATTGCGTTCAACAACGCCGGCATCGAGCAACCCGTCGCGCCTCTGGCCGACATCAGCGAAGACAGCTGGGACCGCGTCGTCGCCGTCAACCTCACCAGCGTCTTTCTGTGCATGATGCACCAGATACCGCTTCTGCTCCAGACGGGAGGAGGCTCGATCATCAACACCTCTTCCGGTGCCGGCGTCATCGGAATACGAGGCCAAAGCGCTTACACCGCAGTCAAACACGGCGTGATCGGCATGACGAAATCCGCCGCCCTCGACTACGCCGCCGCCGGGATACGCGTCAACGCCATCTGCCCCGGCATCATCGAAACCCCCATGATGGACCGGTTCTCCGGCGGCACCGCCGAAGGAAGAGCACGCGTCACCGCCCAAGAACCCGTCGGCCGGATGGGACGGCCCGAAGAAATCGCCTCCGCCGTCCAATGGCTCGCCTCAGACCTCGGCGCATTTACCACCGGCCACGCCCTCGTCATAGACGGCGGACAGACCGTGGGCCTATGACCCACCACCCGGCGTGACACGCTGTTGCCGTGGCCGAACTCTTGTTGGTGAGCCGCTGGTTGTCGGCGGTTCCGGGTTTCTTGACGCCCCGAACCGGACCTGGCGCACGGATCGGATTCGTCCCGACCGCGTCGTCGATCTACGACGATCGCGCCTGGGTCGATCTCGACCGGACCACTCTTCACGATCAGGGTTGGCAGACGGTGGAACTCGACATCGAAGCCATGACCGCGGCAAACATGGAGAAGGCTCTGGCCACCGTCGACGCGGTCTTTGTTTCCGGGGGCAATGTGTTCCATCTGCTCGCGGCGATGCGACGCACCGGATTTGCCGACAAGCTGACTGCACACGTGGAGGCAGGTCTCCCCTACATCGGTGCCAGTGCCGGTGCCTGCGTCATCGGCGCCGACATCGAACCACTCGGTCTGCTCGACGACCCCACGGAGGCAACCGGACTGCACTCCACGACCGGGCTCGGCTGGATCGACGAGGTCATCGTGCCGCACGCCGACGGGATAGTCTCCGGACCCGCGGTCGTCGACGAGGTCGTTCGCCTCTACGGCGAGAAATTCACTTTGCGTCTGATCGCCGATGACCAGGCACTGCTGGTCTCCGGTGGCAACCTGTCGGTCGTCTCGTCCTGAGTGCGAGACCGATACCGGCGTCGACGCACGTTGTTGCTTCGCACGCTCTCGATCGTGATACTGGTCACATGCACCGGGGACCCGCTACATGAGCGATGCCGTCATCAGTCATTCTCCTGTCGACGGCCATGATTCTCACCGGATCTTCGCGGCGACCACTGATCCGTGGGATCACCCGCGGACAACGGTCGGGGTGTCCCTGATCTGCGATTGGGCTGCCCGCCGCGGCTGCAACACGGCCACGTTGTTGTCCGGTACCGGTATCAGCGCCGAGGCACTCGCCGACGCCGAGCACCTGATCGAGGCCCAGCAAGAGATAGCCGTGATCCGTAACCTTCTGACCACCTTCGACAACCGGCCCGGCTTGGGCGTAGAGGTCGGCCGGGACTATCACCTGACGGCATACGGGTACTACGGCTACCTACTCATGACGTGCTCGGTCGTGTCCGACATGGTCCGCCTGGGTCTTCGGTATTCTCCGCTGACCTTCGCGTTCTCGACGATCCACGGTGAACTCCGTCCCGGAGATCGGTGGGCGCTCACGCTACGAACAGACAACGTTCCCGACGACATCGCCTGTTTCGTGGTGGAGCGTGACATCAGCGCCAGCCTGCAGATGCAGCGCGAACTCTTTGCGCACACATCCGAAGACCCGCTACAAGTGGTTCATTTCGAGCACGAAGCACCACCACCTGACGGGCTCGCCAGGTACCGGACAGTGTTCGGAGTCCCGGTTCTGTTCGATCAGGATCGCACCGAGCTGATCTTCGACGAGGACTACCTCAACTGGCAGCTGCCGATGGCGAACGAACACACCGAAGCGGTGATGGTGGGCCACTGCGAACGCATACGCGCCGAGCGCGTCCGCTCCGGTGGGGTCGCCGGCCGGGTGCGCGCGCATCTGATGACCCTGCCCACCCTCGACCACACACTCGACGAATGCGCAGCCGCACTGCAGTATTCGAGTCGGACCCTCCGGCGGTGCCTGACCCGCGAGGGAACCTCCTATCGGGAGATACACGACGACACCCGCCGAAGCGTCGCCCACGACCTGCTGCGCGATACCTCGCTCCCCCGCACCCAGATCGCGGAACGGCTGGGCTACCGTGACTGGTCCAGCTTCACCCGGGCGATGCGGCGCTGGGACGATCCGCATCGGCCGAACTGACGTCAGGCGGTGATCTCGAAGCCGTGATAGTCCGCGACGGCAACACCATCGCAGATCTGCTTGTACACGTCGACGCCGGCCACGAAGGGCAAGAAGACCTGTCGTTTCCCGGGCACGTTGGCGCCCATGTACCAGGAAGCTGCCTGCGGGAAGAGGGTCATGTCCGCGGTGTCGTTGGTGATGTCGACCCAACCGTTCTCCGCCTGCACTTCAGGCTCGATGCGGCGCTGACCACGGTCACGCATCACCTCGAGCACGTCGGTGATCCAGTCGACGTGCTGCTCGATGGAGGTGAGCATGTTCGACAGCACCGACGGGCTCTGTGGACCGGTGATGGTGAACAGGTTGGGTAGTCCCGCCACCATCAGACCCAGATACGTTCGGGGCCCTTCCGACCATTTCTCCCTCAGCGTCACCTCGCCATGCCGTATGTCGATGGCCTGCAAGGCGCCGGTCATCGCGTCGAAGCCGGTGGCGAAGATGATGACGTCGAACTCGTGCTCGGTGTTCCCGGCGACGATGCCCTGAGCCGTGACGCGGTGGAGGGGATCCTCACGCAGGTCGACCAACGTGACGTTGTCTTGGTTGTACACCTCGAAGTATCCGGTGTCGACGCACATACGTTTGGTCGCAATGGGATACGTGGTGGGTATCAACTTTTCGGCGAGAACCGGATCGTTCACCTTGTCACGGATCCGGTCTGCGACGAAGTCGGCTGCCGCCTTGTTCACCGAAGGGTCCTGGACCAGATCGAGAAACGACTGCTGATAACACAATCCGCCGTCAGTCCACCGACGTGACAATTCCGTGATCACCTCGTCGGTGCTGTACTCGTCGAAGAACTTCGGTTCGGGATCGGCGCAGTGCGCACCCCCACGCGTGACCTTGCTCTCGGCACGGAACTCGCGATACCGCGACTTCACCTCGGCCAGCTCGTCATCGATGTCGCGGTTGAACGCCGGGACCGCAAACACCGGGGTACGTTGAAAGACATTGAGGTGCGCGACATCCGGCGCGATGGCGGTGATGGTCTGCAGCCCTGATGACCCGGTGCCGACAACAGCCACTCGTTTACCCGTCAGGTCGACGCCGCCCTCTGGCCAGTTCCATGTCCAGTAGGTATCGCCATCGAAGTCGTCGACGCCGACGATGTCGGGTTGAGTCGGTACCGATAGGCACCCGGTCGCCGCGATGACGAAGCGTGCAGTGCGGTCGACACCGTCGTCGGCACGAATCGTCCAACGACAGGAGTCGTCGCCGAATTCGAGAGCGGTCACGCGTGTCCCGAAGACGATGTCTTTCCTCAGGTCGTGCTTCTCTGCGACATGCCGGATATAGGCGAGGAGTTCGGGTTGAGCGGCGTAGCGTTCGGACCAGTTCCACTCCTGCTCCAACTCGGGGTCGAACGAGTAGGAGTACTCGATCGATTCGATGTCGCAGCGGGCGCCCGGGTAACGATTCCAGTACCAGGTGCCACCCACCTCAGGGCCTGCTTCGAGAATGGTGGCGTCAAAGCCCAGTGTGCGGAGTTTGTGCAGTTGATACAGCCCCGAAAACCCCGCACCGATGATGACGACGTCGTGATCGACCATGTTTATTCGCCTTTCCCGTTGTCTGCGAGAAACTTTCCGATGTACTCGGCAACGAGTTCGATTCCTGTGAGATAGCCGGGAAACATGTTGGCCATCTGAAAGTAGGCGTGCATCTGTCCGGAAGCTTCTTCGAGTGTCACCGGCACCCCGGCCGCCTTCAAGGCTTCGGCATATGCGACGCCCTCGTCGTGAAGTGGATCGAACTCGGCGACGTATACCAGCGCTGGGGGCAGCCCCGCCAGACTGTCGGCCCGGATGGGTGAGGCATCGGGATTCCTACGCTCATCCGGGTCCTCGAGGTAGTGACCCCAGAACCAGACCATCGTGTCCCTGCTGAGAAGTAGTTGATTCTCGGGCGCGAGGTAGGAGTCGCGATCGAGGTCGCAGTCGGTGACCGGGTACACCAAGACCTGGTATCCGATGCTGGGGCCTCCGCGGTCGCGAGCCCACCGAGTCAACACTGCGGCAATGTTGCCGCCGGCACTGTCACCGCCGACGATCAGCGGCATGTCGGCGGAGGCGAGATCGCCGGCATTGTCCGCGGCCCATAACAGCCCGAGCCAGCCGTCCTCGAGGGCGGCCGGAAAGGGGTGCTCGGGTGCCTTGCGGTAGTTGACCAGCACCACGGTCGACTGGGTGCGGTTCGCCAGGTCACGCGCCAGATGGTCGTACTGCAGGTCGATGTCGCCGATCACCCAACCTCCTCCGTGGAAGTAGACGATGACCGACCGCGGAGCACCCTCGGGGATGATTGCGCGTACTCGGATCGTGTCGCCGTCAGGCGTGTCGAGGCGCACGTTCCGGACCTCGCCGACGTCCGGGCCGCGTCCGCTCATACCGGCAAAGACCATTCCAGACATCCGCGCGATCGCAGGTGTGCCTTCATGTACCGGTGGAGTGCGCGACGCCGCCATCTCTGCGAGGAACCCCTGGCTGACCTCGTCCAATGCCATGTACATCGCCTTTCGACCTGGGTGGCAGATCTTCGCTGGTCAGATGGTGCGTAGAGCACGGACTGTGACGTAGATCATGGTCTACTCAACCTAGGGTCGATCAGCATCGATCCCTATCGCAGTCGCGGCCAACTTCGCGACAGTTGCGGCCACAGCGGTGCTGCGGCGTGCCCGCAATCAGGTACAGCTGCCGCGAAACAGAATCTCCGTAAACGGCCTTTACCCGACATCACTCTTGGCTTCGAAAACTATTGAGCGGTGTAGAAAACTACGATTTCCATTGTGGACACCACGGCGTTTGTGATATTTATGGTACAGAGAAACGCATAGTGTTTCATCGAAACAGTATGAACATTCAGCGGGCCTGAACTGGTATCTCAGCGCCACTCTCGATTGAACTCCGAACCCACCTGCACTTATTGCCAGGGGTCCGGAGATTGGGACGAATACATCTGTACGGACGCGTGATTGATGGTTTGTCCGCACCGAATTACACATCAATGGTCGAGGAAGGACCCTTATGCTATCTGCGATTTTCTACTTCATCGAGTCCATAGACAACGCGCTCTGGGATATCGCCGAGGCAATCGTAACCGGCAGCGACGCGTAGCATCAGCGCAGTTTTGGCCGCCACAAACTCCTGTGGCGGCCAAAGCGCGTGTATCTGTCGACCAACTGCGGGTGACAAGTGATCAGAACGGCCGAACGGTCAGTATCTGCGACTGGGTCCCGATCGGACCGGATACGTCATGCAAGGTGCTGCTGGTCAGGCCGACCCCGTCGGGCCCGAACGACACCGACGTGTCGAATCCGATCCATCGACTCGTGGGTTGCCGGAACAGGTGTGCGGTGAGATCGAGGTTTGGATAAGCGATTTCACGTGGATCAGCGCGAACCGCCATTCCGTTCGCGATGTCGAGCAGTCCCGCAACGGACGCCAAAACGCTGACCTGCTCATCGTTGACCAGCGGCTGCATGGTGCGGACCCAATACGCAGCCCTGCCGGTATCCATCTGTTTGCGCCGGACCTCGACCGAGGCGATGAAACCGCCCGGCCACACGCTCGACGGATCCCAGGCCTCGAATGCCTCAGGCGGTTCGATGGGCCCCAGCGACGTACCGGCGTGCGTATCGGTGTCCCCCGATCGCATCAACCAGGCGCGCAACCGGACTATCGCCCGTCCGGCGTGACCGAGAACGGCCTCCACCAACTCGATCGTCCGCCCTCCTCGAAGAACGGTGACCGCAACGTCGCAGGGCGCGAGCGGCACCGTACCGAGGATGTCGTAGGACAGTCGGCAGATGGTGAGCCGATCGTCTCTCCGCGCGTCGCGATCGGATTCGACGGCGTGGACCAGCAGCCCCAGCGCAGGCGCGATGTGCTGCTCCTCGAGGTTCCAGGCGCCACCGACATGAGGGGTGGGACGGAAGGTCTTGGCTCCGAGCCGTTCAAAATAGGACATCAGCCCCCACAACTTCAGTTAGTGTCGATTAACTGAAGTGAGTGTAGACCACCCTGCGAGATGCCCTAGTCGAGCCACTGAAGCAAGAACGCCAAACCGATCACGCCGATCACTATCAGCAGGCTCAACAACGCGAGCAGCAAGCCGCCGAGGACGAGGCCGGCAACAAAGACCACCGACCCGATGGCGAGGGCGAACGAGGCAGCGAGCGCGATGGTCGCAGTCGCATCTGGTTCATCGCGACCATTGAATGCGCTCGGCTGCGACATCCACATGTCAGGTAGCGCAGACGGCTCCATCGTTCGCCGGTCTGTCGAATCATCATCACGAGAATGCATGTGGTGTCCCCGGACCCGTATCCCGCATTCTTCAACAGAAGTGCAGGAACGTCTCGATCACTATGCGTGGCAACAGTTCACGTCGACCATAAGCGGAACGCTGCCCCGACAGCATGCATGTATCCGAGATCGTGACGACGTCGCGGCTGGTTCCGCACAACCCACGGCGCCCGGCTTATGTACTCCGCGGCGGCTGGGTGTCAGCCGCGCAACCAGAATAGGCTGCTCACCCGCGACGCACAAGAGTCGGAGGCGCACCGGGATACTCTGCTCTACTGGCTTCACTGCACGTCGACCAGACGGGTCATCGACGAACAGTGCTCGGCGTAACGACCCCACCCGACTGAGGAGCGTCATGACCCATAGGCCTTCACAGCCTCGCACCGACTCGCCTCGTCACCTGACTGCCGACCGACTCGCAATCCGCGACCTCGCCCGTGAATTCGCGATGAAAGAGGTGCTCCCGGTAGCGAATGAACTCGACCCGGTGCAAGGCGCCATTCCAGAGACCCTCAAACAGGCGATGGCCGACATCGGGTTCTTCGGAATCATGATTCCCGAGGAGTTCGGTGGCCTTGGTCTGGGAGTTTTCGAATACTGCCTGGTGGCCGAAGAATTGTCCCGGGCCTGGATGAGCGTGAGCGGCCTGCTGGCTCGCGGCAACGGCATGGGCGGCGGATTCACACCCGCGCAGGAGGCAGACCTCCTTCCCCGCGTTGCGCGCGGCGAGTACCTCGGGGCCTATGCACTGTCCGAGGCCGAAGCCGGGTCCGACGTCGCCAACATCGCCTGCAGAGCCACCCGCGACGGTGACGACTGGGTCGTCACCGGCACGAAGATGTGGTGCACCTACGCGCACGAGGCCGACTACATGGTCCTCTTCGCACGAACAGATCGGGTCAAGGATCCCGCCAAACCCCACCGCGGCATCAGCGCATTCTTGATCGACAAGCAGCGCAACAATTTTCCCGCGGGCATCTCGGGCACCAAGATTTGCAAGATCGGTTATTTCGGATGGGACACCTGGGAATTGGCCTTCGACGATTTCCGGATTCCGCAAGACCGGATGCTCGGCGAGGAGGGTAAGGGCTTCTACCTGGCAGTGTCGGGGCTCGAGGTCGGCCGCGCCCACACCGCGGCCCGCGCAATCGGGCTGGCTCGCGGCGCGCTGGAGGATTCCATCGCGTACATGCACGCCCGCCGGCAATTCGGACACCCCCTCGCCGACTTCCAATACCTGCGATTCAAGATCGCCAAGATGGCGGCGGACATCGAGGCAGCTCGTCAATTGATGTACTCGGTCGCGACCGACATCGACACCGGTCGACGCTGCTCGCTGGAGGCATCGATGTGCAAACTCGTCGCCACCGAGATGGCGGAGCAGGTCACCAGTGAAGCCGTCCAGATCCATGGCGGCGCCGGCTACACCACCGACTTCCAGGTCGAACGGTATTGGCGCGATGCGCGTTTGACCAAAATCTTCGAGGGCACCAGCGAAATACAGATGCGGATCATCTCCGACGAACTTCTCGGACGGTAGCAAGTAGCTGACAACGGGGCGGCCGTCACCAGGACAGCGACGGGTCGGCATCGGCAACGGCGATCCCGACTTCGGTCGGCGCAACGCGTCGAACGCCGAACAAAGCCCGAAGCAGTTCGTCCTCTGTGCGCTGCGTTTCCTTCGACCATCGACGCGATCGATGACGCGCGCGCGACGACCACACAGTCACCGCCGCCGGCCGCGATCGGTCGAAATCGACGATAACCTGACCGGCTTTTCCCGGATCGAGTTCCTCAACGAGGAGCGGAATACTGTTGCGCGAGAACACTACTCGTCCGCTCACCTCGGCGTAGAATCGGCAGCGGCCGTTGATCGCCGGCCCTGGATACCCGACGAGGACGCGTGAGTCCTCAATTCCCAGAGCGCGATGGAGACTCTGCGCTGCGCGCCCTTGCAACCACACCCGACCGTCGACGCCGCGCAGGACACTCGCGACCGTCCGCAACAACGACGGCGCCGTGTGCCCCTCCGTGTCGATGACGACAGCGAGGTCGGGAACCGAGTACCCGAGGCCCGAGGTCCTGGCAGCAGGATCGGTGATCAAAGGAGCGAGTGCCAGGGCTTCGGCGTTTTTCCCCGCGAGTCGGTCCGAGACCGGTCGCTCGGCCCAGTCAGGGCCGTCGTGCCACGCGATTGCAGCGGGTTCGTGGGCAAACACCGCGCCCATCATGAATGCACGATTGGCCAGTTCCCAGTCCTCTCCCCCGTATTGCACAAATGTGGGGTCGAAACCGCCTATGTCGTCGAAAAGCTCACGACTACAGGTGAACACGGCGCTGATCACATACTTATACCCGTCCCATCCCGGCATCAGAAGATTCGACGTGCGTTGGTAGGCGTCCGCCAGCCACCGAGGTTCACGTTCGTCGTGCGATCGCCCGGCGGCGGAGTTCTCCGAGAACCACCGGCCGACCCGTCCCGGGGCGACGTCTGCTAAATCCGCATGCAACCTGCGCCCGACCACGACGGAGTCCGGCGCCACCGCCGGCAATCTGATGGCCCGCCGAACGTAATCGGGGGTGGGGACGGTGTCCGCATCGAGAAAGCACAGAATCGACCCCGACGACGCGGCCGCCCCGAGATTGCGGGCGGCAGCAGCCCGAAATCCCCTGTCCTCCTGACGCACCACGATCACCGACAGACAGCACGACCAGCGGTCGACGTCCGGCGGGTCTGTCGAGCCGTCGTCGGCGATCACAATCTCCATCCGGTCCATCGGATATGTCTGGGCCGTCAGTGCCTCGAGGACCAGAGCCAGTTGCCGAGGCTGGTTGTAGTACGGGATGACCACACTGACCAGCGGGGTTGTCGAGCAATCTTTGGCGAGGTCCCACCGATTGTCCGGTACGACGACTCGACCGTCCTGCAGCTCTATGACGTTCATCCGCTCCACCGTCGCAGCAGCCGGTCATATTCCCGAGCGACCTCGACAGCGGTCGGTGACGTCGTCACCGCTGAGTCGGTCCAGGTGTGTTCAGGACTCGCGACAGCGGCTGTAACTGCAGACCGCAACGCATCGTTGTCGTCCGGATGCATCGCCACCACGCCAGGGGACCGCGCAGAAAGTTCCAGGGTGTATGCCGTCCGCGGAACCAGTGGCCTGCGTCCCGCCGAGATCCAGGCATTGATCGAACCGGAAGCCGACATGTGCCGGTGGTACGCCACCGGGACGGTGACTTCGGCCATTCGTCGACGCAGTTCATCATCGGTGAGGAAGCCGGTGATCTCGCAACTGCGCCCCGAGTCCGCTGCGACCTTGCCCAAATCGTCGACGAGGTGGTCATGCCCCGGCGAGGGCGTGCCGAGCGCGAGAAAACCGACCGATGGGTCGAGATCGGCCATCGCCTGCAACGTTTCCAGATGTCCCTTTCCCGGATACAGGAACCCGAGGACACCGACAGTCACTTCCCTCGTGAGCGACGGCTTCTGGACGCGGACGCCATCGAACATGAGAGGCACCACCTGCACCTCGATGGACGCATCGACGAACTCCGCGAACAGTGCGGCTTCGTGGTGGCTCGAGACGATCACCCCCACTGCCTGCCGCGCCACCGCGGCGTAGAAGGCCG
The DNA here is from genome assembly GCF_002095395.1 of Williamsia sp. 1135. Classification (GTDB taxonomy): domain Bacteria; phylum Actinomycetota; class Actinomycetes; order Mycobacteriales; family Mycobacteriaceae; genus Williamsia. Next base: position 25,624 of record NZ_MJEI01000091.1, read on the forward strand.
CGCGCCGGCGCATCCCCGGACCATCGGATGGTTGTGGCACATCATGAAATGTCACCGATATCGGTCGCCGGAGTTCCGCCATCGTCGAGAGCAGTTTTTGCTGCGCTGCCGCAGGGCTGGAGCCGAACAACTTGTCGGTGACATGGATATGCACGATGCCGCATTCACCCGCGGCGGCAAGGCGTCCAGAGAGGGGCGTACGGCCGAGAAGGAGTCTGTGATCCGCACCGATCACGATCGCAGCGTCGAGAACCGAGCGTGCGTAACGAACGACGCCGTGAGAACGAGGGCCGACGACGTAATGCCCGATGGGTCGGGTCATGAAAGTCCCAGAATGTCGATCAGCTCGACATACCGGTCCAGCGCGGCCTCGATGAACTCCGGATGTGCTGCATACCAGGCCAACTGCCGCTCGTGGACATACTCGTCACTCAGCGGCAGACCGTCGACCAGCCAATCCTCGCGCGCAGTCGCGGTGAGACCAAGCGCATCAACGACGCGCTGTTCCAACGGCGCCCGAACATTGCCCAGCAACTCGCGATCCGGCGTAGACGGCGCGTCTGCGTCGAGTTCATCGAGAATGCGACCCGCCAGGGCGAGCAGCACGCTGTTGCCTGGATGATTGATCGTGTGGGCCGCGTCAGCACCGAGCCCGAGCAGAGCATCGGAGATGGCGACATCGCACTGCCGACGCTCACGGGCCGCGAGTTGCTCGATACTCCATTGGGCCGCAGCGCGAACACGACCAGGTTCGAGATCGATGTCCCAGTCACCGAACGACGTTCGTCGGTCTCTCGCAGCCACAACGGTTCTCAGATCGTGGTACGGGACTGCCGCGGGCGTGGCGGCAGGACTCTCCGGATGCCTGACGATCACCTGGAATGGATACAGACCGCCGTAGCGGATCACCGGCCACACAATTCGGGTCGCCGAGGGCGCCATCTCGATCAGATCCTGCCCGCCGATCGGCAATCCCCGATACCCGGCGCGGACCGGCTGCGTGACGATCACCGACGCGCGCCGGACCACGTGTTCAACCGATGGGATGTCGTCGACCTCGAGTTCGTGGACGGGCGGCACCCGCACCGTGCGGTACGGGAGATCGATCGAACTCGACAGTACGATCCGTAACGCTTCTGCCTGGCAGTTGCCCCATACGACCAACAGATCCCGGTCGTCGGCGGCCGTGCCGTCAGAGACACCGTAGAACTCGCCGTAATGTAACGTCCGCCCGTCCACCTCACACCTTCCGCTGACCGTCGACCTCACCCCGGGGTATCCGATCCCGGGAAGAAGCAATCATCGACTTCGTCACTCCCGAGGTGTTTTGGAACGCAGCCGATCGCGAAGGGCCCGCGCCCGTCCCGTGCGGTGCTCGTGCCTCAGGTGCGGCTGGTTGTCATGCGGTTGCTGCGTCTTCTTCCTGCGCGGCAGCAGAATCAAGACGACGATCACAACGACGGCGATCACGACGAATGCGACAATTTCCATGAGTGCTGCGACCCTCTGTCCCGATGGCGTGGCTTCGGCCAAGTTCTGGCACGGCCCTTCGTCTCACGGATAGCCACGGTCGAGGTCCGGGAAACACCGCCCGCGCAGTAGGCGTGAGGACCGGCCCTACGGGGTAACCATGTTCACGCAGCCATCCAGTCGACGATGTGACGTGAGCGCGTGAGACACGAAGGGGCACCATGCCGGCAAACAACGACAACAACGAGAACGACTTGCGCCACCTCGACATCGAACCGCCCAAGAATCATGCAGCAGGACCCACGGCTGTCGCAGTCTCGATGAAACGCGCACTGGGTCACATGGGACCGGTCCGCACCGCGAAGACGTTGCTGTCGCTGAATCAGGCCGAAGGATTCGACTGTATGAGCTGCGCCTGGCCGGACCCCGACCCAGGTCACCGGCACACTGCGGAGTTCTGCGAGAACGGCGCAAAAGCAGTCGCAGAAGAAGCGACGACCACCCGGGCCACACCGGAATTCTTCGCTGCTCACAGCATTGCCGAGCTGGACAGTCACACCGAGCACTGGCTCGGTCAACAGGGTCGCATCACCCACCCGATGATCAAACGGCCCGGCGGGACCCACTACGAACCCATCGCATGGGATGACGCGTACGCACTCATCGCCGACGAACTGAACGGCCTCCAAACCCCCGATGAGGCCATCTTCTACACCTCGGGCCGGGCGTCGAACGAGTCTGCCTTCGTGTATCAACTGTTCGCCCGCGCGTTCGGCACCAACAACATGCCCGACTGTTCCAACATGTGCCACGAATCAACCTCGATCGCCCTGCAGGAATCGATCGGGATCGGTAAGGCGAGCGTCACCCTCGACGACGTCTACAACGCCGAACTGATCATCATCGCCGGGCAGAATCCGGGCACCAATCATCCCCGGATGCTGTCCGCCCTCGAGAAGGCGAAGCAGAACGGCGCGAAGATCATGGCCATCAACCCACTGCGCGAAGCCGGGTTGGTCAACTTCAAGAACCCGCAGACCCCGCGAGGCATGGTGGGACCGGGCACCGACCTGACCGACATGTTCCTGCCGATCGCGCTCAACGGCGACCTCGCCCTGTTCCAGGCTCTCGGGTCATTGCTCGTCGAATGGGATGCCCTGGACCACGACTTCATCGATGCGCACACCACCGGTTTCGAGTCTTGGCGCGAGCACGTGCGGGCGGTGGACTGGGAAGTCGTGACAACGACAACCGGCCTGACCCGTCAGCAGATCACGGATGCGGCCGAGCTCCTGCGCAGTTCGAAAGCCACGGTCTTCTGTTGGGCGATGGGGTTGACCCAGCACCGCAACGCGGTCGCCACGATCAAAGAACTCACCAATCTCGCCTTTGCACAGGGCAATATCGGCAAGCCCGGCGCCGGGCTCTTCCCCATCCGTGGGCACTCCAACGTCCAAGGAGACCGCACCATGGGCATCTGGGAACGACCGCCTCAGCACTTCCTGGATTCGGTACAGCGTGAGTTCGGCTTCGATCCGCCGCGCGAACACGGCCTCGACACAGTCGATTCCGTCCGCGCGTTGCGCGACGGCAAGGCCCACTTCTTCCTGGGTCTCGGCGGTAACTTCGCGCAGGCCACACCCGACAGCGACGTCACGTTCAAGGCTCTTCGCGGCGCCCGGATGACAGTGCAGATCTCGACGAAGATCAACCGGGGTCACCTCGTGTGCGGGGACACCGCACTCATCCTGCCCACCCTCGGCCGCACGGAGAAAGACGTCCAGGCGGGCGGGCCACAATTCATCACGGTCGAGGATTCGACGTGTTCGGTCCACGCCTCCCGGGGACCGCTGGCCCCGGCGAGCCCTCAGCTGCGATCGGAAGTCGCGATCGTCACCGGCATCGCGGAAGCCACCCTCGGCGACCGCCATGGCATCGACTGGGCCGCCATGCGCGGTGATTACCGCACCATCCGTGCCCACATCTCCCGCGTCGTGCCCGGCTGTGAGGGTTACGAGGTGAATGTGCGCAGACCGGGAGGCTTCATCCTCCCCCATCCACCTCGTGATACGCGAACCTTCGAGACAGACTCCGGCCGAGGAGAATTCGCCGTCTCGCCGATCGAGGTGTTGCAGGTTCCCGCCGGCCACCTGATCCTGCAGACACTCCGCAGTCACGATCAGTTCAACACCACGATCTACGGACTCAGCGATCGGTACCGCGGCATCGAGGGCGGCAGACGGGTGATCTTCATGCACCGAGAGGACATCTCGGCACTCGGTCACCGCGACGGCGACATCGTCGACATCGTTTCGCGCTGGGACGATGACGACAACGTCCGGTGCGCACCGTCATTCCGCATCGTCGAATACGCGACACCGCGAGGGTGCGCTGCCGCCTACTACCCCGAGACCAACCCGCTGGTTCCGCTGGACTCCACCGCTCTCGACAGCAACTGTCCGACATCGAAATCGATCATCGTGTCCCTGGTTCCGGCAGGACAGGGAAATCCGGATACCGGCTCGCCTGATCAGGATTCGACCGGATCTGACTGGGATCACAGGTCTCATCCGCAGCCGCACCACCTGAGCTGATCAGGCCGGACCGGTTGTCGAGAACGACGGCTCGAGATAGTTCACTATCGCGTTGGTGAAACCACGCCTGGCCAGGTCCAGGTCCGTGTACGTACCGAGCTGGCGCTCCGAGACCATCCCCCGCATGGCGCCGGGTATGAACGCGGCGACCTCGGCGACTCGCTCCGGGTCGACATCCAGGCCACTGAACGCGCGGCGGCAGGTGTCGAGCCACGCCTGCCGCCACGACTCGAACTCGGCTGCGGTCAGCGGGTACAGCCGTTCGAACTCCACGCGGTCTCGCGGCATCGCGGCTCGCAAGGTCTCGATGGCGCGAGAGTCTTTGCCGCTCAAGCCTTCATACAGATTGTCGACGATGGCGCTGACCCGGTCACGCAGCGACGCACTCGCCGGCGCGCTCGCCGGCAGATCGCCTCGACGCTCGGCGGTGTATTGCAGCACCGCTGCCCACAGACCGTCGATATCACCGAACTGATACTTGACCGTTCCCCAGGTGGCGCCGATCTCTTTGGCGATGCGGTTGCCCGACACAGCGCCGGGATCGCCAGAGGCCAGGGACCGTAGCGCGGCGTCGAGCATGCTGTCACGAGTTGCCATCCCTCGTTTGTTGCTGCGTCTGCCGGCAACCTCCGCTTCGGTCATCTCACCCATACTAACGACGCCTCATCGCGCACATCCAGATTCATAGAACCCTCTTCCAAACATTCGCAGAGGGGTCTATCATTCCTTTCGGATCCGACGACTCGTACGGGAGGCCTCGATGGCGAAAACACCGCTGCCCATGAAGCCGACGGGCTGGTTTCAGGTGGCGTGGTCGGCGGAGATCCGGGCTGGTGACGTTCATCGGATGACGTATTTCAGCACTGAGATGATCGCCTGGAGATCAGCATCGGGCCAGGTCACGGTCATGGATGCCTACTGCGAACATCTGGGTGCGCATCTCGGCCACGGAGGCACCGTCGACGGCGAGATCCTGCGGTGCCCGTTCCATGGCTGGGAGTGGGACAACCAGGGACGAAACGTGTGCATTCCTTACGAAAAGCGCCCTAACAAGGGCAGGCGGATCCGAACCTACCCGGTCACCGAGCACAGCGAATCAGTGTTCATCTGGTTCGACGAGAACGGTCGTGCACCGTATTTCGAGGTCGCCGATGTCTTGTCGGGGTTCGACGACGGCAGGAGCGCCGCCGACTACTAACCCGCTTACGGCCACAGCACATTGTTCGAGACCGGGCTGGAGATCCATCCGCAGTACCTGATGGAGAACGGGGTGGACTTCGCGCACTTCAAATACGTGCACAACACCCCACTGGTGCCCGAGTTCACCCGTCACGACTTCGACGCCCCGGTGTCCTATGTCGATTTCACCATCGCGTTCGACGATGTGCCTGCCGACGAGATCAACAGTGGAGTGCAGGCGATCAACAGCGGAATCGGGGTGGCAGGCACCAAGAGCTGGGGAATGATCGACAATCGCACGCTCACCTCGGTCACCCCGATCGACGACGCGACCTCGGACATCCGGTTCACCGTCTGGATCGGACGCACCCCCGGCGACGACAACGACGGACCCACTTCTCGTGCGCTGCGCAATGCTCGCGGCGTGATCGAACAGTTCCAGAACGACATCGGAATCTGGAAGTACCAGCGCTACTCCGACCCACCCGCCCTCTCTCCCTCGGAGTTCAAAGGCTTCACCGCCATCACAAAGTGGGCCACCCAGTTCTATCCCGCCGACTTCGACCCGAAGGCAGCAACCGCTCGCTGACCATCCACCCCCTCGCCCGAAAGGCCACTTCATGAGCACGCCTGAGCACCCCCCGATTCGGATCTTCCAGGTCGCGACCGGCAACGTGGGAACCGAGATGATCAAGCGAATCGGCGCTCACCGAGATCTCGAACTCATCGGATTGCACTGATACACACCGGAGAAGATCGGCCGCGACGCAGGTGAAATCGCCGGACTCGACCCCATCGGCGTGACGGCCACCGGGACCGTCGAGGAAATCATCGCCGCACACCCCGATGTCGTGACGTTCCACGGCGTATTTCCCGACGCCGCCGACGAGAAGGTGCTCGAAGCGGGGATCAACATCGTCACCACCGCCGACTTCATCACCGGTCACCACCGCGACGAGAATCATCCGCACGTGTCGGGCAAGAAGGTCACCGAGGTGCTCGAGGCAGCGTGTCAGCGGGGCGGATCGACGTTCTACGGCACCGGCATGAATCCCGGTGTCAACCAAATTCTCGGCGTGGTGTGCTCGGCCGATGTCGCGGAGATCGAGAACATCATCACCCTCGAATCGGTCGACGTGTCCTGCCACCACTCCAAGGACACCTGGATCGAGGTCGGCTACGGTTTGCCCGTCGACGATCCGAGTATTCCGGACAAACTCGAGAAGTACACCCGGGTCTTCGGCGACAGCGTGCTCCTGATGGCTGACTGCTTCGGCCTCGAACTCGACGAGGTGACGTTCAGCTATGAACTCGGCGCGTGCACCAAGGACGTCGATCTGGGCTGGTATCAGCTGCCCAAGGGATCACTCGGCGGCAACTACATCAAGTACCAGGGCATGGTCGACGGCGTTCCCAGGATCGAGACCCATCTGGAATGGCAGATGACTCCACACACCACACCCAACTGGGACATCAAGGGCTGCTACATCACTCAGATCCAAGGCGACCCGTGCATCTACAACAAGCACATGATCTTTCCCAAGCGCGGCGTTGATCTGTCCGATCCCGCCAACTTCGCCTCCATCGGCATGACCGTCACCGGATTGCCCGCTCTCAACTCGATCCGCAGCGTCGTCGCGGCGCGGCCGGGCATCATCACCAGTGCCGACCTCCCGCTGAGAGGATTCGCCGGCCGCTTCAAGAAATAGCCTGGAGGTCGAGCGGCCATCCGTTTGCCACGAGTCCGCGGCATGCGACCATTGGTCGATGAGCGATCGAGAAGTGTTGACGTGGGAGATCTTCGGACGCGCAAGCCGGGAGCTCGCGCAGATCGTCGCCGACTCGGGTTTTGCTCCCGACGTCGTACTCGGCATCGCTCGCGGTGGTCTCGTACCCGCCGGAGCGCTGGCCTATGCGCTCGACTGCAAGGCATTGTTCACGATGAACGTCGAGTTCTACACCGGCGTCGGGACGACCCTGGACAGTCCGGTCATCCTGCCGCCGATCCTCGACGCGACCGAACTCGACGGCCTGAGCGTTCTCGTGGTCGACGATGTCGCCGACAGTGGGAAGACCCTCGAACTCGTGCACTCGTTCTGCCGCGACCACGCGTCGGAGGTCAGAACCGCCGTGCTCTACGAGAAGCCGGCATCGGTGATCCGCGCCGACTACACGTGGAAGTACACCGACCTCTGGATCAACTTCCCGTGGTCCACCGAGCCGCCGATCACGCCTCGCGCAGTAGCCGATTGACGACTCGCTGATGCAGGTCGGGGTCGATCGACGGCAAACCCAACAATCCCCCGAGATACAGGCCGTCGCCCACGAGCCGGATGATCTCGGCGTTCACGGGGTCATCGATCTCGGCTCGTAGACCCTCGTCCCATAGTTGCATCACCTCGGTGACCGCCGCCTGGATCTCACCGGGGTTCCCATCAACGCTGCGCAACGCCGCCAGGGTCGAGCGGAACAACGCGAGTTCTTTGTCGGACGTCGACTCCGGGGGCTGCAGGTACCAGGTGGCGACCGTGGTCCCGCCGCGGGCGGCGTCGGCGCGCTGGCCGTCCGAGCGTTCTCCCAGTCGCCGAACCATCGCGGCGATCAGTGCATCTTTGTTGCTGAAGTGGTACAGCAGACCGCCTTTCGACACCCCGGCCGACTTCGCGACGCTCTCCAGCGTGACCCTCGAGAGCCCCTCGTTCAGCAACATCTCTTCCAGGGCATCGAGGATCCGGTCACGGGTGTCAGAGGCCATGGCCGCTACTTTACCGGCTGGACGGTTCACTGATACGGTTACTGTACCGTCCGGACGGTTTTCTCCGGGCCGAACACAAGGGAGTACGCGTCGTGAGCCGCTCGCGCATGTCTGGAACGCAGCACAGCGATCGCCAGACCGCAGGAGCCAAGGAGTGGCTGGGACTCGTCGTACTCGCGTTCGCCGTACTCCTGATCGCGATCGATGCGACCGTGCTGGATATCGCCCTACCGTTCCTGAGCGCCGATCTCGAACCGACCAGCACACAACTCCTCTGGATCATCGACGTCTACTCATTCGTCCTCGCCGGCCTGCTCATCACCATGGGCACCCTCGGCGATCGCATCGGACGGCGCCGCCTGCTCCTGATCGGAGCGGCCGGATTCGGTATCGCATCGGTGCTCGCGGCGTTTGCCGTCAGCCCGGAGATGCTCATCGCCGCGCGGGTGTTGCAAGGTGTTTCGGGGGCGACCCTGATGCCGGCCACGCTCGGGTTGATCCGGACAATCTTCAAAGATCCCCGTCAGCGCGTCACCGCCATCGGGGTGTGGAGCGCGATGGCAGGTGGCGGCGCTGCGGGCGGCCCCCTCGTCGGTGGATGGCTGCTCGAGCACTTCTGGTGGGGTTCGGTGTTCCTCATCAACCTCCCCCTCATGGCCGCTCTGATCATTCTGGGCCCCTTGGTCATCCCGGAATCCAAGGATCCGAGTCCGGGTAGATTCGATCTGCTGAGCTCAGGTCTGTCGATGCTGGCGCTGGTGCCGATCGTGTACGCCGTGAAGGAGACTGCGGCACACGGGCCGAGCCTGACGGACCTGGTCGCAGCACTCGTCGGGATCATGGCCGGCGTCGTCTTCGTGCGACGACAGCGAATCCTCGACGCACCGATGATCGACCTGGAACTGTTCGGCAAAGCCGACTTCTCGACTGCAGTGTTCACCAACTTCCTGTCGATCTTCGCCCTGTCCGGAGTGTTGTTCTTCGGGTCGCAGTACCTGCAACAGGTGCTGGGCTGCAGCCCACTCGAAGCCGGCCTCGTGTTGCTGCCGGGGACCGCAGCCAGCGCGGTCGCTTCCCTGGGTGCGGCCTATCTCGTCCGCGTGTGGACCGCCGGTACGGTCTTGGCGGGTGGACTCGCCATATCGGCCGTCGGGGCACTGCTGCTCATCGGGTTGGGTACCGACAGCGGCGTCGGGCTGTTCATCGCAGGTTTCGTGCTGGTGGGGATCGGAGTCGGGATCGCGTTGACCCTGACGTCGGACCTCGTGGTCAGCGCGGTCGAGCCAGAACGAGCCGGTGCAGCGTCGGCGGTCTCTGAGACCGCCTATGAACTGGGGGTGGCACTCGGCGTGGCAGTCCTGGGAAGTGTGGTCATGTCGATCTTCCGCAGAGGTCTCGACACCGGGGCGCTGGACCCCTCGTCCGCCGCGGCGGCTCAGGAGACGCTGGGTGGCTCCTCAACCGTTGCAGCGCAGCTGGGCCCGGAGGCCGCTGTGGCGCTGACGGATTCGGCCAACGCCGCATTCGTCTCCGGCATGCACGCTGCGTCGATCGCAACGGCAGCCGTGCTGGCGCTGAGTGCGGTGCTCGTCCATGTTCGGCTCAAGAAACCGGTTGACCGACCGGTCTAGTGCAGGTGCTCGAATGCGACACCAGCAACTCCGTCGCTTCGTCACTAGCGCGCGCTCCCCCGCTCACCGCACAGTGATCTCAGTCACGACGAGGCCCATCTCGGGTCCGGCTCGTTCGAGGGGGCGTTCACTTCATGGTCATATCTCTACTTCGATCGATGGTGCCGTTGGTCGTCGCGCTGTGCGTGGGCATCGCCGGAATGAGTGCGGTCGGTACCGCGTCGGCCGGTCCGTCGTTCCCGCCCGCATTCCCGTCTGACCAGAATCAGTTGCCGCAGTTGCCTTCCGAACCCGACATCTACGATCAGCTACCGATCCCCACGCCGGAGGACGACCCCTGGTACACCGATCCCTCGAACCTCGGTTCGTATGCTGCAGGGCAGATCGTGCGCACCCGTGAAGTCCAGACGCGGATTCTCGGCATCCCGTTTCCCGTCTACACCAAGCAACTGCTCTTCCGGTCGAACGACGTGCACAACCGGCCGATCGTCACTGCCACATCGCTGATCGTGCCCGGCATACCGTGGGAGGGCAGCCCTCGGCCGGTGCTGTCGTTCCAGGAGGCCATCGATTCCACCGACTCGTCCTGCAACCCATCGCACACCCTGCAGACCGGAACCATGAAGGAATCGGCACTCCTGATCTATTGGCTCGGGCAGGGTTTCGCGATCAACATCCCGGACTTCGACGGGAAGTTCAACACATTCAACACCTACGACGAAGGAAAGATGGTGCTCGACAGCCTGCGCGCCGTCAAGAACGACAAGGCGCTGGGGCTCAGGGACTCCGGAATCGCCCTCTACGGATACTCGGGCGGGGGATCGGGATCGGTTCGCGCTGCCGAATTGCGGGAATCGTATGCGCCGGATGTACATCTGCTCGGCAGCGCGTTCGGCGGCTTCCCCGCGGACCTGGCGGCGCAGGTCGAGTACGCGAGCGAGCCCCAACCGGGACTCACCGGACTCAGCAATTTTACGATGTGGCTCGGCTGGGCCGCGTTGTCGCGGAGCTATCCCGACCAGTTCAAACCTGCAGACATCCTCGACGCAGATGGTCAGCAACTGGTCGCCGACGCACAGCGCCGCTGCTACGCGACGCTGGCCCTGGGCGGTTTCTACCGTCCGATCAGCGCCTATTTTCAGCCCGGTAAGTCACTGGCCACCGCACCTGCGATCGCACAGGTGCTCGAGGACAACAGCCTCGGCAAACACATCCCCGACACCCCGATCTTCTGGTGGCACGGCGTATGGGACGAGCTCATCCCGCCTGCCGACGTCGTGCTACCCACCGTGCAGTCGTACTGGGATCGCGGCGCCGACATGCGCTTCTACTCGATGCCACTACCTGAACACATCGTCAATGCCGTGGTCGGCTGGCCGCCCGCTGTGGCGTGGACCACCGCCGTCCTCCGCGGACTCCCACCGGGGCCCAGATTCAAGGCGGACCTCGCTCCCCTTCCGGAGAACTTCCCTGGTGGCTGACGAAAGCTTGTGCGACTGCACAAAATCTTGGTCAAAAATTCTCTCTTTCCTTCATGGCGTGCCCGTGCTTCGGTGAGGTGTCCTTACCACCACACACCGATCTCTCCAGAGGGGATTTTTACCAGAATGCCTCGTCAACAGGTATGACCGCGAACCGCAAGATGGCGCTCGAGAATCTGCACCGGCGGGCCGCCGGAGTGATCACCGGGTTCTCTGATCAGCTTCCGCCCTACCAGCAGACGCCAGCGGCGTTGGTCGAGGAGGACTTTGTCCTCGGTGTCCACCGAAACATCGATCTCTTCATCAAGTCGATGGTCACGGGGGTCGAACCCAGCGATGCGGAGCTCGAACCCGTGGTGGCACTGGCGCTCACTCGTCATCACGACGGAGTGCCACTCGACAGCATTCTCGATGCATACCGCTCCGGGGCCACCCTGATCTGGTCCCGACTGTCCGAAGGCTCGACCCCGGACGAGCAGGAGATTCTCATCGCGGGCGCAGGGCAACTCATGCGCTATCTGACCAGGATCACGGCGCGGATCGCCGTAGCCTGCACCCAGGCGCCGGCGAGCGACCTCCCCGACAGAGACGACACCGCGCGCACGGTTGCGGTGGCCCTCCTGCGCGGCCAGGCTCCGCAGAGTTGGTCGCTGGCGCATCTTCCTCCACTGGCCTCCAGATATCTGGTGATCACCATCTGCCCGCTGGACGGCGACGCGGGTGCCGCCCGCGCCCTCTACCAACGCCTGGTGGCCATTCCCGGAGCGCTTGTCGCACCGGAACGCAGCACGTGGACCGCGCTGGTCCCCCAGCAGACCGCCGACACCGACGGACAACGCACACTCGAATCGGTGCGGACTCAGCTCGAGGGAGCGCGTGATGGAATGCTCGGCTCCCCTCCCGCGTATGCCGGGGGTGCCTTCTCCGCGGCCTCCCACGCGGAGATCCCCTCGGCCGTGGAGCACGCGCACCTCATCTGCACCCTCAACCAGATCGGCGAATCGACGCAAACACTGGCAAGCCTCGACGACGTCGTCTTTGCCTACAGCGTTGCGACCGCTGCCGCAGAGGTACACACTCGGTACCGCCAGATCTCTGCGGTCCTCGACGGACACGACCTGCTGCGAGCGACGTTGTGGACATTTCTCGACCATTCCTGCAATGCGCAGGCGGCCGCACGAGCCCTGCATCTGCACCGCAACACGATCTCCTACCGATTGCTCAAGGTCGCAGACCTCTCGGGGCACGACCCACTCACCTTCGAGGGCGCCCGGGTGCACGCCGCAGCGCGGATCGCCGAACACCTCGAAACGCACCGCAGCCGAACCATGGCGTCGCTGCCGGTCGGCGGAACACTGCAAGGGAAAGGACCGGCGATCAATGCGTGACCGGACGATCGTTCACCAGGTGCCGCAGACAGGGGATCTGTGGCGTTCCGAGCACGAGCGGCTGTTCTACTTCGAGAACGTCGCGGCCGACGCGGCCGACGAACGGGGCGAGGACTTCGCCGATCTCGTATCCGTCGACGACGGTCAGCCCGGTCGGACCGCCACTGTCACCTACCGCGTGCTCGCCTGATCTGTGCCCAGCGACTCGACCGCGTCCGTTGTCAGCGCGTCGATTCCGTCGATCACGAGGGCCGCCTTCGCGAGAGCATCATCGGCAGGCGGATAGTCCGGCCGCGGCGCCGCGATCAGAATCAAACCTGCCGCCGTCGCCGATCGCATGCCGTTCGACGAATCCTCGATGGCCGCGCATGCGGCGGGTTCTCGGCCCAGCTCCCGTACGGCGTGCAGGTACACGTCCGGTGCGGGCTTGCCACGGTCGAGTTCTTCGGTCGAGACGGTGACCTCGAACAAGTCGGTCCAGCCTGCTGTTTCGAGTACCGCGTCGATGAGTCTGCGCGGCGACGAACTGGCCAGGCCGAGTGGCCAGCGCGCTGCACAGCGACGAACGGCTTCATCCGCACCCGGTAGCACCGGCAGGTGTTCTTCGTAACGGGCCACCATGTGATCGATCACGATGGTCGCGACCTCCGCCGGCGCCTTGCCGACGCCGAGGTCTGCACTCAGATAGGCCGCCCACTCGGGGGTGCTCATCCCCATCAGCGCCGTCTGTGCCTCGGGGAGCCACGTGCCGCCGTATTCGGCAACGACGCCGCGGCGCACCTCCTCCCAGATCGGCTCCGAGTCGACCAGCACGCCATCCATGTCGAAAACCAGTGCTTCAATCACCCTGCCATCATCTCCCGTGCCGGCCCGACGTCGCCTGCCGGGCGGTCATTCTGCGAGGTCGACGACACCAGGGCCTGCAGGCGATGAATACAGATCGACAATGGTCTGCTCGTACTTGCTCGCGATCGGCTTGCGCCGCAGCTTCATCGTCGGGGTCAACTCGACTCCTCCTGGATCCCACGCCGACGGAACGATGACGAATCGCTTGACCTGCTCGACCCGGGACAGCTTCGTGTTGCCCGCCTTCACCGACAACGTCACCTCCTCGACGATCGCCGGATTGCGTGCAAGGTCGGCGATCTGGGCCTCCGGGATACCAAGCATCTTGGCGCGAAGCGCGGCGACATCGGGATCGAGCACGATCAGCGCGGTGATGTACGGCTTGTCGTCGCCGATCGCCACCACCTGACTGACCAGCGACGAGTTCGCCTTCATCGCGTTCTCGATGGTGCTCGGAGCCATGTTCTTTCCCGACTCGTTGATGATCAGCTCCTTCTTCCGATCAACGATCGTCAGATTGCCCTCGGCATCGATGGTGCCGACATCGCCCGTCGCGAACCAGCCGTCGGAGTCGATCGCCTCCGAGGTCTTGTCCGGTTTGTTGCGGTATCCGCGCATGATGATCGGCGCCCGCACGAGCACTTCCCCATCCTCGGCCAGCTTGATCTCGACACCCTCTACGGGTTTGCCGACGGTGCCCACCTTCAGATTGTCCACGGTGGTCTTCGTCGCCGCGCCCGTGGTCTCACTCAGACCCCACACCTCGATGACCGGAATGCCCAGTCCCACAAAGAACTCGATGACCTCCGCCGGAATCGACGCAGCGCCCGAGATCGCCAACTTCAGCTCGTCGAGTCCCAGCGCGGCGCGCACCTTCGACAGCACGAGCGAGTCCGCCAACTGATACTGCACCTGTAGAGCCCGGCCCCGTGGTCGACCCGACAGGTCTGCCCTGGCAGCACGCGCGGCCACGTCGAGCGCCCATGCGGCGAGCTTCGACTTGACCGGGCTTGTCTCCTCTCCTACCTTCGCCTCGATGCCGGCCTTGATCTTCTGCCAGACCCTGGGAACGCCGAAGAACACCGTCGGCCGCACATCAGGGAGGGCCGCGGCAAACTCGCGAGGATCGGAAACCGACGTGATCTGTATGCCCCGCAACTGATTTGCACTGTGCGAGGAAACCCGATCCGCGATGTGTGCGGCAGGTAGGTACGAGATGATCCGATCGTCGAAGCCGGTGTCGAGTTCGGCGGACACCGACTCGGCGGCCGCGATCACGTTGCGGTGGGTGATCTCCACCCCCTTCGGCGGCCCGGTCGTCCCGGATGTGTAGATCAACGTGACGAGGTCGTCGGGTTCCACCGCCCGCCAGGAGGCCTGAAAGTCGAACTCGGTGTCCGGATCGGCCTCGACGTCGCGCAGTTCGATGGCGCCCTCGGCGGGACCGTCGACGGTGATGATGTGCTCGAGGGCGGCACCGGATTCCCGGATCGCGGGCATGAAGACCTGCTCGGTCACGACGACCCGGTTGGCGGCGTCACCGAAGAGATATGCGAGCTGCTCCGGTGCACTGGTGTTGTACACGGAGAACGGGATGGCACCGAGATGCACGATCGCGGTGTCCACGAGGTGGAACTCGGGCCGATTCGTCAACATCAGGCCGACGGTGTCGCCGCGTTTCACACCGAGGGTCACCAGCCCCAGCGCGATCGATTCCACTCGCGTGGCGTACTCACGCCACGTGATCTCCTGAATACCCCAGGGGTACGCAACGCGACGCGGTCCGGATGCATCTTTGCGGTGTGCTGAAACGCTTCTGCCGTGGTGTGGACCGCCGCTCCGGAAGCGTGGTGAAAGACGGTGTCTGCGGTATTCGGGTTCATCGGTGAACTCCTGACAGATGATGGCGACAAGTCTCGATGCGGCACGCCGCGAGCAACGTTGAAATCGGACATGCCTGTACTCGAGAACCTATCCCCGAGGACACCCCTCGCGGAGCAGATTCGCCGGGGTTGTTCGGTGGATCCTGATATCTTTCAGACCAATAATTTCCACCGAAAGTGGCCCCGTGCAGAGTACGAGCTCGACACTACGGTTCGCCCTGCTCATCACCTTGGCCAGCGGCTTCCTCGACTCGTACACGTTCCTCGTCCGCGGAGGGGTGTTCGCCAACGTCCAGACCGCCAATGTGATCCTGATGGGAATCGGGCTGTCCGACCGCCACTGGTCTGCGGCACTGCTACATCTGTGGCCGATCCTGGCGTTTCTGCTCGGCGTGACCTTGGCCGTACACATCAAATCCGGCAGGGTCGATCATCTGCTGAACCATCCGATTCGGTGGACGATCGCGCTTCAGGTCGGGGTGCTGGCGGTCGTGGGGTTTGTGCCGACCTCGGTCCCCCACACCTACGTGACCGTGCCCATCGCCTTCTGCACGGCCATGACGATCACGATGTTTCGCAGCATCGGTGAACTCGGCTACTTCGCCGTCGCGACGACCGGCAATCTGATGCACATGATCGAGTACGGCTACGCCGCTTCGGTCGACAAGCGCACGGAAGCTCTGTCGGCCTTTTCGACCTACGCCAGAGTCGCCGGGACCTTCGCCGCGGGTGCGCTCATCGGCGCCGTAGCGACGCAATTGTTCGACGCCCACGCAGTGTGGCTGGCCGCCGGCTTCCTTGCCGTCACCCTTGTGTTCTTCGTCCTCGACCAGCGCAGAGCCGAACGCGAGGCCGACTCACCGTAGGTCGATCACCGCGCCACCGGTATCGGTCGCATAGAGGTCGACGATCAGCTCTGCGTACTTCGTGGAGATCGGTTTGCGCCGCAGTTTCATGGTCGGCGTGAGTTCTTCCCCTCCCGGCTCCCACGCCTGGGGCAGGATCACGAACCGCTTGATCTGCTCCACGCGCGACAACTTGCCGTTGCCCGTCGTGACCGCGGCCCGGACCTCCCCCCGGATGTCGGGGTGCTCGGCGAGCGAGGCGAGATCGGCAGCGTCGAGACCGAGAGCGCCGGCACGCGCCGCAGCCACATCGGGGTCCAGGACCACAAGCGCTGCCACGTACGGCTTACCGTCGCCGAGGGCGACGACCTGGCTGATCAACGACGACGCCGCCTTGAGTGCGTTCTCGATATTGGTCGGCGACAGGTTCTTCCCCGACTCGTTGATCAGTAGTTCTTTCTTGCGATCGACGATCTTGTAGTTGCCGTCGTCGTCGACGGTGGCGATGTCACCACTGGCCAGCCAGCCGTCGGAGTCGATCGTGTCCGCGGTCTTCTCCGGCTGGTTGCGGTAACCACGCATGACCATCGGGCCACGTACCAGTAACTCCCCGTCGTCGGCGAGTTTGATCTCGACCCCGGTCAGGGGTTTGCCGACGGTACCGATCTTGAGATCGTCGGCGGTGGTCATGGTCGAGACCGCTGTGGTCTCGGACATGCCCCACACCTCTACGACCGGGATACCGAGACCGGCGAAGAACTCGAGGACCTCCGCGGGGATCGACGCCGCTCCCGAGGCCGCCAAGCTGATGTTGTCCAGACCGAGAGCGCTGCGCACGGCGGAGAGGATCAACTTGTCGGCAATCTTGTACTGGACGTCGAGGATGCGGCCGCGGCTCGTGCCCGCGAGGTCGGCGCGAGCCGCCGCGGATCCGACACCGAGGGCCCACGCCGCCAGCTTCGACTTCACCGGATTGGTTTCCGCCTCGAGTTTTCCTTCGATCCCCGCCTTGATCTTCTGCCAGACCCGGGGCACCCCGAAGAACACAGACGGATGCACCTCGGCGAGCGCGGCGGCGATCTCGCGAGGGTCCGATACCGACGTGATCTGGATGCCGCGCACCAGGCTCGCCGCGTGCGCGGACACCCGATCGGCGATGTGCGCCGCGGGCAGATACGAGATGATGCGATCGTCGAAACCGATGGTCAGGTGCTCTGCCAGCGCAGACAACTCGGCAACGATGTTCGCGTGGGTGATCTCGACACCTTTCGGCGGGCCCGTGGTGCCCGAGGTGTAGATCAGGGTCGCGATATCGGAAGGCTGGACCGCGTCGGCCGCTGCCTGCAGATCGAAGTCGCCGAGGTCGGTGTCCTCGACCTCCGCGAGCGTGATGGTGCCGCCGCTGTCCACACTGACCACGTGATCGATCGCCGTCCCGGCACCTTCGATCGCCGCCACGAAGGCCTGCTCGGTGATGACCACCGAGTTGCCCGCGTCGGTGAACAAGTAGTCGATCTGCTCGGGGGCACTCGTGTTGTAGATGGAGAACGGAATGGCACCCAGATGCAGGAGTGCGGTGTCGACCAGGTGGAACTCCGGACGGTTGCTGAGCATCAGTGCCACCGGTTCGCCGCGGCGAACGCCCAACGCCGACAGCCCGGCAGCGATGCGCTCGACCCGCCGCGCATACTCGGCCCAGGTGATCTCGACCGTACCTCCCGACGTGCGCAACGCGACAGCGTCAGGACGCATGCGGGCGGTGTGCGTAAAACCTTCGGGCAGCGTGCGCACCCCGACTCCGGATGCGTGCGGAAAGGCGATCTCGGCAACGACTGACATCGGACTTCTCCATCGATTACTCGGGGGCGGATCAAACTGGCTGTGCGACAGCAACTTCTGGGCCCACAGCTTTCCCGGCCCATTTCTGACCACAGGTGTGATCTGAAGATAACAGAATCGGTGCCTGCCGCGGATCAATACGGCGCCGGCCCGCGTACCGTAGGACCGAAGATTCCCACCTGAAGGAGCCCCAACATGCCAGCGACCGATGGCGTATCCGCACCTGCACCGCTGACGCTCGCCGCCGATCCGCACGGCAGCCCGGCCGCCGACGACTCCGTGACGTACTGCGTGGAGCACACGGCCGCCGGACCGATCGCACATGTCCAGCTCAATCGGCCCGACAAGCACAATGCCCTCACCCTGCCCCTGCTCGCCGGGCTCACCCGGGCCGCACAACAGGCTGCGAAAGACCGTACGTTGCGCGCGGTGATCATCAGTGGTGCCGGCAAATCCTTCAGCGCCGGGCTTGATGTCGGCAGTCTCGCAGGAAAGCAGAAGAGCGTCCTGCGTACGTTCGTGCCGAATCTGCTGCAGGGCTCCAACGGTTTCCAGAATCCGGCCTGGCACTGGCGCCGGGTGCCCGTGCCGGTGATCGCTGTAGTCCACGGCCATTGCTACGGCGGCGGCCTGCAGATCGCCCTCGGTGCCGACTTCCGGTTCGCCACCCCCGACGCCGACTTCTCCATCCTCGAAGCCAAGTGGGGTCTGATCCCTGACATGTCGGCGTCGGCGGCGCTGTCTCAGCTCACCGGGATCGACACCGCGAAGCGTCTGACCATGACCGGGGAGATGTTCTCGGCCGACTACGCCAAGGAGATCGGTGTGGTGACCGGTGTCGCCGACGACCCGCACGCCGAAGCACTGGCGTTGATCGAGAAGATCGCCGCCCGCTCACCGGACTCGGTGGCGTCGACCAAGAAGCTGTTCGAGAAGACCTGGTCGCGGTCCCCGCGATTCTCGTTCCCCGTCGAGCAGGTTCTGCAGCTCCGACTGCTGCGAACCAAGAACCACGCGATCGCGCGCAAGGCGGGCATGACTCGCTCGACACCGGTGTTCCGGGATCGCGAAATCTGATCCGGGGCTTCAGGGTTCGATCGTGATCCCGCCCGCCAATGTGGACTCAGTGGCTTCGTAGCGCAGGGTTGTGCCGATTTCGACCAAGTACTCGGCCCGACCCTCGGGAATCCCTGATATCGAGAACGGCAGGAAGCATCGGTTGTCGGACAGTTCAGGTGCAGACAACTCGGACTGTCCGAGGATCGACAAGTCCTCATCGAGCACCCGCACCCGGGTGCCTTGTCTCACATCCTCGAATTCGCCGGTGCCGCCGCAGATGTCGGTGGCGGACACCTCGTACTGCTGATCGGTGAGAACCACGGAGCCGTCGGCGGTGAAGTCGCGTTCTTGCACACCGAGGGCCAGGGCACCGATCGCGATCACCGCGAGGATCGTCGCAGCGATCGAGCTGATCACGATGATCGGCTTGCGGGTCCGGCGTTGCCATGTCCGTGGGGGCAGATCGGGGCCGGGATTCAGCCAGTATTGCGGCGTCTGCTGGACGGGCTGCATGGTTTGAGTCTGCCCTATCGGGTCAGTTCTTCGGCGGGAAGTATTTGATCAGCGCTTCTTGCACGACTGTTGTGGCCAGCAGACCGTCACGGGTGAAGAACCGACCGGTGCCCAGGCCCCGCGACCCCGCAGCGACGGGTGACTCCGTCGCGTACAGCAACCATTCGTCGAATCTGAAGTCGCGGTGAAACCACATCGAGTGGTTCACGGTCGCGGCGAACAAGCGGTCGATACCCCAGGACAAGCCGTGCGTTGTGATGATCGAGTCGAGAACGGTGGTGTCGGAGGCGTAGCAGAGGGCAGCGATGTGGAGCAGCGGGTCGTCGGGCATCTGACCATCGGTCCGCATCCAGACCCTGTTGTGCTCGAGCCGCTCCCCCGATTCGCGCGCTTTCCACGTGGGATCGTTGGCGAATCGGATGTCGATCGGGTGCATGGCATTCACGAACAGTGCGATGCGATCCTCGAAGCCCTTGAAGTGCTCACCGAGTGGTGGCAGATCTTCGGGGTAGGCAACGTCAGGACTCTGCACCGAATGCTCCAGGCCTGCCTTGTTGTCCTGGAACGCGACGAGCATGGAGAAGATGTCTTCGCCGTCCTGCATGGCGGTCACGAGACGATTGGCGAACGGCTTGCCATCGCGGAGCCGGGTGACGTGGTACTCGATCGGTTTGGTGACGTCGCCGCCGCGGATGAAGTGCGCGTTGAGCGCGTGTACGGGAGTAGGGCGGGGCACACTGCGCCCGGCAGCCACCACTCCCTGGCTCAACAGTTGCCCGCCGAAGGTGCGGGCCCCGACCTCCGTCGGGTGCAGCCCGATGAAGAGGTCGGGTTCGGGCTGCTCGAGATCGAAGATTGCGAGCAGCTTGCTCAGATCAGACGTCGTACCGGGGGCTTCAGTCACAGCAAGACTCTAGAGGACGCCACCGCTGCGAGGCTGAGCCGCTCCGGACGCCGAGCGGGCCCTACCAAACGCCGACCGGGCCCTACCGAACGCCGACCGGGCCGTTCTGGCCGTGCACAGGCACGATCAACGCGCGCAGAGGCCCGCTCGACGGCTGTTTCGGCCCACTCGACGGCGTTATCGGCCCGGTCGGCGTTATCGGCCCGCTCGACGGAGGTCTGAGCGAGCGCAGCGATGCGAAGACCTGGGAGGTGTGGCCGCGGTGGTTCTGGACTGCCGACGAGCGAGCGCTAGCGAGGTGAGGAGCGCAGGCAGCCCCCGCGTGCTCTGGACTGAGGAGCGAGGGAGCGAAGCGACTGAGCCGACGAGGGAAGAGCACGCGACTTCAGGGCTGCCTGCACGCGGGCGCCAGCCCGCCAAATCAGTGGTCGTCCTCACCGATCCTGTGAACATGGATCAGGTTCGTCGTGCCGACGGTTCCGGGAGGTGCACCGGCGACGATGACGACCTGGTCGCCGACCTTGAGGCGGCCGATCTCGAGGAGCGAGGCGTCGACCTGCTTGATCATCTCGTCGGTGGATTCGACGCGCGGGACGATGAAGGTCTCTGTTCCCCAGCTCATGGCGAGCTGACTGCGTACCTCCGGCAGCGGCGTGAATGCCAGCAGCGGCAGCCGCGTGTGGAGACGGGCCAGGCGGCGCACGGTGTCTCCGGACTGGGTGAACGCCACCAGGGCCTTCGCGTCGAGACGCTCGCCGATGTCGCGAGCAGCGTAGGAGATGATTCCGCGCTTGGTGCGCGGGACGTGACTGAGCGGCGGCACGTCGCGGGTCCCGTTCTCGACGGCCTTCACGATCCGGGCCATGGTCTGCACGGTCTCCATGACGTACTTGCCGACCGAGGTCTCTCCGGAGAGCATGACGGCGTCGGCACCGTCGAGAACGGCATTGGCGACGTCAGAGGCCTCGGCGCGGGTGGGTCGCGAGTTCTCGATCATCGACTCGAGCATCTGCGTGGCGACGATGACCGGCTTGGCGTTTTCCCGAGCCATCTGGATGGCGCGCTTCTGGACGAGCGGGACTTCTTCGAGGGGCAACTCGACACCGAGATCGCCGCGGGCGACCATGACGGCGTCGAAGGCCAGGACGACCGCTTCCAGGTTGTCGATGGCCTCTGGCTTCTCCAGCTTGGCGATGACCGGAACGCGGCGGCCGACCCGATCCATGATCTCGTGGACCAGTTCGATGTCCGCGGGTGAACGGACGAACGACAGCGCGATCAGGTCGACACCGAGGGCAAGCGCGAACTCGAGGTCGGCGATGTCCTTCTCCGACATGGCAGGCACCGAGACGTTCATGCCGGGCAGGGAGACACCCTTGTTGTTGCTGACCGGGCCGCCTTCGGTGACGGTGCAGATCACGTCGTTCTTGTCGACCTCGACGACAGTCAGCCCGACCTTGCCGTCGTCGACGAGCAGCCGGTCACCGGGCTGTGCGTCATTGGCCAGTTCTTTGTAGGTGGTGGAGACGCGGGTGGCGGTGCCTGCGCAGTCCTCGACGGTGATCCTGACCTCGTCGCCTGCGGTCCACTGAACTGGGCCGTCGGCAAAGGTCCCGAGTCGGATCTTCGGGCCCTGCAGGTCGGCGAGGATGCCGACCGCGTGTCCCGTCACGTCGGACGCTTTCCTGACCCGGTCGTACATCTCCTTGTGGTCTTGGTGTTTGCCGTGGCTGAAGTTCAGCCGCGCCACGTCCATTCCACTCTCGACCAGTTCACGCACCCGATCGTCGGTCGCGGTGGCCGGTCCGAGGGTGCACACAATTTTGGTACGTCGATTCACCTCGCCGAGCCTAGTCCGCACAGGCGATCCTCTCCACGTAAGTAGCCAAGACGTCACCCATAATTCGCTGTGTTAAGAAGATGGCGGTCCCTGCAGAAATGCGCTTCAGCGGACCGACAGCGGTAGCGCCGCCGGGTGCATCGGTGAGGGCAGGTCCGATTCGCCCATCAGGAACTCGTCCACTCCTCGTGCGGCGGCACGTCCCTCTGCGATCGCCCAGACGACCAGCGAGGCCCCGCGGTGCGCGTCGCCACACACGAAGACGCCGGGAGCGTCGGTCTGCCAGTCGCTGCCACAGGCGAGTGCGCCGCGACGATTCGGGGCCAAATCGAGCTCGGACAGCAGTTCGGTGCGCTCGACTCCTTCGAAACCGATCGCGAATAGTGCCAACTCACAGGGTAATTCGAACTCGTCGCCGATGGGGACGACGGTACGGTTCCCGTCGTCGTCACGCTGGACCGTCACCTCGGCCAGGACCATCGCGATGACGTTGCCGTCGTCGTCGCCGACGAACCGCTGCACCGCGACCTCGTACCGACGGGCGCCGCCCTCGGCGTGCGCGGACGAACTGCGCAGGATGAGCGGCCAGGTCGGCCACGGCGATCGGTCGTCGTCTCGGTCCGATGGCAGCTCCGGGTTGTAGTCGAGTTGGGTGACCGACGCCGCGCCCTGCCGGTGCGCGGTGCCGAGGCAGTCTGCACCGGTGTCACCGCCCCCGATGATCACGACGTGTTTGCCCTGCGCGGAGATCGGTGACGGTCCATCGCCCTCGCACTCCCGGTTGGCGGGCACCAGATGCTCCATGGCCAGATGAACGCCGTTCAGGTCTCTCCCGGGCACCCCGGTGTTGTCCCGGGCCGCCAGGGCTCCCACTGCGAGCACGACCGCGTCGAATCGCTCTCGGAGTTCGTCGACGGTCAGATCGACGCCCACGTTGCAGCCGGTGACGAACTCGGTGCCCTCGGCCCGCATCTGCCCCAGCCGACGATCGACGTCTGATTTCTGCAGCTTGTATTCGGGGATGCCGTATCGCAGCAAGCCGCCGAGTCGGTCGTCACGCTCGAAGACGGTCACGGTGTGGCCGGCGCGGGTGAGTTGCTGTGCGGCGGCGAGCCCGGCCGGACCGGAACCGACGACCGCGACGGTCTTCCCCGAATGGGTCATCGATGTCTGCGGACCGACGAGACCCTCGCGCCAAGCTTCCTCCGCGATCGTCTTCTCGATGCGCTTGATGGTGACACTGCCGCCGGTGGTCGCCTGCGAGATCGACAGCACGCACGCGGACTCGCACGGGGCCGGACAGATCTTCCCGGTGAACTCCGGGAAGTTGTTCGTGGCATGCAGGCGATCGCTGGCGGCGTCCCACCGGCCACGGCGCACCAGATCATTCCATTCCGGGATCAGGTTCCCGAGCGGACAACCCGCCGTGCCCGAGTGGCAGAACGGGATCCCGCAGTCCATGCAACGGCGCGCCTGTTCGGCAACGTTCTCGTTCTCCTTGAGGGGGTCGTTGTCGGCGTACACATCCCGCCAATCGTTGACCCGCTCGTACACCGGCCGGGTGACCGCTTCGGCCTTGCCGACTTCGAGAAATCCGCGCGGGTCAGCCACGAGCCGCCTCCATGATCGCTGAATCCACGTCTCGTCCTTCCGCTTCCGCCATGCGCGCGGCGTCGAGCACGCGCTGATAATCGGTGGGCATCACCTTGGTGAACTTCCGGCTGCGCCGGGGCCAGTCGGCCAGCATCGAGGCCCCGACCGCCGAACCCGTCAGCTCGACATGCCGGCTCACCTGATCGTGGAGGAAGAGCAGGTCGTCGGGGTCGGGGTTCTGCAGATCCACCATCGCCTGATTCACCTTCGACGAATCCAGGTGGTAGACGAACGCGATCCCACCGGACATTCCCGCAGCGAGATTGCGTCCCGTCGGCCCGAGGATGATCACGCGCCCACCGGTCATGTACTCGCACGCGTGGTCGCCGACACCTTCGACCACCGCAATGGCACCCGAGTTGCGGACGGAGAATCGCTCCCCCACCCGGCCCCGGAGATACACCTGTCCGCTGGTGGCGCCGTAGAGGATGGTGTTGCCGGCGATCACTTGATCCTCGGCGACAAACGTTGCGTCGCTGTGCGGCTTGACCACGATCTTGCCGCCGCACAGCCCCTTGCCGACGTAGTCGTTGGCGTCACCGGTGAGCGACAGCGTGACCCCGGGCGGCAGGAACGCACCGAGGGACTGGCCCGCAGAACCGGTCAGCGAGACAGTGATCGTGTCCTCGGCCAGTCCGTCGGAACCATACCTACGGGTGACCTCGGAGCCGAGCAGAGTCCCCACCGTGCGATTGACGTTGCGCACGGGGAGATCGAGGTGCACCGGGTGCGCGTCTTCGAGTGCGCCCTCCGACAGCTGGATCAGGGTCTGATCGAGCGCCTTGTCCAGGGCGTGATCCTGTCCGCGCATCCGGCGACGCGGCGAATCGTTCACCGGCATCCGGAAGATCGGCGACAGGTCGAGTCCCTTCGACTTCCAATGCGCCACCCCGGGCGCCGTGTGCAGCGCGTCCGAGCGCCCGATCGCCTCGTCCAAGGTGCGGAAGCCGAGCATCGCCAGATGCTCCCGGACGTCTTCGGCGATGAACTTGAAGAAGTTCACGATGTGCTCGGCCTGGCCCGTGAACCGCGCCCGCAACTTCGGATTCTGGGTCGCGACGCCGACCGGGCAGGTGTCGAGGTGGCAGACGCGCATCATGATGCACCCGGCGACGATCAGCGGAGCGGTGGAGAAGCCGTACTCCTCCGCACCGAGGAGCGCTGCCACCATCACGTCACGTCCGGTGCGCAACGCGCCGTCGCACTGCACCGTGATGCGATCGCGTAACCCGTTGAGCATCAACGTCTGTTGCGCGTCGGCCAGCCCGATCTCCCACGGGGTTCCGGCGTGCTTGAGCGAGGTCAGCGGCGACGCACCGGTGCCACCGTCGTGCCCGGAGATGAGCACCACGTCGGCATGCGCCTTCGACACCCCTGTCGCCACTGTGCCCACGCCCATCGCGCTGACCAGCTTCACGTGGATCCGCGCCTGCGAGTTGGCGTTCTTGAGGTCGTGGATCAACTGGGCCAGATCCTCGATGGAGTAGATGTCGTGATGCGGCGGCGGCGAGATCAGGGCCACTCCGGGCGTGGAGTGCCGGGTCTTGGCGATCCACGGATACACCTTGTACGCCGGGAGTTGGCCGCCTTCACCAGGTTTGGCGCCCTGGGCCATCTTGATCTGGATGTCTGTCCCGTTGATGAGGTAATCACTGGTGACACCGAAGCGGCCGGAGGCGACCTGCTTGACCGCGCTGCGCCGCATCGGGTCGTACAGCCGGTCAGTGTCCTCGCCTCCCTCCCCCGAGTTCGACCGGCCACCGATGGTATTCATCGCGATCGCGATCGTCTCGTGGGCTTCCGCAGAGATCGAGCCGTAACTCATCGCACCGGTGTTGAACCGCTTCATGATCGATTCGACCGACTCAACCTCTTCGAGGGGTACGGGTTCTCTTCCCTGCGTATCGAATTCGAACAATCCGCGTAACGTTCCGCCTTCGCGCGAGAGCCGGTTCACCTCATCGGTGTACTTGCGGTACACGTCGGTCTTTCCCGACTTCGAGGCGTGCTGTAGGAGGAAGACCGTCTCGGGGCTGAACAGGTGGAGTTCGCCCTCACGCCGGTACTGGTATTCGCCGCCGATCTCGAGGCGCCGATAGACCTGCTCGGTGGGGTTCGGCGGGTACGCCCGATGGTGGCGCAGGCGTACCTCTTCTGCGATCTCGTCCAGGCCCACGCCACCGATCCGCGACACGGTGCGGGTGAAGTACTCGCGGACGAGATCACCCGAGAGGCCGACAGCCTCGAAACACTGTGCCGCGGTGTACGACCCGACAGTCGAGATACCCATCTTGCTCATCACCTTGAGCACACCTTTACCCAGGCCCTGCAAGTAGTTCCGCACCGCCTTCGACGCCGCCACACCGGTGAGTTCACCCTCCCGGACGAGATCCTCGATGGTCTCGAACGCCAGGTAGGGGTTCACCGCTGCCGCGCCGAAACCGATCAGCAGGGCCACATGGTGGACCTCCCGCGCGTCGGCGCTCTCGACGACGAGCGCCACCCGGGTGCGCTCTTTCGTCCGCACCAGGTGGTGGTGCACGGCCGAGGTGGCCAACAGCGACGGGATGGGCGCGTTGTCGCGGTCGGTTTCCCGGTCGCTGATGACCAGCGTGTGGAAGCCACTCGCGATGGCCTCGCTGGCCCGCGTCCGCAGGTCCGCCAGCGCGCGTTCGAGTCCCGGTCCGCCCTCGGCGACCGGGTAGTGCGCCCGCAGCACCTTCGCGGACAGACCACGGTGGTTGCCCTCGTCGTTGATGTGCACGATCTTGGCGAGTTCGTCATTGTCCAGGACCGGCCACGGGAGCAGGATCTGCCGACACGACGCCGCGGTCGGCTCCAGCAGGTTCTGTTCGGGGCCCATCACGCGGGCCATCGAGGTGACGATCTCTTCCCGGATCGCGTCGAGCGGCGGGTTGGTCACCTGCGCGAACAATTCGACGAAGTAGTCGTAGAGCAACCTCGAACGCTGAGAGAGCACAGCGATAGGGGTGTCGGTGCCCATGGAACCGAGAGCCTCGTATCCCGACGCGGCCATCGGCGCGATCAGCACCCGCAGGTCTTCCTCGGTGTACCCGAACGAGACCTGCCGCCGCACCACCGAGTCGTGGGTCGGGATGAACCGCGGCCGTTGCGGCAGCCGGGCCAGTTCGAGCAAGCCGGCGTGCAGCCACTCCTCGTAAGGTCGCTCGTTGATCAACTGGCCCTTGATCTCGGCATCGGGAATCCGGCGTCCGGCAGCGGTGTCGATCAGGAACATCTTCCCGGGTTCCAGCCGGCCCTTCGCGACGATGTCTTCGCTCTTGATGTCGAGCACGCCCGCTTCGGACGCGAGCACCACCTTGCCGTCTCGGGTCTGCCACCAGCGCCCGGGGCGCAGGCCGTTGCGGTCGAGAACGGCCCCGACGAGCGTGCCGTCGGTGAAGGTCACACATGCCGGTCCGTCCCACGCCTCCATCAACGACGAATGGAACTGCAGAAAGGCCCGGCGGCGTGGATCCATGTCGGGGACGTTTTCCCAGGCCTCGGGGACCATCATCATCACGCAGTGCGGGACGCTGCGACCACCGAGGTGCAGCAGTTCGAGGACCTCGTCGAGGGACGCGGAGTCGGACGCTTCGGGGGTGCAGATGGGGAACAACCGGGTGAGATCGCCGGGGATCAGGTCGGTCTCGAGCAGCGCCTCGCGGGCACGCATGCGGTTCCGGTTACCGCGGACCGTGTTGATCTCGCCGTTGTGGGCGACAAACCGGAACGGATGGGCCAGCGGCCAGGACGGGAAGGTGTTGGTGGAGAAGCGTGAGTGAACGATCGCGATCGCGCTCTCAGTGCGTTTGTCGCGCAGATCGGTGTAGAACAGCGGCAGCTGCATCGTGGTGAGCATGCCCTTGTAGACGATCGTCCGGCTCGACAGCGAGGCAAAATACAGACCGCTGCCGTCGGCCTCCAACTCCGGGGTGACGCGTTCGGAACGCTTGCGCAGCGGATAGACCAGGCGGTCGAGATCCAATCCTGAGGGTGCCGTGCCGTCGGCGTTCAGTGGTCCGCTGACGAACAGCTGAGCCATGTACGGCATGCAACCCCGGGCGGTGTGACCGATGTCGGCGGCATCCACCTCGACCGGCAGTTCGCGCCACCCGAGGATGGTGATGTTCTCCTCCGCCGCGATCTCCTCGACCCGGGCGACCGCTCGTGACCTGGTCGCCGGATCTGCGGGCAGGAAGCAGTTGCCGACGGCGAAGGTGTTCTCACCATTCAGATTTGCGGCAGGCAGATCGAAGTCGACGACCTCGCGCAAGAACGCGTGCGGGACCTGCATGAGGATGCCCGCGCCGTCGCCGCTGTTGGTCTCGGCTCCGGCGGCGCCGCGGTGATCGAGATTCTCGAGGGCCAGCAACCCGTCGGCGACGATCTCGTGACTGCGCCGGCCGTGGATGTCCGCGACCATCGCGACACCGCACGAATCGACTTCCATGTCCGGGTCGTACAGACCCTGGGCTTCCGGGAGCTGAGAGAACAGCAAATCCGACCTCCACGCCTAGGCCCTCGATCACGCGAGGAACCAGCCAGTAATCCTCAGGACGTCACTGGCCCGTGGGGTGAAATATGCGCACCTGCGGAACTCGCGGTGGTGCAACTGCCCATGATATCAGGCAAATAAAGGGTGAGCAGACCCTAAACAGTCTGGTCGTCTCCACCGGTTGCGGTGTCGGGCTTGGCCTTCCGATACGGCTTGGCCGCAGAGTCCAGTTTCGAGTCGGTCGGGGCCTCGGTCTCGGCTTCCTCGGTGTCGGTCGGCGTGGGCACCGGTGCGACCGGGGTCGCTTCAGTCGCCGCTGCGACATCGGCCGGTTCAGTCGCTGCTGACGTTGCCTCGGCAGGCTTCGGCTCCGCTGCCTTCGCCTCGGCGGCGGGTGTCGCAGCGACCTCGGCCTTGGTATCGGCCGTCTCGGCCTTGGTCTCAGCCGCCTTGGTCGTGGTTTCAGCAGTTTTGGTTGCGGTCCCACCAGACGTGGTCTTCGCCTCGACGGGTGCGTCGTCCTCGACGAAACCGGCCACCGGGTCCTCGCTGAGCTCGGGGTCCGGCCCACTGCCCGGGTGATAGATCTCGGCCGGGGTCTCGCGGCCCTTGGGGGCGATCACCACATAGATGGCGGCACACGCGAACACGATGGCCGCGGTGAACAGATTGATACGGATGCCCCAGAGCAGGGTCGCGGTGTCTGTGCGCAGCGTCTCGATGACGAACCGCCCGAGGCAATACCCGGCCACGTAGAGGGCGAACAACCGCCCGTGCCCGATCCGGAACCGACGATCGATGAAGACGAGCGCCAGCACCACCAGCACGTTCCACAGCAGCTCATACAGAAAGGTCGGTTGGACGACCGCGTAGACCACACCCGTGGACTTGCCGTCGATCAAGCCGGGACTGGTGAAGCCCGACGAGTCGGAGCGCTCGAAGATCTCCAGGCCCCACGGCAGGTCGGTGCGATCGCCGTACAGCTCCTGGTTGAAGTAATTTCCGAGTCGGCCGATCGCCTGCGCCAGCAGGATTCCGGGCGCGATGGCGTCACCGAACGGAGGTAGTTTGATCCCGGCCCGGCGGGCACCGATCCAGGCACCGAGAGCACCGAAGGCCACCGCACCCCAGATCCCGAGTCCGCCGTCCCAGATCTTGAGGGCGTCGATCGGGCTCTTCGGTCCGTCACCGAAGTAGGTGTTCCAGTCGGTCATGACGTGATAGATCCGGCCACCGATCAGACCGAAGGGCACCGCCCAGATCGCAACGTCGAGAACTTCACCGTCGCGTCCACCGCGGGCCACCCAGCGTCGGTTGCCCCAGAAGATGGCAACGATGATGCCGACGATGATGCACAGCGCGTAGGCCCGGAGTGGAAACGGGCCTACGTTCCACACACCCTGCGACGGGCTGGGGATATAGGCCAGCACCTCGGTGCTCACGAATGAACCCCGGCACGTTCGGTGTGGCCGGCCCGGACACCCTCTGCCAATTCGGCGGTGAGCGCGCGGAGCGCATCAGGACTCTCGGTCACGGCGCTGACCAATGCGGAGCCGACGATCACGCCGTCTGCGTAGCCGGCGATCTCCGCGGCCTGCTTCTTGTTCCGTACGCCGAGACCCACACCGATCGGGATGTCGGAGCGCAGCCGGACCCGGGCACAGAGCTCGGGGGCCATCGTCGACACGCTGTCGCGGGCACCGGTGACACCCATGGTGGAGGCGGCGTAGACGAATCCACTGCTCGCCTCGAGGGTCATCGCGAGCCGTTCCTCCGTCGACGACGGGGCGACGAGGAAGATCCGGTCGAGGTCATGTTCGTGCGAGGCGGCGATCCACTGGTCGGCCTCTTCGGGGATCAGGTTGGGGGTGATCAGACCCAGGCCACCGGCCCCGGCGAGATCGCGGGCGAACGCATCGATTCCGTACGCCAGCACCGGGTTCCAGTAGGTCATCACCACAGCACTGCCACCGGCCTCGGAGATCGCCTCGACGGCCTTGAAGACGTCTTTGACACGGATACCCTGGCGCAGCGCCTGTTCGGCGGCCTCCTGGATGGTCGGTCCGTCCATCACCGGATCGGAGTACGGAACGCCGACCTCGATGATGTCGCAGCCGGCCTCGACCATCGTGCGCATCGCGTCGAGCGAACCCGGCAGGTCGGGGTAGCCGACCGGCAGGTAACCGATGAGGGCGCTGCGCTTTTCCTCACGGCATTGAGCGAACAGCGGTCCCAGCCGAGAATCGGCCGAGGGGGATTCAGGCATGACCATCCACTTCGAAGAGTCCGAACCATTTGGCGGCGGTGTCGACGTCCTTGTCGCCACGCCCGGACAGGTTGACCACGATGATCGAGTCGGCACCGAGCTCTGGACCCAGTTTGAGGGCGCCGGCGACGGCGTGCGCCGATTCGATGGCCGGGATGATGCCTTCTTTGCGACTGAGCAGTGCCAGCGCGTCCATTGCCTCGGTGTCGGTGATCGGCCGGTATTCGGCCCTGCCGATGTCCTTGAGGTACGCGTGCTCGGGTCCGACGCCCGGGTAATCCAGGCCGGCGGAGATCGAATGCGATTCGGTGGTCTGTCCGTCTTCGTCCTGCAGGAGATACGAGTAGGCGCCCTGGAACGCACCCGGGGTTCCGCCGGTGAAGGTTGCCGCGTGTCGGCCGGTTTCGACACCGTCTCCGGCAGCCTCGTAGCCGATCAGCCGAACATCGGTGTCGTCGAGGAACGGATGGAAGATGCCGATCGCGTTGGAACCGCCGCCGACACAGGCGACGACCGCGTCGGGCAATCGACCCGCGGCTTGCAGGATCTGCTGACGGGTTTCGAGTCCGACCACGCGTTGCAGGTCGCGCACCATCATCGGGAACGGATGGGGTCCGGCCGCGGTGCCGAAGCAGTAGTAAGTGTCGTGCGCGTTGGTGACCCAGTCGCGCATCGCCTCGTTGATGGCATCTTTCAAGGTTGCCGAACCGGTTTCGACCGATACGACCGACGCGCCCAACAACCTCATCCGGGCGACGTTGAGCGCCTGCCGTTCGGTGTCGACCCGGCCCATGTAGATGATGCATTCCTGGCCGAGCATCGCGCACGCCGTCGCCGTGGCCACCCCGTGCTGACCGGCACCGGTCTCCGCGATCACCCGGTTCTTGCCCATCTTCTTCGCGAGCAACGCCTGCCCGAGCACGTTGTTGATCTTGTGGGATCCGGTGTGATTCAGGTCTTCTCGCTTGAGGAAGATCCGTGCGCCGCCGGCGAGCTCGGAGAGTCTGGTGGCCTCGTACAACGGTGACGGCCTGCCGGTGTAATCGCGCTGTAGCCGATCGAGTTCGCCGAGGAACTCATCATCGGAGCGGACCTTCTCGTACGCGGCGGTGACCTCTTCGATCACGGCCATCAGGGCCTCGGGTACGTGGCGTCCACCGTAGACACCGAAGTGACCACCGCGGTCGGGTTCCAGCGAGGTACGGCTGACCAGGCCGGCGCTGGCGGAGGGTAGATCGGAAAGGGGTGCAGAAGACGACGACGTCATAAGGAGAACTCAGGGCCTATCGGACTGGTTTGGGGCAGGACGGATGTGTTCCGGCGGTCACCAGTTCGGAGACGGCGGCACGTGGATCACCAGAAGTGACCAGCCCCTCTCCGACCAGCACCGCGTCGGCGCCGGCTCCGGCGTAGGCCAGCAGATCGGCGGTACCGCGGACCCCGGACTCAGCGATCCGGATCACCTGGGATGGCAGTCCGGGAGCGATCCGGGAGAAACTGTCTCGATCGACCTCGAGGGTCTTGAGGTTGCGGGCATTGACACCCACGACCGACGCACCCGCCTGCAAGGCACGGTCCGCCTCTTCTTCGGTGTGCACCTCGACAAGCGCCGTCATACCGAGCGACTCCGTGCGATCGAGCAGGGCCGAGAGCACGTTCTGCTCGAGTGCCGCGACGATCAGCAGGATGACGTCTGCACCGTGGGCGCGCGCCTCGTGGATCTGGTACGGGCCGACGATGAAGTCTTTGCGAAGGACCGGGATCTGTACCGCGGCGCGTACCGCGTCCAGGTCTGCGAGCGAACCGCGGAACCGGCGCTCCTCGGTCAGGACGCTGATGATCCGGGCGCCGCCGGCCTCATAGGCCGATGCCAGTGCGGCCGGGTCGACGATGTCGGCGAGGTCGCCTTTGGAGGGGCTCGCCCGCTTCACCTCTGCGATGACCCCGATGCCCGGCTCGCGCAGAGCCGCTGCGGCGTCGATGGGGTCCGGTGCTGATGCGGAGGCTGCCTTGATCGCGGTGAAGTCGATCACTGATTCGCGGGCAGCCACATCGGCCTTGACTCCGGCGAGTATTGAGTCGAGGACGGTTTGCGTGCTCATGATCAACCCCTTTCTGACGCGACTGACGAGGTTGCGCCCTGGTTGGTCGTGGACACGGCTGCTCGTGTTTTCAGTACACAAAGGGTAGCTGCGACCCCGCCGCGACCGGATTCGGGGTACCACCAGTCCACGTGAGTCCCGTCACTTTTCATCGGTCTGCCGGACCGATGGTCGGATCGTCGCCGGTATCGAGTGCATCCCACAGCAAGCGTTCGTTGTTCCCGGAGTCCGTCTCGGCCGCGGGCACCGACTTCGCTGCCGTCCCGGATTCGTTCTCTGCGTCTGCGCTTGCGGTGGTCGCGGCCTTCTTCTCGGCTGCCCGCTGGGCGAAGACCTGCTCCTCGAGTTCGGCCCGCCGAGCCGCAGGCGACTTGTACTTCGACGACATCGGAGCATCACGAGATGCGATCTGCAGCATGACGACAGCGCCCAGAACCGCGAAGGCGGTGCCGAGGCAGACGATCAACCCGGGCAGGATCGAGGTGTCGACCTGAACAGCCTGGTAGCGGTTGGGTAGATCGATGACGTCGGCGGCGTACGAGGTGTGATCGTCGCCGGTCAGCAGGGTCAGGGCGGGCAGCAAGCCGAGGACGGCCACGGCGGCGACGACGATCGCCGTCAGCCGCAGCGCCCACCCACGCAGCGACGCCGCTGCCGCGATCCCCGCGAGAAGCACCAGCGCGAGTGGTGTCAACAGTGGCGTCCAGTCCGACCCCTTCACCGTGAACGTGCGGGGCGGGGCCAAACCGTCGGCTCCGATGAGCTCGGCCCAGGTCATTCGTGACGCGCTCCAGAAGGCCACGGCGGCGAGCCCGAGCAACAACGCGATGATCCCGAGTCGTCTGCCCCGGCCGGCCCGGGCGGAGGCTGCCGATGTCGACGCGGGAACCGGCGTCGGGTCCGGTCCGGCAGGCGTCGGGTCTGTGGGCTCACTCATCGCCGGACCCACTCACCCTGGTCATGGTTCCGGCCGCCGCGATGGCCCGCAGCACGGCGCTGGCCTTGTTGCTGGCCTCGTTGTATTCGTAGTCGGGTTCGCTGTCCGCCACGACTCCCCCGCCGGCCTGCACATAAGCACGACCCTCCTTGAGTACGGCGGTGCGGATCGCGATCGCGGTGTCGGCGTCCCCTGCGAAGTCGAGATAACCCACGATGCCGCCGTACAGCCCGCGCCTGGTCTTCTCGTGTTCGTCGATCAACTCCATGGCCCGTACCTTGGGTGCGCCGGTGAGCGTGCCTGCCGGGAAGCAGGCGTTGACCGCATCGAGCGCGGTCTTGCCGGACCGGAGATGGCCGGTCACCGTCGACACCAGATGCATGACGTGGCTGTAGCGCTCGATGTGCCGATAGTCGCGGACCTCGACCGTGCCCGGTTCGCAGACCCTGCCGAGATCATTGCGCCCGAGATCCACGAGCATCAGGTGCTCGGAGTTCTCCTTCTCGTCCGCGAGCAGGTCTTTCTCGAGCAGGACGTCCTCGGATTCGTTGGCGCCCCGCCAGCGGGTACCTGCGATGGGATGGGTGGTGGCCACCGAATCCTTGACGGTCACAAGGGCTTCCGGACTCGAACCCACGATGGTGAAGTCGGGTCCACCGTTACCGGGAACCCGGAGCAGGTACATGTATGGACTGGGGTTGGTCGTGCGCAAGACCCGGTACACGTCGATCGGGTCGGCGTCGGTCTTCATCTCGAAGCGCATCGAGGGCACCACCTGGAACGCCTCGCCCGCCTCGATCTCCGACACCAGACTCGTCACGATCGTCCCGTACTCCTCGCGGGTGCGCTGGGCCTCGAACTCGGGGACGGCACTGCGGTACGTCGAGACGGTCGACGGCGCAGGCGCGGCGAGCGCCGCGGTCATCGTGTCGAGCCGGGCGACCGCGTCGGCGTAGGCGTTCTCCGCCCGGTCGTCGGTCCCGTCCCAGTTGACTGCGTTGGCGATCAGCGTGATGGTGCCCTCGTGGTGGTCGACCGCCGCGATGTCGGTTGCCAGCAGCATCAGCATCTCGGGCAACTTCAGATCGTTCTCTGTGGTGTCGGGGAGGCGTTCGAGACGGCGCACCGCGTCGTAGGCGAGGAAACCCACGAAACCACCGGTCAGCGGCGGTAGGCCGGGGAAGCGATCGGTCGCGAGGATCTTCAAGGACTCGGCCAGGGCCGCCAGCGGGTCACCGCCTGACGGGGCGCCCGCGGGCTGGGTGCCCCACCACTGTGCTTCGCCGTCCACCGAGGTCAACGCGGCAGGCGAACCTGCTCCGATGAACGACCAGCGCGACCAGGAACGACCGTTCTCCGCTGATTCGAGCAGGAACGTCCCGGGTCGGTCACCGGCGAGCTTGCGGTAGGCGCCCAGTGGCGTCTCCGAGTCTGCGAGCACCTTGCGGGTCACCGGTACCACCCGGTGATCGGCGGCCAGTTCGAGGAACTGTGCCATCGTGGTGGTGTCTGGGAAGCCGCCTGCAGTTGAGGCGGTGGTCTTGTTCGGCATCGTCACCTAGTGTCCCAGCCCGCCGCTACTGCCCGAGCGGCTCCCCACCCACACCCCAGTGCGAACGCGGGACCTCGGTGATCGTGACCCACACCGAGTCGGGATTCTTACCGGTGGCGCGTGCGTAGGCCTCGGTCACGGCGGCGATGGTCTCGCGCTTCACACGGTCACTGAGTCCGGGGGTCTGCGAGATCTGGATCAATGGCATCGATGGGTGCCCCTCACTGGTGTCGCTCGGAAAATCAGGTGGTCAGGAAATCGTGGTGAACAGGACGTTCGCGTCGAAACAGGTGTGGTCACCGGTGTGGCAGGCGGCGCCGATCTGTTCGACGGTCAGGAGCACGGTGTCGCCGTCGCAGTCCAGGCGGACCTCGGTGACCTTCTGCGTGTGACCACTGGTCTCCCCCTTGATCCACTGCTTGCCGCGCGAGCGCGAGAAGTAGGTGGCCTCACCGGTGTCCAGGGTGCGGGCGAGTGCGTCGTCGTCCATCCAGGCGACCATGAGCACCTGGCCGGTGCCCGCTTCCTGCACCACGGCGCAGACCAACCCGTCGGCGTTGCGTTTGAGCTGTCCTGCTATCTGGGCGTCCAGCGACATGTCATCGACTCCTCGTGCGTAAAGATCTGGCGCAGTGCGGCGTTCAGCGCACCGGGATGTGTTCGGCACGCATGGCGTCCTTGACCTGGCCGATGGTGAGTTCACCGAAATGGAAGACCGAGGCGGCCAGCACCGCGTCTGCCCCGCAACGCACAGCGGGTGGGAAATGTTCCGCCGCGCCGGCGCCACCGCTGGCGATCACGGGTACCCCGACGGCTGCGCGCACCGCGGTGATCATCTTCAGGTCGAAGCCGTTCTTCGTCCCGTCGGCGTCCATGGAGTTCAGCAGGATCTCACCGACACCGAGGTCCTGGCCACGCCGGGCCCACTCGACCGCGTCGATACCGGTGCCCTTGCGTCCACCGTGGGTCGTGACCTCCCACCCTGAGGGGGTCGGCGCGTCTCCGGCGGGCACGGTGCGCGCATCGACGGACAGGACGATGCATTGCGAGCCGAAATGCCTGCTCATCTCGCCGAGTATGTCGGGATTTGCGATTGCGGCGGTGTTCACGCCCACTTTGTCGGCACCCGCGCGCAGCAGGATGTCGACGTCGGCGACCGTACGCACGCCGCCACCGACGGTCAACGGGATGAAGACCTGATCCGCGGTGCGACGGACGACGTCGAGCATGGTGCCGCGATTGCCGCTCGAGGCGGTGACGTCGAGAAATGTCAGTTCATCGGCGCCCGCCGCGTCGTATGCCGCGGCGAGTTCCACCGGGTCGCCCGCATCGCGGAGGTTCTGGAAGTTGACACCCTTGACCACCCGGCCGTCGTCGACGTCCAGACACGGGATCACCCGCACAGCGACGGTCATCGGTACTTCTCCTCAGGTGGTACGAAATCGCCGGGCTCGCCGAGCCGGACGATCAGTTGTCGTAGTTCTGCGTGGACACCGGGGCTCGCGGCGATGATCGACGGAGAGGTGACCGACCACGGTCTGCCCTCGATGTCGCTGATCTGGCCGCCGGCCGAGAGCACCAGTGCGGCGCCTGCTGCGTTGTCCCAGGCGTGATGCCCGAAACTCACTGCGCCACCCAGTGATCCGCCGGCAGTCAGCGCGAGGTCGAAGCCGGTGCTGCCGAACAGCCGCAGTCGAGCGGCCCGCCGACTGAGCTCGCCGAGCAGTTCGAGGCGGAAGGCGCCGGGGTACCGGCCCCGGCTCGCGATGTTGAAGGCGCCGAACGCGAGCATCGCCTCACTCAGGGCCAGCTCCGGCATCGGAGCCACCGGCTTCCCGTTGCATGTCAGCCCGCCGTCCACGAAACCCGCATAATTCAGCCCGGACATGGGCAACCACGTCAGCCCGAGGACCGGTTGGCCGTCGTGGACGAGGGCGAGCAGGATGCCCGCGATGGGCAAGCCGGCCGAATAGTTGTAGGTGCCGTCGATCGGGTCGACGATCCAGACGGTCCCCGTGTCCAGTTCCGGGCCACCGAACTCTTCACCGTGCACCCCGACACCGGTGCGATCGGAGAGCTCGGCGGTGATCACCCGCTCGAGCTCAAGGTCCAGTTCGGTGGCAAAGTCGTTGTGTCCCTTCATCACCGCGCTGGGAGCGCCGACGCCGGACAGGAAGCGGTCGACCACCGAGTCGAGGACGTCGACCGCCGTCGCCAGCAGTCGCTCCGGGTCGAGGCCTGCGGGCAGTCCGCCGGTGGACGTCACGAAGAGGCCAGCGTCATGAAGAGACCGCCGCCAAGGCCTCCACCAGGGTGAAACGTCCGGCGTAGAGCGCCTTGCCGACGATCGCGCCTTCCACACCCTCGCCGACGAGCCCGGCAATTGCGACGAGGTCGTCGAGAGTCGATACCCCACCCGAAGCCACCACCGGCGCATCGGTTTTGGCGGTCACCTCACGCAGCAACTCGAGGTTGGGTCCGGTCAGGGTGCCGTCTTTGGTGACATCGGTGACCACGTAGCGGCTGCAGCCGTCCCGCTCGAGTCGCTCCAGGACGTCCCACAGCTCGCCGCCGTCGGATACCCAGCCGCGCCCGCGCAGCCGGTAGGAGCCGTCGACGAACTGGACATCGAGGCCCACTGCGATGCGATCGCCGTATTCACCGATCGACCGCGAGCACCACTCCGGGTTCTCGAGGGCGGCGGTGCCCAGATTCACCCGCGCACAACCGGTGGCCAGTGCGGCCTTCAGCGACTCGTCGTCGCGGATCCCGCCGGACAACTCCACCTTCACGTCGAGTTCATCGATGACACCGGCGAGCAGGTCGCGGTTGCTGCCCCGCCCGAATGCGGCGTCGAGATCCACCAGATGCACCCACTCGGCACCGTCGCGCTGCCAGGTCAGCGCGGCGTCACGCGGCGAACCGTACGAGGTTTCACTGCCGGCCGCGCCCTGCACCAGGCGTACCGCCTGGCCGTCGGCCACATCGACCGCCGGAAGCAGTTCAAGTCGGGCGTTCATGGTGTGTCAATCTCCCTCAGTTGTAGATTTCGGGTCGGATTCCGCGCGCATCGCATCGGCCGCGCGGTCGACCATCCGGTTGGCAACGATACCCATCGCAGCAACGGCGAGAATCAGCGCCAGCACTGCCACGATCAAAGCCGCGACAGGAGAGAGCTGCGCCAACCCGATCACCACGGGTACCGAGATGGCGAGTACCAGCGCGCCGGCGCCGAGTGAGAACAATGCGAGCCTGGCGAACGAGAATCGCCGCTGCTGTGTCATCGGACGTCGGGCGAGATGGGCTCGATCGCGCTCATCCGAGCGACCGGACCCAATTGCTCAACAGCCGCGCGCCGGCGTCGCCGGATTTCTCGGGATGGAACTGGGTCGCGGACAACGGTCCGTTCTCGACCGCCGCGAGGAAGCGACCGCCGTGTTCCGACCAGGTCAGCTTCGCCGGCTTCAGAGGTCCGTCCGCGGCCAACTCCCAACTCTGCGCCGCGTACGAGTGCACGAAGTAGAACCGCTCATCCTCGGGCATCCCCTCGAACAGGACCGAATCCGGTTCACTCTCGACGGTGTTCCAGCCCATGTGAGGCAGCACGGGGGCGGGCAGCGCGGTGACCGTCCCCGGCCACTGACCGCAGCCATCCGCCTCGACCCCGAACTCGACGCCCCGCTCGAACAGAATCTGCATGCCCACGCAGATCCCGAGTACCGGCCGGCCGCCGGCGAGTCGCTCGTCGATGATCCGGTCGCCTTTGACCTCGAGCAGGCCGGCCATGCACGTGGCATAGGCGCCGACGCCGGGAACCACGAGCCCGTCTGCCTCGAGCGCGATCTTCGGTTCCGAGGTGACCGTCACCTGGGCGCCGGTTCGTTCCAGCGCCCGCTGCGCCGAGCGAAGGTTGCCGGACCCGTAGTCGAGGATCGCGACCGTGCGGTCGCCCGTGCTCACAACGTTCCTTTGGTCGACGGCACGCCGGTGACCCTGGCGTCGGGTTCGACTGCCGCGCGCAGGGCCCGCGCCACAGCCTTGAACTGCGCTTCGGTGATGTGGTGTGGATCCCGGCCGTACAGGGTGCGCACATGCAGCGCGATCTGCGCGTTCATCGCAAGACTCTCGAAGACGTGTTTGTTGATGACGGTGTGGTACGGCACTCCGGGGTTTCCGCCGATGGTGGTGGTCAGCAGGTGCTCGGGCTCGCCGGTGAACACGCAGTAGGGGCGCCCGGAGACGTCCACGATCGCCTGCGCCAGGGTCTCGTCCATCGGGATCCACGCATCACCGAAGCGCCGGATGCCCTTCTTGTCGCCGAGGGCTTGCCGGATCGCCTGGCCGAGCACGATCGCGGTGTCCTCGACGGTGTGGTGGGCCTCGATCTCGACGTCGCCCTTGGCCGCCACGGTGAGGTCGAAGCTGCCGTGCGCACCGAACGCGGTCAGCATGTGGTCGTAAAACGCTACGCCGGTGGAGATGTCGGTGGTGCCGGTGCCATCGAGGTTGATCTCGACGGTGATCGCGGATTCGCGCGTGGTCCGCTCGATCCGGGCCACACGTGGCGAGTTGCTCATAGTTCTCCTACCAGGTCGGTACGTGCGAGTTCGGCGCTCCGGGTGAGGAGGGCATCGTTTTCGGCGGGCAGCCCGATCGTCGCACGCAGATGTCCGTCGATATGCATGTCGCGGATCAACACCCCACCGTCGAGGTAGTGCTGCCAGCTCGCGGTGGCGTCGGCGAACCGGCCGAACAAGATGAAGTTGGCGTCCGACGGGGTGACGTCATAGCCGTATCCGGTAAGCGCGGCAACGACCCGCTCGCGTTCGGCAACGATTGCGGCGACACCGGCGAGGGTGTCGTCGGCGTGGCGCAGAGCCGCCCTGGCAGCGGCCTGCGTGACCACAGACAGGTGGTACGGCAAACGCACCAGGAGCAGGGCGTCGATGACCGCCGGGTCCGCGGCCAGATACCCGAGGCGGCCGCCGGCGAACGCGAACGCCTTGCTCATGGTCCGGCTCACCACGACAGTCGCGGGGAACTCGTCGATCAGTTCGACCGCACTCGGCGCCGCGGAGAACTCGCCGTATGCCTCGTCGATGATGACGATTCCCGGCGCCGCCGCGGCAACCGCCCTCATGTCATCGAGCGCGATCGACCCGCCGGTCGGGTTGTTCGGCGAGGTGAGAAACACCACGTCGGGACCGAGCTCCTCGATCGCGGACAGTGCACCCGCGAGATCGAACGAGAAATCGGCGCTGCGTTTTCCGTCGATCCAGACGGTATCGGTGCCGGTCGAGATGATCGGGTGCATGGAGTAGGAAGGGACGAACCCGAGCGCGCTGCGACCCGGCCCGCCGAAGGCCTGCAGCAGCTGCTGCAGGATCTCATTGGAACCATTTGCAGCCCACAGGTTTTCGACACCCAATTCGACGCCGGTCCGCGCGGTGAGATACCTCGCCAGATCCGTCCGCAGTGCCACGGCGTCACGGTCCGGATATCGGTGCAACTGGGCGGCGGCCTCGCGCACCGACACCGCGACATCGTCGATCAACGCCTGCGAGGGCGGGTGCGGGTTCTCGTTCGTGTTCAGCCGGAACGGGACGTCGAGCTGCGGTGCGCCGTAGGGTGATTGACCCCTCAGCGAATCGCGCAGCGGGAGATCGTCCAGCGAGATCCGACTCGTGGCCGGCGTCACTCGGCGCCTCCTCCGGCGAAGCGCACCCGCACCGCGTCACCGTGAGCCGGCAGGTCCTCGGCATCGGCCAGGGTCAGCACGTGACCCGAGACCTCTTTGAGAGCCGCCTCGTCGTAGTCGATGATGTGGACACCCTTGAGGAACGTCTGAACCGACAGGCCCGAACTGTGCCGCGCCGAACCCGAGGTGGGAAGAACGTGGTTGGAACCGGCGCAGTAGTCGCCGAGGCTGACCGGCGAGTAGTCGCCCACGAAGATGGCGCCCGCACTGTGTACCCGCGCGGCGACGGCAGATGCGTTTCTCGTCTGGATCTCCAAGTGCTCGGCAGCGTACGCGTTCACCACCCGCAAACCCTGATCGACGTTGTCCACCAAAATGATTCCGGACTGCGTACCGCCAAGCGCCTCGCGGACGCGCTCGCTGTGTTTGGTCCGCTGCACCTGGATCTCGATCTCGGCGTCGACTGCGTCCGCCAGCGCCGCGCTGTCGGTGACGAGGACCGACGCGGCCATCACATCGTGTTCGGCCTGGCTGATCATGTCGGCGGCGACGTTGACCGGGTTGGCGGAGTCGTCGGCCAAAATCGCGATCTCGGTCGGACCTGCCTCCGAATCGATACCGACCACGCTGCGGCACAGCCGTTTTGCTGCGGTGACGTAGATGTTGCCGGGCCCGGTGATGAGGTCGACCGGCTCGAGGTCGGCGCCGTCGGTGTCGGTACCGCCATAGGTCAGCAACGCCACGGCCTGAGCCCCTCCGACCGCCCAGACCTCGGTCACCCCGAGCAGCGCACACGCCGCCAGGATCGTGGGGTGGGGCAAGCCGCCGAACTGGGCCTGCGGCGGCGAGGACACGACCAGGGTTTCGACGCCCGCCTCCTGAGCGGGCACCACGTTCATGATCACGCTGGAGGGATAGACCGCGTTGCCGCCGGGAACGTAGAGACCGACCCGACTGACGGGGATCCACCGTTCGGTGACGGTGCCGCCCGGGCTGACCTCGGTGGTGACATCGGTGCGGCGTTGGGCGGCATGCACACGCCGGGCCCGATCGATCGACTCGGTCAGCGCGGCACGGACGTCGGGGGCGACATCGGCGAGAGCCCGGTCTATGTGGTCGGCCGGTACCCGCACCGTGTCAGGTGCGACGCCGTCGAACTTCTGGCCGTACTCCAGGGCGGCGGCGGCACCGCGTTCGCGTATCGCGTCGAT
Organism: Williamsia sp. 1135; assembly: GCF_002095395.1. GTDB lineage: Bacteria > Actinomycetota > Actinomycetes > Mycobacteriales > Mycobacteriaceae > Williamsia. Next base: position 67,789 of record NZ_MJEI01000091.1, read on the forward strand.
GACGGGCCTGACCTGCTCCAGGACGGTGTCGACATCGGTGGCGCCGCGCGGCAGCGCCCGGCGGAGCTGGGCGGTGGTGGCACTGCCGCCGCGAAGGTCGGTGCGGGCAAGCATGGACACTGACTCCTGACAATTGGTGAACGATCCACAGTTCGCCATGGACTGACCTCAAGGATATGCGGTCCGGCCAGCCGTTTTCACCGGTGGTCCGCAGCACTACGATTCTCCGCATGGTCTTCGCTGCCCGACTACTCATCAATGCCGTCGCCATCTGGATCGCCGCCGCGCTCGTCGGTGGCATCTCGATTGCCACCGACGGTCGAGACACCGCTGCTCAGATCCTGGTGGTGCTGTTCATCGCCCTGGTCTTCACCATCGTGAACACCGCGATCAAACCGATCGTCCAGCTGCTCTCGCTACCGCTGCTGATACTGACCCTCGGACTGTTCACCCTGGTCATCAACGCGCTGATGTTGTTGCTGACGGCGTGGGTCACCGAAACCACCGACTTCGGACTCAGCGTCGATGGCTTCTGGACCGCGATCTGGGGTTCGATCATCATCTCGGTCGTGAACTTCCTGCTCGGCGCGCTGGTTCCCGACCGTCAAGACCGATGATGTGCCCTTTTAGCGACCCTGACCAGGGGTTTTGTTCGCCATAAGGACCCACTATCGGGATTACAAGGTGGAGTTGTCGATGACGAAGCGGTAGCGGACGTCGGAGGCAACGACGCGCTCGTAGGCCTCGTTGATCTGATCGGCCGAGATGACCTCGATCTCGGCACCGATGTTGTGTTCGGCACAGAAGTCGAGCATTTCCTGTGTCTCGGCGATCCCGCCGATCATCGAACCGGCGAGGGATCGGCGGTTCGCGACGAGTGAGAAGGCACGTACCGAGATGGGTTTCTCGGGCAGACCGAGTTCGACGAGCGTCCCGTTGATGGCAAGCATCGACATGTACTTGTTGATGTCGAAGTTCGCCGAGACGGTGTTGAGTATGAGGTCGAACTTGCCGCGAAGTGTTTTGAAGGTGTCGGGATCGTCGGTGGCGTAGTAGTTGCTCGCACCGAGACGGAGTCCGTCTTCCATCTTCTTCAGTGACTGTGAGATCACACTGACCTCCGCACCCATCGCGTGGGCGATCTTGACTCCCACGTGGCCCAGACCTCCGAGCCCGATGACCGCCACTCGTTTGCCCGGGCCCGCGCCCCAATGGCGCAAGGGCGAGTAGGTGGTGATGCCGGCGCACAACAGCGGGGCCGCCACATCGAGGGACAGCGAGTCAGGGATCCGTAGGACGTAGTTGGCGTCGACCACCACTTCCTGGGCGTAGCCACCGGTGGTTGGTTTTCCGTCGGCGCCGATTGCGTTGTAGGTGCCGACATTCCCCTTCTCGCAGTACTGCTCCTGGCCGAGAAGGCAGGGTTCACATTCGCGGCAGGAGTCGACAAAGCATCCAACCCCTACCCGGTCCCCGACCTGGTACTTGGTGACCTCGGAACCGATCTCGGAGACGGTGCCCGCGATCTCATGACCGGGTACGACGGGGTAACGGGTACCACCCCACTCATCGCGGGCGGTGTGGATGTCGCTGTGACAGATGCCGGCGTAGGCGATGGCGATGCGCACGTCGGCCGGACCCACCTCGCGGGTCTCGATGGTGGTGGGCACCAGAGCGTCGTTCGCGGACGGCGCGGCGTAGGCATTGATGGTCGGCACGTGTTCTTACCTCCGAAAATCGGGTGGGATGGGCGGAACCGCCGAAATCAAGCCTACATACGCATGTGAGCATGGCTAATGATTGCGAGATGTGCCACAACTCGGAATACGTGCCGGCTTTCCGTCCACGTGCCGGTGTTGCAGGGCCGGCGCAGACTTACAAAGCCGGCGCCGTTTGCCCTGTTGTCAGTTGCCGACCCAATCGAAGCCGATGTCGTGGGCAGTCACCGAGTGCGTGAGACCTCCGACCGCCAGGTACTCGACACCGGTCTTGGCGTAATCCTGCGCGACGTCGATGGTGAGCCCTCCCGAACTCTCCAGTTCCGTCGCCGGAGACTTCGCATTGCGACGCTGCACCGCCATCTGAGTCTGCCAGAGCGGAAAGTTGTCCAGCAGAACGAGTTCAGCGCTCAATGCCAGGGCTTCGTCGAGTTGCTCGAGACTGTCGACCTCGACCTCACACGCGATGTCGGGCGCTGCGGCCCGCACCGCGTTCAGCGCTGCCGTGACAGATCCTGCCGCTGCGACGTGGTTGTCCTTGATCAGCGCGGCGTCGCCGAGACCCATCCGATGGTTGTGGCCGCCCCCGCACCGCACCGCGTACTTCTGCAGTGCGCGCATGCCGGGCAACGTCTTTCGTGAATCCCGGATCTGCGCCTTGGTATCGGAGACCTCCGCGACCCACAGGGCCGTGGCGCTCGCGATTCCGGACAGGTGGCACAGGAGGTTCAGTGCCGTGCGCTCGGCAACGAGCAATCCCGCAACCGGGCCGCGCACAGTGGCCACTGCCGTGCCGGGTTCGAGTTCGGCGCCGTCCTCGAGCCGGTCGAGAACCTCGTACTCACCGGCACCGACGACGGCGTCGAAGACCTCGAGCGCGACGTCGAGGCCTGCCAGCACACCGTGCTGACGACTCGACAGCACCGCGGTCGCCACCGCGCCGGCGGGAACTGTTGCGGCCGTGGTGACGTCGGGTCCGTAACGCAGGTCCTCGTCAAGAGCGGTCGCGATCAGGGTCGCGACCTCCGCGGTGCCGGCTGGGTTGCCCGTCACTCCCCTGTCCCGGGGGTGCCGATCTCGATCATCCGCTGGACACTCAGCTTTGCCCGCGCGGCGACATCAGGTGCCACGTGGACCTCGTCTTTGCCCTCGCGCAGGCAACGCAGCAGCGCGGCCGGGGTGATCATCTTCATGTAGGGACATGAGGCGCGATCGTTGACTGCCTGGAAATCGACGTTCGGCGCAGCCTTGCGCAACTGATGCAGCATTCCGACCTCGGTCGCGACGAGAACCTGCGTCGCACCCGTTTCCCGCGCAGCGTCGAGCATGCCTCCGGTCGAAAGGATCTTCACCTTGTCGGCAGGAACGAAACCCTCACCGGCGAGGTAGAGAGCCGAGGTGGCGCAACCACATTCAGGGTGCACATACAGTTCGGCGTCGGGGTGCGACTGCGACTTGGCGGTCAGCTCGTCGCCGTTGATACCGGCGTGAACGTGGCACTCGCCTGCCCAGATCTGCATGTTCTGTCGACCCGTGACGCGCTTGACGTGGGCGCCGAGGAACTGGTCCGGCAGGAACAGCACCTCTTTGTCGGGATCGATCGAGTTCACGACGTCGACCGCGTTCGACGAGGTGCAGCAGATGTCGGTCAGACCCTTGACCTCCGCGGTGGTGTTGACGTACGAGACGACCACCGCATCGGGATAGTCCGCTTTCCACGCACGCAGGTCATCGGCGGTGATCGAGTCGGCGAGTGAACAGCCTGCCCGCTCGTCCGGGATCAGGACCCGCTTGTCGGGGCTCAGGATCTTGGCGGTCTCCGCCATGAAGTGCACGCCGCAGAAGATGATCTCGTCGGTCTCGGCCTCTGCCGCGATGCGCGACAGCGCGAGGGAATCGCCCACGTGATCGGCAACGTCCTGAATGGCGGGCAACTGATAGTTGTGGGCCAGCAGGGTGGCGTTGCGCTTCTTGGCGAGGCTCTTGATCTCGGCAAACCATTCGGGTGTCGGCTCGACCCCGGTGTAGGCGGGTTCGGTCGACCCGAGCGTGAGTGACGTGGTGGTCATGACAACCACCTCCTGTTCGTGGCGCCGGTCAATCGGTGGCCGGCCTGGGCTGGGGGCTGGGTTTTCGACTGTAGATCGAAAACCTGTCCCCGATCGTAGCACTGCGCGGTGTGGGGCCGATCACCCGTCAGCGCCCGGGGAGTAACTCGGCTGGTCAGGCACGGGGCGAATGAGCCACTACACTCGCAGCCATGCCTGCTCAGAGTGTCCTTCACGAGGTCCTCTGCGCCGTGTTCCAGGTTCGCGAGCACCACGTCGGCCAAGCCCCCCAGCTGTCGGTGCTCCTGTGGCAACGCGCGTACGACCCGCAGGCCGGTTCGTGGTCGCTGCCAGGTGGCCACCTCCATGCCGACGAAGACCTCAGGACGTCCGCGCTTCGTCAACTCGCAGACAAGGTCGACGTCCGCGAGGTCGCCCACCTCGAACAGCTGACCGTGTTCTCTGCGCCCGACCGGATCCCCGGTCCGCGGGTGATCGCATCGTCGTACCTCGGCATGGTGCCCTCGGATTCGCGACCCAACCTGCCACCGGACACACGCTGGCATCCGGTGTCACTGCTGCCCCAGATCAGCTTCGACCACAGCACGATCATCGAGAGGGCACGATCACGGCTGGCCGCGAAGCTGTCCTATACGAACATCGCGTTCGCGCTCGCGCCACCCGAGTTCTCGATGTCAGCGTTGTCCGACATCTATTGCGCTGCACTGGGATACCCGGTCGATTCGACGAACCTGCTGCGCATCTTGTCGCGCCGCGGCGTGATCACCGCAACCGGGACGGTCGGCCGAACGGGACCGAACGGCGGACGACCGCCTGCGCTGTATCGCTTCGCCGACAACCGATTACGCATCACCGACGAGTTCGCGACGCTGCGTCCGCCGCCCTGACCCCTGACCCAACTTTTCCAGCAGTTCGGCCAGCGTCGAGAGTTCTTCATCTGACAGGACTTCGAACGCCGACGGGGCGGGATCACCGATTGATCGGATCGAATCGAGGAGTTCACGTCCGGCCTCGGTCAGCGACACGATCTTGGTTCGGCGATTGCCGGGGTCGACCTTCCTGTCCACCAGTCCCCGCTCGGCTAGATCGTTGACGGCGACGGTGGTCGCGGGCGCGTCGAGCGTTGCCGCGGCCGCCAACGCCTTGACCGAGCGAGGCCCGTCATCGAGCCTGCTCAGTACCCGAAATCTGCTGAAGGGCAGGCCACTACGTTCGATCACCGCTCGGCGCCAGGTATCGCGATTACTGTGCACCAGCGAGGCCATCACCTGCCAGACGTCGTCTCGGCGATCACTCACGTGCGCTCCCGCGAGCGTGCCCGGCCAGGGTTGGTTGCGTGATCGGTTCCTCGTCCGATTCTGCGAACAACGCGGCAACGCGCTGCGTGGTGCGCGCCGACGACGCGGTCGTCGAGTAAAACCCGAGCGCGGCGATGCCGAGGGCCAGTCCGACCGAAACCCACCACAACGGAGCCATGTCGTGCACCGAGCCTGCCGAGTTCGCATCCGCGGCGATCACTGATCCGGCGAGCGTTCCCGACAACGCGACACCCAGGCTGATCCCGACCTGGCGGCTGGTCGACGCGATGGCCGAGGCTGCACCGGCCCGATCCCGCGGCATCCCACTGACCGCGGCCGTCGTGATCGGAGCATTGACCATGCCGAAGCCGACACCGAACAGACCGAAGACGACCAGCAGTTGCCAGTTGGGTGTGTATTGGTCGAGTCGGGTCAGGGTGGCCGACGCCACCGCCAGCAACAACCCGGCGATCACCAGCGAGGGCCGCGTCCCGTATTTGCCGACGAGCCTCCCCGACAGAGGCGAGAACACCAGCGTTCCGGCGGCAATGGGGAGGAACATCAGCCCGGTCTGCACCGGCGAATAGTCGCGAATGCTCTGTAGGTAGATGGACATCATGAACAAGAAAGCGCCATACGCGGCAAAGGCGAATACGCCGGTGACCGTCGCCGCGGCGAACGGGACACTCCGGAAGAACCGAAGCTCGATGAACGGTTCGTCGCGGCGCAATTCGTAGCGGCAGAAGGCCACGAACGCCCCGATCCCGACGGCGAAGATCGCGATGGTGCGCGGATCGGTCCAGCCCAGGCCCGGTCCCTCGATCAACCCGACGATCATGCCTGCCATGAAGACGATCGCCAGACCCTGGCCGATGGGATCGAGCCCCCGGACCTTCGCTGACTTCGATTCGGGAACTACGAGCGCCGTCGCGACGATGGCGACCACACAGATGGGCAGGTTGATCCAGAACACCGACTCCCAGCTGAAGGAATCGATGAGCAGGCCACCCACCATCGGACCGAGGGCCATCGAGATACCGACGACCGCTCCCCAGACACCCACAGCCCTCGCTCGCTCCACGCGGCCGGAGAACGTCTGCGTGATGATCGACATCGCAACCGGATTGAGCATGGACCCGCCGACTGCCTGGAGGAACCGGGCGGCGATGAGCACCTCGATACTCGGCGCCAGACTGCAGAGCAGCGATCCGAGCGCGAAAGTACCCAACCCGATCTGGAATACCCGACGTCGGCCGAAGCGATCCGCCATCGTCCCCGACAGCAGCAGCAGGCTCGCCAGCACCAGGGTGTAGACGTCGATGACCCACTGCAGCTGGGACGGCGTTGCGTCGAAATCGCTACGGATGGACGGGATGGCGACGTTGACGATGGTGGCATCGAGCGAGACGATCAGCAGACTGAGGCAACAGGTCGCCAAGACCGCGGCCTTGCGGCGCGGACTGAGCGTGCCTGTAGTTGAGTTCACCTAACTATTGTGAAACTACAACTATCGACGCGGCAAGAACCTCAACTGTGCGATGGCTCACTCTGCGTCGTATCCAGGGCCGCCGAGTCATCGGTCGCCGAGGCCGGGTGGCCGAGATCGGCTTCTCGATTCATCACCACGAGCAGGAAGTACGTCACCAACGCGGTGATAGGCGCGACCACCAGCAACACCCACGACACGCTCAGCCCGCCCAAGGTGTCGAGATGTGCGCCATCGATCCGGAGAGTGGGCGGCTGGGTGAACTCACCGCCGACCGGAACGCCGTCTCGGCCAGAAAAACGTTGCCGGGCGACGGCGTCACCAACCCAGATCGCGACGATTCCCGCCGCAACCGCGCCGACCGACAACCCGGCCACCCCCAGAGGACCGCGCAGCGCAGGCGGGTACCAGAACACGATGGCCAGGACGACACCCGCCGCGAGTGCAAGACAGAAGAATCGCCCGATCGCGCCGAACTCGGCAGTCGCATCGCCGATGGCGACCGCCCGGCCGTCCTCGACGACCCGGCCTTCGATACCCGGCGTCAGCAATGCCCAGGCGATGCCCCAGATGATCCCGGTCGCCGCCACGCCCGCCGCCGCGAACAGCCCGGACCGACCACTGCTCATCAACGTTGTGTCAGCTCCACGGAGTCGACAGTACCGTGCCGCGAACAGCGGGCAGACCAGCCGTCGGGGCGCACCTGCACCACCATCCGGCGTCCACATTGACCGCAATAGCGCGGTGGCTCCAAGCCCAATTGCGCTGCGCGCGGAATGGACTGCGGGTCTTCGACGTCGAGTTTCACCCCGGTGTACACCCCGAACACCAACGGTGCGGCCAGTGGTGTCGGGATGTCACTCACGAGTGGGCTCGCGCTCAAATCGAGTCGTTGAGTGCCTTGATCGGCATCTGCAACTCTTCGAGCAGATCCAGATCGGTTTCGGCCGGACGACCCAGGGTCGTCAGGTAATTACCGACGATGACCGCGTTGATGCCACCGAGGATGCCCTGCTTGGCGCCGAGATCGCCGAGGGTGATCTCGCGGCCACCGGCGAACCGCAAGATGGTGCGCGGCAACGCCAACCGGAACGCGGCAACCGCCTTGAGCGCCTCGGCGGCCGGCAAGACGTCGAGGTCCCCGAACGGGGTACCCGGACGCGGGTTCAGGAAGTTCAGGGGAACCTCGTCGGGATCGAGTGCAGCGAGATCCGCGGCGAACTCGGCCCGCTGCTCGAGCGTCTCACCCATGCCGAGGATGCCACCGCAGCAGACCTCCATGCCGGCCTCGCGGATCATCTTCAGCGTGCCGAACCGCTCTTCCCAGCTGTGCGTGGTGACGACGTTCGGGAAGTGCGAGCGCGCGGTCTCCAGATTGTGGTTGTACCGGTGCACCCCCATCGCCTTGAGCTCGTCGACCTGCTCCTGCGTCAACATGCCCAGGCTGCAAGCGATCTGGATGTCGACCTCGGCGCGAATGGCCTCGATACCGGCCGCGACCTGAGCCATCAGACGCTTGTCCGGACCACGGACCGCAGCGACGATGCAGAACTCCGTCGCACCCGACTTGGCAGTCTGCTTGGCCGCCTCGACCAGCGCCGGGATGTCGATCCACGCGCTGCGCACCGGCGACGCGAACAGGCCCGACTGCGAGCAGAAATGGCAATCCTCGGGACAACCACCGGTCTTGAGCGAGATGATGCCTTCCACCTCGACCTCGGGTCCGCAGTGCTTCATCCGCACGTCGTGTGCGAGCTGCAGCAGGTCCGTCAGCCGGTCATCGGACAACTGCAAGATCTGCAGCGTCTGCTCCTGGCTCAAACCCTCTCCGCGTTCCAACACCTGCTCACGCGCGACGTCGAGAATGTCCGTGCGTACTGGCGCCTGGGTCACGTTGGGCCTCCCTCTCGTCATGACACTTTGCGGTCCTAGTGTGCCCTATCACCTGCGTCGGCGGACTTGGGGTGCGCCACAAGCCGCGACAGCCAACCGGCATCGAACCATTGCGATGCCTGCGCACCGAAGCGTTGCCGATCGAAACCGCCCGCGCCTGCCGGGATCCGGCCGACGATCGGAACTCCGGTGACCAGCGGGAGGTCTTCCAGATTGCAGCGCTGCGCGAGATCGGGTTCGTCGGGCCAGGAACCGATGAGGATGCCGGCACAGTCGAGGCCGGCGGCGTGAATGGCGCGAATGGTCAGCTCGGTGTGGTTCAGGGTGCCGAGCCCTGCGGCAGCCACCACCAGCAACGGCGCGTCGAGGCCTGCCGCCACATCGAGGATGGTGAGGTCCGGGGCCAACCGCACCAGCGCTCCCCCGGCGCCTTCGACCAATGTCAGGTCGTGATCGTCGAACTCTGACACCGCGGACAGCACCGTCTCGAGGTCCACGAACGGCGCGCCCTCCCGGCGGGCGGCCCGGTCCGGCGCCAACGGGTCGCGGTAGCGAAAGCTCTCTGCAGTGGCCCTGACCCCGGTCAGCCGACGCACTTCGGCGATGTCCCCGGGCTCACCCGGCCCCACCCCGGTCTGCGCGGGTTTACAGACAGCGACCGAGGCTCCGCGGCCGATCACCGCAGCCGCGAGTGCGGCGGTCGCGACCGTTTTGCCGACCTCTGTGGAGGTGCCGGTGATCACGAGCTTCACGATGACGGGCCGATAGCGATCGCGGTGGCACGCTCGACGGCGTTTTCGGCACGCTCGACGGGAGACATGTCAGATCTCGGCGAGCACGGAGTTGACCACCTCGGCCACGTTCGTGATGTCGTCGTCTGTGAGGTCGGCGCGGACCGTCAGCCGCAGTCGCGACGTGCCCGGCGGGACCGACGGCGGCCGGAAACAGCCGACGAGGACTCCACGGTCTCGGCACCGCTGGGCGGCGTCGAGGGCGCGGGCCGGGTCGCCGAGGACGATCGAGACCACGGCGGCCTCCGGCACTTCTCCGCCGCACAGTTGGGCCAGGCGCGCGGCATTCGACCGCACGCGGACCGCGAGTTCAGGGCGGTGCCGCAACAGGGTCAACGCCGCCTGCGCGGCACCGACGGCCGCCGGGGCGAGGCCGGTGTCGAAGATGAAGCTCCGGGCGCGGTCGATGAGGTGATCGCGGACTGCTGCCGATCCGAGCACCACTCCCCCTTGAGAGCCCAGCGACTTGGACAGCACCGCGGTGGCAACGAGATCAGGGGCTCCGGACAGTCCCGCCTCGTGCAGGACACCGCGCCCCCCGGCACCGCGGATGCCCAGCGCGTGAGCCTCGTCCACGAGCAGGACGGCGTTGTGGTCGCGGGCGGCGGCATACAGCTGCGTCACCGGGGCGATGGCACCGTCGATGGAATACACGGAGTCGGTGACCACCATGGCGCGCTCTTCGGTCCGCTCGTCGAGCTCGCGCCGGACCGCATCGTGGTCACCGCGATCGACCACCACCACGCGTGCACGCGAAAGACGGCATCCGTCGATCAACGACGCATGTGCGCCACCATCGCTGACGATCAGGTCACCGCGGCCCATGAGCGCTGACACGGCCCCGACGTTCCCCAGATAGCCGGACGAGAACACAAGCGCAGACTCGTACTCCAGGAAAGCCGCGAGGTCGGCCTCGAGTTCGGAGTGCAACGTGGTCGTGCCGGTCACCAGCCGCGACGACGTGGCCCCGCCACCCCACCGCTCGAGAGCGTCGCGCGCACCCGCGATCACAGACGGTTCGCGGGACAGCCCGAGATAGTCGTTGGACGCCAGGTTGAGCAGGTCACTCTCGGCAGCGCGCGGCACCAACGTGCGATGCAGGCCCGCGGCCGCGCGCACATCCGCGGCCTCGTCAAGCCAGCTGAGCGCGGTCGCCGTATCGGAAGATGTCATCGGATTCACTGCCCAAGAGCGTCTCACAGGCGACGATGTCACCTCTCACCCACTATGGCTGCCGGACACCCGCTCGCCGAACCGGCCCGGTCACCGCCGCTACCGCCGCGCCGATACCACCGATGATGGCGTCGAGGTCATCATCGGAGCAGATGAAAGGCGGCATCGTGTAGATGAGGTCGCGGAAAGGCCGCAACCAGACGCCCGCGTCGACCGCGGCATCCGTCGCCGGGCCCATGTCGACCGGCTGCTCCAACTGCACGACGCCGATCGCGCCTTTCACCCGGACCTCTCGCACCCCCGGCAGCTCGGCCAACGGGGCCAGTCCGGTGGTCAAACGTTCTTCGATACGCGCCACCCGCTGTTGCCACGGCGAGGCCAGCAACAGTTCGGTCGATGCCAGGGCCACCGCACACGTCAGCGGATTGGCCATGAAGGTCGGGCCGTGCGCCAGCACCCCGACCTCCGAGCGGGAGATGGTCTCGGCGATGGCACGGGTACACAGTGTCGCGGCCATCGACAGGTATCCGCCGGTGAGCGCCTTGCCCAGACACATGATGTCGGGCGACACCCCGGCATGATTCGCGGCGAACAGCGCACCGGTGCGGCCGAACCCGGTGGCGATCTCATCGAAGATGAGCAGCAGTCCGTGTTCGTCACAGATCCGGCGCAGCTCGGTCAGATAACGCGCGTCGTGGAATCTCATGCCGCCGGCGCCTTGCACAACCGGTTCCACGATGACCGCGGCGAGCTCGCCTGAGTGTTCGGCGACCGCATTCTCCAGATGTGTGACGTAGTCGGCCGAGAACCCTGCGGGGGGTGCGTCTGCGAACACCTGCGGGGTCAACACGTCGGTCCACAGGGTGTGCATTCCACCTTCGGGATCGCAGACGCTCATCGGTGTGAACGTGTCCCCGTGATATCCGCCGCGCCAGGTCAGCAGCCGGGTACGCCGCGACTCGCCGCGTGCCCGCCAGTACTGCAGCGCCATCTTCACCGCCACCTCCACCGAGACCGATCCCGAGTCACAGAAGAAGACGGTGCGCAATGGCTCCGGCGTGATGTCGACGAGGACTTCGGCCAGCCGAGCTGCCGGTTCGTGGGTCAGACCGCCGAACATGACGTGTGCCATCGCGTCGAGCTGGCGGCGCGCGGCCTCGTCGAGAACCGGATGGGCGTAGCCGTGGATCGCAGCCCACCACGAACTCATCCCGTCGACGACGGTTGTCCCGTCCGCGAACGTCAGCCGCACTCCGGCCGCAGACCGCACCACCCGCGGCGCGGGATCCGGGTGCGGCAAAGTCCCGTAGGGATGCCAGATCAACTCGGAATCGAGGCGCACTATCTCCTGCGCCGACATCGGCGCTCGGGGGTTAGGGAACTCGGGCAATGGGGGCACTGCTCCACCCTAGAGAGCCCCGTGCGGCGTTCCCGGCCGGGGATTCTAAGCAAGAGCAGGTACATTACGTGCCGGAACAGCCAACCCGATGCTGGGAAGCAACACATCTTTCAGCGCAACCGGACAAGTGAGACACAACCAGTTGACAGCCTCGCCCAGTGTGGAAAGTCGGCCGCCGTCGGTCCCCGCCGACACCGTGCCCTCGTATCGCACTGATCTCGACGGCCTTCGCGGCCTCGCCATCGTGCTGGTGGCGTGCTTCCACATCTGGTTCGGACGGGTCTCCGGCGGCGTCGATGTCTTCCTCACCCTTTCCGGCTACTTCTTCGTCGGATCGCTGCTCCGCCACGTGATCGTCAGCCAGGACGATCGCGCGACGCTCTGGCACACCGTCAATCCGACAAAGCGACTCACCCGACTCGCCAGACGACTACTGCCGGCACTGGTGGCCATCCTCATCGTGATCAGCCTGGGCACGTTGCTGATCTTCCCCGAGACGAGATGGGTGTCGACCGGCAAAGAGGTCATCGCAAGCCTCTTCTACTACCAAAACTGGCATCTGGCGTTCAATTCGCAGGACTACACCGCGGCGAGCTCGGCCAACAGCCCCCTCCAGCATCTGTGGTCGATGTCGGTGCAGGGTCAGTTCTTCGTCATCACGATGCTCACCGCCCTCGCGTTCGCGGGTGCGATCAAGTTGCTGGTGCGGGCCGGCGTGAAGAAGCTGGCCGATCCGACCGTGATCCGGGTCGTGGTGTTCCTCGCCATCCTCGGCGTCGCCGCTGTGTCCTTCTACTGGGCTCACATGCGCATGGAGGTCAACCAGCAGTTCAACTACTACGACACCATCTCCCGCGCATGGGAACCGCTCGCCGGCGGGCTGCTTGCGATCTGGATGCCGAAGTGGCGGGTACCCAACGCCATCCGCAGCCTGGTGGCCATCGTCGCTCTGGGCATGATCATCACCTGCGGGTGGTGGATCGTCGGGGTCGAGCAGTATCCGGGCCCCTGGGCGCTGGTCCCCGTGTTGTCGACCCTCGCCATCATCTGGGCCGGCGCGACAGGCCTGCAGCACGGTCCGAAGACGGATCAGCCCACGATCAACCAGGGGCTCTCGACCCGGCAGATGGTGTGGCTCGGTTCCATCTCCTACGCGCTGTACCTCTGGCACTGGCCGCTGCTGATCTTCTATCTGACATGGCGGGACAAGAACCACGCCTCGATCGTCGAGGGCACCGTACTGATCGCGGTGTCGATCGCGATGGCCTGGCTGACCAAGCGGTACATCGAAGAGCCGCTCCGTGCGCCGCGATCGGTGTCCATCCACAAAGAGTCACCGCCTCACAAGGGCAGTCCGACTCGGCACCACCAGGCGGCCCACGCCGCACCGGTCAACCAGTGGCGCGCACGGATGCTGAACTACACCACCGTGGTCACGACGATGCTGGCCGTCGGCGCAATTCTGATGACCGTGGGTTTCAAGGCCTGGGACTACCACGTCGAACACATGACCGTGGACACGACAAATCTCGACCCGCGGGTGTATCCGGGAGCGCGGGCGCTGCTCGAGAACGCACCGGTCCCCCACGTCGACCCGCAACCCTCGCCGCTGCAGGTCGTCAAGGATCTGCCCGCGACGTCGTTCAACGGTCATATCAGCGACTTCAAGGACGACGGTGTGCACGTCGGTGTCTACGGGGATCCGTTGGCCACCAAAACGATTGCGCTTGCCGGAGGGTCGCATGCGGAGATGTGGATCACCGCTCTCGACATCCTCGGCAAACAGAACCACTTCAAGATCAAGACGTACTTGAAGATGGGCTGCCCGCTCTCGACAGAACTGGTTCCGAAACAGGCCGGTGTGCCATACCCGCAATGTCACGACTGGGTCGAGAAGGTGGTGCCCCAGATCATCGCCGACAGACCCGATGCGGTGTTCACCAACTCCACGCGCCCTCGGGACTTCGAGCCGGGTGACTGGGTTCCCGACGACTACCTGCCGATTTTCGACCAGTTCGGCGAGGCCGGCATCCCGGTGCTCGGCATCCGCGACACGTCGTGGCCGCACAACGGCGAGGGGTCGATCAACACCCCGGACTGTCTTTCGAACAACGATGTCGATGAGTGCTCCACGTCGCGCGCGTCATCGTTCGCCCCCACGAATCCCACTCAGGACATCGTGCAAGATCACCCGAACGTGCTGCCCCTCGACCTCACCGACGGAATGTGCAACGAAACACAGTGCCCCGCAGTAGTGGGAAACATCATCGTCTACCACGACCTCCACCACCTCAGCGCGACGTTCGTCCGTAGCCTGATCCCGGAATTGCAGCGGCAGATGCAGGCCGCGCTGCCCTGGACCTGATCACCACATTCACGGCCGGTCCGCGCTGATGCACCCCGGTGCGCTGGACATGCCACCCGCTCCGCCGACAAGTAGGGTCAAGCCATGAAAAATCGAGGGTGCAGATGACGCCGCCCGAGAGTGGTGCGCACGCCGGGGTCACCGGCGCTCGAGCGCACACCGACCTGGTCGACCCGGCGGCCACCGCCGCTTCGCCCGACTCCGCCAACGGTTCCACCAACGGAGCAAGCCACGCCGTCGCCGCCGAGCTGATGGTGTGGCCGGGCACCGCTTATCCATTGGGCGCCACGTTCGATGGCGCCGGCACGAACTTCTCCCTGTTCTCCGAGGTCGCCACCAAGGTCGAGTTGTGCTTGATCGGCAAGGACAATTCGGAGACCCGAATCTCGCTCGACGAGGTCGATGGGTACGTCTGGCACGCGTACCTGCCTTCGATCTCACCGGGCCAGATGTACGGCTACCGGGTGCACGGTCCCTACGACCCGCGGCAGGGTTTGCGTTGCGACCCTTCGAAATTGCTCGTCGACCCTTACGGTAAGGCGTTTCACGGCGAGTTCGACGGCGACGCCTCCCTGTATTCCTATCCAATCGTGCTCGAGACCCCCAAGGCCGAGCCGGCGGAGCCCGAGACGTCCTCCGTCCCTTCAGATGTCGACGAGGTGACAGTCACCGTCGACGACGATGACTCCGACGCCGCCGCGACCGACGACGACAGCGACTCCGCCCTGGAGCAAGCCGTCGTCGAGCCCGCCCCGACACCTGAGCCGCCAGATCCCTTGTTCGGCGAGCCGCCGCGGCTCGATTCGTTGGGGCACACCATGACCTCGGTCGTGATCAATCCGTTCTTCGACTGGCAGCACGACCGGGCACCGAACCGGCCGTACTACGAGACCGTCATCTACGAGGCCCACGTCAAGGGCATGACCGCGACGCATCCCGAGGTCCCGGAACAACTCCGCGGCACCTACGCGGGGCTCGCGCATCCGGCGATCATCGACCACCTGACCGATCTGGGTGTCACCGCGATCGAACTCATGCCGGTCCATCAGTTCCTGCAGGACCAGACCCTGTTGGACCAGGGTCTCAAAAACTACTGGGGCTACAACAGTTTCGGGTTCATGGCGCCGCATGCCGACTACGCGTCGAACAAAAAGGCCGGCAGCGCCGTCCCCGAGTTCAAGGCGATGGTTCGCGCGTTCCACGAGGCAGGAATCGAGGTCATCCTCGACGTGGTCTACAACCACACCGCCGAGGGGAACCACCGCGGTCCGAGTATCGCGTTCCGCGGGATCGACAACGCCGCCTACTACCGACTTCTCGACGGCGAACCGTGGCACTACATGGATTACACCGGCACCGGCAACAGCCTCAATGTCCGGCATCCACACACGCTCCAGCTGATCATGGACTCGCTGCGGTACTGGGTTCTCGAGATGCACGTCGACGGTTTCCGATTCGACCTCGCCTCCACCCTGGCACGAGAGCTACACGACGTGGACAAGCTGTCCGCGTTCTTCGATCTCGTGCAACAGGATCCGGTGGTCAGCCAGGTCAAGCTGATCGCCGAGCCGTGGGACGTGGGTGAGGGCGGCTACCAGGTCGGCAACTTCCCCGGACTGTGGACCGAGTGGAACGGGCAATACCGCGACACCGTCCGCGATTACTGGCGCGGCGAGCCGGCAACGCTGGGCGAGTTCGCATCCCGGCTCACCGGATCGTCCGACCTGTACGAGGCGACCGGACGCCGCCCCAGCGCGAGCATCAACTTCGTGACCGCGCACGACGGTTTCACATTGCGAGACCTGGTGTCGTACAACGAGAAGCACAACGACGCGAACGGCGAGGACAATCGCGACGGCGAAAGCCACAACAGGTCGTGGAACTGTGGTGTCGAGGGACCGACCGACGATCCGGAGATCGAACGTCTGCGGGCCCGCCAACAGCGGAACATCCTGGCGACCCTCATGCTCAGCCAGGGCACCCCGATGATCGCGCACGGAGATGAGATCGGCCGCACCCAGAACGGCAACAACAACGTCTACTGCCAGGACAGCCCGATCGCCTGGATGGATTGGTCCCTGGCAGAGGAGAACTCAGACCTACTCGCGTTCACCTCGCGCGTCATCGCGCTGCGAACCGCTCATCCGGTGTTCCGCCGCCGCCGATTTTTCGCGGGGCGGCCGATCCGCTCAGGTGATCAGCCACGCGACATCGCCTGGCTGACCCCGGGCGGCGAGGAGATGACCGAGGCCGACTGGGACAGCGGTTTCGGCAAGTCCCTCGCAGTGTTCCTGAATGGATCAGCAATCGGCGAGAAGGATGTCCGCGGCCGGGTCGTGCGGGACGACGACTTCCTGATGTGTTTCAACGCGCACTACGAGCCGATCGAGTTCCGGATACCGACGGCCTTCTACGCCGAGGAGTGGGTCGGTGTACTCGATACCGCCAACTCTGTGGGAGACAGTTCGGTGAGCGCACAAGCCGAGAGCGGCCTACTGGTTAGAGAACGGTCGTTGTTGGTACTCCGCAAGGTGAACTGACCACTCGTATTCGAACAAGCACCGGAGCTCCCATGATCCTGCCGCTCACGGCAACCTATCGGCTTCAGCTACACGCCGGGTTCACGTTCGCCGACGCGATCGAACACCTCGATCACTACGCGGCGCTCGGGGTGAGCCACCTGTACCTGTCACCGATCCAGACCGCGCAGGCCGGGTCGAACCACGGATACGACTGGGTGCCGCCGCCCGAGGTCTCCCCAGCGCTCGGTGGTATCGAGGGACTCCGCGCACTGCGGGCGGCGGCAACGGCGCGAGACATCGGTCTGATCGTCGACATCGTTCCCAACCACACCGGTATCGAAGATCCCCGGCAGAATCCGTGGTGGTGGGATGTGTTGCGGCTGGGTGCCGCATCGGAGTACTCCGGCTATTTCGACATCGACTGGTCGAAAGACAATGGCGCCGAGGGCAAGATCGCCCTCCCCGTCCTCGGTTCCCCCGACGATCTGGGCGCCTTGGATATCGACACCGATGGCAACGAGCCGGAACTCGCCTTCTACGAGCACCGGTTCCCGCTGGCGCCGGGAACCTATGATCCGGCCAACCCGGCGTCGGCCACATCCGTGCATCAGGAGCAGTCGTATCGGTTGGTGCCCTGGAACATCGGTGTCATCGGCTACCGACGGTTCTTCTCGGTCAACGGTCTCGCGGGGCTGCGGCAGGAAGACCCCGCCGTGTACGCCGCCACCCACACCCTCGTTCGGCAACTGGTCGCCGAGGATCTCACGGACGGGATCCGAGTCGATCATCCCGACGGCCTCGCCGACCCGGCCGGTTACCTCGCAAACCTGCGTGCCGACATCGGGCCGGAACGCGTACTGCTGATCGAGAAGATCCTGTCCCGCTCCGAACCGCTCGATCCGTCCCTCCCGGTCGATGGGACCACCGGCTACGAGGTCTTACGCGCCGTCGGCGCAGTACTGGTCGACCCCGAGGGTGAAGGCCCGATGGGCGATCTACACCAGCGCTACAGCAGCGACCGCGGCGACAACCTCTGGTTGGAAGCCACCGAGCGGCACCTCAAACTCTCGATCCTGGACGAGACGTTTCCCGCCGAGAGGGCACGGCTTCGACGAACTCTTGTGGCCACCGCGAACGGCGCCGACGTGCCCGCGGCCGAGGATCTCGACGTCGCGATCGGCGCGGTGGTGGCCGGGCTCGGCGTGTACCGCAGTGACTATCCGGTGCTGTCGGGCACGCTCGAGTCGCTTCTCGACACCGAGAGGAAGCGGCTCCCCGCACTGTCGTCGTCCTTCGATCTGATCGGTTCGGCAGTCACCTCCGATGCAGAGTCGCGGGCACGCCTGGCGCAGGTCTGTGGTGCGGTGACGGCGAAGAGCGTCGAAGACTGCCTCTTCTACCGGACCGCGAGATTGGTCAGCCTGCAAGAGGTCGGTGGCAGCCCTGGGGTCTTCGCGGATTCCCTCGACGACTTCCACCACTTCAACACTGACCGGGCGTCGGCGTGGCCGCGCGCGCTGACCTCATTGTCGACGCACGACACCAAGCGCAGCGAAGACGTCCGGGCGCGGATCGGGTTCCTGTCGCAGATTCCGGAGCGTTGGGCAGAGCTGACCGATCGCTCCCAGGCTCGCAACCCCGCGCCTGCCGGTGTCACCGGATTGTTCCTGCGCCAGAATCTGTTCGGCGTATGGCCGGTGGACGGCGTGATCACAGCGGAGTTACGCGCTCGGATACACGATTACGCGACGAAGGCGATTCGCGAAGGCGGGGTCGGGACCACGTGGACCGAGGTCGACGAGGCCTTCGAATCCGCCGTCCATACCTGGCTGGATCAGATCTTCGACGGCCCGTGCGCCGACGACCTGACCGAACTCGTCCACGACACCCGGCATCACCTCGAGTCCGATGCCGTGGTGCAGAAGGCACTGGCTCTACTCGCCCCTGGTATCCCCGATGTGTACCAGGGCACCGAGTGGTTCGACGATTCGCTGGTCGACCCGGACAATCGACGTCCCGTCGACTACTCGCAGTCGGTGGACCATCCCAAGGTGGCCGTCGTGCGCACCGCGCTGCACCTGCGGCGCCGGCGACCAGACGTGTTCGTGGCCGGTGATTATCACGCCCTGTCGGCGTCCGGTCCCGCCGCAGCCCATGTCGTCGCCTTCGGTCGCGGTGAACGAGGAACCGGCGTCTCGGTGATCGTGGCCGGCTGCCGCTGGACCGCACGACTGGAAGACAGCGACTGGGAGCAGACGACACTCGAGCTTCCCGCAGGCACATGGCGAGAATTGCTGACCGGAGCCGATTTCACCGGTAGCGTGGCGACGGCGCGGCTCGCAACCTCGGTCGCGATTCTCGAGCGCGCTGAGGAGTAGAGATGACGCTGGTCGCCGGAATCGACTCGTCGACCCAGTCCAGCAAGGTTGTGGTGTGCGACACCGAGGACGGCAGGATCGTCCGGTCCGGCAGCGCACCGCATCCGCACGGCACCGAGATCCATCCCGACAGGTGGTGGGACGCGCTGCAGGGAGCGATCGACGACGCCGGCGGCATCGACGACGTCGCCGCGGTGTCGGTGGGAGCGCAGCAACACGGCATGATCTGTCTCGACGAGAACGGCGCGGTGGTCCGAGACGCCTTGCTGTGGAACGACACCCGCTCCGACAGCGCGGCCACCGACCTGATCGACGACCTCGGAGGGCCGAAACCGTGGGTCGATGAAACCGGTCTCCTTCCCGTCGCGTCCTTCACCGTGTCGAAACTGCGATGGCTTGCCGATCACGAGCCCGAGAACGCCGATCGCACCGCCGCGGTGTGCCTTCCCCACGACTGGCTCAGTTGGCGGCTGTCGAGCTCGTCCGACATAGCAGAACTCTGGACTGACCGCAGCGACGCCAGTGGGACCGGCTATTTCAGCGCAGGCACCGGCGAGTATCACGACAACCTCCTGCAATTGGCGCTTCGTGGACGAAGTCCGCTACTTCCTCGCATCGCCGCGCCGTCCGAGACCGCTGCCCGCACCGCCGGCGGTGCAGGCCTCGGCGCAGGGGCAGGCGACAATGCCGCCGCCGCCCTGGCCCTGGGTGCCGGGCCCGGTGATTGTGTTGTGTCGCTGGGCACCTCGGGTGTGGTCAGCGCCGTCGGTGACCGATCCCCTGCCGACTACGACGGACTCGTGGCCGGATTCGCCGATGCGACCGGCAGACAACTGCCGCTGGTCTGCACACTCAACGGCGCACCGGTCCTCGCGGCGGTCGCGGACATGCTCGGCGTAGACCTTCAGACGTTCTCGGACCTCGCGTTGTCGGCACCCCCGGGAGCCGAAGGTCTGTCGTTGGTCCCCTATTTCGAGGGAGAACGATCGCCGAACCTACCGCACACCCGTGGCGCTCTCCACGGGATGACCGGTCGAAATCTGGGCAAGGCCAACATCGCTCGCGCAGGCATCGAAGGTCTGCTGTGCTCACTGCAATACTGCGCCGACCGGATCGTGGAGCAGGGCATCGAGATCAACCGGATCATCCTTGTCGGCGGAGGAGCCAGATCTGCGGCCGTACGTGAGATCGCACCGGCCATTTTCGGCTGCCCCGTCGTCGTGCCGGAGCCCGGCGAGTACGTCGCAGTCGGTGCCGCCCGGCAGGCGGCGTGGACACTGACGAACACCCACGAGCCTCCCGCCTGGACCGCAGCCGCCGAGAGCGTCTACGAGGCCGACCCTGTTCCGGCTGTGTACGAGCAGTACCAGGAGGCCACCGCACTGACCGTCGGCCGCTGAGGCCCGTTCGGCGCTACCAGGGGCACGCTCGACAGAAGCCGCCGAGCGTGCCGAAAACGCCGTCGGGCGTGCCTTATTCGGCGGCCACGAGCTCGCTCAGCGTCTCACGAGCACCCTTGCCGCGCAACGACTCCAGGGTCCAGAGGTACGGTCGGGTGAACCGGTCGTCCTCGGCGAGATCACCGAACAATGCGGTGTTGGCGACGAAGGCCAACGGGTCGTTGCGACTCTTCTTCGCCAGCGGAACCAGCGTCTCCGCGAGTGGATCGACAACATCGATCGGCTCGCCGTTCTCGTCCTCGCCCTCGGCGTAGCGGGTCCAGCTCGCCACCACCGCGGCCGCCAGCCGCACGTCGCCGCCGGTCTTCAACTGACTGGAGATCACCGGCAACAGCCACTTCGGGATTCGGTCCGACGAATCCTGACAGAGTCGCGCAATGGTGTCGCCGATCGCCGGGTTGGAGAATCGTTCGATCAGGGTGTCCATGTACTCGTCCACGTCGACCCCCGGCGCGGGCAGCAGCGTGTGACGGGCCTCGTTGCTCATGTATCCGCGTAACAGGTTGCGCAGCAATGGGTCCTGTGCGGCGTCGTGTACATACCGGTACCCCATCAGGTATCCGAAGTAGCACAGGGCCTGATGGCTTGCGTTGAGCAGGCGCAGCTTCATCAGCTCGTAGGGCCCGACGTCGGACACCACCTGAACACCGACGGTTTCCAGGGCCGGGCGACCATCGGAGAAGGAGTCCTCCAGAACCCACTGCGTGAACGGTTCCGCCACCACGGGCCAGCGATCGGCGACGCCGGTGCGCTCGAGGACCTCGGTCAGCAACTCGGGCGCGGTCGCGGGGGTGATGCGGTCGACCATGGAGTTGGGGAAGCAGGTGTGTTCGGACATCCACGCCGCCAACTCCGGATCTTTGAGCTCGGCAAACGCGGTGAATGTCTTACGGGCGATATCGCCGTTGCCCTGGATGTTGTCGCAGGACATCACCGTGAAAGAGGGCAAACCCTGCGCTCGACGCCGCTCCAGAGCCGCGATCACCAGCCCGAACGTCGTAGCGGGGATCGCGTCCTCTGTCAGGTCTGCGACGATCGCCGGATTCGATTCGTCGAACTCGCCCGTCGTCGCCGAGAAGTTGTAGCCACCCTCGGTCACGGTGAGCGAGACGATTCGGGTTTCCGGCGCGGCCAACTTTGCCACCACCGCCTCTGGATCGTCGGGGGCATAGAGGTATTCGGCGATCGACCCGATCACCGACGTCTCGACAGTGCCGTCGGGATGTTTGAGGGTCAGGGTGTACAGACCGTCCTGCGGAACCAGCGCGTCCCGCATCCGCGCGTCGCTCGGCAACACCCCGACGCCACAGATCGCCCACGCGCGGGAATCAGCTGCGGCGGTGAGCAACCGGTCGATGTACATCGCCTGGTGGGCGCGATGAAATCCCCCCACGCCGAAATGCACGATGCCGCATGTCAGCTCGCCGCGCAGATACGCCGGGGTCGCGATGGTCGTGATGTCGGCCAGGTGTGCGTTGTCCAGTGTCATTGCCTGCCAACTCCTTAGGACGGGGATCCGGTGCGACCCGGGTAAATGACCGCCTTGATACTGCCCGGCGCGCGGTCGGCATCGAGGGCCTGCGCCACGTCGTCGAGTCCGAAACGTGCGGTGACCATCGCGTCGAGGTCCACCTTGCCCGACGTCACCAGAGCCCGTGCGGCCGGCCACGTGTTCGCGTATCGGAACACCCCGGTGATGATGAGCTCCCGGTTCTGGATCAACGCCACCGGGAAGGTCATGGTCGACGACGATCCCATACCGACCAGCACAACCCGCCCACCGGGACGCACCGATGCGATGCCGGCAAGGATGGCCGGTTCCGCGCCGGACGCGTCGATGAAGGAGTCCGCGTCGAGGGCGACGGGCAGCTCATCTGGACCGACTGCCGTGGTGGCGCCGAAACGCAGCGCGGCAGCGCAGCGCTCCGGATTGATGTCGGTGACGACGACTTCGGCCGCCCCGGCCGCACTCGCGACCTGCGCGCAGAGCAGGCCCACCGGTCCTGCGCCGGCGATCAGCACCCGGTCGCCCACCCCGACAGCCGCTTTACGGGTCGCAGCGATCGCGACCGACAGGGGCTCGAACAGTGCTGCGGCCTCATCGCTCACCGAATCGGGTATCGAATGAGCAAAGGCCGAACCGATCAGAACGTACTCCGCCAACGCTCCGTCGACGGGCGGCGTCGCGTAGAAGCGCATGTGCGGACAAAGGTTGTATTCGCCGCGGCGGCTCGGTGCGCTGTCGGGATCCGGTTGCTGCGGTTCGATCGAAACGCGCTCACCGATTCGGTCTACCGGTACGCCTGCTCCCACCGAGACGATTCGACCTGCGGCTTCGTGGCCGAGTACGAGGGGGGCGGTGACGACATAGTCGCCGATACGGCCGTGCCGGTAGTAGTGCGCGTCGGAACCGCACACGCCGACGGCGCTGACCTGGATCAACACCTGACCTGAGTCCGGGGACGGGACGTCTCGCCGTTCGAGGATCAACTCGCCAGGGGCCGTCAGCACACTGGCTCTCATCGTCGTCGGCAGCATGTCACTTTCCTCCAAGGGTGTTGCGTGCGTCACAGCTGGGATGTTAGCTTACTGAGCATATCCACGACTAGTGAGCATATGCTCACGATCTAGCGAGGAGGGCGCGTGAACGCGTCACCACTTGAGCCATCCGTCGACACAGGTCAAGACCTGCGCCTGCTGGTCCGTGCGGCCACGATGTACCACCTCGAAGGGCTCACACAGGCCGAGGTGGCCGGTCGTCTCGGACTCTCGCGTCCGACGGCCGGACGTCTCATCGCCCGGGCCCGCGCTCAGGGCCTGGTGCGTGTGGTCATCGATGCACCCCCGCACCTCGCCGGATCCATCCACACCGACGAAGAACGCGAGATCGAGTCGCTGTTCGGGCTCGACGAAGTCCTGATCATCGATCAGTCCGCCGACGGAACACCCACCGGCAACGCCGCACTCGGGAGAGCCGGTGCCTCGGTGCTGACCCGGCGACTACTTCCCTCCGACACACTGGGATTCACGTGGGGTCCCGAGACCGTCGCGGTCGCGGATTCTCTCGGATCGCGCGCAGCGAACTGCCGGCGCGTGGTCCAGATGGACGGTTCGATGACATCGGTGGAATATCACACCGGCGTCGACCACGCGCTGTCCCGTTTTGCCGAGCGGCTCGGCGCCCAGCCACTTCGTCTGATGGCACCGCTGTACGCCGACGCCGAGACCGTCACCGCGATGCGCCGGGACTCGATCCTCTCCCAATCCCTGGGTGCCGCGGACGAAGCCGACGTCATGGTGTTCGGCGTCGGTTCGGTCTCCACGTCGACGACTCTCTTCGAAGGCGCCTACCTCGATGCGGCGGTCCTCGACGAACTGGCCGGCCTGGACGCGGTCGGTGAAATCGGCGGCCGGTTCTACGACGTACACGGCACCGCGGTCGAGTCCTCACTCGTCGACCGCACGGTGTCGGTCTCCCTGGACGCCGTTCGTGGCTGCCGCACAACCATTCTCGTATCCGGTGGAGCGCACCGCCAAGAGTCGATTCTGGGCGCCGTGCGCGGCGGACTGGCCACCACATTGGTGACCGATCTGACTTGCGCACGTTGGCTCATCTCGCAACAGGAAGGTCAATGATGACTGGTTCACCCAAGCGCGACGCTTACGGCGCCGACCCGTCGCCGGGCCACCGCCGGCGTTGGCGACGACTTCTTGCCCCACTTGCCCTCGCATCGACGGTTGCGTTGACCGCTACCGCCTGTGCCGGCGCCGGATCCTTCACCGACGGTGGCAGTGAAGCAGTCACCATCGCCTTGGTGTCCAACTCGCAGATGACTGACGCGATTTCACTGTCTCCTCAGTTCGAGAAGGAAAATCCCGGTATCAAACTCAAGTTCGTCACCCTCTCCGAGAACGAGGCCCGGGCGAAGATCACCGCTTCCGTCGCAACCGGCGGCGGAGAGTTCGACGTCGTCATGATCAGCAACTACGAGACCGCGACCTGGGCCGAGAACGGTTGGTTGGTCAATCTCACCCCGTACATGGTCTCGAGCCCCGGGTACGACCAGGACGACTTCATCCCCACCCTTCGCGAGGCACTCTCCTACGAAGGGAACATGTACTCGGCGCCGTTCTACGGCGAATCGTCGTTCCTGATGTACAACAAGCAGATGCTCGCGGACGCGGGTATCACCATGCCTGCGGAGCCGACCTGGCCCGAAGTGCAAGAGGCCGCCAAGAAGCTCAACACCGACGGCGTCTCGGGGATCTGTCTGCGCGGCAAGCCGGGTTGGGGTGAGACCTTGGCACCCCTCGACACCGTGATCAACGCCTTCGGTGGCCGATGGTTCGACGAGGACTGGAACGCGCAACTCGACAGCCCCCAGGTGAAAGAAGCCGTGCAGTTCTACGTCGACACCGTACGTCAGTACGGCGAACCCGGAGCTGCCTCAACAGGTTTCCAGGAATGCGCCAACTTGATGTCACAAGGTCAGGTCGCCATGTGGTACGACGCCACGTCGGCGGTGTCGGTCCTCGAGAGCCCTGAAGACAGCAATATCGCAGGCAATGTCGGGTATTCGATGGCGCCGAGTATGGCCAAGGGCGACAACGGTTGGCTCTACGCCTGGTCGCTCGGCATCCCCGAGAGCAGCAAGAAGAAGGACGACGCCTGGAAGTTCATCGAATGGATGACCAGCAAGGACTACATCAAGACGGTGGCCGAGCAATTGGGTGCCGCGAGCGTCCCGCCCGGAAGTCGACTCTCGACGTACGACCTCCCGCAGTACAAGGAGATATCAGGTGCATTCGCCGAGCCGACACTGAACGCGATGCAGTCCGCCGACCAGACAAAACCGACCGTGGACCCGGTGCCGTACACCGGAATCCAGTTCCTGGCCATCCCCGAGTTCCAAGACTTCGGCACGCGGGTCAGTCAACAGATCAGTGCGGCGATCGCCGGCCAGATCACTGTCGACGAGGCGCTCGAGCAGTCCCAGAAGTACGCCGAGGTAGTCGGCGAGTCCTACAAGAAGGAGCAGTGAGGACATGGCCACCGCACTCGCCGAGCGCAACACAGAGCCCGAGCCCGCATCACCGCCGATAAAGTCCAAACGCGATCAGATCTCGCGCGCCGAGGGCTGGCGCCGACGGGGTCCGCTGCTGCCTGCGTTGATCTTCATGATCATCGTCACGCAGATTCCGTTCATCGTGACGCTGTACTACTCGACCCAGTCATGGAACCTGGTCCGTCCCGGTTCCCGAGAGTTCAACTGGCTCAACAACTACGTGGATGTCTTCACCGACAGCCAGTTCCGCACCGTCGCCCTGAACACCGTCATCCTGATCGTCGGGACCGTGGTCATCTCCGTCGTGCTGGGCTTGTTCTTCGCAATCCTGCTCGACCGCAAGTTCATCGGCCGCAGCATCGTCCGAACCCTGTTGATCACACCGTTCCTGGTCACGCCGGTCGCGGCCGCACTGCTGTGGAAGACCAGCTTGCTCTCCCCCACCAACGGTCTGGTCAACTGGGCGTTGAGCCCCTTCGGGCTCGGCGACGTCGACTGGCTCAGCGAGTTCCCCCTCGCGAGTGTCATGGCCGAATTGGTCTGGCAGTGGACACCGTTCATGATGCTGCTGATCCTGGCCGGCCTGCAGTCGATGCCCAAGGACATCCAGGAGGCGGCCCGCGTCGACGGCGCCACCAGCGTCCGCCTCTTCCGGGAACTGACGCTGCCGCACCTGCGGCGGTTCATCGAACTCGGTTCGGTGCTCGGGGCCATCTACCTGGTCAACACCTTTGACGCGGTCTACATGATGACCGCAGGCGGACCCGGAGTCGCCAGTTCGAACCTGCCCTTCTACATCTACCAGCGCGCCTTCCTCGGCTTCGACGTCGGACAGGCCGCAGCCATGGGCGTCGTGACGGTCGTCGCGACCATCATCCTGTCGAGCCTGGCCCTACGCCTGATCTTCAAGAGCTTCAGCGGAAAAGAGGAGGCAGCCTGATGTCCACGACACTGAACAAGCCACCGGCACAAACGCATACCGACATCAAGGACATCAAGAAGAGGCGCAATACCGGCGGAAGCCTGCTGACCGTCTTCACCTGGCTCATCGCCATCGGGTTCTTCTTCCCGGTCGCCTGGATGGTGCTCACGGCATTCAAACAGGAGAGCGACGCCGCGACCAATCCCCCGACGTTCTTCTTCACCCCGACCCTCGACCAGTTCAAGGCGGTCTTCGACGCCGGGGTCGGTACCGCACTGCTCAACTCGCTGTTCGTGACCACCGTGTCCACGATCTTCGTTCTGCTACTGGGTGTTCCGGCCGCGTTCGCGTTGTCGCTGCGACCGGTCAAGAAGACCAGCGACGCGCTGTTCTTCTTCATCAGCACCAAAATGCTGCCGGTGGTCGCGGTGATCATCCCGCTCTACGTGATCGTCGGGCAGATCGGCATGCTCGACAACGTCTGGACGCTGATCATTCTCTACACCTCGATGAACCTCCCGATCGCGGTGTGGATGATGCGATCGTTCTTCCTCGAGGTCCCCAGCGAACTGCTGGAGGCCGCCGAGATCGACGGTGCCAGCCTGTGGACCTCGGTCCGCGAGGTCATCCTCCCGTTGATCTCCCCCGGCATCGCCGCCACCGCACTGATCTGCGTGATCTTCTCGTGGAATGAGTTCTTCTTAGCGGTGAACATGACCGCCGTCAACGCCCAGACCATGCCGGTGGCACTGACCGGCTTCATGTCCGGGCAGGGCCTGTTCTGGGCCCAACTCTCCGCCGCCTCCGTGATCGCCGCCCTGCCGGTCGTCATCTGCGGCTGGATCGCCCAAAACAAACTCGTCCGCGGCCTCTCCTTCGGCGCCATCAAATAAACAGGAGCACACAATCATGGCAACCATCAGCTACGAAAACGCCTGCTGCGTCTACCCCGGCGCCGACTCACTGGCCGTCGACTCCCTCAACCTCGACATCGAAGACGGCGAGTTCGTCGTCCTCGTCGGCCCATCCGGTTCCGGCAAGTCGACCGCCCTACGCATGCTCGCCGGCCTCGAAGAGATCGACAGCGGCGCCATCAAGATCGGCGGCGACAACATGGTCGGCGTGGCGCCCAAAGACCGCGACATCGCCATGGTCTTCCAGAACTACGCCCTCTACCCCAACAAGACCGTCGGCGAGAACATGGGATTCGCACTCAAGATGCGCGGTGTCGGCCTCGAAGAACGCAAGCGCAAGGTCGCCGAGGCCGCCAAAGTCCTCGACCTCACCGAGTACCTCGACCGCAAACCCGGAAAACTCTCCGGTGGTCAGCGCCAACGCGTGGCGATGGGCCGCGCGATCGTCCGCGAACCACAGGTCTTCTGCATGGACGAGCCGCTCTCGAACCTCGACGCCAAACTGCGTGTGCAGACCCGCACCCAGATCGCGGCACTACAGCGGCGGCTCGGCACCACCACCGTCTACGTCACCCATGACCAAGTCGAGGCGATGACCATGGGCGACCGGGTCGCAGTGCTCAAAAAGGGTGTTCTGCAGCAGTTCAGCACACCCACCGAGCTCTACGACCGCCCGAAGAACGCCTTCGTCGCCGGGTTCATCGGCTCCCCCGCGATGAACCTGTTCACCGCACCAGTACGCGACGGCAGAGTCTCGGTCGCCGGCGCCACCATCGATCTCGACGCCGACTCGACAACCCTGCTGGAGAAGTCAGGGCTGCACGAGGTCACTGTCGGCATCCGTCCCGAGGAACTCTCCCTCGGTGACGGCGGCGAAGGCCTCGGTGTCACCGTGGCCCTGATGGAAGAACTCGGCAGCGAGACCTACGTTTACGCCACCCTCGAGGACCAGAACGTCCGCAGCCTCGAAGGCGGCCCGCTGACCCTGGTCGCCCGATCGGGACAACGATCACCGGCAAAACTGGGTGAGGCTGTGCGGCTTCGGCAGAACAGCGGCAAGGTACACCTCTTTCACCCCGAGACCGGGGAGCGCATCAGCCTCTGATCGAAGACAAACCCACCCGAATCAGTCAAACCCACCTGTTGCACCCTCCCTGCCACCCTGGTTGTAAGGGGACTGTCTGAATAACGGTTGATCCGGTCATTGGTTCAACACGCCGAGCTGAGCTTGGCGG
>NZ_MJEI01000006.1 GCF_002095395.1 Williamsia sp. 1135
GCGTTGTAGCTTGCCAACTCCGCACCGTCGTCGCGTTCTTCGCGGCGATCGAATCGCTTCGCCTGTCGCTGATCCTGCCGACTCCACTGCACCAACAACGCGAGCATCACCAAGACCAACGGGATCTCACCCGCCGCCCAGGCGATGCCACCGCCCAGGCGCTGGTCACTCATCAGGTCGGGGTTCCACGGCAGCATCAGGCTGTTGTAGTAGTTACGCGCGATGATGTTGTCGGTGCTCATCAACGCGACACCGAAGAACGCGTGGAACGGCAGTGAGCCGAACACCATCGCGAGCTTGGCCACCGGGGACAGCGTCCGCGGCGCCGGGTCGATCCCGATGACGACCCAGTAGAAGAGGTAACCGCTGACCATGAAGTGCAGGTTCATGGCGACGTGCGCCGCGTGGTAGTCCGCCAGTAGTTCGAACAGGCCGCCCAGGTAGAGCACGTAGTAGCTGCCGACGAACAGTACAGACGCCACCAGCGGGTGGGTCATGAACTTCGAGAACGGACTGTGCAGGAGCG
>NZ_MJEI01000061.1 GCF_002095395.1 Williamsia sp. 1135
AAACCGGCTAGACAAGCCGACGCCGAACCGGCCAACTACGTTCAAATTGCAACAGCCCGAATATGCCCTTCGAGCCCGCTGAGGGGGACGATCTCAGGGAGACGGACCGCTGATTCCGTGCTGAAAATGACGATCTCGGGACCACCGACAATTCGCCCCAATCGCGCTCCGCGGAGCGCGGTAGGCGCCAAGCGCGCATGCCAGCGCTTCCACCCCTGGCATGCTGGAGCGAGTGGATGCCTTTTGGAACTTCGTCGGCAACTACTGGTGGCTGGTGTTCGTCTTCGGAGGCACGGTCGGCGGTGCGTTCAAGGCGGTCGGTGCTGCCAACGAGCGGCGGGCGCAGCGCCGGCAGGAGCGGTACCGGCTCAAACAGCAGGCAAAGATCGCCGAAGCCGAGGCTTTGGGCAAGCGCCGCGTCGACGTCGCCGCGGTGAAGCGGGACATCGCCAAGTCGATGGATGAGCACAATCAGACCGACGCGCGGTGGTTCGCCTACGAGACCGATGCCGCGACCCTCTTGGACTATCCGATGATGATCGATCTGCGCGACCCGTTGACCATCGATTTCCACCGGGCCAAACGCCGCGCCGATCTGTTGCGGCCGGAGCACGTCGACGACCTCGTCGACGACCACGAACGGCAACGCGAATACCGAGATGTGGTGCACGACTACGCCACTGCTTTCGATGTCGCCGAGACCGAGGCGAAGCGGCGCCGTAGATCCGGCTTCAGCGTCGACGAGCAGGAACGCCTATTGCGCGCACAGCGTCTGATCAATCTTGCGCAGGACCCGGGTGCCAGCCCGGAGGAGCGGCGCAGCGCCTACGCGAAAGCGCGCAAAGAACTCGACGGCCTGATCGTGTTGCCGGTGGCCACCACCGAACAGCTGGAACAGCGCGTCGCAGGCCAGCTGGAAAGATGACGGCGCCCGAGCGTCAGAGCAGCGTCGACCAGTAGTACCAGAACCGCTCGGTGATCAAAGCGATCACGACGAGTACCCACAGCACCGGGATGACGGAGTGGACCGAGACCACTCGGTCGACCACTCGCCGCCCGCGTTCGGTCGTGGCGAAATAGTCTGCGGTGCGCAGACTCACGTACCAGAAGGAAAGCACCACGGTGACCCACACCGCCATGCAGTACGGGCACAGCGCACCGATGCGGTAGAAGCTCTGGAAGATGAGCCAGTGGACGAATACGAGGGCGGCGGTCAGCCCGACCTGCAGGCCGATCAGCACGAATCGCTGTGGGGTCCGGCCCATCATGACCGCGACGGCGAGCAGCGCGGCAAAGCCGGCGATTCCGAGCAGTGAGTTCGGGAATCCGAACACCGCCGCCTGGGAGGTGTCCATGATCGAGCCGCAGTTGACGACCGGGTTGATGCTGCACGACGGGACGTAGTCCGGGTCTGATGCCAGCTCGAACTTCTCGACCGTCAAGGTGAAGGACGCGATCAACCCGATCGTGCCGCAGATCCCGAGCATCCATGGCAGGAGTCTCGGAAACAAGACCGGGGTGTCGAGGTCGATCGGCGCCCCTGAATCGGGCGTCTCCGAGTCGAGCACTGCCGCCATCTACTCCTCCTGAACTGCCCCTACTTCGCCCCAGTAGTTTACGCGGGCCCGGGTCCGACTGAGCTGAGCGATTGCTTAGTGTGATCCACTGAATACTTCCCCGGTGCAAAGAAGGACACGAGCATGGCCAAGGTGTCGATCGTCGGTTGTGGCGCAATGGGTTCGGTGTACGCCGGACTGATGCAGGAGGCGGGTCACGGGGTGCACGGCGTCACGCTGTGGACCGACCACGTCGCCGCTGTGAACGCCGCCGGGCTGCGTGTCTACGGCGATTCCGGCGACCGAACCGTCCGCCTGGCGTCGATGTCGACGACTGTGGACGAGATCGGCGAGTGCGACCTGGTCATCATCGCGACCAAGTCCTTCGACGCCGAGGCGGCCGCGAAGTCGGCCGCAGCACTGATCGGACCCGACACCGTGGTGCAGACGATTCAGAACGGCCTCGGTTCTCCGGATGTCGTCGCGAACTCCATCGATCCCGACCAGATCGCGGTGGGGGTGGTGGGCGGCTTCGGGGCGTCGATCCCGACCCCGGGGCAGGCGCATCACAACGGTCGAGAGATCACCCGGTTCGGGGCGTACCGCGGGCCGTCCCGCGAACGCCTCGAGTTCGGGGCACAGGTCTGGTCGAGCGCAGGATTCAAGGTCGCGCTGTTCGATGACATTGATCAGATGGTTTGGGAGAAGCTGCTGATCAACGTCGCATTCTCCGGATCGTCGTTCCTGACGGGACTGACGATCGCGCAGATCATCAACGACCCCAAGGCGTGGCGGGTGGCTTCGGCATGCGCCCTGGAGGCACTCGACGTCGCGAATGCTCTGGGTGTGACGATCGACGTCGGTGATCCGATCGACTACATCCGCACGCTGGGCCTGCGCATCGGTGACGCGAAGCCGTCGATGCGGCTGGATGCAGAGCTCCGCCGCCGCGCCGAGGTCGATGCCATCAACGGGTCGATCGTGCGTGTCGGGGCGGAGACCGGTGTGCCGACGCCTGTGAACTCGGTGGTGGTCGATCTGGCGCACGCAGCAGGGTCCGCATACATCCACGAAGCGGACGTCACCAGGATCGGCTGACCCTGGGCCGCCCCAGGGCAGGCGTGCTGGGGAGCGAGTGACGCGAGGGTCTGCATCAGCGATCCGCTCGTGGTCGGGACGTCGATCTCGGCCACCCGCGTCGCGATGCGGGCACTCACCTCCGCGGTGTCCACCTGCTGTCCGGCCTTGTCGCCGCCCTCGGCCAGTACGGAGGCCGCTGCGGCCTCCAGGGTCAGAGCGGCCTCGCGTTCGCCGAGTCCGGCCAGGCACAGCGCTGCGGACAGCACTGCGGCGGTGGGATTCGCCCGGCCGGTACCGGCGATGTCCGGTGCCGAACCGTGTACCGGCTCATACATGCTGGGCGCCGATCCGGAGACGTTGAAGTTCGCACGCGCGGCCACGCCCAGGCCGCCTTGCACGACGGCTCCGAGGTCGCTGATGATGTCGCCGAACAGGTTGGGTGTCACCACCACATCGAACTGGCCCGGGTCCAGGATCAGGTGCTGGCACATCGCATCGGCGTGAACGTAGTCGTGTTCGACGTCGGGGTAGCGCTCGGCGATCTGGTCGACGATCTCTTGCCACAGCCGGCCGGTGTAGAGCAGCACGTTCTTCTTGTGACACAGGGTCAGCCGCTTGCGACGCGCCGACGCCATCCGGAAGCCGAACTCCACGATTTCCGACGTCGCGGGGACCGTGGTGATCGAATGCTGGATTGCGATCGCGTCGGGTGTTCCGTCTTTGACCATCACGCCGCCGCCGGTGTAGATGCCCTCCGTGTTCTCCCGCAGGATCACCAGGTCGCAGTTGTCCGAGCTCACCTCGGTCACCGGGCTGACGACACCCGGGTAGAGCCGAACTGGGCGGATGTTGACCGACTGATGGAACAGGGTGCGCAGGGCCACGATGAGGCCGCGCTCGAGGACTCCGGAATCCACGCGCGGATCCCCGACGGCACCGAGCAGGATGGCGTCGTAATCACGCAGTTGCTCCGCGACCGCGGCCGGGAGGGCCTCACCGGTACGCAGGTACGCCTCGGATCCGAGGTCGAAATCCGTTGTGTGAAGCTCGAATACGAACCGATCGGCGGCGACGTTCATGGCCGCCAACGCTGAGGCCGTCACCTCGGACCCGATTCCGTCGCCGCCGATGACTGCGAGGTTGTGTGTGCTCAAGCGAGTGTCCTTCTACGACTGGCTGCCGACCACCGGAAGCTCATTCTCGATTGTTGCAACATCATTTACATTGACCAGTGCGGTCTGCTTCAGCCGGCGCGGGAAGCGGTTTCTCGAGGCCACCGGACGTCCCGGGGTGCGTTAGGCTGCGGGCGTATCCGTCACGACGAAAGATCCACGACTATGAGGGCAGCGGTCACCCCCGAAGCCGAGAGTGCCATCGCTGACATAGCGCAGCGCTACTCGCTCTCCCAGGACGCAGTGTTCACCATGCTGGTCGCCGTCAACAACGGCGGCGGCACGATGGCGCAGTTCTCCATCCCCGAGCTCGGTGGGTCAGGGCAGTGGATGCGCGGCGGCATGACGATGGTCGGCAACATGTTCGACAACGGGCTCAAAGCCCGAGTCGACGGACTGTGCCGAGAGCTCTCCCAACTGCTTGCCACCACCACGGTCTTTCCCCCGATCACCACCAACGCCCAGGGCGGCTTCTCGTCGAACAACTGGTGGCCCGCCGACCTGGGCAGCCCCAGTTCTTCCGGCGCGCAGAACGACACCCGTTACGCAATCTTCCCGAACGCACGGCGGCTTGCGATTCAAACCGGGGGCGTGACAAGGGTTTACGACACCGGCGATCACCGGATCGGTGGGGTGCAGCAACAGCAGGGCGGTCCGTCCGGTTCCGTGAACTTCACCAGTCAGTTCGGGACTTTCGACGTATCCAGTCTGTCCGAGATCGGCGCGCAGTCGCAGGCCTCCACACACACTCCCGAACCGTCGTACGCGCCGCCGCCCCAGACGTCCCAGCCTCTGCAGGCGCCGGCGCAGCAATCCTCCGGCGCGATCGGCGACGCCGACGCCATCGTGGCAGCCATCGAGGCGCTGGCGGGCCTGCACCAGCGCGGCATCTTGTCCGACGAAGAGTTCTCCAGGAAGAAAGCGGAGTTGCTCGGCAGGCTCTGACTGTTCGGGGACGGTGACGGACGTAACCGCTCGTTGCCCTCGTGGTGCGGTGCCTGGTGGTTATAGCCTCGGCTCATGTCTCCCAGCGAAGCGAGCAGGCCGAGCACAGTCGTCATCGCAGGCGGGAACGGAGCACTGGGACGGCGAATCGCCGATGATGTCGCCAGTCGAGGTCTGGGCGTCACCATCCTCACCCGATCCGTCGATGTCCGGTCGCCGCACCGTCAGGTCGAATGGAACGGAAGGACTTCCGGCCCGTGGTTGTCTGCACTCGATACCGGGGCCGAGACAGCTCTCATCAATCTGGCGGGCAAGCTCGTGGACTGTCGGCCGACAGCGGCCAACATCGCCGAACTCAGGCGCAGCCGTGTCGATCCGACGCGCGCACTCGTCGACGCGACCAGAACGCTGGAAAATCCTCTTGTGCACTGGATTCAGGCAAGCACCACGGCCATCTGGAGCGATGCGGGGGAGTCCTGGTGTACCGAGGATTCTCCGGTCCCTGAAGGGCTGCCGCAGATGACCGGGGTGGTGGAGCCTTGGGAGCAGGCCGCAGCGGACTCGCCATGCGAGCATACCGTCATCCTGCGGACGTCGATTGTTCTCGACGCCAAATCCCCTGCTCTGCAGCGACTTACCCGGCTCGTCCGGTTCGGTCTTGGTGGACGGGTGGCCAGCGGCAGGCAGTGGGTCAGCTGGATCCATATCGATGACTGGCTGGCAATAGTGCGCTGTGCCCTCGGCCTCGACCCTGACGTGACGATTCCCGCAGGCGTTGTCGTCGCGGCGACAGACAATCCGGTGCGTAACGCGGAGTTGATGG
Source organism: Williamsia sp. 1135 (assembly GCF_002095395.1). Lineage (GTDB taxonomy): Bacteria > Actinomycetota > Actinomycetes > Mycobacteriales > Mycobacteriaceae > Williamsia. The sequence continues at coordinate 5,577 of NZ_MJEI01000061.1, forward strand.
CTTCGCTGCGTGAGCACTTGCACCGTCCACCGGCGCCACCGACTCCCGCGGCCCTCCTGAAACTCGGCGCGATCGTCCTGCGCACGGATCCTGCCCTGGGACTCACCGGACGACGTGCGCGGTCCCGGGTCCTCGCCGAACAAGGATTTCGCTTTCGATATCCCGAACTCGATGAGGCGCTCCGAGAACTGATCGGCGATCGGGCAAGATGAACACCGTTCGCCAAGTGAGCCACCTGTCGCACCACTGAGGAGTAATCATGCCGGACACAACCACGATCGATACTTGGCGCCGCCGATCACTGGCCGCGACGTTCGTCGCCGCGTTCGTGACGCAGAACGCCATCGCCGTGCCGTACGTCAAGGAGAACGGTCCGAAGTCGGTGCTGGACTTCTTCGTCGGAGACATCCACAAGACAGTCCCCGGCCGATTCGCGATGGTCGACCTGCTCTATGTGGTTGTGGGGTTCCATCTCTGGGCGATCGTGGAAGCCAAGAAGCTTGGGATCATCCGCTGGTGGGTCGCGTCGTTCGTGATGACGTTCGGGGTGGGGATCGCCACTGCCATACCGTTTTTCCTGCTCGCCAGGGACCTCGCCGTCGAGCGACGCGGCTGAAGTTTCGGCGCAGTAGACAGCCGGCCCCGAAACCGGAGGATCTGGCATTTCCTCCGAGTGTGGCGAGTTTCTCCGGTTGCAGCGGGAGGATGTGGCTGGTGTCGGAGGATGTGGGATTTCCTCCGACTTTGGTCGGCGCAGTAGACGGGCGTCAGCGCACTTCGCGCGGCGTCAGGATCCACGCCCCCACGCCCGCGAGCGCAAAGACCGACGACATCGTCAGCAACGTCAGGACGAAGCCGTGATCGCCGCCGCCGTAGACCGCCACCAGGGCGACACTGGCTGCGCTGCCGACGCAGAAGCCGAGATACCGCAGCACGGTGTTGAACGCCATCGCACTGCCGGTCTCCTCCTGCGGGATGTGGGGCACGATCAGAACGGCGAGTGAGGAAAAGGTGAAGCCGCTGCCGAGCCCACCGACGCCGGTCCAGATGAGCACCCAGACGATGCTGCTGTGGGAGAGCGCCAATCCAACTGTCGAACAGATGAACACCGCGCAGCCGATCGGCAGGATGATCCTGGGGCCGAGTCGCCGGGCGGCGGCGAGTGCGAAGCGGCTCCCGGTCACGCTCATGATCGAGTAGGGCAGCAACGTCAGGCCGGCCATGATGATCGACCGCCCCAGTCCCCACTCCTCGTTCTGCACCATGACGATGGTCAGGGTCAGCAGTGTGTACATCGCGAGCCCGGCACCGAATGCGATCAGATTGGGTGCAGCGACTCCGGGCCGGACCGACAGGCGGAGATCGACGAGCGGATGACTGCTGCGCAGAGTCCAGATGACAAAGACCACGACCAACAGAACGCCGGCCACTGCGAGTCCGATGGTCAAGGCCGATGCCCAGCCCCAGTGATCTCCCTGACTGACGGCGAGGAGGACCCCCACCATCCCGAGTGACAGCAGCAGCGCGCCCCACCAATCAACGCGCATGCGGGTCGCCGCGGTCGATGCCGGGATGAAGCGCAGTGCCATCACCAGGGTGAACGCACTGAGCGCCGCGCCCATCCAGTAGGCCACCGATACGCCGAGATACTGAGCGACGGTAGCGGTCAGCGGATAGCCCAGGCCCGCACCGGCGACCACCGCGACCGAGAGCATCGAGACTGCGGACGGCAGCCGGCTGGCCGGAAGCACCTCCCGCGCGACGGCCAGGGCCAATGGAACCAACGCGAGGCCCACACCCTGCATGGTGCGTCCCACCACCATCACGACGAATCCGACCTCGACAGCGGACAGGATGGATCCGATCGTGACTATGACCAGGCCGGCCAGGATCGTGGGCCTCCGCAGCGGGCCGGCGCCGAGACGTCCGACGATGGGTGTGGCGACGGCAGCCGTCAGAAGTGTTGCGGTCAAGGCCCACTGAGCTTGGGTGATCGCGATGTCGAAGTCGTCGGCGATCGCGGGGATGAGTGGCGCGCCGAGACTGCTCACGATGGCTGTGATCGTGGTCAGCAGGCCCAGCGTGAACAGCAGGATCCCATGGCGCGGCGGCCGGGTGGCTTCCTGCGCCATCAACGCGCAGGCGGGAACAGGGTGTTCACCGCCGGCTGTCCCACTGTGCCAACACTGTTCGCAGGGTCGCCACCAACGGCAGCGGCTGATCCATCATCGGATGGTGACCGGCATCTGCGAGTTCGACCACGGTCGCAGGTTGACCGAACAATCCGGCGATCTCAGCGCTCATCTCAGGGCTGACCATCCCGAGTTCGCAGCGGATGTAGATGGCGGGGACCTGTACGTCGGGGAGCAGCTTGCGCAGTTGCACGCGGTCCCCGCTCTCGTGACGCTTGCGGAACATGTCCGGATCGAACTTCCAGATCCACCCCGCTTCGGTCTGGCGTACCGATTCTTCGGCAACGTGCCGTGCCACATAGGGCAGGAGAGTGTCCTGCCTCGGTTCTGTCCGGAAGCGGCTCAGAATCTCGTCTCTACTCGGGTGGGCCCGGGATTTACGGTTGAGTTGCCGGAGGATGACCTCCTCCGGCGGTTCGTCGAACAACGGTGAGTCGATGATGACCAGGCCTGCCGCGTCGGTCGCTCGCAGCGCCCCGACCGCGGCGGTCACCCACCCGCCCATGCTGTGCCCAACGACGTACGGCTTGCCCGAGATACCGCCTGCCTCCGCGGCTGCGACGACCTCGTCGGCCCAGAGGCCCAGCGGATACCGCGACCGCACATCGCTGTCGCCGTGCCCCGACAGATCGAGCGCCACCACGCGGTGCGACGCCGCGAGCAGCGGCGCGATGTGGTCCCACCAGCCAGAATGAGCCGATCCGCCGTGAACCAACACGACGCCGGGTGTGTTCTCGCGGCCCCAGCAGCGCAGGCGAATCGATGCCCCGGCGACCTCGACCTCTCGGCGCTCGGGCAACTCCTCGATGGCGGCCCGGAACCACCGGGGTGTCGTAGCAGCCACGTCCGCTGTCATCACCATCTCCTCGTCCGCCGGCTCATACATCTCCTTGGACCATATCCATCACCGATCCCCAGCCGCTTGCCAGTGGGGTCGAACGGGCAGACGATGATCAGGTGGAATACAACCTGGGCGATGACGACTGGGATCGGCGTGAGCGCAACGAGACCCCGACCCAACGTCTCGACCGAAACTGGTCTGGCCTCCTGCAGGAATTGCGCGTGGTGCAGACGGGGGTCCAGCTGCTGACCGGTTTTCTGTTGACCGTTCCCTTTCAAGACCGTTTCTACGTGCAGGACAACATTTTTCAGTCGATCTACCTCGTGACGGTGAGTGCCTCGGTCGGTGCGACGATCTTGTTGCTGGCACCTGCCTCGATGCACCGGATCCTCTTCCGCCGACACCGTCTCAAAACCCTCATCGAAGCGTCCCAGCGTTGTGCCCTCGGCGGTCTCGTACTCCTGGGGATCGCACTGACCGGCGTGATGATGCTGGTGTTCGAACTCGTCATCGGACGGACGGCAGGGTGGGTCGCCGGCGCGGTCACGGTCGTGCTCTTCGGGGCCTTTTGGTTCGCGATCCCGTGGCGTTACCGCGAACTCGGCCCCGTCGAGGAGACGTCGGACCAACCGTCCTGACCCTCCTTGAGTAGTTGTATGTGCGCAACTGCGCACATACAACTATCATCGCTCATGTGATCGGCGTGCTGAGGAACCGCACCTTCAGGCACCTGTTCTCGGCGCAGGTGGTGGCTCTGGTGGGAACCGGGATCCTGACGGTAGGCCTCGGTCTCCTGGCCTTCGACCTGGCGGGATCAGACGCTGGTGCCGTGCTCGGGACCGCGCTGGCGATCAAGATGGTCGCGTACGTCGTTGTGGCGCCGGTCGTTTCGGCTCTCACCTGCAGGGTGCCGCGTAAGACCCTGCTCGTCGGCGCCGACGTCGTCCGCGCCCTCATAGCGGTCGGCCTGCCGTTCGTGACCGAGATCTGGATGATCTACCTGCTGGTCTTTGCGCTGCAAGCAGCGTCGGCGACCTTCACCCCCGCCTTTCAATCGGTCATCCCCTCGGTTCTGACGGCGGACGGCGACTACAACCACGGACTCTCCCTGTCGCGGCTGGCCTACGACCTCGAGGCCGTACTCAGTCCCGTTCTGGCCGCTGCACTCCTGACGGTGGTCGGCTACAACGTGTTGTTCGTCGGCACCGTGGTCGGATTCGTGCTGTCGGCTCTCCTGGTGGTCACTGCGGTCCTGCCTCAGCTACCCGTGCCGTCGGCCGACATGACCCGGAGACGACGTATCACCCTCGGCGCCTGCGAGCTGATCGCGAACGAGGGACTGCGCGGGCTCTTGGTACTCAACGTCGTCGTCGCGGCCGGGACAGCCCTGGTGATGGTCAACACCGTTGTGTACGTGCGGGAATTCCTCGGTGGCGCGGACGTGATGGTTGCGGCGGCCCTCGGCTGTTTCGGCGCCGGATCAATGGTGACCGCGTTGACGCTGCCACGCCTGCTCCGTGCGGTGGCGGTGAGGACGGTCATGCTGGGGGGAGCTGTCGTGACCTCGGCGGGTCTGGCCGGGGTGTCGGCACTTCTCATGATCGGCAGTGGTCGGCCCGAACTGCTGATGGCGACCTGGGTTGTGCTCGGGCTCGGTGGCTGCCTGATCACCACACCGTCGGCGCGTCTCATTGTGGACGCCAGTCGGCCGACCAGAAGATCCGCTGCGTTCGCGGCGCAATTCTCCCTGTCGCACGCGTGCTTTCTGGTGACCTACCCGATCGCCGGATGGGTCGGCGCAGTCGTCGGGCATGTCGAGGCCGCAACGATTCTGGCGACGCTCGCTATACTCGCGACCGCAGCTGCAGCCTGCATCTGGCCGACGCGCGTCCCCTCCGACCCGGCGTTGACGCCCGTGTGAGCGCGCCGACTCGAGAAGGTGAGAGCGATGGACAAGGAACGGGTGCCGCGTCCTCACCTGCCGCCAGAGACCCTGTCTCATCGCGTGATCCCGGATCAGGAACGGTTGACCGCCGCCAGCGAGACCCTGCGCATGCTGGCCGATCCGACCAGGCTCCACATCCTCTGGGTGCTGACCACCGGTGAGGCCGACGTCGCCACCCTCACCGACGCCGTGGTTGCCTCCCGTACTGCTGTCAGCCAGCATCTTGCGAAGCTGCGGTTCACCGGACTGGTGAACACCCGCAGAGAAGGCCAGCGGGTGATCTATCGCATCCGGGACGGTCATCTCGTGCGGCTGGTGCAAGAGGCGATGAACCACGCCGACCACAGTGTGACCGGCGAACCACCCCACGAATGAGGGCCCTTCTTCACCCCTCGGATGAACCGACCTGCCAGCCGGTGCGCTGAGCCCATCGCTCGGCACGGCCGGTGATCTCCCCGATGAGCGGACCTTTCGCTGCGGCGTACTCGTTCATGTCCGACCATTCCTGCGCGGCCAGGTCCTTCTTCAAGGCTCCGTAGGCGGCTCGGTCGTCGTCGTTGTGCCGCAACCAGTCCCGGAACAGCAGAATGCCGGCGTTGCCAATCGCTGCCGGGAGCGCACACGTGCACATGTACATCGAGTTCCGGGGTCCGCACCATGCGATGGCCGGGCTCACGAACGCGGAGCAGGTATCCGGCGGACTCGAGGGCGGGTAGGTATGCGGCCTCGTCGTCGGGATCGCGCACGGTGAGGTCGATGTCGATGATCGGCTTGGCCGATAGCCCAGGAATCGAGGTGGAGCCGATGTGGTCGATCCGGATCGCCGCGGCGCCGAGAGCGGTCTCGATCCGGCGCTGTTCACGAGCGAAGGCCGCAGGCCACTCGGGATCGTAGGCCACCAGCACGATCGCCCGCTGCTCGATTCCACCGATCAACTCGACGCCGGGATCCATGTGTGCCAGCCTAAAACCATGGACGCCGTACTGAGCGGTCAAGAGTTGATCGGTGTTGCCGACGCCATCGCCGAGCGCGCGCACAGCGGCCAGGTCGACAAAGTCGGCGGCGAGTACATCGTCCACCCGCGGTCGGTGGCGTCACGGGTCGCGCCGCGCGAGCCCGAGTACATCGCGACGGCGCTGCTGCATGACGTCATCGAGGACACGTCGTACACCGCCTCCGACCTGCTGAAGGCGGGGATCCCGGAAACGGTCGTCGTCGCGGTGACGCTGCTGACCCGCAGGGATGACGTTGCGCCTATCGATTATTACGCCGGTATCAGGACCGATGAGATGGCTCTCGCGGTGAAGCTCGCAGACCTCGCGGACAACACCGATCCGGTCCGCTTGGAGCGGCTACCCGCCCACACGCAAGATCGACTGCGCTCGAAATATCGGCAGGCCTATTGCGAGCTCGGGGCCTCAGAACTCGCTGCCGCTCTCTAGGAGCCGCCGGAGGGCGCACTCACCGACATCGGATCCGCCATCGCGCAAACGTGTCGTGACCACTGCAGCAGTGGCATCCTCGAACGCATGGCCATCGACCTGCCCACCGCGCGGCGCCTGTGGAAGCTGCTGGAACCGATCCACGCCGTCACATACTTCTCCGACGAGACCCGCGAGGCACTGTCGGCGGCCGGTTACCGCGGCTTCTGGATGGGCTACTTCGCCGGCCGGTCCGCGCCGCTCGGCCAGGTGGGCCCGGAGATCGTCACGGCACTTTTCTACAACTTCGCGCCCGACCACGTCGCGCGGGCGATCCCGGACGCCTGGACGTATGCGCCGCCGGAGACAGCGCTGGTCGTACGGCAGGAGGCGGCGGTCGCAACCCTGCAGCGCATGCTTCCGGCGCACATCGAGACCATCGACCGGGTCGTTGCCCGGCTTCGTCCGGTGGCGCAGTCGGCCGATGTCGGTGGACGCGCCCTGTTCGCCGCGAACGCTGCCCTGCCGTGGCCCCGCGGGAGCCACGGAGCGCTGTGGCATGCGGCCACCCTGCTGCGCGAACATCGTGGGGATGGGCACGTCGCCGCGCTCACCGTCGCCGGGGTGACGGGCAGAGAGGCGGGAGTGCTGCACGCCGCTGCGTCGGCGCTTCCCCGTCAGGTGCTGGAGACGAGCAGGAAGTACACCGAGAACGAATGGTCGACGCTCACTGCGAACTTGGCGCGGCGCGGTCTCCTGGAGGAGTCAGGCGCCATCACGCCCACAGGACGAGCCCTCAAGAGCGACATAGAGATCACCACCGATCGTCTGGCGGCGCCGGCGTACGGGTCTCTGACCGACCAGGACGTCGACGAATTGATCGCCGACCTCACCGAGCTGGCGAAGGTCGTGATCGCCAGCGGCGAGATTCCTTCGCAGACCCCGATGGGTCTCGATCTCGACAGTGTCGGCTGATCAGGGATTAGGATCGGCACATGGGTTTCAATGACGACATCATCGCGGAGTTCCGGGCAAATGACGGCAAGGTCGGTGGCAATTTCGAGGGCGCCCCGCTGTTGCTTCTGCATCACAAGGGCATCAAGAGCGGCAAGGACTACGTGGCGCCGCTCGTCTACCTGGAATCCGACGGCAAGCGGTACATCTTCGGCAGCTACGCCGGCGCTGACTTCGACCCGCAGTGGTTCAAGAACGTCAAGGCCGAGCCGTCCACCACGATCGAGATCGGTGCCGAGACCGTGCCGGTGACAGTCACCGAGGTCACCGGGGCCGACCGCGACCGCATCTTCGCAGCGCAGGTCGAGGTCATGCCGGGGTTCGCCGATTACGAGAAGAAGACCTCACGGGTCATTCCGGTCGTCGAACTGGTCCCGGCCTGACCTTTTCCTAGCGTCGGGTCGGCTCAGTACGCGGTCTGGCGGGGCGGCGGCGCGTAGATGCCGCCGCCGTCGGTGTCGACGATCTCGGCGCCCAGTGGGAGCAGTGACACGGGAATCATCTTGAAACTCGCGATGCCCAGCGGGATTCCGATGATGGTGAGGCACAGCAGGATTCCGGTTGTGATGTGACCGATCGCCAGCCAGATCCCAGCGAAGATCAACCAGATGACGTTACCGATCGCGGAGCCGACTCCCGCCGTCGGCTTCCGGACCACGGTGCGGCCGAACGGCCACAGCGCGTAGGCCGCGATGCGGAATGACGCGATCCCGAAGGGGATCGTGATGATCAGGATGCAGCAGATGATTCCGGCGGCGATGTATCCCAACGCCATCCAGAATCCGCAGAGCACGAGCCAGATGACGTTCAGAATGGTCTTCATCCGTTCATTCTGCCAAATGTGATCCGGGACGCACGGTGAATGGTTTTGGACCCCCGTGTTTGTTTGACTGTGTGAGGTCAGATCCACATGCGAGGTGTCATAAATGAAGTACGGACTGCGCGAGGCGCTGTGGTCGGTGGGCGTCATCCTCATCGTCGTGGTGCGGGTGGTCACGACCCTGAGCACGGCGCTGTTGGTCATGGGGTGGGTGGTGGTCGCGTTCCGGTCGGACCTGCTCAACGGCTGGCTCTGGCCGGCCGTGATCTCCGTCGTGCTGCTCGCGGGCAGCACCCTGCTCTACAACGTGGCCAGAGGTTGACTCAGACCCCGAGATAGGCGAGCACGGCCAGCACCCGGCGGTTGTCGTCCGCGGAGACCGGTAGATCGAGTTTGGTGAAGATGCTGTTCGAGTGTTTGCTGACGGCCTTCTCTGACACGAACATGGCTTCAGCGATGGCCGCGTTGGAACGACCCTCGGCCATGAGTGCCAACACTTCTCGCTCGCGGACAGACAGGCGCTCGAGCGGCCCGTCGGCTCGTTGCCCGGTCAGCAACTGCGACACCACCTCCGGATCGAGCACTGTACCGCCCGCGGCCACCTGCCGGACCGCGTCGATGAACCCGGCCACGTTCGCGACCCGGTCCTTGAGGAGATATCCGACCGCACCCTCGCCGCTCTCGAGCAGCTCCCGGGCATACAGCTGCTCGACGTATTGGGAGAGCACAAGGACAGGAAAGCCTGGCCGGCGGCCGCGGATCTTGATGGCGGCGCGCAGACCCTCGTCGGAGAACGTCGGGGGCATCCGGACGTCGAGCACTGCCACGTCCACTGCTTCGTCCGTGAGGGCGACGTCGAGTTCGGTGGCGTTGTCGACGGCCGCGACGACCTCCATCTGGTGGGCGGTGAGAATTCTCGTCAGGCCGTCGCGCAACAGCGCGTGATCTTCACCGATGACTACCCGCACGGAACCTCCATCGACACGATGGTGGGGCCACCAACGGGACTGTGTACGAACATTTTTCCGTCGAGAGCCGCGAGCCGCTGGGTGACGCCGTGCAGACCGGATCCCGACGCCGCGGCCCCTCCTATCCCGTCGTCGCCCACCTCTACGCGCAGCACACCATCGAAGATACCCATGGCGATCCAGGCGTTACGTGCGCGGGCGTGTTTACCGACGTTCGCGAGTGTCTCGGCCACCGCGAAGTACACCGCATTCTCCATCGCCGCCGGAAGACGCTCCCGGACACCTAGGTTCAGCGTGATGGGCAGTGGCATGTCGAGTGCCAGGGCCTCGACCGCGGCACCGACCCCGCGGTCGGCGAGCACCGGTGGATGGATACCGCGCACGACCGAACGCAATTCGCTGAGCGCAGCGGTCGCAGACCCCCGCGCCTCGGCCATCAGTTGTTTGGCGGCGACGGGATCACTGTCGATCTGACTCTCTGCCAGACCGATGGTCATGCCGAGAGCTGCCAGGCGGGCCTGCGTCCCGTCGTGCAGATCCCGCTCCACCCGGCGCAGTTCGGCCGCTGCGGAATCAACTGTCGCGGTACGGGATTCGGTGACCTGCTGTACCCGCGCCTGCAGCACCTCCGTGCGGCTTCGGTTCAGTGCCCAGAGATCCATGGTGGCGCGCGCTTTCATGAGAGGTTCGACGAAGGGAATGAGGACCAGTGTCGCGGTGAAGACGACGCCGACGAGTGAGACCGCGAATCCGACGGTCGACGCCAGGAACAACCATCCGAGGTCGCGCCATCGCATTGAGTCGGAGGTCCACACGTAGAGCAGGTGCAGAATGCTCCTGCTGCCGCCTGGTGCGTAGTCGCCTCGTTGCGCGGGCCGGTCGAGCATCCCGGCCGCCATCCGGCGATGCAGATCGCAGAGGGCAGCGGTCAGAGGCACGAACAACCACAGGACCAGTGCCCCGACCGTCACCAGCACCAGCGGGATGGCCACCACCACCACCACGAACAGCACCAGGGTCAGCGGAAAGGCCAGGGTGGTGACGAGTGCATACATCGCCGCCCGCAACCAGCGGATCGCGAGGCTCGGGCGCTCGTCGGTGTTCACAGTCGGCCTCTCTCGATGGGGATGAGGACTTCATGATGACCGCATCTGCCGGGAGAGAACAGTAGTGCCAGGTCTACCCCCACGGTCGGATTATTCACCACCAGGTGGGGGTCTGACGCTCCTGACCAGCGTCGGCACACCGAGCAACCTTGAGCACAGCCCGGAGTCCACCGGGCGTCCCACCGAGGCGGACGCCGCCTCATGCACGAGGAGCTCACATGGGAAGAATGACGCGGGGACCCCAGGCGGTGGCCCGGTGGAGTGCGCGGAACCCCTGGCGCGCAATAGGTTTGTGGCTGGCGCTGGTCATCGTGGCGGTGGGGTTCAGCGCGCTGATCCCCACCCAGAACGCGGACGACGCCGACTACCGGGTCGGTCAGTCCGGCCGGGCGGATCAGATGATTCACGAGGCGGGGCTCGCGGCGCCCGACACGGAGTACGTACTGATCACCGGGGACCGCGAGGAAGCAGTGGCCGCCGCGGACCAGCTCGAAGCGGAACTCGCCGGTTCTACGGAGGTGCAAGAAATCTCGGCGCCTGTGTTCTCCCCCGAGGGAACGCTGTTGTCGTCGATATCGCTGCGGGCACCGCCGGGCGATGAGGAGCCGGCCATCACCGACATCAACGCTGCGGCCCGGACGATCACGGCTGATCACCCAGAACTCACCGTCGGCCAGTTCGGCGATGTCTCGGCCGATGAGGCCATCAACGAACGCGTCGCCGAAGACCTGCTCTCGGCCGAGATGATCAGCATCCCGATCACGCTGGGCATCATGCTCTTCGCCTTCGGTGCGCTCATCGCAGCCGGTATCCCCGTGTTACTGGCGATCACCTCCGTCGTCGCAACGATCGGGATCTACGCGCCGATCTCCTACCTGGTGCCGTCCGAGATGACCGCGTCATCGGTGGTGATGCTCATCGGTATGGCTGTGGGGGTGGACTATTCGCTCTTCTACCTCAAACGTGAACGGGAAGAACGCCGCAAGGGCCACCACACGATCGACGCGGTCGAGATCGCCGCGGCAACGTCGGGTCACTCGATCATCGTCTCCGGGGTCGCCGTCATCGCGTCGCTGGCCGGTGTCTACGTGCTCGGCAGTGCCACGTTCAATTCGCTCGCGACGGCCGCGATCATCGTCGTCGCAGTTGCGGTGGTCGGATCGCTGACCGTGCTGCCGGCCCTGCTCGCCAAGCTGGGCAAGTGGGTCGACCGCCCACGGGTGCCGCTGCTGTGGCGGGTCAACAACCGGATCGGTGAAGGCGGCATCTCCTCCCGCATCATCGGGCCCGTCATCCGCAGGCCGATGACCGCGCTGCTTGCCGGCCTGGTGGTGATGATCGCTCTCGCGGTGCCCGCCTTCTCGATGACGTTGCGCGGCGCCGGACTCGACACCCTGCCTCAGGATCTGCCCGAGGTCCAGGTGGCGCAGCAGATGAACGAGCAGTTCCCATCCGAAGGCCCGTCTGTGCGAGTCGTCGTCACCGGGGGCGATGCCGCTGCGGTCTTCGGAGCTCTGAACACCGTAGGCGCCGACGCCACCGAGAGCGGTGCCTGGACCGTCACCGGACCTGTCATCACCTCCGCCGGCGGCACCACCAGCGTGCTCGACCTGGCCAGCACGCATCCGCCCAACGATCCGAAGACCGACGACGCGCTGCTCGCGCTGCGCGACTCGGTGCTGCCCGATCAGGTCGACGCGATTGCGGGGGCGGAGTTCGCGGTCGGTGGCGACGTGGCCGAGCAGTACGACACCACCAAGGTGCAGGCCGACGGTCTGCCGATCGTCGTCGCGGTGATCCTGACGCTGACCATGCTGATGCTGGTCGCGACCTTCCGGAGTCCGGTGATCGCGTTGGTGTCCACGGCACTGAACCTGATGTCCGTGGGAGCCGCGTTCGGAGTGCTGGCGCTCGTGTTCCAGCACACCTGGGCGGAGGGCTTCCTCGACTTCACATCCAACGGCACCGTCGTCGAGTGGATCCCGATGTTCATGCTGGCGGTGCTCGTGGGCCTGTCGATGGACTACCACGTCTTCGTCCTGAGCCGGATCAAGGAAGGCATCGACAAGGGATTGCCGCCGACGGTCGCCGTGCGAGCCGGGGTCACCCAGACCGCCGGGGTCGTGACCAGCGCGGCGTTGGTGATGGTGTCGGTGTTCGCGCTGTTCGCGGCGCAGAGCATGGTCGAGATGAAGCAGATGGGGGTCGGGCTCGCGGTCGCGATCCTGATCGACGCGACCATTGTCAGATTGCTGCTGCTGCCCTCGATTCTGGTGCTCCTCGGCAGCCGCGCCTGGTGGCCGCTGCGGACCCGGAGCGATCAACCGATCGCACCGGAACGACAGGTCGTACCTGCACATGTGTGAGGTGGTGCACAATTGAGGTCATGACCGAGAGCTGATCGAACTCCGCGGGCGGCATCGCTGCCCGCGGAGTCCTGCTCGGAAAGGAAGCACCGATGGGCGAGACCGCACCCACGCGGGACTTCTGGACCGCGCTCGGCCCCGGTGAAGACCCGGCCACCAGGCTTGCGCAGGTCCGCCGGGCGCACGAGTTGTTCGTGCAGACCGGAACTCTCGCCCCCGCCACCGGCCCGACCTCGGTGCGATCAGTGGTCCGCGATTCGTGGATGCGCTCGGTCAAAGGTGGCGTCAACCCGTCGGGCATGGTCGACGACGGCGGCATGTCGTGGAACGACTTCCTCGAGTACCGCGCTCGCCATCCCATGGCGGCCGCCTACCCGTTGGTGCGTTCGCTCATGCTCGATGAAGTCTCCGACTCCGGCGTAGTGGTGGCGCTCACCGATGACGTGGGTCGGCTGTTGTGGGTAGAGGGTGACCACAAAGCGAGGGATCAGGCCGGCGACATCAACTTTGTCGAAGGAGCGTTGTGGGCCGAGCGTGTTGCTGGCACCAACGCTCCTGGTCTGGCCCTGGAGGTCGATCACGGGGTGCAGATCTTCGGCGCCGAACACTTCTCGGTTCCGGTTCAGGAATGGAACTGCGTTGCGGCGCCGGTGCACGATCCGGTGACCGGCGCGGTGATCGGGGTCATCGACGTGACCGGTGGCGAGCGAGTGGCGGCGCCGTTCGCGCTGTCGATGGTGAAGTCGGTGGTCGCGGCGGTCGAAAGTGAGCTGAGGGTCCGGACCCTCACCGCAGGCGGACCGGCCATCCCCGCACCCGCGGGCCCGACGTTGCTGGTCCTCGACGGCGATCGCTACTACTGGCGCACCGGCGACGGTCCGGCGCTGCGTTTGTCGCGTCGGCACGCCGAGATCCTCGTGCTCCTCGGCGAGTACCCGGACGGCCTCGGCACCGAAGAGATCGCCACCATGCTCGCCGAAGACGGGATTGATCCGGTCACCGTGCGCGCCGAGATTTCCCGCCTGCGCCGGGACCTCGGCGCCGACCTCGTCGCGTCCAGGCCGTATCGGCTGACGCTGCCCGTCGACTCCGACATCAGCCAGGTGCGCCGCATGCTCCGGACCGGGGACATCTCCGGAGCGATAGAGAAGTTCGGCCGCGGCGGGTTGCTGTCGGCGTCGCTGGCTCCGGGTCTCGGTGACCTCTTCGAAGAACTCAAAGAAGACCTGCGATCGGCTGTGCTGACCGCCCGCGATCCCGAATTGCTACGGGCCTGGACGGGGTCCGTTCACGGCCGGGAAGATCTCGCCGCGTGGCGTCGCTGGGCACAGACCCTGACCCCGGGCCACAGCGACGAAGCCCTCGTCAAAGGTCGCGTCCGACTGTTGGATCGCCGCTTCGGTATCTGAGCTCAGTTTTCGTTCTTGTCTTCCTTCTTCGGCTTCTTCTCGTTGCCATCGCCATTGCCGTTGCCGTTGCTGTTCTTGTCGGTGGGGACGGGGATCACCACGGTCGCCGTCTCTGTGGTGGTCGGCTCTTGAAGAACCGTCTGATCCGTGGTCGTGGGAGTTGGAGCCGACGTCGTTGACGTCGTGACATCCGACGGCGACGTTGCGGGGTCGTCGGTGCCGTCTCGGGAGGCGAGAGCGACCACACCGATGAGCAGCGCCGCGACCGCGGCAGCGATCACCCCGGCGATGAGGAGCGGCCGCCGACCGGTCGCGGGAGGGTGCGCAATGGCGGGCGTCGGCGGCTGAGGTCGTCCGGGGGGTGGGGCCGCGAATGGGGTGGTGACCGTCGACGGCACCAGTGGAGGCGCTTGGAGTGCGGTTCGCAGTTCCGCCGCATTCGAAAATCGTGCTGCAGGGTCGGGCGCCATCGCCCGTTCGATGGCGTGAACGAGGGCAGCATCAGCGTTCGGGTTCAACGCGGCGAGGGGCTCGGGCCGCTGCTGCAGGATGTTCCGCGCCATCGACGCGATGTTGTCACCGGCGAAGGGCCGGCGACCGGTGATGGCCTCGTATCCGACCACACCCACCGCGTAGATGTCGTCGCCCACGGTGGCGGGCCTGCCTTCGATCCGCTGGGGGCTGAGGTAAGCGACCGTGCCCAGCACCTCGCCGGTGGTGGTGTGAGCGGAATCGGCTGTCTTGGCGATCCCGAAGTCGCCGACCTTGACGATGCCGGTGGCAGAGAACAGGACGTTGCCCGGTTTGATGTCGCGGTGCAGGATGCCCGCAGCGTGGGCAGCGGCAAGTGCTGCCAAGACGTCGATGAGGACACCGCGGACGCGAGCCGGTGGCAGAGGTCCCGCCTCGATCTCGCTCGCCAGCGTGCTCCCGGGGAGGCGTTCCATCACGATGAACGGGACGCCCTGATCCTCTCCGCTGTCGTACACCGAGACCACGTTCGGGTGGTTGAGGGTGGCTGCCGTGCTGGCTTCACTTTCGAATCGAATGCGGACATCGGTCTTGTCGGCGAACTCGGGCCGGAGCACCTTGACTGCCACCGGGCGTCGGAGCCGCTCGTCCCACGCGTCGTAGACATCGCCCATTCCGCCGTGACCCAGGAGGCTACGAAGTCGGTAGCGCCCGGCGAGGATGGTGGGGACGGGCATCTCGTCACGCTAGCCGAACTTCGCCGATGCTGGTCAGCTGACGTCGATGAGCAGTAGCATCGCCACATTGATCGCAGCAACGACGATGGCGCCATAGAACGGTGCGCGGCGGCCGGTCACCCGCATGGTGACGCCTGAGATCACCACGACCACTGCCAATCCCACCCACAGCCACCAGGTCGACGAGTTGGCGACGACGAGAATCGCTGTCGCGGCGACCATCAGCGCAGCGGCAACCAGTGGTACCCGCCGCGCGCCGAGACGGTGGGGGAGGCCCTCGATGCCGGTCGCGGCATCGTCATCGAGGTCGGGCAGGGCATTGAGCAGATGTGCTCCCACGCCAAGCAGCGCCGCCACTGCCATCATCCACGCGGGCGGCAACTCTCCGGGGTGCACCGCGAGCGAGGCGATGACAGGCAGTGAACCGAACGCGATGAAGTACGGAACCCACGACAGCACAGTCGCTTTGAGAACCGCGTTGTAGGCGAGCCCGGACCCCACTCCCAGCACGAGATGAACCGCGCCCGCGGCCCATCCGCAGGCAAACGAACTCACCACACAGATCGCGGCCGCGGCCACGATCGCGATGACCACCGTGCGGGACGTGAGTTCGCCCGTAGCCAAGGGTTTGTCGGTTCGGCCGACCCGACGATCGCGACTGCGGTCGAGAAAGTCGTTGCTCCAGCCGATGACGAGTTGGCCACTGAAGATGGCGACCACGATGGCGATCAGCGTCCGGACATCGGCACCGTCTACAACGGCCAGCAGGCCGGTGAAGACAGTCACGGCGACTGCCGGGACAGCGTGTCCTGCGCGGACCAGTGCGATCGCGCTGCCCGACCGTCCTGGATTCACCGGGTGCCGCGGATGACGATGGCCGGGACGAGTTGTTCGGCGGTATCCCAGGAGCCGTGATTGCCGATGAGCGCGGATTCGAGGGGTTCAGCCACCGAGCGGACCATGGCGGTGTCGCCGCGGGCGGCAGCGACCACATCTCCGATCCGAACCCGATGGTCCCCGGCCACGGTATTGCCGAACCACCCGGCGTCGATGGCGTCGTCGCGACCCAGCACTGTGGCCCGGTCGCCGAGCATGGTCGTCCAGGTGTCGAGGACGTCGCCGGCGGCGCCTGCTTCGGAATACACGTGCCGGACTCGGGCTTCTCCGGCGATGGTCGTCACGCCGGCCACCAGTTCATGGTGGAGATCGAGGTCGAAACGGCCTGCGGACGTGTCGATCATGCCGTGGTCGCCGGTGACGATCACCTGCCGTCCGGCGGGCATCTTGTCTGCGAGGGCGCCGACCATGGTGTCGATGAGGCGCAGCTGTTCGCACCACGTCTGCGAACCCGGACCCTCGAGGTGGCCGGCGAGATCGAGGCCACCGTAGTACGCGTAGGCCAGGGTCGGCGCGGGCGTCATCATCTCCGCGAGGATCGACGCCTGCAGTTGACTGAGATGATCGGCCGCGGTGGTCCTGTTCGCGCCGCGCCACGAGGCGCGGGTGAGCCCGGATCCCTCGTGGTATCCGGGCACGATCGCGACGGTGTCGAACCCTTGGGCCCGGCACCGCTCGAAAATGGTCGACTGTGTCTGGAAGTCTTCGGGGACAACGACTTTGCGAAGGTCATGATCGTGGTCGCCGTGCGTACACCACCGGAGCGTGTTCAGAACAGGCGTGGCGAGGTCGCCACCTCCCGCTCGGAACGTGTACCCCACGATGCCGTGGGTGCCTGCTGACCGACCGGTGGACAGGCTGGTGATGCTGACGGCTGTGGTCGCAGGAAACCCCGCGGCGACAGTTGTGGAATCGGCCAGACCTGCGGCATTGAGGTGAGGTGCCTCGTCAGGATGCGACGCGACCAGCTCGGCTCCGAGGCCGTCGATCAGCAGGACAGTTGCCGATTGGGCAGGTACCAGCTGCAATCGGTTGTCGAGGTCTGCGGCGCCGAGGGAGGCAGCCACCGATTCCAGGACGCAGGACAGAGGCGGCAGGCTGTTTCGCGGATCGAGTTCACTCATCGTCTTCCGACGCTAGCGCGCGTACCGGCCGTCGGGGCAGAGAAATGAGTGACGCGGCCAAGAAACAGAGGGCCCCGATGAAGGTTCCCGCCTGGTCCACGAACGGTGCGACGACCTTTCCGGTCTCGGGGTCGATGTACGCGGCGACGCCTGAGAAACCGAAGGCGATGGAGCCGACGGTGTTCAAGACCGTGGCGGTCCAGCCGGGGGCATCGGGTTCGTCGCGACGCCGGTAGAGCTCTGTGGCGAACACGGCCAGCCCCGAACTGATGAGAAAGGCTGCCGAGCCGTAGACGTCGGGGCGCCAGCTGAAGCGATCGGCCTCGACGACGGAATGCACGATGAACACCACACCGGTGCTGATGTTGAACGCGATGGTCCCGGCGAATTGGACCATCGCCGACCACCACTCCGACCGGTGGACCTCTCGCCCGACACGTACCGACCCCGCGATCGACGTGGTCGGCCCACGCAGCGAACCGCACAGTTGTAGCTGGACGAATGCGGCGAAGGTGAAGAACCACGAGCCGACGAAGAACGAGATGTTCGCGGCAGGCGCTCCGGCCCAGTGGGCGAAACCGGGCGCCGAGCCGAGCGCGAACAGCGCAGAACCCACCGCGAAGCCCCAGCACTCGGTGCGGACGTTGTGGCGGATCACGGGATGAGACTAGCCCGGCGATCTGCTGCACTGCAGGTGGAACCGATCTGCAAGGCCGGAATCGCAGTTGCAACTTTGATGCAACGAACCCGCTCGTACTGTGTGCCTTACGTCACACGTGACCGCCCGGACAGGGGTGGGTCACGAGAGGGCCAACACAGGCACTGAAGGAGCACCGAACATGACCGTTTATGCCAATCCCGGAACACCCGGCGCAGTGATGAACTTCGAATCACGTTACGAGAACTGGATCGGTGGCAAATGGACGCCGCCCGTGAAGGGCCAGTACTTCGAGAACCCGTCGCCGGTGAATGGCAAGACCTTCACCGAGGTCGCCCGCTCGACCTCTGAGGACATCGACCTCGCGCTCGACGCCGCCCACAAGGCCGCTCCGTTGTGGGGCCGCACCTCGGTCGCGGAGCGTTCGCTCGCCCTGCTGCGTATCGCCGATCGCATGGAGGCAAACCTCGAGAAGATCGCCGTCGCCGAGTCGTGGGACAACGGCAAGGCCGTCCGCGAGACCCTCGCCGCCGACATCCCGTTGGCGATCGACCACTTCCGCTACTTCGCCGGCGCCCTCCGCGCCCAGCAGGGTGGCATCTCCGAGATCGACGAAGACACCGTGGCCTACCACTTCCACGAGCCCCTCGGCGTCGTAGGGCAGATCATTCCGTGGAACTTCCCGATCCTCATGGCCGTGTGGAAGCTGGCTCCCGCCCTCGCGGCCGGCAACGCTGTGGTCCTCAAGCCTGCTGAGCAGACCCCGGCGTCGATCCTGTTCCTGGTCGAACTGATCAAGGATCTGCTCCCGGCCGGCGTGCTCAACATCGTCAACGGATTCGGCGTCGAAGCCGGCAAGCCGCTTGCCTCGAGCAACCGCATTCGCAAGATCGCCTTCACCGGTGAGACCACCACCGGCCGCCTGATCATGCAGTACGCATCCGAGAACATCATCCCGGTCACCCTCGAACTCGGTGGCAAGAGCCCGAACATCTTCTTCGCCGACGTGATGGCGCAGGATGACGGCTTCCGCGATCGTGCGCTCGAAGGTTTCACCATGTTCGCCCTCAACCAGGGTGAGGTCTGCACCTGTCCGAGCCGCGCACTGATCCAGGAATCGATCTACGACGACTTCATCGATCTCGCCGTGGCGCGCACCAAGAAGATCAAGCAGGGCAACCCCCTCGACACCGACACCATGATGGGTGCGCAGGCCTCCAACGATCAGTTCGAGAAGATCACCTCGTACCTGTCGATCGGTAAGGAAGAGGGTGCTCAGGTACTCACCGGTGGTGAAATCGTCGAGCTCGAAGGCGATCTCGCAGGCGGCTACTACATCCAGCCGACGATCTTCGCCGGCACCAACCGGATGCGAATCTTCCAGGAAGAGATCTTCGGCCCGGTGCTGTCGGTGACGAAGTTCTCCGACTACTCCGAGGCGCTCTCGATCGCCAACGACACCCTCTACGGCCTCGGCGCCGGCGTGTGGACGCGTGACGGCGCCACCGCCTACCGTGCGGGACGTGAGATCCAGGCCGGACGCGTGTGGACGAACACGTACCACGACTACCCGGCACACGCGGCCTTCGGCGGCTACAAGCAGTCCGGCATCGGACGCGAGAACCATCTGATGATGCTCGAGCACTACCAGCAGACCAAGAACCTGCTGGTGGGTTACGCTCAAGAGGCCAAGGGCTTCTTCTGATCGGAAGCCGCTAGCCAAGAGCGACAAGAGTTTTCACCAGAAAAGAGACCGTGATGACTGCTACTGACAGAGTCGTCGCAACTGACTCCGCCGTGGAGCTCCTGACCAAGTTGTCGGAGCTCCACGGCGGCCTCATGATTCACCAGTCCGGTGGATGTTGTGACGGATCCGCGCCCATGTGCTACCCCGCGGGCGAGTTCCGGGTGGGAAGTCGCGACGTCCTGCTGGGTGAGATCGAGCTGCCCGAACTCCTTCCCGCGGTGCGGGTCTGGATTCAGGGCGACCAGTACGAGCTGTGGAAACACACCCAGTTGATCCTCGACGTCGTCAAGGGACGTGGGGCGGGCTTCAGCCTGGAGGCGCCCGAAGGGGTGCGCTTCCTCGCCCGGTCACGAGTCTTCGACGAGGCCGAGAACACCTGGCTGGACGCCTGCCCGCCCCGCAAGGGCGCAGACGTCACTTAGGACTCCCCGTCCAGGGTTGTCCGCAGGACATGTGAACTGCGAGAGCCCACCACATTCGGACCCATGAGGGACTGTCGAGGGCGATATACCCTCGGCGGCCCCTTACGGGGACGTTTGTGGTGACCAATTGGGCGCGACGGTCGATAAGATTCATACATGCGCGAAGTATCTGTGGTCTTGTTCGACGGCTTCGAATTACTCGACGTCTTCGGCCCTGTGGAAATCCTCAGTGTCCTTTCCGAGCAGTTCCGGGTCACGATGGTGGCTGCGGAGCCGGGGCTGATCGCGAGTTCGCAGGGGACGCGCGTCGAGGCGACCGCGGGCTTCGCCGACGCAGCGACCCCCGACATCGTCATGGTCCCCGGCGGCATCGGATCACGACCTCTGGTAGACGACGACCGATATCTCGAGCAGCTCCGGACCTACGTGACCGGCGCGAATCTGGTGACCTCCGTGTGCACCGGTTCGGCGATTCTCGCCGCAGCCGGACTGCTCGACGGATATCGGGCCACCTCGAACAAGCGGTCTTTCGATTGGGTTGCCACACAGGGGAGTTCAGTCACCTGGGAGCGGCGCGCCCGCTGGGTGCAGGACCGCGATCGCTGGACGTCGTCGGGTGTGGCGGCCGGCATCGACATGACCGCCGCCTTGATCGCGGACCTTATCGACACCGAGACTGCGCAGCATGCCGCCGCGGTCATCGAGTATGCGCCGCAGACCGACCCGGACGACGATCCCTTCGCCGATCGCTAGCGCGCAGCGCGCCGGAGAAGGTTCAAAAGCCGCATAACGGGCACACTGGAGTCCATGGGCAGATCAGATGTGGTGGCAATCGTGCAGGCCGGCGGCAAGGGCTCACGCATGGATGTGTTGACCGAGAGTCGCGCCAAACCCGCTCTACCGTTCGGCGGGAACTACCAGTTGATCGACTTTCCGCTCTCCACGCTGCACCGGAGTGGGATCGACGAGGTCTGGTTGTGCGTGCAATACGAGGCACATTCGTTGCTCGAGGAAGTGGCGGGAGGACGCCCGTGGGACCTCGATCGCACCAGTGGGGGACTGCGGTTCGTCCTGCCGCAGGAGACGAGTGAGGTCGACACCGAAAGTGGATTTGCGACCGGGAACGCCGATCTCCTGTATCGGATCCGAGGTCAGATCGCCGACCGCGCGCCGGAAGCCGTGATCGTCATGAGTGCTGATCACGTGTACTCGTTCGACCTCGAAGACGCACTACGGACCCATCGGTCCGCTGGTGCCGAATGCACGATCGTCACCACGACGTGCTCCCGCGAGGAGGCCTCTTCTCACGCTACGGTCACCGCCCGGAAGAACGGCACCGTCACCGGTTTCGCATACAAGCCCGAGCAGCCGACGACCACCGTGATCGCGGCAGAGATCTTTGTGTACGACCCCAAGCTTCTCGTGAAGGCACTGGAAGAGCTGATCTCTCAGACGAACAAGGTGCCGGGCGACGGCGACACCGGGCTCGGAGATTTCGGCGAGCATCTGGTGCCCTGGTTCGTCGACCGGGGCAAGACCGTCGCGCACAAAATGCCCGGGTACTGGATAGATGCCGGACGCCCTGAGACCTATATGCAGGCCCACCGCGATCTCATCGATGGCACCATCGACCTGGCCGACTCGCGTTGGCCGATCCTGACCCGGCAACCACAGCGCTCCGCGGCGCGGATTGCCGCGAGCGCCACCGTGAAAGACAGCATGATCAGCAGTGGCGCACACATATTGGGCGACGTGAGGCGCAGCGTGATCGGGCCCGGCGTGGTGATCGAGCAAGGCGCTTCGGTCAACGACTCCATCGTCTTCGCCGATGCCGTGGTGAAAAAAGGCGCCACAGTCGATTGGGCGATCATCGACGAGCGTGTGGTCATCGGCAACGGCGCATCGGTCGGCGGGCGTCCGCGTACTCGTCCGGTGCCGAGCGAGAAGATCACGATCATCGGCATGAACGCGGCGGTGACCAAGGGGGCCCGAGTCCCGCTGGGTGATCGGGTGTCACCGTCGGGTCGGGTGACGCGCTGACAGAATCCGGTGCCTGCCCGAAGGGGCCGTACGTACCGTGGAGGGATGAGACGTAAGCGGAAGGGAAGCGAATCGGGCGGCGCCGAATGTGAAGCCGGTAGTACGGCCGTTGACTACTTGCCGATAGCCGATCATGGCGTCATCGGTGACCTGAGGACCGCCGCGGTCATCGGCATCGACGGCCGAATCGACTGGTTCTGCTGTCCGCGCTTCGACTCACCGAGTGTGTTCGGCTCTCTTCTCGACGCCGACGGCGGTGGCGTGTGGTCGATCCAGCAGATCGATGGCGACGTCACGACGCGCCAGTTCTATCTTCCGGACTCCAACGTCCTGGTCACCCGCTTCATGAGCGATGACGGGGTCGCCGAGGTGCAGGACCTGATGCCGTTGGTGGAGGCAGGTCGCACCGACCACCGCACCCGGATCGTCCGCCGATTCGAATGCGTTCGGGGCGCAGTCAGTTTCCGAACGGTGGTTGCGCCGCGTCTGGACTACGGCCGGGCCGAGCACAGCCTGGAACTCGACGGTGATACCCGCGCCCAGTTCATCGGCGCGGATCTGACGCTGCACCTGGCGGCAACACAGCCGCTGACCCAGAACGACGACGGTTGCGTCACTGCTGAGTTCGACATGTCCGTCGGTGAGAGTGCCACGTTTGTACTGGCTGCCGAGCCGATTTCCGACGAGTGCTTCGAGCTCGACAGCTCGCCGGACATCGTGCACTCGACAGTCGACTTCTGGCAGAGCTGGGTGTCGCAGTCCGACTACACGGGCCGGTGGCGCGAGATGGTTCACCGTTCGGCACTGGTGCTGAAGTTGCTCACCCACGAGCCTTCGGGCGCGATCGTGGCAGCGGTGACGATGGGATTGCCGGAAGAGATCGGCGGCGAGCGCAACTGGGACTATCGGTACGTCTGGATCCGGGACGCGGCCTTCTCGCTGTACGCATTGTTGAGACTCGGATTCACCTCCGAGGCAGCTGATTTCATGAAGTGGCTGACGCAACGCTTCTGCGGGGAGGCCGATGAGTCGGACAGCCGGGGTCCGCTGCGACTGATGTACACCGTCGACGGTGAGATGCCACCTGCGGAGACGGTGCTCGATCATTGGGCCGGCTATCGGGGTTCATCGCCGGTCATGTTCGGCAACAACGCTTCTGATCAGCTGCAGCTCGACATCTATGGTGAGCTCATCGATTCGGTCTACCTGTTCAACAAGTACGGGGCGGGGATCTCCTACGAGTCGTGGGACCAGCTGTGTGCCGTGGCCGGCTGGCTCACCGAGAACTGGGACCAACCCGATCAGAGCATCTGGGAGCCACGCGCCGAACCACAGAACTATGTGTATTCACGGCTGATGTGCTGGGTGGCGCTCGAACGGATGATCCGGGTCAGTCGGCAGCGGGGATTGCCCGGCGATGTCGTCGGCTGGATGGCGACCCGCGATGAGATCTTTGCGCAGATCATGGATCGTGGTTGGAGCGACAAGCTCGAAGCTTTTGTCCAGACGTTGGATTCGGATCAACTCGATGCCTCGCTGTTGCTCATCCCCGCGGTCAAGTTCCTCTCGCCGACCGACGACAGGTTTGTGAAGACACTGACGGCGCTCGAGGAACACCTGGTCAGCGATTCGCTGGTGTTCCGCTACGACGCGGCCGAAGGATCGGATGGCCTCGCGGGCAGCGAGGGCACCTTCTCCCTCTGCTCGTTCTGGTACGTCGAGGCGCTCACGCGTTCGGGGCGGGTCGCCGAGGCGAGACTGGCGCTGGAGAAGATGTTCACCCACGCCAACCACCTCGGGCTATATGCCGAGCAGATCGGGGTCAACGGCGCTCAGCTGGGCAACATCCCGCAAGCCTTCACACATCTCGCCCTGATCAGTGCCGCAATCAACCTCGATCGGCAGCTGGGGGACTGACAGAACCCGAACGTGGTGGCCGTCAGGCGTTCAGTGCCCGGCCGGCGTGTACTCCCCGGGAACCATGCGCGTACTGACGGCCAGTCGGTTCCAAGCATTGATCACCGTGATGGCCGCGATCAGATGGGCCAGTTCCTCCGGCTCGAAATGTTCGGCGGCCCGGTCGAAGACCTCGTCGGGAACGAATCCTTCGGTCAGCAAGGTGATTGCTTCGGTCAGTTCGATCGCCGCCACCTCTTTCGCTGTGTAGAAGTGCTTGGATTCCTCCCAGGCCGACAGCTGGACGATGCGATCGACTGATTCACCAGCGGCGAGAGCATCTTTGGTGTGCATGTCGATACAGAACGCGCAGTGATTGATCTGCGAGGCGCGGATCTTGACGAGTTCGGCGATCACGGGGTCGAGTCCGCTGCGCGCGGCTCCGTCGAGGCGGACCATCGCCTTGTAGACGTCGGGCGCCAGGCCGGCGAGTTGTAGACGAGGCGTGTGGGCGGGGAGCCGGGTTTGCGGTGTTGTGGTCACAGGGTCAGGCTACGACACAATGGACCTCTGCTATGGTCCAATTTCGTGTCAGATTCGTGGTCCAATTCAGGTGATGGAACGCCGCCCTCGATCGGCGGGGTCGACCTGCACCTCGATCTGCACACCGGCCGCGTGCGAGAGGCGCTGGTAGATGCCCTCAGGGATGCTGTCCGGAGCAGCCGTCTGGCACCAGGCACCTCACTGCCGCCGACCCGGTCACTGGCGGCGGATCTGGGAATGGCCAGAAACACAGTGGTGCAGGCGTATTCGGAACTGGTCGCCGAAGGCTGGCTGATCTCGAGGCAGGGTGCCGGAACCGTGGTCGCGCAGCGGACCCCGGATTCGCCGCGCCCGGTGCCGGCCGGTGCCCGGACGTCGGCGCCGCACCGACATCTGCACGATCTGCGGCCGGGCCGGCCGGATGTGTCGGCTTTCCCGCGCACCGAGTGGATCCGAGCGGTTCGACGGGCGGTGTCGTCGGCGCCCGACTCCGCGTTCGGATACGGAGATTGCCTGGGCCGACCCGAACTCCGTGCCGCGGTCTCGAACTATCTTGCCCGGACGCGCGGTGTCGACGTCACGCCGGAACGAGTCATCGTCTGTTCCGGCGCATCACACGGATTCGCGCTGCTTGCCCAAGCGCTTCGTGAGCAGGGTGTCAGCGAGCTGGCGGTGGAGTCCTACGGCCTGGGTATCCATCGGAAGGTTTTCCTCGACAACGGTGTTCGGACGCGGCCGATCGGGGTCGATGACCTCGGTGCCCGCATTGCCGATCTCGACGCGCTCGGGTCACGGGCCGTCCTCTTGACGCCGTCGCATCAGTTTCCGACCGGTGTCGCCCTGGATCCGGAACGCCGAAACGCGTTCGTCGATTGGGCTCGGCGGACCGGGGGGATCGTGATCGAGGACGACTACGACGGGGAGTTCCGATACGACCGTCGACCAATCGGTGCGCTTCAAGGTCTTGATCCCGATCACGTTGTCTACGTGGGTACGACAAGCAAGTCTCTCGCGCCTGGACTGCGACTGGGATGGATGGTGCTGCCCGAACGCCTGGTGCCGGCCGTGGCCGACTTCAAGGGTGCACACGAAGTGGTGGGTGTCGTCGACCAACTCGCCATGGCCGACCTGATCGAGACCGGGGCGTACGACCGACATGTGCGCGCGATGCGACTGCGCTACCGGCGCCGTCGCGACCAACTGGTGGCCGCCGTGGCGGACGCGGCCCCGGACTCCCGCATCACCGGTATGAACGCAGGACTCCATGTCCTGTTGGAGCTGGCATCAGGGAACGAGAGTGCCGTGGTCGAGGGTTCTGCGTGGCAGGACCTGGCGGTGTACGGACTGGCTCAGTTCCGTCATCCGGACATCACCGAACAGCGGGATGCGTTGGTGATCGGCTACGGCACCCCGTCGGCAAGCGGCTGGCCAGGGGCGCTCGAGGCCCTGTGCCGGGTGTTGCCCTGATTCTCCCGTCAGTCGGAGACCCACCCGCAGGCCCCCGGCAGATCCCTCGCAGCGGCCGGCCCGGATGAACCCGCTGCATACGGTTGCGGCGCAGGCGGATCGGCGAGGAGCGGTGCCGCGACATCCCAGACGTGGGTGAGCCCATCGGGCCTGGTGAACAGCGATCGGTCACCGCGGAGTACGTCATTGATCAACCGGGAGTACGGCGCGAGGCCGTCGGCGACGGAATCGAGGGGCAGGGACAGATGACCGGTGGACAGCTTGGTCCCCGACCCTGGTTCCTTCACAGTCATCGTCATGTCGATGGCGCCGTCACCACTGAGGTCGAAGGTCAGGACTGTGCCGTCTGCGGGCGCGTCTGTGATGGGACCGTCGGCGGGTCGCCGGAAGACGAGACTGACGCGTTGCGCGCTGCGATCGAGCATCTTGCCGGTGCGCAGGATGAACGGGACGTCGCGCCAGCGATCCGTGTCGACCCAGAGGCGGGCTGCCACAAAGGTTTCCCGGGTCGAGTCGTCAGCGATTCCCTTGGTCTCGCGGTAGCCGTCGTATTGGCCGTAGACCACCTCTTTCGGGTCCAACGGCCGGAACGCAGCTATCACCGATTCGCGGGCGTCTTGCAGATCGTCTGCATCCAAGCTGATCGGTGGCTCCATCGCGACCTCTGCTGCGACCTGGAACAGGTGAGTCACCACCATGTCGAGAAATGCTCCGGTCGCGTCGTAGAACTCGGCACGATCGTCGATGTCGAGGGTCTCGGGTACATCGATCTGGACCTGCTCGACGTGTTCGCGGTTCCAGACGCCGGAGACCATGCCATTCGCGAACCGCAAGACATGGAGGTTCTGGGTGCTCTCCTTGCCGAGGAAGTGGTCGATCCGGTAGACCTGCTTCTCGTCGAAGACCTTGTGGACGGCGACGTCGAGCTCGCGGAACTTCTCGGGCGACGTGCCGAACGGCTTCTCGTAGACGACGCGGGCGTCGGTGGCGAGTTGATGCGCTCCCAGCGCATCGGTGTAATCGATGAACGTTGTCGGCGGAAGCGCAATGTAATGAACGAGTTGAGCACTGCCGCCCAGTTTTTCGCGCAGGGTGTCGATGACCGAGGGGAGATCGCCCGGGTCGTCGACGGTGAACCCGCCGCCGGCGAAATGAACGTTCTCTGCGAACGCCTCCCACTCGGCGTCGTCGGGTGCGGTGGCGAACTCGGTGAGCGAGTCCTTGATGTGGTCCCTGAAGTCGTCATCAGAACGATGACCCCGGCCGTTCCCGATCAGGGCCCAGGACTTTGGCAGCAGATTCTCCACGGCCAGCTCGTAGAACGAGGGAAGCACCATGCGCTTGGCGAGATCCCCGGTGGCGCCGAACAATACGAAAATCACTGCCGGGGACTCATCGGGCATGTGCTGGCTCCTTGATGTCGGTGAAACCTGGCTACCGAACAGTCTAGGTCAGCGATGCCGCGTCAACGGTGAGTCGCACGAACGAGAATCCAGGTCAGGATCACCGCGGCCAGCATGAAGGTTCCGACATATCCGGCGACACCGATCCAGCCGGCGAGGGTGAATGCGACGCCACCGAGGGCGCCGACGATCGAACTGCCGAGGTAATAACCGAGTAGGTACAGCGACGAGGCTTCCGCGCGATGTGTGGTTGCCCGGGCGCTCACCCAGCCGCTCGCGACAGAATGGGCGGCGAAAAAGCCTGCGGTGAAGAGCAATATGCCGATGAGGACGGTGGGCAACCAGTCGGGCAGGCTCAAGGCGAGACCGCCGACCATCAAGATCATGGCGCCGATCAGGACGCGACTGCGGCCGAGTGAGTCGGACATGCGGCCTGCCGTCGCCGAGGACACGGTGCCGGCCAGGTAGAGCAAGAAGACCAAACCGGCCAGGGTGGCGGGCAGGTCGAAGGGGCTTGCGATGAGTCGGTAGCCCAGGAAGTTGTAGACGGTGACGAAGCCGCCCATCAGAACGAATGCCAGGCCGAACAGGCAGAGCAGCGGGGTGTCGCGCAGATGGGCGGCGAGGTTGCGCACAGTCTGCATCGGCGCGACCGGCCTCGGCTCGAACTGTCGCGACGCCGGCACCTGTCGTGCGAACCATACCGCGAACAACAGTGCCACCAACGAGGCGATCTCCAGCGCCCACTGCCAGTCGGTGATGTCGATCGCCAGTGTCGGGATCAAGCGGCCGACCAGACCGCCGATCGTGGTTCCGGCGACGTAGGTGCCCATTGCCGTACCCAGGGACCTCGCGTCGATCTCTTCGGCCAGGTACGCCATCGCGACGGCGGGCACGCCCGCACACAGGAGTCCTTGCAGCGCCCGGCCTGCCAGCAGCACCTCGAAAGTCGGACTCCACGGCAGCACCACGCCCAGGAGCGTCGCGGAGACCGCCGAGATCGTCATCACCCGCACGCGGCCGTACCGTTCTGACAACACGCTCGCCGGAACGATCGCGAGGGCGAGCAGGCCGGTCGCCACCGATACTGCCAGCGCAGACGTGGCAGGTGAGACACCGTAGTGCTCCGAGAACACCGGAAGTAGTCCCTGTACGTAGTACAGGGTCATGAAGGTGGCCAAGCCGGCTGCGAACAGCGCCAGGCTGGCTCGCTTGTACCCGCCTTCGCCGAGGCGATGACCGGTCGATGCGGGCAGGCAGCGCGTGGTGGAGGTATCGGTTGCGCTCACCGTGTCCACAGTTCCAGCCCGAAGTCGTCAGCGGAAATGAATGGATCGAAGGATACTTATTCGTTGGGTACATAAGGAGGTCGTATGGACAACACCTGGTTTGTCACACTGGCCGAGCTGGAGAACATGTCCGCGGCTGCCGACGAGCTGCACGCCACTCAACCGACGCTCTCGCGGCAGCTCGGTCGCCTCGAACGCGATCTGGGGATCAAACTGTTCGACCGTAAGGGAAAGCGGCTGGTGCTCAATGCTGCCGGGCGCATCTATCTCCGCCACGTTCGGCGGGCGGTGGCGGAGATCGACGCCGCCCGATACGAACTCGCCGAACTGGCCAATCCCGTCGCGGGCCGGATCGACCTCGGATTCCTTCACTCGTTCGGTATGTGGCTGGTGCCGACGTTGATCCGAGAGTTCCGGCGGGAGCCCTCGCAGGTCGTCTTCGGCCTGGCGCAGGGTGCCGCAGAGGACATCCTGCAACGGGTGCTCGGGGGTGATTCGGACGTTGCCATCGTCTCGCCGAGGCCGAACAACGTGGATGTCGGATGGGTGCCCATCATGCGGCAACATCTCGGGGTCGCGGTACCGGACGGGCATCGGCTGGCGCACCGAGATCGGGTGACGATCGCCGACGTGCGGGAGGAGAGCTTCGTCGCGATGGAAACCGGCTTCGGGATGCGCAGGATTCTGGAAGAGCTTTGTGCCGCCGAGGATTTCCATCCGAAGATTACATTCGAGTCGACCGAGCTGGCCACCGTCGCGGGGCTCGTTGCAGCGGGGCTCGGCGTCGCAGTGATGCCGGTCGAGCACGATCCGCAACTTCCAGCGGGCGTCTCGTTGATCGTTCTCGACGGCCCCACGAACATTCGAGAGGTGGGGCTGATCTGGAAGCGCGACACCGCGATGAGTCCAGCTGCCGCCAGGTTCCGCGACTTCGTGACCGGCTGGGCCGACAGCAACGACCGGAGACTGTTACCTGGCGGGTAATCGACACGCGTCGATCGCGGGTGCAGGCTCGTGACCATGGTCGACACCGAAGGAACCGCGCTGTTCCACACCACCATGCCGTTCACCGAGAAGCTGGGGATCGAGGTACTCGAGCACCGACCGGGCGTGGTTCGAAGCCGGTTGGCATGGCACGAGAGTCTCTGCACCCTCAACGGTGTCATCCACGGTGGAGCTCTGATGTCCTTGGCCGACGCGACGGGTGCGGTGTGTGCCTTCCTGAATCTTCCTGACGGCGGTCTGGGGACGACGACCGTCGAATCAAAGACCAACTTCTTGCGTCCGGTGACGGACGGTCATGCAGTCGCTGCCGCGACGCCACTCAACGTCGGCCGGAAGTTCATCGTGGTCGAGACCGCAATCACAGACGATGCCGGGAAATTGGTCGGCAAGGTGACCCAGACCCAGGCGGTTCTCTGACGGCCGAGAGGCGAACGCGACGCACAGGCGCGGTTTTCGCAGGTGGGACGACCCGAGTTTGCGAAATAAAACGGCGGGGTAGCTATCGGTCATCACGACGCGAGAGGACCTGAAATGACGAATCCGACCCCGATCAACGAGACCGGCACGGACACGACGACCACGACCACCGCCCCGAACAAGGGTCGTCGAGTTTCGACGATCATCGGCCTGATCATTGCCGCCGTCCTGGTGGTCGCGTTCATCGTTTTCGTCACCCAGAACACCGAACAGGTGCAGATCGAGTTCTTCGGTCTCAACCTCGACCTCGCGCAAGGAGTGGCGTTGTTACTCGCCGCAGTGGTCGGATTTCTCATCGCCGTACTGGGTGCGGGCGTCCTGCGTCTGCGCAGCAAGGTGCGCAGGCGCCGTAGCTGAACACCGCTGACTTCCATAGCGAAATCACCCCAACCGCCCCTCGACAAACTATCGAACAAATATTCGACAAGGTCGAATTTCTCCGGTAGAGTCAGTGGTAGAGAAACTTTCTGACGACGATTCATTGTTTGTGATTGTTGTTGTCTGCGTGTGTTTCTCGGTTCCCTGGGGAGGGGGTCTTCGTGTCGGAGGGTGTTGTTGTTGATTCGCCGGTTGTCGGCGCGGTGGCAGGGCTTGATGCGGCTATCGCACAGTTGGCTGGGTTGGATCTGACGGCGTTCTCTGATTCTGATTGTGTTCGGTTGACTGAGCGGTTGGAGATCGCGGCGCGGCGGTTGCAGTCAGCGTCGTTGCCGGTGTTGCGGGAAGTGGCTGTGCGGCGGGCATATTCGACGGCGGGGTGTTCGTCTCCGGCGGCGGTGTTGACGTCGATGACGCGGATGCGTCCGGGTGCTGCGAAGGCGCGGGTGGAGGCGATGGATGCGTTGACGCCGTCGCTGACCCCGAGCGGTGAGGTGATCGCTCCACGGTTCCCGGAGACGGCGCAGGCGTTGGCGGCGGGGGTGATCGATCTTGATCATGTCGGGGTGGTGCTCGAGGTGATGGCGTCGATCCCGCACAAGATCGATGCCGAGCAGCGGGCGAACACCGAGGTGGCGTTGGCTGATCTGTGCCGTAGGTATCCGCCGGGTCAGGTGAAGACGATCGGTGAGCGGATCGTGGACTATCTCGATCCCGACGGCAAACTGGCTGATGATGTTGATCGGGCGAAGAAGCGTGGTGTCGATCTGGGTAAGCCGGCGACGGATTTCATGTCGAAGGTGGCCGGTCATCTGGATCCGACGACTACGGCGTTGATGGAAGTGATGTTGGGGGTGTGGGCGGCGCCGGGGATGAACAATTCCGATGATGAGCTGTCCCCGTCGGGTGCTGCCGATGATCCCGCGCTCGATCCTGCGGTTCTGCAGGCTGCGGCGGACCGCGATCTTCGTACGCAGTCGCAGCGCAATCATGACGCCCTCAAGGCGATGTTGATGTATCTGCTGGAGTCGGGTCAGTTGGGTAAGACTCATCGTGGGTTGCCGGTGCAGTTGATCATCACCATGACCAAAGACCAACTCGACGAAGCACTTCGGGAGCAAGAAGCCGCCGCCGAGCCCGAGTCTGAACCAACGCCAGAGCCGGAGCCAGAACCTGAGCCAGCGCCTGAGCCGGTACTAGATCCGGAGCCTGAGCCAGCGACCGAGCCGGAACCGGAATCTGAGCCAGCGCCGGAGCCGGAGTATGCCGATCCGCAGACGCAGCGGCAGGACCCGAATTGGTTGCCCACGGTGACCGGTGGCCCGATGCGTCCATACGGACAGGATCTGGTCTACACCGCGACCGGCACAGTGTTGCCGATCAGCGATGCCATTAAGCTGCTCGCGCGTAGCGACAAGACGTTGGCGGTGTTCGCCAACCACAGCAACGAAGTGTTGTACCTGGGCCGGGCTCGCCGACTTGCCAGCGAGGCCCAACGGTTGGCGATGTTCGCCGCGCACCGGGGATGCTCGTTCGGTGGGTGC
>NZ_MJEI01000101.1 GCF_002095395.1 Williamsia sp. 1135
ATTGGCGTGGACTCGACAATCAGGAGATCGGTTGTTCACCGCGCACGGTCTACCGAATCGCCGAACGCCACGGACTTGTCGGCGACCGCCGCCGCGGCCATCACAGCAGCCCAGGTACCAACACGCGCTCCAGACCGGTCATTCATGCCACCGGACCAGGTCAGCTGTGGTCGTGGGACATCACCGACCTGCACGGCCCGACCAACGACGACCGCTACAAGCTCTACCTCGCGATCGATGTGTTCTCTCGCTACCCGGTGTGCTGGCGCATCGAATACACCGAGAACAAACCCGACGCGATTGACATGTTCACCACCGCTATCACCGAGCACGGTCCGCCGACGGTGCTGCACTCCGACAACGGGGCGGTCATGCGTTCGCACAAGCTGATCACGGCCCTCAAAAAACGAGGGGTGATCAACTCACGTTCGCCGCCCCGGGTCAGCAACGACAACCCGTTCTCCGAATCGTTGTTCAAGACCATCAAATACGACCTGTCCTGCCCTGAGAAGTTCGACAGCATCGAGCACGCCCGCGCCTGGACCGCACAGTTCCTGCACAACTACGCCACCGAGCACCGCCACAGCGGGCTCAACCACTACACCCCCGAGCAAGTGCACACCGGCACCGCAGACGATGTCGCCGACCAACGACACCAACACCGCCTCGACAACTACAACAAGCACCCCGAAAGGTTCAGGAAGCCACCACAACGACAAGCACCACCCACAATCGCCGGCATCAACATCAAACCGGCCAAACCACGAAAAGAACCAGCCCTGTCTTAGACAGGTTGACAACTACCGTATTTCGGCCGGACCTGGAGAAAACGGGTGGGTGTCTGCGTCACCGAGCACCGACGATGTCCCCCCCACCAGGTCAGCTCTGGCATAGATTGAAACGATGACTGAGTCACGCGGGGCAGAGTCGTCCGCGGGCGACCTCTTCGGGCCACGTGGTGCGCACGTACCGGCACCGGCCAACGTTCATGACGCGCTACCGGATACGTTGCTGCGCCGCGTCAAGCAGTACAGCGGGCGCCTCGCAACGGAGGCCGTGCATTCGATGGAGGAGCAACTCCCCTATTTCTCCGACCTCGAAGCCGGTCAGCGCGCGAGTGTCCAGTTGGTGGTGCAGACGGCCGTCGTCAACTTCGTCGAGTGGTTGCAGGACCCCGAGGGCAACGTCAAGTTCACGGTTCAGGCGTTCCAGGTCGTCCCCCAGGATCTGGCTCGCCGGATCAGTCTGTTGCAGACGGTGGAGATGGTCCGCGTGGCCATGGAGTTCTTCGAGAAGTGGCTCCCACTGCTCGCCCGCAACGACGCCCAGCTGCGCGCACTGACCGAGGCGGTGTTGCGCTACGGCCGCGAGATCGGCTTCGCGGCCGCCTCGATCTACGCCTCGGCCGCGGAGTCCCGCGGCGCGTGGGACTCGCGACTCGAAGCCCTGGTTGTCGACGCGGTGGTCCGCGGCGACACCGGCCCTACTCTGTTGTCCCGTGCCGCGGCCCTGAACTGGGACGCCGAGGTGACAGCGACCGTGCTCGTCGGTATGCCGCCGCCCGAGCGCAACGTGTCGGTCCCGTTGGCGGTACACAACACCGCCCGCCAGCACGATCGCGCGGCGCTCTCGGTGGTGCAGGGCAGTCTGCTCGTGGCGATCGTCAGCGGGCCGGTCTCCCTGGACGAGCCGTTCATCATCGATCTGCTCAACCTCTTCGCCGACGGACCCGTCGTCATCGGACCGACGACACCGAACCTCGGCATGGCGCATACGAGTGCGATCGATGCGATGGCCGGTGTCGAAGCTGTCGCCGGCTGGCCCAGTGCGCCGCGCCCGGTGCATTCCTGGGAACTGCTCC
The DNA here is from genome assembly GCF_002095395.1 of Williamsia sp. 1135. Lineage (GTDB taxonomy): Bacteria > Actinomycetota > Actinomycetes > Mycobacteriales > Mycobacteriaceae > Williamsia. The sequence continues at coordinate 1,862 of NZ_MJEI01000101.1, forward strand.
CCGAACGCGCGCTTCTCGGCGATCAGGCAGCCATGGCGACACTCAACGACGTTTTGATCAAGCCGCTCGAAAAGGGCGGCGACACGCTGACCACGACACTCGACGCCTACCTCGATTCCGGAGGGTCGGTGGAGTCGTGCGCTCGCGAGCTCTTCGTTCACCCCAATACTGTTAGATATCGACTAAAGCGGATTTCGGACATCACGGGCCGCGACCCCATGAACCCGCGAGATGCCTACGTACTGAGAATCGCGACGACGGTAGGAAGACTGACACGAGTTAGACACGACATGCGCACAGTTTTCACAACAGTCACTCGCGCAACAGGCTCCGACGGCGATAGGTGACGGTTGTGCATCAATTCACATTGGGGTAACGGATATCGGTGCGGTGACGATGCAGCCACACTGTCGTGCAATTTTGTGGGAACCCTACAAAGGCGTCGCCTGAGGTTTAACGCGTCCAACACCCTCACCGACGCCCAATAGGGTGTTCTCTTGTCAGGTGCTCTCCTTGCTTGCGCCCGGACAGGGCTCCCAGACCGTCGGCATGCTCATCCCTTGGCTTGAGCTACCCGGCGCACGCGACCAGGTTGCGACCTGGTCGAAACTGACCAAGCTCGATATCGAACGACTCGGTACGACGGCGACGGCGGAAGAGATCACCGACACTGCCGTCACCCAGCCGCTGGTTGTCGTCTCCGCGTTGCTGGCCTACGACGAGCTGGCCAAGCGTTCGCCGCTACCCGCAGACACGCTCGTCGCGGGTCATTCGGTGGGTGAACTCGCAGCAGCCGCGATCGCCGGTGTGTTGACCGCCGATGAAGCGGTATCGCTGGCCGCAGTCCGCGGGGCGGAGATGGCGAAGGCGTGCGCACTCGAGCCCACCACGATGGCCGCCGTCCTCGGTGGAGACGAGGCAGCGGTGCTGGCCCGACTGGCCGAACTCGACCTCGTGCCGGCCAACCGGAATGCCGCGGGGCAGATCGTGGCCGCCGGCTCCGTCGAGGCCATCGACGAGTTGATCGCCAACCCACCCGAGAAGGCCCGGATCCGCAAGCTCGCGGTCGCGGGCGCCTTCCACACCGATTACATGGCGCCGGCGCAAGACGCCGTGGCCGAGGCCGCATCCGGCATCACCCCTCAGCAGCCCGGCAAGACACTGCTGTCGAACTCCGATGGTCGGCCGGTCACCTCGGGCCGCGACGCGCTCGACAAGCTCGTCGCCCAGGTCACCAGCCCGGTGCGCTGGGACCTCTGCTCGCAGACGATGCGAGAGAGCTCCACCGCAGGACTGATCGAACTGCCGCCGGCCGGTACCCTCACCGGTATTGCCAAGCGCGAACTCAAGGGAACCCCCACCCGCGCGCTGAAGACCCCCGACGATCTCGAGGGCATCACCGAACTTGGATAGCGACAACGACGCGCCCGCGTCGATGTCCCCGGAAAGGTGCGAAGGCCGCGTCACGATCTGGTCCGCACCCGTCCAAAGCGACGCGCAAGCGTCGCGATTCCGGAAACACCCGAAACATGAACAAGAAGGGAGCCACATAGTGGCCGCCGCCCAGGAAGAAATCGTTGCCGGACTCGCTGAGATCATCGAGGAGGTCACCGGCATTGAACCCTCTGAGGTGACTGTGGAGAAGTCGTTCGTCGACGACCTGGACATCGACTCCCTGTCGATGGTCGAGATCGCCGTGCAGACCGAGGACAAGTACGGCGTGAAGATCCCCGACGAGGATCTTGCCGGACTGCGCACCGTCGGTGACGCCGTGTCCTACATCCAGAAGCTCGAAGCCGAGAACTCCGAGGCCGCTGACGCCATTCGCGCCAAGCTGGACGCCGACAAGACCGGTGAGTGACCAATAGTGACTGACTCTCTTCGCGAGTACTCCACCCTCGGCGGGAATTTCCCGAACGTGGTCGTGACCTCCATGGTTGCGACGACTTCAGTCGGCGAAGACCTCGATTCCACGTGGAAAGGTCTGCTCGCCGGAGAGAGTGGCATCAAGACGCTCACCGATGACTGGGTCGAGGAGTTCGATCTCCCGGTCCGGTTCGGTGGGCGGCTGGTCAACGATCCGACCAACGAGGTCACCCGGGTGCAAGCCCGGCGGATGGCCTACGTGGAGCGGGTCGCGTACGTCATGGGCAAGCGCTTGTGGTCCCAGGCCGGTGAACCCGAGGTCGACAAGGAGCGCCTCGGTGTCGTCATCGGCACCGGGTTAGGGGGCGGCGACGCCCTCATCGAGGCCTACAACTCGATGCACAACACCGGCAACTACCGCAAGGTGTCGCCGCTGGCAGTACCGATGGCGATGCCGAATGGTCCCGCTGCCGTTGTGGGTCTCGAGATCGGTGCCAAGGCCGGTGTGATCACCCCTGTCTCGGCGTGTTCGTCGGGGTCGGAAGCGATCGCACACGCCTGGCGGCAGATCGTCATGGGTGACGCCGACATGGTCGTCACCGGTGGCGTCGAGGGTCACATCGACTCGGTGCCCATCGCGAGCTTCGCGATGATGCGTGCGATGAGCACCCGGAACGAAGATCCAACCGCGGCCTCACGTCCGTTCGACAAGGACCGCGATGGATTCGTCATGGGTGAGGCCGCCGCGCTCATGGTCATCGAGCGCGAGGATCACGCCCGAGCTCGCGGGGCGCACATCCACGCGCGTCTGCTCGGCGGAGGGATCACCTCCGACGGTTACCACCTGGTCGCACCGGATCCCGAGGGCACCGGCGCGGCGCGCGCGATGACTCGGGCCATTCAGACCGCAGGTCTGGGCAAATCCGACATCACGCACGTGAACGCGCACGCCACCGCGACCTCGGTCGGCGACACCGCCGAGGCCTTGGCCATCAACATCGCGGTGGGCAATCGCGCCGCGGTGTACGCACCGAAGTCTGCCCTCGGGCATTCGATCGGCGCGGTGGGCGCACTGGAATCGGTCCTGACGATCAAGTCCATCGAAGAAGGGGTCATCCCTCCGACGCTGAACCTCGAAAATCAGGATCCGGAATGTGACCTCGACGTGGTTCACGGTGAACCGCGTTACGGCCAGATCGACTACGCCATCAACAACTCGTTCGGATTCGGTGGGCACAACGTTGCGCTCGCCTTTGGGCGCTACTGATCCCGTCGCCCCTGAACTCGTTCAGCAGGGCGCTTGCAGATCTACCTTTAGGAGATTCCATGACCACCATGGCCCCGATCACCAAACACGAAGAGTCCATCGATCCCCGGGACCCCTTGCTGAGGTTGACCAACTTCTTCGACGAAGCGTCGATGTCGTTGCTCCACCCCCGAGACAAGTCCGGGGTCCAGGCCGCTGTCGGTCGCGTCAACGGTGTTCGCACCGTCGCCTACTGCACCGATGGCACCGTGATGGGCGGGGCCATGGGGATCGTGGGCTGTAAGCACATCGTCAACGCCATCGACACCGCAATCGCCGAGCAGGCACCGGTTGTCGGTATCTGGCACTCCGGCGGTGCCCGACTCGCGGAGGGCGTCGAGGCGCTCCACGCGGTCGGTGAGGTGTTCGAGGCCATGGTGCGTGCCTCCGGTTACATCCCCCAGATCTCCGTCGTCGTCGGCTTCGCAGCCGGCGGCGCCGCCTACGGACCGGCCCTGACCGACATCGTGATCATGGCTCCGGCCGGTCGCGTTTTCGTCACCGGTCCCGACGTGGTCAAGAGCGTCACCGGCGAGGTCGTCGACATGGAGTCGCTCGGCGGGCCGCTCACCCACGGCAAGAAGTCCGGCGTCTCGCACATCACCGCCGACTCCGAGCCCGACGCCTACTGGCGGGCCCGGCGTCTGATCGGAACATTCGGTCAGCAGGGACATTTCAGCAGGCAGAAGGCCGAGGCCGGCGACACCGACCTGCGCGCCCTGATGCCGGAATCGAACCGCCGCGCCTACGACGTGCACCCCATCGTGCGGGCCCTGCTCGACACCGACATCGCCGCCGACGGTGAAACCGAGATCTCGAGTTTTGAAGAGCTGCAAGCAAAATGGGCTCCGAACATCACGATCGGTTTCGGCCGGTTGTCCGGTCGCAGCGTCGGCGTCATCGCCAACAACCCGCTGCGCATGGGCGGCTGCCTGAACTCCGAGAGCGCCGAGAAGGCCGCTCGTTTCGTGCGGCTGTGCGACGCGTTCGGCATCCCGCTCATCGTCATGACCGACGTACCGGGCTACCTGCCCGGTGTCGGACAGGAATGGGATGGCGTGGTCCGCCGCGGCGCGAAACTCCTGCACGCCTTCGCCGAGTGCTCGGTCCCCCGCGTCACCCTGGTCACCCGCAAGATCTACGGCGGTGCGTACATCGCGATGAACTCGCGTGCACTCGGCGCCACCGCAGTGTTCGCATGGCCGGGTTCTGAAGTCGCCGTCATGGGCGCCAAGGCTGCTGTCGGCATCCTGCACAAGAAGGCACTCGCCGCTGCACCCGACGATGAGCGCGAGGCACTGCACGAACGCCTCGCCGTCGAGCACGAAGCCATCGCCGGCGGCGTGGGCCGTGCACAGTCCATCGGAGTCGTCGACGAGATCATCGATCCCGCGAAGACCCGCAGCATCGTCGCCGAAGCCCTCGCATCGGCACCCGCAAGGCGTGGCCGGCACAAGAACATACCGCTATAACTGTTCGCTTCGTCGTGGGCCTTATTGCGCGTTCTTCGCTCGTCACGTGAGCGCTGCGCGCTCGCGTTCCTCACTGCACGCGCGGCCCACCCCTGCGCTCACGGGGCGCTGCGCGCCGCCTCACGCACTGGCGTAGCAATACGAAACCGGCCCGGACTCATTGAGTCCGGGCCGGTTTGTTTGTCTTATGAAATCAGCCGACGCGCTGATGCAACCAGGTGACCTCGGCGCCATCGCCGCCCATGCGGAAGTCCTCCAGCGCTTCATCCCACGCGGTACCCAGCGCGGCGTCGAGCGCTCCCGCCAGTTCTGCGCCGTTGGAGTGCGCTTCCATCAAGGCGCGCAACTGCATTTCGGCGATGATCACGTCTCCGTTGGCGCTCATGGATCCGCGCCACAGCCCTAGTCCGGGTACGAAGCAAAACCGCTCACCGTCGACGCCTTCGCTGGCGTTCTCGGTCACCTCGAAACGCAGAGTCGCCCACTCGCGCAATGCATTCGCCAGGCGGGCACCTGTACCCACAGGGCCGACCCAGTCGACCGTGGCACGCTGCAACCCCGGCCCTGCATCCTGCGCAGACCATTTCAGGTTCGCGCGAGCATCTAGGGTCGACGAAAGAGCCCACTCCACATGTGGGCACAACGCGACAGGTGCGGAGTGTATGAACACCACACCTGCTGTCACGTCCGCAAACTGATTAAGGTTGCGCACTTTCCACCTCCGGTTTCGACGAGGAACGTCTTCCCCAACGGCCTGGCGAAACCAACGGCAGATATCACACTCTTGTTGTTTATTGTGCCTTAAGTGACCCGTGTTGCGCTAGTGGGCGATGATTTCAATGTGACAACGCCTCGACCACCGAGTTGTTGAAGTCGCTCCACAGTGGATTCGCCCACGAGCCGAAGGCCCGATCTGTGAGCACCACACACGCCACGTTCAGTGCGGGATCCACCCACAGGAACGTGCCGGACTGACCGAAGTGCCCGAACGTCTGTGGGCTGTTCTGCGACCCCGTCCAGTGCGGGCTCTTGTGGGCCCGCAATTCGTAGCCGAGTCCCCAGTCGCAGGGGCGATGCTTTCCGTACCCGGGTACGAAGCCGTCGAGTCCGGGGAATTGCAACGACGTCGCCTCGGACAGCAACTCCCGGGACACGAGTTCCGGAGACAACAGCTCCCGTGCGAATACGCTCAGATCGGCCACCGAGGACTCCGCACCGTGCCCGGCCGCGCCCTGGAGCGACGTCGCGGTCATTCCGAGCGGCTCGCAGATGGCCTGCGTCAGATACTCATCGAAGCCGATATCGGTCTCCATGGCGATGAGGTCGGCCAGCACCTCGAATCCGGCACTCGAATAGATCCGCTGCTCCCCCACACCGGCTGCCACGTCGAGTCCCTCGAAGGGCAGGCCCGATGCATGGGCCAGGAGGTGTCGCACAGTTGCACCCGGAGGACCGGCCGGCTGATCGAGTTCGATCGCGCCCTCCTCGACAGCGACGAGCGCGGCGTGGGCCGTGAGCAGCTTGGTGACCGAGGCAAGCGGAAAGACCCGTTGCCCATCGCCGAATTCCTCCGCCACATCTGTGTCGGAGACAATCGCCGCGGACACGTTGTCGACCGGCCAATTCCCTAGTTCTGTCAGCACCGGTTCATCGCATCACGGGCGGCACCGAGGGAGCAAACACAGCTTCCACGACCAAGCACAGACAGCAAAGCCGGCGAGCACCCAATTGCTCGCCGGCTCCGCCTGGACGCCGATAGGTCAGACGAACGGCTCAGTGATCTTCGTCGGTGAAACGAATGACACCCCGGATGTTCTTGCCGTCCAACATGTCCTGGTACCCCTCGTTGATCTGATCGAGGCGGTACTGCCGGGTGACCATGTCATCGAGGTTGAGCTTGCCCATCTTGTACAGCGACAGCAGCTGCGGGATGTCGAGCTTGGGGCTCGCGCCGCCGAAGATCGTTCCCTGCAGGTTCTTCTGCAGCAGCGTCAGCATCGCCAGATTGAGCGTGACGTCGGATTCCATCATGCTGCCCATACCGGTGAGCACGCAGGTTCCAGCCTTGGCCGTGATCCCCATCCACAGATCGACGTCTTTGCCGTGAACCTCGCCGACGGTGACGATCACCTTCTTGGCCATCTGCCCCGCGGTGACCTCCGCGATGGTCATAGCCGCCTCTTCGACACTGGCAAACGCATGCGTCGCACCGAACTTCAGCGCCTGCTCGCGTTTCCACTCGATCGGGTCGATGGCGAAGATGTAACGGGCACCCGAGATGACGGTGCCCTGGAGCGCGGAGATCCCGACGCCGCCGATTCCGACGATCGCCACGTCTTCGCCCGGCTGCACCTTCGCGCTGTGGGTCGCCGAACCGAAGCCGGTCGGCACACCGCAGCCGACCAGGCACGCGACCTCGAAGGGAATTGACGGATCGATCTTCACGACCGACGTCTCGTGCACCACCATGTACGGGGCGAAGGTGCCGAGCAGCGTCATCGGATAGACGTTCTCGCCGGCGGCGGTATGGACACGGAAAGTGTGGTCCGACACCGCTTCACCCTGCAAGAGCATCGCACCCATATCGCACAGGTTGCTCAGACCGGATCGACACGATGGGCATTTGCCACACGACGGGATGAACGAGAGCACGACGTGGTCGCCGACCTCGAAGTCGGTGACACCCTCACCGAGTTCCTCGACGATGCCGGCGCCTTCATGGCCGCCGAGCACCGGGAAGCCGGCCATCGGAATACCACCGGTCATCAGGTGGTGGTCCGAGTGGCACATACCGGCGGCTTCCATCCGGATCTTGACCTCGCCCTTGCGCGGGTCGCCGATCTCGATCTCCTCGACCGCCCACTTCTCGTTGAAATTCCGGAGCAAAGCGCCTTTTGTCTTCATCGAAACCCTCCACTCGCGGCACGTGAGTCACGCACCGACAACCTGCGTCGCCGGCGAAAGCTCACCGGGATTTTGAGTTCGCAGTGACATCGGTCACCGCTCTCCAGAATTGTAACGTGTTTCAGTTTTAACTCCAACGGTCGGACCCGGTCAATACGCGAGCGGGGCCCACCCACCGTCAGTCAGACCGGGCAACCGCCCCGCTCGTGCGGCGGCGCGGCGAAGGTGCCGAGGGAGACGCTCCGATGCATGCGCACCAATTTCTCGTACTGGAGCCGGTTATAGGCCAACGGCGCCAACAACATCCAGTCCGGGAGTATCCGCCAGATCGCCTGCAGGGTCGCCACGTACAGGGCGAACTCGGCGTCGTGCCGTCGTTTGAGCCGGTATCCCGTCATCGCTTGAACCCGAGGGTTCATGGCTTTCGACGAACAGACCTGGACGACATGTCCGGCCACCGGTCGCACCATCCACCACAGCGGGGTCAGCGCCGTACGCGCACCAGGAGGAAGTAGCAGTGTGGGCAATGGCAGCCGGTTCAGGCCCGCGAACTGTTCGACGAGGAACGGTGTCGACGCCAACCGGGTCTCGACCATGTTGTCGTAGTACTCCTCGGCGTCAGCGAGGGTGTCGGGGAGCTTCCCGGCCCGGCTCTCCAGCTCGAGGTCCGCGAAGCTCTCCCGCACCATCTGGTACGCCGCTTCCTGTTCGCTGCGCCGCCACTCGGTGCCCGTGCAGAAGGTGAATGTGTTCAGCGCAAGCATCATTCCGCTGACCGCGATCCACTTCCAGTTGTCCGGATCGAGCGCGCTGTAGCGGACGTCGCTGTAGTCACCAGTACCGCGGCCTCGGACGTCGCGATGCCGCATCTTGAGCCATCGCGCTTCTTCTGCTCGATCGGCTGCATCACCCCAGACCGCCAACAACGCCGAGAATCCGCTGCGCACGGCCCGGTCCGCGAAGTTCTCCGCAAAGCGCCCGGTGCGGTCGACGGCAGCGGCGACGGGCGGCAGCGCCACTTGATCGAACGCGGCGCCGCCGAAGATTCCGGCGAGCACACTTCCCGTGTGTTTCCGGAACTCGGCGATGACCTCGGGACGGACATCGGTCGTCTGCCGGCTACTCCCGCGCGGGTGTCCGGCCCGCGATGCGGCCTGCGTGACCATGTTCACCTCTCGATCGACCGATAGTGACAGGACCTGATCCTATCGACCTACCGACCACCTTGGAACAGATTCGCGGTTTGGTTCCAAACCGAACGCCAGAAACAAGTCGGGCCCGCTCTCCTGGCAGAGAGCGGGCCCGAATCGTGTCGGTTCAAGTCAATCCCTGGAAGACCTAGTGCCGCAGGCCGGCGTCCTTGCCGCCGTACTCCTTGCGCAGTGACGGCTTGACGACCTTGCCGGACGCGTTACGAGGCAACTCGTCGATGACGATCAATTCCTTGGGTTGTTTGAACCGCGCGAGATGGTCGTTCAAGAACTCGATCAGCTCCTCGAACGCCAGCTCCTCACCCGGGTTCAGAACGACGATGGCCACCGGCACCTCACCCCAGCGGTCGTCTGCCTTGCCGACCACCGCGGCTTCCAGGATCTTCGGATGCGCAAAGAGTGCGTTCTCGACTTCGGCGCAGTAGATGTTCTCACCGCCGGAGATGATCATGTCCTTCTTGCGGTCGACGACGTAGACGAAACCTTCGTCGTCCATCCGCACCAGATCGCCGGAGTGGAACCAGCCACCGGCGAAGGCATCAGCAGTGCCCTGCGGGTTCTGCCAGTAGCCCTCCATCATGTTCGGTCCGCGATAGACGATCTCGCCGATCTCACCCGGTTTCACGTCGTTCATCTCGACGTCGACCACTCGGGCCTGTACCGACGGGATCACCTGACCGACCGAGCCCAGCTTCCGCAGTGCGTCTTTGCCTTCGAGGACGCAGGTGATCGGTGACATCTCGGTTTGTCCGAAGACGGCGACGTTGATCGCGTCGGGGAACGTCTCGGCCATGGCGTGCAGCACGGTGTCGGAGGCCGGCGCGGCGCCCCAGGAGATGACCCGGAGTTTCACGTTGCGCGGCTTGGCCTTTTGCACCGCGCACACCACCTGCCACTGCGCGGGCACGAGGAAGATCGACGTGATCCCTTCGGCCTCCAGCACATCCAGCAACGCTTCGGGGTCGAATGCGCCGAGCGGATGGATGACGGTCGGGACCCCGAGATAGAAAAGCGGCGCCATGGCGCCCATGGCCGCGATGTGGAACATCGGTGCCACGCACGAGCCGACGTCGTCGTTTCGAATTTGCAACGCAGTGATACAGGTGACGGCCTGAGCCTGCATATTGGTGTGAGAAAGCATGGAACCCTTGGGATTTCCAGTGGTTCCCGACGTGTACATGATCATCGCGATCGAGTTCTCGGGCACGTCGATTGGCGGAAGGTCGGTGGCGTCCTCGGCGAGGAGGGTGTCGTAGTCCAACGCATCTTCGACATCGGACGCGCCGACGATGACGAGGTTCTCAACTCCCTCGGTGCTCTTCCGGACCGCATCCGCCAACGGCGCCAGCAGAGATTCGGTCACGATGACCTTCGCGCCGCTGTCCTTGACGAGAAAGCCGACCTCGGGCGGCATCATCCTGATGTTGACCGGGACCGCGATGGCACCGATCAGGTTGGCGCCGAAGATCACCTCGACGTATTCGCTGCGATTGAGCATCAGGACCAGCACCCGATCTCCGAAACGCACTCCCCGGCGGTACAACGCGGCGGCGAACGCGGTGGATCGATCGTTGAGCTGCGACCACGAGGTCTCGTTCCCCATGAATCGCAACGCGGTGGCGTCCGGCTTCATCGTCGCGTGCCGGCGGATGTGGGTGTTCCAGTTGTTCCGTCGTGACCGGAACGGCTCTTCGAGGAGAGGATCGGACTGGGTCAGCGTGGTACTCGTCATGTTGCGCTTCCTTGTTGTTGACCACCCGCGTATCAACGCCGGTGATGAGTCGAATGCTACTGAGTGGCGGGTGTCGGTTTTGCCGTTTTACCGCGAGCGAATGCCGCGATCAGAGCAGCGAATTCAGGCGACTGCAACAACTCGATCTGGCCTTCTCTCTCGAGTTCCAGCGCGAGGTCGAAGCCTGCCAACGTCTGCGCGTCGACGGCCTTCTTGGTGATTTTGAGAGCCCGGGGCGAGGACCCGAGCAACTTGCCGACAACGTCATCGACCCTGGCGTCCAGCGCATCTGCGTCGACGACGGCGGTCACCAGACCGTCGGCGTACGCCTGCGTCGCGGGCAGCCGTTCGCCGAGCAACGCCAATTCGTTCGCGCGGGCACGGCCGACCGCAGCCGCGACAGTTGCCGTGGCTGCTCCATCCGGCATCAGCCCGATGTTGACGAAGGCAAGTAGGAAGTACGCATCCGCAGCGGCGTAGATCAGATCGGATGCAAATGCGATCGATGCCCCGATCCCCACCGCGGGGCCGCCGACGGCCGCGATAACGGGCACTTCGATCGCCCGGATCGCTCGGACGACCCGGGACCCGGTGTCGATGGTCCTGCTCGCTCGATCCTCGGCCTCGGCCGTCGATTGCGGTGCGGGTGCGGTCGCCATGTCGACGATGTCGGCGCCGGTGCAGAAATCCCGGCCTCCGCCGCCGATCACCACCACGCGGATGGCGTCGTTGCCCGCCCATTCACCGAGCAACTCGATGAATGCGTTACTGGTCGCCGTGTCCATCGCGTTCTTACGGTGCGGGCGGTCGATCAGCACTCGGGCGACGCCCCTGTCGTCAACCGACGCGATGAGACCGTTCAGCGCTTGCATGTATGCCACCCTCGGCTCAGATCTGGCTATTGCGACACAGATCACGTGAATGCACATTAACTTGTCAGATTCGGACGTATGGCGTCAAGTGCTCACCGAACGCTCACTCGGCGGACCGCGCCGGCATTTCGGACCAGGCTGCGAGCCGCACCGCACTGCCGCTAACATGGACAAATGGCATCTGCCGACGGTCGCGCGAATGGCGGCCACACGACCACCGGCGCGCCGCCGAAAGTTCGCCAACGTCCCAAGGACCGTCGCGAGCAGATCATCAAAGCTGCGGCCGAGTCGTTCAGCGAGCAAGGATATTTCGCTACCGGGGTCGACCAGATCGCCGGCCAGGTCGGCATCAGCGGACCGGCCCTCTATCGCCACTTCCCGAACAAATATGCGCTGTTCTCGGAGACGGTGCGCACCCTCGGTGGCGGACTCGAGCGTGCGGTCGCAGAAGTCCCGGAACTCACCGACGATCCGGAGCGAGAGCTGCGGACCCTGATCACCGAGTTGACCCGGAACACCATCGAGAACCGCTCCCGAGGAGCGCTCTACCGGTGGGAAGCGCGTTATCTCAACCCCGAGGATCGGCACGCTCTGGGCGACCTCGTGACCCGGTTGCACAACCGGTTCGCTGCGCCGCTCGGCCGTCTGCGACCCGAACTGACCGCGCCGCGACACACCCCCGGCCGGCGCCTTGACAACGACGCCAAATACCTCGCCGGCTCCATTCTCAGTGTCATCGGGTCGATCACCACCCACCGGGCGTCCCTCCCACGCAAACGGATCGAGGCCGTCATCCTCGCGACGAGCATGACGGTCGCCTACACCCGGCTGCCACAGGCCGACGATGCGCAGGTCAACGAGGTCGCAACCGGATCCGTTGGCCTGCAGATGGCCTCGAAACGCGAAGCGCTGCTCACCGAGGCCATCCGGTTGATGCGCGGTCGCGGCTTCCACGACGTGACGATGGAGGAGATCGGCGCGGCCGTCGGGATGAATCAATCCGGTGTCTACCGACACTTCGACACCAAGGTCGCGATGCTGACCGCAGCCTTCGCGCGCGCCAGCGAACGAATCACGACGAGCATCCATGACTCGCTGGCAGAATCGGCGACCCCACGCGAGGCCCTGGACAACCTGGTCGCCAGATACGTGGAGTTGTCATTCGCCAACAGCGACCTTCTCAATCTGTACCTGTCGGAACTCGGCAGTCTTCCGGAATCCTTGCGGGTCGACCTCCGCGACCAACAGCGGCGAAACGTCGAGGAGTGGGCTCAGCTGGTCGTGCAGGTACGTCCGGGGATGAACTCCGTCGAAGCCCGGTACCTGGTGCACGCCGCGTCGAACGCTGTGCTCGACCTCGGCAACTGGGAGCGCTACGACCCGAGGCCGTCGACCCGCGACCGCATTCAGGCCGTCATGTCGGTCATCCTGCTCGGCGAGGACGCCCTGGTCAGATGACCTCGAAATCCGAGATGAGCCAACGGTTGCCGTCGCGTGTCAGGGTTATCTTCACCCTCGACTGATACGGGATCCCGCCCGGGAGATCGCGGGCGGTCTGCGGCGAGGTGATGGTCTGGTCGAGAGCCACGATGAGGACCGCTTCGGTCGACGAGATCGACACGACGCCCGCATCTTTCACCAGCGCGGTAGCCACTGCCTGGGCATTGGCCGAACCTTCACGCGCCTGGCGCGAACCCTCGATGAAGTCCTTGGCGAACTCGGGGGTCGAGATGTCCGTGATGCGGGAGTCGAGGGCGCCGAAGTCGGCCGAGTCGTAGGTCAGGAGGTCGCCTGCATACTGCTTCGCGCTCTCGACCGCTGCGGGGCGGAGTTGATTGACCTGATCCGCAGCGTTCGCCCGGTCGTCCGCCTCCCGGTAGAGGTACGCGAACACACCCGCCGCCGCCAGCGCCGCGATGAGCAACACGGACAACGCGGGCACAACCCATCGAGAGCGTGTTGCGGTCGCAGCTTCATCGACGGGTGGCGTCGTGGCGGCGTCCGGATCCTCTCGCGGCGCTTCTGATTCGACGGGTTCGGCGACCACCGCGGGTGTCCGCTTCCACCAGGGTGCCTCACGCCGACTCGCCCGCGCCGCTTCCTTCGCGCGCTTGACCGCAGCTGCGGTTCGCATCTTGTCCCGGTTTCGGCGGTTCGCCTCGAGGAACTCCTCGGCATCGAACGGCGACGGTTCTCCGGTCGACTTCTTTCTGGTCTCGACGACGGGTTCAGGCTCGGCCACGTGGGCATCGGGGCTGGTGGACGCGGCGTAGGCCGCAGTCGCGTCGTCGCTGTCCCCGGCTCGCACCAACTTCGCTTTCGGACTCATGACAGCCAATGTAGGCGCTGTGCCCTGGACCACAAGCTCCGCAGGTACCGAGAGGGCGGCTAGTCACATCAAGAATCCCATCACATATATGTGATCTGATACCTTCGGGCGAGCCGCACTTTCTCATCTAGGAGCACCGTCATGACCACTTTCACCCCCGAACAAACCGATTTCGCAAAGTCGGTCGCCGACTTCTGTCAGCGTGAGGCCGGAACCCGCGAGCAGCGCGACGCACTCACCGCAGGAGGCGCTGAACTCCACTCCGTCGAGCTGTACAAGAAGATGGCCGAACTCGGCTGGGCCGGGATCCTGGTCCCCGAGGAGTTCGGTGGCGCCGGCGCCGGAAACGTAGAGATGTGCATCCTGCTCGAAGAAGCCATGCGCGGCAATGCACCCATCGGGGGCATCGGCCCCACCCTCATCGCCGCGGGGGCCTACCAGAAGTTCGCCGACGACCAGCTCAAGAAAGAGGTCCTCGGCGATGTGGTGGCCGGCGAATCCCTCTCCATCTCCATGTCGGAACCCGAAGCCGGATCCGATGTTGCTGCGCTGACCTGCCGGGCCGAAAAGGTCGACGGTGGCTGGGTCATCAACGGCCAGAAGACTTGGTGCTCCAACGCTCATTTCGCCAAGAGCATCCTGCTCGTGGCCCGGACCGACCGATCCGGCAAGAAGCACGAGGGGCTGACGTTCTTCCACATCCCGGCCGGCACCGAGGGACTCTCGATCAACGGGATCGACACCCTGGGTGGTCGCGAGGTCAACGACCTGTTCTTCGAGAACGTCAAGGTTCCCGACAGCGCCGTGGTCGGCGAGGTGGGCAACGGATGGACCCAACTGATGAGCGGACTGAACACCGAACGCCTCATCCTGGCGGCAATGCAACTCGGGGTCGCCGAACGATCCTTCTCGAACACCCTCGAGTTCGTCACTGAGCGCAAGCAATTCGGCAAGCCGATCGGTACCTTCCAGTCGCTGCGGCATCGGCTGGCGGACCACGCCACCGAGATCGAGTGCACCAAACTCCTCGTCTACAGCGTCGCCCAGAAATCCGACGACAACCCGACGAAAATGCTGCCGCGTGAGGCCTCGATGGCCAAGCTCAAGGCCACTGAGGTGTCGAAGGCGATGACCATAGACGGCATGCAGATGATGGGTGGATACGGCTATGCCACCGAGTTCGATGCGGAGCGTCTGATGCGGGGTGCGATCATTTCCACCGTGTATGGCGGAACCAACGAGATCCAGCGCGACATCATCGGCAAGACCTACGGTTTGTAGACCTTGACGTCCCTTCCGCGAGCGGCGATGCGCCGGCGACCTCAGCTGTCCGAGGAGGTCGCCGGTCTGCTGCGCAACCGCATCATGTCCGGCGCCATCCGGCCGGGAGAGTTCATCAGGATGGACGAGACCGCCGTCGAGTTGGAGGTCAGCGTCACGCCGGTCCGCGAGGCGCTGCTGACGTTGCGTGGTGAGGGCATGGTCCAGCTTGCTCCCCATCGTGGATATGTGGTTGCCGAGCTGAGCCGCCAGGATGTCCGCGACATCTTCTGGCTGCAGGGCGTCATGGCCGTCGAACTCGCGATCCGTATCGCCGCCATCATCACCCCCGCTCAGCTCGAGCAACTGACGCGGCTCAACGAGGAGTTGCACGACGTCCTGGCCACCGGGCGGGCGTCGGACATCGCCACCGCCGAGTTCGAGTTCCACCGGGTCCACAACCGCATCGCCACCGACGGCAAACTGGCTTGGTTTCTGCTCAATGCCACGCGATACACCCCCCACGACCTGTACGCGAACGACCAGGAATGGGGTCAGGTCGCCTATGACAGTCACGTCAAGCTCATCGACGCGTACCGGCGCGGGGACCGCGACGAGGTCGTCGAACAGACACGGCGGCAGTTCACCGACGGTGCGCAGCGCCTGATGGCACACCTGGAGAGCATCGGGTTGTGGGCCGACCCGGACGATGGACCGAATTGATGGTTGCGCGTTGATCGGATAGCCCGGTTCAAGATCGTGAACTCGGATACCGCGGAGCGTCCGATTTCTCTATCGTCTTTCTATGCCTGACATCTCGGTGCGAGTCCTCGGCGCGCTCACAGTGATCCGGGACGGTGAACCAGTCGCGCTGGGCGGACCGCTCCCCCGAGCCCTGCTGGCCAGACTGATCATGGCTCGAGGCCAGATGGTGCCCGACGCAACACTCATCGATGATCTGTGGCGGGACAGGCCCCCACGGTCGGCGCAGTTGACCTTGCAGGGATACGTGGCGTCTCTACGTAAGGCTCTCGAGCCCGAGCGGGGCCGCGCCGCGCCGCAGATCCTGACACGCCAGGGCACCGGCTACGCCCTGGTCGTGGACCGCCAGCACGTCGACTCCGGCAGGTTCGAGACGCTTGCCGCCTTCGGTCACGACCAGCTGATCACAGGAGACGCGGACGGAGCTCGCCGAACGCTGACCGAAGCACTCGAGCTGTGGTGGGGTCCCGCCTACGCGGATGCGGCCAACTGGGACTTTGCATCCATCGAGGCCACCAGGCTCGAGCGCTTGCGCGCCGACGTCGTCGAAGACCAGCTCGCCGCACGCTCGGACTGCGGCGAGTTCACCGCCGCGATCGCTCAGCTCGAAGCCGTCACCACCGCCGACCCCCTGCGCGAGCGGGCCTGGGAGCTGCTGGCCCTGGCACAGTATCGCGCGGGAAACCAGGGCGACGCGCTGGCGACCCTACGATCGGCGCGTGGTCGGATCGCCACCGAGCTCGGCGCCGATCCTCGGCAGAGTCTGCTTGATCTGCAAGATGCGATTCTGCGCCAGGACCCGACCCTGATGCCCGACACCGACATCGCCACCCTCGCCGGCGCGCCGGCGCCGACAGTCAACCCGGAACGCCCGACCGGGAACATCCCGTTGGCGTTGACGTCGTTGGTGGGCCGCGAAGAGCAGATCAACCAGATCGGCGAATTGCTCGCCACCCGTCGAATGGTCACGCTGACCGGCCCCGGCGGCATGGGAAAGACCCGTGCCGCAATGGAAGTCGCTCGTTACCGCAAGGATGCCGACGGCCCCTGGTTGATCGAGCTCGCAGGTGCGCACAACGCCGCTGCCGCGCTCGACACGGTGGTCTCGTCGCTCGGCTTGACCATCAGCGGCGGTATCCCGGTACTGACCTCCCTACTCCACGACCGCAGCTTCGTCCTCGTACTCGACAACTGCGAGCACCTCCTCGACGAGGTGGCCACGATGGCCACTGCGATCCTGCGGACCTGCCCGAAGATCCGGATCCTGGCAACCAGTCGCGAAGCACTCGGAGTCGCCGGCGAGACACTCTTCGAGATGCCGCCGCTGGCGGACTCGGCACAGTTGTTTCACGAACGCGCCGGCGCGGCAGCCGCGGATGCCGACCCGGAGGACGTCGAGAGGCTGTGTACGGCGCTCGACCACATGCCACTGGCGATCGAACTCGCGGCCGGTCAGTCGTCGGCGTTGTCCGTTCGTCAGATCATCGACATGCTCGACGATCGTTTCGAAGTCCTCCGAGGCGGCCCCCGCACCAACGCTCGCCACGCCACCATGCAAGCGGCCATCGACGGTTCGTACCAGTCGCTCACCGAGAGCGAGCGGCGTCTGTTCTGCGACCTCGCGGTGTTCCAGGGCGGCTTCGACCTGGAGGCGGCGCGCCTGGTCACCGGACATCGCGGTCTGCTCGGCGACCTGAGTGCGCTGATCGCCAAGTCGATGCTCAAAGCAGTCGGAGGCGACCCCCGGCGCTATCTCATGCTTGAAACCCTGCGCAGTTATGCGGCGGTGCAACAGGACTCACAGCGGCTGGAAGAATTGCGCGCAGCGCATACCGAGTGGGTCGTCGGTATGGCGACCGAGGCCTATCTAGGGCTCCGGGGTCCGCAGTGTCTGGCATGGACCCGCAAGCTCGACGCCGACATGGCCAATGTCCGGGCCGCGCTCGATCGCGTCGATCCCCACTCCGAGACGTACCTCGAAATCGTCGGGAACGTCTACTGGTTCTGGTTCCGTCGAGGATTCGCCGACGAGGGTATGCGGATGCTCGCACCTGCTCTCACTGCGCCGCCCGAGGTCCCGATCGCGACCCGGGTCCGGGCTGTGGCGGGCAGCGCCATCACCAGCTACCTGGGCGCCGATCTACCCGCACTGTTCGCCGCCCTCACCCGGCTCGGTGAGATGTACGGTGAGTTCGACGTCGACGCAGCCGACCCGGTGGTGCAGGTCGCGCGCGGTGACGCCGCGGTCACGCTGGCCTTCTTCGAGGCCGGATCCGGGCTCGTCGAACCTGCCCGGCAGCACGCCCACGACTCCCTCGAGATCGCCCGCCGATACAACTCACCGTGGACTGCCGCCGAATCGCTGATGTCGTTGGGTACGGCCGATTTCCGGTCCGGTGACCACGCTTCCGCGGGTGACTATTTCGATTCTGCGGTCGAGGTCGCACGCAGCTGCGGGTACGACTGGTGCGCCGCGTCCATCTTGTGGATCCACGCGAAAAGCGATATAGCGCAGGAGAAGTGGGACGGACCGGCCGAGAACAAACTCGCGTGGATGGTCGGCTACTGCGAGCGCGCCTACGATCTGACCTCCTGGATGGTCGCCCTGTTCACCCTGTCCTACGTCCTCTTCCGCCGCGGTGAGCACAGGCCCGCAGCCAGGCTGATCGGTGTGGTCGACGGCATGACCGACCTGACCGGATACTCGCCCGAAAAGATGGACGTGGTCGAACTCGCGGGATTCGGAGCCACCATGCGCCGCGAGATCGACCCCACGATGCTCGCCGAAGAAGGCAGCCAGGGCCGCGCGTTGTCTCGCGACGAGGTCCGCGAGCTCGTCGTCGAATGGGCGGGCCCCACCGACGTTCGGTGAACAGGGCTTCCCTGCGGTCTCCCAGTGCATTCCCAGTGAGTCACCTCACAGTGATCGCAGTACCGACCACTGACCAAGGAGCTCTCGATGACCACAAGCCTCACTTCCGGAACCACCTTCACGGCAGACACCGCCGCCGTCCACCCCACCCGCGCGGTCGGCATCTCGCTGACCGGTGCCACCCTCGCCTGGCTGACCGCAACGACGCTCTGGGCCGATAATGAAGGGTTCGGCCTCGGTTCGATCGTTGGCGGGGCTTCCGCACTCGCCTTTCAGGCTGCGCTCATCGGCCTGCTCACGCTCCAGGTTCGCACCAGGGCAATGGGGGCGGGCAAGGTGGCGCGCAGTTTTCACCAACTGCAGTTCGGCCTGATGGGCGGCGCCGTCGTGTCGTCGATACTCGACATGTTCTGGCTCGCCCACGGGTCCATTGTCTGGGCCGTGTTCGACGTGTGCTGGCCACTGTCGATGCTCGGGATGTTCGGAATCGGGATCCGGATCGCCATCGCCGGCCGCTGGACCGGTGCCCTGCGGTGGCAGACTCTGTTCGCACAAAGCTGGCTGTTCTGGGCGATCCCTCTGATGGCGGTGCCGGCGATCGGGCAGTTCGCGCCCGCAGCGCAACTGCTGCTGGGATACACCGTCCTGGGAGTCGTCCTCTACCGCCGCGGTGAACTCGGTACCTCGGTCTGACCACGTCCCGCGCATACCACCATCCGGGCGAACTCGTTCGAGTGGACAACCATCGCCCAGCGTTCCATTCTGTTTAGGCAGTGACCCAATAGTGGTCCTCGAAGGACAACAAGGGTGGGGATTTCGATGGGCACATCACAGACAGAGTGGGATCTGTCTCGATGAGCATTCACCGGGTTGACGTCGCGATCGTCGGTGCCGGACTGATGGGGTCATGCGCCGCTTGGCAATTGGCCTCGCGGGGGTTGACCGTCGCCGTTCTCGAGGCCTATGAGGTCGGACACGACCACGGCAGCTCACACGGCCGGTCGCGCAGCTTCCGGCGCGCCTATGCCGATCCGTTGTACGCGGCGATGACCGGACTCGCCCTCGAGCAGTGGCAACGACTGCAGGACGAGTCCGGTACGCAATTGTTGACCGGCACCGGCGGCATCGATCACGGTCCGGACTACGACACCGAGACATTGTCATCCCTGATGACCGCGCACGGGGTACCCAATGAACTCCTATCCGCTCGACAGGCCGAGATACGCTGGCCGGGAATGCGATTCGAGACAGACGCGATATTTCACACGTGTGCTGGTGTGTTCGATCCGGAAAGTACCATCGTCGCGACGACGTCGCTGGCCGCCGCCGCGGGCGCCGAGATCATGCCGATGACAAGGGTCGTCGACGCCAACGTGGCACCCAGCGGCGAAGTCGCCCTCCACAGCTCCGGCGGCGATCAGATCATCGCCGACTTCGCGGTCCTGACCACCGGCGCGTGGCTACCCGACTTCTCCTCCGCCGTTGCCGAGTTCGCAGGAAATTCCGAGCCGGTGTTGCCGCCCTTGACGATTCGACAGCAGCAGACTTTTCACTTCGCACTGCGACCGGGCGAGGACTCGCTCCCCACCTTTGTCCACAAGAACGGCAAGCAGATGTATGGCATGCCATCAGGATCAGATGTTCCGGTGCCCGCCATGAAGGTCGGGTGCTTCCACGACGGCGACGTCACCACCACCGAGGTGCGCGACCAACGCATCACCGACGAACAGCGGCAGGCTGTCGTCGACTACGTGTCCGAATGGATGCCCGCCCTGGACCCGACGCCTCTCGCCGAATCCAGCGGCCTGATCACGATGACCCCCGACGGTGATTTCATCCTCGACCGCAGTGGTCCGCTTGTCGTCGCAGCGACGTGCTCGGGTCACGGCGCCAAGTTCGCGCCGCTCATCGGCAGCATGATCGCCGATCTGGTGACCGGTGCCGCGCAACCCACTCCCCGGTTCCAGATGGATCGGGGCGCATCGGCCCACTGAAGTCGGAGGACGTCGCACATCCTCCGACATTCGCCACATCCTCCGACTGCAACGGGAGGAACTCACCGATGTCGGAGGAAGTGTCGCCGGCCGACACGAGTGGGGCGGGCGGGGCTCGAACCCGCGACCAATGGATTATGAGTCCACGGCTCTAACCAACTGAGCTACCGCCCCAGTCATGGCGGGTGACCGCCACAAACCTCGCTGATGCTACCGAGCGGAGCCGACCGCCGCGAAACCGGCCCTACACCGGTTTGGCGAGGGCATCGCCTGGCGGCGCCTCGCCGTCGGCCTTGTCGGCACTGTCATCGGGCGGCGATGGGTCGTCCTTGGGCGGAGCATCACTGAGCAACACATCCGCCCACCGGGTCGCGGGATCCATGTCGATCAGCAGCGCCTTGCACATCAGCGTCAGCGGGATGGCCAAGATGGCGCCGAGTGGGCCGAGCACCCACGCCCAGAACACCAGCGACAAGAACGTCAGGGTCACCGACAATCCGACGGCATCGCCGACGAACTTGGGTTGGATGATGGATTGGATTATCACGTTGATGGCGGAGTAGATGATGATCACCCACAGCATCAGCGCCCAGCCACCGTCGAGCAAGGCGAGTAGGGCCGGCGGCACCAGGCCGATGACGAATCCGATGTTGGGGATGTAGTTGGTGATGAACGCCAGCAGCCCCCAGAGGAACGGCAGCGGTATCCCCATCGCCCACAGGACCCCGACATCCAAGACGGCAACGATGAGGCCGAAGATCGTCGACACGATCAGGTAGGTACGGGTGCCGGACGCGAAGCCCTGAAACGCGCTGACAACGTCCGGGCGCATGTTGCCGAGGATGGTCATACGTTTGTCGTAGGTGATCGCGTCGACCGTCATGAATAGCAGGAGCACCAGGACGAACACCAGGTTCGAGAAGACACCGAGCGCACTGCCGACGATGTCGCTGACGATGGAGATCACCTTCGACGAATCGACATTCGACAGCAGTTTGTGGATCTGGTCGGATCCGATGCCGTGGTCTTTCAGGGTCTGTTGTAGGTCGTTGACGATGTCATCGAACTTGTCGCTGTACTGCGGGAGGATCGTCGACAACCTTGCGACCGAGTACACCAGCGAGAGCACCAGCGCCACGAGGATTCCCCACACGGCGAGCAGCGTCGTGAGCAGCGCAAGCCAGCCAGGAAACCCTTTGCGGCGCAACCAACCCGGGAGCGGGTGGACCGCCACGGTGAGCATCAGTGCAAGGAATGTCGGGCCGACTACCCCGGAGAAGCTCTTGATCCCGGCGACCGTCACAACCAACGCGGCGATGGCCAACAGGACGATGACCCCGCGCGGCATGCTCCACTGCGGAATCGGTGGCGGCGACGCTGTCTCTGACCTCAACTGTTTACCCTCCGGAAGCTACGTGTTGAACCTGGAAGAGCTCTCGGTCGGGTGGCTCACCCACCGCGGATGAGTCGTGACCTCAGGAGAACCATAAGCGAGTTCCGGGCTCGCCACCCGACGTTCGCCACTGCCCACCCGCGGCCGGGCATCCGATCGGTAAGCGATGGGTAGATGCAGAAACGGCACCTTCCGATCTTCCGGAAAGTGCCGTTACGCTGGTAATACTTGCTCCCCCAACTGGACTCGAACCAGTAACCGTCCGATTAACAGTCGGAAGCTCTGCCAATTGAGCTATGGGGGAATATCTGACCCTGGGGCCGGTGAATGACTTTAGCGCATAGGGGCGGTCCCATGCCAAATCGCGCTGGTGGCGGGGGCGCTAGCAGGGTAGATTCCGCACTTCCGGTTTCGATCAGGCAGGATGGGGAAACCACATTTGCGGGCGCCACGTCGGTGTCCGCTCCGTACAGCACTGGAGGCCTGAGTCCCTATGGTTCGATTCCTCGCCGCCCTCGGCGTCGGCTATGTCCTCGGGGCAAAAGCAGGGCGCAAGCGCTACGAGCAGATCAATCGCGCCTACCGGTCCGTCGCAGAGTCACCCGCCACCAAAAAGGCCGTGGACGTCGGCAGGCAGAAGCTGTCCGAGAAACTCAGCACCCAGCCCAAGTTGACAGAGCTGCGGGAGATCGATGACGCCACCACGGTGCTCGGCCCCGAGGAGAGCCGCAACAACTGATCGAACTAGCCGGTGTTCTCGTCCGGGCCCACGGCCAGTTCGAGAAGGCTACGGCGGTAGGCCTCAAGTGCCACCAGATCGCCGAACAACGCGTTGTAGGCATCGGGGTCGTCACCGGGAGACATCCGCCGCAGCTTCGATTTGAGGTCCGCGATCTGCGAGCCGACCCAGACCTCCTGCAGCCGTGCCAGGACGCTACCGATGTACCTCGGAATCATGTACTCCGACACCGACATCGGCTCGACCGCCAACTCGGTCATCAACGACTCCAGCACAGCGCCTTCCACCAGCTGGCCGACGCTGTCGACCCACTGCGCTCCCCCGTGAGAAGCACCGGTGCCGCCTGCAGTCGCGATCGCCTCGCGAATGACCTGGTAAGCGGGCTCGGTGAAGCACTCAGGGGGCAGTGAATCGAACACGGTGCCGGCGATGGCCGGATACTGCAGCGCGGCTTTGAGCGCTTCACGCTGCGGCCACAGCCGTGGATCCGAGGGGCGGGGTCGCAGCACCGTCGGGGTCTTGGAATCGGGATCGACGACGGGGGCGGCCGGCTCTACAGACTGCACCCGGCGGTCCCGTGACTTCGAGGTGTCGGGTCCGCCGGAGCGAGCGTTCCTTGCCTGCTTGCCTGCCTCTTCGCGCACCCGTTTGAGGACCTGCGCCACTTCGTCCCAGCCCACCCAGCCGGCCAGTTGCCGGGCGTATTCGTCCCTCAGCGCGACGTCGCGGATGCGGGCCACCACGGGCACCGCTTCACGCAGCGCGTGCACACGCCCCTCGGCGGTGTCGAGATCGTAGTTGCCGAGCAGCGCCTTCACCGCGAACTCGAACATCGGGATGCGGCGCGCGATCAGATCGCGAACCGCGGCGTCGCCGTGGTTCTGACGTAGCTCACACGGGTCCATCCCGTCGGGCGCGACGGCGACGAACGTCTGTCCGGCGATGCTCTGTTCACCTTCAAAGGCTCTGAGCGCGGCGGCTTTTCCGGCGTCGTCACCGTCGAAGGTATAGATGACCTCGCCGCGGAAGTAACTGTCGTCCATCATCAAACGCCGGAGCAGCGCGAGGTGATCTTCACCGAACGCGGTACCGCACGACGCTATTGCGGTGGTGACCCCTGCAAGATGCATGGCCATCACATCGGTGTATCCCTCGACCACCACCGCCTGGTGCCCTTTGGCGATGTGCTTCTTCGCATGGTCGAGCCCGAACAGCACCTGAGACTTCTTGTACAGCATCGTCTCCGGGGTGTTCATGTACTTGCCCATGTTGTCGTCGTCGAAGAGTTTGCGGGCACCGAAACCGATGATGTCGCCGCCCAGGTTCTTGATGGGCCACAGCAGCCGACGGTGGAACCGGTCGATCGGGCCACGCTGCCCCTGCTTGGAGAGGCCGGCCGCATCGAGCTCGGCGAACTCGAACCCCTGGGCCAGCAGTGCTTTGGTCATCTTGTCCCAGCCGGCGGGCGCGTAGCCCAGGCCGAACTTCAACGCCACCGCGCCGTCGAAGGAACGCTCGGTCAGGTAGTCGCGGGCGGTCTGCGCCTCGGGAGTGGAGAGCTGCTCTGCGTAGTACTTCTGCGCTGCGGCATTCGCGGCAACCAGGCGGGCCCGGGTCCCTCGGTCGCGGGCAACGCTGGTGCCACCACCTTCGAAGCTGATCGAGTAGCCGACGCGGTCGGCCAGTTGTTCGACGGCCTCGACAAAGCTGACGTGCTCGACCTTCTGCAGGAACGTGTAGACGTCGCCGCCTTCGCCGCATCCGAAGCAATGGAAGTGCCCATGGTTGGGACGCACGTGAAAGGACGGCGACTTCTCGTCGTGGAACGGGCACAGGCCCTTGAGGGAATCGGCACCCGCTTTGCGGAGCGCCACGTATTCGCCGACGATCTCCTCGATGTGCGCGCGTTCACGAATAGCCGTGATGTCACGATCGGGAATTCGGCCTGCCACACCTCAAGTCTAGCCGCCGTCCGACCACTGTCCCGCATCCCCGAAAGTGGTGGCTTTTGGCGAGCGCGACCTGCGGAAACAGTCGCCAGAAGCCACCAAAATCGGGCTAGCCCAGGTGCGCGGAGGCACCCATGCTCTGCCGATCCATCCGTTCGAGGCGGCCTTCGGTCATCGATGCGATCTGGTCGATGATGACCCGCATCCGGGCGGCGTCGTCCCCGGCCGCATGCCAGTCGGGTACCAGCAGCGGATCCAGCCCGCCAGGCGCGGCATGGAGCAACCAGTTGGCGACGCGGTGGATACGGTCCCGCTGGCGCGCCTGATGGGCACGATGCCGGGCATCGGAGAAGATGAAACGCAGCGCCAGAGTCTTCAGGACGGCGACCTCGGCCGCGACCATCGGCGGGATGACCAGGTCCGCCTGGTAACGACTGATCCCACACTCCCCCGCCTCGCGCCGGGTCATCGTGATCGCCGCCGAGGCGAAGCGGCCGACCAACTCACTGGTCAGACGTTTGAGCGCGACCAGTCGGGTCAGGGTGCCGTCATAATCGCCGACGTCGTGCACGATCTCCATCTCCCAGAGTCGCGCGGCAGCCTCGATGAGGACGTTCTCCTCGAGACCGGGAAACTCCTTCACCCCGACCGCAGCGAGATCGCGCTGCTCGGCACGAGCACCGAGACTCCGCAGATCGATACGTCCGGCCATCACGCCGTCTTCGACGTCATGGACCGAGTAGGCGACGTCGTCGGACCAGTCCATCACCTGGCATTCGAGCGATTGCCTGGTGTCGGTACGGCCGCCTCGAATCCAGGCCAGCACTTCCGAATCATCGCTGTAGGCACCGAACTTGGCACCCGGCTTCGGGCGGGTCCACGGGTACTTCAGCGTGGCGTCGAGTGACGCACGGGTCAGATTCAGTCCCACGCTGCGACCGTGCTCATCAAGGAGTTTCGGCTCCAGACGGGTGAGGATGCGCAGATTCTGCGCATTGCCCTCGAACCCGCCGAAGTCGGTGCTGACCTCGTCGAGTGCACGTTCGCCGTTGTGTCCGTAGGGCGGATGGCCGATGTCGTGTGCGAGCCCGGCCAGATCGACCAGGTCGGGGTCGCAGCCGACGCCGATCGCGATACCGCGACCGATCTGCCCGACCTCGAGCGAATGGGTCAGCCGGGTACGCGGCGTATCGCCTTCGTGTGGGCCGACCACCTGGGTCTTGTCCGCGAGACGACGCAGCGCAGCACAATGCAACACCCGCGCGCGGTCGCGCGCAAAAGCGCTGCGGTAGTCGTTTCGGGTACCTGCCAACCCCGCGACCTTCGCACCCTCGGGAACGAGCCGCTCGACGTCGGACTCGTCATACTCGGCGCGAAGGACCTGCGGCGGCGATCCCGCAGACACGTCGGTCACCGGACGGTCAGTCAAACACCCAACCCCGGGCGATGGCGAAGTCGGTGACGCGTTGCCGGATCGCAAGGATCTGCGACGCCGTCAGAGTGCCAGAGGCATCGAGGAGCAGTTCGGTGATCTCCTCGGAGAACGTGCCAGAGTCGAGTGTTGCCGCGTCGCCGCTGCGAGCAGGCTTGCGACGGTCGTCACGGGCGCTGCCGCGATCATCATGTCGACGATCCGGGCGTCCGCCGTCGCGAGCACCTTCGGTACGCCGCGGACGATCGGGTGCACCGGCCGGGGCTCCACCCGTCACGACGAGATTGACCGCTTTGGAACCACGGTCGGTCTCTTCGATGTCGAACTCAACTGCCGCACCGGGCTTGAGCGAATGCTCGTCGATGTCGATGTCATTGATGTGCAGGAAGACATCCGAGCCACCGGCGTCGGGTGCCAAGAATCCGAAGCCCTTGTTGGCATCGAAATGAACGATCTTTCCACTCACGGACACGATTTACCCACTCTCTCGCCGCCACTGCTGGCCACACCCCATGCGCGACCCGACGACTTACTACGAATGCCGAGTATCCCAGACTTGACTGAATTGAGACAGTTCACCTGGCGAGCGGGCCGGACCAGACCCGCTGACAGGCTGGTTACCGGTTGTCTTTCTTGGCCTGCCGACGCTTGCCTGCCGCCTTCGACGACGCCTCGTGCTTCTTGCGTCCTGACGACTTGCGGGTGGCATCGACCCGGTCCTTGCCTGCGGAGATGACCTTGCCCTGCCCCTTGGCGCCGGAGCTCGACTTCGTCGACTTCCCACTCGCCGCCTTCAGCCGCGCGTCCTTGAGTTCAGCGGCACTGCGTTTGGCAACAGTGCTCAGCCGCTTGCTCACCCGACCCAGGGCCGCCTCGAAGGCCTCCGCTTTCGCGGCGTTGTGCTTGTTGGCGGGTCGAGCGGCGCCCCTGCCGCCTTTCTTGGCGACCTTCGCGGCGCCGGCCTGGCGGTAGTTGGTCACGTGCTTGTTGCGAGCCCGTCGAACCCTGGTGTGGAGCTTGATCAATCGCTCTTCGTCGAGATCGGCCAGCTGCTTTTTCTTGGTCTCCCGAATCAGCACGTACTCATCTTCGGACAGGGACTTCAGAACTGCATTCATGAGCGCTCCCAACTCGACAAGGCACCGTTGCCTACAGCGATCATAGGCAGCGGTGCCCTATGTCAGCAGCCGATCAGTCGCGGTGCCAGGTACTCGACGACCTTGTCGAGCGCCACCCGTTCCTGCGTCATGGTGTCGCGTTCGCGGACCGTGACGGCCTGATCGTCGAGGGTGTCGAAGTCGACGGTGACGCAGAACGGCGTGCCGACCTCGTCCTGGCGGCGATACCGCTTACCGATGCCCTGTGCGTCGTCGAAGTCGACGTTCCAGTACTTCCGCAATTCCGCTGCCAGGTCTTTCGCCTTCGGCGAGAGCTGCTCGTTGCGAGAGAGCGGAAGGACCGCGACCTTGACCGGCGACAGCCGTCGATCCAGTTTCAGCACCGTGCGGGAGTCCGTGCCGCCCTTGGCATTCGGAACCTGTTCCTCGGTGTATGCGTCGCACAGGAATGCCATCAGCGATCGGGTCAGGCCCGCAGCCGGTTCGATGACGTACGGCACGTACTTCTCGCCGGACGCCTGATCGAAGAACGACAGATCCTCACCGGAGTGCTTCATATGGGTGCTGAGGTCGAAGTCGGTGCGATTGGCCACACCCTCGAGCTCGCCCCACTCGCCACCGGCGAATCCGAACCGGTACTCCACGTCGACCGTGCGCTTGGAGTAGTGCGAGAGCTTCTCTTTGGGGTGATCGAACAGACGCAGGTTGTCGGGGTCGATTCCCAGGTCGACGTACCACTGGTGGCGGTAGTCGATCCAGTACTGGTGCCAGTCCTCGTCGTCACCTGGCTTGACGAAGAACTCCATCTCCATCTGCTCGAACTCACGGGTCCGGAAGATGAAGTTGCCCGGGGTGATCTCGTTCCGGAAGCTCTTGCCGATCTGGCCGATGCCGAACGGCGGCTTCTTACGCGCCGTCGTCATCACGTTCTTGAAGTTGATGAAGATGCCCTGCGCGGTCTCGGGACGCAGGTAGTGCAGTCCCGCTTCATCGTCGACGGGGCCCAGAAAGGTCTTCAGCAGACCGGAGAACGCACGCGGTTCGGTCCACGAGCCGGGCTGGCCGGTGTCGGGGTCGTTGATGTCGGCCAGGCCGTTGGGCGGCAGGTGACCGTGCTTGTTCTCGTACGCCTCGATCAGGTGATCGGCACGGTAGCGCTTGTGAGTGTGCAGCGATTCCACCAAGGGGTCACTGAAGGTCTCGACGTGCCCGGAGGCCTCCCACACCTGGCGGGGCAGGATCACCGACGAGTCGAGTCCCACGACATCGTCGCGCGAGGTGACCATGTTGCGCCACCACTGCTTCTTGATGTTGTCCTTGAGTTCGACGCCCAGGGGGCCGTAGTCCCACGCCGATTTCGTACCGCCATAGATCTCGCCGCACTGGTACACCAACCCCCGGCGCTTCGAGAGGTTGACAACGGAATCCACGAGATTGGTTTTGCCTGCCACGGGCCCAGCCTATCGGTCCCCGTGGGCGCGCCTTCCGCCCGCCGGACACTTGCCGCGAGCAGGGCACGCGGGGGCGCGTTTGACATAGCGCCGAACGCATATGAAAATGGTTGCCAACAGCCCGCTCGATCAAACAGTTCCCATTCTGGAGTGCTCGTGACCCCACAGCCAGTCCACAGCGAACCGCCGACCAATGTCTCGGGATCGGCTGCCGTCGACAAGAAAGCCCTCGATGCTGCAGGCGATCTCCTCCGGGCGTTGTCCGCCCCGGTCCGGATCGCGATCGTGCTGGAGCTGCTGACCGGCGGCCGGTGCGTCCACGAGTTGGTGGGGGCCCTGTCGGTGCCGCAACCTCTGATCAGCCAGCACCTGCGGGTCCTGAAGTCCGCCGGCGTCGTCGAGGGGCAGCGCTCAGGTCGTGAGGTGCTCTACACGCTCGTCGACGACCACCTCGCCCACATCGTCACCGACGCCATCGCTCACGCCAATGAAGAGCCGAAGTCATGAGTTCGGAGACGCAACAGCGGCCGGTGACCGGGGTGCGTTCCACCCGGCAGCGCAGTGCGATCGCCGAATTACTCTCTGGCAGCGAAGAGTTCCGCTCGGCGCAAGATCTGCACGACAATCTCAAGGCCGCTGGACAGTCCATCGGGCTCACCACCGTCTACCGCAACCTGCAGGCTCTCGCCGATGCCGGCCAGGTCGACGTACTGCGCACCGACTCCGGCGAGTCCCTGTACCGGCACTGCTCCACCGGACATCATCACCACCATCTGGTCTGCCGCCTCTGTGGGAACACCGTCGAAGTCCAGGCCGATGTCGTGGAGAAATGGGCGATCGACGTCGCCGCCGAACACGGGTTCACCGAGATCAGTCATACCGTCGAGGTCTTCGGGCGCTGCAACTCCTGCGCCTAGGCGTTGATCGTGCTCTTCCGATGACAGCTAGCCGCGGATGCTCACACCCACATCGGCACCTGCACCTAGCACCATCAGCAGCATCGTGGCCAGGGCTTCGTCGCTGAGTGTGCTGGCAGGAAATGTGTAGTGCAGCAGCACATCCGCTGTCACCTCGTTGACAGCGAGTTTGATCGTCCCGAAGTTCGACGCACTCGAGGCCGCCTCGACGTCGGTTCGCAACTGTTCGGTGACGGGTAGATCCCAGGCCAGTACCTGGGTCAGCGACAGCACCTCGAGGCCGGGAGCGAGCGCCAGCGCACGTATCGAGACGACGGTGCCCTGGTGATACACCGTCAGCGAGTCGTCCTCGCCGGACTGTACCGACATCTGCGTGGACAGCATCGCCGCCGTGCGAGCGATCAGGCCTGGTCCGTCGTCGACATCAGCCACCGGACGACCCCGGTACCCCGCCGAAGCGTCGGTCGCGACTGGCGTACTCGATGCAGGCCTCCCACAGGTCGCGACGATCGAAGTCGGGAAACAGCTTGTGCTGATACACCATTTCGGCGTACGCGGACTGCCACAGCAGGAAGTTGGAGATCCGCTGCTCCCCCGACGGTCGCAGGAACAGGTCGACGTCGGGCATGTCGGGTTCGTCGAGGTAGCGCGCGAAGGACGCCTCGGTGATCCGCTCGGGGTCGAGGGTGCCCGCAGCAGCCCTGCGGGCGATCTCCTTGGCGGCGTCGGCGATCTCCGCTCTGCCGCCGTAGTTGACACACATCGTCAGAGTCATCACGGTGTTGTCCTTGGTGAGTTCCTCCGCAACCTCGAGCTCGCGAATGACACTGCGCCACAGCCTCGGCCGACGGCCCGCCCAGCGGACCCGGACACCCATCTCGTTCATCTCGTCTCGCCTACGGCGGATGACATCGCGGTTGAAGCCCATCAGGAACTTCACCTCATCCGGGCTTCGGCTCCAGTTCTCGGTGGAGAACGCATAGGCCGACAGCCATCCGACCCCGAGTTCGATACAACCGCAGACGGCGTCCATCAGGACCGCCTCGCCACGTTTGTGCCCTTCGGTGCGGGGTAGACCCCGGTCGGTTGCCCAGCGACCGTTCCCGTCCATCACCAATGCCACGTGCTTGGGCACGAACTCGGCCGGGATGGCAGGCGGACGCGCGCCGGATGGGTGTGGATCGGGCGGCCGAACCTGACGTACTACCGGTTCAGCTTGCCGCGCCGTGTTGCGCCGTCGCTGGATCACGTGTGTCCTTCCTTCCGGTGTCGGCGTTCACACCGGAGAAGGTGAGACCGCGGTGCGGCGCCTCGCGCTCGATCAGCGGCAGCGTGCGCAGTTGGCGCTCCAGATGCCACTGCAGATGCGCCGCGGTCAGGCCACTGGCCTGCCGACGAGCCGACTCGGTCACCTCGGTGGTGTGTTCCCACTGGCCACGGTAGAGCGCATCCATCAGATCCAGGACCCCGGGTGACGGAGTGGCCGCACCGGGAGGTCGACAATGCACACAGACCGCTCCACCGACGGCGACGTGAAAAGCGCGGTGAGGCCCGGGATCGCCGCAGCGTGCGCAGTTCTCCAGGGCAGGCATCCAGCCGGCGAAATCCATTGCCCGCAGCAAGAAGGCGTCGAGGACGAGTTCTTTGGGGCGCTCGCCGCCTGCGACCGCCCGTAGCGCGCCAACCGTCAGTCGCTGGAGCCGGGCGGCCGGCGCCCGCTCTTCTCCGGCGAGCCGCTCCGCGGTTTCCAGGATCGCGCACGCCGTGGTGTATCGGCCGTAGTCGGACACGATGGCAGAGGCGAAGGTGTCGAGGCTGTAGACCTGCGTGACGATGTCGAGGTTGCGGCCCGGATGCAGCAGGACGTCGACGTGGGCGAACGGTTCGAGGCGCGCCCCGAACTTCGAGCGGGTACGCCGCACACCCTTGGCGACCGCG
This sequence comes from Williamsia sp. 1135, assembly GCF_002095395.1. Classification (GTDB taxonomy): domain Bacteria; phylum Actinomycetota; class Actinomycetes; order Mycobacteriales; family Mycobacteriaceae; genus Williamsia. Next base: position 33,379 of record NZ_MJEI01000101.1, read on the forward strand.
CGGACTAGACCGTGCTCCTTGGTCAACAGCGTGATGATGCGGTCGGCCTCCCCCAGCTTGTGCTGGCGAAGCACGACTGCCTCATCCCGATACAACCTCACCGGGTCATTCTTCCACCGACCACCGACGAAGTGGTCCGCGACATGCGTCCTCAGGCGTCCGCGGCATGAGCGGGCGCTGCCACCGGCTCCGGTGGCCGCCGGATCAGACCCTTACGGTCATAGAAGATGCAGGCGATCGGACCGATCACCAGCCCGACCACAACGAAGATCGAGAACATGATCAGGGCGTTGCCCAGACCGGCAGCGGCGTTGGCGTCGAAGAAGAGAATCGACCGGGCACCCATGAACGCCTGATGCAGCGGTTCGATCACGGCCAGTCCGCGGAAGAATCCGGCTTCGGCTTCCAGCGGCACGGTGCCGCCGGAGGTCGGCAGTCCCAGGATCACGAAGAACACGAGATTGATGATCAGTCCGGCACTGCCGAAGATCGCGATGATCGATGTCGCCATCACACCGACCGCGGTGATGACCAGCACCCCGAACATCCAGAGCGCCATTTTGTTCGGGGTGTACATGCCCACCCAGGTGCAGATCCCCACGAAGAGCGCCGACACGATCAACGCGACCAGGAAGACGGTCCACCACTTGACCACCAGCGTCCCCAGCCTGGAGATGGGTATGCGCTTTCGGAGTTCGTAGACGGGGCCCAACTCGATGGGGCCGAATCCGAGCCGCCCGTCGATGATGGTCTGGATGATCATGGTGCCGGTGAAACCCGCCAGGATCAGCAGCAGGGCGTAGTAGAAGGCCGTCAGACCGCTACCGGCGTTGTCGGGCAGTGGATTCGCCGCGCTGACCTGCACGTCGATGGGGTTCGCGATGGCCGTCAGACCAGCCCCGGTGATCGTCACGCCCGCCGCGTCGGTCTGCGCGGTGAGTGCCGCGGTCAGCTGCTGCCCGAACTGTTCGTTCAACTGCGGCATCGCCTGGGTGAAGAAGGTCGCGGTGATCTCGTTCGCGATGGCACCGACCCCCGGATTGGTCAGCACCTCGATCACCGGTTGAGCGACTTTGTCGTTGCCGATGGCCGAGCCGAGGAAGGCGAAGCTCGACGCGCTGAAGTCGCTCGGAATCATCATGGCGCCGTATGCCTGCGCGTTGTCCAGGCGGGTCAGTGCGGTGTTCCGGTCGACCACCTCGGGGTCGAACTTCCCGGGATACTGCTTCTCGACGCTGCTCCTGAAACCGTCGACCAGCTGGGTGCCGAGGTTCTGCTCCGCACCGCCACCGGGTTCCGGCGCCCCGACGTCGTCGTTGACGATCACGATCGGATAGTCGGTCAGGTGCTCTTGTGGATTGACGACGGGCGCCATGTACATCCCGCCGAGCAGTCCCATCACACCGATGACGACCGCCAACGGCAGAATCCACAGCTTCCACGACCGCAGCGCAGCCTGGACACCGAGATCCAGGGCGCCCGGCGGACGTTCGTGCTTGTGCTCGGACTCGCCCCGCTCAGCATCTCCCATACGGGATATTGAACCCTGCCGTTCTCGGTCCTGTCCTACGGCCCGACAGATCTAGAAACCGAGCTTTCCCATCTGCTTCGGATCGCGTTGCCAGTCCTTGGCGATCTTCACGTGGAGATCGAGGTAAACCTTGGCGCCGAGCACCTTCTCGATCTGCTTGCGGGCAACAGTCCCGACCTCTTTGAGCCTGGCACCGTGCTTGCCGATGATGATGCCCTTCTGGCTGCTGCGCTCGACGTAGAGAATCGCGTGGACATCGATCATCGGGGTCTGGTTGTCGCCGCGCTCGCGCTCGATGACCTCCTCGATGACCACGGCCAGGGAGTGCGGCAGCTCGTCGTGGATGCCCTCGAGTGCCGCTTCCCGGATGAACTCCGCCATCAACGTCTCTTCGGGCTCGTCGGTGAGTTCGCCGTCCGGGTAGAACGCCGGGCCCGGTTCCATCAGGCCGCGGAGTACGTCCACGACGACGTCGAGTTGTTTGCCTTTGACTGCCGAGACCGGCACCACCTCCGCGTCCGGCCCGAGCAGAGCAGAGATCGCCATCAGCTGCTGCGCGATGCGCTCCGGCTTCACCTTGTCGATCTTCGTGACCAGCCCGACAATCGGGGTCTTGGGCGCCATCTCCTTGAGCTGCTCGGCGATCCAGCGGTCCCCTGGACCGATCTTCTCGTCGGCAGGGATGCAGAGTCCGATCGCGTCGACCTCCGAATACGTGTCCCGCACCAGGTCGTTGAGCCGCTTGCCGAGCAGGGTTCGGGGCCGGTGCAGACCCGGGGTGTCGACGAGGATCAATTGGGTGTCATCCCGATTGACGATGCCGCGGATCGTGTGCCTCGTCGTCTGCGGGCGACTCGAGGTGATTGCGATCTTCTCGCCCACCAGCGCATTGGTCAGCGTCGACTTGCCCGTGTTGGGCCTGCCGACGAAACACACGAAACCTGAACGGAACTCGTTGTCGCTCATACGGTGGCGACCATGACCGCGTAGGCGTCGGCGCTGACCTCGGTGAGCGCGGCCAGACCCGGATCGTCGGCGTCATCCGCTGTTCCCACCAACACCGCGGCCTCGAATCCGGGGGCTCCGCTCGAAACGGCCATCGCCACGGCCACCTGCAAGGCGGACAGATGGAGTGCCGCCAGCGACACCGGGCCTGCCGCGTACGTCCGGCCATCGGTGTCGCGTACTGCGGCGCCGGTCTTCGCCTCGGCGCGACCCATCGCGCCCCGGGCAAGCGTCAACAACTTCTGGTCCTCGTCATCGAGCTCTGGTGCGGCTGTCTGTGTGCTCATGACGCTTCCTCGTGTAGGTGCGTGGTTCGTTCGGCGGTCCCGGTGGTGTCCGGCTGATCGGAACTCGCAAGCGCCGCAGCATCGTCATCGCTCTCCGGACTGCCCGATTCCGCATTGTCCGCCGCGTCGGCGTCGGCCTGCGCGGCCGCGGCTTCGTCGGCGCGCTCCTCACGCTTCTTCTTGCGCTTCTTCTTCTTCTCTTGTTCCTTCTCGACCACCTTGTGCACGACGACCGACGTGATACGCACCCGCCCTTGACGATTGGGGCCGCCCTCGGCCAACAGTTGCAGACCATGCAGGGTCACGGTCGCACCGGGCAGGGGCACCCGGCCCAGCACCAGACCGAACAGGCCCCCGACCGTCTCCACCTCGTCTTCGTCGATCTCGACGTCGAACAACTCGGCCAGGTCATCGATCGGCAGGCGCGACGAGACCCGATAACCGCCGGACTCGTCGTCGAGGGCCTCGATGGGTGGCACCTCGTCGGTGTCGTATTCGTCGTTGATCTCACCGACGATCTCTTCCAGCACATCCTCGATGGTGACCAGGCCGGCGATGCCGCCGTATTCGTCCACCAGCAACGCCATGTGGTTTCGGCTGCGCTGCATGTCGGCGAGCACCTTGTCGAGAGGCTTGGAGTCCGGGATGAACTCGGGCTCGCGCATCAATTCGCGTACCTCGACAGCGGTCGGTTGCGCCGGCGGCAAACCACGCTGGACGAGGTCTTTGAGATAGACGACGCCGAGGACGTCGTCCGGGTTCTCACCGATCACCGGCAATCGTGAATGGCCGGAGCGCACCGCAAGGGAGGTCGCTTGAGCGGCCGTCTTGTCCGCCTCGATCCAGACCATTTCCCCGCGGGGAACCATCACTTCGCGAGCGCTGGTGTCGCCGAGGTCGAATACGGACTGGATCATCCGTCGCTCACCGGCGGCGACCACACCGGTGAGTTCGGCCATGTCGACCACTTCCCGAAGCTCGACTTCGGTGGCGAACGGTCCGTTGCGAAATCCCTTACCCGGCGTCACCGCGTTACCGATCATGATGAGCAACCGGGTCAACGGCGTCAACAGCACGCCGATCCCCTGCAGCACGGCAGCGGAGTTCACCGCGATTGAATACGCGTGCTGACTGCCGAGGGTGCGCGGACCCACGCCGATGATCACGTAGCTGACCACCGCCATCACGGCTATCGCCAGCACGATCCCCCAGGGTGATCCGAGCACCCCCATCGCGTACACCGCTGCGAATACCGTTGCTGCCGTTTCACATCCGATGCGCAGCAGGACCGTCAGCGCCACGTATTTCGGCCGGTCGGAGAGCACTTCGCGCAGTCTGCGCGCACCCGGTCTGCCGTCCTTGATGAGATCGTCGACGCGAGCGGGCGACACGGTCATCAGGGCGTTGTCGATGGCGGCGAACAACCCGCCGATAGGCACGAGCGCCACTGCGGCAAGCAGTGGTAACACGTCAGACAACACGGTTGATCAGCTCTCCCCGGCGTCCGGGGTGTTTTCTCCGAAGCCAGTACTGTGCAGCAGTTTTGCGTCTTTTTCGGCCATCCGGGCGGCGCGCGCGCGGGCGCGGCGGTCGTCGTACCAGTCCTCGATGATCTGCCCCTGCAAACCGAACATCGCCTTTTCCTCTTCGGGTTCGGCGTGATCGAAACCCAGGAGGTGCAGCACGCCGTGCACGGTCAGCACCGACAGCTCGTGATCGGTCGAGTGCCGCGCCGTCGCGGCCTGCTCCGCCGCGAACTCTGGGCACAACACGATGTCGCCGAGCATCGACGGTCCGGGACCGGCGGTGTCGGGGCGGCCTCCGGGACTGAGCTCGTCCATCGGGAAACTCATGACGTCGGTCGGCCCGGGCAGGTCCATCCACCGCATGTGGAGTTCGGCCATCGTCTCGTTGTCCACGAGCACCATCGACAGTTCCGCGGCCGGATGCACGTCCATACGACCGAGAGCGAAGGTCGCGACGTCGATCAACATCTCCTCCGGCACGTCCACGCCGGATTCGTTGGACACCTCGATACTCAAGGCAGCCTCCTGGCGTCGGCAGGGATACTCATCGGCTGCGTCCACCGCCGGCGCGCCGCTGGGCGCGATTGCCGTGCAGCTCGTTGGTGGCCTCTTCCCTGCCGTACGCGTCGACGATGTCGGCCACCAGGCGGTGCCGCACCACGTCGGCACTGGTCAGTTGCGAGAACTGGATGTCCTCGATGCCCTCGAGGATGCGCGCCGCGGCCCGCAAACCACTTTCCGAGCCACCCGAGGGGAGGTCGACTTGGGTGACGTCGCCGGTGACGACGATCTTCGAGCCGAATCCGAGCCTGGTGAGGAACATCTTCATCTGCTCGGCGGTCGTGTTCTGCGCCTCGTCGAGAATGATGAACGCGTCGTTCAGGGTGCGGCCACGCATGTAGGCCAACGGGGCGACCTCGATGACACCGGCCTCCATCAGCTTCGGGATCGCCTCCGGGTCCATCATGTCGTGCAGCGCATCGTGGAGCGGGCGCAGATACGGGTCGATCTTGTCGTGCAGGGTGCCGGGCAGGAATCCGAGTCGCTCGCCCGCCTCCACGGCGGGCCTGGTCAGGATGATGCGGCTGACCTCTTTCTTCTGCAACGACTGGACTGCCTTGGCCATCGCGAGATAGGTCTTACCCGTGCCCGCCGGTCCCATCCCGAACACGATCGTGTTCTTGTCGATGGCGTCCACGTAGTGCTTCTGGTTGAGCGTCTTGGGCCGAATGGTCTTGCCGCGCCGGGAGAGGATGTCCAGGCTCAGCACCTCGGCCGGGGATTCTCCGGAGCCGTCGGTGAGCATACGGACGCTGTGCCGCACGAGATCGGGGTTCAGCTCTGTACCGCGACGGACCACGGACACCAGTTCGGACACAACTCGCTCGGCGATCGCCACATCCGCCGGTTCGCCGGTGAACTTCACCGCGTTACCGCGCACGTGTATGTCGGCCACGAGATGCGACTCGAGTTCTCGGAGGTTCTTGTCGCCGGCACCGAGCAGTCCGAAAATGACATCGGGCGACACTTCGAGCGTTGTGGTCACCGCGCCGCGCACCTGAGTCCCGGCCGCGCTGTGATCAGCCCGGGTTGCGCTGTTGTCATCTCTCACGAAAGTTGCTTCTCCTGCTCTGCCAGTGATGCTTGTGTCACGATTCTACGTCCACCGAACGTCCAGTTTCGCCTCAATATTTCGTCCGCCGCGGCAATCCGAGGACGCGGACGGTCTCGAGGTGGCCACGACTGCGTGGATCGACGAACACGTCGTGGCCCTCACCAGCGACGATGATCAATTCCGCGGACTGACCGGCGGCCGATGCCCGGCGAACATAGTCCCGGCTGATCTCAGCGGGCAGGGAGGTGTCGAGGTCGCCGTGGATGGCCACCACATGGGCGGGAAACGGTGGTTGATCCACAGGTGAGGCGTCGGCGTAGAGCTGGGGCGCCTGCGCGATCGATGCACCCATGAGTGCCCGCAGCGACGGTCGGGCCGGACGATCGCCGAAGCACAGGTCCAGCGCCGCGGCTTGAGCGATGACGGTGGTGACCGAGGCCCGCTTTGTCCTTGCTCCCAACCGGGACACCGCCCAGACGGCGAGCTGTCCTCCTGCGGAATGACCGATCACGCTGACATCCGACCAGGCAACCCGGCCTGCGATGTCCTCCGGCAGGGCATATCGGACCGGGGCGTCGAGGGCCGAGAGTGCGGCGATCACGTCGTTGCCGGTCCGCGGCCACCCACCGCCGTCCTCCCCTACCCTGCGGTACTCGATGTTCCACACGATCGCCCCGCGGTCGGCGAGGTCTCTGGCGATGGCGGACTCGATCGTGAGGGCGAACTCGGTACTCCAATACCCGCCGTGCACCAACACGATGAGCGGCACCGGTCCGTCAGCTGGGGCGGGCGGAAGGTAGAGGTGCCCGAACTGCGAGTTACGTTCGCCATAAGCGAGTTTGACGCGTTTCACGGTGCCCGCCAGCCCGGTCCGACATCCCACCTGGACGTCAGCGCACCGATCGCCCCCAAGGCGACGGCCCCCGCACTGGAGGTGCGCAGCACCTCGGGACCGAGCAGGACCGAGGTCGCGCCGACCGCCACCAGGGCTGCGATCTCGGAGTCGTCCAGTCCACCTTCGGGTCCGATCACCAGCATGATCTGGGTCGCCGTCGCCAGTGCTAGTGCGGACAGACTCGTCGCCGCTCCCTCATGGAGAACAGCGACCACTCCTCCGCTGTCGATCACGGCCTGCGCTCGCGCGACAACATCTTTGGTGGTGGCGAGCGGTGAGATCTCGGGGATGTAGGCGCGTCGGCTCTGCTTGGCTGCCGCCCTGGCGGCGAACTGCCACTTGGCAACCCCTTTATCCGCCTTGGGCCCAACCCATTTCGACACACAGCGCGCACTCTGCCACGGCACGACCGCGTCGACGCCTGCCTCGGTGGCGAGGTCGACCGCCAACTCTGAACGCTCCGACTTCGGCAGTGCCTGCACGATCGTCACGGCCGGTTTCGGCATCGGCGTCACCGCGACCTCGAGAACCCGGGCCTCGAGCGAACTCTTCCCGGCGGTGTGGATCACTTCGCAGAGCCCAGCGGTACCGGCACCGTCGGAGATGATGATCCGTTCTCCCGCAACGAGTCTGGTCACGGTCACCGCGTGACGACCTTCATCGCCGTCCAGTCGCACCGTGGACTCCGCACCGGGAACCGCCTCGACCCAGAACACCGGTGGGCTCATCGACAGTGGTCAGCGCCCGGCAAAGGCGTTACGCAGCCGCGAGAACAGTCCACCGGTGTTGGAGGATCCTGCGGTTACCAGCTCGATCTGCTCGCCGACCGCCAGCTTCTGATATTCCTTGAGTTTCGCCACCTGCTGGGCATCGAGGCGCGTCGGCACGACAACGTCGAGATGCACGTGCAGCGCCCCTCGGACACCCGTGTGCAGATGCGGCATGCCCTGCCCACGCACCTTGGCGATCTGACCCGGCTGCGTGCCCGGGTCGATCGTGACGTTGGTGGACCCTCCGAGGATGGTGTCGATGTCGATCGATCCGCCGAGCGCGGCGTCGACCAGGGGAACCCGGACCGTGCAATGCAGGTCGTCGCCATCTCGGACGAACACCGGGTGCTGCTTTTCCGCCACCTCGACGTAGAGGTCGCCGGCTGCACCGCCACCGGGGCCGACCTCACCCTGACCGACCAGGCGCACCCGCATGCCTTCGCCGACACCGGCGGGGATCTTCACCGTCAGTGTCCGCTCGGACCGCACCCGCCCGTCGCCGCCGCATTTGTGGCAAGGATCCGGAATGGTCTCGCCGGCACCGTTACAGGTCGGGCAGGGGCGTGACGTCATGACCTGGCCGAGGAACGACCGCTGGACCGACTGGATCTCGCCTGCGCCCTTACAGGTGCTGCAGGTCACCGGCTTGCTGTTGCCGTTGGTTCCCTTGCCGGTGCACACGTCACACAGGACCGCGGTGTCCACGCGGACCTCTTTGCTGACGCCCGCGGCGCATTCGTCGAGGTCGAGCTTCATGCGCAGCAGCGCGTCCGAACCGGGTTGTACACGACCCCGGGGCCCTCTGCTGCCTCCGCCGGCCCCACCGAAGAATGCCTCGAAGACGTCTCCGAGGCCACCGGTGCGGCCGCCGTTGCCGAACCCACCGAACCCGCCGGCGCCGGCCGATTCCAGCGGATCCCCACCGGCATCGACGATGCGGCGTTTGTCCGGGTCTGTCAGGACCTCATATGCGGCCGACACATCCTGGAATCTGGTCTGGGCAGACTCGTCAGGGTTGACGTCGGGATGCAGTTCGCGGGCGAGCTTGCGGTAGGCGCGTTTGATCTCCTGATCGCTCGCGCCCCTGTCCACCCCAAGAATCCCGTAGTAATCACGTGCCACGGCGGTGTGTTGTCCGTTCTCTCTTCGTAAGCGTCTTGTGTGTTTGCGGCGTGCGTGCGGCTCTGCACGTCACCGGTCGGCCAGGACCTCGCCGACATATCTGGCAACGGCGGCGACCGAGGCAATCGTTCCCGGATAGTCCATTCGGGTCGGGCCGAGTACCCCGAGACCACCGAATACTGTTCCCGAGGCACCGTACCCGGTGGAAACCACCGCGGTTCCCCGCAGGTTCTCTTCGCGGGTCTCTTCGCCGATCTGAACCGTGACGGTCCCGGAGTTCTGGGTGGCCGCCAACAGTTTGAGCACCACCACCTGCTCTTCGAGCGCTTCGAGGACCGAGCCCATCGCACCGGCCATCGGCGCGAAGTCCGCGGCGGCCCTGGTCAGATTCGAGGTACCACCGAGCACGAGCCGGTCCGCGGACCGCTCGACGAGCGTCTCGACCAGGACCGTCGCGACCCGGATGAACGGCTGCCGGAGGTCTTCGGGAGCCTGGTTCGCCAGCTCTGCCACCGCGTGTGAGGCGACCTCGAGCCGCTGCCCGTTCAGCGCCGCCGAGAACATGTCGCGCAACCGCGCGATGTCGTTGTCTCCGAGGTCAGCGCCCAATTCGACCATGCGTTGCTCGACGCGCCCGGTGTCGGTGATGACCACCAGGAGCAGTCGGGACGGGGTCAGCGCGACGACTTCGAGGTGCCGCACCGCCGACGACGAGAGCACCGGATACTGGATGACAGCGACCTGCCGGGTCAGCTGCGCAAGGAGTTGTACCGAGCGGCGCAGGACGTCGTCGAGATCGACGCCGGAATCGAGGAAGCTCAGGATCGCCCGACGTTCGACCTGAGAGATCGGCTTGACCTCACTGATCCGGTCGACGAACAGCCGATACCCCTTGTCGGTGGGAACCCGACCCGAGCTCGTGTGTGGCTGTGTGATGTATCCCTCGGCCTCGAGCACCGCCATGTCGTTGCGGACTGTGGCACTGGACACACCGAGATGGTGACGCTCGACGAGCGCTTTCGATCCGATCGGCTCCTGGGTCGCCACGTAATCGGTGACAATCGCGCGCAAGACCTCGAAGCGACGTTCATCGGTGCTCGACATGAGCAGTTCACCTCCAACCCTCAGTGTTGATCCAGTCTACGGCGACCCGGAACGGATACGGTGAACCGGTGATCTTCAAAGGTGTCCGCGATGGCAAGCCGTACCCGGACCATCAGCTGTCGATCCGCGATTGGGCCAAGATCCCGCCGCGGCAACTGCGGCTCGACCAACTGATCACCGTCACCACGGTGTTGGCTCTGGACAAGCTCCTCTCGGAGGACTCGACGTTCTACGGCGACCTCTTCGCGCACGCGGTGCGCTGGAACGGCGACATGTACCTCGAGGACGGTCTCCACCGGGCCGTCCGTTCTGCACTGCGTAACCGTCACGTCATCCACGCCCGGTTGCTCGACCTCGACAACATGTCCGCGCTCACGCAACAGAGCGCGTCACCGGCGCCCCCGGCGGACGACTTCGCTACCCCGCCAACAGGTTTCGAACCACCCCATCGGCAAGCAGACGACCACGGCTGGACAGAACCAGGGACTGTCCGACGAGTTCGGTGAGCCCATCGGCGATGCTCTGGCGCGCCCGCCGCTGCTCGGTGGCGTCGAGTTCGTCCCACGGCAGCCCCGTCGAACGGCGCAGGGTGAGCATCACGCGTTCGGTGTGCTGATCATCTGTCGTCAACTCCTCCGTGCCGGCGACCGGGAGTTCGCCTGCTCCGACCGCCGCGGCATATTTCGCCGGGTGCTTGTGATTCCACCAGCGGACACCGGCCACATGTGAGTGCGCTCCCGGGCCCGCGCCCCACCAGTCCGCGCTGTCCCAGTAGCCGAGATTGTGGCGGCACAGAGCGTCGGGAACGCCGATACTCGCCCAGTTCGACACCTCGTACCACTGCATTCCGGCCGCGGTGAGGGCTGAATCGATCATCTCGTAGCGCGAGGCCAGCACGTCGTCGTCCGGAGCCGGTAGCTCGCCGCGGCGGACCTTGCGCGCCAGCGCCGTGCCGTCTTCGACGATCAGCGCGTAGGCGGAGACGTGGTCCACTCCGGCTGCGAGGACGGCATCGAGTGATGCGCGCAGGTCTTCGTCTCGCTCCCCCGGCGTTCCGTAGATGAGATCGAGGTTCACGTGCTCGAGGCCTGCGGCGCGCGCCTCGAGGGCTGCAGCCACCGCGCGGCCCGGGGTGTGCGTGCGGTCGAGAACCTTGAGCACGTGACTTGCGGCCGACTGCATGCCCAGCGAGACACGGGTGAAACCGCTCGCGGCGATCCCCTCGAAAAACGCCGGCGAGGTCGACTCCGGATTCGACTCGGTGGTGATCTCGGCGCCCGGCGCGATGTCGAAGTACCGCCGCACCGAGGCCAGGACGTCGCCGAGCCCCTCGGCCCCCAGCAGCGACGGGGTGCCACCGCCGACGAAGATCGTGGACACCGGACGCACGGGTGCCAGTTGTCGCGCCGCCATCGCCAGCTCGCCGTCGAGGGCGCTCAGCCACTGATCGGTCGACGCAGCCGTTCCGAGCTCGCCGGCCGTATAGGTGTTGAAGTCGCAGTATCCACAGCGCGTCGCGCAGAACGGGACGTGAATGTAGAGCCCGAGAGGCGTCTCGGTGTGCGATCGCGGGATCAGAATGTTCGACATCGTGGTTCGATCATCCCAGCAGGGCCGGTCGCAACGCCAAACGCGCCGGCCGCGATCGACCGGGGGTCCGCGATGACAGCGTCCAGCAGGGCAAACACGAAGATCGAATGGCCGAAGCGTCTTCTCGTACTGACGTCGCTGCGATCGCTCGCCACGGTCGTCGTGTATCTCGTGGCGTACTTCGCACTGCCGTGGAAGTCCTTCGACGACTGGGCGGGATTGGCCATTGTGGTGGCGTTTCTCGGGGTCGCCCTGCTGACCGCGGTATGGCAGATCGGTCAGATCATGCGGTCGGCCACGCCCGCGGTCAAGGCCATCGAGGCATTGGCGATCATCGCGCCGATCTACCTGCTCGCGTTCTCCCTCGGGTACTACATGCTCTCGGTCAACGACCCGGCTCAGTTCAACGAGCCACTGTCGCGGATGAGCTCGCTGTACTTCACGATCTCGGTGTTCGCGACCGTCGGTTTCGGCGACATCACCGCCTCGGTCGACGTGTCGCGCGCGGTGGTGACCGTGCAGATGGTGCTCAACCTGATCGTGGTGGGCGTGGGGATCAAGATCATCCTGGCCGCGGTGAAGTGGGGGCGCGACCTCAAGAAGTCACAAACTCCGCCGCCCGGGGAATGAGCCTCACAGCGTCGTTGTTGGAAATGCAAAGACCGGCTGGCAATGCACTTCGACTCGCCATGAGTCGAACTAAGCCCAAGTAGACGCACCAAGGGAGGCCGTGGCACTATGGGCGACGTGACTTCTCAAGGGGTGTGGCTCGCGATGCGGCGGCACATTGATCTCAAGCGCGCATGCAGCGCGCTGTGTCATAACTAGTCCGTACGTTCCGTAGCGACCCGCAGCCCGGGTTCGCGCAGGTCTGAACACGTGCGACTTCCGCCCTCCCCTTCATCCATTTGCAGGACTCCGGGTGCCATCGGCACTTGTTCGCGGCTGCCCCGGGTCCGCCAGACAGGAGCATTCATGACGTCGACAGCCGACGCCCCCGGGAAACCGGCCAAGCGCGCACGACCCGCGAAACGGCGCGCAGAAGGGCAGTGGGCTCTCGGATATCGCGAGCCGCTCAACGCCAACGAGCAGGCCAAGAAGGACGACAATCCGCTCAACGTCCGGGCCCGGATCGAGAACATCTACTCCAAGCAGGGCTTCGACTCTATCGACAAGGGCGATCTGCGCGGCCGGATGCGCTGGTGGGGGCTCTATACCCAGCGCGCCGAGGGTTACGACGGCACGTGGACCGGCGATGACAACCTCGACCTCCTCGAGGCCCGGCATTTCATGATGCGGGTCCGCTGCGACGGCGGGGCCCTGACCACCGATCAGCTCCGCACGGTCGGGCAGTTGTCCACCGAGTTCGCCCGTGACACCGCCGATCTCTCCGATCGCGAGAACGTCCAGTACCACTGGATCAACATCGAGAACGTCCCCGAGATCTTCGAGCGGCTCGAATCGGTCGGTCTCAAGACCACCGAGGCCTGCGGCGACTGCCCGCGCATCATCCTCGGTTCACCGCTGGCCGGGGAAGCCACCGACGAGGTCCTCGACCCCACCCCGGCGATCGACGAGATCGTCCGCCGGTACATCGGCGACCCGAAGTACTCCAACCTCCCCCGCAAGTTCAAAACGGCCATCTCCGGTCTGCAGGACGTCGCCCACGAGATCAACGACGTCGCCTTCATCGGCGTCAACCACCCCGAACACGGTCCGGGACTGGATCTCTGGGTCGGTGGCGGCCTTTCCACCAACCCGATGCTCGCCCAACGCGTCGGCGCCTGGATCCCACTCGACGAGGTCCCCGACGTGTGGGAGGCCGTCGTCTCGGTCTTCCGCGACTACGGTTACCGCCGGCTGCGCACCAAGGCTCGCCTGAAGTTCCTGATCAAGGACTGGGGCATCGAGAAGTTCCGCCAGGTGCTCGAGGACGAGTACCTCGGCCGCAAACTGGTCGACGGTCCCGCCCCGATCCCGCTGACCGCGCCGCGTGACCACATCGGTGTCCAGAAACTCAAGAGCGGGCTGAACTCCGTCGGATTCGCCGCCATCGCAGGCCGTGTGTCCGGGACGAAGCTGACCGCTGTGGCCGACGCCGCCGAGCGCGCAGGGTCGAATCGGATCCGCTTCACGCCGTACCAGAAGCTGGTCGTTCTCGACGTTCCCGACGACAAGGTCGAGCAGCTCATCGAGGAGATCGCCCCGCACGGACTCGAGGCCCGGCCCTCGCCGTGGCGACGGAACCTGATGGCCTGCTCGGGTATCGAGTTCTGCAAGCTCTCGTTCACCGAGACCCGTAAGCGGTCGCAGGTGCTGGTGCCCGAGCTCGAGAAGCGACTCGCGGATGTCAACGAGCAGCTCGATGTGCCGATCACCGTCAACATCAACGGTTGCCCCAACTCGTGCGCCCGCGCTCAGATCGCCGACATCGGCTTCAAGGGCATGTTGGTCGAGGATGGCGACGGCAACACCGTTGACGGGTTCCAGGTCCATCTCGGCGGCAGCCTCGGACAAGATTCGGCTTTCGGCCGAAAGTTGCGCCAGCACAAGGTGCTCTCGGGTGAGATCGGCGACTACATGGACCGGGTGGTCCGGAACTTCATCAAGGAACGGAACGAGGGCGAACGGTTTGCGGAGTGGGCGGTTCGCGCCGATGAGGAGGAATTGCGATGAGTACCGCTATTCGCGATGAGGCGAAGTTGCGTGACCTTGCCGAGCAGGGTGCCGCTCAACTCGGGCCGGACGCGTCGGCACAGGACCTGTTGCGGTGGACCGCCGACACGTTCGGCAGCGATTTCATCGTCGCGTCGAACATGCAGGATGCCGTGCTGATCGATGTCGCGGCCGCGGCGATCGACTCCGAGCAACTCGGAGGGGACAAGCTCAAGGTGCTGTTCCTCGACACGGGATATCACTTCGCCGAAACCCTCGGCACGCGCGATGCCGTCGAACACGTCTACGGCGTCGAGATCGTGAACGCGAAAGCCGAACAGTCTGTCGCGCAACAGGATGCCACCGTCGGTCGCAATCTGTTCGCCACCAACCCCGGAGAGTGCTGCCGCCTGCGTAAGGTGGTGCCGCTCAAGCGTGAGCTGTCCGGCTACCAGGCCTGGGTCAGCGGTATCCGCCGGGTCGAGTCGCCCACCCGCGCCAACGCACCGCTGATCTCCTTCGACGACGCCTTCGGACTGGTGAAGATCAACCCCCTCGCGGCGTGGTCGGACGAGCAGTTCCAGGAGTACATCGACACCAACGGTGTCCTGGTCAATCCCCTTGTCGATGAGGGCTACCCCTCGATCGGCTGCGCGCCGTGCACCAGTAAGCCGGTGGAAGGCGCTGATCCTCGAAGCGGCCGTTGGGCCGGTCTTGCCAAAACAGAATGCGGGTTGCACGCCTCATGACCGTTGAACAGAGCACCGACCTGCTGCCGGTGGACACAGACGACGAGTTCACCACCCTCGATGCCCTCGAGTCCGAGGCCATCCACATCTTCCGCGAGGTCGCGGGCGAGTTCGAGCGCCCCGTGATCCTCTTCTCGGGTGGCAAGGACTCCACGGTGCTGCTGCACGTGGCATTGAAGGCGTTCTGGCCTGCGCCGCTGCCGTTTTCGCTGCTGCACGTCGACACCGGACACAACCTGCCCGAGGTGCTGGAGTTCCGCGATGACGTCGTCGAACGCCACAACCTCCGGCTGCATGTAGCCAAGGTCGAGGACTACCTCGCCGACGGGCGGCTGTCGGAGCGGCCCGACGGGATCCGGAATCCGTTGCAGACCGTGCCGTTGCTCGACGGGATCACCGAGAACCGTTTCGATGCGGTCTTCGGTGGCGCCCGCCGCGACGAGGAACGCTCTCGCGCCAAGGAGCGGATCTTTTCGCTGCGCAACGCGTTCGGCCAATGGGACCCCAAACGTCAGCGACCCGAGCTGTGGAACTTGTACAACGGCAAGCACGCACCGGGCGAGCATGTCCGCGTTTTCCCGCTGTCGAACTGGACCGAGCTCGACGTGTGGCGGTACATCGCTCGCGAACAGGTACTCCTGCCCTCGATCTACTACGCGCACGAGCGGCCCGTCTACTCACGCGACGGCATGTGGATGACCCCCGGCCCCTGGGGCGGTCCTGCCGAAGGCGAAGAGCTGAAGACCCTCTCGGTGCGCTACCGCACAGTGGGCGACGGATCCACCACCGGTGCCGTGCTGTCCGACGCCACCGACAACGAGATGGTTCTCGCCGAGGTCGCCGCATCCCGCCTGACCGAGCGCGGTGCCACCCGCGGCGACGACCGGGTGTCCGAGGCTGCCATGGAAGACCGTAAACGCGAAGGCTATTTCTGATGACAAACGCCTCTGAATTGCACGCTCCGGATCTACTGCGCCTCGCCACTGCGGGCAGCGTCGACGACGGCAAGTCCACCCTGGTGGGCCGGCTGCTCTACGACACGAAGTCTGTGCTCGCCGACCAGATCGACGCGGTCACCCGCGCCTCTGTCGACCGCGGGCTGGATCAGCCGGACCTGTCTCTGTTGGTCGACGGCCTGCGTGCCGAGCGTGAACAAGGCATCACCATCGACGTCGCCTACCGGTACTTCGCTACGCCGACAAGGTCTTTCGTACTCGCCGACACTCCCGGGCACGTCCAGTACACCCGAAACACCGTCTCCGGGGCATCAACTGCCGGGTTGGTGATCCTGCTCGTCGACGCGCGTAAGGGTGTCATCTCGCAGACCCGTCGCCACGCCGCGGTGATGGCGTTGCTCGGGGTCCCGCGTCTCGTGCTCGCGGTCAACAAGATCGACCTCGTCGATGACCCCGAGAAGGTGTTCGGCGAGATCCGCACCGAGTTCACCGACATGACCACCTCGCTCGGGTGGAGTGCCGACCGGGTCGTGTCCATCCCGGTGTCCGCTCTGCACGGCGACAACGTGGCGATCCGCTCCGAGAACACCCCGTTCTACGACGGTCCCACCCTCATCGAACACCTCGAATCCGTTCCGGCCAGCGAAGATCGCAAGCCGGTCGGCTTCCGCTTCCCCGTCCAGTACGTGATCCGTCCCCGTACCGCCGAGTACCCGGACTACCGCGGTTACGCCGGTCAGGTCGCTGCCGGCCGGGTCACCGTCGGCGACGAGGTCGTGGTGTTGCCCTCGGGTACGCACACCACGGTCGAGCGCATCGACACCGCTGACGGATCTCTGCAGTCGGCACACACCGGCCGCAGCATCACCGTGGTCCTCGCCGATGACGTCGACGTCTCCCGCGGCGACGTGATCGCAGCGGTCGCCGATGCGCCCGAACCGATCTCACAGTTCAGCGCGACCGTCTGCTGGCTGGGCGACAAGCCGTTGCGCCCCGGTGCGCGGCTGCTGCTGAAGCACGGCGCCCGCACCACGCAAGCCATCGTCGGAGGACTCGAGGTCTTGTTCGACGAGCAGGAACTGGTCCTGCGTGACGCCCCGGACGCGTTGGAGCTCAATCAGATCGGCCGCATCTCGGTCCAGACCGCTCAGCCGGTCAGCGCTGACGACTACAACACCAATCGTGAGACCGGTAGCTTCCTGCTGATCGATCCGCAGGGCGGAAACACCCTCGGGGCCGGGCTCGTGGGTGATGCACTGTCGTCATTGCACCTGAAAGAACTTGTGTGACAACACTTGTTCTCGCCGCTCACGGGAGCCGTGATCCGCGGTTCGCGGTGACCGTCGAGCGCATCGCGCACGCGGTCAGCGAGCGACTCGCCTGCGTCGACGTGCGCCTCGCCTATCTGGACCTCAACGGCCCGATGGTCCAGCAGGTGCTCGCCGATTGCGAAGGCGACGTCGTGGTAGCTCCCCTATTGCTGTCGGCCGCGTTTCACAGCAAGGTCGACCTGCCTGCGATCATCGACGAAGCCTGCGCGACGAATCCGGCGATCAATGTTCGGCAGTTGCCGACGTTGGGCAGCGACCCCCGTCTGATCACTGCGCTCGCCGACCGCCTCGACGAGGTCGGGTTGCGGCCCACAGACGGTGTGCTGTTCACGGCGGTGGGCTCGAGCGATGACGCCGCCGACGGGTCTGTTCACCGACGCGCATCCGAGCTTGCGGCCGAGCTCGGCAATCCCCTCGTCCAGACGGTATTCGCCACTCGTCTGGGTACCGACAACAGCAATGTGCGCGCCGCCGTGCACCGCTTGCGTCTCGGCGGTGCACGGCGCATCGTCGTGAGCCCCTACTTCCTGTCGGCCGGGTTGCTGACGGAGCGCGTGGACGCTGCCGTCGATGCACTCGCCCCGGGGGCACAGATCGCCGGACCTCTTGGCGCGCACCCGCAATTGGTGGACGTCGTGTGCGATCGCTACCTGACCGCGGTTCACGCCACCGTCTGAGCCGATTTCGGTGGGTTTTGGTGGGCGTTTGCCCAGGTCGGCCTCACCAGAACCCACCAATTCCGGCCGGCTACTGGATCGCCTGGCGGCTACCGACTGGATCTAGCCCAACGCCCTCATACCGCGCCGACAGTGCGGTTCCGGCGGCGATCAGCGGCCGTGTGTCGCGCAACGTCCGTGCCATCACGAATGCCCCCTCCAGCGAGCAGACGATTGCGGTGATCGCCTCCTCGGCCATCTCAGACTTCAATCCCCGGCTCTCGAAGTAGGCTTGCCCCAACGTGATCCAGTCGGTGAACACCCCTGCAGCCGCACGCCGAAGCGACTCGTCAGAGTTCGCGACCTCCCCCGCGACCGTCGACACCGGACACCTGTTGGCGAAACCGGTCTGCTCGGTGACCTCGGCGGCCTGGGCGAACGCAGCCCTGATTCCCGCTCCGAGATCGACCTGATCGGCGAGCACCGCCGGGATGACGGCTGCATATGCGATGCCCGCATTGACCAGGGCCTCCCGCGCGATCTGAGACTTCCCTTCAGGAAAATGGTGGTAGATCGAGCCGATCGGAGCGCCGGAGCCCGCCACGATCTGCTTCATACTCAGGGCCGAGTAGCCGTGGACGCGCATGAGTTCGATCGCGGTCGTCAGAATCGTTTCTCGCGTACCTCTTGCCATCTCTACCTCCTTCCTCCCATACTAGAACAGTCACTCTAGAACAGTCGCTCTAGTTTCTGGGAGGTCCGATGCGCACGGTTGAGCTCGAGGCGGGAACCATCGAGTACCGCGAAGAAGGCGATCCGAACGGGCCGCCGGTGGTGTTCACGCACGGATTGCTGATGAACGACCATCAGTGGGATCTCGTATTGCCGCTGCTCCCCAACGGTTTTCGTTACCTGCTGCCGGTACTGCCACTCGGTGGGCACCGGATACCGATGAAGGCCGGCGCCGATCTGACGATGCCGGGGATGGTCGCCATCCTGTCCGAGTTCCTGAGTTCACTGAAATTGCAGGACGTGACCCTGGTCCTCAGCGATTGGGGCGGACCACTGTTCCTCCCTGAACTGTCGAACGGTGAGCGGATCAGCCGGTTGGTCATCTGTCCCGCCGAGGCCTACGACAATTTCCCTCCGGGGTTCCCCGGCAAGGTCGTCAAGGTGGCAACCTCGGTACCCGGCGGGATCCTGTTCGCGCTCCATCAATTTCGCAATCGTGTTCTCCGCCGCACGCCCATGGTGCTGGGCCTCATGGCCAAGAAACCGATCTCCGACGACATCATCCGGCAATGGACCGACCCCGGCATCGCTTCGGCAGGAGTCCGCCGCGACGTACTCGCCTACTGCAGAACGAAATTCGACAACGCAGAGCTCGTCGCCGCCACCGAGAAGCTGCGCGACTTCACCGGCCCTGCCCTGGTCATCTGGGCACCGAGAACCAACGTGATGCGCCGCGAGCACGGCGAGCAACTCGCGACCCTGCTCCCCAAAGGCGACCTCGCCGAAGTCGACGACGCCTACGTGCTGATCATGCTCGACCAGCCGCAGCGCACCGCCGATCTCATCAGCGAGTTCCTGCAGTCGACCTGACCGCCGCACACGCGCCGGAACCACGAAGACGATCCACCTGTAGGTGGATCGCCTTCGTAAAGGTGGCGCGTGTGCGGGTCAGGCGAGCGCGGCGTCGGGAACCCGGGTCGCGCGAACGTAGACTTCGTCACCGTCGTTCAGCCCTAGCGCGGACGCATCGCCGCGGGTGATCTGCGCGTGGAAGTCCTCGCCGGTGGCACCGTTCTCCAACTCCACGCGCACCTCGAAGCCCAGGTACACCACGCGCTTGACGCGGGCTTTGAGAACGCCCGTCTCGGCCGCGTTCGGCTCCGCCGATTCCAGCGCCAGATCAGGCGTACGTCCGACGCGAATGTCGTGCGGCCGCACCAGGACTCCGTTGAGCTTGGCGACGGAACCGAGGAACGACATGACGAACTTGTTGTCGGGACGGTCGTAGAGGTCGGCCGGAGAACCGATCTGCTCGATGCGGCCCTTGTTCAGCACCGCGATCCGGTCGGCGACGTCGAGCGCCTCCTGTTGATCGTGGGTGACCAGCACGGTCGTCACCTGCACCTCGTCGTGTAGCCGCCGCAGCCACGCCCGCAGGTCCTCACGAACCTTGGCGTCGAGGGCACCGAACGGCTCGTCGAGCAGGAGCACCTTGGGATCGACCGCGAGTGCCCTGGCCAACGCCATGCGCTGCCGCTGACCACCGGAGAGCTGTGCGGGGTAACGAGTTTGGAAGCCTGCGAGTCCGACGACCTCCAGGAGTTCGTCGACCTTGGCCTTGACCTCGTCTTTCGGACGCTTGCGGATCTTCAGGCCGAAGGCGACGTTGTCGCGCACCGTCATGTGCTTGAACGCGGCGTAGTGCTGGAACACGAATCCGATGTCGCGGCGCTGCGGCGAAACCGTGGTCACGTCGTCCCCGTTGATCAGCACCGTGCCCGAGTCGAGTTGATCCAGACCGGCAATGGCTCGCAACAGGGTCGACTTTCCCGAACCCGACGGCCCGAGAAGCGCTGTCAGTGACCCAACCGGGATGTCGATCGAGACATTGTCGAGTGCGGCAAAGTCGCCGTATCGCTTGTTCGCATCAATCACCGAGATCGTCATACCAGTTCACTCTCCTGCGTTTTCGGGGCTGTCTCGCTCGGGGCGGTGACCGCGTCGGTCTCGTTGCTCGCCTTGCGACGTTCGATTTTGTTGGTACCGGTGCGCTTTTCGACCAGGGTCATGAGCAGCAGCACCAGGATTGCGATCATCATCAGTAGAGTCGCGGCCGCATAGGCGCCGTACTCGTTGTAATCGTCGGTGTACCGCGACGACACCAGCAGCGTGAGGGTCTGCGAGACGCCCGGCAGATTGGACGACACCATGATCACGGCCCCGTATTCACCGAGTGCCCGGGCCACGGTGAGGACGACACCGTAGGACAGGCCCCACCGGATGGCCGGCAAGGTGATCCGCCAAAACGTCTGCCAGCCACTGGCACCGAGGGTCGCAGCGGCCTCTTCCTGCTCGGTCCCGATCTCACGGAGCACCGGCTCGACCTCGCGGACCACAAAGGGCAAGGTCACGAACAGAGTCGCCAGCACCATGCCCGGGAGCCCGAAGATGACGGTGAACCCGGCGCTCTCCAGACCGCCGAACCAGCCCCCGTATCCCCACAGCAGGATCAGGGCAACTCCGACGACGATCGGCGAGACCGCGAACGGCAGGTCGACGATGGCCTCGACGACCCCGCGTCCGCGGAATCGTCCGCGGACGATAGCGAGCGCGGTGAACACACCGAAGACCACGTTCAGCGGGACCACGATCGCGACGATCAACAGACTCAGCTGCAGCGCCGAGATCGCGGCGGGGGTGGTGATCCACTCCCAGAACTGAACGATGCCGTGTTCAAAAGAGCGGTAGAAGATCAGCGCCACCGGCACGACCAGGAGGACGAACAGATAGAGAAGCGCAATCGTGCGCAGGGTGAGTCGCGGGAATGTGGACAGTTTCATCGGCTCTGCTCCTCGCGCTTGGACGTGCGGCGACCGACGACGCGCAACACCAGTAGCACCACGAAGGCGATGAGCAACAGCACCACCGAGATGGCAGAGGCGTCGACGGGTGAGTCGATCTCGATCTGCTGCTGGATGTACTGCGACGCCACCTGCGTCTCACCGGGGATGTTGCCGCCGATCAGGACGACCGAGCCGAATTCACCGATGGCGCGGGTGAATGCCAGGCCGGCACCCGACAGCACCGCAGGCGCCAGCGCGGGGAAGATGATCTTCCACCAGATGACCCAGTTGGTGGCGCCGAGAGAGGCCGCGGCCTCCTCGACCTCTTTGTCGATCTCGATCAGCACGGGCTGCACCTGACGCACCACGAACGGCAGGGTGACGAAGGCGAGCGCGATGACCAGCGCAGGCCGGGTCGCGTTCAATTCGATGTCGATCGGGCTGTTCGGTCCGTAGAGCGACAGCAGCACCAGGCTGGCGACGATCGTGGGCAACGCGAACGGCAGGTCGATGAGCGAGTTGACGAACCGCTTGCCGGGAAACTCGTCGCGGACGAGAACCCAGGCGATGAGGGTGCCCATCACGACATTGATCAGAGCCACCACCAGCGACACGAGAACGGTCACCTTGAGCGTGTCGATCGCGTTCTCATCGGTGACCGCGGTCCAGAACCCGCTCCATCCGTCGTCGAACGCCTCACTGGTGATCGCGGCGAGCGGCAGGAGCACGATGATGCTCAGCCACAGGCCCGCGACACCCACGCCGAGCGGCCCGACGCTGCCCCACGTGCGTTTCGCCGGCCCCGAAGGCAGCGGTTTGAGCGGTGTAACCGTGGTTGTCATACCTTGCCTCCGGCGTCATAGATCCCCGTGATTGCGCCCGATGTTCCGAACAGCGCCTTGTCCACCGCGGGCCACCCCTTGAGGTCTTTGCCCTTGTTCTCCTCGGCTGTGCCCTCCCCGAGCACCGCACCGAGTTCCTTGATCGTCCACAGCTTTGCGATCTCACCCGGGAACAGGTCCTTGGTTTCCTCGATGACGGTCTCGTCGACCGGCCGGAAGCCCTGCTCCGCCCAGATCCGCTGCGCGGCAGGTGTGAAGAGGTAGCTGACGAACTCGTTGGCGGCTTCCTTCTCTTTGCTGAAATTCACCACCGCGACCGGGTTCTCGATCTTGAACGTCTCCGGAGGGATGACGTAGTCGACGCGCTGACCCGGCTTCGCAGTCGCGTTCTGGTTCTTGAGGAAGATCGCTTCGTTCTCGTAACTGATCAACACATCGCCTTGCCCCTGCTCGAACGCCGTGGTCGCCTCGCGACCCGACTTCGGCTGGATGCGGGTGTGGTCACGGACCAGCTCGGCCACGTAATCCAGGCCCGCCTGCTCGTCGACGCCACCATTGCTCTTAGCGGAGAACGGTGCGAGCAGATTCCACTTGGCAGAGCCGGAGCTACCCGGGTTCGGGGTCACCACCTGGATGCCCGGCTTGAGCAGGTCGTCCCAGGTCCGGATGTTCAAAGGATTGCCCTCCCGAACGACCAACGCCACGACAGATCCGAACGGAGTGCTGCCGTTCGGATACTGCTCGGCCCAGTCCTTGTCCACCACACCTGCTTTCACCAGGCGGGTGATGTCAGGAGCCACCGAGAAGTTGACGACGTCGGCAGGAACACGGCGCGCGACCTTGCGCGACTGATCACCGGACGCACCGTAGGACGCGGCGAAGCCGATGTCCTTGCCTTCCTCGGTGTCGCGGAACGCCGGGATGATCTCGTCGTAACCGATCTTCGGCACCGCGTACGCGTACAGGTTCAGGTGCTTGGAGCCACTGGAGATGTCCTGGCCGCCGGGCTCATCTGTGGAGCCGCCGCCGCAGCCGGACAGGACCAGCGCGGAGACGGCGAGAACGATGATCGAAGCGGCGGCGGATCTACCTCGCCGGCTCCGCCCTCGCTTTCGCGGTGCGGATCGAGTGGATCGAAAAAACACGGTTGTGTCCCCTAGTTTTGTTCAGGTCAGAATCAGTTGTGTTCAGGTCAGAGTCTTCAGATGCTGATCGGCGGCAGAACGAAGCCCGCGAGAATGTCGATCAGCGACACAGAACGTCAAAAACGCAGCGATAGTCGACCGCGAACAGCGCCAGGGTGTGGCGCACGCGGTAACCGCCGGGTGCTGACATAGGCGGAACATTAGCAGCTGAAATTCGGGTCAGAACGTAGCGAGTGAGGTCTTGCTCACGTCGCATTCAGCGCAGCAACAACCAGGCCACGACGACGAGCACGATCAGTGCGATCAACGCCACGGTCACCTTAGATCGGGGCATCACTGTTCTCCGGGGTCGACGTCGGCGGATTCGCGGCGGTCCAGGAGCCGGAACGAGCCGTCTACCAGGAGGTTCATCAGATACGAAAGTCCGATGGCAAGTGGTACGACGATCGCTGCGGACACCAGGATCTGTGGAACGAAGGACAACGACGTCAACCATTCCTCGACGCCGTCCCACCATCGGGTCACTTCATCCACTCCGTCACCCTACCGCCTCGACTTTTGTTCACGGTGATTCAAAATCCTGCACCGCCCTGACCTGGCCGCCCCATCGCCAGAAAATGACTGTGACGAGAATCGTCGCATCGGTGGCAGACGGCATCGCCCGACAGCATGATAGATCCATGACAACCACATCCGAGGGCAGCAGCAACTCTGACCTCACCGCCACCAGACCGAGAACAGCGTCTCACGGCGGCAACTCACCGTTGAACAGCCCGTCGCCGGCGTCGGCGCCACCGGTGGCACAGAACGCCTTCCCACCCATCGGCGACTACGCGTTCCTCTCCGATTGCGAGTGCAACTGCCTGATCGCCCGCAACGGTTCGGTCGAGTGGATGTGTTTCCCCCGCCCCGATTCGCCGAGCGTCTTCGGAGCCGTCCTCGATCGCAGTGCCGGCCACTTCAAGCTGGCGCCATACGGGGTCAACGTCCCGGTCGACCGTCGTTACCTGCCCGGCAGCCTGATGGTCGAGACCACCTGGCAGACCGACACCGGATGGCTGATCGTTCGTGATGCACTGGTGATGGGTCCTTGGCATGACAACGAGGCGCGATCACGCACGCACCGACGCACCCCGACGGATTGGGACGCCAAACACATTCTGCTCCGAACAGTGCGCTGTGTGAACGGCACCGTCGAACTGGCCCTCAGTTGCGAGCCGGCCTTCGACTACCACCGGGGTGGCACCAAATGGGAGTACTCGGGGCCGGCGTACGGCGAGGCGATCGCGACCGCCACCGGCGTGAAAGGCGACGCCCAGTCACTCCGGTTGACCACCAGCCTGAAACTCGGACTGGAAGGCCGAGAAGCGCGGGCACGTACTCGAATGGTCGAGGGCGACAACGAGTTCGTCGCGATGAGCTGGGGCAGCCCCGCGGCCCCGCAGGACTGGGCCGAAGCAGCCCAGATGATGTGGGAGACGTCCGAGTCATGGCGTCAGTGGATCAACGTCGGCCGGTTCCCCGACCACCCGTGGCGTAACTATCTACAGCGCAGCGCCCTCACGCTGAAAGGCCTCACCTACTCCCCGACCGGCGCCCTGCTCGCGGCCGCCACGACATCATTGCCGGAAACTCCGCAGGGTGAACGCAACTGGGACTACCGCTACGCCTGGGTGCGCGACTCCACCTTCGCGTTGTGGGGCCTGTACACACTCGGACTCGACCGTGAGGCCAGCGACTTCTTCTCGTTCATCGCCGACGTCTCCGGCGCGAACAACGGCGAACACCATCCGCTGCAGGTGATGTACGGCGTGGGCGGTGAGCGCACACTCGAGGAATCCGAGCTCAACCACCTCTCCGGCTACGACGGCGCGCGACCGGTGCGTATCGGCAACGGCGCGTACGACCAACAGCAGCATGACATCTGGGGCACCATGCTCGACTCGGTGTACCTCAACACCAAAGCCACGGAGACGGTGTCGGAAACCCTCTGGCCTGTCCTCAAGGCTCAGGTCGAAGAGGCGATCAAGCATTGGCGCCAGCCCGACCGCGGCATCTGGGAAGTACGCGGCGCGCCCCAGCACTTCACCTCGTCGAAGGTCATGTGCTGGATCGCGCTCGATCGCGGCGCCAAGCTGGCCGCCATCCACGGCGAGAAGTCCTACGTCTTCCAGTGGACCGAGATCGCCGAGGAGATCAAGGCCGACATCCTCGAGTTCGGTGTCAACGATCGCGGCATCTTCACGCAGCGCTATGGCAGCGATGCCCTCGACGCGTCACTGCTGCTCGTACCTCTCCTACGGTTCCTCCCCGCCGAGGATCCGCGGGTACGCAACACCGTCCTCGCCATCGCCGACGAACTCAGCGAGGACGGCCTCGTCCTGCGTTATCGGGTCGAAGAAACCGACGACGGGCTCTCCGGCGAGGAGGGCACGTTCACGATCTGTTCGTTCTGGTTGGTGTCCGCGCTGGTCGAGATCGGCGAACTGGCCCGCGCCAAGGTGCTGTGCGAACGGCTGCTGTCGTTCGCCAGCCCACTCAAGCTCTACGCCGAAGAGATCGAACCGCACACCGGTCGCCACCTGGGGAACTTTCCTCAGGCGTTCACCCACCTGGCCTTGATCAACGCGGTCATGCATGTGATCCGTGCCGAAGAAGCTCAGGGGCACGGCACCTTCATCCCCGCAAACTGACTCCCGCCCCGATCTTGGTGGGTTCTGGCGAGCATTCCCGCAGGTCAGCATCGCCAAAACCCACCAAGATCGGAGCATACGGTCACACCAGGGGCGGATTGAGCTGGGCGAACGCTGCTTGGCGTCGGTAGGGAAAATACGGATACGGGGCGTCTCTGGCGCTCACGACATCGAGACGGGCGATCTGCTCGGGGTCGAGTTCCCAGCCCACGGCTCCCAGATTGTCCCGCAGTTGGTGCTCGTCGCGCGCCCCGATGATCACCGACGACACCGTCGGCCTACGTAACAGCCAATTCAGGGCGACCTGAGGGACAGTGCGGCCTGTCTCCTCGGCGATGGCTGCGAGAACGTCGACCACCGAGAACAGCACATCGTCGTCCACCGGCGGTCCGGCAGCGGCCGTGGCGTGGAGCCGGCTGCCTTCTGGAATCGGTTGTCCGCGTCGGACCTTCCCGGTCAGCCGTCCCCACCCGAGGGGACTCCAGACGAGTGCTCCCACACCTTCCTCGGCGGCGAGCGGCATCAGCTCCCACTCATAGTCTCGGCCGATCAGTGAGTAATACACCTGATGCGCCACGTAACGCGAGAATCGTTGTCGTTCAGCAATTGCGCGCGATTTCATCAGTTGCCAACCGGAAAAGTTCGACACACCCGTGTATCGAATCTTGCCTTGTCTCTGCAGCAGATCCAGCGTGCCGAGCACCTCGTCGATCGGCGTCCGGGCATCGAAGGCGTGCAACTGGAACAAGTCGATACGATCGGTCCGAAGCCGACGCAGCGCGAGTTCGACAGCCCGGATCAGGCGCGATCGTGACGATCCCGCATCGAAGGGGCCGTCGCCGGTCGGCAGGCTCGCCTTCGTCGAGATGAGCACGTCATCCCTGCGGCCTTCCAGGGCCGCGCCGAGAACTTCCTCCGACGCTCCCGCCGAGTACACGTCCGCGGTGTCGAAAAGGGTGATCCCGGCATCCATACAGAGGCCGACGATTGTTTTGGCCTGTTCGACCCCGGTGTCACCCCAGGCACCGAACAGTTCACCCGCCCCGCCGAATGTGCCTGCGCCAAAACTCAATTCGGACACGACAAGACCTGACTGACCTACCCGCCGATACTCCATCACAACTCCTTTAATGGGACATGTTTCCCGTTAGACGAACGTAGCACGTCCAGCGCACTAAAGGAACTATCTTCCCGTTACACTCGATGGATGACCGAACCCGGAACCACCCGACCCGGCGGGCGAACCGCCGCCGTCCGAGCATCGGTCCTTCGCGCAGCGGGCGATGTGATGGCCGCATCCGGATTGTCGGGACTCGACCTCACCGACGTCGCCGTGCGCGCCGGTGTCGGAAAAACGACGGTCTATCGGCGGTGGGGGTCAGCGGCGAACCTGGTCACAGACCTGCTGTCGGAGATGGCGGCCGAGTCCTCGCCCCGCTCGGACACCGGTTCGTTGTCAGGCGATCTGCACGCCAACGCAGCACTGGTTTACAGAACCCTGTCAGACGAACGCCAGGGACCGCTGTTCAAGGCGATGATCGCCGCAGCAACGTGCGACCCCGTCACCGCTTCGGCGTTGGAGCACTTCTACGACACCCGAGTGGCGGAATGGGCGCCATGCGTCACCGACGCCATCTCTCGTGGCGATGCCCCCGAGGGAACGAACTCGGAGTCGGCCATCCGACAGGTCTCGGCACCTCTCTACTACCAATTTCTCACCACGACAAAACGACTCACCCCGGCCGATGCGGAACGAGCGGCGGACGCTGCTTTGGCCGCGATCGCTGCAGGCCTCTTCCGAAACTAGTTCCCGTCGAGCTACTTTCGGCACACTCGACGGTGATATCGGCACGGTCGGCGGTGATATCGGCCCGCTCGACGGCGGGATCAGGTGGGTAGCAGCCCTCGGCGGCGTAGCAGGGGCTCGATCTCGGCGGGGCGACCCAGCAGTTCTTGATGCGCGACGATCGGATCGACGCTGTCGCCGCGGGACAGGGTGGTCTCGGCGAATCGCTGACCCAGTTCTGCCGACAAGCCGCCACCGGTCAGGAACCACTGTTCGGTTTCCGCGTCGAGGACTTCGGACCAGATGTACGAGTAGTACCCGGCCGAGTACCCACCGCCGAAGATGTGATAGAAGTACGAGCTCCGGTACCGCGGCGGGATGAGCTCGGCCGAGGCTCCGGCCTTCGTCAACGCAGCTTTCTCGAAGGCCTCGACGTCGGTGATGTCGTCTTCGACCGTGACCCGGTGCCACGCCATGTCGAGGATCGCCGCCGCCAGGTACTCGATGGTCCCGTGCGCGGACTCCACATCGGCGTTGGCACGGGCGGCATCCGCCAGTTCCTGAGGAATCGGGGCACCTGTCTCATGGTGTTTGGCGTACTGCTGCAACACCTTCGGGTGCAGCGCCCACATCTCGTTCACCTGCGACGGGAATTCGACGAAGTCACGGGGCACCGAAGTCCCTGACTGCGACGGATAGCGGACGGTGGACAGGAGTCCGTGCAGGGCATGACCGAACTCGTGGAACAGCGTCGTCAACTGGTCCATCGTGAGCAAACACGGTTGTCCCGCTTCGGGTTTCGTGAGGTTGAGAACGTTGACGATGACGGGCCTGCTCTTGAGCAGCAGACTCTGGTCGATGAAATTGTTCATCCATGCGCCACCCCGTTTACTGGGCCTGGCAAAGAAGTCACCGAGGAACAGACCGATGGACGTGTCCGACCGATCGAAGACCTCCCATACGCGGACATCCGGGTGATACGTCGGCAGGCCTGCACGCTCGATGAACCGCAGGCCGTAGAGCTGACCGGCAGCGAAGAACACACCCTGGGTGAGCACCCTGTCGAGTTCGAGGTAGTCGGAGAACCCACCCAGCGGGACCGCTGAGCGTTGCTGCTCGTCCTTGGCCAACCAGTACGTGAGATCGGAGGGCCCGATGTCCGTACCGACGTCCTTCGCGAGCCGGGTGAGTTCACGTCCACCCGCACGCATCGCCGACGACATCAAGTCGGTCAGCAGATCTTCGACTGCTTCGGGGCTCGGTGCGGTCTCCTCGGCGATGACGAACTCGGCGTGATCGCGATAACCGAGCAACCTGGCACGTTCGGCGCGGAGCCGGACGATCTCGAGAACCATCTCCCGGGTGTCGTGCGGACCGCCTCGCGCACAACGGTTCACCGACGCATCGAAGACTCGTCGACGAGTTTCCGGGTCTTCGAGCGACGTCACGGTGGATTGACTCGTCGGCAACTCGATGGCGAGCAGGTACCCGGACTCGTGCCCCGCTTCGGCCGCCGAGCGGCGTGCAGCGGCGATCTGTCCGGACGAGAGGCCGGCGAGCTTGTCCACGTCGTCGACGAAGACCGCCGAGTCGTTGCTGTCGTCGAGAATCCGTTGCCCGAATGCGGTGGTCAGCGTCGCCAGCCGTTCGGAGATCTCCCTCATCCGGACCTGTTCCGCCGCGTCGAGGCCTGCGCCTGCGCGGATCGATCCCCGGTGCCGCTTCTCGAGCAATCGTAGTGACGGCTCGTCGAGATCGAGGGATTCCCGGTCCTCGAACAGGGTGTTGATCCGGGCGAACAAGCCTGGATGCAGCGCAATGGTGTTGCCGTGCGCGGTCAACTTCGGCGCGAGCACCGTGGAGATCGCGTTGCGCTCCGGGTTGGTGTCAGCGCCACTGAGATTGAAGAAGATGCCGGCCGCCCGTGCGAGCAACTGACCACTGGTCTCGAGCGCTTCGATGGTGTTCGCGAACGTCGGCTGCGCCTTGTCACCCGCGATCTTCTCGACCTCCCGCAGGTGTGCGGCCATCGCCTCGTCGAAAGCAGGCAAGAAGTCGTCGTCGCTGATCGACGGGAAATCAGGCAGGCCGTGCAGATGCGGGCTCGGGGCGAGAACCGGGTTCGAAGACATGAAGCCGATCCTAGTGTCGCTACTTGCCCTTCGGCTTGTCGCTTGCAGCGTCAGAGGACAGCGCGGCGACGAACGCCTCCTGCGGGACCTCCACGCGGCCGATCGTCTTCATCCGCTTCTTGCCTTCCTTCTGCTTCTCGAGCAGCTTGCGCTTACGGCTGATGTCGCCGCCGTAGCACTTGGCGAGCACGTCCTTACGGATCGCGCGGATGTTCTCGCGGGCGATGATCTTCGATCCGATGGCCGCCTGGATCGGCACCTCGAACTGCTGGCGCGGGATCAGCTCTTTGAGCTTGGTCGTCATTTTGTTGGCGTATCCGGCGGCGCCGTCCTTGTGGACGATGGCGCTGAACGCGTCCACCGCCTCGCCCTGCAACAGGATGTCGACCTTCACCAGGCTCGAGATCTGTTCACCCGCCTCCTCGTAGTCGAGGCTGGCATAACCGCGGGTGCGCGACTTCAGTGAGTCGAAGAAGTCGAAGATGATCTCTGCCATCGGCAGCGTGTACCGCAGTTCGACGCGCGTCTCCGAGAGGTAATCCATTCCACCGAGTTCACCGCGGCGGGACTGGCACAGTTCCATGATCGAACCGACGAACTCGCTGGGCGCGATGACGGTCGTCTTCACGATGGGTTCGTAGATGTTGCGGGCCTTGCCCTCCGGCCAGTCCGACGGGTTGGTGACGACGTGCTCGGCGCCGTCTTCCATCTCCACGCGGTACACGACGTTCGGCGCGGTCGAGATCAAGTTGAGCCCGAACTCGCGCTCCAGCCGTTCCCGGCTGATCTCCATGTGCAACAGCCCCAGGAATCCGCAGCGGAAACCGAACCCGAGAGCCACCGAGGTCTCCGGCTCGTAAGCCAGTGCGGCGTCGTTCAGCTGGAGCTTGTCCAGCGCTTCGCGCAGCACCGGGTAGTCGGAACCGTCCACCGGGTACAAGCCGGAGTAGACCATGGGACGCGGTTCGCGGTAGCCGGTCAACGGCTCGGTGGCACCGTTCTTCGCCAACGTGATCGTGTCACCGACCTTGGACTGACGAACGTCCTTGACACCGGTGATGAGGTAGCCGACCTCGCCGACACCGAGGCCCTTCGAGGGCTTCGGATCGGGTGAGACGATGCCCACCTCGAGCAACTCGTGTGTCGTTCCCGTCGACATCATCTTGATCTTCTCGCGTGGCACGATCTTGCCGTCGACGACGCGGACGTAGGTCACGACACCGCGGTAGGTGTCGTAGACGGAGTCGAAGATCATCGCGCGCGCCGGGGCGTCTGAGTCGCCGACCGGCGGAGGAATGAGCCGGACCACTTCGTCGAGCAGTTCGGTGACGCCGACGCCGGTCTTACCCGACACCCGCAAGACGTCGCCGGGTTCGCAGCCGATGATGTGCGCGATCTCCGCGGCGTAGCGGTCGGGGTCTGCGGCGGGCAGGTCGATCTTGTTGAGGACCGGGATGATCGTCAGGTCTTTGTCCAGGGCCAGGTACAGGTTGGCCAGGGTCTGCGCCTCGATGCCCTGGGCAGCGTCCACCAGCAACACCGCGCCCTCACACGCCTCGAGGGCACGCGACACCTCGTAGGTGAAGTCGACGTGTCCGGGGGTGTCGATCAGGTGCATCACATAGTCGGTGCCGTCGACGTTCCACGGCAGCCGGACGTTCTGTGCCTTGATCGTGATGCCGCGTTCGCGCTCGATGTCCATGCGGTCGAGATACTGAGCTCGCATGTCGCGGCCTTCGACCACCCCGGTGACCTGGAGCATCCGATCGGCCAACGTCGATTTGCCGTGATCGATGTGGGCGATGATGCAGAAGTTCCTGATCTTGGCCGGATCAGTGAACGTGGTATCGGAAAGCCTGGGAATTGAACTCACTCCTCGTGTGGAACGCGTGACCCTCAGTTTCTCATGACCCGGGCCCGCGCCTGCTATTCGGTGCGTCCGGACACGGGTTAGCGTGAGAACATGGCCGTCATCGAATGGGACTCCGAAGGCGTGGTCGGGGCACTGCATCGACCGGCGGGGGACGCCGTCGCAGTAGTTGTGCTGGCCCACGGGGCCGGCAGTAACCACAATGCGACAATCCTGCGGGCGATGGCGGAAGCCCTGAGTGACCGCGGTGTGGCGACGGCGCGGATCGATCTGCCCTACCGGCAGAAACGACCCAAGGGCCCGCCGAGCCCGTCCGGCGCCGCCGCCGATCGCGCCGGGATCGTCGCCGCGTGTGAGGCCTTTCGTGAGGAATCAACCGGTCCGCTCATCGTCGGCGGACACTCCTACGGCGGCAGGCAGGCCTCGATGGCGGTGGCCG
The DNA here is from genome assembly GCF_002095395.1 of Williamsia sp. 1135. Classification (GTDB taxonomy): domain Bacteria; phylum Actinomycetota; class Actinomycetes; order Mycobacteriales; family Mycobacteriaceae; genus Williamsia. The sequence goes on from NZ_MJEI01000101.1 coordinate 65,653, forward strand.
AGAACGCCGACATCGCCGACGGGCTGCTGCTCACGTCGTTTCCGCTGCACCCACCCGGCAAACCCGACCGCCTGCGCACCGAACATCTGCCGTCGATCAGTCGTCCGACGCTGGTGGTGCACGGGGTCAGCGATCCGTTCGGCTCCACCGACGAGTTGACCGCCGCACTCGCCCTCATCAAGGCGCCGACCCGCCTGATCGACCTGCCGAAGGTCGGCCACGACCTCAAGCCGGACCGTTCCGGCGCGCCGGTGATCACCGCCGACGCCGTCATCGAGTTCTTCGGGGTCGGTGCATAGGCTGTCGGAATGGCTGGAAAATTCACCTCGCTCGCGATGTCACTGGTCCGCCAACACGGTCCGCGCCTACTTCGGGAAATGACGAAGTCGAGCAGCGCGCCATCCCGGCGAACGGCCCCGCCGGCACCGTCACGCAGTGCACCCACCGGCAACCGGGCCCGCCGCATCGAGTACTCCCCCGCCCTGGACGGCGCCGCGGATCCGGGCGAGATCGTCTGGACCTGGGTCGAATTCGAAGAAGACGCCGGCCAGGGCAAGGATCGCCCCGTATTGGTGGTCGGCCGCGACGGCGCCAACGTCCTCGGGTTGATGCTCTCGAGCCAGGGCCATCGCCGCGACGACAGCAACTGGGTCAGCATCGGCACCGGCGACTGGGATCGCGAGCATCGCGAGAGCTTCGTCAGGCTCGACCGCGTCCTCGACATCCCGGAGAGCGGGATGCGCCGCGAGGGCGCGATCCTGCCCCGCGGTCAGTTCGATGGCGTCGCCGACGTGTTGCGGCGTAGCTACAACTGGCAATGAGCCGAGGCGATCAGGCCAGCGGAGCCTGCGTCCACTCGTTGACGAACTCCAGTCCACTGCGGACGAACAACTGACTGACCGGGCAGCGCCGCTCGGTTTCGGCGACGAACTGGGCGAACTGCTGCTCGGTCGCGTCCGATTCGACGGTGGCCCGCACGGTCACCTTGTCGAAGTTTGCGTTGCCGTCGGCGCCCTGCACCAAGACCGCGGTGTCGAGATCACCTTGGACCTCGAATGAGAACTCGCCCAACGAGATTCAAGGTCCTTCGCGACCAGCGACGCAGTCACCTGGTTGCAGGAGGTCAGGGCACCGAGAGCGTAGAACAGCGGACTCGGGGCCTCGTCCTTGCCACCGAAAGCCGGGTAGGCGTCAGTTCTGAACTCGTGGCCCTTACCTGATGTCACCAGATGCTGGGCGACCCCGGTGCCGGTGGCGGACACGACAAAAGGGAACTACGGATTGTTTTGCTGCAGTGGTCATTACACGACACTGACAGACCGCCGACCGGCAGCGCCGCCTTAAACCCAACCAGATTCCACTGCTGGCGCTCAGGCCAGCCGCGTGATCTCGACCTTCACCTCGAGATCCTTGGCGCCGGCGCCCGTGTATATGCCCTTGAGCGGCGTGACATCCGAGTAGTCGCGACCGACACCGACCGACACGTGCTGCTCGGAGATCGACACGTCGTTCGTCGGGTCATAGCCCCACCACCCGCCGGTCCAGGCCTCGATCCAGGCGTGACTCTGGCCCTCGACCGTCCGATTGATCGTCGCCTTGCGGTTCGGGTGCAGGTACCCGGAGACGTAGCGGGACGGAATTCCCAGACTCCGCAACAGGACCAGGCACAGGTGGGCGTAGTCCTGACAGACGCCCTTCTTCTCTTTCCAGGCGTCGACCGCCGAGGTGTGCACGCCGGTGGTGCCGGGCACGTACTCCATCTCCTGATGCACCCACTGACAGACGGCCAGGACCGCATCCTGTGGATTCATGCCCTTGGTCAGACGCTTCGCGATCTGCGCCAGCTGCCTGCTGTTCGGGACGTATCCGGTGTTGCTCAGCACCTCGTCGTAACGATCGAGCACCGCGTAGGCGCCGAGGCCCTCCCAGTCGACCTGTTCTTCCTCGGTCGGCATCTCGTCGGGCTCGGTCTCGACCACCGACAACCCGGACACCTCGAGCTCTTCGTGAGGGGCGTGGAGGTCGAATGCGGTGACGGCGGTTCCCCAGTAGTCGGTGTAGCGGTACGACCTCGTCGCCGGGATCGTCTCGACCCGGTTGATGATCACGTTCTGCCGGGCGTCGCTGCGTGGCGTGAGCCGGGCTTCGTTGTACGACGAGGTCACTGCCGCGTTGTAGGCAAAACCGGTGGAATGCACGACCCTCAGGCGCCAGCTCACAGTTCACTCTCCTCGATGAATCGGTCGACGGAATCGCTCGCCGAGGCGTCGGCCCACGCGACGTACGGCGACACGTGGAAGTACTGGGCGGTCACCGCCTCGCTGACCTCGCGGCAGGTTTCCTGGAGGTCGATCAGCCGTGGCTGCAAGTCGTCCAACAGCATTCCCGGTTGCATGAACTCGAGGCCGCTTCGGGCGCGGCCCAGCAGACGTTGCGCCTCGGCCTGCGCGCCGACCCGGCTCGGCCGGTTGTCCAGTTCGAGGAGCTGCTGCTCGGCCAGACTGATCGCGTGGAAGACCGACCGCGGAAAGAGTCTGTCCAGCAACATGAACTCGACGACCCTCGTGGCGTCCAGGGCACCGCGATACGTCCTCAGATAGGTGTCGTGGGCACCTGCCGACCGCAGCACGGTGACCCACGCCGGTGAGCCCGACCGGTCCCCCGCACGCGACAACAGCATTCGGATCGTCATGTCCACGCGCTCCACCGAACGACCGAGGAGCAGATAACGATATCCGTCGTCATGGCTCAGGGTGGCGTCTGCCAGACCGGCGAACATCGCGGCCCGGTTCTTCACGTACGCCAGGAACTCGTAGGGGCCCAGTTTGCGAGCTGCACGTTCGGCGTCACCGAGACCGTTGTAGGTGGTGTTCAGGCACTCCCACATCTCACTTGAGGTGACTTCTCTTGCACCACGGGCATTTTCGCGTGCCTGTCCGACATTGTCGACGATGGAACCCGGCTTGTTCTTCGAATAGGCGACTCGATCGGTGAGCGACCACGCGTCGAGTTCCTCGTCCTCGGGCGGCAGTTCCATCCCGAGAACCTGCAGCACCAGTCGACAGCGACGGTCAGGATCGACGGTGGCGTCTTCGAGCAGTTGGTGTACTGCGACGTCGAGGATCCTCGCGGTGTCGTCAGCGCGCTCGACATAGCGCCCGATCCAGTAGAGCGATTCGGCGTTACGGGCGAGCATCATCGGCGCACACCACCCTGCTGCTGCTGTTGTTGTTGCTGTTGCTGTTCCTGCTGCGACGAGGTGTCCGGGCCCTGTTCGGTCGGGGTACTCGGGGCCTGCAAGGCATCACTGCTCACCAGTTCTTCGCCCGAGAGTTCACGCTCCTCGGCCGACGTCCGGGACGCGAGCACCCACGTGTCCTTCGATCCGCCACCCTGGCTGGAGTTGACCACGAGAGAACCCTCCGGCAAGGCGACTCGCGTCAGTCCACCCGGCAACACCCACACCGATTCACCGTCATTGACGGCGAACGGCCGCAGGTCCACGTGCCGCGGCGCGAGTTTGCCGCCGATTTTCGTCGGAACCGTCGACAGCTGCACCACGGGCTGGGCGATCCAGCCACGCGGATCGAGTCGGATCTTGCGCGCCAGCACGTTCAGCTCGTCGGCCGTGGCGTCGGGGCCGAACACGATGCCGTATCCACCCGAACCCTCGACGGGTTTGACGACGAGTTCGTCGATGCGATCGAGAACCTCCTCGCGCTCGTCGTCGAGCCAGCAGCGCAGCGTGTCGACGTTGCCGAGACTGGGTTTCTCGCCGAGGTAGTACTCGATGATCTCCGGCACGTAGGTGTAGGTCAGCTTGTCGTCGCCGACGCCGTTGCCGACCGCGCTGGAGATCACGACATTTCCTGCGCGCGCGGCGTTGAGCAATCCGGCCACGCCGAGCATGGAGTCGGGGCGGAACTGCATGGGATCGAGGAAGTCGTCATCGATGCGGCGATAGATGACGTCAACGCGCTGCTCACCTTCGGTGGTCCGCATGTAGACGACGTTGTCGCGGCAGAAAAGGTCTCGACCTTCGACGAGCTCGACGCCCATCTGGCGGGCGAGGAGCGAATGTTCGAAGTAGGCCGAGTTGGCCACACCGGGCGTGAGGACCACGATGTTCGGGTCCGCCTCGTTGAAGGCCGCCGAGGCCCGGAGTGCGCGCAGCAGGTGCGTCGAGTAGTCGCCCACCGCCCGGACCCGGTGTGAGGCGAACAGATCCGGGAAGACCCGGGCCATGGTGCGACGGTTCTCCATCACGTAAGAAACGCCTGACGGTGAACGCAAGTTGTCTTCGAGCACCCGGAAATCACCGTGCTCGTCGCGGATGAGGTCGATCCCGGCCACGTGGATACGCACACCGTTGGGCGGCTTGATGCCCATCGCCTGGCGATGGAAGTGCTCACACGAGGTGATGAGTCGTTTCGGAACGACCCCGTCGCGCAAGATCTCCTGCTCCCCGTAGACGTCGTCCAGAAACATCTCCAGAGCTTTCACGCGCTGGGTGATGCCGCGTTCGAGCTTCGCCCATTCGCCGGCCGAGATCACTCGCGGGACGACGTCGAGCGGGAAGGGACGTTCCTGTCCCGAGTGGGAGAACGTGATGCCCTGGTCGATGAACGCGCGACCCAGTGCGTCGACCCGGGTTTCCAGGTCAGCCCCGTCATAGCTGCCCAGTGCCTTGTGAATCCCTTTGTACGGACCGCGCACATCAGCGTGATCGAACATCTCGTCGTAGGCGGCCCCGTACGGACCGGTGGCATAACCGTTGAAGATTCCCGACGCCGCGGCCGGCCGGCCGTCAGCTTTGGTAGGGCCGCGTTTCGCCGGGGTGGTGCTCCCTCCACTTTGCGACCCGGCAACCTTGGCAGGCTTTTTCTTGCCGTTCTTCGTCTCACCTGACACCTTGGCGGTCGTGGCACGCGCACCCGCGGCGCGCTTCGACCCTGCTGCTGTTGCGGCACTCATGTGACACATGTTGCCGCAAGTGGCTGCTCTCGGCAGTCCCGAGCGCAGGATTGCCTCAGATCCCCCGGGTCGCCAGAGTCGGGATTTGGGTCGGCATCGGTGCGACTGGTAACGTTATCCGCTGGCGCTGAGTCAACGGTCGAGCTCTGTCTCCGGCCTCGACTCGCGGGAAACCATTGTCTTTGAAGTTAAGGAAAATACACGCGTGGCAAACATCAAGTCCCAGATCAAGCGGAACAAGACCAACGAGGCTGCAAAGCTGCGTAACCAGTCGACCAAGTCGTCGCTGCGTACCGCGATCCGCTCATTCCGCGAGGCTGTTTCCGCCGGCGAGAAGGACAAGGCTTCCGAGCTCCTGGTCAGCACCGGCAAGAAGCTCGACAAGGCTGCCAGCAAGGGCGTCATCCATGCCAACCAGGCCGCCAACAAGAAGTCGGCGATGGCTCTCTCGCTCAACAAGCTCTGATCTACCTGCCCGTGACCGGGCACCCATAACTTGACAGTTACCGATCACCCCGGAGACTCCCACGCAGTCACCCGGGGTGTTCGGCGTTTGTCGTGCGGCTACTCCCGCGCCTGCTGAAATCGGAGGATGTCGCACTTCCTCCGACATCGGCCACATCCTCCCGCTCCAACCGGAGGAACTGACAACAGTCGGAGGGAATGGCAGATCCTCCGACTTCGGGGAACTGGTGTCATCGCCGGCGCGACGGACGCAGATCAGCGACAGCCGCGACCGCTCGCTGCAGGCTGTAGTCGGCGTCTGCCGCCTGACCCTTGACCTCACCGTTGAGCGTGGCCACCACGGACATCGCTTTGGCGATCGAATCCGAATCCCATGCCGACGCCTGCCCCTGCACCTTCTTGACCTTCCACGGCGGCATGCCCAGTTCTGAGGCGGCGGCGTACTGATCCATGCGACCCACACCACGGACGCGGGCGATGGAGTGCACCGCTTCGGCGAGGGCATCGGCGAGGAGCACGTGCGCGACGCCGTGATGATGCGCCCACTGCAGCGACTCCAGGGCGCCCGCCCGATCGCCCGTCACCGCCTTGTCTGCCACTTCGAAGCCGGTGATCTCGGGACGCCCCGAGTAGTAGCGCGCGACCGCCGCCACGTCGACCTTGCCGTCCGTGTCGGCCGCGAGCTGACTGCAGGCCGACGCCAACTCACGCAGGTCGGCTCGCACCGACTCCAGGATCTTCTCGATGACGTCCGGCCCCGCTTTGACCCCATGCCGGCGCAACTCGCTTCTGACGAAGTCGGCACGTGCACTGCCTTTGAGGCTTGCACAATCATGTTCCTCGACACCGCTCTTCCGAAGCGCGCCAACCATCGACTTCGCCCGGCCACCACCTGAGTGCACGATGATGAGGGTGACGCCCTCGGGCGGGCCGACCGCCACCTCGGCGACGAGCTTGGCAGGTTCCTTGCCCGCCTCAGCTGCGGCCTCGAGAACGATGATTCGGTCCTCGGCGAACAGGGACGGGCTCAGCAACTCCGCCAGTTCGGGCGCCGTCGCGTCTCCCGCCCGCAGTCTCGTCACCGGGATGTCCTCTGGGTTGGAGACCGTCGCCCGGACTGCGGCGACGATGCCACCCGTCGCACGTTCGGCCAGGAATTCGTCGTCGCCGAGGACCAGATGCACGCTGTTCACAGTCGTCATGGTGCCAGAACCCGGCGACACCCCCACCCGCACCACGAGCAGGCGACCCCGCGCTCACCACAGGGTCACCGTCGCCAGTGGTAGCGAACTGCACTTCTGCGCGACGAACACCATCCACCACAGTTCGGGACCGATGAACCGGACCAACAGGAACGCCACCGGCGGGCAGACGAGGTTGACAGCCGCCGCTGTGGTGCCCAGCACGGTGATGGGCGCGACGACGATCGTCACGGCCAGGTTCGCGACCACGGCGACCAGACTGAGCCTGCCACTGAACAACACGACCACGGGTGTGGTCACCAGTTGCGCCGCGAACGCCACCGCGAGGGCTTCGGCGAACCCCCGCGGGACATGGTGGCGCCGCAGCCATTCGACGATCACCGGCGCGATGACGATCAGTCCAGCGGTGGCGACGACAGACAGGATGAACCCCGGCTGGACCGCGAACGCCGGCCACACCAGCAGCAGGATGACGATCGCGGCGCACAACGCCGGCATGGCCTGCGCACGCCTGCGGACCAGCAGCGCCACCAACCCGACTGCGCCCATCACCGCCGCACGGACCACGCTGGGACTGGGCCGCACCAGGATCACGAAGATCACGATCACGACCCCCGTCACGGCCACCGCCGTGCGCGGCCCCGCCCCGAGCGCCCGCACCGTCAGCAACAGCGCCCCGATGATGATCGCGAAATTGGCACCGGACACCGCGGTCAAGTGCGAAAGTCCTGCGGTCCGGAAGTCCTCCTTCACCTGCTCGTCGAGCGCCGAGACATCGCCGAGCACCAATCCCGGGAGCAGGCCTGATTCCGGCGCTCCGAGCGCACGGGAGGCCAGCTCCCGGAACTGGCCTCGCACGTACGTCGCGACCCGTTGATACCAGGGTGGAGCGCGCACCTGCGACGGCGGCCCCGAGGCAGTCAGCGTCGCGACAGTGAGGTCTGGTCGGCGCGGCTCCGACACTGTCACCAGCGCCGACAGGTGTTGCCCCGGGACCAGATCCATCCAGCCGTCAGCAGGGGCGAGCACCGTCGCCGCCGCCTTCGACACCTCCTGCCGGCGAACCGAGGTCACGGTGACCGCGATCACCACCCGATCCGTGCGCGCCATGGCCCTCGGATCGTCGGTCACCCGCAGCCCTACCGTGACCTTGCTTCCAAGAATGGTGCTGTCCGCCAACGGGTTCAGTTCGAGATGGTGCTGACGGAGCACCAGGGCCCAGCCGAAACCTGCGACAACGCCGCCGATTCCGAGAAGAACGGGCATCATCGACGTTCTGGCACCTTGCACCAGCGACGCCACCACAACGATCGTCACGAGCGACGCGACCAGCGCAAGTCCAGCCGTGATGCTCACCGGTGCGAGGATTCCTGTCACCGTGATGAGCCAGGCGGCCGAGGCCGCCGGAACAAGCCGCAGATCTAGCGTCGTGGCGCCCGGCACCACGGCTGCGCTCACACCGTGACCCGGTCCCTGAGTTTCTCCAGACGCGCGGGACCGATGCCGTCCACCTCGGCCAGCTGATCCACAGACGTGAACCGGCCGTTGGCGTTTCGCCAGGCAATGATCGCGGCCGCGGTCACCGGACCCACTCCCGGCAGGGTATCCAGCTCGGCTTCGGCCGCGGTGTTCAGGTCGACCCGCGCCTGGCCGGCGCCCGATGGTGGGAGCGAACCCGTCGTGGTGCCGACGCTCGGACGCGGCGCTCCCCCGGCGCCATCGACCGCGACCACAGCGCTACGCACCTGGGGTCCACCGGCCGGGTCGGCCAAACCGACCAGAACCTGATCCCCGTCGCGCAGCGGCTGGGCAAGATTCAGGCTGAGGATGTCGGCTCCGTTTTTCGCACCGCCTGCCTTTGCGAGCGCATCGGCGACGCGAGATTGGGGTGGCAGTCGCACCAATCCTGGCCGGTGCACGAGTCCGACCACGCTGATCACCAATTCTGCCGGCGGATCTGCTGTCTGAACGCTCGCCGTCGAACTCGTTGCCGCGCCTGCGGTCTCGGGGAATGCGACAGGTACATCCGCGCCGCTCGCACCGTCGGCGAAGGCGGTGTAAAGCGCCACCAGGGTGGCCAGGACGCCGACGATCACCAAACCGATCGCCGCGGCAGGCGTCGACCGCCACCGACGGCGCAGCGGTCCGTCCGGGTCCGGGTACTCGGGGTCGAAGGGGTCGTCGATGGACTCATCACTCCACCTGCGTTCCGCGGCGGAGTCGTCCCCTGGGCTGTCGTGCAGCCACTGCGCAGACCCGAGCCAGGCGGGAACGGCAGCGTCGGGCGTGGAGGGCTGCGGCGGTCCGGTCGGCTCCGGTTCCGACTCCGCCAACCGGTCCAGGTTGCTACTCATAGCCGAAAACCTAGCGAGCCGTTCCGCTCCAGACGGCAGCTGATACGGGATGCCGGTCCCTACCTGTGGACTACTTCGGAACTGTGGACTACTCGGGGGCGAGGTCGATCGGGCCCAGTGAGGTTGTCAGTGCGATGCCCACCGCACCGGAACCCACGTGGCGGGACAGGACCGGACCGAGATCGGACTCGACCAACGACTCGATGGTGAGTTTTGACCGCAGCGCCTCGGTGATCTCCGCGGCCAGTTCGGGAGCCTCACAGTGCTGGACCCCGAGGGTGACCGGCCGACGCTGCGCGACCTCGACCGCCGTGTCGATCATCTTCGCGATGGCCTTCGACATCGTGCGCTGCTTCTCCTTGAGCACCAGAGAACCGTCGACGACCCGCAGTATGGGTTTGATGGCCAACGCGGATGCGAACAGGCGGGTGGTCGCGCCTATGCGACCACTCGAACGCAGATTTTCCAGTTGCTGGACGCACAGCAGACACTCGGTGGTCGAACCGACCCTGATCGCCGATTCGTAGACGCGGTCCATGTCCGCACCGGACTCCGCGGTCTGCGCCGCGGCGATGGCGGCGAAGCCGACACCTAGCCCGACGGTGCGGGAGTCGACGACCCGGATGCGTCCCTGGAACTTCTCTGCGGCCAATCGGGCCGAACCCCAGGTACCGCTGAAGCGCCGGGACAGGTGCACGGCCACCACCCCGTCGCCGTCACTGGCCTCGATCGCCTTCTCGTACGCGACCTCGAGGTCGGCGGGGGTCACCCCGGACGTGGTCGTCTGAGGATCGTTGAAGATCTCCGGACCGATCTCGTCGACGTCCTCCAGCAGATCGCGGTCGGCGGTCAGGACATGCATGGGCACCTGTTCGATGCGATACCGCTCGCGGATCCCTGCAGGCAGGCGGGCCGAGGAGTCGGTGACGATGACGACGGTCACGACACCACGGTAGACGCCAGGGTCCTCGCGAGGACGTCGTGCACAAGATCGGCGACGTCGCGGTGGCACCCGAATCCCCAGTGGATGCCATCGGGGTTACCTTCTCCGCGATCGAAGTGTGCCGCGGTCGGCGGTAGCAGATCGATCAGCGGCACCCCTGCATCTTCGGCCCAGGTAGTCATGGCCGCAACAGTTTTCGGCCTGCCCGAATGCACGTTTCCGTAGTACGGACTCCGGTGTGTGGACGGTAGGCAGGCCACGACCGGAAGGTCTGGACGGATCGCGACGAGGGCTTCGTGGATCTTGCCCAGATAGTCACCGGTCAGCGCCGGCGGCAGGGCGAGCGGCCATCCTGTGGGCGCCAGCCGCGGTTGCAGCCAGCCGTACCCATCACGTACCCGCTGCCGCAGCCACGGCGGCCGGATGTACCGGATTTGCTCCCGCAGGGCGGTCGGCATGGGCGAGGGCAGCGAATCCATACCGCCGAACGCGAAGACCACCGCCTTGGCCCGTGGGACCGCGGCCCAGATCCGCGGGTCCTGGGTCAGGGCCCACCACACGTCCCGACTGGTCCAGCCGATACGACCGAACAACTCGAGTTCGAGACCGAGTTCATCTGCGACGAGCGTCGGCCAGATCCTCGGGTCGTCGGCCGGCAGCCCACCCTTGGGTCCGTAGTAGGCGAGCGAGTCCGACAACACCAACAGCGAATCACGCTTCGGTGCCGTCATTGCACGGCAGCGTCCGCGACCTCGGCGGACGCGTTCCACACGTCGAGCCGCCAGGTCGTCTCGTCGTCGGCGCCGTGCCCGCTGAGTTGGACCCAGCTCGTGTTGGCCAGTCCCCCGAACACCGGCCAGTGACTGATCGGCAGTCCCAGCAGGCCTGCGGTCATCGCCGCGATCACTCCGCCGTGCGCCACCAGGACCACCGGCGCGTCGGCGTTGTCGCCGCGACCCCAATCTCCCAGTCCGGCGACCAGTTCCTCGACGACCGGCACACTGCGGGTGGCGACGTCCGTGCGACTCTCGCCCTCCGGGGGCCGCCAGGTCGCGTCATCGCGCCAGATACGCCGGGCACCGGGCATCTGATCGTCGACCTCGTGATGGGTCAGGCCCTGCCACAACCCCAGGTGGGTCTCACGCAGACGTTTGTCCGTGCCGACCTCGAGCCCGACCTGTGCGGCCAGAGCTGCCGCGGTGTCGCGGGCGCGGCGCAGATCAGACGAGACGATCAGGCGCGGTTCACGACCGGCCAGCACCTTCGCCGCGGCTTCGGCCTGCTTGATGCCGAGCGCGGACAGGTCGGTGTCGAGTTGCCCCTGCATCCTGCTGGCGGCGTTGTACTCGGTCTGCCCGTGCCGGAGCAGCAGCAGACGTCGCACGACCGGCGTCATCCGCTCGACGCTGGAGTCGTGGCCGTCGGGACGGAGCGACTCACTCACCAACGTCCTCCCGGTTTGCCGCGTCGTCGCTGCCGTCGTCAAAGCTGCTGAGGGGTTTGGACTCGATGCCGGGGATGTCGATGACGGGGCAGTCTTTCCACAGTCGCTCGAGGGCGTAGAACTCGCGCTCCTGCTCGTGCAGGACGTGGACGACGACGTCGATGTAGTCGAGCAACGTCCAGCGCCCCTCACGGGTGCCCTCGCGGCGAACCGGTTTGGTGCCGGCGTCCCGCAGCTTCTCTTCGATCTCGTCGACGATGGAGGCGACCTGACGTTCGTTGTCGGCGGAGGCGATCACGAAACAGTCGGTGATCACCAGCTGTTCCGACACGTCGATCACGACGACGTTGGTGGCCAACTTCTCGGCCGCCGCATGGGCGGCCACGGTGGCGATGGAGACCGCCTCGGATGACGCTGTCACAAAATGCCTTTCGATTGGTAGAGCTTTCGTTTGCTGATGTACTGCACCACCCCGTCAGGTACCAGGTACCAAACCGGACGTCCGCCTTCAGCACGTTTGCGGCAGTCTGTCGACGAGATCGCGAGCGCCGGGATCTCCATGAGGTGCAACGTATCGGGCGGCAATTTTTTCAGGTGCCGCTCGAGGTGCGCCGCCCCCAGTTCATAGCCCGGCCGGCTGACCCCGACGAAGCTCGCCAATTCGAACAGCGCTTCCCAGTCCTGCCACGACAGGATCGACGCCAACGCGTCGGCGCCGGTGATGAAGAACAGCTGCGCGTCGGGATTGACGGCCTTCAGATCACGCAAGGTGTCGACGGTGTAGGTGTCCCCGTCCCTGTCGATGTCGACTCGGCTGACCGAGAATCGCGGATTGGATGCCGTCGCGATGACCGTCATCAGGTAGCGGTCCTCCGGCGGGCTCACGCCTGCGTCGGCCTTGAACTTCTGCCACGGTCGTCCGGTGGGAACGAAGATGACCTCGTCGAGGTCGAACCGGTCCGCGACCTCACTCGCAGCCACCAGGTGACCGTTGTGAACGGGGTCGAACGTCCCGCCCATCACACCGATGCGCCGACCACGCGAGACTCGGGTATCGGGTGTGGTGTCGGGCATGAGCAGTGAGTCTACTGATCAGCTCACACGGGCAGCAGGTTGGCGATCACCTTGCCGAGTTGCGTCGCATTGCGGCACTCGTGCATGTCGATCACCCCGGAGTAGGTGGAGGCCACCGAATCGCCCGTATCCCAGTTGCGGGCGGCCTCCGGATTGAGCCAATAGGCATGTCTGGTGCTGTCGACCATCTCGGTCAGCGCATCGAGTTTCGGATCGTGATAGTTGTTCCGGCCGTCACCGAGGATCAGCAGCGCCCCGCGCCTGGTGAGAGCATCCAGGTGGTCGCTCGCGAAGCCACTGAAGGCGTTCCCGTAGTCGGAGTGACCGTCACGGGTGATCAACCTGGCCTGGCTGAGCATCTCCCGCACCGCGGTCGTGAAGTCCAGGTCAGGGCCGTCGAAGAACTCGGTCACCTCGTCGACCGTGTCGACGAACGCGAACACGCGAACCTTCGAGAACTGCTGCCGCAGGGCGTAGACGAGTTGCAGGGTGAACTGCGAGAACCCGGCCACCGAGCCGGAGACGTCGCACAGGACCACCAGCTCAGGGCGGCCCGGCCGGGGTTTGCGTCGCACCAGATCGATCGGGACGCCTCCCGTCGACATGGAAGCCCGCAGTGTCTTGCGCACGTCGATCGATCCACGGTGCGCGCGTCGCCGCCGTACCTCAAGTCGGGCGGCGAGCAACCGCGCCAGCGGTGCGATGGTGCGGCGCACCTCTGCGAGGTCGGCGGCGCCGGCGGACAAGAAGTTGACCCGCTCCGGCAGGTTCGGCACCGCATATTGCGACACCTGCTCCCGGCCGTTGCGCTGGGCCATCCGTCGTTTGGTCTCACTCTCGATCAGCGAGCGGAATTGGCGTACGCGATCGGCAGCGGCGCGCCGGAAGACCGGCTCGGTTCCCGATCGGTCCTCGACACCGGACGAGCCGGCCATGGCGGCGGCGATCTGTGCGATGAGGGTTTGGGGGTTGATCGTCGACATCGCCTGATAGGTCGAAAAAGCCGGACCGCGCGAGGATCGGTAGCTGCCGAGCTGCGCAACCGCCATTGCGGCGAATGAGGCGAGTTCGGCCTCGGCCTCCTTGGAATCGTCGGCGAGGAGTTCGGCCAGTCGCTCGCGCACTGCCTCGATGTCGACGTTCCCATCGGCGTCGAGAGCGAAGGCGTCGTCCTGATCACCGCTTCGCTCCCCCATGCCGAGCGGGAACCACAGATCGAAAACCGCGTCGAAGACCCGACGGTGACCATTGTCGTGCAGCAACGTGCACGCCATGCCTTCGCGAAAGCTGTTGCGATCCAGAAGATCCAGCACCGACGTCGCCTGTCCGGCGTCGATCAGGTTTGCCGGGCCCACCACGATTCCACGGCCCCGCAGGTCGTCGACGAAGCCGGTGAGTTGAGTGATGAACGGAGAACTCACGATCGGGGTGTTCACGAGCGTCAGCCGAGCTTCAGTTCCTTGAGGGCGGTCGCGAGATCGGGACGGTGTTTGAGAACCACACCGAGCGTGCGAGCGATGACGCCTTCGTCGATTGTCGACCCGGGCTTCTCCCCGACCCCCAGCGCAAGCAACGTGTGTGCCCAGTCGATGGTCTCGGCGACCGACGGCTTCTTGCGGATGTCGAGCGTGCGCAGTACCCCGATGATCCGGACCAGTTCCTTGGCCACCGATTCGTCGAGTTCGGGGACCCGGCTGGCGAGGATGTCGCGCTCGCGGGCTGCATCGGGGAAGTCGATGTAGAGGTAGAGGCAGCGGCGCTTGAGCGCTTCGGAGAGCTCGCGCGTCGCATTGGACGTCAACAAGACGATGGGACGGCGGTCGGCGACCACGGTGCCCATCTCGGGGATGGTGATGGCGAAGTCGCTGAGCACTTCGAGGAGCAGACCTTCGATGTCGACGTCGGCCTTGTCGACCTCGTCGATCAGCAGCACCGTGGGGCCGGGCTGCGAGATCGCCTTCAGCAGCGGCCTCGGGAGCAGGAACTCGTCGGAGAAGATGTCGGCTTTCGTCTCGTCCCAGCCGCGCTGACCGGTCGCCTGGATGGCGAGGATCTGTTTGGCGTGGTTCCACTCGTAGAGTGCCCGGGCCTCGTCGATGCCCTCGTAGCACTGCAACCGCACCAGATCGGCGTTGGTGGACTGCGAGATCGCCCGGGCGAGTTCCGTTTTGCCGACGCCGGCAGGTCCCTCGACGAGCAGCGGTTTACCGAGCCGGTCCGCCAAGAAGACCGATGTCGACGTGGCCTCATCGGCCAGATACCCGACTCCGGCCAGTGTCTCGCGCACGCCTGGCACGTCGGTGAAACTAGGCTGTACGCCCATTGGTTCTCCTAAGAATTGATCGATTGGCCCTGGACTTTGTCGGTCACACCGGCCGGGTCTGCCCGTTGCCCCACGCGATCCATTTGGTCGATGTCAGTTCCGGCAAACCCATGGGTCCGCGGGCGTGCAATTTCTGGGTCGAGATGCCGATCTCGGCGCCGAATCCGAACTGCTCGCCGTCGGTGAACGCGGTGGAGGCGTTGACCATGACGGCCGCTGCGTCGACGCGGTTGGTGAACTCGGTCGCGGCGGCCAGATCGTCGGTGATGATCGCCTCGGTGTGGCTCGTCCCGTAGCGATCGATGTGGTCGACCGCCTCGTCGAGTCCGCCGACGATCTTCACCGCGATGTCGAGGCTCAGGTATTCGTCGGACCAGTCCTGTTCGGTGGCCGGGACCATGCCGGGCTCGTCGCCGTGGATGATCACTCCGGCGCTCTGCAGCACCTGGGTCAGCCGCGGCAGCGCAGTCTCGGCGATGGCCCGGTCGACCAGCACCGTTTCAGCGGTGTTGCAGACGCTGGGGCGACGGGTCTTGGAGTTGATCACCAGATCCTCGGCCATGTCGAGGTCGGCAGCAGCGTGGATGTAGATGTGGCAGTTACCCGTACCGGTCTCGATGGTGGGCACGGTCGCGTTCTCGACGACCGCTTTGATCAGCCCTGCGCCACCGCGCGGGATGACGACGTCGACCAGACCGCGCGCACGGATGAGGTGGGTGACACTCGCGCGATCCTCGGACGGCAGCAACTGCACCGCGTCCGCGGGAAGTTCTGCGGCGGTGAGGGTGTCTCGAAGAATCCGGACCAGCTCGGCATTGGAACTCGCGGCCGACGACGATCCCCGCAGCAGCGCCGCGTTGCCCGATTTCAGCGCGATCCCGAAGGCATCGACGGTGACGTTGGGGCGGGCCTCGTAGACCATGCCCACGACGCCCAGCGGGACTCGGACCTGCCGGAGTTGCATCCCGTTCGGCAGCGTCTTGCCCTGGATCACGTCGCCGATCGGATCCGGCAACGCGGCAACCTGCCGGAGTCCGGCCGCGATTCCCTCGACTCGATCTGCGGTCAGACGCAGCCTGTCGATGAGGCTCGCCTCGGTGCCCGCCAGGTCAGCACGGGCCACATCTTCGGCGTTCGCGGCGAGGATCGATCCGGTCTGTGCGAGCAACGCCTCGGCGGCGTCGTGCAGTACGCGGTTCTTCTGGTCAGTGGTCAGGCCTGCCAGGACACGGGAGGCGGCTTTCGACGCAGTGGCCTGCGTGCGCACGATCTGCTCGACGTCAGCAGGAGTGGTGGTAGGAGCACTCATCGTCCCAGGATAGGTGGTCCTGACATCTGAGTTCTCAGTGACCGACGCTCACGTGTCGTGGACGTCCGCAGTGAGTTCGCGCCACCTGCGTACGTTCGCGCCGGTTGCAACTGTCGCGTCCGCGTGCAGGTGGCGCGAATTTCCTGATCGACGGACTACGCGTCGAACGACCCGTGCCGACCCGCACCGCCCGCGAAGCGCGACGCTCCGGCGACGGTATCGGCGCTCAACGACGTCATGCCACGCCGGAACTCATTGTCCATCGCGGCGGTTTCGTCGAGCCCCTCCTGTTCGAGAACCGATAACCGGTCCTGGCGCAGGCATGTCTGTGGGAAAGCGGCGATCTCGCGAGCCAGCTCCTTCGCCGACCTCAACACGTCACCCTGCGGCGCAACACGACTGACCAGACCCATCCGAAGCGCTTCGTCCGCGCGAACCTCCCGGCCTGTCAGGATCAAGTCCATCGCGTGCGACGTCCCGATCAGGCGCGGCAGTCGCACGGTGCCACCGTCGATCAACGGGACGCCCCACCTACGGCAGAAGACTCCGAGAACGGCATCTTCGTCCGCGACCCGCAGATCCGCCCAGAGCGCCAACTCGAGACCGCCCGCGACCGCGTGCCCGGCGATCGCCGCAATGACCGGTTTGGACAACCGCATTCGGGTCGGCCCCATGGGCCCGTCACCGTCGGGATCGACGTGGTTCGCACTCTCGCCTGAGGAGATCGCCTTCAGATCGGCTCCTGCGCAAAAGGTTCCGCCCTCGCCGTGAAGAACTGCGACGGCTGCTCCGTCGTCATTGTCGAAGTCACGGAACGCCTGGGCCAAAGCCTGCGCGGTCGGGCCATCGACAGCGTTGCGACGCTGCGGCCGGTTGATGCTGATCGTGGTGATCGGGCCGTCGTGGCTCACCAACACGTCTGGACTGACCGACATCTACTCACCTTCCGACACGGGATGCATCGAACCTAACCCGCCACCCGATGTCGCCACCGCCGAATCCGCCGGCTCCGAGAATCGATGACGAGGCAGATCCTCGCCGTCCACCGCGCAGGGCACCACGACGATGTCACCTGGAGAGATGTCAGCGGGCAACATCACCAGACCAGATCGGCTACCGGACACCTCACACACAGCGGTCGCCTCGACTCTTGCCGTCGACACCCGGCCGATCAACCGGAGTTCGGACCACATCGGAGTGACGCCTTCGATCATCGGATCGACAGACAGCGAACGGGTTCGGTGGCCTGTGGTCGCCGCATCCAGCACCCGCATCACCACGACAACTCCGGGCGACGTACGGCTTCGGTAGACCGCAGGAGTACCCGACAATTCGACCAGATGGCACATCGACACGTCGTCGATCACTACGTCGGTCAAGGTTGCGAGCGTGGTCGCAGGCCACAAGGCCTTGTCCAGAGGATCGGGGATGCTCGCGCGCAGGGTTGGCAGGATCGCGGTGAGGGTCATCGCCGTCCACCCCTGAAATCCACGGGGACATCGTGCTCGCCGAACCATTCATCAATGATCACCGCTCCGTTCTACGCAGTCCGATTCGGCGACGACAGGTCGGGAGTGAAGTATTGACGAGATCTTTGCGGCTGCGTGCCAGCAGAGTTGGGGCGAATGACCCGTGTGCGGGCACGACGGGATCTGCAGGCAGTCGACCCGCGGTCAGCGGTGCGGGGCGGCGGGCGCCGCGAAGAAGATAATGTTGTCGAGTACGTCCAACAGCAGGCGGAAGGTCAAGCTCATCTCACCCATCGACAGCCCGACCCCACAGCCGATCCTGTCGCCGCTGACTGAGGCTGCGATCTTCCTGGTGGCGACCATCGAACCCGGTGGCGAGTCTGACACGTGGGACTTCCTCTCCGGCGTCACCGGCCTGATCCGTTCAGTGGCCTCGCGCGCCCCCGACGCCCGGCCCACCTGCGTCGTCGGGATCGGATCGCGCGCGTGGGACCGACTGTTCAGCGGGCCCCGCCCCACCGGACTCGCACCGTTCGTGCCCTTGGACGGCGCCGTGCACAGCGCACCGGCAACCCCGGGCGATCTGCTGTTCCACATCAGGGCCCGCACCATGGATGTCTGTTTCGAACTGGCCACGCAGATCGCCTCGCAACTGAGCGACGCCGCCCGCGTGGTCGACGAGGTCCACGGGTTCCGCTACTTCGACATGCGCGACATCATCGGCTTCGTCGACGGCACCGAGAATCCGGACGGCCCCGCAGCCGTCGCTGCGGTCACCGCCGGCGACGAGGACCCCGACTTCGCCGGCGGCAGCTATGTCCTGGTGCAGAAGTACCTGCACAACATGCCGGCCTGGAATGCGCTCACGACCGAAGAACAGGAACAGTCCATCGGCAGGTCGAAGTCGGACAACATCTAGATGGACGACGACACAAAACCCACGAACTCGCACACGGCGCTGACCGTCATCGAAGACGACGCGGGTGAGCAGGTGCAGATCATGCGCGACAACATGCCGTTCGGGCGGGTCGGGCAGGCCGAATACGGAACGTACTTCATCGGCTACTCCGCCGGCCCCGACGTCACCGACGAAATGCTGCGAAACATGTTCCTCGGCAAGCCCGAAGGCAACTACGACCGGCTCCTCGACTTCTCCACCGCAGTCACGGGCAGCCGCTATTTCGTGCCCACCATCGATTTTCTCGACGACCCACCTGAGTTCCGCGGCGCGACCGCAGAAGCCCGCGGCGAAGCCGCCCATGTCACAGTCGAGCCCGACTCGGACATCACACCACCCGCACCCACCATGGGTTCGTTGCGTATCGGCGCCCTACACCGGCGTCGCCAGCTGACGACGGAGGAAAAATGAACAACCTGCACCGCGAACTAGCACCCATCTCGACGGCGGCCTGGGAGGCCATCGAAGAAGAGGCGTCGCGATCGTTCAAGCGCAACAGTGCCGCCCGTCGCATCGTGGACGTGAACGGCCCTCTCGGACTGGAACTCGCCGCGGTGACCACCGGCAAGCGCAACCCCATCGACGCGCCGGTCGCGGGCATCCAGGCCAGTAGCCGCACCTCTCAATCCATCGTCGAGTTCAAGGTGCCGTTCATCGTGAGTCGAGACGCCGTCGACAACGTCGATCGCGGTGCGCAGGACTCCGACTGGGACCCGGTGATCGACGCCGCCCGGACACTGGCCCAGGCCGAGGACCGGGCCGTGTTCGAGGGCTACCAGGCCGCCGGCATCACCGGTATCCGCAGCGAATCACCGGGTGACCCCATCAAGCTCCCCGACGACGTGCGCGAGTACCCCGAAGCGATCAGCCAGGCGCTGAGCCGACTTCGGCTGTCGTCCGTGGCGGGCCCGTACTCCCTGGCGCTCAGCGCCGAGGTCTGGCTCAAGGTGAACGAGACGTCCAACCATGGGTATCCGATCATCCAGCACCTGCAGCGCGTGATCGACGGGGACATCATCTGGGCCCCTGCCATCGACTCCGCCTTCCTCCTCAGCACCCGCGGCGGCGACTTCGATCTGACCATCGGACAGGATGTCTCGATCGGTTACGACTCCCACGACGCCTCGACGGTCAGCCTGTACCTGCAAGAGACGTTCACCTTCCTCGTCTACACCGGCGAGGCGGCCGTCTCGTTCGACACCACGACCGGCTGACCCGCTCCGACCGGGTTTGTGTTCCAGCTCAGCATCTTTCGAGTGCGCGCCGGAGCACGGGCACCGATGGCCGGTCGAGGTAGAGGCCGTACGTCCGCAGCACCGTCACGAATTGGACCGCGTACTGGCAGTGGAAGCCTGAGTTGGCCGGCATCCAGCGCGCCGGTGCGGAGTCGCTCTTGTCCTGGTTGGCTTCACCGTCGACGGCCACCAGATTGGCAGGGTCATTCGCGAAACGTTGCCGAAGCGCCGCATCCCACGTACGTGCACCCATGGCCCAGGCGTACGCGAGCGGCACGATGTGGTCGATCTGCACCTTCGCACCTGAACCCTTGCCGCGCTTGAACACGATCCAGCGACCGCTGTAGGGACTGCGCAGTTCGCCCGAGGCGACCCCACGCGTGCAACTGTCCACCGCCGCGAGGATCTTGTCGTTCAAGTCGCGGTTCAGGATGTCGTTACGGGTGTCGCACCCGTTGTTCGCCCCGGCGGCGTCGGTGTTGTCGGTCCACGCCTGACCGAACGCACTCCGCTCATAGTCGGCCGCGTCCGGGCGCTGCGCCAGGACCGGCACGAGCGCCAATTCCCCGAGCATTCGTCGTGCATCAGCAGAAGGCGCCCCTCCCTCGTGCGACACCACTTCCGCTCCCGCGGCGAGAGTCGCGGTGACGGCGAAGACCGACAGCAGCAGCCACCAGCGGCCCGAGAGACCTACGCCGTCAGGACTTGTCCAGGAACGCCAGGCGTACCGGACCCAGGATCGAGTCGACGAGGGCCGCCATCGGCTTGTGTTCGACGAGCGTGAGGTCGCCGCCCACGACCTCGTCCGCAAGCGCCCGCGTGTCCTCGATGAGGTCGCCGTCGGTGAGGAGCGAGAGGAACCGTAGCGAGGAGGTCTGCCCGGACTGGAGCGAACCAAGCAGATCACCTTCCCTTCGCTGTCGGAGGTCGACATACGACAACTCGAACCCATCATTGGACGCGGCAACCGCCTGCAGCCGTTCCATCGACGGCGACATTTCCGAGGATGCGGTGATGAGCAGGCACAATCCTGGCAGCCCACCACGGCCGACCCGACCACGAAGCTGATGGAGCTGGCTGACCCCGAATCGGTCGGCATCGACGATCACCATGGTGGTGGCATTCGGGACGTCGACGCCCACCTCGATGACTGTCGTGGAGACGAGGATGTCGACCTGTCCGGCGGTGAAATCCGCCATCACTTCGCTCTTCTCGTCAGGCGAGAGCCTGCCGTGCAGCAACTCGATGCGGTGCCCCCCGAGAGGCCCCTCGCTGAGGGTCTTGAACATGTCCACCGCGGCCGTCGCCGGCTCGGCCGCACCCTCTGACGATTTCTGCTGCGACCGCTGACCTGCGGGCGTCCCGTCGTCTCCGATGCGTGCGCACACCACGTAGACCTGGCGGCCTTCCTCGACCTCTTCGCCGACGCGTTGCCAGACCCGCTGCACCCACTTGGGATTGCCGCGGGGCACCACGCTGGTGGTGATCGGCTGGCGGCCCCGGGGTAGTTCTCGAAGGGTTGAGGTCTCCAAGTCGCCGAAGACCGTCATGGCGACCGTCCGAGGGATGGGGGTCGCGGTCATCACCAACAGGTGGGGCACCACACCGTCCCGGCCGCGGGACCGCAGGGTGTCGCGCTGTTCCACCCCGAAGCGGTGCTGTTCGTCGACGACGACAAAACCCAGATTGAAGAAGTCGACGTTGTCCTGCAGCAGCGCGTGGGTTCCGATGAGAATGCCCACCTGGCCGGTGACGGTCTCGAGCAAAGCGGTGCGCTTGGCTGCCGTCTTCATCGATCCGGTGATCAGGGCGACCCGGGTCGCACCCTCTTCCCCCTCGAGCTCACCCTCTTTCGCGAGCCCACCCAGCATCGTCTCCAGGGTTCGAAAATGTTGCGCTGCAAGCACTTCAGTGGGTGCGAGCAGCGCACACTGATAACCGTTGTCGATCACCCTGAGCATCGCCAGCAGAGCAACCAACGTCTTACCCGAACCGACCTCGCCCTGCAGTAACCTGCTCATCGGCGACACGACCGTGGCGGCGTCCCCACCGTACGGGGGCTGCAGGTCGGCGGTGATCTCATCGATCACCACACGTTGGCCGTCGGTGAGTGTGAAGGGCAACCGGCTCAGCAGCTTGTCCTCGAGACCGTCCGGGACATGCGAGCACGACGGTCCCGTCGCTCCCCGATCCACATGCCGACGCTGCGCGAGCGCGAGTTGGAGCGCCAGTGCTTCGTCGAATCTCAGTCGGGCACTGGCCTGATCGATGTCGTGTTGACCTTCCGGAACGTGGATCTTGCGCAGCGCCTCGTCCGATCCGATCAGTCCTCGCAGGGTCCGTTCGTCGTCAGGAAGTGGATCCTCGATCGGCGCGAGTTCGCCGAGAACGGCTCGAACGCATTGCCAGATGGTCCACGCCTGCAGCTTGGCCGTCCCGCGGTAAACCGGGATCACATCACGCAGGAAGTCGGAGAAATCCAGGGTGCCGTCCGAGCTGTCGCCGTCGCCGGCGTCGGTCGCCAACGCCTTGGCGATACCCTGCATCAGCACCGACCCGACGGCGTCGTCTGCCTCGATAGATGTTCCGTCCTCCGGCAGCTTGAGCCAGTTCGGATGGGTCAGCTGGAGTTCGTCGCGAAAGTACTTGACCTCCCCCGCCATCATCACCCGCGAGCCCTTCGGCAGCTTGGCGGCGATCCAGGGTGAGTTGAAGAATGTCACGGCGATTCGGAACTTGCCGTCGAAGACGACGAGCTTGACCATCTTCTTGCGCGAGTTGCGGATAGGGATCGTCTTGTTGTCCTCGACCCGGGCGACCACCGTCAACCGTTCCCCGGGTTCGGGTTTGCGCTCCCCCGACAGGTCGCCCTGTTTGACGTAGCGATCGGGCACGTACCGCAGCAGTTCACCGACGGTCTGCACGTGGATCTGCTCATCGAGCATGTCGGCAGCCTTGGGACCGAGTATCGACTCCAACGAATCCGACAGCGTCGCCGACGGCGCGGTGACCCGACCTTCCTGTGAACCCACTACTGCGTCACCACTACTCGACACCCACCTGCAGCAACTCGCCTACCTGTCCCCCGGGGAAGCTGACGAACTCGACGCCCGGGTGGGTGCTGTTCACGTGCTCCTCGAGCTGTTCGAGAATACGCGGCTCGAGATTGCGGCCGGCCAGCACGCTGACCATCTCTCCGCCGGTACTGAGCAACAGATCGATCAGACCTGCTGCCGCGCCCAGGATTTCAGGGTCGATGACCAGCACCCCGTCACCGATGAGGCCGAGTTGGTCACCGGGCTCGCAGGTGCCGGCGAAGGTCAGGGTCCGTTCGGTCGCGGTGACCACCGCACCGAACCTGGTGGCGGCAGCGGCCTCCGCCATCGCATACGCGTCGTCGTCCGGCAGTTCACTCGGATCGTGCACCGCCATCGCCGACAGGCTCTGCACCATCGAGCCACCCGGCAAGATCACCACCGAGCGCTCACGTGATCGGGCCGCCGCGGCGACGGCGACCAGATCCTGGGCCGGCAGCGCGCCGTTGCCCATCAGGATCACATGTGCGCTGTCGACCTCGATGATGGCCTTGGCCAGTGCGTCCGCGTCCAGTTCGCCGGCCCCGCCCGAGTCCGCCCGGACCACCACGGCGCCCTCCTGCTCGAACAACTCGGCCGCCTCGTCACCGGTCACCACGGCCACGACCGCGCGTTTCCGGCGCGGCGGGTGGCCTGCCTTCTCTTCTTGTCCGCGGTGAGCGTCGAGAAGGAAACAGCTGATCCTTATGTCGCTGACCGTCCCCAGTGCGAGTCCTGCTTCGACGGCCAGACCCGGCTCGCAGGTGTGGACGTGGATGGAGAACTTCTCGCCTGCCACGGCGTCAGCGCTGTCCCCGACGATGACCACCGCGTCTCCCAGCCCGTCGAGCTTGGTTCGCAAAGTCGAGATCTGCTCGGCCACAGCTCCTTCCAGGAGATACATCACCTCGAAATCCATCTCATCGTCGCTCTCGCAGGGCTCGCCGATCTCGTGCCCCAATCGGTCGCCGCCGCCGGCCAGCGCGCCCTGATACCGGCGCCGTCGTGCGGAGACGCCGGTGAGTACCCGAACCAACTCATCGAACAGGACCAACAGTCCGCGGCCGCCGGCATCGACCACACCGGCCTGCGCGAGGACGTCGAGTTGCCCCTGCGTCAGATCCAGATCGTCGGCGCAGCCATCGGCGATCGCACGGGCCAGGTCCGCCGGGGTGGCATCGGCGTGCTGCGCAGCGTTCTCACCAGCGCGGCGGAGCAGGGTCAGCACGGTGCCTTCTCGGGGTTCACTGACGGCGCGGGTCGCGGCAAGCGAACCCAGACGCAGGCCGGCGACCCAGAGCCGGTTGAAGTAGACGCTCCCGTCCAGCTGGTTCACCTCGGCGGCGTCGGCCAGTCCCACCAGCACCTGCGAGAGGATGATCCCCGAATTACCCCGCGCCTTGGAGACGGCCCCGTCGGCCATCGCCCGCGCCACGTGCGCGGTATCGGCATCGGGATCGAGTTGATCGACGGCGTCGGCCGCCGCCATCATCGTGTGCAGCATGTTGCTACCGGTGTCGGAGTCCGGGATTGGGAAGACGTTCAGATCGTTGATCTCGCCGCGCACGCCGTCCAGGCTCGACACGGTGCCGTGGATCCAATCGCGCAGCAGACCTGGGTCCATCGCGGGAGCCCCAACCTGCTCTGTCACCTGCCCGCCCTCCTCCATGTGGTCTGACGCACAGCCTAATCTGCCGGCGGCCGGGCACTGCTTCGCAGCGCAGCGAGACTCGACCATTTTGATCATCGTCGGGGAGCCGCTATTCTTGCAGGGTTGCCTATCGGACACCGGTGCATGCCGAATACCGAGAGGCCATGACCACTATTTTCTCATTGAAGGAGTTCGACGATGGCTGCCGTCTGCGACGTTTGCGCCAAGGGCCCCGGCTTCGGTAAGTCGGTCTCGCATTCACACCGGCGCACCAACCGGCGCTGGAACCCGAATATCCAGTCCGTTCGCGCGCAGGTCGCCCCCGGAAACCGCAAGCGCATCAACGTGTGCACCTCTTGCCTGAAGGCCGGCAAAGTCTCCCGAGGCTGAACAACGTGCCTGATTCACAGCTGAGCGTTGCCTCCGAGTCCGACTCGGTGCAACTCACCGCTGATGGTGTGCTGCGTATCGCCGTGGCCACCGAGAAGGCCGGTAACTCGCTGGATCGCGACTGTTTCAACCGCGGTACCGAGGCTTTGCTGAAGGTCGCGCGTGGCGAGATCAAGGCCGGGGCGGTGCTGTTGCTAGGTACCGGCGCGAACTTCTGCGCCGGTGGCAACGTGCGTTCGTTCGCGGCCGCTCCTGATCGGCCGGTCTTCCTCTCGGGTCTCGCGGGCGACTTCCACGAATTCGTGAAAGCACTCATCGGCGCCAACCTCCCCGTGGTCGGCGCGATCCAGGGATGGGCTGCGGGCGCAGGCATGAGTCTGGTGACCCACTGTGATGTCGCGATCGGCGGAACCGCCACGAAACTGCGCCCGGCGTATGTCGGTATCGGGCTCACGCCTGATGGCGGATTGACATGGTCGCTTCCCCGCGTCGTCGGCACTGCCCGCGCCCGCGACATCATCTTGACCAACCGCATCCTCGGCGCCACCGAAGCCCTGGAGATCGGTCTGCTTTCACGAGTGGTCGAGGACGAGCAGGTGCTCGCCACCGCTCAGGCGGCCGCCGCCGACCTGGTCGCCGGACCGTGGCGAACCCTCGCCGCAACGCGGGCACTGCTGTCCGATTCACCGACCGCCACGCTTGCCGAACAACTCGACGCCGAGGCGCGGTCCATTTCGGCCCTGTCCGGAGTTCCGGAAGGCATCGAGGGTGTCGACGCCTTCATCGAGAAGCGCTCACCCGATTACTCGAGCCTCAACGGCAACTGATCCTCACGCTGTCCGGTAACCGGACTCGGTCACGGCAGCCGCCAGTCGACTTCCACACCGCCGCGCTCTCTGAGCGCGGCATTGGCTTGTGAGAACGGTTTCGATCCGAAGAATCCACGGCGCGCCGACAACGGCGACGGATGGGGCGAGGTGATGGTGGTCACCCCGGGCAACCACGGTTTGAGAGACGCAGCATCCTTACCCCAGAGGATCGCGACGAGCGGCTGATCACGGGCAGCAAGCGCCTTGATGGCGCACTCGGTCACCGCTTCCCACCCTTTTCCGCGATGGCTTGCGGCCGCCCCCGGCGCGACGGTGAGCACCCTGTTCAGCAGCAGCACGCCCTGCTTCGCCCACGGCGTCAGGTCACCGTTGGACGGCCGTGGATAGCCGAGATCGTCGCAGTACTCGGTGAAGATGTTGCCCAGACTGCGTGGCACCGGGCGCACGTCCTCGGCCACGGAAAAACTCAATCCGACAGCGTGTCCGGGCGTTGGGTACGGATCCTGGCCGACGACGAGCACTCGCACATCCTCGAACGGATTGGTGAACGCGCGCAGCACATTCGCACCCGCGGGTAAATAGGTGCGGCCGGCGGCCAGCTCACCGCGCAAGAACTCGCCCATCTTGGCGATGTCCGGCGCCACCGGTTCGAGCGCATTCGCCCATCCGGGGTCGATGAGTGCCGAAAGGGGTTGTGGGTCAGGCATGATTCTCCTGCCGCTCAGTCGAGCCGACGCAATGCGGTCTGGTAGTAGATGGCGTTCTGCGCGTACATCTCGACGTTCATCTCGATATGCCCCTCCGGCACCTCGAAACCCGCTCGGATCTTCGCGGGCACGCCCAGCGCCATTGCCCTCTCCGGTACCTCGAACTTGAACGGCACCACTGCGCCTGCACCGACGATCGCTCCCGCACCGATCCGAGAACCGTTGAGTACCACTGATCCTGACGCAATCAGGCAGTTGTCGCCGATCACTGCACCTTCGATGTGCGCGTTGTGCCCCACCACGCAACCGGCGCCGATGACGGTCGGATCGATGGGGGTGCAATGGATGACCGTGCCGTCCTGGATGTTCGTGCGATCGCCCACGGTGATCATGCCGTAGTCACCGCGCAAGACCGCGCCCGGCCAGACGGAGACGCCGGCGCCGAGTGTGACGTTGCCGATCACCACCGCGTCGGGATGCACGTAGGCACCCTCGCCCAATTGCGGTTCTCGGTCGTCAAGTGCGTAGATCGCCATGACGATCACAGTATCGGTAGCCCGAGTCCGGGCTCGAGTAAGTCCCGCTCATCAATCTTGGTCCCGCTCGCTCTACGGACCGAGCGGGACCAAGTTCAGCGAGCGGGAGCGTTCATAGGCGAAGTTTTTGTGAGCGAGTACCTGAGCGAGGAGCCCGCAGCGTCAGAACGTGCGCCACCCGGCATCGAGGTCGACATCGTCGATACCTGTGACAACCACCGCCGGACCTCCACTTCGGCGTTCCACGGTACCGATGACCGTCCACCCGACCGGAACCACATCGGGAGGAAAACTCGCGAGCAATTCATGATCCTCGCCGCCACCGAGCACCCACCGAAGCGGATCGGTGTGCAGCGCAGCGGCAGCGTCCGCCAACTCGGGCAGCACCGGGACCCGGGTCGGATCAACATTCATGGCGTGGCCCGATTGCCGTGCCATGGTGCGGAGTTCACGGAGCAATCCGTCGGAGACATCCGTCATCGCATGAACACCGGCACTCGTCGCTCCTGCTGCCAGGAAAAGATTCGGCGACGGTTCGCAGTGCGCGGCGACGAGCGAGGGAAATCCGGCCTTGCCGGCGAGCAGGAGATCGAGTCCGGCGCCGGAGGCACCCAATTGTCCTGACACCGCGAGCACGTCGCCCTCCCGCGCAGTCGACAGGCGCACAGGCGAGCGGGAGTCCATTGCTCCGATCGCGGTCACCGCGATGACGAGTTGGCATCCTGCGGTCAGATCTCCGCCGACCACGTGCGCGCCGTACCTCGCGGCCGCCGTGCGCATCCCGTCCCGCAGGCCTACGAGGGTGTCGACCCCGAGGTCCTTCGGACAGGTCAGCGAGACCACGAACCCGGTCACTCTTCCGCCCATCGACATGACGTCGGCGGCATTGGCCACGATCGCCTTCGCCCCGACCTGTATCGGCGTGCTCCAGTCGAGACGGAAATGCTGCCCCTCGACGAGAGCGTCGGTACTGACGACCACCGGGCCACCACCGACCAGCACCGCTGCGTCATCTCCGGGGCCGACCAGAACTCCGGTGTCGGTGCCGTCGACCGACTCAGGTCCGGCGATGAGATCGATCAGTTCGAGCTCACCGACGTCACCGACGGTGCGGACCGGATCGTCCGACACTGCTCTCACCACCCTCTCGGCCATCTCGTCTGTCCCTTTGATTCGCCACTGCGCACCGTTGTCGGTGAGAATATGTGCCAGTGTATTTGGGTCAGCCACCGGCTGATCACCGTCGTGAACGAAAGGAACGCCGTGGTTCAGGCTTACATACTGATCCAAACCGAGGTCGGTAAAGCTGCCGTGGCCGCAGCGACGATCGCCGGTATCGACGGCGTCGCCTCATCGGAGGAGGTCAGCGGCCCGTACGACGTGATCGTCAGGGTCGACGCGACCGACGCCGCGCACCTGACCGAACAGGTTGTGCCACAGATTCAAAACGTCGACGGCATCACCAGAACCCTGACGTGCCCGGTCGTCACCGGCAGCCCGAGGCACCCGTGAGCGAAGGTTCCACCCGGCGTCTGAGCCCGGCAGTCATTGCGAGCATCATCACCATTCCGGTGATGGTGATCGTGGGCTTCATCACCTACGCGGTGTTGAAATCCGACGACGTGACGTCAGCGGACACACCGCTCAAGGCCATGGCCGCGCCGGAGCAGACCTCCCCCGACTGCGCGAAATTGATCGCGGCTCTCCCGGAGACCTTCGAGGGATTCGGAAAACGTGAGACCGGCGACGACGGAATGGTCAGCTGGCCTCCCGGAGATCAGGTGCCCGGGCCCGTACAGGTCCGCTGCGGCGTGGACAGACCCGAATCACTCTCCCCCACCTCCGGGCTGCAGGTCGTCGATCCCGTGCAGTGGTTCCTTGTCTCGGCGGAGACCGAGGCCAAAGGCTTCCTGTGGTACGCCGTCGACCATCGCCCCTACGTCGCGATCTGGCTGCCTGAAAATGTGGGCAACGGCCCCATCCAACAGATTTCGACCCTCATCGACCAGGACTTGCCGACGGCACCGATCGATCTCGGATAAACGGCCCGCCGGGTGGATCGTCCTACTCGGGCTTGGTACGCCGGCCCAGCAGAGAGTAGATCGCCTCGGTGACCGTGAGTCCCTCGTGGCACACCTGGTGGACGGCTTCGGTCAATGGCATGTCCACCCCGTGCTTTTCAGCCAGTGCTCGCACCGAGGTGCACGACTTGACCCCCTCGGCGACCTGGCCGTTGGTGGCGTCCTGAGCCTGCGCCAACGTCTTGCCCTCACCCAACCGACTGCCGAAGGTGCGGTTGCGTGACAACGGTGACGAGCAGGTGGCGACCAGGTCGCCGACTCCCGCGAGTCCCGCCAGCGTTTCCGGACGACCCCCGAGTGCGACCCCGAGTCTGATGGTCTCGGCCAGTCCACGAGTGATGATCGAGGCGAGGGTGTTCTCGCCCAGGCCCACTCCAGATGCCATCCCGCACGCCAGGGCGATCACGTTCTTCACTGCCCCACCGATCTCACATCCGACCACATCGGTATTTGTATAGGGGCGGAAATACCTTGTGCTGCAGGCGCGTTGAATTTCCTTCGCCCGATTCTCGTCCAAACAGGCCACCACAGTCGCGGCGGGCTGACCCACCGCTATCTCCCGGGCGAGATTCGGACCGGACAAGACCGCCACCCGGCCGTCCTGTGCCCCGGTCACCTGCGCGATGACCTCCGACATACGCAGTAGCGTGCCGGTCTCGACACCCTTCGACAGCGACATCAACGTCGCGGTATCGCTCAGATGCGGTAACCAGGCCTCCATGCTCCCGCGGAGGGACTGAGACGGCACCGCGCACACGACCAACTCGGCCTCCTCGAGCGCCTCTGCCAGATCGGCACTGGCACGCAGGGCCTCCGGAAGAGGTACGTCCGGCAGGTAATCGGGATTGGTGTGCGTCTCATTGATCGCGGCTGCCAGTTCAGCTCGCCGTGACCACAACACCGTGGGTGTCCCGGCATCGACCAGGACCTTGGCCATCGCCGTGCCCCATGAACCCGAGCCCATGACGACCGCCCGCATAACTCCACCACCTCTGTTCCGTACGCAACATGTCCGAATCTCACCCGGACGCCCCAAGCCTAGTGTCACGAGAGCGCCGCCGGACAGGGGTGCAATTTCCCCCGCCCCTCGCCGACGACCATGATGGAGACCATGGACAAGCGGGCGGTGGCAGTTGTCATCGCGGTGAAACGACTCGACGCAGCCAAGACGCGGCTGACTCCGATCATCGCAGCGGACGACCGGCGCGCACTGGTGCTTGCGATGCTCACCGACACGATCGGCGCCGCGCGGGCCGCGGGTCTGCATCAGCTGGTCATCGTGAGTCCCGACACCTCGGTGGCCGCAGTTGCGCTCGACGCCGGCGCCAGAACTGTCGTCGACGACGGGGAGGTTCTCAACGATGCTTTCGCCATCGGCATCGAGCACGCCCTGACCCTGTGGCCGGGGAATCGAATCCTCGTGTTGCAGGCAGACCTACCGGCCGCTCGCCCGGCGAGCCTGAAAGCCGCGGTCGACCACTCGGCACAGCACGACCGGTCGTACATCCCCGACCACTCCGGAACGGGAACCACCGCCCTGTTCCTGAACACTCGAGGGCCCGGTGGCACCGACGTCCTACGGTTCGGGCCGAACTCCGCGTCCGAGCATCGCGGCCGCGGCGCCGTCGACCTCACCACCGGTGTCGACCGGTGGCCCGATCTTCGGATGGACGTCGATACCGTCGATGATCTGCTGGCCGCGCAGGACATCGGCCTGGGCCCCGCGACCTCACTGGTCGTCTCGCGCTTGCAATTGCGTGAACAAACTCAAACACCCGGTGCCACCGCTCCTGCGGATGGTCCATGATGGGTACGTGAGCACAGCAGAACCGAGCAGTCAGAGCGCGTCACCCCCGCCGTCACCTTCGCCGTCGATGCCCACCGCGCCGCCCGCCGCAACGGCGACGCCCACGGAGACCGCGGATCTGCCCGAAGATCGTTACCTGAACCGAGAACTGAGTTGGCTCGACTTCAACGCCCGGGTACTGGCGCTGGCCGAGGACACCTCACTGCCCCTCCTCGAGCGGGCCAAGTTCCTCGCCATCTTCGCGTCCAACCTCGACGAGTTCTTCATGGTCCGCGTCGCGGGGCTCAAGCGCCGTCACGAAACCGGCCTCTCGGTACGCTCCGCCGACGGACTCTCACCGCGCGAACAATTGGCCCTGATCGGCCAGCGCACGCAGGTGCTGGCCGAAAGGCACGCCGGAGTCTTCCTCGATTCAGTCCGACCGGCGTTGACCGACAACAACATTCACGTCGTCACCTGGGACGCGCTCTCCAAGGAAGAACGTCAGCGCATGGACGAGTACTTCCATGAGGTGATCTTCCCGGTACTCACTCCCCTGGCCGTCGACCCCGCTCACCCTTTCCCCTACATCTCCGGTCTGAGCCTGAATCTCGCTGTCACCGTGAAGGACGTCGGCGAAGGCGGCGAGCACTTCGCCCGCGTCAAGGTCCCAGACAATGTCGACCGGTTTGTCCGGGTCGATCGACTGATGCCCGCGCAATACCGCGATCGGTACGCGAAGACGGCGACGACACCGGCGAAAGCAGTGCTGCTGCCGCTCGAATACCTCATCTCGGCCCACCTCGATCAGCTGTTCCCCGGCATGGAGATCGTCGAGCATCACGCCTTCCGTATCACCCGCAACGCCGACTTCGAGGTGGAGGAAGACCGCGACGAGGACCTGCTACAGGCGCTCGAACGCGAATTGGCCCGGCGCCGCTTCGGATCCCCGGTGCGGCTCGAGGTCGCCGACGACATGACCGAGCACATGCTCGAATTGTTGCTGCGAGAACTGGATGTCGATCCCGGTGACGTGATCGAGGTGCCCGGACTGCTCGACCTCTCGTGCCTCTTCCAGGTCGCCGGTATCGACCGGCCGGCGTTGAAAGACCCTCCCTTCGTGCCGGCCACTCATCCGGCCTTCGGCGAGCGGGAGACCCCCAAGAGCATCTTCTCCACCCTGCGTGATGGTGACGTCCTGGTCCACCATCCCTATGACTCCTTCTCCACCAGCGTCCAGCGCTTCATCGAGCAGGCGGCCGCGGACCCCAACGTGCTCGCCATCAAGCAAACCCTGTACCGGACCTCGGGCGACTCACCGATCGTCAACGCGCTGATCGACGCGGCCGAGGCCGGAAAACAGGTTGTCGCATTGGTGGAGATCAAGGCGCGCTTCGACGAGCAGGCCAACATCAAGTGGGCCAGACAACTCGAACAGGCCGGCGTGCACGTCGTCTACGGACTCGTCGGTCTCAAGACACACTGCAAGACATGTCTGGTGGTGCGGCGGGAAGGTTCGACCATTCGACGGTACTGCCACATCGGCACCGGAAACTACAATCCGAAAACCGCGCGACTGTACGAAGACGTGGGCTTGTTCACGGCTTCCCCCGACATCGGCGCCGACCTGACCGATCTGTTCAACACCCTCACCGGCTACTCACGAAAAGTTGCGTACCGGAACCTACTGGTTGCGCCGCACGGGGTCCGGGCGGGAATCGTCGGGCGAATTCTCGCCGAGAGCGAGCGACACCGCAACGGACACTCCGACGCTCGGATCAGGCTGAAGGCCAACGCGTTGGTGGACGAACAGGTCATCGACGCGCTCTATCGTGCGTCGCAGGCAGGCGTCCCGGTGGAGGTGGTCGTTCGCGGTATCTGCGCGCTGCGGCCCGGCGTACCCGGGATGAGCGAGAACATCACCGTGCGTTCGATCCTCGGACAGTTCTTGGAGCATTCGCGAGTGCTGCACTTCCAATCACTCGATGAGTTCTGGATCGGCAGCGCCGACATGATGCACCGCAACCTCGATCGCCGAGTCGAGGTGATGGCGCAGGTTCGCGATCCGCGCTTGACCCGCGAACTCGACGATGTATTCGCCTCCGCGATGAACCCCGCGACCCGATGCTGGGTCCTCGGCGAAAACGGAAGCTGGACTGCTTCGCCCGCCGCCGGCGAGGATGTGCGCGATCATCAGCGCCAGATGATGCGCCGTAATCGCAGCCGGGCCGACCTGATCCAGTGAGCAAATCGGCAGGACGCACTGCCACCGTCGTGTACGCGGCCGGCGGGGTCGTGTGGCGCGAGACCCCGGCCGGCGACGTCGAGGTGGCTCTGGTGCACCGTCCGCGATATGACGACTGGACCCTGCCGAAAGGCAAGGTCGAACCCGGAGAAACGCTGATCTCCGCCGCCGTTCGCGAGATCGGCGAGGAGACCGGCTACCAGGTGCAACTCGGTCGTCACCTGCGCAGGGTCAGTTACGACCTTCGCGGTCCGGGCCGCAAACACGTGCACTACTGGTCGGCCGAGGTCACCGCAGGGTCGTTCGTACCCAATCACGAGGTCGACGAATTGCGTTGGCTCTCAGCCGATTCGGCAGAAGACATGCTGTCGTACCGACTCGACCGACAGGTCCTCGGCACATTCCGGAAACTGCCCGCGAGACTCGACGTCCTGCTGCTCGTGCGACACGCGAAAGCGGGCCGCAAGTCTCGGTACCACGGCGACGATCGGCTGCGGCCGTTGGACAAGGTGGGCCGGGCACAAGCCGAAGCCTTGCTCTCGCAATTGCTCGCCTTCGGTCCGACGGCAGTGCATTCGGCAGATCGGGTGCGGTGCAGCCAGACGGTTGCACCCTTGGCAGACGAACTCGGGGTCGTCATCGAAGACGAACCGACACTGTCCGAGGAGGCGTTCGCCGACGATGCAAAGAGTGGGAGACGCCGAATCCGCGACATCGGACAGGCCACCGGTACCCACGTGGTCTGCAGTCAGGGCAAGGTCATTCCGCCGCTCCTGAAGTGGTGGGCGGCGCACGACGAACTCAAGCTCCCGGCGGCACGAAATCGCAAGGGGAGTTTTTGGGTGCTCGCACTCCTCGACGGGAAGCTGGTCGCGGCGAGCCATGTCGACAGTCCGCTTGCCTCGTCCGACCACTGAAATCGGTTACCCGCCACTGACCAGGACGGCTACGAAGCCGGACAGACAAAACAAGCCCCGGCAGAGGGAAGGTCCGCCGGGGCTTGTGATGTGTAGGTTCAGCGCTTCTTGGCCGGAGCCTTCTTCGCCGGAGCCTTCTTGGCTGCAGTCTTCTTGGCAGGAGCGGCGGCCTTCTTGGCCGGTGCTGCCTTCTTGGCCGGGGCGGTCTTCTTCGCCACGGTCTTCTTGGCCGGTGCTGCCTTCTTGGCAGGAGCGGCCTTCTTGGCCGGGGCGGTCTTCTTCGCCACGGTCTTCTTGGCCGGTGCTGCCTTCTTGGCAGGAGCGGCCTTCTTGGCCGGTGCCGCCTTCTTGGCCGGGGCCGCCTTCTTGGCTGCTGTCTTCTTGGCCGGGGCAGCCGATGCAGTTGCACTGCCACGCTTGACCGCCGGGCCCGAAGCACTCAGCTTCTGCTTTCCGGCCACGACCAACTTGAACTGAGCGCCCGGACGGAACGCCGGAACCCAGGTCGGACGAACCTTGACGGTTTCGCCGGTGCGCGGGTTGCGAGCAACCCGCGCAGCGCGCCGCCGCTTCTCGAAAACGCCGAAACCGGTGATGGTGACGCTTTCGCCCTTGTTCACCGCGCGCACGATCGTGTCTACGATGTGCTCGACGGCGTCTGTCGCCGTGCGCCGATCGGTCCCCAACTTCGTTGTCAGTTCCTCGATAAGCTCTGCCTTGTTCATGGATTCAACCTCCGCAGACTGTTGGCCCACTTTGGGCCAGCTACAGGACACGGTAAACGTCAAATCGCAAAACGTCCACGTCCGACGCCAAATTCGCTCGGCGTGGCGAAAGGTAAGCCGCCTAACAGGTTACGGGAGGGCCCGCTCTCAGGCCCCGGAAACGGGTATCGGGAGGGTCTTTGGTTTCCATACGGGCCTTACCTTTTCGAACTCAGAAATGGCTTCGACCTGCCGCAATGTCAGTCCGATGTCGTCCAGACCCTCCATCAGACGCCACTTTGTGTAGTCATCAATTGCAAAGGGCACCACTAAGTCCGCAGCGGTGACCGTCTGATCCTCAAGGCTCACCGTCAATTCCAGTCCGGGCTGCTCCTCGAGCCGTTTCCAGAGCAACTCGACGTCGGATTGTTCGACCTGAGCGGCCACCAGACCGGCTTTTCCGGCGTTGCCGCGGAAGATGTCGGCGAATCGGGAGGAGATCACCACCCGAAACCCGAAGTCCGATAACGCCCACACGGCGTGCTCGCGGGACGACCCCGTACCGAAGTCGGGACCGGCGACCAAGACCGAGCCACGGTCGTACGGCGGGGTGTTCAGGATGAAGTCGGGATCGTTGCGCCAGGCGGCGAACAGGCCGTCTTCAAACCCGGTGCGGGTCACTCGCTTCAGGTAGACGGCGGGGATGATCTGGTCGGTGTCGACGTTGCCCCGGCGCAGGGGGACGCCGATACCGGTATGGCTGTTGATCGGTTCCATCGTTGTTTCTCCTTGTCGCCGGGGTTTCAGACCGTGGTCACGGGATCGGGCAGATCCGTCGGCGCGGACAGGCGACCACGGATGGCGGTCGCGGCCGCGACCGCAGGTGAGACGAGGTGGGTGCGTCCGCCCTTACCCTGCCGCCCTTCGAAATTGCGGTTCGAGGTGGACGCGCAGCGCTCGCCGGGGGCGAGCTGATCCGGATTCATTCCGAGGCACATCGAGCAGCCGGCCTGCCGCCAGTCGGCTCCGGCCGCGTCGAAGATCGCGCCGAGCCCCTCCTCCTCGGCCTGCACCCGAACCTGGGTGGAACCCGGCACGATCAGCATCCGGATGCCCTCGGCGACTCGACGACCCTCCAGGATCTCGGCGACCGCCCGGAGATCCTCGATCCGGCCGTTGGTGCACGAACCCACGAAAACCGTGTCCACGGGGACGTCACGCAGCGGCGTTCCCGGCTTCAAATCCATGTACTGCAGCGCCTTCTCAGCGGCCGCAGCCTTGTCCGCATCGGCCATTTCCGAGGGGTCCGGCACCGTCGAACCCAGCGGCGCCCCCTGACCGGGGTTGGTCCCCCAGGTGACGAACGGGGTCAGCGCCGAGGCATCGATGTGGACCTCGGCGTCGAACTCGGCGTCGGGATCGGTGCGGAGTTCCCGCCAGTTGGCCACGGCGGCATCCCAGTCGGCTCCGGTGGGCGCGTGCGGGCGGCCCTTGATGTAGTCAAAGGTTATGTCATCGGGTGCAATAAGTCCGGCGCGGGCACCCGCTTCAATGGACATGTTGCACACGGTCATTCGGGCCTCCATCGACAACTCCTCGATGGCCGAACCGCGGTACTCGAGCACATAGCCTTGTCCGCCACCGGTTCCGATCTGAGCGATGACCGCCAGGATCAGGTCTTTGCTCGTCACGCCGGGCGGCAGTTCACCGTCGACGGTGATGGCCATGGTCTTGAAGGGCCGGAGGGACAGGGTCTGCGTTGCCATCACGTGCTCGACCTCTGAGGTGCCGATCCCCATCGCGATCGCGCCGAACGCACCGTGGGTCGAGGTGTGGCTGTCGCCACAGACGACGGTCATCCCGGGCAGGGTGAGCCCCAACTGCGGGCCGATGATGTGCACGATGCCCTGACTGGCATCGCCCATGGAGTGCAGACGGATTCCGAACTCTTCACAATTGCGGCGCAGCGTGTCGACCTGGATGCGCGACACCGGGTCGGCGATGACCTGATCGATGTCGACGGTGGGCACGTTGTGGTCTTCGGTGGCGATCGTGAGGTCGGGACGCCGTACCGGCCTGCCCGCGAGGCGGAGACCGTCGAACGCCTGCGGGCTCGTCACCTCGTGGACGAGGTGGAGGTCTATGTAGATGAGGTCCGGCTTGCGAGAGACTCCGTCTCCCTCACCGCGCACCACCACATGTTCTTCCCAAACCTTTTCGGCCAAGGTCAACGGACGTTCGCTCATCGTGATCACCACTTTTCTTGAAGTACCGAGTTGGGGCTGGCATCTCAGTATGCGAGAGCATAGTATCGGCTTGTGAGAAATGATACCGCATCTCCGGTAGCCAGTGGAATCGGTGTTCTGGACAAATCCGTGGCCGTTCTGCATGCCGTCGCCGAGGGTCCGTGCAACTTGAACGAGCTCTGCGCGCGCACCGGACTGCCGCGCGCCACCGCACATCGTCTGGCCGTCGGCCTCGAGACGCATCGGCTCCTCTCCCGGAACACCTCCGGGTTGTGGTGTCCGGGACCGGTTCTGGGCGAGCTGGCGGCCGGGGCCACCGATACCGTTCGCGAGGCGGCGGCGCTGGTACTGCCGCGGTTGCGCGAGATCACCGGGGAGAGCGTGCAGTTGTACCGCCGGGAAGGCGCCGACAGGATCTGCGTCGCAGCGATCGAACCACCGTCCGGTTTGCGGGACACCGTGCCCGTCGGGGCACGACTGCCGATGAACGCCGGGTCGGGCGCCAAGGTCCTGCTCGCATGGGCGGACCCGGCCACCGCACGGCTCCTTCTGGGCGAGAACGGCTTCAGTGAACGCACGTTGCTCGAGGTCCGGCGGCGCGGCTGGGCACAGAGTGCCGGCGAGCGCGAACCGGGCGTGGCGAGCGTCTCGGCGCCCGTGCGCGACAACGGCGGCGAGGTCATCGCGGCGATCTCGGTGTCCGGGCCCATCGACCGCATGGGCCGCCGACCCGGATCACGATGGGCTGCCGACCTCCTGGCCGCGGCCGACGCCATCAACAAGCGGCTCTAGCGACGGTTCGCTGCCGCGGCCTCGAGGCAGCGCAACGACGACCGGCTGCGGCACTAGGGTGAGTAGCAAAGATCACAACACGATCGGTGTGTGAGCCGTCTACGCGGCGAGATCACACATCGGAGGCGAAAGGACACCTGTGGGAACCAACGAGCGCGGCAAGATCGTCATGGCCGAGGACGAGATCACCGAGTTCATCGTCCGCAGCCGCACCGCCACCATGGCGACGGTGTCGGCTCAGGGCCGGCCACACCTGGTGGCCATGTGGTACGCCGTCATCGACGGCGAGATCTGGTTCGAGACCAAGGCAAAATCTCAGAAGGCCGTGAACATCCGGCGCAACCCGACGTGCACCGTCATGATCGAGGACGGTCACACCTACGACACCTTGCGCGGGGTGTCCATCGAAGGGAATGCCGAGATCCTCGACGACCCGGACTCCATCCTCCGATGTGGAATCAGCGTGTGGGAACGCTACAACGGTCCGTACAGCGAGGAGGTCCGTCCCTTCGTCGATCAGATGATGAACAAACGCGTCGCCGTTCGCGTCGTCCCCGACCGCACCCGTAGCTGGGACCACCGCAAGCTCGGGCTCCCCGAGATCCCCATCGCCGGTAGCACTGCCGAGTTCCTCGACGTCAAATAAGTCGACACCGTCTCACCACAACGCCCCGCCCATCGATCGATGGGCGGGGCGTTGTCCGTTGGTGACGAGGGTCAGCTGTCCAGCTTCGCCGCGATCTCGTCGATGATCGGATCGTCGTCGCCGGCCGCTTTCACCTGATCGCGCCACTGTCGCACCTGCGCGTCACGTGACCGGATCTCGGCCGAGGTGTCCGACGTCTCATTACCGGCTTCGTCCGACGCCATGTCCGGTGACACCGACTCGACCTTCAGGTCGAGTTCGGCCAGCAACTCGTTTTTTGTCAGCTTCTTGGTCATCGCCCAATCCTGCGCCACCGCACGGCGTTGGTTCAACCCGGACCGGGACCGACCCCCTACACGATCAGAAACCCAGCTGAGCCCGGACCTCGGTCCACTGCCCGTCGAGTGGCAGCGTCCAGCATTCGGGTTCGATCGAGCTGTTGGTGCAGCCCGCCGCCTTCCACTCGTCGTATGCGATGTCCCAGCCGGCTATGGATTCGAACAGTTCGGAACGCAGCAACGACGGCTCGAGGTTTTCCGCACTCGACCGGATCGCGTGCATGACGGTGTCGCGACCGACCAGGCAATCGCCGCGAGCGGCGGTGTTCTGGCAGATCGCCTTGTCGAAGGCGAGCTCATCTGCGAACTGCTGGGCGAGCTCTTCGGGCGTCGTGACGATGACACCGGCCGATGACCCACCGAGCGCCAGTGGTTCATCAGTGGTGTTGCCGCACGCGGCCAGCAACGGGATCGCTGCGGCAACGACCAACAACCTGAACGAGAGCTTCATGCGCGGAATTGTCACACAGGGTCGTCCGCGTCAACGACTCGTGATCAGGGCTAACCAAGTTGCGCCACAGGCGATTTGCCGAATTCGCCCACAATCGTGACCGTGAGAATCAGATGTACACATTCCGAGGCCGCTCAGCTGATCGCCTCCGCTCGGCCACCGTGGCCGCTCAGGGACTTGTAGAGCAGACAAAGAGAGACCCTCCCCTGCAGTGCAGGAGAGGGTCTCTCTGTTGTAGCCCCGACGGGATTCGAACCCGCGCTACCGCCTTGAGAGGGCGGCGTCCTAGGCCACTAGACGACGGGGCCAAGCTGACTCAGCTTACGCTGTAGTCGCTGGGGTACCAGGACTCGAACCTAGAATGGCGGTACCAGAAACCGCTGTGTTGCCAATTACACCATACCCCAATAAGTACTTCTCACCCGCTCGCGCTGCGGCGAAAAGTGCCGAGAAGAAGAGTATCAAACCCCTCGGCTGAACCAACAATCGCCAGGTCAGAAGCCCTTTTTCAGGCGATGTCCGCGCGTGCGGCCCGGAGCCTGGCGAGGGTCCGGTCGCGGCCGAGCAGCTCCAGGGATTCGAACAGCGGCGGACTGATGTGCGACCCCGTCACCGCGACCCGCACCGGACCGAATGCCTTCCTCGGCTTGAGTTCGAGCTTGTCCACCAGCGCGTCCTTGAGGGCGCTCTCGATGCCCTCAGTGGCCCACTGATCGACTGCCGACAGCGCCTCGATGGTCGCGTCCAGTACAGGCCCCGCATCCGCTCCGAGGTTCTTACGCGCGGCTGCCTCGTCGACGGTGAAATCGGCATCGCCGACGTAGAGGAACGCGATGAGTCCCCACGCGTCGCCGAGAACCTGAATGCGTGTCTGCACCAGATCTGCGATCACCGCAAATTGCGTGTCATCGATGGGCTCGCTCAGTTGCCCGGCGTTGATCAGGAACGCCCGCAGGCGACCCGCGAAGTCTGCTGGCGTGAGTCTGCGCAGATGCTCTGCGTTGATCGCATCGGCCTTCTTCTGATCGAAGCGTGCCGGGTTCGAATTGACCTGACGCACGTCGAAGGCGGCGATCATCTCGTCGAGGCTGAAGATGTCGTGGTCGTCGGCGATACCCCAGCCGAGCAGTGCCAGGTAGTTGAGCAACCCCTCGGGGATGAACCCGCGATCGCGGTGATGGAACAGGTTCGACTGCGGATCCCGCTTGGACAGCTTCTTGTTGCCCTCCCCCATCACGAATGGGAGGTGGCCGAATTGCGGTGTCCCCTTGGCGATCCCGATGCGAGTGAGCGCCTCGTACAGGGCGATCTGGCGCGGGGTCGAGGAGAGCAGGTCTTCACCGCGCAACACATGGGTGATGTCCATCAGGGCGTCATCGACAGGATTGACCAACGTGTACAACGGATCCCCGTTGCCGCGGGTGAGCGCGAAGTCGGGAACGGTGCCTGCCTTGATGGTGGTCGTTCCGCGCACGAGGTCATCCCACTCGATGTCGTGGTCGGGCATCCGGAGCCGCACCACGGCGGGCCTGCCCTCGTCGCGATACGCCTGCTTCTGCTCGGCCGTCAGTTCCCGATCGAAATTGTCGTAACCCAGTTTCGGATTGCGGCCTGCGGCGAGGTGCCGGGCCTCGACCTCTTCGGCGGTCGAAAACGCCTCGTACGCCTCACCGGCGTCGAGGAGCTTCGCGACGACCTCGAGGTGCTGTGGCTTGCGCAACGACTGCCGGTACGGCTCGTAGGGTCCGCCGACCTCGGGCCCTTCGTCCCAGTCCAGACCGAGCCAGCGCAGGGCATCGAGAATCGCCTGGTACGACTCCTCGCTGTCGCGGGCGGCGTCGGTGTCCTCGATGCGGAAGACAAACGTGCCACCGGTGTGCCGGGCGTGCGCGAAGTTGAACAGCGCAGTGCGCACCAGCCCGACATGCGGGGTGCCGGTCGGGGACGGACAGAAACGGACGCGGACCTGCGAATCACTCATGATGCCCAGGCTATCGCCCACGGCCCGCCGCTTCACCGACCGGGCGCACTCACCTCACGTTCGCCCGGAGGAAGTCGATGAGCAACGCGTTGACCTCGTCCGGTTGCTCCAGATAGCCGTAGTGCCCGGCCTCGGCGACTTCCCGGTATGTCGCACCGGGTATCGCATCCGCGACCTCTTTCGCGAGGTGCGGCGGCAGCGTCCGATCGTCGGCGAAACCGATCACCAACGCCGGCCGGGAGATCCCTGCGTACGCGGCAGTCCGGTTCGCCTCGCCCTCGTGCAGTTGGAGTTGGGCCCGTACGCCTGCGGTGACCTCCTGGCCGGAGAACTCGATCACGTCCAGCCAGTCGCGCACCTTCGTGTCGTCGTCGAGCGTGTGCCGGGACAGGTTGAGATGCGCGGTGATCGCGGCGTGATAGCGCGGCGGCAGCGTGATCTTCTTGTCGTACAGTTCGCGCTCCCCGACGGAGATCGACTCCTGCAGGGGACCGCTCCGCGCGTACGTCGCGATCATCGCCACGCAGTTCACGACATCGGGCCGGGCGAGAGCGAGCTCCTGGGTGATCTTGGCGCCCAACGAGGTTCCGATCACGGCCGCAGGACCAGCACCGAGATGCTCGATGAGCGCAGCGGTGTCGGCCACCATGTCGGCGATCGTGAATCCAGCGGGACACTCACTCGACGGCGCGATACCGCGGTTGTCGAACGTGACGACTCGATACCCGGCCTTGACCAGGGCCGGCTGCTGATTGGCTTTCCATACGCGGCCTGGACTGCCGGTGCCCATCACCATCACCACGAGCGGCCCTTCGCCGGAGTCCTCGTAGCTGATCGTAATACCGTTGACCTGAGCGGTTTTGGGTTGCTGACGCACTTCCCTACCCCCTATC
Source organism: Williamsia sp. 1135 (assembly GCF_002095395.1). Taxonomy (GTDB): domain Bacteria; phylum Actinomycetota; class Actinomycetes; order Mycobacteriales; family Mycobacteriaceae; genus Williamsia. Next base: position 107,671 of record NZ_MJEI01000101.1, read on the forward strand.
GGCGACCGGGTTGGTGAGTGTTCCGATACCTTCGATCGTCACACTGACCTTCTGACCGGCGTCCATCGGTCCGATACCTTCCGGGGTTCCCGTGAGGATGACGTCGCCGGGCAAGAGCGTCATGACCGCACTGATCCATTCCACGATCTCACCGACGTCGTGCAGCAATAGACTCGTACGGCTCCGCTGCTTGACCTCACCGTCGAGCTCGGTGCGGATCTCCAGATCGCTGGGATCGAGCTCTGTTTCGATCCATGGGCCCAGCGGGCAGAAGGTGTCGTGCCCCTTGCCACGCGTCCATTGCCCGTCGGCCTTCTGCTGATCGCGGGCGGTGACGTCGTTGCCGATGGTGTACCCGAGGATGACGTCTTTGGCCGCCGAAGCCTTCACGTCGCGGCACGGCCGACCGATCACGATCGCCAATTCGCCCTCGTAGTCGACGCGATCGGAGGATTTCGGGCGCAGGATGGGTACCTGTGGTCCGATGATCGAGGTGTTCGGCTTGATGAAGATCACCGGATTCTCCGGCGCCTCGCCACCCATTTCAGCAGCATGAGCCGCGTAGTTCTTACCGATACAGATCACCTTGCTGGCGAGAATCGGCGCCAGCAACCGGGTGTCGGCGAGGGGCCAACTCCGCCCGGTGAAGGTGGGTGTACCGAAGGGATGTTCGGCGATTTCACGTGCCGTCTCGGCACCGTCCTCACCCTCGATACTGACAAAGGCGACCCCGTCGGGGCTGGCAATTCGACCTAGACGCATGGTCGCCACACTATCGCACCAGCGGTGTCTCAACCTGCGGGAGACCGGCTTGGCCGAACCGGTGGGGTGTTTTAGAATGTGGTCATCGTATTCCACATATTGAGATCTGAGGAGGTTCGCATCATGCCCACCGACACCCGACGCTGGGTGATGCTCGCAGCCTCCCTCCTCGGCGCGATGGCGACCACCTGTGTCGTCAGCGGAGTCGCGTTCCTCATCCCGGAATTGCACAGGACCGAAGACCTGTCGCTGGCCCAGGCATCCACTCTGGCAGCAGTACCCATGGTCGGATTGCTGCTGTCGACGATTGCGTGGGGATTCGCGTTGGACCGTTTCGGTGAACGCCGAATCCTGTTGCTGTCGCTGACCCTGACGGTCGTCGCGACCGGATCGGCATGCCTGGCAGACGCACTCGACGCGTCAGAGTTCGTCCTGGGCGCCCTGCTGCTCGTCGCCGGCATCACGTCCGCGGCAACCAACGGCGCCGGTGGCCGGATCGTGGTCGGCTGGTTCCCGCCCGAGCGTCGCGGTACGGCCATGGGCGTCCGGCAGATGGCACAGCCGCTGGGTATCGGGGTCTGCGCCCTGACCATGCCCGTGCTGGCTGAAAAATACGGCGTGACAGCGGGTTTGGCTGTTCCCTTTGTTGTGACGATCCTCGCCACGATCTTTGTCGCGGCGGTGATCATCGACCCGCCCCGCGAGAAGATGGCCGATGGATCGGCGATCACGTCACCGAACCCCTACCGGGGAAGCACTTTCTTGCCGCGAGTGCACGGGGTGAGCATCCTGCTGTCGATCCCCCAATCGATGCTCTGGACGTTCGTTCCGGCATGGCTGATCGTGCAGCACGAGTGGTCGGCGCTGACCGCCGGCGTCCTGGTGACGATCAGCCAGGTGCTCGGCGCCTTCGGTCGCATCGCGGCAGGCCGATGGTCGGATTCATGGGGCTCTCGAACCAAACCCATCCGGCTCATCGCCATCGGCGCAACGGCATCGGTGGGCCTGTTGGCGTTCACCGACTGGCTCGACAGCCCGACCGCCGCCCTCGTCATGGTGGTCGCGAGTGTGATCACGGTGGCGGACAACGGATTGGCGTTCACGGCCATCGCCGAGTTCGCCGGTCCGCAGTGGAGTGGCCGCGGCCTGGCCATACAGAACACCGGGCAGTACCTCTGGATGGCGGCGTCCACCCCGGTATTCGGGTTGGCGATCGGCGCGTTCGGCTACCCGGCGGCGTTCCTGCTCTCAGCAGCCGCACCCGCGGTCGCGATCGGTCTGGTGCCGGCGGACGAAGAACGAAAGACCGCGGTCACCGTGTCCTGAGTGACCGAACTCAGGTTGAGCTCCGCTTCGCTTCGTCTCCAAAAAATTCGCGCCACCTGCATGCGAACGCGCCAGTTGCAGCTGGCGCGAACGCACGGAGGTGGCGCGAATTCGGTTCGGAGGGGTTCAGCCGAGTGCGGCGCGGATCCTGGTGCCGGTCTCGGTCGTGGTCACCGGGGTGTCGCCGCGGCTCGCCAGGTCGGCGGACACCGCCTGATCGATCCGGTCTGCCTCGGCGTCGTGGCCGAGATGACGCAGCAGCAGCGCGACCGACAGTATTGCTGCGGTCGGATCGGCTTTGCCCTGACCGGCGATGTCCGGTGCGCTGCCGTGGACCGGCTCGAACATCGACGGATTGGTGCCGGTGGCGTCGATGTTGCCCGACGCCGCGAGGCCGATGCCGCCGCTGACCGCACCGGCGATGTCGGTGATGATGTCGCCGAACAGGTTGTCGGTGACGATCACGTCGTAGCGACCCGGATCGGTGACCATGTAGATGGTGGCCGCGTCGATGTGGTTGTAGGCCACGGTGACATCCGGGAACTCGACCGCGACCTCGTCGACTGCCCGCTTCCACAGCGACCCGGCAAACGTGAGCACATTGGTCTTGTGGATCAGGGTCAGATGCTTACGGCGACTCTGCGCACGCGCGAATGCGTCGCGGACAACCCGTTCGACACCGAACCGGGTGTTGACGCTGACCTCGGTGGCGATCTCGTGCGGGGTGCCGACGCGAATGGCACCACCGTTGCCGGTGTACGGGCCTTCGGTGCCCTCGCGGACGACGACGAAGTCGATCTCGGGATTGCCCGCCAGCGGCGACGCGACACCCGGGAAGAGCTTGCTCGGACGGAGGTTCACATGGTGATCGAGGGCGAACCGCATCTTCAGCAGCAGCCCGCGCTCGAGGATGCCGGGCGTCACCGACGGGTCGCCGATGGCGCCCAACAGAATTGCGTCGTGGCCGCGGATGGCGTCGAGATCCTCGTCGGTCAAGAGCTCGCCTGTGCGGTGGTAACGCTGTGCGCCCAGGTCGAACTCCGTGGTCTCGACGCCGGGCAGCACCTGATCCAGGACAGACAACGCCTCGTCGATGACCTCGGGGCCGATGCCGTCGCCTTTGATGACTGCGAGTTTCATGACAGGTCGACCTGTTCGATCAGGGTGGCCTCGACGGCCTCACCGATGGCCGTGATGACGGCGTCCGGGATCTGCTGGCTCACGCGCAACAGGATCGTAGCGCCTTCGCCCTCGGCATCCTGGGACAAGCCGGCAGCCTGGATGTCGATCCCGGCGTTGCCGAGCAGGGTGCCGATCTTACCGAGCGAGCCGGGCTGATCTCCGTACGAGACGACGAGGTTGAGGCCCTCGGCACGCAGGTCGAAGTTGCGGCTGTTGATGTTGACGATTTTCTGGACCTCGGCCGGCCCGGAGAGGGTGCCCGCCACGTTGAGGACCGTGCCGTCGCCGAACACTGCGCGCAGATCGACGAGGTTGCGGTGGTTCGGGCTCTCGGAGGCGGTGGTCACCTCTGAGGTGACGCCACGCTCGGCAGCCAGCGACGGAGCGTTGACGAACGTGACCGGCTCCTCGATGACCGCCGAGAACAGACCCCGCAGCGCGGAGAGCCCCAGGACGTCGACGCTCTTGACGGCGATCTCACCGCGCACATCGACGGTGAGGTTGGCCGGCACCTGACCGGACAGGGCACCGACGAGGACACCGAGCTTGCGGACGAGTTCGAGCCACGGCGCGACCTCGTCGTCCACGGTGCCGCCGGTGATGTTGACGGCGTCGGGGACGAAATGGCCCGCCAGCGCCAGCCGCACGCTCTTCGCGACATCGGTGCCCGCGCGGTCCTGCGCCTCGGACGTCGACGCGCCAAGGTGCGGGGTCACCACGACCTGCGGGAGTTCGAACAGCGGCGAATCGGTGCACGGCTCGGTGGCGTAGACGTCGAGGCCTGCGCCGAAGACGTGTCCGGAGTTGATGGCGTCGGCGAGGGCCTGCTCGTCGATCAGTCCGCCGCGCGCGGCGTTGACGACGATGACGCCCTTCTTCGTGCGGGCCAGTTCGTCGGCACCGATCAGACCCAGCGTCTCGGGGGTCTTGGGCAGGTGCACCGAGAACATGTCTGCGCGTTCGAGCAGTTCGTCGAGCGTCACCAGCTCGATGCCGAGCTGCGCGGCGCGCGCCGGCGACACGTAGGGGTCGTAGGCGATGATGTTGGTCTCGAATGCAGCCAGACGCTGCGCGAACAGCTGGCCGATACGGCCGAGGCCCACGACGCCGACGGTCTTGCCGAAGATCTCGACACCGTTGAACTTCGAACGCTTCCAGGTGTGCTCGCGCAGGGTGGCGTCGGCGGCGGGGATCTGACGCGCCGCGGACAGCAGCAGACTCACCGCGTGCTCGGCGGCCGTGTGGATGTTCGACGTCGGGGCGTTGACGACCATGACACCGCGCTCGGTCGCCGCCGGGACGTCGACGTTGTCGAGGCCGACACCCGCGCGGGCAATGATCTTGAGGTTCGGTCCGGCCGCGAGGACCTCCGCATCGACCTGCGTTGCGGAACGAACCAGGATGGCGTCGGCGTCCTTCACCGCTTCGAGCAATTTGGGACGATCGGGCCCGTCGACCCAGCGCACCTCGACATCCTCACCGAGGGCGGCAACGGTGGACTGTGCCAGTTTGTCGGCGATCAAGACGATTGGGCGGCCGGTGGGGCTCACGGTTTTTCTCCTGCGGTCAGGCAATGTCCGGCGCATTACGCCGGACTCACGATGGTGGCAACTCCAGCGATCAGCTTAGTGGCCGCCTGCGGTGCCTTCACCCCCGGCCTCTTGCTCGCCGACCGCGCGGACCTGCGCCGATGCCGCGTAACGATTCGCTCCGAGGTAAACCGCCTGTCTGTGACATGCATTACCGTTATATTGCAACCGGGCCGGGGGACGGAACGCAGCGCAGTTCGACCGTAAGCGCCGCGATCCACGAGGACGCCCGTAGACGAATGGGGATCGAATGCTCAGGAAACTGCTCGCTCTGTGCGCAGCACTCGCGACTGTCGTACTCCTGCTGAGCGGGGTGAGCACCGCAACCGCGGCTCCGTCGAAGGTGGCGCTGGGCGGCGGGTCGGGAATCCTTGTCCTCAGAGGTGGCAACAGTGCGTCGGCGTGCACGCTGACGACCATCGGCTATGACAACAAGGGCGGCCTGTACGGCCTGACAGCAGCGCATTGCGGCGAAGGCGGACAGCGCGTCGCCTCCGAACAGCAACAGAACCGCGGCGTGCTCGGCCGCATCACCTTCTCCAACCACAAACTCGATTACGCGATCATCTCTTTCGACCAGGACAAGGTCGTCCCCACCCGGACGGTCGGCAGTGTGACCATCCGCGGCGTACAGACCACTCCCCCGAACTTCGGCACCATCGCCTGTAAGGAAGGCCGGACCACCGGCAACAGCTGTGGGGTCACCTGGTTCTCCAACGGCGCCGAGCACATCAGTCAGATCTGCGTCACCGAGGGAGACTCCGGCAGTCCGGTCGTCGTCGGCGACAGACTGATCGGCATGGTCAACGCGTACTACTTCGTCGGCTGCATCGGCCCCGAGACCGGCACCAACATCAAGCCGATCCTGACGGACCTGCCCAAACGCGGCGTAGAAGGGTTCCGCGTCTACTGATCGGGTTCTTGTCCGGCTACCGGCCCGGACAACCGGCGATGTCCTCCGGCCTCCGTTACGGTCATCACACCCCCGCTCCTTCGGGGGCTCGGCGTCGGGAATCGAGAAACCAATGGTTCGCAGGGCGGTAGTGGCAATGATCGGCGCGCTCGCCGTGCTGACCGGTTCCGCGATCGCCCCGGCCACCGCGATCCCCTCCCAGGCGAAGGCACCACTCGGCGGCGGCACCGGAATCGTGATCGAGCAGTGGGACGGCACGGCAGCCATCTGCACGCTGACCACCATCGGCCATGATCAGGACGGCAACCTCATTGGTCTCACCGCCGGCCACTGCGGGGACCCGGGGCAATCGGTCCTCTCGGAACTGTGGCCACCGAAGCACCCACTCGGCGTCATCGCCGAAGTCGACACCGACCTCGACTACGCGCTGATCCATTTCGACGAACGCCGCGTCGAACCCCTTCGGACGGTGGGCCGGGTGACCATCGACTCGGTTCAGATGGCGCCGCCGCACTTCCCCGACATCGCCTGCAAGGACGGCCGGACCACCGGACACACCTGCGGCGTCGTCTGGATCTCGGGCCACGAGGTCCACATATCGCAGATGTGTGTCATCGAGGGCGACTCGGGTGCCCCGGTAGTTCTCGGCACACGCCTCGTCGGCATGGTGAATGCGTACTTCGAAGTCGCCTGTGCGGGCCCGGAAAAGGGAACCAACATCGGCCCCATCATGAGGGCTTTAAAAGCCCGAGGGATCACAGGCTTCACGTTGGCATGAAATGGGCCCCTGCGAAGGGCTTGAAAGCTGGCACCGCCCGCGTGCGGCCCGCGTGCTCTGGACGAGGGAGCGAGGGAGCGCAGCGACTGAGTCGACTGAGGAAGAGCACGCGATAAAGGGCCGCACGCCCCGCGTAGCGAAGCGGAGCGAAAAGACACAGCTGGTGAGACGAGCACCCAAGCCCAACACAGCGCGTGAGCCGAAAACAAAACAGCCCCGAGCAAACGCCCGGGGCTGTTTTGAAAGCTACTGCAATTCAAGCAGTTTCGGTGATCGGACGATCAACCCAGCTCATCAGGTCACGCAGCTTCTGGCCGGTGACCTCGATGGGGTGCTCAGCGTTCTGCTTGCGCAGGCTTTCGAGCTCCTTGTTGCCGCCTTCGACGTTGGCGACGAGTCGCTTGACGAAGGTGCCGTCCTGGATGTCCTTGAGGATGCCCTGCATGCGCTCTTTGGTGCCCGAGTCGATGACGCGAGGGCCGGAGACGTAGCCACCGAACTCGGCGGTGTCGGAGACCGAGTAGTTCATGCGGGCGATGCCGCCTTCGTACATGAGGTCGACGATGAGCTTGAGCTCGTGCAGCACCTCGAAGTACGCCATCTCGGGCGCGTAGCCGGCTTCGACCATGACCTCGAAGCCGATCTTGACGAGCTCTTCGGTGCCGCCGCAGAGCACGGCCTGCTCGCCGAAGAGGTCGGTCTCGGTCTCTTCTTTGAACGTGGTCTTGATGACACCCGCGCGGGCTCCACCGATGGCGGCCGCGTAGCTCAGGGCCAGCGCCTCGCCGTTGCCCTTGGGGTCCTGATCGACCGCGATGAGGCAGGGCACGCCCTTGCCGTCGACGTACTGGCGACGCACGAGGTGGCCGGGGCCCTTGGGGGCGACCATGCCGACGGTGATGTTGTCGGCCGGTTCGATGAGGTCGAAGTGGATGTTCAGGCCGTGGCCGAAGAACAGCGCGTCGCCGTCGTTGAGGTTGGGCTCGATCTCGTCTTTGAAGATCTTGGCCTGCGAGGTGTCCGGGGCGAGCACCATGATGACGTCGGCCCAGGCGGCGGCCTCGGCTGCGGTGAGCACCTTGAGGCCCTGCTCCTCGGCCTTGGCGCGCGATGCGCTGCCCTCGCGCAGACCGATCACGACCTCGACGCCCGAATCACGCAGGCTCAGCGAGTGCGCGTGTCCCTGGCTGCCGTATCCGATGACCGCAACCTTGCGGCCCTGGATGATCGACAGGTCGGCATCGTCGTCGTAGAACATCTCGACTGCCACTTGACTTCCCTTCTTCGGTGAATCTCCCGGCCCTCTTTGGCCAGGGATCAGTACTTGGTTTCGATATCTAGCGAGTTGCCGACATGCTCTTCGGTCCGCGGCCCAGGGCGACGATGCCCGACTGGGCGATCTCCCGGATGCCGTACGGATCGAGCATCTTCAGCAGCGCCTCGAGCTTGTCCGGGGTGCCGGTCGCCTCGACGGTGATCGATTCGGGCGACACGTCGATAACTTTCGCACGGAACAGGTTCACGACTTCGATCACCTCTCCGCGCGCAGATGCGTCGGACCGCACCTTGATCATCATCAGTTCGCGAGCGACCGAGGTCTCCGGGTCCTGCTCGACGATCTTGATCACGTTGATCAGCTTGTTGAGCTGCTTGGTGACCTGCTCCAGTGGGAAGTCCTCGACCGAGACCATGATGGTCATTCGCGAGACACCCTTGAGTTCGGTGGCGCCGACGGCGAGCGACTCGATGTTGAAGCCGCGACGAGAGAACAGTGAGGACACCCGGGCGAGGACACCCGGCCGGTCCTCCACGAGCACGCTCAGGGTGTGATGGGTGGTGGTCACTGCTGCTCGCCTTTCTCGTCGGATTCGCGCAGCGAACCGACCGCTTCGACCCCGCGGACATTGCCTGCGGAAGCCTGGGGATCTTGACCGGGCTCGGTGGACGCCTCGGCATCGTCGTCGAACAACGGACGGATGCCACGGGCCGCCATGATCTCGTCGTTGCCGGTGCCGGCAGCGACCATCGGCCACACCTGTGCGTCGGCACCGACGACGAAGTCGATCACGACCGGGCGGTCGTTGATGGCACGCGCCTCGGCGAGCACAGCATCGACGTCTTCCTCGCGCTCACAACGCAATCCGACACAGCCGAGCGCCTCGGCCAGCTTCAGGAAGTCCGGGATGCGCACCGATGTCTCGGTGTTGTGGGTCGACAGATTCGTGTTGGAGTACCGCTCTTCGTAGAACAGGGTCTGCCACTGCCGGACCATGCCCAGGTTGCCGTTGTTGATGACGGCGACCTTGATGGGGATGCCTTCGATGGCGCAGGTGGCCAGTTCCTGATTGGTCATCTGGAAGCAGCCGTCGCCGTCGATGGCCCACACCTCGGTGTCGGGCATGCCCTGCTTGGCGCCCATGGCGGCGGGCACCGCGTATCCCATGGTGCCCAGTCCACCCGAGTTGAGCCAGGTTCGTGGCTTCTCGTACGAGATGAACTGCGCCGCCCACATCTGGTGCTGTCCGACACCGGAACAGTAGATCGCGTCGGGTCCGGCAGCCTTGCCGATCGCCGAGATGACGAACTCCGGCGACATCGAACCGTCCGCCGGACGGTCGTAGCTCAGCGGGTACGTACGCCGGATTCCGTCGAGGTACGACCACCAGGTACTCAGGTCGGGCGCGGCGGTCGTGGTGGCGCGCTCGTCGCGCACCGCTTCGACCAGTTCGGAGATCACCGCGCCGCAGTCGCCCACGATGGGGACATCTGCATGCCGGTTCTTGCCGATCTCTGCGGGATCGATGTCCGCGTGGATCACCTTGGCATCAGGGGCGAACGAGTCGAGCATGCCGGTGACACGGTCATCGAAGCGAGCGCCGAGGGTGATCAGCAGGTCGCTCCGTTGCAACGCGGCCACCGCGGCGACGGTGCCGTGCATTCCTGGCATTCCCAGATGTTGCTTGTGGCTGTCCGGGAAAGCGCCGCGGGCCATGAGGGTGGTGACCACGGGGACGCCTGTCAGTTCTGCGAGTTCGAGGAGTTGTTCTGAGGCATTGGCCTTGATGACACCGCCGCCGACGTACAGCACCGGAGAGGTGGCTGCCGCGATCAGCCGCGCTGCCTCCCGAACCTGCTTGCCGTGCGGTTTGGTGACGGGCCGGTAGCCCGGCAGGTCGAGCTGCGGCGGCCACGAGAACGTGGTCTGCGCCTGCAGCACGTCCTTGGGGATGTCCACCAAAACCGCACCGGGACGACCACTTTCGGCGATGTAGAAGGCCTCGGCCATCACCTTGGCGATCTCGGCGCCGTTGTTGACGAGGAAGTTGTGCTTGGTCACCGGCATGGTGATGCCGGAGATGTCGGCCTCCTGGAAAGCGTCGGTCCCGATGAGCGACCGACCCACCTGGCCGGTGATCGCGACGATGGGCACCGAATCCATCTGGGCATCTGCGAGCGGGGTCACGAGATTGGTGGCACCGGGGCCCGAGGTCGCGATGCACACTCCGACCCGACCGGTCGCCTGCGCGTATCCGGTGGCCGCGTGACCCGCGCCCTGCTCGTGGCGGACGAGAATATGGCGGACCTGCTCGGAGTCGAGGAGCGGGTCGTAGACCGGCAGCACTGCGCCGCCGGGAATACCGAATACAGAGGTGACGCCGAGCTCCTCGAGGGCGCGCACGACCGCCTTCGCGCCGCTGACACGTTCCGGTGCTACCGTGCGCCGCTGCGCGGCCGCGGCCGTAGGTACTGGCGAGCCGTTACCCGACTGGCGCCGCGGGGCTGCGGGCCCTTTGGCCTGCTGCGATCCCGGACCGCCTGGGTGCGACCCCGGCTGGGTGCGTGCTGCTGGTGCGCTCACTGCACTTCCCTCTGCTCTGATGCCGCGGCCTGGGGCCGCGTGCGTCGGTGGACAACAAAAAACCCCCGACAGCAGGTGCTGTGCGAGGGTGGCGCGTCGATGCTTTGTGAGTACTCGTTGTACTCGGTCAGGCGTTGACGCGCCGGCCGAGTACGAGAATCTGTTTTTGCATCACAGTGAGTCAGGCTAGGACTGTGTGCTGCGGTGAGTCAAACTTGGTCACCGTACATCCCACATGATGAGACAGCCTCGGCGGGATGAAACAATGAGGCCGTGTCTGAGCCACAAGTCATCGAGCTGCCCGCGGAGTTCCGTATCCACCCGATCGCGTACTTCGCCGTCTTCATGATGGGTGTGTCCGCGCTCGTACTGGCAGGTGTGTCACTGCCCTACCTCGGCTGGACGCTGGCGCTACCGATCGTGGTCGCCATCTGGGTACGACGATTGCGCACCATCGTGACCGAAGACGGCGTGACGTCGGTGACGCTGCGCGGGCGCAGGTCGGCCACGTGGGAGCAGATCTCGGGACTGCAGTTTCCGCGGTGGGGTGCCGTCCGCGCCGTACTCGACGACAAATCGCACCTCATCCTGCCCGCGATCAGTTTCCGCGATCTACCGCGGCTGTCGGCCGCGAGCCGGGGCCGAATTCCCGACCCCTACGCCATCGACAGTCCTGACGCCGAGCGCATCGACGCCGACGAGACCCAGCCGAGCTCGACCAAGCCAACCGACCCGGCCGACAAGGGCATCGACAAGGGCTCGGAGTAGCCTGAACTGCGCAAGTTCTCCCCCTCGCAGCCCAGAGGCGGAGTCGGCCCGAGTCAGTCGAGGAACGAATAGCCATGCCGCAGTTGAGGTCACGCACAACCACCGTCGGACGCAATGCAGCCGGAGCGCGCTCACTCTGGCGCGCCACCGGCATGACCGACGACGACTTCGGCAAACCGATTGTCGCTATTGCCAATTCGTACACCCAGTTCGTGCCCGGCCATGTCCATCTCAAGGATGTCGGTGAGATCGTGGCCGACGCGGTTCGGGCCGCCGGTGGAGTGCCCCGCGAGTTCCACACGATCGCCGTCGACGACGGGATCGCGATGGGCCACGACGGGATGCTCTACTCGCTTCCGAGCCGCGAGATCATCGCGGACTCCGTCGAGTACATGGTGAACGCGCACACCGCCGACGCCCTGGTCTGTATCTCGAACTGCGACAAGATCACCCCCGGGATGCTCAATGCCGCGATGCGGCTCAACGTCCCCACCGTGTTCGTGTCCGGCGGACCGATGGAGGCCGGCAAGGCCGTGGTGGTCGATGGCACCGTCCATCCGTCCTCGGACCTGATCACCTCGATCTCCGCGTCGGCCAACGACGCCGTCGACGAGGCCGCCCTCCGCGAAGTCGAGCTCGCGGCATGCCCCACGTGTGGATCGTGCTCGGGCATGTTCACCGCCAACTCGATGAACTGCCTGACCGAGGCCCTCGGTCTGGCGCTACCGGGCAACGGTTCGACACTGGCCACGCATGAAGCGCGGCGGGGACTGTTCACCAAGGCAGGCCAGGTGATCGTCGAGGCGGCTCTGCGTTACTACCGCGATGACGACGAGTCGGTGCTCCCCCGAAACATCGCCACCCCCACCGCCTTCCGGAACGCCATGGCCCTCGATGTCGCCATGGGTGGATCCACCAACACCGTCCTGCACGTGCTCGCCGCCGCACAGGAGGGTGAGGTCGAGGGCTTCGACCTCGGAGTCATCGACGACATCAGCCGCAAGGTCCCGTGCCTGTCGAAGGTGTCACCCAACTCCGATTACCACATGGAAGACGTTCATCGGGCCGGCGGAATCGCGGCCATCCTCGGCGAGCTGCGCCGCGCGGGTCTCATCGACGACACCACCAGTACCGTTCACTCGCCGACCCTCGCGACGTTCTTGGACGACTGGGACATCCGCAGTGGCACCGCCACCGACGAGGCGCTCGAGCTGTTCCACGCCGCTCCGGGAGGGGTGCGCACCACGACGCCGTTCTCGACCGAGAATCGCTGGGATTCTCTCGACACCGACGCCGCGGGTGGATGCATCCGCGACCTCGAACACGCCTACACCGTCGAAGGTGGCCTGTGCGTGCTCAAGGGCAACCTCGCCGTCGACGGCGCCGTGCTGAAGACCGCAGGCATCGACGAGGACCTCTGGCATTTCCAGGGACCGGCCCGCGTCGTGGAGTCGCAGGACGAGGCCGTGCAAGTGATCTTGAGCAAGACCATCAAGGCCGGAGAGGTCCTGGTCGTGCGCTACGAGGGCCCGGCGGGCGGTCCCGGAATGCAGGAGATGCTGCACCCGACCGCGTTCATGAAGGGCACCGGCATGGGCAAGAGGTGCGCGCTCGTCACCGACGGCCGGTTCTCCGGGGGCTCATCAGGACTCTCGATCGGACACGTCTCCCCTGAAGCCGCCGCGGGCGGGGTCATCGGGCTCATCGAAGACGGCGATCAGGTCCTGATCGATGTGAAGACCCGCAAACTCGAGGTTCTCGTCGACGACGAGGTGCTCGCCGACCGTCGCGCGAAGATGGATGCCGCCGAGCGGCCGTGGCAGCCGAGAGAGCATCGCGAACGCAAGGTGACCACGGCTCTGCGCGCCTACGCCAAGCTGGCCACCTCGGCGGACAAGGGTGCGGTCCGCCAGGTCGACTGACCCGATTTTGGTGGGTTCCGGCGAGTGTTTCCGCAGGTCACGGTCGCCAGAACCCACCACTTTCGGACTACGGGACGGGGTTGCCCGGTGACTCGAACGGGTTGGTGCCGTTGAAGAGGAACCAGATGACCACCGGCGCAGCGATGCCGACGACCAACCAGGCGACCGAACCGATGAACGGTCTCGTCGCCCAGCCCCGCCCGAAGTCGAGGGAGATGCGGCCCGGCCCGGTGAGGATGATGACCGCGGCAGCGAGACCGAGGAACAACTCGTACTCGATGCCGCCGCCGGTGAAGTCGGGGTCGGCGGCGAAGAACCAGACGCCGCCGGCGAGAGTGGCCTTGTAGGCCGCCGCGATGGTCATCACGCCCAGCACCGCCGAACCCGCGATCGGGGTCAGCAGCCCGAGTACCAACATGAGTCCGCCGATGGTCTCCGAGAGCGCACCGAGAATCGCCAGTGGCTTCGCGGCGTCCGAGCTGAACCCGATGTTGGTGTTGGCGGCGTTCAGGAGGTAGTCCTCGAAACCGCTGAGCCGCGGACCATTCCACCAGCCGAACAGCTTTTGACTTCCGTGTGCCATCGCGATCAGACCGACTCCGACGCGCAGCAGCAACAACCCGAGATCGAGGGTGCCGCGGCGGGCAGGAATCTCTGTGACGAGTGGCTCGATGGGTTCCGGTTCGGCAGGGCCCCGCAGCGCGAAGTCGTCGTCGTCGTCGTAGCGCGGCGCAGGTCCGTGCTCGCGGTGGAAGTCGTCGCGGTCGACGACCCCCGCCGGGATCCGGGTGGTGTGGGCGGAGGGGGCGCCGACGACGTCGGTGTCCTGATCGGCGACGTCGTCGCGGATGAACGGGTCCGCTCCGGGAGGATTGGGCCCTGGAGAACTCGGCCCGGGAGAATTGCTCACCGCCTGCTTGCGCAGCGTGGGGATCTGCTCGGTCTCCTCGAGATCGTCGTCGAATCGGGCCGCTTCGTCTTGGCCTGCCTTGTTCGACCGGTACGGGGCGTATCCGTAGGCGCCGGTCTCACCTTCGGCCGGGTAGGGCTCGTTTGCCCGCGTCACGGGCAACTCGATCTGTTCGGTGGGCTCGTCGTATGGGCTCGACCCTTGGCCGTCGGGATCTCGTTCGGTCACCCTAGTGACCTTAGAGGCATGTCGGTCGAACGCATCCTTGCCCTGGGCACGGCGCGCCCGATCAGACGTCTCGCCCCACCAGATCAGTAGTGTGGACGCCATGACAACGCCCCACCGGTCTGCGATCGCGCGGATCGTGATCATGCTGGTGGCGGCCGCCGTGGTGGTGACCGGATGTTCGGGCGGATTCGCCGAGCAGGACCGCAACCGGGAGGCCGGCGACTTCTCCACGAACATCAATCCCCCGATGCAGCAGCCGGAACAGACGCCGCCGAGCACACCGCCCGCGGATCCCGGCGCCCCGACGGGCCCCTGCCCTGATCCGGACCCGACCGTGATCGCCACCTGCTTGGACGCGACCAGCGGTCTGATCGCAGCCAGCGCGGACGCCACGTCGACCGTGGTGGCCCAGCGCACGAGCGGCAAGATCGTCCGCACCAAACGGGGTGGACCGACGGTGGACATCGCTTCGTTCGACGTCGACGCCTCGGGTGACGGCGGTCTGCTCGACTTCACACCTTCCCCCGACTACGCGCAGGACCAGTTGATGTACGCGTACATCACCACCCCCACCGACAACCGGGTGGTACGCCTGGCCCCAGGCGACGTGCCGAAGCCGATCCTCACCGGTATCCCCAAGGGCGACACCGGCAACATGGGCACGATCCACTTCAAGAGTCCGGGCGAACTGCTGGTGGCCACCGGAGACGCAGGCGATCCCGCTGCCGCCGCAGACCCGGGCTCACTGGCCGGGAAATTGTTGTCGGTGACCGATCTGTCGTCGGGTGGCAACACTCCCCCGAGGGTGCTCACCAGCGGCCTCGGCCAGAACCCCGCGCTGTGTCCGGACGTGGTCACCGGCGCCCTGTACCTGAGCGACCGTGCGCCTGCGGAGGATCGCCTGCAGTTGATCAGCCCGACCGGCGTCGGACGCACGCTGTGGACGTGGCCCGACAAGCCCGAGACCGCAGGCTGCGCAGCCGTCAACGGGGTGATCATGGTGTCGCAGACGAGGACTCAGCGATTACAGGCCATCACCGCGCCGACGGAGGAGAAGCCCACCACGGCCGAGCCCATGACGGTGCTGGAGCGGCGCTACGGCGCGCTCGGGCGCCTGACCGCAGTTCCCGCGGGGCTCTTCCAGGTCGGCACCGTGAACAAGCAGACCGGTACCGCGGGCCCCACCGATGATCGCGTGATCATCATCCCGATGCCGCAGGGTCCCGCCGACACCAACGTCTGAGCTACTGGCAGGCCGCCAGCACCAGCTCTTTCACGCGGCCGGGGTCGGCCTGGCCGCGGGTGGCCTTCATGACGTCGCCGACGATCTTGCCGGCCGCCGCGACCTTGCCGCTGCGGATCTTCTCCGCGATGTCGGGGTTGTTGGCCAGGGCCTCGTCGACGGCCTTCTGCAGGGCAGAATCGTCGCGCACCACTTCCAGGCCCTTGTCTGCGATGATCTGCTCGGGTTCGCCCTCGCCGTCGAGGACCGCGGTGACCACCTGCTGGGCAAGCTTGTTGGTCAACTTGCCTTCCTCGACGAGAGCCACGACCTTGGCGACCTGGACCGGGGTGATCGGTAGATCAGCCAGCTCGGTGTCGCGGGAATTGGCTTGCTGCGCAAGGAAGGACACCCACCATCCGCGAGCCGCCTCGACCGGCGCACCGGCGTCGACGGTGGCGATGATCAGGTCAACCGCGCCGACGTTCACGAGGTCGCGCATCACCTCGTCGGAGACGCCCCATTCCTGCTGGATCCGCGCCCGGCGCAGCCACGGCAACTCGGGCAGGGTGGCACGAATCTCTTCGATCCAGTCCGCCGCGGGCTGCACCGGCGGCAGGTCGGGTTCGGGGAAGTACCGGTAGTCGTCCGCGGTTTCCTTCCGCCTGCCCGCGGAGGTCGATCCGTCGGTCTCCTGAAAGTGCCGGGTCTCTTGGACTATCGCGGTTCCCGCGAGCAGAAGCGCTGCCTGCCTGCGCATCTCGTACCGCACCGCGACCTCGACGCTCTTGAGGGAGTTCACGTTCTTCGTCTCGGTGCGGGTACCGAACTCGGTGGCGTCCTTGCGCATCAACGACAGGTTCGCGTCACAGCGCATCGAACCCTGATCCATCCGCACATCCGACACGTCGAGTGACTTGAGCAGGTCACGTAGAGCGGTGACGTACGCCCGGGCGACCTCGGGAGCTCGGGCGCCCGCACCTTCGATGGGCTTGGAGACGATCTCGATGAGCGGCACGCCCGCCCGGTTGTAGTCGAGCAGTGAGTGGCTGGCCCCGGAGATCCGCCCGGTGGTGCCGATGTGCAGGGACTTACCGGTGTCCTCTTCCATGTGCGCGCGCTCGATATCGACGCGCCACGTGGTGCCGTCATCCAAGACGACGTCGAGGTGACCGTCGTGCGCGATGGGGTCGTCGTACTGCGAGATCTGGTAGTTCTTGGGCTGATCGGGGTAGAAGTAGTTCTTGCGCGCGAACGTGCTCGACGGCCGGATGGAGCAGTTCAGCGCGAGCCCGATCCGGATCGCTGACTCGATGGCCTTCTCGTTCACCACGGGCAGCGATCCGGGCAGACCGATGCAGACCGGGCACACCTGGGTGTTGGGCTCGGCGCCGAACGCGGTGGGGCAACCACAGAACATCTTGGTGTTCGTGCCCAGCTCGACGTGCACCTCCATGCCCATCACCGGGTCGAACTCCGCGATCACGTCGTCATAGTCGAGCAAGTCCGTCATGGTACGAGTTTAACCGGCTCCCGCAGCCCGGAATTGGTGGGTTCGGGCGAACAAAACCCCAGGTCGGCATCGCCAAAACCCACCAAGATCGGGGGGTGGGGTCAGCCAAAGAAGGCCGCTGCGTCCTCGTACCGGTTCTGTGGGACGAGCTTGAGTTCCTTGGTCGCCTCACCGATCGGGACGAGTCCGATGTTCGGGCCCTGCAGGCTGACCATCATCCCGGTGTCGCCGTTGTGCGCGGCGTCGGCGGCGTTGACACCGAACCTCGTCGCCAGCACCCGGTCGTAGGGGGTCGGCTTGCCGCCGCGCTGGACATGGCCGAGCACGGTGGTGCGGACTTCCTTGTTGATCCGGCGTTCGATCTCGATGGCAAGTTGCTGCGCGACGCCCGTGAACCGCTCATGGCCGAACTCGTCGAGACCACCTTGGGCCATCGAGAAGGTGCCCTCCTTGGGCTTGGCACCCTCGGCAACGACGCAGATGAAGTGCGAATCACCGCGCTGGAATCGGCGTTTGACCAGCCGGCAGACCTCTTCGACGTCGAAGGGCTGTTCGGGGATCAGGATCATGTGTGCGCCCGAGGCGATCCCGGAATGCAGTGCGATCCAGCCGGCATGCCGTCCCATCACCTCGACCAGCATCACGCGCTGATGCGATTCCGCCGTGCTGTGCAGGCGGTCGATCGCATCCGTGGCGACGGTGAGCGCGGTGTCGAAGCCGAACGTGACGTCGGTGCAATTGATGTCGTTGTCGATGGTCTTGGGCACACCGACCACCGGTACTCCCTCGTCCGAGAGCCAGGTGGCCGCGGTCAGCGTCCCCTCACCGCCGATGGGGATCAGGACGTCGATGCCGTTGTCGTCGAGCGTCTGGCGGATCTGATCGAGGCCGGCCCGGAGCTTGTCGGGGTGGGTCCGCGCGGTGCCGAGCATGGTGCCGCCCTTGGCGAGCAGCCGGTCGTTGCGATCGTCGGCGGCAAGATGGATGCGCCGGTCCTCGAGCAGTCCGCGCCAGCCGTCGAGAAATCCGACCACCGCCGAGCCGTACCGCACCTCGCTGGTCCGGACCACAGCGCGGATGACCGCGTTCAGGCCCGGGCAGTCGCCGCCGCCAGTAAGCACTCCTATGCGCATGTGGTGTCCCGCTCCTCGTCTGACGATCATCGTTCGGGTCGGGCGGGCATCTGCACCGCCATGTTCAATTGTGCAACTCATCGCCGGGTCTGGCTGAGCTACCGGCGTCGGAGGTGGTCAGCGAACTCCGTTTTCATAGGCGTACACCACGGCTTGCGCGCGGTCGCGCAGATGCAGCTTCGACAGCACGTTGCTGACATGGGTCTTGACCGTCTGTTCGGCCACGAACAGATGCCCGGCGATCTCGGCGTTCGACTTGCCCTCGGCGACCTGTTCGAGCACCTCACGTTCACGCGGGGTCAGGCCGGCGAGCTCGCCGGGTTCCGCTCTGCGGGGCCTGCGCCTGCTGGTCACCTCGGCGATGAGCCGGCGGGTGACCGACGGCGCGAGCAGCGCCTCCCCCGCGGCCACGACCCGCACCGCCCGGACGAGCTCCTCCGCGGGCGCATCCTTCAACATGAAGCCGGAGGCGCCGATCCGGAGTGCCTGGTAGACGTAGTCGTCGATGTCGAACGTGGTCAGCATCAAAATCTTGCTCTGCACTTTGGCAGGGCCGGTCAACAGCTGCTCAGCAGCGGCCAGACCGTCCAATTTGGGCATCCGGACATCCATCAACACGACATCGGGGTGCAATTGACGGATCGCGGTGACCGCCGCCTGACCGTCCGCCGCGTCACCGACCACCGAAATGTCGGACTGCGCGCCCAGCAGAGCACCGAAGCCCTGCCGCACCATCGCTTGATCGTCTGCGATGAAGACCGTGATCGACACGCCCCCACCCTACTTTCAGGCCGACTCGGCGACGGGACCCCATTGCCCGAGTCCGGGTGTGCCGACGGCCCGCAGCGGCAGTCGGGCCCGGACCACAAAGCCCCCGTCGGGCTGCGGTGCCGCCGAGAGCACTCCGCCGACGGCCTTGGCGCGTTCGAGCATTCCCGGAATTCCCTGACCGCCAGCCGATTCCAGGTTGATGGGACTGGCGGTCGGCACGGTGTTCGACACCACCACGTCGAGATCGTCGCCCGATACCGACAAGACGACGTCGACCCGGGCACCGGCGGCATAGCGGGTGACGTTCGCGAGCGACTCCTGGACGATGCGGTACGCCACCAGCGCGCAGGCATCCCCGACGTGCGCACCGGAGTCGAACGGTTGATAACTCACGTCGACACCGGCCCCCCTGGTCGCGGCGACGATGCCGTCGATGTCCGCGATCCCGGGGTTCGGGTTGCGTGCATACGCTTCCGCACGAGGCGAATCATCTTCGAGCCGAAGCACTCCCAGCATGACCCGGACCTCGTCGAGGGCCTCTCGTGCAACATCGGCGATGGCGTCGAATTCGGCAGCTGCGGCCTCCCCCACGCCGTCGATCCGGTATTTCGCGGTCTGCGACTGCACCACCACCACCGACATCCGGTGCGCCACAACGTCATGAAGGTCTCGGGCGATCCGCGTCCGCTCTTCGAGAACAGCGTTCTTCGACTTCTCGGTGTCTTTCAGCATGGTCTGCTGGGCCAACTGCGCACGGGACCGCAGGATGATCCGGATCAAGACGCAGATCACTGCCGCGATGGTCAGCCCCACCACCCAGCCGTCCTCGGCTTCCGGCGGCGCCGCTATGTAGACCACGAGACACGAGACCGCCCAGAACACCGGCAACAACCGCAGTGGTGCCCGCAAGTAGGCCAACACCGTCAGCACCAGCAGTTCGATCAGGTGCACCACCTGGATGGTGTAGTTCCAATCGTTGATCCGATCGACGGTCAGGCCGATGACCTGCGCCGAGATCACCGAGATGGCCCACCCCAGGGTCGGGTTGGACCATCCGAACATGATCGGCAAGGCGGCGAACGCCGAGATGATCGGCAACATGGCCGGCTGCACCTCGTGCGTCACGGCCAGGGTCGGCCAGGCAATCGAGTACATGATCAGCGCGACGAGGGTGAAGAAGAGGTTGATCTTCTGACCCAGGAAGTGTGCGACCGCGGGCTCGGTGGCGATCGGCAACTTCTTCGCCTCGTCGACCACGTAATCGGTGGCGGCATTCCACAGTCTCATTGCGCTCACGGTAGCCACCGAACTCTCATCGGTCCTCATACCTGAGAGGGAGATGACGGTCTGACTTTCGGCGCACACCCGCGGCCGACCTCACGCCGGCAGGTCGGCCCGCGATCCCACATCCGACCGATGTGGGCTCGTGCCATTCATTCCTAGATTGGCTTCATGCACGCAGCACGAAGTCGAATGTTGTTGTCCAGCTTGGCGATCTCGTTCGTGGTCGGACTCGGGATGTGGCCGGCGTCCGCGGTGGCGTCGGCCGCCGGTCCGTATGCCGACGCCGCTGACCTGCACACGCCCGCGGGTGCCGCGGTGGCCGCTCTCGTCGGCCCCGACCCCGCGGTCGCCCTGTCGGTTCTACCCGCGGATTTCGAGGCGGAGATGGGCTACCGCCCGGTCCTGGTCGACGGCGCGCCCACCGATCCCGCAGGCGATTGCTCGTCGCCGGTCCCGTTGCCCGGCCGATTCGAGGCGCCGTGCAAGGTCCACGACTTCGGGTACGACCTGCTGCGGCTCGCCGCCAGGAACGGCACGCCGTTGGGCGGATGGGCCCGCGTCGCCCTGGACCGCATGCTGGGCGACAGAATGCATCAGACCTGCAGTAACCCGGTCTGCGACTGGACAGCCGATCTGGCGCATGCCGGCGTTGCCTTCAACACCTGGCGCCAGCGCGACAACGCTCCGGTGGCGAAGGAGTCGACGCCGGCGATCATCGCATCGACCTTCGCCCGCGGCGGCGAAGAGATCATGTCGCTGGCAGGCCTGCGATGAGCGCGCAGCGGTGGCCTCATTCCCTCGTCAGCATCGGTGCGCTGATGGGCGCCGCTGTTGCGTTGGCGCCTGGCTCACTACCGCGCACCGGTCTGTTCGCCGGACTGCTGCTCGCCGCGTTCGGTGGCCTGGGCGCCCTGCTCGGCGCGATCGCGGGTCACTGGCGGTCGTGCGGCGACCGATCGCGACGGATCGTGGCCGCCGTCGCAGGCACCCTCGGTGTCGCGTTCTTCACCGCTATGGTGTTGTGGCAGAACGATCTCCGCGGCGCACTCGATATGCGGCCGGTCGGCGCGGCGTGGATTCTGACCGCGCTCGCCCCGTCGGTGGTCATCGCGGCAGCATGCACGCTGGGTCGCCGGGGCCGCGCCGCGATTGCGGTGCTCGCCGCAGCCGTGGCGCTCACGGCGATGCCTTCACCCGCAGGCGCGAACCCCGTCGACGCGGTGGCGACCACTTTTGTCAGCGCCGACGCGCAACCCTCCTCCTTACGGATCTACGGCTCACTCGAGGGCGCCGACAGCGACTTCGACGACCGCGCCGCGGCGACCGTGCACCACTGGCAGACCGCGGGAGGTATGGAGCGCGGCGCGGTGGTGGTCGCGGTGCCCACCGGATCGGGTTGGGTCGACGGCGACGCGATGAAGGGATTCGAGACGCGGTTCGGGGGCGACGTCAGCGTGATCGCGCTGCAGTACAGCGACATCCCGTCCTGGCAGGCCTTTCTGAGCAGTCCCGAACCGGCCCGCGCGAGCGCCGTCGCGCTGGTGTCCGCGCTCGTGCACACCGTCAGCACCGCTCCGGAATCATTGCGGCCCAACATCTATGTCTACGGGCAGAGCCTCGGCGCCGTGGGTGCCGACGCTGCCCGGTCATGGGCGGAGCGCCGCGCTCCGGACTCCATCTGCCACACGGTGTTGGTCGGCGCACCTGCCGGTTCGGCCACACTCGCAGCAGCGAGGACCACCGTGGTCGCCAACGGCTCGGATCCCGTCGTGCGATGGTCGCCGCGACTGCTGTGGCACCCACCAGAGATGCCGCCGGCAACCAGTTCAGACCTGCCGAGGCCGCCGTGGTCTCCGGTCGCCAGTTTCGTCCAGGCGAGCGCCGACCTGATCGGTGCGCTGTCGTACCCCGCCGGCCACGGGCATCAGTACGGCACGGAGCAGGGACTCACCGTTCCCAGCTGCCCCCGATAGACCGAAAATGGGGCCTTTTGGCGACCATATGCCCAGGTGGGCAGCGCCAAAAGGCCCCATCTTCGGGGTACGGGGGGTCAGACGATCGGGCCTCGGGCTGCTTCGTAGGCGGCACCGACGCGGTAGAGCCGCTCGTCGGCCAGAGACGGGGCCATGATCTGCAATCCGACGGGCAGACCGTCGTCGGCCGACAGGCCCGACGGCACCGACATCGCGCAGTTTCCCGCGAGGTTGACCGGCAGGGTGCACAGGTCGAAGAGATACATCGCCAGCGGATCGTCGACCTTCTCGCCGATCGCAAATGCGGTCGTCGGGGTGGTCGGTGAGATCAGGACGTCGACCGACTCATAGGCCTTGGCGAAGTCGCGGGCGATCAGCGTCCGCACCTTCTGGGCCTGGCCGTAGTACGCGTCGTAGTACCCCGACGACAGTGCGTACGTTCCGATCATGATGCGCCGCTTGACCTCTGCACCGAAGCCCGCTTCCCGCGTCAAGGCCATCACTTGTTCTGCACTGTGGCTGCCGTCGTCGCCGACCCTCAGCCCGTACCGCATGGCGTCGAACCGCGCGAGGTTGCTCGACACCTCCGACGGCAGGATGAGGTAATACGCGCCGAGCGCATAGCTGAAGTGAGGGCACGAGACCTCGACGATCTCCGCGCCACGCTCTTTGAGGGTTTCGACGGCAGCATTGAACGAGCTCAGCACGCCGGCCTGATAGCCCTCGCCCTGGAGTTCGGTGACGATCCCGATCTTGACACCGGAGAGGTCTTCGGCCGCACCGGCTTTCGCAACCGCAACCATGTCGGCGATGGGCTTGTTGATCGACGTCGAATCACGTGGATCATGTCCGGCGATCACCTGATGCAGCAGCGCAGTGTCGAGCACGGTGCGTGCACACGGCCCGCCCTGATCCAGAGACGACGCGCAGGCAACGAGGCCGTAGCGCGAGACCGTGCCATACGTCGGTTTGACGCCGACGGTGCCGGTGACCGACGCGGGCTGACGCACCGAACCACCGGTATCGGTGCCGATCGCGAGCGGAGCCTGGAACGATGCGAGCGCCGCAGCGCTGCCGCCACCGGATCCGCCGGGGATCTTGGTGGTGTCCCACGGGTTCCGGGTGACGCCGTACGCCGAGTTCTCCGTGGAGGACCCCATCGCGAATTCGTCCATGTTGGTCTTGCCGAGGATCGGGATCCCGGCGGCACGCAACCGTGCGGTGACCGTCGCGTCGTACGGGGGCACCCAACCCTCGAGCATCTTCGAGCCGCAGGTGGTCGGTGCGTCGGTGGTCGTGAACACGTCCTTCAGCGCGAGCGGAACACCCGCAAGTGGCGAGGCAGGCGGCTGTCCGGCCGCGACAGCCTTGTCGACCTCGGCGGCAGCGGTGAGCGCTTCACCGGAGTTCACGTGCAGGAAGGCGTGGAGCTCACCGTCCACCTCGCCGATGCGATCCAGGTGGGCCTGGGTGACCTCGACAGCGGAAAGGTCGCCGGAATGGATCTTCTCGGCGAGTTCGGCGGCGGATTGTCCCGTGATGGCACCGGACTCGCGGGTAGCGGCGCTCATTCGTCTTCTCCGAGGATCTGCGGTACGGCGAATCGTCCCTGCTCGACGTTGGGCGCGCCGGACAGCGCTTCTTCCGTAGTCAGGCCTGGAACAACGACATCGGGCCGCAGCACGTTGGCCAGATCGGCCGGGTGCGCGGTTCCGGGGATGTCGGCGGCGGCGACCTCGGAGATGTTGGCGACGTGCGACAGGATCGAATCGAGCTGTCCTGCGTAGTGGTCGAGTTCGTCGTCGGTCAGCGCCAGCCGCGACAGCCGGGCCAGATGCGCAACCTCATCGCGCGAGATGGCAGACACGCAGATGCACCCTTTCTAAAGTCGGTGGAGTGGCTCACGGCCGTGGGCCGGACCCCGAACCAGACTAGTCGCCGAGCGCACTCCCCCGGCAGGCCGTCCGGTCACAACCACCGTTTGAGCCGGGCGGTGATCCACGGCAGGACCAGGTAGACCATCAGCGGTGTGTTGATCAACGTCGCGATCAGGGTCTTGACCACCAACGGCAGGGCGCCCAGGTGAGCGATCACCAGGAAGTTGATGGCCAGGCTCAACGGAAAGAAGCCCAGCCAAATGGTGATCGCCTGTTTCCAGCGCGGCGGCGGGGCATTGAGGATCCGAACCGCGTTCGTCAACGTCGACTGCGGCTCGAACCAACCCTCGATACCCGACAGACGATGGGTCGCGTACTCGACGGCGATGCCTTCCCCGCGCGACAACCACGCCTTTCGGACCGGCGAGGACACCCAGTCGTCGACCTGTGCGTGGGTCTCGAATCGGTACATCACGTAGTACTCGTCGCGAATCTTGGACGAGCGGACCCAGCCGCCACCCAGGAATCCGGGGAAAGTCCGGGCCAGCGCGATGCCGGCATCGGTCCAGGCGACAAAGTCGTGTTCGCGCTCTGGTTCGATCCGTCGGGCAACGGATGTGGTCACATCTGAATCGTCCTGCCGATCGGGCAGATTCGACTGTTGCTCGGTCGGATCACCGGAGTCTTGTGGACTGCGTTCGGTAACCATGACGTCATGGTCCCGCCTTCTGGGTGCGAGTGCATAACCCTGCCGACATCGCGCCTGCTCGGTAGGGTCGACGAATGATCATCGTCACATCCAATGAGATCCCCGGCTACCGGATCAACTACGCGTTCGGCGAGTGTTTCGGCCTCACGGTTCGCTCCCGAAACATCGGTTCGAACATCGGCGCCGGATTCAAGGCCATGGCAGGCGGTGAGCTCAAAGGCATCACCCAGCTGCTGCACGACTGCCGCCAGGAAGCGCTGCAGCGCCTGGCAAACGAAGCCCAGCAACGCGGCGCCAACGCGGTCACAGCGTTCCGTTTCGAGACCACCGAGTTCGGCGGTACCGGCATCGAGGTCTGCGCATACGGAACCGCTGTCGCCATCGAACCCCTGCCCGGAACGGTCCCCGGTCCCAGCGAGTTCTGACCGGGTCCGACGGCGGTCGCGACCGGGCGCGCGGCGCGGGTGAGCGCGCGGTGCGACAATATCCGGCGTGTCATACCTCTTGCGCGTCTACCTCCAAGACCGCCCCGGATCTCTCGGGTTGCTCGCTGTCTCGCTCGGCTCCATCGGTGCCGACATCCTGTCGCTCGATGTCGTCGAGCGCGGCGAGGGCTACGCGGTCGATGACATCGTCGTGGAGGTACCGCGCGGCGCCCTACCCGACACCCTGATCACCGCGGCCGAGAAGGTGGACGGTGTCCGGGTCGATTCGATTCGGCCTTACACCGGAGTCCTCGAGACCCATCGCGAACTCGAACTCGTCAACGACATCGCCGGTGCGGGCCGCGAACGGTTGCAGGTGCTCGTCGACGCAGCTCCAGGTGTACTGCGCGTGGCCTGGGCGACCATCATCACCTCGGGCGGCGCCGGCGCCATTCAACTGTTCGGCAGCTCCAGTGCTCCCGAAACCCAAGTGACCGATGCGAGTTGGCTGCCGATCACCCACGCTCAGGAACTCGATCCGGAATCGGATTGGGTGCCCGCACTATGGCGGGACATGGACACCCGCTTGGCCGCAGCACCAATCGGTTCGCCGGGCAAGGCACTGCTCCTGGGCCGTCCCGGTGGGCCCGACTTCCGCCCCTCGGAGATCACCCGCCTGGGCTACCTCTCGAAAATCGTGACGACGGTGCTGGCCCAGCCCTAGTCCTCGACCGTCTTGTCCGCGTCTTCGGTTTCTTCGTCCGAGTCCGCGGCGTCCGGCTCCGCCGCCGGGGGCCCCTCGGCGAGCAGCTTCTTGAATCCGTCCTCGTCGAGGATCGGCACCCCGAGTTGCTCCGCCTTGGCCGCCTTGGAGCCGGGAGATTCACCGAGGACGACAAACGCGGTCTTCTTCGACACCGACCCGGACGCCTTGCCGCCGCGGACCAGGATCGCTTCTTTTGCTCCGTCGCGCGAGAAGTCCTGCAGTGACCCGGTCACGACGATGCTCAAACCCTCGAGGTTGCGCGGGATGGATGCATCACGCTCATCTTCCATCTGCACCCCCGCGGCCCGCCACTTCTCGACGATCTCCCGGTGCCAATCCACCTCGAACCAATCGACGACGCTCTGCGCCAACGTGTTTCCCATACCTTCGACATCAGCCAACTGTTCGACCGTCGCGGACTCGATCGCCGCGAGATTGCCGAACTCGGTGGCCAGCGCCCGCGCCGCACTCGGCCCGACATGCCTGATCGACAGACCCACCAACACTCGCCACAGCGGTACCTTCTTGGCTGCCGCCAGGTTGGCAAGCAACCGTTTGCCGTTGGCTGAGAGTTCCCCGGCCTTCGTGGTGAAGAGATTGGTCTTGAGCAGGTCGTCCTCGGTGAGACTGAACAGATCACCCTCGTTGTCGAGGACATTGTTGGTCAGCAAGGCGGACGCCGCCTCGTAACCCAGCGCCTCGATGTCGAACGAACCGCGGCCGGCGATATGGAACAACCGCTCGCGTAGCTGCGCCCGGCAGGATCGACTGTTTGGGCAACGGATGTCGGCGTCACCCTCTTTCTGCGGCGCCAACTCGGTGTCACACTCGGGGCAGTGCGTCGGCATCACGAACTCGCGCTCGGTGCCATCGCGCAGATCGACGACGGGCCCCAGCACCTCCGGGATGACATCGCCCGCCTTGCGGATGGTGACGGTGTCACCTATCAGCACGCCTTTGCGTTTGACCTCGGATCCGTTGTGCAGCGTTGCCATCGAGACGGTGGACCCGGCCACCAACACCGGAGTCATCGAGGCGAACGGGGTCACGCGGCCCGTCCGGCCCACGTTGACCAGGATGTCGAGCAGCTTCGTGGTCGCTTCCTCGGGCGGGTATTTGTAGGCGATGGCCCAGCGCGGCGCTCGCGAGGTGGATCCGAGTCGACGTTGCAGGCTGAAGTCGTCGACCTTGACGACAATGCCGTCGATCTCGTGTTCGACGTCGTGGCGATGTTCGCCCCAGTACTCGATCTTCTCCAAGATGGCTTCGGCGCCAACGAGTTTGGTGGTGTGCTTCGACACCGGTAGCCCCCACGCCCCGAGTGCCAGATAGATGTCGTGCAAGGTCTTCGGCGTCATCCCTTCGAGCCGGCCCAGCCCGTGGCAGATCATGCCGAGTCGGCGCCGCGCGGTGATCTGCGGATTCTTCTGCCGCAGGGAACCTGCGGCGGAATTGCGCGGGTTGGCGAACGGCGCCTTGCCGGCCTCTACGAGGGACGCGTTCAACGCCTCGAAATCCTCGACCCGGAAGAAGACCTCGCCGCGGACCTCGAGCAGGTCGGGGATGGGGTACTCGTCCGATTCGGAGAGACGATGTGGGACGTCGTCGATGGTCTTGGCGTTGAGGGTGACGTCCTCCCCTGTTCGTCCGTCTCCGCGGGTGGTGCCGCGGACGAGCACACCCTTCTCGTACACCAGGCTCAGTGCGACCCCGTCGATCTTGAGTTCACAGAGGTAGTCAAGGCCGGTCCCAGCGTCCGCCTCCACCCTGGCCACCCACGCCCGCATCTCGTCGGCGTCGAAAACGTTGTCCAGCGACATCATCCGCTCGAGATGGTCGACCGCTTTGAACTCGGTCGCGAAACCACCGCCGACCAGCTTGGTCGGCGAATCGGCGACCGCCAGCTCCGGGTATTGCTCTTCGAGCGCCTGGAGGTTGCGCAGCAACGTGTCGAACTCGCCATCGGTGATGACCGGCGCATCCTTCACGTAATAACGAAACTGGTGATCACGCAGCTCTTCCGCCAGCTTCGACCACGTCTCCCTGGCCGCGGACGGCGTCGGTTCAGCGGGCGTCTCTTCGGTGATATCTGCACTGTCGGCCACTCAACCAAGATAGTCGAGTGGACCGACAGATCATCCGAGGTCTTTTACGCTGGTCCCATGCCGCACCCGATCATGTTCTCCGACGACGACCCGGTCTTGATCCGGCTTCGCGAGGTCGCGCTCGCGTTTCCTGACGCGACGGAGGTCGTCGCACACGGTCGGCCCACCTTTCGCGGCGGCAAGATGTTCGGGATGTACGGCGGCGGGGTCAAGGGAGGGCCACAGTTCGAGACCTCCCTGCTGTTCAAGGCCGAGGAGACCGACCGCGCCGCCCTGGAGCAGGATGCCCGGTTCTTCTATCCGGCGTACGTGGGTCCGTACGGCTGGCTGGGTCTGGACTTGTCGAAGAAACCGGATTGGCGGGAGGTCGCAGAACTGCTCGACGCGAGCTACCGTCTGATCGCTCCGAAAAAGCTGATCGCCCGTCTCGATGACGGAGAGCGACCTGCAGAACTTCGCTGATCGATGGGTGTGGCGGCGGCAGGACACGCGACCTCACCTGCATATACTCCTCGCATGCTCATCATCGGTCTCATCTTGTTCGGCATGCTGATCGGCGCCGGCGCCCAACTCATCGTCGGTAGACCCGAAGGTGGGATCAACTGGGGTCTGGCCATCGTCGCCGGCCTCGTCGGATCATTCATCGGCGGTCTGCTCATCAGCCTCATCGCCGGCGACGGCCTCGATTTCCGGCCCAGCGGCATCATCGGTTCGCTGGTGGGCGCGATACTGGTGACAGCAGGGTGGCTCTGGTACAAAAAGCGCTCGGCCGCCTGACCGGCGGCGCGGGCTGCACCTCGACGGGCGACCGCAGGTCCGTTCGTAATAGCTCATACAGGTCAGAGTCGACCCGGCGGCGAAATGTTCCCGGCAGTGGTTCAGACTGCGGTCGGGTCCGCCAGTAACCCTTGCGCCGCAGTCGAACACAGCGCGAGAGCCGTCTTGGCCCACTCTTCGTCCGCACCCGCCAGTCCGCAGGCCGGACTGATGACGACATGCTCGGCAAGCACCTTGCGCGACAGACCGATCCGATCGGTCAGTTCTGCACATGAGGCAGCGACCTGCTCTGCCGCGGGTATGGGGTCCGGGGCGGTACCGGGTATTGCCCCGATGATCACGTCCCGGCCCTCGTCGAGGAGCTGACCGATGCCGTCGAGGTCTGCCGTCCGTATCTGCGCGAGATCGACGCTGACGCCGGTGAAACGAGTGCGTGCCAGCAGATTCCAGGGAACGTTCGCCGAGCAGTCATGCAGGATCACAGGCCTGTCGACCACGGTCATGAAGTTGTCGAACTGTTCGGCGAGCACCTGCTCGGGGATCGGGTTGATGATGTTGAACCGCGTCAGCGGAGTCACCGAACCTTCGATCACCCGGCTGATCATCGGCTCGTCGATCTGCACGACCACCGTGGAACCCGTCCGTTTCTGGACCTGATCGGCATGCACGCGAAGGCCTTCGGCCAGCGAATCGACGAGATCGGTCCAGGCCCCACGGTCGTGCAAGATCTTGTGCCCGTTGGTGAGTTCAACCGACGCGGCGAGAGTGAACGGTCCACAGGCCTGCACTTTCACCGTCCGATCGGTGCCACGCAGGCCCGCCCGCTCCCACGCCTCCTCGAACGCGTCGAGGTCGGCGCTGAGGAAGTCACGACTCCGCCTGCCCATGACCGACTGCCTGGTCGAGAGTCGGTACCCCGACGCGGCATAGTCCATCGGCATGTCCACGAGCAGTGCCGCCGCACGACCGACCATGTCGGCGCCGAGCCCACGCGCAGGTAACTCGGGAAGAAACGCGAACTCGCACTCGCCTACGCTGATCTCGGCAGCTCGAAGCGGGTCGAGCCCCGGCATCGACCCGACGCCGGTCCCGGTGCCCACCGGGATGGAAGTCACTTGCCCGCGCTGGTGGCGAGTTCGCCAGGGACCGAACCGGTGACCGCGATCCGGCCGCTGCCGAGCACCAGATCGCCCGCGTCGGCGTCGGGCCGGTAGAGCACCGCCGCCTGTCCACGGGCGACTCCGGTCAACGGACTGCGGAGCCTGATCCGGAATGCCGGCCCCTCCACGCCGTCGGTGCCGTCGCCGTTCATCGGTTCGACGTCGGCGAGAGCCAGCCCACCATGTGCGCGGACCTGCACCATCGCCTCGAAGGGTTCGGTCGGCGTCGTGCCCGAGGTCCAGATGGCACGGCGCGCAACAATCGTCCAGACCTGCAGGTGCTCAGACGATCCCACCGTGACCGTGCCGGAATCCGGGTCGATCTCGGTGACGTAGCGAGGCTTGCCGTCTGCGGCCGGGGCATCGATACCCAGCCCCTTGCGCTGACCGATCGTGAATCCGTGCACACCCTCGTGGTCGCCGAGTTCGGCACCGGAGTCGGCGTCGACCACCTTTCCGGGCCGGACACCGATGGTGGCACCGAGGAAGGCTCGGGTGTCGCCGGTCGGGATGAAGCAGATGTCGTGGGAATCGGGCTTGTTCGCCACCGACAGCTCGCGAGCTGCGGCCTCGGCGCGGATCTGGTCCTTCGGGGTGTCACCGATCGGGAACATCGCGCGCGAGAGCTGCTCCGGGGTCAACACGGCCAGCACGTAGGACTGGTCCTTGTCCTCGTCGACGGCCCGGCGCAGTTCCCCGTCCTCGAGCCGTGCGTAGTGTCCGGTGGCCACGGCATCGAAACCCAGCGCGACCGCGCGCTCTGACAATGCCGAGAACTTGATCTTCTCGTTGCACGTCAGGCACGGATTCGGGGTCTGGCCGGCCGCGTAGGCCGCCACGAACTCGTCGATCACGTCGTCCTTGAAGCGGTCGGCGAAATCCCATACGTAAAAAGGGATTCCGAGCACGTCGGCGGCGCGGCGGGCGTCTCCGGCGTCTTCGCGCGAACAACAACCTCGTGAACCGGTGCGTAGGGCGCCCGGGGCGGTGGACAAGGCGAGATGCACGCCGACCACGTCGTGACCGGCGTCGACGGCACGTGCTGCCGCCACGGCAGAGTCGACTCCGCCACTCATCGCCGCTAGTACCCGCATCAGCGCTCTCCCGCCATAGCCGTCGCCATTCCTGCCGCCCGTGCCCGCGACACCACCTCGCCGATGACCGCTCCGACGGCGTCGATCTCCTCTGCGGTCGTCGACGGGGCCAACGAGAACCGCAGCGAGCTGCGGGCGCGGGCGGTGGAAACGCCCATCGCGGTCAGCACGTGGCTGGCCTGCGCCACCCCCGCCGTGCACGCCGACCCGGTGGAACACTCGATGCCGTTGGCGTCGAGCAACATCAGGAGCGAATCACCCTCGCAGCCGGGGAACGAGACGTGCACGTTCCCGGGCAACCTGTCATCGCCGAGCGGCCCGTTGATCACACAGTCATCCGTGGACCGCGTGAGCACGTCGAAAAGCTTGTCCCGCAGTGTCGCGACAGCAGGCATCGTCGTCGTCAGCTCACGAACCGAATGATCAAGCGCTACAGCCATTCCGACCGAAGCTGCCACATCCGGAGTACCGGACCGGACATCGCGTTCGTGTCCGCCCCCGTGCAGCAGGGGTACACAGTCGACATCGCGACCCAGCATCAGCGCACCGATGCCGTGAGGGCCTCCGAACTTGTGGGCGGCCACGCTCATCGCCGAGAGGCCGCTCGCCGTGAAATCGATCGGCAGGTGGCCGGCAGCCTGGATGGCGTCCGAATGCATCGGCACACCGAACTCACGGCAGATCGCGGCGAGTTCGACGACCGGCTGGACCGTGCCGACCTCGTTGTTGGCCCACATCACGCTGACCAGAGCCGTCTCGTCGGCGTGAGCGGCGAGTTCGGCGCGCAGGTCCGCGGGATCGACCAGTCCGCGACTGTCGACAGGCAGCCAGGTCACCTCGGCGCCTGCAGAGTCGGCCAGCCACAGCACCGGGTCCAGCACGGCGTGGTGCTCGATGGCGGAGGCGATGATGCGCGGCCTGCCATTCGGGCGGGCGGCGTCGGGCTTGTTGCGCGCCCAGAAGATTCCCTTGACGGCCAGGTTGTCGCTCTCTGTTCCACCGCCGGTGAAGATCACCTCGGACGGACGCCCACCCAGCGACGCGGCGATCGATTCGCGAGATTCCTCGAGCTGCCTGCGCGCTCGGCGACCAGATCCGTGCAGCGAGGAAGCGTTGCCGGCCGTGCCCAGGATCTGGTTCATCGCCACGACTGCGGCGGGAACCATATGGGTCGCGGCGGCGTGGTCGAGGTAAATCGGGCTTCGATCGGCTGAGAACATGACCAACCAAGGATAACCACATCTGCAGGTGGTTCTGTTCCCGCTGGTAGCTGCCGTGCCCGGATCAAGCCGCGAGGGCCACCGAGGTGGTGTCCTCCGAGGTCAGCGCAACCGGATGGCCGAACACGACTCGTTCGCAACGCAACGCCAGCTCACGACGGTCGTCCCCGGGAAGCTGCTGCTCGCACATCTGTATTCGGACGACGAGGCCCTTCGCCGCCAGGACTCTGCGCATCGTGTCGCCGATGTCGTCGGCGCCGATGAAGCACGCAGCTGTGCTCAGCTCGCCGGTGGATGTGTGGAAACTCACCACCACCGGGTAGATGGGGACACCCGTATCGACCGCCGCCTGGAAGAGCGCGGGCCGGAAACGGCCACCGCCCCGCCCGCACCGCGTGGTGCCCTCGGGAAAGACGCCCACGTTGTCCCCGGCGAGCAGACCACCGCGCGCGGTGTCGACGACGGCGGGGAGTTCGCGCAACGATTCCCGCCGGATCGGGATCACCGCGAGCCTGCGGGTGATGGGGCCGATGACCGGCCAGGTCGCCAGTTCCGCCTTGGCCACGAAACGTGCCGGCCTCACCGAAGCGATCGCGAGCACGTCGAGGAACGAGATGTGGTTGGACACGATCAGACCGTGGTCCGATCGATCCCGGGGGCCCGAACCGGTCTGGTGGTCCGGGTGATCCAGGTGGTCCGGTCGATCGTCATGGACCTCGATCCGGATACCGAGCGAGGTGATCAGCAGGTGCGCGGCGGTCCGGACGTAGCGTGCGCGGGCGCTGCGGGGCAGCAGGCCGATGGCCATACCCACCGACAGCACCACAACCGCGGTGGTCAGCAGAGCGAACACCCGCCATCCTTGCCGGACCCGGCCGGCCACCGACTCGTCGGTGAGGCAACTGTTGTCGCACGAGCTGGACGGGAACCAGCTGTGCGTCGCGCACGCGCCCACTATCGCGCGCCTGCCGTGATCTGGCGCAGTCGTTCCAGATACCTGGTGTTGGCCCGCCTGCGGTCGAGCACGGTCGGGAAGTCGGCGACCCCGAAGTCCGGGTCGTGGGCGGGCTCCCCGCAGATCCAGGCACCCATGCGCAGATATCCGGTCAGCAGGGGCGGAAACGCCAGCCGCGCGGGTGCAACGATCTCATCGAGTGACTTGCCGTCGAGCACCACCGGCCGATGGGGGTGAACCTGCCAGGGCCCGCGGTGGCGGTCGGAGACGAAGTCGCGGATCCCCCGGATCTGGGACCCCGCGATCCCGCCGTCCACGTCCCGCAGGACCGGGACCGACGTCGCGCCCATCAGGTAGCGGTAATCCGTGCGCTCGAGGTAGACGAGGATGCCGGCCCACATCAGCGCCAGCACCGCACCCGAGCGGTGCTCGGCCGCCACACAGGCCCGGCCCATCTCCACCGTCTGTGGAGCGAGGTCATCGAGCTCGGCGAGGTCGAACTCCGTTGCGGTGTAGAGACCTCCCGCGGCGATCGCGCCGGGCGGTGGCAGCAGCCGGTAGCAGCCGACCGCCTCTCCGGTGAGGTTGTGGCGCACGATCAGGTGGTCACAGTGTTCGTCGAATCGGTCGGTGTCGCGGCCGTCGGTGACCGCCGCCATCGAATCGGCGAAGCCCGGTTCGCCGGCGAACACGCGATAGCGCAGGCGGGTGATCAGGTCGATGTCGTGGAGGTCGGTGCTCAGGAACAGGCTGTAGGTCGAGCCGGATACGAGTGCTGCAGTGATTCTGGTCGAGCTCCGCTGCGCTGCGTCTCCGGCAGTGGTGGTCTCTGCGGTAGTCCTCATAGGCACAGGTGTATCGACCCGGATGTACCTCGCGGCAGCGGCGGCGTGACGTGTCGATGCAAGGTGCGTGAACAGCAAACGACCCCCGGGCCGGGGGCCAGGGGGTCGTTCGACTGTTCAGGCTGTCAGCAGCCGAGCGGTGTCACTTGCGTGCTTTGACCGCTTCGGTCAGCTGCGGCGCGACGTTGAACAGGTCGCCGACGATGCCGAAGTCCGCGATCTCGAAGATCGGGGCCTCTTCGTCCTTGTTGACCGCAACGATCGTCTTGGAGGTCTGCATGCCTGCGCGGTGCTGGATGGCACCGGAGATGCCGAGCGCCACATACAGCTGGGGCGAGACCGTCTTGCCGGTCTGACCGACCTGGAACTGACCCGGGTAGTACCCGGAGTCGACTGCGGCGCGCGATGCGCCGACAGCGGCACCGAGCGAGTCGGCCAGATCTTCGACGACCGAGAACTTGTCGGCACTGCCGACACCGCGGCCACCGGAGACCACGATGGTGGCCTCGGTCAGCTCGGGGCGATCGCCACCGACGTTGGGCTCGACCTTGGTGATCTTGACGCCGTTCTCGGGCGCTGCGGGCACCTCGACATCGACGCGCTCGCCGGCTCCGGCCTGCGGTGCGGCCTCGACGGCACCCGGACGGACCGAATACACGGGAACGTCGCCGCCGGCGGTTGCCTCGACGGTGAAGGCGCCACCGAAGATGGAGTACACACCGGCGCCGCCTTCCTTCACCTCGATGACGTCGGCGTGCACGCCTGAACCCAGGCGCGCGGCCAGACGGCCGGCGATCTCTTTGCCGTCCGCGGTCGCGGCCACGATCACGCCGGCGGGCGATGCCTGCTCGACGACGGTGCCGAGGATGTCGACCTGCGGGGTGATCAGGTAGCCGGCGACGTCATCGGACTCGGCGACGTAGATCTTCTCTGCGCCTGCCTCTTTCAGTGCGTCGGCGATGCTGTCGGTGGTCCCGGGCTTACCCGCGACGACGACCGACGGGCTGCCCAGCGCACGGGCAGCGGTGATGAGCTCAGAGGTGACCTTCTTCAGGGCACCTTCGGCGTCCAGCTCAGCGAGGACAAGTACTTCAGCCATGGTGGTTACTCCTTGGGACTGTGGTCGATGGGTGGTGTGGCCGGCCGTCAGATGATTTTCTGACCGACCAGGTACTCGGCGACCTTCGTGCCGCCGTCACCCTCATCGACAACCTTCTCGCCCGCGGTCTTCGGCGGCTTCGGGGTCGAGCTGGTGACCGTCGAGCCGGCGTTGGCCAGTCCGACTTCTTCTGCTTCCACACCGATGTCTGCGAGCGAAAGAACCTGAACCTCTTTCTTTTTCGCAGCCATGATGCCCTTGAAGGACGGGAAGCGAGGCTCGTTGATCTTCTCGCCGACGCTGACGATGGCCGGGAGAGTGGCCTCGAGGTGGAAGATGCCCTCGTCGGTCTCGCGCTCACCGGACAGCTTGTCGCCGTCGACACTGAGCTTGCGCATGTGGGTCAGGTGCGGCAGTTCGAGGTACTCGGCGATGATCGCGGGCACGGCGCCGACGCGGCCGTCGGTCGCCTCGTTGCCTGCGATGACCAGCTCGACACCTTCGACGGTGCCCAGGGCGCGGGCGATGACCCATGCGGTCTGGATCGCATCGCTGCCGTGGATCGCGTCGTCTTTGATGTGGATCGCCTTGTCGGCGCCCATCGAGAGAGCCTTGCGGATGGCATCGGTGGTGCGATCGGGTCCGACTGCGAGCACCGTCACCTCGCCTTCGCCTGCTTCTTTGATCTTCAGCGCCTCTTCGACGGCCTTCTCGTTGATCTCATCGAGAACGGCGTCGGCAGCTTCACGATCGAGGGTGTAATCACCATCGCTGAGCTTGCGCTCGGAGTAGGTGTCAGGGACCTGCTTGATCAGAACGACAATGTTTGTCATGGGTCTTCGTCGACCTCCTGCGTAGGGTTCTGGACAACTTACCGAAAGGAACTTACTAAGCGGTAAGTACTCCGGGGTCTTAACCACCTTAGCGCGGCCTAATGCCAGGTCGAACACCAGATTACGCGCGCAATGAAGTGCGTCACATTCGCGCCATTCTTCCCGAGTTCTGTACTCCGGTTCTAGCTGCTGCTTCAGGTCTCGTTCGCCGCCCACTAGGCTCCCCTCATGGCCAGAGGACCGCGTGGATCACACGACACCATTTCAACGCCGCAGCCAGTGCAAACAGAGCAGGAAACGCTTGCATTGACCGGCGAGAGGACGGTGCCCGGCATAGCCGAGGAGAACTACTGGTTCCGGCGACATGAGGTGGCATACGAGTACATCCTCGAACGGTGCCGCGACCGTACGGTGCTCGAAGCCGGATCGGGCGAAGGGTACGGAGCGAACCTCATCTCCGCCGTCGCGACCGCCGTGACCTGCGTCGACTACGACCTCTCGGCGGTCGAACACACCCGTAGCCGCTACTCACATCTGACGATCCACCAGGCCAACCTGATCGATCTGCCACTGCCCGACTCCTCCGTCGACACCGTGGTCAACTTCCAGGTCATCGAACATCTGTGGGACCAGCAGGCCTTCATTTCCGAATGCCTGCGGGTGCTGCGCCCCGGCGGGGAGCTGCTCATCTCCACCCCCAACCGCATCACCTTCTCCCCCGGCCGCGACACCCCGCTCAATCCGTTTCACACCCGCGAACTGAATCCGGCGGAGTTGCGCGAGCTCCTGACCACCCCCGGATTCGCCGTGACCGAGATGCTGGGTGTGTCGCACGGCACAGTTCTGCGGGAGCTCGATGCGGCCTGGGGCGGGTCGTTCATCGACGCCCAGATCGAGCGCGCGCTGTCGGGGCAGCCGTGGCCGCCGGAGCTCACCGCCGACGTCGCCGCGATCCGTACCGCAGACTTCGACATCAGTGATTCCGACCTCGACGCCAGTCTGGATCTGCTGTTCGTCGCGGTGAAGCCTTGACCACAGATGGGCACGCAGTTCCGGGGATGTTCTCTCTGGTACTGCACTCTCACCTGCCCTGGCTCGCGAACCACGGCAGGTGGCCGGTCGGCGAGGAATGGCTCTACCAATCGTGGGCGGGGTCGTATCAACCTGTCTTTGCGGCACTGCGCCGGCTGGCCGCGGATGGATTCACCGACCAGCTCAGCCTCGGTATCACCCCTGTTCTCGCCGCCCAGCTCGACGACCCGCACTGCCTCTCTGCGATGCACCAGTGGCTGGGCGACTGGCAAGTGCGGGCGAGCGAGGCCGCGGTGGCCGGAGACGAAGCCGGCACCGACGCTCGGCCGGCATCGACGATCAACGCCCTCGGCGGACGTGAATACCGCGCCGCGGCAGCGGCACTCACCGATTTCGAGACCCATTGGCGCCACGGTGGCTCGGCTCTGGTCCGTTCGATGCTCGACGCTGGCACCATCGAGCTCCTGGGCGGTCCACTCGCGCATCCCTTCGGACCACTGCTGGATCCACGACTGCGCGACTTCTCGCTGCGCGAGGGTCTCGCCGACGGAGCGCAGCGTTTCGGCTCCGGACCCCGCGGGATCTGGGCCCCGGAATGTGCCTATGCGCCGGGCATGGAGATCGACTACCAGCGGGCGGGCGTCGGTCATTTCATGGTCGATGGCCCTGCGCTCCATGGGGACACCTCGCTGGGCCGACCGGTGCACGACAGCGACGTCGTCGCCTTCGGACGCGACCTGCAGGTGTCCTACCGGGTCTGGTCGCCGAAATCGGGCTACCCGGGCCACGCGGCGTACCGCGACTTCCACACCTACGACCATCATTTCGGACTCAAACCAGCCCGGGTCACGGGGCGCGGCGTCAGCGGGTCCGACAAGAAGCCGTACGAACCGGACCGCGCACAGGCAACGCTGGAGCGCCATGCCGCCGACTTCGTGGACTGCGTCCGCGCCCGTCTGATCGACGAGAGTGCGCGCATCGGCCGGCCGGCGCTGGTGGTCGCCGCCTTCGACACCGAACTGTTCGGGCACTGGTGGCATGAGGGGCCGCAATGGCTCGAGGCGGTGCTGCGTGCGCTCCCGGAAGCCGGTATCCGGGTCGGCACGCTCGGGGCAGCGCGCGAACAGGGATACGTCGGCGCACCTGCTGCCCTGCAGAGATCGTCCTGGGGATCGGGCAAGGATTGGCGCGTGTGGAACGGCCCCCAGGTGGCGGACCTGGTGCAGATCAACGCCGAGGTCGTGCAGAGCGCGCTGGCCACCGTCACCAAGCGAGGAGACCGCGGCCTGGTGGCCCGGGACCGGGTCAGCGATCAGATTCTGCGCGAGGCACTGTTGACGGCGTCGTCGGACTGGCCGTTCATGGTCTCCAAGGACACCGCCGCCGACTACGCCCGCAACCGGCTCTACACCCACGCCCACGCGACCCGCGAGATCTGCGATGCCGCCGACCGCGGCCGAGAACCGCTGGCGGACAACCTCTCGGCGCGTTGGAACGTCGCCGACAATCTTTTCCCCGGCCTCGACGCCCGCCGGCTGGGGGTTGCATGAGAGTCCTGATCGTGTCGTGGGAGTACCCGCCGGTGGTCGTCGGCGGCCTCGGTCGTCATGTCCATCACCTGGCGGTGGAGTTGGCCGGCGCCGGCCACGATGTGGTGGTGCTTTCCCGCCAGCCCAGCGGTAGCGATGGTCTGAGCCACCCCGGCAGCGACCGCGTCTCCGAGGGCGTCCGGGTGATCGCAGCCGCCGAGGATCCTCCGCACTTCGTGTTCGGCGAGGACATGATGGCCTGGGTACTGGCGATGGGCCACTCGCTCATCCGCGCAGGCTTGAAGCTCGGCGACTCGAAAAACCTTGGTGTCAAAGGGCCCTGGATCCCCGATGTCGTACACGCCCACGACTGGCTGGTGGCGCACCCGGCGATCGCACTCGCCGAACACTTCGACGTACCCCTGGTGAGTACCTTCCACGCCACCGAAGCCGGCCGGCACAGCGGCTGGGTCAGCGGTCGGGTCAACAAGCAGGTCCATTCGGTCGAGTGGTGGCTCGCCGCGGAATCGGACGCTCTGATCACGTGTTCTGTGTCGATGCACGATGAGGTCAACAGGCTCTTCGGGCCCGAGCTCGCCGAAATCCACACCATCCACAACGGCATCGACATCGACGCCTGGCCGTTCGCCGCGCGAACCCGACATACCAGTGGCCCCGAGCTGTTGTTCGCAGGCCGGCTCGAATACGAGAAGGGCCTGCAAGACGCGATCGCGGCGCTTGCCCGCGTTCGCCGGACACACCCGGGCACCACGCTCACCGTCGCCGGGGACGGAACCCAGCTGGCCTGGCTGCAGGAGGTCGCACGCAAGCATCGTGTCTCGCGGGCGGTCCGCTTCGTCGGAAGCGTCGACCGCACAGGTCTGACCACACTGCTGCATCGGTGCGACGCCATCGTGCTCCCCAGCCGGTACGAACCCTTCGGAATCGTCGCACTGGAGGCAGCTGCGACCGGGGCACCGCTGGTGACCTCCACCGCGGGCGGGCTCGGCGAGGCGGTCACCGACGGGGTCACCGGCATGAGCTTCGCCCCCGGCGACGTCACCGGATTGACCGCCGCGATCCGCGGTACCCTCACCGACCCCGAGGCCGCGCAGAATCGCGCGATCGCCGCACGCCATCGTGTCGCGGAGGGCTTCGCGTGGAATCAGGTCGCCCAGCGCACGGCCGGCGTCTATCTCGGCGCCAAACGCCGCATCCGCCGTCCACTGGGACGGCCGAACATCGTCGAACGTCCGCTGCCCGAACGAGATCCGGCGAAGCCGGTCGACATCATTCTCCCTTAGCAGCAGCCTTCTTGCGCTCGATGTCG
Source organism: Williamsia sp. 1135 (assembly GCF_002095395.1). Classification (GTDB taxonomy): domain Bacteria; phylum Actinomycetota; class Actinomycetes; order Mycobacteriales; family Mycobacteriaceae; genus Williamsia. The sequence continues at coordinate 147,560 of NZ_MJEI01000101.1, forward strand.
GCCAGGGCCCGTTCCAGTTCTGCGCGCTCCTGTGCGTTGGTGGCCCAGTCGTCCTTGCGGTTCTTGACCACTCGCGCCGGAGCGCCGACAGCGATCGAGAAGTCGGGGATCACGCCCTTGACGACGGCGTGTGAACCGAGCACGCACCCACGGCCGACCACCGTGTTGCGCAGCACCGAGACCTTCGCGGCAATCCACGTGTCGGGACCGATCCGGACCGGACCCTTGACGATCCCCTGATCCTTGATCGCGACGGTGATGTCGTCCATCTTGTGGTCGAAGTCGCAGATGTAGCACCAATCGGCGACCAGCGTCGACGCGCCGAACTCGATGTCGAGGTAGGTGTTGACGACGTTGTTCTCGCCGAACACGACCTTGTCGCCGATCTTGAGGGAGCCCTCGTGGCATCGGATCGAGTTCCCGTCACCGATGTGCACCCAGCGCCCGATCTCCATCCGCGACAACTCCGGGGTCGCGTGGATCTCGACGTCCTTGCCCAGGAACACCATTCCCCGCAGCACCACATGCGGATTGGCAAGCCGGAACCGCAGCAGTCGCGCATAGCGCACGAGGTACCAGGGCGAGTACGCCCGATTGGCGATCACCCAGTGCAACGACTCCCGGGTCAGGAACCTGGCCTGCGCTTTGTCTCGGCGCCGGCCTGCCCGCCACCGGCGATGCAGCGGGGCATTCCACATGCTCGTCATGTCTAGGAACCCTAATCGACACCGTTACCGGGTCGTGCTGGTCGTTCGCGATAGGCTCACGGGCGATCAAGAGAAGTGCGAGTGACGATGAGGAGCACGATGCGCCGCCGGACCACCACACGCGCCCTGTTGGTGCTGGTGCCACTGCTCGCGGTGCTGATCAGCTCCTGTTCGGACGGCGTCGACGACGTCCGTTCGATCCCGAGTGCAGGGTGGTCGAGCTTCGGCGGCAACGCCCAGAACTCGAACTTCGTCTATCCCGAGGTCAGCGATGAACTCACGCTGTCCTGGTCGCGGCCGGTCGGAGGACCGATCTCGGCTCCGCTGACCATCTCCGGACGCTCCAGTGTCGGCGTCACCGCCGGCACCGAGTCGGGGTGCAACACATTCCTGTTCGACCCTCGCGCCGGCCGGAAGAACTTCTGTAAGCACCTCGCCGACGGTGTTCAGCTCAATGCCATGCTCGTCGATCAGTACGAGAACATCTACCTCGGTGAGGCGGGTACCTTTTTCGGGCTCACCGGATCCGGGGACGTCCGCTGGCGCTTCGGCACCGTGGGAGTGCCGCTCTCGGCGAAGTTCGCGGCACCCGGACTGGTGTTGATGACCAGTCACCTGGGCCAGATCCTGCTGTTCGATTCGCAGACCGGCAAACTCGCGGCTCCGGGCATCGCCTTGCGCCCGGATGCCGACCCGAATCAGCCGCTGTACGGCCTCGGTGACTGCGTGTCCGGCGGCCCCCGCTGCCCCGTGCAGGCACCGCCCGCCGTCGACTCGGACCGGGAACGTTTCTATCTGAACTACTGGCCCGAGGGTGCCATCGCGTCCCAGGTGCGCGGCTACGAATACGCCGAGCAAGACGGTGGGCGCGGTATCCGCGAATCGTGGCAGGCCGAGATCCCCGGCGGTGTCATCGGCCCGCCGACGTTGTCCGCGGACCGTCGCACGGTGTACGTCTTCAACCGGCTCGGCAGCATATACGCCCTCGACGCATTGACCGGGACCCCGAAGTGGGACTACTTCGTCGACAACTACGGGTTCGCGACCATGACCATCACACCAGACGGGTTGCTCATCCCCACCGGAGTCCTCGACTCACCGGTCAGAGCATTCAAAGACGAAGGCGACAAAGCGGTTCCGGTGTGGCAGCGCACGGATCTGCGGTCGGTCAGCCTCTCGGCCCTCACCAACTACGGCACCGCCTGGACCGTGGTCCGGAAACAGGGCGAGGACGAGCTCACCCTGATGGAACTGAACGCCGCCGACGGAACCACCAACCGCGAACTGGCCATTCCGGGTTCGGTCGGTTTCACCACCGGGGTCGCAGTGTCGGCGTCCGGTCAGGTCGCCACCGCCACCAACCTGGGCGAGGTCTACTTCTACGACCTGCCGAAGCAGCAGTAGCCCCGGCCTTCGCGCACACGGGCGCGAAGTCAGGTCTGCCGCACCCCGGCCTCGCAGATGAACATCGCCCCGGCCCTGCCGATGCGGGTGATCACGACTGCCAGCGATCGGGACCCCTTGAGCTTGAGTCGTTTACGCAGTCGATCGGGATCCAGGTCGACGCCGCGCACCATGATCTCGACAGTCCCGCAATCCAATTCGGCCAGGCGGCGTTTGAGATGCTTCTCGGAGAACCCCATCTGCTCGATCACCCGCCAGCCACGCTCTCCGACCGGGAGTTCGTCGCCGCTGAGGTAGGCGATCTGCGGATCGAGTTGCCACAGACCGTGCATCTTGGCGAAGTGACGAACGAGTCCGGCTCTGATGACGGCGCCGTCGGGATCCATGATCCAGGTACCCACGTCATCCACATCCGCCGAATCGTCGGCGGCGTCGGTGATCTCGAAACCTGCGCCTCCCGTGCGGATCACCGTGGCACGGCGGCGTACCCCGGTCCGTGGTTCCGACCACAGGCAGGCCTCTCGCACACCACCGTTCAACGACACCAACTGCACCTCACCCGCGAATCCGTAGCGGTCGCGTAGGAGCCGGTAGTCGATCCCGGGTGCCGACTTCACCACCAGCGGCCGGCCCGCGTACACGGCGAGCACGTCCAGCAGGGGCGGTTCTGTGTCCTCGAGGCGGAAGCTGCGTCGGCCACCACTGCGGCGGGCCGGATCGGCGATGACGACGTCGGCGTCACTCGTCGGCGTGAGTGCATCGGCGCGAGCCAGAGTCGCGCCGGGAACATTGTGGGCCGCCATCGCCAGGCGGACGCGATCGAGGTCGCTACCGATCACGCGCCCGATACCGTCCTGGACGGTGAGGGCTCCGAGATCAGCGCCGATCGAACAGGTGACGTCATGCACGGTGGCACCCGGGTACCGATCCGCGATCTCGGCGGCGCGGTGTTCGGCGACCGGATATGCAGTGGCCTGTTGCAGCGCATCGTTCGTCAGCAACAGCCGTCCGGGATCCCTGAGTTTTCCGGCCGCCTTCCGACGACAGATGATGGTCTCCACCAACGCCGCCTGATGGTCGGGAAACCGGCGCGAGAGCTTCTCGATGTCGGCGAGCATCGTGTCGGATTGCAATGCAAGCGAATCAGCGAATTCCAAAGCACTGCGCCCGGATTCGGAACGCAGAAACGCAACGTCGTCGATCGTGAAGTCGTAGCCCACAGGTATAACAGTATCGATGCCACCGAAGAGGAGAACGTGAACCGACGCAAACCCCGATCCCACCGTCTGCGGGGCCGGGCCGCCGGTCCCGTGGGGCTGATCGCACTGGTCGTCATTGGAGCTCTGACCTGGGTCGGCCTGAACGTCGGAGGCGGCGACCAGGACGAGGCCGCGTCACCGACGACATCGGCTGCCCCTCCCCCGCTCTCGTCGCCCTCCTCTGCGCGGACACAACTCGACACGCTCGTCGTCAAGGGGCGATCCCCGAAAACCGGCTATGAACGCAGCGAGTTCGGGCAGGCCTGGACCGACGACGTCAACGTCCCCGACGGCCACAACGGGTGCGACACCCGCAACGACATCTTGCGCCGCGACCTCTCAGCCATCACCGTCAAACCCGGGTCCCGGGGGTGCGTGGTGCTCTCCGGAGTCCTCGTCGACCCCTACTCGGGTAAGACCATTGACTTCCTCCGTGGCGAAAAGACTTCTCCCGCAGTGCAGATCGACCACGTCGTCGCGATGTCAGACGCCTGGCAGAAGGGCGCCGCCCAGTGGGACGAGGCCAAGCGCACCGACTTCGCCAATGACCCCACCAACCTGCAGGCCACAGACGGGCCGACCAATCAGCAGAAGGGCAACGGCGACACCGCCACCTGGCTCCCGCCGAACAAGACCTACCGATGCACGTACGTCAGCAGGCAGATCGACGTCAAAGCCCGCTACGGGCTCTGGGTCACCGCTGCCGAAAAGGACGCGATGGCGAAGGTACTGACCACCTGCTGACCCGATCTTGGTGGGTTTTGGCGAGCGTTTTCCCTGGTGGCGTTCGCCAGAACCCACCACTTTCGGGCTTGACGTTCACGCAGCGTCAACCTCTAGCGTCATGATGGGTCGGAGATACCGGCCGAGTTCAGGTGGAGGTGGCAGATGTCGTGGTCGATAGTGGAGGTCGCCCGGATGTCCGGGGTCACATCGCGGACCCTGCGTCACTACGACGAGATCGGCCTGCTGCCGGCCGCCGGAGTGCGGAGCAACGGTTACCGCTACTACGAATCGGATGATCTGTTGCGGCTGCAGCAGATTCGGGTGTTGCGGGAACTCGATCTCGGGCTCGCCGAGATCCAGGCGATACTCGACGAGCAGTCCGACCAGGTCGAGGCCCTGCGCGGCCACCACGCGAGATTGCTGCGTGAACGCGACCGGCTCACGCTGGTGGCGCACACCGTTGCGCGCACCATCGAAGAACTCGAAAAACATTCAGGAGACAGCGAGATGTCACATATCAACCGACCGGAGAATCTCTTCGAGGGGTTCGACCCCACCGAGTACGACGACGAGGCCAGGGAACGCTGGCCCGAACAGTGGCAGGAGTCGAAGGACCGTACAGCTGCGATGACACCCGCGGACATCGAGCGGCTGCAACACGAGCAGACCGCCGCGATGATCCGCATGGCCGAACTCATGAGCGCCGGAACCGAAGTCGGCGACCCCGCGGTCCAGGCAGAGATCGATGCCGCCTACCGGACGATCTGCACGATGTGGACCCCGGACGCCACAGCGTTCAAGTGCCTGGGAGACATGTACGTCGACGATCCGCGGTTCACCGCGACGTACGACAAGATCGCCCTCGGGCTGGCGGCGTACTACCGCGACGCGATGGCTGTCTACGCCGATTCGATGCTCCTGTGATGGCCGGCAGCCGTCGGTAATCGGGATGCATCATCGTCCTGCCCCGCGGTACGGTGGCCACGTGATCCATCGAGACGAAGCAGGTGCCGGCGCCCCGCGCGCCGCATCGAGATGACTGCGCCCCGCAGCCGACCCCAACGGTCGGCTGCGTAGCCATGTCCTCGCCCCGACGCCGTCGGGGATTCGACTCACCGCGTCACGGACGCGGCTCTCCAATGGCAGGTATCGCGCATCAGCAGATGCTTGCCGGGATGGATGCACCATGCAGCACCTCACTCACCAACAGATCATCGACTCATTTCGTGGCGCGACGCGCAGCGAGATCAAGCGGGTCACCTTTCCGGCCGATTTCGACGAGACCGACTTCGACGCACTCGATTTCTACGGATGGCGGGACCGCAAGATCCCGCGCCGCGGGTACATCTGTGTGCCCCACCAGGGCGACCTCGTGACGCTGCTGTTGACGCAGGCTGACGCCGTACCGAAGAGGCGAGCGATGTGCGCTTGGTGCCGCGACGTCAACCTCACCAGCGTGGCAGTGATGTTCTCGACTCGTCGGGCGGGACAGGCCGGGCGACGCGGCGATACGATCGGCGTCCTCGTGTGTGAGGACTTCAGCTGTCCACGGAACGCTCGTCGACTTCCGCCGGCCTTCCACAAAGCCACCGACCTCGATGGGTTGCGGGCCGAAGCGGTGGCGGGGCTGAGGCAACGCGTCGAGGCGTTCGTCTCCAATGCGTTGTCAGTCGAGGACGTCTGATCGCTTGCCGGGAAGAAAAGACCCCCACCGGAGATGGTGGGGGTCTTCTTCTGTGCCTTCGGACCGATCTCAGTTCGGCTTCGTGCCGGTGACGATCACGTTGTAGAAGAATCACGTGCTGGACGTTTGTGACGTTGGCTGTCTCGGACAAGCGTCGATCGGGGCAGGTCAGGGGCGTTAGCTGCGTTGGTTGCAGTTGGCGGCTTGTAGGCCAGCTGCGGACGCACTGCGGACGGCGGCGCTGAGTGCCCGCCAGCGGTTGCGAGGGGCGCGTTTCAAACGCGACCCTTCCGAACTCTCCTCGAAGCGCCTTTTCAGGAACAAACCTGATATCCGCCTGGCGGATGCTCAGGTTCTTCCCGGCTCCGGTAAAAACCTGACACTTTTCACGGTTGACAGTGAAAAGTGCGCGAGAACCCTCTGGTGAGCACCGCCCTCAAAGGCGGTGAGTCTAGTCCACGCTCTTCGGGCGAGGCGGGGGTCGCTTCTTCACCTCGAGGTACTTGCCCTGCCGAGAGGAACCCAGATCATCCTCCGTGGGTGTCCTTTTCGGTGCGGGCCGTGGCGTCGCCGGACGACTTTTTTTCGGCGGAGCGGCGCGCATGTTGATCGCTGTCACGAATGCACCGAAGCCACTCAGCAGCAGCACGAGACCACATATGATCGCCCAGGCCACTGAGCCGGACGAGATGGACACAGCCAGTCCTATTGCGGCTATGGCGACAATCCCCAGCATTGTCAGCAGCGTGTCCATAGGGGTGTTCTGTTTTGGTTCACTCCGCGGCTTGGATGCCGCGCCCTGCGTCGGAGGAACCGTCGTCGGTTTGTACGGCTTAGCGTTGCCCATCTGGTTGTAGGTGCCGCACGCCTGGCAATACAGCTTCTTCTTCGCCACCAATGGAGCAGCAGCCCCCGCGACACCCAGCGTCGCAACGCCGGCGGTCACACCGATCACCTTGGCTCGACGGGTCCGCTTCTCGCTGAAGTTTCTGCCACCGCACGCGGCGCACCGAAAGTTGCCGTCGTCGTCGAGCTGAATATCCTGCATGCGCAAAACATAGCGTGCTGCAGATCTCCAAGCGTCCGATATGAACGCAGATCAATCGTTCGGACTGCGCGTCGGGTGTCGTGAGACGATTCGTGTCATGCCAACGCGATCATTGCCAAAGCCAAAGCGACCCAGGCGGCAGCAGCTCGACGCGGCCAACACGACGTTGTCAAGAACGCCCAAGCGATCACCGACGACCTCACCGAGAAGCAGGACGTCGCCGACGCCGCCTCAGAGCGAGTGTCCGAAGCACAAGATCACCTCGACAACCTCCGCCGGCAAGTCGAAGGCTGAGAGCGGTTCAGCGCGAACCCGAGTTGCGGTGATGAAGACCGCAACCGCCGTGAGAGGTTCTCCGGGGACCCCGCAAACCTGATCGACCACCACCCGGCTGTCATCGACGACGACGCCCACGGGACCGCTGCGTGATCGGGTGGCGGTCGCCGTGGACCTCCTCGTCGAACGCGCGCTCCGGATCGTGAGCTCCGCCGCCCAGCGGCCACAGCCGGAACCCTCGGAGCCATCCGGCGGCCGCGAAGATCTCGTCGAGTGCACGGTCAGCGATCGATGACGTAAGCCCGTCGTGGCGCGGACCCGACGGCCACATCTCGGCAGTCAACTCGGCGATCTGATCGATCTCAGCAGTCGTGAACTCCCGGGTATCGCCGAATGTTCTCCCTCGAACTTCACGCGGCATCAGTACTCACCGGCCCGGCGCGCCGGGTCCCAACGCGCCGTTGCCGCCTTCAGATGGCGCGAGGACACCTTGGGTCCCGAATCGACCTGAATTTCCGCCATAAACGTGCTGATCTGGCGGTCCAACGAACGGATCTCCGCACTGATCTTTACCAACATCGCCGGTCGGCCCTCACCTTTGCGCTCCGCATCGAACACCCGACGTAGATCTTCAGCCCGATCGACCGTTTGTCCCAGCATATCGAGGGTTTTGATCTCGATTTCGGACCACTCGAGCAGTTTCTTGGACTCCTTCGCAGAGTCGTTCAAGGCCTCATCGAGGTCGTCGAGGAGACGCCGCCCAGCGGCCGTGCGAGGTCGACGGGGCCCCATTTTCAGACCCCGATCCCGAGAATTTCGGTTGCAATGCACAGACTGGCAGACCCTATGCCTACCGTGCGGTCGTCGAGGGGGGCACGGGGGCCTCCCCCCACCCCTCTCTGACCTGCGGTTATGCCGCCGACCTGTACGGTGCTCAGCACTCTAGTCGCGCCACCAGTCGGTCTGTGGTGTGCCGCCGCGGCCTGCGCTTGTGGCTTCGCGTAGTGCGTCGGCTGCGCGCTCCTTGACGGTTTGGTAGTCGCAGCTGAACCGTGAACTGGTTGAGGCACCAGAATGCAGCGACCCGATCCCTGACGGCGCGAGCGCTGCGCTGACGCGCTCTTCTCGCCCCTCCGATCCGAGCCTTCGGATCGCAGCGGTCACTTCGCGTTTACGTGCATGTGGACCCATCTACTCACTCCCATCGTCCGAGCTATCACCGTCGTCGTCAGTCTGTTTCGCGAGGAACTCAAGTCGAATGTCCGAGCAGGTTGCGAGTTCGCGTGGCTTGCTGACTCTGAACACGGATGTGTCTGCGAGGTTGACCCCGTCTCCGGTGGGAAGATCGCTGAGTTGTTCGAGTAGTTCACTCTGTCCGGTGTCTGTTGAGAAGGCGTCGACGACGTCTCGCCATCCCTTGCGGACGGCGACCTGCGCGACAGCCTGGGCGAGGTAGGTATCGCCGGATTCGCTGGCTCGGTTGTAGACGCGCTGTGCCGCCTCGATGTTCTCGAGTTGGTCGGCGCGGTCCTGGGCGTCGCGCAGGGCGATCATCGATTGGGGGTCGGGGTTTCCGGAGATGCCGAACAGTCGACGTTGAAGATCGCGGCGTGAGTTTTCGCGTTCGGTGACGGCTTCGTTGCGCATCTGGTTAACGCGCTGCTTGGCTTCAATGACCGCGCGGGCCATGAGTGATTCCCGGCCGGCTTCGGAATACCGGCGGTCGTCGCGGATGGTGTCGAGCTTCTTGTTCAGTTCGTCCTGGATGCTCGCGACGCGCTTCTGTGCGGGCGCCCATGCTGCGAGGTTGGCCATCTGGTTGTGCTCCTTACGCTGCTGTCTGGCTGACGGGTAGGTGTGTGCGGTTGATGAGCCACCGGTTGCCGTGTCGCTGGGCGGGGAGTCGGCCGGTGGTGATCCATTTGCGGATACCGCGGTCGGTCATGCCGAGCTGACGGGCTGCTTCGGTTGTCGTCAACCAACACTCTGAGGGTGACGGTTGGGCAGGCACTGCGGCCAGTTTTGTTCCGGTTCCGGAACGGTGTGCGAGTGCGGACAGGTGCAGAGCGGCGAGTACCTCATAGGCCAAGGGGTCGGTGTCGCGCATCGCGAGGCGCCGTTCGTGGGCAGTGGTCAGCCCGGCTTGCTCCTCGAGCCACGCTGCGATGCGGGCCGGCAGAACGACGGAGCCATCGTCGTTGACGTGCCGGGAGATCCGCTCCGACCAGCCTGGGGTTGCGGTGTTGAACGCCATGACTCAGCCCCCGTGCCGCATCGCTTGAATCCTCTGGAACTTGATATAGCGTTGGTGCGCTTCGGATTCCGACTGGTACGTGGGGTTGTGGTTGATCTGTTCGTAGTGGTTGTGCTGCTCGGTGACGATCCGTTCGCCGCCAGCGAGCGCTCCTGCCATCGCGGGTGCGGGGGCTGGTGTCCCTGCGAACAGGTTCTGGATTCGTCCGGCGATTTCGGGCGAGGAGTTGATCGCATCGAGTACGCCACCCGCGCGCAGCGAGCTCTCAAGGTTGGTGATCTTCTCCCCGTATGTGGCAGCAATGAGGTTCTTGTCCTTGCCTTTTCGTCCACCGACAGTTCCGCCGTTCGCGTACCAGCCCTGGATGTCCCACGCGGCTTTCGCCTTCTCGGGATCGCCGTAGCGGTCACCGATATACCTGGCACCCGCGAGACCTTGGATGTACGGATCGGGGTTCTCGTCCGGCAGATACTGGTCCTTAGTCGAACCCAGGAACTGGAACAGCGAGAACGCACCTGACTGCGGGTTCCGGGCGAGCGGATTCCAGCCCGATTCCTTGGTGACGATGAAGTCGGTGGCGTTCCACGGGGGACCGTCGGCCCAGCCCTTCGGCGCGAACGCTCGCTTCACCGCATCCTTGATCGCATCCCCGGTCGGGGTGAACGCCGCTGCCGGCAAGGCGGGTGGTCCAGCTGCTTGCGGAGCCGACGTACCGCCGAGGTCCTCACCCTCCTTCGGCAGCTTCGTACCTGGATCGGTCGAGGTCGTCTGGCTGGTGCCGCCGCTCCGGGGTTGGTTCGCTTCCTGAAGTTTGCTCGCAGCGCCCAGCCAGCCCGGCGAGTCCGACAGCCCGAACATGCCGAGAATGTCCGAGGTGTATCCCTTGACCAGTGCGCTGGCCGCGGTCCCGAGGTTCTCGGAAATTGACGTGGCGATCTTCTGCTCCGGGGATTGCTCACCGCTGCCCGAGAGTCCGGAACCAGATCCGCCGCCAGCGCTGAAGTCGCCGTTACCCGCGGGGCCGATCGTCCCGTCCGGACGGATAACGAACCCACCCGGTGCGGCGCCGGGATCCGTCCACGACGGCCCGACCTTGAAGTGCCGGAAGTCGGTGAAGTTCGGGTTGTCGACGCCCTCGCCCTGGCCATATGCGCCGCCGCCGTGCGGGCCACCCATTTCGACGGGCTTACCCGACGGGAGCGTGCCAGCGGTGTGACCACCGCCTTCACCGCCGTTGTACCAGCCGAGACGCAGGTCTCCAGGTCCGCCGCTACCAGATGCAGCGCCCATCGCGTCCAGATCGCCCGCCATGGTCGCGGTCGAGAACCGGCCACCGAAGATCGGGAGTCCTGCTGCCAGCCGCGCGAATGCGGACATGGCGCCCGAACAGTCGCCCCAGTTGACGCCTGCCCAGTCGTACGGAGCGCCCTGCAACGGCCGAGACGCACCGAGCCCACCTTCTGCGAGCTTGTCGAAGTCGTCGACCCGGATACCGCCGTCGGCGAACTCCTGGAACTGGGCGCCGAGGAGCTGTCCGGTATGACGCCACAGATCGAGCGACCGATCACGGTTGCGAAGGCCCAGCGGGATGTACGCCTCGCCACCAGTCGATCGCTCTCCTGCGGTGACGAACGTCTTCTGAGCGCGCAGGATCTGTGCGTTATGCGGAAGACCCTGAACCACATCGCCCATCGCATGGAACTCCGCAGCAGCGCCCGGAGTATTCGCGATGGATGTCCCGGTGTTGTAGCTGAGATTGGGGTCCGTTTGATACGTGGGCGTGAGGATGACCTGCCGAGGCTTGGCAGTCTTATCAATCTCGCCGTTGACGATCCCCAGCTTCTGCAGAATGATGTCGATCGCCATGTCGACCTTGGGGTTCGACGTCGTCTGATCGAGAACCTGCAACTCAGACATCGATACGGACTTGCCGTCCAACAGCTTCTGAATCGTCAGGCCGACTTCGGGGCTCACACCGGTGGTGTCGAGGCCCTGCAGCTGCGCGCGCGCCGCCGAGTCTTTCAGGTCGAACTGGGTCTTATTCAGGTCGAGGTTCGCAACGCCGGTGGTGTTGCCCATAGCGACGAGTCTGTTGATGACCGCGGCAAGTGCCGGACTCGCACCGTCGTTTGCTTCGATCTTGACGGTCTTGCCGTCGGGCATCGTGGTGATCTCGAAACCCAACTGACGCAACTTCTCCCGGGTTGCTTCGGTGACCTGGTCGGACTGGACCTCGATGGTTTTCTGGCCGGGGACGCTGTCGAACATCTCTTTGACGAACCCCAGCTGCTGGGTCACCTCGTCGGCACCCTGGAGACTGACGAACATGTCGACGGTGGTTCTGTCCAGGCCTATGGTCTCGCCGGCCGCACGGATCTGGTCGGCGGTGAGCTTGTATTTCCCGGCGAGCAGAGCGAACGCTTCCTCGTTCTTTTGCCAGGCCTCACCCATGTTGCCGTTGTTAGCGGCCACCTCCGCGGTGATATCACGGAGTTTCATCAGCTCGTCGAACAACTCGCCGCCGTTACCGGTGGTGGTGTTGATCTCGCCATTCGCCTTGAGGAGTTCGTTGCCGAGGCCCTGGGTTTCGTCGGCCGCTTCCTTCGTCGACGCGGTGATCTGGCGGATCACTTCGTTGTGCCGAGCTATCGACTCCTGTGCTGTAGCAGCAGGATTGAGCGCATCGAGTGCCCGCTTGAGCGCCGACGCCTTGTCCTCCGCAGATGCCGTCTCGTCGCGGAACTCGGCCATCGCCGCAGACAACTCGGAGAATCCGGGGGTGAGGCGCTTCGCCATGTTTTGGTCGGAGAGGAAGTTGTCGCGGAACTCTTGCATTCCGTCGGCGGCCTTCTTGCCGTCCTCGCCGGTCGCGCGGAGCTTCGCAGAGAAGTCAGCCCAGGTGGCGGTTCCGCCGGTGAGCTTCGCCTCGAGCTGGTCGTTGTCGTAGCCCAGCCCACGGACTGCGTCGGCCATCCGCCCGTAGGCGTCTGCAGTCTCGTTGATCTTGGTCTTCTCGACATCGCCGCCGAAGACCTTTGAGAACACGCCACCGTCGATCGGGTTGGCGGTGAGGGTGTCCATGAACGAGCCGCGCTTCTGCTCCGCAGCATCAAGGGTGGCGAGGTAGGCGTCGATGTTGGCGCCGGCCTTGTCGAGAACCTGATCGTTGACCGCGCCACGCGAATCCATCAAAGCCTGCGTGAACGCGGTCTGGCTCGCCTCGAGGTCCTGGACCGACTTGTTGTAGCCCTCCGACGCCGCCTTCGACTTCTGGTACGACGACACCATCGTGATCGCCAGAATGGCGGCCGCCGCGATCATCACGCCAGACATTCCGCCCAGGGTGTTCACGAGATTCGTTGCGCCCGTTCGCATCGCTGCCATAGCTGGCGCAACACCGGCGCGCAGTGCACCCGCGAAACCACCCGCTGCAGTCGACGAGTTGATGAACGCGGCCTGCATGTTGCGGAACGTCTGCGAGTTGTTGGTCAGCGACTGCATCGCTGCGCCGTACGCGCCAATCTGCGGCCGCAGGTTCCGGAAGTCACCAGCCATCGACGTCAGCGACCCACGCATACCGGCGGTCGCCGCGTTTGCGTTCTGGATCTGCTGAGTCAGGGGAGCGAACGAACTACGGACAGAGCCAATTACGGCAGGGACCATCTTGAACAACAGGAACGCACCGACAAGCCCGATGACGAGACCCTGGTTGTTGTTCGCGAGATCGGCGACCAGCTGCAGGGTTGGCACAATGCCGACACTCAGAATCGCGGTGGTGGCCTCGACAACGGCGAGCAACGATTCCCACGCCGCGAACCCCATCGCTCCAGCCGCTTTGGCGGCGACTTCGGAAAACTGAAGGATGATCGGGCCAAGGTTGGAACCAGCCTCAGAGAGCTGAGCCCAGATGCCCGCGATGCGGGTGCCCCACTCCTCGATCTTCCCGGACTCAGCCAGGGTGCGGTACGCCCCAGCGATGTCGGAGCCGATGCCAGCGAAGAAACTACCGACCTTCGGGCCCGCAGTGGTCGCCATCTCCATGAGCTTGTTGACGAGCCCAGAAGCACCATCAGCGGCACCGATCAGCGGACCGTCGATGACGTCATAGATCCCGAGAGACGCAGTCTCCATCGAGTTCTTGAACCGCTCCCAAGCGCCCGGGAGGCCCTGGGTCTTCGCGGCGGCAACCTCGGCGGCCGACCCCTGACGACCCATGGCGTCGACCATCGCGTCGTAGCCTTCGGAGCCCTGCTGGGCGGCGATACCAGCGATACGCATGGCATCCGACCCGAAGAGGGTCGCGGTCGCTGCCTGATACTGCTCAGCCGACATCGACTTCGACGCCGTCTCGAGCTCACCGAACAGCTTCGACAGACCAACGAACTTGCCCTGCGCGTCGTAGACGGTGAGGCCGAGCTCCTCGATTGCGCCCTGAGCCGGGTTGCCCTGGTCCGTGAGCGCCAGGAGCGCGGACTTCAGCAAAGTACCGGCGTCCGAGCCCTGGATACCGGCGTTCGCCATCATCGCGATCGCGGCCGCGGTGTCCTGCATCGACAGGCCGAACTGGTTCGCTACGGTGCCCGACTGCTGCAGAGCGGCGGCGACATCGGTGATCTCAGCGGACGACGCGTTCGCGGCGTTCGCAAGGATGTCAGCGGCAGTGCCCGCGAAACTGGCGTTCTGACCGAACGCCTGCAGGCTCTGACTTTGGATCGTGGCAGCTGAGGCCGCATCGATCTGCGCGGCGGCCGCAAGCTGCAGGGTCCCGCGCGCAGCCTTCATCGACTGCTCGACGGTGAAGCCACCCTTGGCCAACTCCACCATCGCCGATGCCGCGTCGGTCGCCGAAGTGGCCGGCAAGCTGGTGTCGTTCGCGAGGTCCTTCGCGGCCTCGGACACATCACGCATCTGCGCCGCAGACGCCCGCGACACCGCCTGCATGGTGTTCATCGAGTTCGTGAACGTGTTGCCGGTCGATACGACCGCACCCAGGGCGGCGGTCAGACCACCAATGCCCGCCAGCCGGAGCATGCTCGGGCCGACTTTCCGGACGGCGCCCTGCAGTCCATTCGCGAACCGGTTACCAGCGTCCTGTCCTGCCCGGTCAGCGCCGCGGGACGCCTGCCCCAGAGCGGCGTTGATCCCGCGGGGAATCTGACTAGTTTCTGGAACAATGCTTAAATAAGCAGTTCCAATTTCGATCGCCATCAGGCGCGCACCTCGGAAGAGGTTACGGCGGTGAATAGTTCACGCTCAGATGGCGGTCTTACCCGACGGACGAGGTTGAGGAACTCCTCAGTCGACAGCTCCCGGATGGTCTGTTCCATCCCGAGTCGCAAGTAGTCGGTCTCGGACATCTCGAATAGCCTTCGCGGTCGCGTATTCGGCGACTGTTCGCCTCCGAAAGACCCACGAGCTGTTGACCTGAACGCCGTCGAGATCCTGATGGATCTGTCTGACTCGACGCGGTGTGCATCCGAGGATTGCTGCCGCTTCGTCGGGCCCGATCAAGGGGTCTGCAACCAATTCTGTTTCAGCGCAACTGATTCCCCTTCCGGTACCGGAAATGCCCAGCAAGAGACGCTCTAACAGAATCACATCGATCGGTATTTCCTTGCGCTCCAGCATCCGCCTGGCGACCATGTCGGATACGGCATACAGAGCGGCATCGACCTGGCGCGGTGTCAGCTCGGCCATCAGGGAAGCGGATCGAGGAACACGTCGGCGCCCTCGGCGACCATGTAGTGGCCTGCGCGGCGGGCCCACCAATCGAACGCGATAAGAAGGTTGTCGCTGTTCGTGTGGGCGGAACCTTCCTGATATCTCCGGCGCATGCGTTGCTTCCACTCCTCTGGCCACTCGGCAACCTGGGTGGCATCTTCGGCGTAGTGGTCGGCGAACTCAGCCAGCGGTACGCCGATCATCAGGGACAGGAAGTTCATCGAAAACGCGACCTCGCCATCGGAGTCGATCGTGACCAGCAGCCGTCTCATACGATGCCGATCATGGGCGGTGTCTCGTCGGGTAGCGAAGCGCGTAGGCGCCGGCCGCGGGACTTCGCGCGGTGGGTGGGCCACTCGTCGCCGCGGCGACCGAATCGGCTCACGTCAGGGCAGGCTGCTCGGAACCGACGACCGATGTCCTCGATCACGGGGTCTCCTTCTGTTGTTCGGATGTGGGTGGTCGACCGACTGGCCGACTGACGGTGCGGATGCCGCCGACGACTCCGCCCGGGGATTTGCTGCGTGGGAGAGCACTGGCCCACCGCGCGCACTCCTCGACGACGGGGCAGCGTCGACAGATATCGAGCGCACGTCCGTGCCGCGCGTCGACGGATTGATCGGGATTCGTTCTGCCCCCTGGGATCGAAGAGTCCGCCCAGGCCGATGCACTGGGCCAGCGCGAGGTCTGGGATCGGACCGAGATAGCCGGCAAGCGAGGGCACGCGGCGCATCATGATCCAGTCCATTCGCTGGGTCGCATTTCCGATGTAACCCCTGCGCATGAGAGGTGGTGTCCTCGCTGACCGCACATCATCGCGCGACCACACACACTGCACTTGGGGTAGGCAGACGGTGGCTTGAAGCTGGCCACGTTGCGTGGCCGGTACGGCGGCCATTGCTTTACGGGCCGGAAGGGTGTCTCTTCGTCGTCAGCCATCGCAGAAACCTTGGACCTGCACGAATGACGCTAATGACAGACGAAAAGTATGACGCCATAGGCGCGTGCGTGTAGTGCGATACATATGGTGCGTCATTTGCGTCATGCGTCATCGCTTTCGTGGGCGTCACTCCTGACGCCGATCCCGCTTCGCCACCGTCCAGCGGCTGTGCGGTTTGTGACCGGATAGCCGTGTCTGTCGAGCGCCAGACCGAATGCTTTCTGGTTGAGTGCCTCGCTGCCATCTCTCGCGGCCCAATGGGTCCACGCTTCGAACAACTTGGCTGTTGTGGCTTTGACTGCCGGGCTGGATGTCACGCACTCCTCGGCGATAAATCGTGCGATCGCGTCGGAGTCTTGGTGATAGGCCTCAGTCGCCCGGAGAACGCTCGGTGGTTCGGCCAGGTTCTGGCGCTCGGCGTAGGACTCATAGCCCCGTATGGCCCATAGGAGGACCGCGTCGGCGTCAGCTTGTAGTTGTTCGTCGAGGTGCTTGTCGCGTTCAGCTGGTGGAATCTCGACGTCGAAAGGGATAACTCGCAGTCGTCTCCAGATCGCGGGGTCGTCGCCGGACACCTTGGGTAGGTGATTCGTGATGAGTAGAGGCGTGTGAGACGGGGTGAACTCGATAAAGTCTTGCCGCATGCGGCGGGCACGGATTGTGTCGCCACCGGTGAGCCGTTTCATCGTCGCTTCTGCCAGTCGGCGGTCCTTCTCCGACTCTGATACGACGACCATCCGGGCGCCGAGGAGGTCCATTTCGCCGGTCGGGTGGGCACCCTGGCGGTGCATAAACAGATCGGGTTCGGCAGTGGTTGCGTAGTCGCCGAGAGCGTGGTTGACCGCCTTGTAGAACGTTCCCTTGCCGTTGGCGCCGGTGCCGGTCAATATCGCAAGAACGTGCTCGAGTACCAGGCCGAGCAGACCAACGCCGACCAATCGCTGCAGGTAGTCGCGGACGTCGACGTCGGGTAATACACGTGCGAGAAACCCTGACCAGTCAGCCCCTTTGGCGTCTGAATCGTATCTGGCGGCACACACTTTCGTGATTCGGTCACTGGGGTCGTGTGGCCACATCCGCATTGTCCGGAGATTTAGCGTGCCGTTCGCGCAATTGAGCAGGTACGGATCGCTATCGAGATCGCGGACGGTCGCAGCGAATGGCATTAAAGCTGACGCGACATCGAGCACCCCGGAGATCCCGGCCGCCGATTCGCATCTCCGGACGTCCGCATTCAGCTCTTTGTCGCCGAGCGCGTTGGCCAGGGCGTCGCGGAGGACGGTGAGGACGGCGCGGCGAGCGGTCCCGTCGTCGTCGCAGGTCCACCGTCGGCCGTCCCAGGTGTGCCAGCCGATGCCGCTGACGTGCAGCAGCTCACCGGCGAACCTGCGCGCAAGTCGGTAGGCCATTCTCACCTGGCCGCGGTGGATGTCGTCGAGCTGGGCGTATTCCAAGTCTGCGGGCGAGGCGTCGTCGGGCAGAGACAGGGTCATTGCGGGATCGCGCCTCTTTCCATGAGTTCGTTGACCAGTTCACGGCCACTGCGTTCGCGGCGGCGCCAGAGCTGCCTGGCGATGTCAACGGGGACAACGGGGCAGACGCCGGCGTCCAGGAGGTGTGTGGCGGCGTCGATCCAGCCGTCGAGGTAGGCGTCGCTGTCGTCGTCGCGGTTGTGGCGGCAGGTCCATGGATCTCGGCATGAGCAGTCCATTGCGGGCATTCGTTGCGCGGCGGCTGCGCGGCGGCGTTCGCCGCTGGGGGGTAGCGGGCGGTAGGGCGGGGCGGGTTGCAACAGCCACGGGCTGGTGGGATTCTGGGTAACGGACATGTGATGGTGTCGGCTTTCTCGGTGGGGGTGCGCACTAGTGCGCACCCCCACCGCTTTGGTTTTTCAGCAGTTGTTTTCGGAACGGGCCTGCATGAAAACCGTCTGGATCAAACCTGGTGCGCATCACCACCTTCGGGGTCCTCGGTGAGAATCACGTCGAGGCCCTTCTTTCGCGCCCAGTAGCGGAGCGCGGACAGCATGTCGTTCGATCCGGTGTGTGCCATCGCCTCGCGTGCCCGCCGTCGTCCCTGTTTCATCCAGGCTTCGGGGAGGAGCATGACTCCGGCGGATGTGGAGGGGTCGGTTTGCTTGAACCGCTCAGCAATCAGGCCCTCGTCCACACCGAGCAGCAACGACAGAGCATCCGTCGACAGAAAGGGTTCGCCGTCGACGGTGGACGTCAAGCGAATCGGTTCACTCACCGACATCATCTCCGCTCGCGAGGTCCACCAAACTCAGTAGCAGGTGAGCGAAAGTCACAGCTTCATTGAGTTCGAACTTGTGATGGATAGGGTGGATTGGCTCGCCGGTCGTGGTGTTCCACCCTTTCCGGTCAAGCGTGATGTACGGCTCTGCAGCATCTATCGGTTGCACGAGTGCTGTTGTGAGACAAGCGAATTGGTGCTTGCCTTTGGCGACTCTACTGGCGTATCGAGGGCACGGGATCGAGAACTGTTCCGAGCTCCAAAACGACCGCGATCGGCAGGTCGTTCCGTCGTCGAGGTCGAGATGATCGTTGCCGGGGTCCGACCAGGCTGGCCGGTTGGTGAACCACGGGTGCTCTGCGGTCCCATACGGGTCGATATCGATGACCAGGTCCTCGGGCGGGGCAAGGGTGCGGAGCTGGTGGACTGCCGCCGGTGTCTGCGGCAGGGCGTCGAGTTCAGCCCGGACCTGTTCATCGAGCGCGGTCATTCGAGCGATTGCGTCGGTAAACGTTAGCTTGTTCAGCGCTTTGACGATTCGCTTAATGGCGTCGATCCCGAGCGCCCGCTGATAGTTGTTGTCGAGGAAGTCGTCGACCTCGTTGATCGAGAACTTGCCGGGCAGGATCGGCGCGAAGTGGGTCGGTTGCGTGCTGGTCATCACGCACCGCCGTTCCGGCGCCGAGCGCGGGTGCGCGGAGACAACCCCGACGGCCGGGTCGGCATCAAGATCGGTCCAACAATGGACCGGTGCTCGATCGCTCGCGCGTAATCCAACAGGTCGCCGAGGCACTCGGGCTGAATCGTCGCGAGCAGGTCGATTGCCGCATCGCGCTCCAGGTCGCCGAGATGCGACCGCCGGTGCTTGTCGGTGGGTCTTGTATAATGGGATGACATCGTTCAGTTCCTCCATCAGGGGATTGCGGTGATCGCCCTCGGACTCTGTTGCTGCAGATCCGGGGGCATTTCTTTCGTCAACTGTGAGGCTGAGGCCCACGGTTGTTGCCGAGTTCAGAGTCTCGGACATCTGGGGTGCGAGGTCACTGATCATTGAGGGTCACCTCGCGCGGGCACGTCGGATCGTGGCGGAAGTACAGAAGTCGGATCGGCCCTGCCTCGCCAGCCACCCGACCCTCGGCGACATCAGGGTGCCCGAGGCAGTCGTCGCATTTGAGCCCAAACG
The DNA here is from genome assembly GCF_002095395.1 of Williamsia sp. 1135. Taxonomy (GTDB): domain Bacteria; phylum Actinomycetota; class Actinomycetes; order Mycobacteriales; family Mycobacteriaceae; genus Williamsia. The sequence continues at coordinate 167,015 of NZ_MJEI01000101.1, forward strand.
CCACGGCGGCGGCGCCCATCTGCTCGGGGGTCATAGAGGCTTCGGTCACGCCGCACCACCGCGACTGGTCACGGCCTCCTGTTCTGACAACCAGCTTTCAACTTCGCTGCGCCGATACACCACCCGACGGCCCGCACGGAATGACTTCGGGCCCTCATTCGTATGTCTCCAGTACCTCAGCGTGGCCTCCATGAGGAACGGCCAGCGCTCCGCGACCTGCTTGGTGGAAAGAAACTCTTCTGTCATGTCAGTGGCCTCCGTTAGATTCATTGGCTGCATCACGATTCAGTGAGTGAATCATCATCAGGTTGGCACTTGTTGGTGATGCTGTCAAGCACCTACGATGTTGTGTGTGAATCAAACCTTCGGGGACGTCCTTCGAGAACACCGGACGCGTATTGGTCTCAGTCAGCGCGCGTTGGCAGAGAAATTGCAGGCCCTCGGAATAGGGGTCGACCAGGCGGCGATCACGAGGATGGAAACCGGACAACGGGAGCCAAAGCTCGTGGAAGCCATGCAGATTGCCGATTTTCTTCATTTCGATATCAGTATGGTCAGCTACGGACCAGACGAGAAGATCAGCAATCAAGGTTGGCAAGAACTTGCCACTGCGACCTATTACGATGCGCGAGAAGCTGTTTCGCAATATCTTGAAGCCCTCTTCATGGCCATCGGTACCTGGGCGCCAAACGAGGATGAGGACGAGAAGACGCGCGCCGAGTTCGCTGCATACTTCCTGGAATACATCTCATCTCTGCCCGGCAGAGAAGAACAGATGGCACGAAAACCCGCGTACTGGCGATGGGATTACAACGCAGCGTTTGACGTTTCAGCGTTTCTCGATGCACTGGTGATCGGACTAGAGCCAAAGCCCTCAGATGATCCAGAAACGTAACCGGCGCGCTGGCGTCGAAGACCGCTGGCTGAAGACCGACAAGAAGACCCGTACCGCGAGCTACGGAAAGGGAAACCGTTGGCGGGCAAGATATGTCGACGAGGCCGGCCAAGAGCACTCGAAGAGTTTCCGCGTCAAGGTCGACGCCCAGGCGTGGCTAGACGAAATCACTGCTTCGCACATCACCGGAAACTACGTCGACCCGAAGCGTGGATCGATCACCTTCTCGGCGTTCTACCGCGAGTGGTCTCAGCGGCAGGTGTGGGTGACGGGCACGATGACCGCGATGGACCTGGCGGCGAACGGCGTCACGTTCAGCGATCTGCCGTTGATGGAGCTGCGTCCGTCGCATGTCGAGGCGTGGGTGAAGTCGATGCAGGACAAGAAGCTGCTGCCGTCGACCATCAAGACGCGATTTAACAACGTGCGGTCAGTGCTCCGGGCTGCCGAGCGCGATCGCCTCCTGGCCCGCGACCCGGCGCAGAACGTGAAGTTGCCGCGCATCATCAAATCCGAGCACACGATGAAGATCCCGACGCCCGTCGAGGTCGGCAAGCTGATGGCAGCGTGCACCGAGCACCATGACGTGATGCGAGGGTTCGTCGCGGTGTGCGCGTTCGCCGGCCTCCGTCTCGGTGAGGCGTGCGGGCTCCGGGTCTCGGATATCAATTTCCTGCGCGGTGAGATCCGCGTCGAACGCCAGAGTCAGCCCGGCGAGATACGGGCTCCGAAGTACGGCAGTGTCCGAACGGTCTATGTGTCGATGGAGCTGATCGCCGAGCTGGCCGAGCACGTGCGAATCCACTCCCCCGGCGACGACGCCGACCGGTGGCTGTGGAGTAACGCGAACGGTCCCTGGACAGCCAATGTCGTCGAGCCCCGATTCGGCCGATTGCGGAAGAAGAATGGCGGCGACTACAGCCTGCACGACCTCCGGCATTTCTACGCCAGTGGACTGATCGCTGATGGCTGCGACGTCGTGACCGTCCAGCGGGCGATGGGCCACAAGGACGCGACCACGACCCTCAACACCTACTCGCACCTGTGGCCGCGGGCCGAGGACCGGACCCGCAAGGCGTCATCGAAGATGTACCTCGAATCTACTGCGGACGCACTGCGGACGGACGAGACCGGCAGTGGTTCTGACCAGGCCTAACCCGGCTTCACGCCGGTAACGATCACGTTGTAGAAGAACTTGGGCGGCACCACTTTTCGCAGGATGTTCTCATCCACCCAGGTGAGCCGCTTCCAGCCGCCGAAGGCAAACCGGGCCCAGCCCCAACCGAGTTTCTCGGGCGGCACCGCGGCTTCGAAGGTGCGAACGGGCCACCCCAGCATCGCGGCAGCGAACTCCTCGGTCGCGGTCTTGACGTTGACGGCGCCCGCCGACCGCGACATCGTCTCGAGATCTGCGGGGTCGAACGTGTGGATGTCGACAACGGCTTCCAGTGCTGCGGCGCGAGAGGATTCATCGAGTTCTGCCTGCGGCCTGCGCCAGTCCTGCAGCGGACCGAGTTTGGTGAGGTTTGTGGTCGCGGCCCAGGTGGCGCGCGAGAGCCAGCGGGCGTAGAAATCGCCGATCGTCGACGGTTCACCCGCGAACACGAAACGGCCGCCGGGCTTGAGAACACGCAGCACCTCACGCAACGACTTCTCGACGTCGGGGATGTGGTGCAGGACCGCATGCCCGACGACGAGGTCGAAGGTGTTGTCTTCGTACGGAATCGTCTCGGCGTCGGCGACCCGGCCGTCGACGTCGAGGCCGAGGTTCTCGGCGTTGCGCAGGGCAACCTTGACCATGCCGGGCGAGAGATCGGTGACCGACCCCTTGGCAGCGATCCCGCCCTGCATGAGATTCAATAGGAAAAAGCCTGTGCCACAACCGAGTTCCAGGGCGCGCCCATAGGGCAACGGCTGGTCACCGGCGACCGCGTCGAATCGGCCGCGAGCGTAATCGATGCAGCGTTCGTCGTAGCTGATCGACCACTTGTCGTCGTAGGTCTCCGCTTCCCAGTCGTGGTAGAGCACCTGGGCGAGCTTGGTGTCCTTGAGCGCGGCCTGCACCTCATCGGCACTCGCGTGCGGGTTGGGAGCGGGATCGCTGGGAGACGAAGTCATGGGTCTACAACCACTTTCCGTAGAGGGAGGCTACTTGCCGGTGAACTGGGCCTTGCCCGGGCCGTTCTCGACGAAGGATGCCATTCCGATCTTCCGGTCGTCGGTGGAGAACAGTGCCGCGAAGACGTGCTCTTCGATCTTGAGTCCGGTGGCCAGATCGACGTCGAGGCCCTCGTCGATGGCGGCTTTGGCGGCGGCGAGCGCCACGCTCGCGGCGCCGCTGAACTTCGACGCCCACTTGAGCGCAGCGTTGTAGACCTCGTCCGGTGCAACGACCTCGTCCACGAGCCCGATCTCCAGTGCTTCTGCGGCACCGACGAAGCGCCCGGTGAACACCAGGTCCTTGGCCTTCGCGGGGCCGATCAGCCGAGCGAGACGCTGGGTGCCGCCGCCACCGGGAATCACGCCGAGCAAGATCTCGGGCACTCCCAGTTTGGCGTTGTCCCCGGCGATCCGGCGGTCGGCACCGAGTGCCACCTCGAGTCCGCCGCCCAGTGCGTATCCGGTGATGGCCGCAACGGTCGGCTTCGGGATGGCGGCGATGGAACCGAGGTCGGCCTGCAGGCGGCCCGCGACCTTCTGCACCTCGGAGAACGTCAGATCGTTGAGTTCTTTGATGTCGGCGCCTGCAGCCAGGACCTTCGGGCCGCCGTAGACGACAACCGCCTTGATGTCGTCGCGCTGGGTCGCTTCACGTGCGGCCTCGGCCAGCTCGGCCTGGACCTGGCGGCTCAGTGCGTTCATCGGGGGACGGTTCAGCAGGATGGTCGCCACCCCGGGAAACTCGTCAGAGGTCTGCAATGTCACGAACTCAGGCATGCTCCGCAGGCTACCGGGTGCACCGGTGATCCCCTACTGTCGGGGGATGGCAGCGACCCCACACGGTGAGGCAGTCGAGATCGAGGTCGGTGGCCGCGTGGTGCGCGTGTCGAGCCCAGAGCGTGAGTACTTTCCGGCCCGCGGGGAGACCAAGCTCGACCTCGTCAACTACTACCTGTCGGTCGGCGACGGAATCGTGCGGGCGCTCCTCGATCGGCCGTGCATGTTGCATCGCTACCCCAAGGGCGTCGCCGGACAGAAGGTCCACCAGAAACGGATACCGGCGGGCGCGCCGGACTGGCTCGAGACCGTCAACATCTTCTTTCCGCGGTTCGGCAGGACCGCCGATGAGGTCTGTGTGACCGAGCTCGGCAGCGTGATCTGGGCGGTGCAGATGTCGACTGTCGAATTCCATCCCTGGAACTCGCGACGCTTCGACACAGAAAAGCCCGATGAGTGGCGCATCGACCTCGATCCGATGCCCGATTGTTCCTTCGACAAGGTGCGGCGCACCGCTCACGTCGCACACGAGGTCCTCGACGAACTCGGTATACTCGGATTCCCGAAGACGTCAGGCGGATCCGGCCTGCACATCTACGTGCGCATCGAACCCGAGTGGGGTTTCGCCGACGTCCGCCGCGCCGCACATGCCTTCGCCAGAGAGGTCGAGCGCAGGGCTCCGAGCGAGGTGACCACCACGTGGTGGCGCAAAGATCGTGACCCCAGCGCCGTGTTCGTCGACTACAACCAGAACACGCGAGACCACACGATCGCCAGTGCGTACTCGGTGCGTGGCAACCCCGAAGGCACAGTGTCGACACCCATCAGCTGGGACGAGATCGGCGACGTGGAACCGCAGGCACTCACGATCGCGACCGTTCCGGCCCGATTCGCCGAACTCGGCGATCTACACGCGGAGATCGACGATCGTGCCTTCCGCCTCGACACCTTGCTGGAGTGGGCCGACCGCGACGAGCGCGAAGGTGCCGAACCGACACCTGATCCCGACGCCTGAGCAGGGTTCCCTGGTCAGAAGAGATCGTTGACCCGACGGTATTCCTCTTCGCCGTCGAACTCGATCCGAACCTTTTCTCCGGTGGATACGAAGTTCGGGGTGATGCTCTCGACCACCCGGTCGGCAGCAAGTGCGTCGTCGACACTGTCGTACTTCGACAGTTCCTTCAGCTGGGTCCAGGTGGGTGGCAGTAAGAAGTGCTTTCCGTCATCCCACGACGCGATCGCCGCCTGCGGGGTCGCCCAACCGGTCTCGGACGCCTCGGTGGTCTCACCGTCAGCGGTCTGTCCCTCCGGCAAGACGGCGAGAAAGAACCGGGTGTCGTAGCGCCGCTTCTCTCCGAGCGGGGTGATCCAGTGCGCGAGCGGGCGAAGCAGGTCCGCACGCAGCGAGAGGCCCGCCTCGCGCAGGAACTGCGCAAACGACAGGGATTTGTCGACGAGCCCGGCGCGTTCAGCGGTCAGTTGGGACGTATCGGGGAAGCTGCCGTCCGAGCGGGCAGCCAGCAACACGCCACATTCTTCGAAGAGTTCGCGTACCGCTGCGCAGACCAGCGCCTGGGCGGTCGCAGGCTCGGTGTGAAACTGTTCGGCCCACCAGTCCTCATCGGGACCGGTCCAGGCAAGATCGACTTCGGCGTCGCGGGGGTCGACACCGCCGCCTGGGAACACCGTCATTCCGCCGGCGAACTCCATCTGTTTCACCCGACGCATCAGGAACACCTCGATCGGTGCGCTCGCCCCTGGCCGTACGAGCACAACGGTCGCGGCGTCGCGCATCGGAACCGATTCCGGGTCGTCGACGATGGTGAACGTCATTCGGCGCGCCTCCGGTGGCCGCCGGCAGCACGTGCCCGCCGGGCGAAGAACCGGCCGTCGGCCTTGTCCAGAGCGATGGACTGGCTGAACGCGCTGGACAGGTTCTCGGCGGTGATGACGTCTTCGATCAGGCCTTGAGCCACGACCAGACCCTCCTTGAGCAGCATCGCGTGAGTGAACCCGATCGGGATCTCTTCGACATGATGCGTCACCAGGACGGTCGCCGGGGCGTCGGGGTCGGCCGCCAGGACCGCGAGCCGGGCCACCAGTTCCTCACGACCGCCGAGGTCCAGGCCTGCGGCGGGTTCGTCGAGCAGCAGCAGCTCCGGGTTGATCATGAGGGCTCGCGCGACGAGTACGCGTTTGCGTTCGCCCTCCGACAACGTGCCGAAAGTGCGGTCGGCGAGATGTTCGGCCCCCATCGACTCGAGCATCTCGAGGGCTTGTTCACGATCGACGTCGTCGTACGCCTCCTTCCAACGGCCGAGCACCGCGTAACCGGCGGAGATGACGAGGTCGCTGACGATCTCCTGCTCCGGGATCCGCTCACCGAGCAACGCCGAGGTGACGCCGATCCTGGTGGTCAGCTCGCGGACCTCCGTGCGGCCGACCGGTTCACCGAGCAAGAACGCGCTGCCACTGGAGGGGTGCGTTTCGGCGGCCGCCATCCGCATCAGGGAGGTCTTGCCCGCGCCGTTGGGGCCGAGGATGACCCACCGTTCGTCGAGCTCGACCTTCCAGGAGATGGGGCCGACGAGGGTGTTCCCGCCGCGCCGCAACGCCACGTCCTCGAAGTCGATCAGTAGGTCTGGGTCCGTTTCACGCACCCCCCTATCGTGCCGCACCGCGGGGCGACTGACCGTCCGATGCCGAGAGTGTCGCCGAATCGGCTGATCCCGTATGTGCGGCTGTGTCCGGCGTCAACCCATCGTGAAGTCGGCAAAGTCGAAGCCCGGCACGACAATACAACTCACGAGCGACGGTTCGTCTCCATGAGGGGTGGCACGCTGCCACTGGCCCGGCGACAGCACGTACTGCGGACGCTGCCCGGCGAGAATGTCCGAGCCGACCAGCACCGTGTGTTCATCCGCCGGTGCGCTGCCCTGACCACCCAGACCCAGAGCGACCGGAGACCCGCGGTGGTGCAGCCAGATCTCCGCGCTGCGCACGGTGTGCCACGCAGAATGCTGGCCGGGCAAGAGCAAGAAAAGGATTGCGGTACCGGCGGCACGCTCTGCGGGATATCCGTCCGGTAGCACCGATTTCGGGATGGTCAGATCGCTGACCCATGTCTGCCGGTAGAAACCGCCCTCGGGGTGGGGTTCCAACGCGAGGTCGACGGCCCACTCCGGCAGCTCTGTCATACGCCCAGATTAGTCCGGCGCAGGCCCGGCCGCCCGGCTCGTCTCGGCGATCACGGTGACCGAACCGGGCGCGATCTCGGTGAAGCCGGCGTCTCGGACCGCGACAGCCGTTCCGTCCGCATCTGCGGCGAGGAGCCGATCCCAGTCGCTGGTCGACGCGTCTCGAACCGACACCGGACAACCGGCAGAAAACCATTGGGCCGCTTGCTCGCGATTCATCAGCTTGACGGCCAGCATCGAGGCATGCCCGACCTGTGCCGCGAGCTTCCCGACCGTCATCTCGAGCGTGGGGTTGACCCACAGCACTGGTCCGTCGGGCGCCTGGCCGGCAGCTGTTTCTCCCGCGATCTCGGTGCCACCGATCTGCAGGCGAGCAATGCGTTTGTCGGTCTCCCCCACCGGACCCGGCACAATGGCCCTGGCGCTCGCTGTCCCACAGCCGGCCGTCACCCCTGGAACCTCCTGCGCGGCTTCCCAATGAGCACCGCGCGCACGCCGCGCAATCTTCCTGATCCGCGCATCGCACCAGGCATCCATCGGCGCCGCCCATGGGCCGTCGCCACCACTGCGCTCGTCCAGACACAGCAGTGCGACCGCCGATGCCGCGGCATTCAGAAGATCTGTGCGATCGGGCTGCTCCGCCTTGGGTATGTGCAGCACCATCTGCATGGCGAGCACCTGCCCGGGATCCGGCGGATCACTGTGCCCGCCAACGTATCCGACCAATCGATCGAATCGCTCAGCAAAGGTCGACGGCCGAGCTTCGCCGTCTCGGGCCTCCGGGTCGTCGACCGGTTCCGAATCCATGGTCAGTTCAGCGGTACCCGGCGCATGACGCCGTCGATCGCATCCGCGGCCTCGATCTCGTCCCGGGTGACGCCGAGGATGAACAGCACGGCATCGAGGAACGGATGCGACAGTGCCGCATCGGCGACCTCCTGCAGCGCAGGTTTGGCGTTGAACGCGATACCCAGTCCGGCGACCGTCAGCATGTCGATGTCGTTGGCACCGTCGCCGACTGCGATCGTCTGCTCCATCGGCACACCGACACTGTCAGCAAAAGCCCTGAGCGCCTTCGCTTTTCCGGCACGATCGACGACCTCGCCCACTACCCTGCCGGTGAGTTTGCCCTCAGCGATCTCCAACGTGTTCGCCTTGACGAAGTCCAGTTCGAGTTCGTGGGCCAACGGCTCGATGACCTGGCGGAAACCGCCGGAGACCACGCCACAGTGATAGCCCATCCGGTGCAACGTCCGGATGGTCGTCCGCGCGCCCGGAGTCAATTCCAGTTCGTTCGCGACCTCGTCGAGCACGGAGACATCGAGTCCGGCCAGCGCGGCGACGCGCTCGTGCAGCGATTGGGCGAAATCGAGCTCGCCACGCATGGCGGCCTCGGTCACCGCGGCGACCTCGGCTTCGCGGCCCGCACGAGCGGCGAGCATCTCGATGACCTCGCCTTGGATCAGCGTCGAGTCGACGTCGAAGACGATGAGACGTTTGGCCCGGCGGGCCAGGCCACCACGCTCGACCGCGACGTCGATGCCGTACTTGCTCGCGACACCGGCCAGCCCTTTACGCAGCGCGGCGTCTGCCGCGACGCTGTCGCGATCGACACTGATGAGCAGCTCCAGGCCGGTCACCGGGTAGTCCGCGATGCCCCGGATCGAATCGATGTTGCCACCCTGGCGGGCGAGTTCACCGGCGAGAGCGCTGAAACTCTTCGCACTGACCGGACTTCCGAGGACAACCACAGCGTGCGTCGAGAGCCTGCGGTCGCCGTTCTCGGCGCCGACCTCGACGGTGACGTCGACGCCTACCGAGTCCATCGCCTGCTCGATGACCTCCTGCAGCTCCTCGCTGTCGCCGATGCACCGGACGAGGACGCCGAGCGTGAGGCGGCCGCGAATGACCACCTGCTCCACATCGAGAATGCTGACGTTGCGGGTGGACAAGGCCCCGAACAGGACAGACGTGACGCCGGGTTTGTCGTGTCCGGTCACGGTGATGAGCACAGACGTACCCTCCGGCCCCGCGGTGTCGGCGCGGCCGGGGTTGATATCGGTGGTCACCTCAGTTCGAACCGGAATCTGATTCGGCCGACGATTCGTGACTTCCGACCGTCAACGGCTCTTCTTTGATCTCTTCGGCCTTATGACTCTTCTGGCCAACGTGGGCTTCGTCGCGCATGCGGTCCACCATATGCGGGTAGTGCAACTCGAACGCAGGCCGCTCCGACCGAATGCGCGGGAGCTCGGTGAAGTTG
>NZ_MJEI01000049.1 GCF_002095395.1 Williamsia sp. 1135
ATTGGCGTGGACTCGACAATCAGGAGATCGGTTGTTCACCGCGCACGGTCTACCGAATCGCCGAACGCCACGGACTTGTCGGCGACCGCCGCCGCGGCCATCACAGCAGCCCAGGTACCAACACGCGCTCCAGACCGGTCATTCATGCCACCGGACCAGGTCAGCTGTGGTCGTGGGACATCACCGACCTGCACGGCCCGACCAACGACGACCGCTACAAGCTCTACCTCGCGATCGATGTGTTCTCTCGCTACCCGGTGTGCTGGCGCATCGAATACACCGAGAACAAACCCGACGCGATTGACATGTTCACCACCGCTATCACCGAGCACGGTCCGCCGACGGTGCTGCACTCCGACAACGGGGCGGTCATGCGTTCGCACAAGCTGATCACGGCCCTCAAAAAACGAGGGGTGATCAACTCACGTTCGCCGCCCCGGGTCAGCAACGACAACCCGTTCTCCGAATCGTTGTTCAAGACCATCAAATACGACCTGTCCTGCCCTGAGAAGTTCGACAGCATCGAGCACGCCCGCGCCTGGACCGCACAGTTCCTGCACAACTACGCCACCGAGCACCGCCACAGCGGGCTCAACCACTACACCCCCGAGCAAGTGCACACCGGCACCGCAGACGATGTCGCCGACCAACGACACCAACACCGCCTCGACAACTACAACAAGCACCCCGAAAGGTTCAGGAAGCCACCACAACGACAAGCACCACCCACAATCGCCGGCATCAACATCAAACCGGCCAAACCACGAAAAGAACCAGCCCTGTCTTAGACAGGTTGACAACTACCGTGAAGCTCGTGGGTTTGCCTGGAACGGGTGGGTTTGTCGAGAAAAACAAAAACAGCCCCTCACCTGCGTCAGGTGAGGGGCTGTTCTATGGCGGTGGCGGAGGGATTTGAACCCTCGGTACGGGGTCACCGTACACAGCATTTCGAGTGCTGCACCTTCGGCCGCTCGGACACGCCACCGCCGAAAACTGTACCGCAGCACCGGGCTGAGTCAGCAATCAGCTGGTCAGCACCGGTTTTTGGTCAGTTCCGGCGAAAGTGTCAGTGGCCGGTGAGCTTGTCCTTGACGTCGTTCGTCTTGTTCTTGACGGCGTCGGCAGCGTCGGTGACCTTCTGCTTGACGTTGGCGCTGGCCTGGTCGCCCTGGCCCTCGGCCTTGAGGTCCTTGTTGTCGGTGGCACTGCCCGCGGCTTCTTTTCCGCGGCCCTTGAGCTCTTCGGCCTTGTTCTTTGCGTCGTCTGCGAGACCCATGGCATAACCTCCGTTAGTCGGTAGATCACTCGGCTACTTTTTCAGCGCGCGAGGCGCACGCCGGGCCGATAGGCTCCGTCTACCCCGAGCACTACCCTCCAACGTGCCACAAGGTGCGTGTCGCTGCCACCAACTTCTACTCACTCGACATGGCGATTGTGACAATGCCGGCTGAAGTGTTTACGACGCCAGGAGGATGGGTAACCCGGGCGGTCATCGGTGATGGGCGAAGAACTCCCGCAACACCTCACCGCAGCGCTCTTCCAGGACTCCACCCCGCACCTGCGGACGATGGACGTTCCGACGATCCCGCACGACGTCCCACAGCGACCCCACCGCACCTGTCTTGGGTTCCCAGGCGCCGAACACGAGCCGATCCAGCCGGGCGAGGGTGATGGCGCCCGCACACATCGTGCACGGCTCCAGGGTCACTGCAATGGTGCAGCCGCTGAGCCGCCAACTGTCGCCCACCACGGCGACCGCGGCACGGATCGCCAGCACCTCGGCGTGGGCCGTCGGGTCGGACGTCGCTTCCCGGGCATTCGCCGCAGTTGCGATGACACTACCGTCGGCGTCGACGATCACCGCACCCACCGGAACATCCCTCGGATCGGCGCCTCGCGCTGCTTCCAACGCCGCCTCGATCAGTTCCTCATCCGACACGGTCGATCTACAACTCAGTGATTGAGCTTTTCGAGGGTTTTCGACAGCTCATCGGCAAATCCCAAGCGGGCTGCGATCATTCCGATCTGTTCGTCCGCGTAGAGATCGGTGTCGCCGACGATCACGCTCATCACCGCTTCTTGCAATCCCAGATCAGAAAGCACGCCGAAATCGCCTTCGGCCCACGGTTCGACATCGTCGAGTTCGTCGGGGTCGATGTCGGGGATGTCGACATTGAGCGATTCCAGGACATCCGCGGCGATGTCGTAGTCGATGGCGGCAGTGGCATCGGAGATCAAGAGTTTGGTGCCGGAAGGTGAAGGCCTGACGACGATGAAGAACTCGTCGTCGACGTCGAGCAGACCGAAGACGGCACCCGCACTACGCAGCCCCCGGAGCAGGTTCTCGGCCTCGCCGAGTTCGCTCAGCGCGCTGGTGTCCATGGTGGTGAGGGTCCATTTGCCGTCCTCCCGGACAACCGCAATGGCGAAACCCTCTACCTCATCCGCGCTCGCACCGGCCATAGCGGGTAACGGTAGCGGTCAGCGAAGGTAAACCCAACTCCCGCTGTACTGTCGAGCCCCGACTCCGGCCGATGTGCGAATCTGGACCTCGTGACCCACTCATCACCGCAACCACCCGTCTGCGTACTCGGTCTCGGGCTCATCGGGGGCTCGCTGATGCGTACGTTGCACGACAGCGGACGCCGAGTCTTCGGCTACAACCGCTCCGAGGAGACCGTGACCGCCGCGAACGCGGATGGGTATGACGCCTCCGCAGATCTGGTCGCTACGCTCACCCGCGCTGCCGAGGAGTCGGCACTGATCGTGCTCGCCACCCCCGCGCCGACGATCGACACCATACTCGCCGAGGTCGTCACGTACGCGCCGCAGTGTCCTCTCACCGACGTGGTGAGCGTGAAGCAGCAGGTCGCTGACCAGGTGCACGCGCGCGGGCTGAGCCGGAACTTCGTCGGCGGGCACCCCATGGCGGGCAGCGCAGAGTCCGGATGGCAGGCCACCGATCCGAATCTGTTCACCGGCGCGGTCTGGGTGGTCGCGACCGACGACGGGGCAGATCCGCAGGTGTGGCGGTCCGTCGCGCAACTCGCGATCGACACCGGCGCCCGGGTGATCCCGGCCGCATCAGACGAGCACGACCGCGCCGTCGCAGGTATCTCTCATCTGCCCCACCTCACCGCGTCGGTGACGGCGGTGGTGGGAGCCGGCGAGGGCGAACTCGCACTGCGACTGGCGGCAGGTTCGTTCCGTGACGGCACCCGGGTGGCCGGAACCGCTCCGCACCTGCAGCAGGCGATGCTCGAGGCGAACTCCACCGCGTTGCTCGCCGCGCTGAGCGAGACCATCGACCGGCTGACCTTTGCCCGCGATCAGCTGCGCGACCACGGCACGGTGGAGACTCTGGTCGCCGACGGTTTCCGTGCCCGTAAGCATTACGAACAGATCCACGCTGCCACCGACGATCCGGCGATCACTGTCGAGCTGGGTTCCGACGGCTGGGAAGCCGCATTCCGCAACGCCGCTCGGCAAGGCGCGGTCTGGGCGGGGTGAACTCGCCGAGATCGAGCGGGCTCACACCCGTTCGGCGAGCCCCGGGTAGTTGACGACGAAACCGTTCTCGTCGACGGTGATCGTCGTCTGCGCCACCGGCGAGACGATGTCGATTCCCGCCGCGGCCGGCGTGTAACTCAACGTGGCCGGAGTCACCTCGCCCGAGGGCAGGTAGAGGTAGGCGACCGGGACCTCGGCGGGGCCTGAGTCCGGCTTGCCGAGCCCCAGGCGGCGAATCGGCAGGGTGTTGAAGAAGGGGCTCAACGCGAGGTCGACGTCTTGGGCGCCACCGAAATCGCTGCGTTCCATGCCGCGGGCGCTCTGCACCAGCCACGCGTCCTGCCCGTCACGGGTGATGGAGATCTGGGTGTCCCCACCGGCGCGCACGAGATGCAGAGACAGCCGCTTCGTGGCTCCGGCATCGTTCGTGATCAGGTCGTACGAGGCGCTGAACGCCTCATGTTTGTCGGTCGCGGCACCGATGATCCGGCCGTAGGCCTTGATCCGTTTGCCGGTGACGGTGACTCGCACCTGCTCGAGGCGTTCTTCACCGATGCCACGCCAGGTCATCACCGTCTTGATGCCACCGCTCTCGGACGCACCGGGCTGGGGCGCGACGGGCTCTTGGGACAAGTCTGGAGAACTCACCTCTTCAAGGTAGGCGACTGAGCCACCTGTTACCGAACCAACCGGCGATATCGGCTACACGTTCGCCAGATCCGGGGCCCGGTGCATCCGGCCCTTACCCGGTGCCGATGCCCAGGCCACCCCGGCGATGATGCTGTCGAGAATCAGGGCCAGCAGCGTCACCAGGATCGAACCGGCGATCATCGGCGGGTAGTCGTACGTGGCGAGTCCGTCGAAGATCGGCCGACCCAGACCGCCGAGTCCCACGTACGCGGCGATCGCAGCGGTCGCGACGACCTGCAGCGTCGAGTTGCGCAACCCACCGAGGATCAGCGGGAGCGCATTGGGCAACTCGACCTTCAGCAGCACCTGCAGACCGTTGAAACCCATCGCCCGGGACGCGTCGACCACCGATTTGTCGACGTTCGCCACCCCCGCATAGGTACCGGCGAGCAACGGCGGCACGCCGAGCAGGATCAGCGCGATGATGGTCGGGGTCAACCCCAGACCCATCCACAGCGTGAAGAGCAGCAGCAGGCCCAGGGTCGGCAGCGACCGCAGCATGTTGACAAGCCCGACGACGATCACCTCACCCTTGCCGGTGTGGCCGACGAACAGGCCGATCGGCACGGCGATCAGGGCGGCCAGGCCCACCGCGTAGAAGGTGTATTCGAGGTGCTGGGCGATCTCGATGAGCAGACCGTCGGTGTCCTCGGTTCCGGTCCAGTTGCTGGCGGTGGTGAGATAGCTGACCGTGTCACTGAAGATGTTGCTCATGCCGGCGCCGCCTCTTTGCTCAGATTCAACCGGGCTCGCGACAGACGACTCGGAGCCTTGCCGACCCGCGCCCACGGCGTGAGCAGCCGACCGAGCACCACGAGCAGCAAGTCGATGACCAGCGCCAGCACCACCACGGCGATGATGCCCGCGACGATCTCATTGGTGTAGTTGCGGCTGTAGCCCTCGGTGAACAGCCGGCCGAGGCCACCGAACCCGATCACCGCACCCACCGACACCATCGAGATGTTGGTGACCGCAACCACGCGAATGGTGGCGATCAACACCGGAATCGCCAGGGGCAATTCGATTTTCAACACTCGCTGCCACGGCCTGTAACCGATTGCGGTCGCGGCGTCCACCGCCATCGGCGGCACCGCGTCCAGCGCTTCGGGGACCGACCGTACGAGCAGTGCGGTGGAGTACAACGCCAGCGCGACCATCACGTTGACGTCCGAGAGGATGCGCGTGTTGATCACCGACGGAAGGACGATGAACAGGGCGATCGATGGGATCGTGAAGATGATCGAGCCGATGACGATCGTGAGCCTGCGGGCGGGCCGCGAGCGATACACCAGGAGCCCCAATGGAATTGCGATGATCAGCGACACCAGCAGCGGCACCATCGACAGCTTGATGTGCTCGAGCGTGAGCTCCCAGACCTTGGGGAAATGGTTGAGCAGGTAGTTCATGAGGCCGACTTCCGCTGCTGCTCGAGCGCGGCGAGCACATCCGCGGCCCGGACCCCACCGCTGATCGTGCCCTTCCCGTCGACGACGACACCGATGCCCGACGGCGACGACAACGCGGAATCGAGTGCCTGGCGCAGCGTGCCGCCCTCGGTGAACAGAGATCCACCGGCAGAGCAGCTCTCGTACAGCGAGCCCCCACCGGAGTGCACCTTCACCCCGGCGGCGTCGACCCATCCGAACGGGTTGCCGTCGATGGTCACCAGGCGCCACTCGTCGACGCCGAGGACCTGCCCGTCGATGTCGGCCTCCGTGATGGGGGTGAGTGGCTCGATCTGCACCCCGGCACCCGAATTGAACTGCAACAGGCGGTAACCGCGGTCGCGGCCGACGAACGACGACACGAACTCGTCCGCGGGGGCCGCGAGCAATCTGGCCGGGGTGTCGAACTGGCGCAGCTTGCCGCCGACACCGAAGATCGCGATGCGGTCGGCGAGTTTGACGGCCTCGTCGATGTCGTGGGTGACGAAGACGATGGTCTTGCGCAGTTCGCCCTGCAGTCGCAACATCTCGTTCTGCAGGTCTTCCCGCACAACGGGGTCGACGGCACTGAACGGCTCGTCCATCAGCAGGATCGCGGGGTCGGCGGCAAGCGCCCTGGCCACGCCGACGCGCTGCTGCTGCCCGCCCGAGAGCTGACCCGGATATCGGGTCGCGACAGCTCGGTCCAGCCCGACGCGCTCGAGCAACTCCAGCGCAGCATGCCGCGCAGCTTTGCGCGATTCGCCTTGCAGCACAGGCACTGTCGCAACATTATCCACCACCCGCTGGTGTGGCATGAGGCCGGCGCTCTGGATCACGTAGCCGATGCCCCGTCGCAGGGAGACGGCATTGGCCGACCCGACGTCCTTGCCGTCGACCTTGATCGTGCCCGACGTCGGCTCGATCATGCGGTTGATCATCCGCATCGATGTCGTCTTTCCGCAGCCCGACGGGCCGACGAAGGCGGTGAAGCTGCCCTCCTCGATGTCGAGGGTCAGATCGTCGACGGCTGTGGTGCCGTCGGGGTAGGTCTTGGTCACCGATTCAAAAGTGATCATGGGGTTTGTTCCTTCCGGTGAGCCGTTGCCAAGACCGTTGTCGAGGTGCTGTTCACGACCCGAGAGCTTTGTTCAGATTTTGTGCTTCGACCCAGCGCTTCGCCGCGTCCTCGACCTCGAGCTTCTCCTTGCCCGACACCAACTCGTTCAGGTTGCGCAGCTCCTCGACCGTCAGCTTCGACGACACCGCGTCGAGTACCGCCCGGAGCTTCGGGGAGTCCTTGGTCTTCGCGAGGACGGGCACGATGTTGTTGGCCGGGAAGTTGTGCTTGGGGTCCTCGAGGACCACCAGGTCATCGGTGGTGATCGCCGGGGTCGTGGTGTAGATGTCCGCTGCCGTGACCCGCCCGCTGGTGAGCTCATTGATCGTGGCCTGACCGCCGCTGTCGTTGTTGGGCCGGAAATCGACCTTGAGACCGTAGTTGCGTTCGAGTCCCGGTACGCCGACCTCACGCGTCGCGAACTCGCTGTTGGCCATGAAACTGACCTTCTCCGTTTGCGATAGCCGGGCCAGATCCTCGATCGACTTCAAGTTCCACTTGTCCGCGGACTTCTGCGTCACGGTCACCGAATCCGAGTTGGAACCGGGCGCAGGAGTGTAGGTCAGCAGATCGTCGCCCTCGACCGTCGGAAGTTTCTGTTCGATGTCTTCCAGCGAGGTGAGTGCCGAATACTCGGCGACCTGGTCCTCGGTGAGACCCGGGGCAGTCGATGCGAGGTACTGCATCAGGTTGCCGATGTAGTCGGGGACGAGGTCGATGTCGCCCGAACGCAGCGCGGGCAGGTAACGCTCACGTGTTCCCGAGTTCAGCTGGTTCTCGACGGTGAAGCCGTTCGCCTCAAGAGCGTCGATGTAGATCTGGCCGATGATCTGACTTTCCAGCACGCCGCCGGAGCCCACGACGATGTGGTTCGGATCGGGATCGCGTGATCCGGCTCGGCTGAGCGGGTCGAAGCATCCGGCAACCATGGCCGCGATGAGCAGGAGGATGGCGGGCAGCAGCGTGAAACGGAGCCACGTATCCCTGCGGATGAGCGTATGCACCCAGTCAATAGAACACGACCGAGTGCCTTTTCGTCACGACCTGCGGTTGTTTTCGGCCAGATTTGCCGGTTTTGAATCTCGCTGCGCGGAAAGGTTTGGCTCGGGGAAGTTTGGGTTACCCCGTCTGGTCGAGAGTCGCCCGGAACACGTGTGTCCGATACGGCAAGACGATCGTTCCGTCGGAATCGGCGACCTCGGCGCCGAGTTGGCGAACGCGTTCGAGGATGTCCGCGCGCTCGGACTCGGTGGCCGTGATGATCTGACTCCGCGAGTTCACCATCGCGAGGAGTTGTTCGATGTCGAGCCTGCGATCCCAGTCGAACGTCTCTTGGCGAGGTACACCGAACGGCGGGCCCAATGTCGGTCCCCCCTGTGCGACGAACACCTCCGCCTCGCTCGCAGCGATGATCTCGGTCAGCTGGGCGACCCACGGAACGGTCTCGTCCCGGATGTTCCAGATCAGGCCGAGCGTGCCCCCGGGGCGGAGCACCCGGGCCGCCTCGGCGACGGCGACGAGCGGGTCGACCCAGTGCCACGACTGGCCGAAGGTGAGGGCATCACAGACGTTGTCCGCGAGTGGGATCTGTTCGGCCGTGCCGATCAATCCGTGGACGGATGGCAGCTGGGCGCTGAGGGTGTCCAGCATCGCGGAGTCGGGTTCGACGGCATAGATCGTGCGCCCCGGTTGGAGCAGTGACGCCGTCAATTTGCCTGTCCCCGCACCGACGTCGGCGACCACCATCACGTCGGGTGCGAGAAGGCGCGCCACGGCCCGCGAAGGATAGCCGGGTCGTCCGGCGCTGTACGCCGACGCCTGCGCACCGAACGACGTCGCCCGTTCCTTACGTGAGTCTTGTTCGGACATGGTCAGATCGGCCTGCCTACGCCCCGATGTCCACGCAGATCGCGAGTGCCGATTTGTCACTCGCCACGGTCTTGCCGTTCACCTTGATGCTGCAGGACACGTCCTCGCCGTTTGCGGTGAAGGCACTGAGCTGGAACGGCGGCTCCAGATTGTCGAACGACTTTGTCCACGGCGTACTCGGTGATGTCTCTGTTTTCTGCTCGCCGCCGGCATCACTGTAGAGAATCATCGAGGCGTTGCCGGTCACCTCGTAAACGACTGTGCCACCGGAACTCCCGGATGTCGTCGTGGTCTCCGTGGTGGTGGTGTCCTCGGTGCTGGTGCTGCCCGTGGTCGTCGTGGCGCTCGATGTGGTCGAGTTGGCGGTCGGCGTGTCGTCGTCACCGTCACTGCTGAGGACGAGGGCGGCGGTGGCACCGCCGGCCACCACGAGCAGAGCGATCACGACGGCGAAGATGATCAGCAGGGTTTTCTTGCTGCCACCGCCGTTCGGGCCCTGCGGGGGCTGCCCGTAGCCGCCGTCGTAGGGCGGGCCACCGTAGGGCGGCTGCCCGCCATACGGTGAGTTCCCGTACGGCTGCTCGCCGTAGGGTTGCTGGCCATACGCCTGCTGGCTGTAGTCGGGCTGCCCATATCCAGGTTGGTTGTACTGGGGTTGTCCATAGTCGGGTTGCCCGTAGTCGGGCTGGCCACCGGCGGGCATCTGACTGGTACCGCTGGGGCCGTAACCACCCTGGTCCGGCGGCTGATTGCCGTAATACGGTTGCTGATCGCCGTAGTAGGGCTGCTGCGGCGGTTGCTGGCCACCGTAATACGGCTGATCAGGGTTGTTCGGATCGTTGCCGTATCCGGGTCCCATGGTCACCACTCCTCGTCGTCGGCAGCTAGGTCTCACACGCTACCGGCGAGCCGGCGGCGGTAGAGCAGTTGTCTTCCGTTCGTCAATCCGGGGCAATCAGCCCCGCAAGGAACTCGACCAGCAACTTCGCAGTGACCGGCCGAGGCAGCGCTTCGACGGCCGCGAGCACTGTCGCCATGTCGAGGTCGCCTTCCCCGCGTGGGTCGAGGCCCGCCGCCACCAGCGCGGCACCGGCGGACTCACTCGGCAGCCCGAGGACATCGGTGAGCGCTACCTCGCCCCGGTCGAAAGCGGCGGCCAGCTCGGCGAGGGCCGGCGGCGGCGCAGCCGGCGGCTCTCCGCGGACTATGTCGGCGGCACTCCCGAACGCGCCGATCAATTCATCGAGGATCGATGCGGTGACCCCGGTGACGGTGACATGCGTCGTCGACGCCAGCACCGTCCCGTCGGGCTGCGTCAGCGACGGTTGCATCTGCAGGGTGAAACCGCGGTCCCGCACGGCACTCGCCCACCGATGTGGGTCGACCACGTCGTCGGCGTCGGCATCGGCAGCGACCGCGAAGACCGGCCCCACCGGCTCTCCCACTACCCGCTGGCCACCGATAGCGCGAGCGGCCTCGATCAGCGCATCGGTCGAATCCCGGACACCCGCGACCAGACCGGCATAGCCCTGCGGTCCGAGTGTCGTGGCGACGGCCCACGCGCTCGCGAGACCCGCCGCCGACTTCGACCCCAGCAATGTCGGATTCACCACGGGATAGCCCGGCCAATCGGTGATCCGAAGTACTGGGCGCGATGCCGATCCCGGTCCCGATGCAGGAGCAGCGACGCCCCTTTCGGTGCGTACCCGTACTTGTGTAGATCCGCCGACAGACTGGTGACCCCTTCGACCCGGAAATCCCAGGGCGGCAAAGGCTTCTCAGCAGTGCCCCACCAGGGCAGCGCAAAGCCCCCGAGGCATGCGTCCACATGGAGGGCCACCCCACGCGCGCCGGTCACCGCGGCGACCTCGGCAACCGGATCGATCGAACCCGTCGGGTAGTTCGGCGCCGACACCACCACGAGCACGGTGTCGGGGCGGATCGACGCACCGATCCGATCGGCATCGACGACGCCGGTGGCCGGGTCCACCGGAACCCGGATGAGCTCGAGGCCCAGCAGCGCAGCCGCCTTGACGAAGGCCGCGTGCGCGGTGGTCGGGATCACCAGCGAACCGGTTCCACGCGGGGCCGCCACCAGATCGCGCGCCGCCTTCACCGCCAGCAGGCAGCTCTCCGTACCGCCGGTTGTGACGTTGCCGACCACCGAGGTGTCACCGTGAAAGACGTTGCGCCCGAATGCCACCAGCTCACGCTCCATGACGGCGACCGACGGGAAGACCGTGGGGTCCAGGCCGTTCACGGACTGCACGAGCCGAGCCGCCTCGCCGGCGATCCGATCGAGTTCTGCCAGCCCACTGTCGTAGACGTACGACAGGACCCGGCCACCGTGGGTGGGCGCGTCCTGCTCTCGGAGTTGACGCAGGGTCTCGAGCACCAGCGCCCCACGGGACGCGATCTGCCCTCCGCCGAGTGCAGGCACCCTGTCTCGTTCAGGCATCGATGACCTCTCCCTCGATGTGACTGTCGCTGTCGTTCTCACGGTAACCGCGAAGCAGCCAGATACTGCTCGCGACGAGAACTGCGGGCACAGCAGAGAACGCCAGCGCGATCGCCGTGACAGCGGAATCCGGCTGGGCCACCACCTCATCCCCGGACGACGAGACGAATCCACCGATCGCGAGCGCGAGCAGGAACACGGCCGGACCCAGCGCCAGGCCCGCCGTCTCGGCGGCCGTCCACACCCCGGCGAGCGCTCCGCCCCGCTCCCGACCCTCGCGGCGGGCATCGAAGTCGATCACGTCCGGCAACATTGCGAGCGGAAAGGCTTGCATGCCCGCATATCCGACGCCCGCCACCCCGACAGCCAGATAGATCCACCAGCCGGGCAGCCAGGTCGCGACCACAAGAGCAGTGGTGGCACATACGAAAACCGACGACGCCGCGACCAGCCCACGCACCTTGCCCCGCCGGGTGGCGAAGCGGTACCACAGGGGCATGACCAGCAGCGCGGGTGCGACGAGCGCCGCGAACAACACCGTCAGCGCACCCTCGTCGTCGAGCACGTACGTCGCGACGTACTGCGCACCGGCGAGCATCACCGCACTGGCCAGTGCCTGAATCACGAACACCATCACGAGGATCCGGAATCGTCGTACGGTCCGCAGCGCATCGAGCCCGTCACGGTACGCCACTGCGGCACCGCTGCCGAGCTCGCGACCGGGGGCGAACGGCAGCGCGCGACGCGCGGCGAGCAGCGTTGCCGCCAGCATGCCGGCACAGATGACGGCTGCCACCACGATGGCCATCACGACATAGCCCGCGGCATCCCCGCCGAACGCGTCCCGGATGGCCGGAACACCGGCGCCGACCACCAGGATCGTCAACGCCAGCACCGCGATTCGTATCGAGATCAGTCGAGTGCGTTCGTCGTAGTCCGCCGTCAGCTCGGCAGGCAACGCGATGTACGGAACCTGGAAGAGGCTGTACGCAACCGCCGACAGTAGGAAGAAGACGAGCACCCACACGGCGCCGGCGGCGGCACCGATCACCGGTGGAGCCGCGAACGTCAGGACGAACACCGCGGGCAGACTCACCGCACCGAGCAGCATCAGCCGTGCCCTGGTGCCGCGCCGCGCCGCCATGCGGTCACTGAACGCGCCGATCCAGGGGTCCAGCACCACGTCCATGATCTTCGGCAGGACCACCACTGCGGACGCGACAATCGCCGCGACCCCGAGGGTGTCGGTCAAGTAGTACCCCAGCACCAGTCCGGGCAGCACCCCGAACCCACCCGTCCCGACGCTGCCGGCCGCGTAGCCCACGGTGACCGCCCGAGAGACTCTGCGCATCTTAGGTGACGATTGCCGATTCACCCTCATACCTTAGGCATGAGAAGCATTTTCGCAGCTGGACATGGCCACGCAGTTGGAGAACCACAGTGCGCGTGACCACTTCGGCGGTACCATCTAAGCGCTCGGGCCTCGGCAATCCCCGTTAAACAAGCAGCGATGGAGTTCATATGTCAGACGTCGACCGGGGAATGATCACCCCCGCCTACACCGGCCGATTCGCGGTCTCCGGCATTCCCGCCCTTCAAATTCCGGACGACTCCATGGATCCCGAGGTGGCCTACCGCTTCATCCACGACGAGTTGATGCTCGACGGGAACTCGCGTCTGAACCTCGCCACCTTCGTCACGACCTGGATGGACCCCCAGGCCGAGAAGTTGATGGCCGAGACGTTCGACAAGAACATGATCGACAAGGACGAATACCCGCTGACCGCCGCCATCGAAGAACGCTGCGTCGCGATGGTCGCGGACCTCTTCAATGCGCCCAACCTCGACCCCACCGTGGCGTCCAGTGCGACCGGCACGTCGACGATCGGTTCCTCCGAGGCAGTCATGCTCGGCGGCCTGGCCCTCAAGTGGCTGTGGAAGGCGAAGAAGAACGGCGGAGACGAAGCCGAAGGCGGAGCTCGACCATCGACCGGCACGCCCAACCTGATCTTGGGCAGCAATGTGCAGGTGGTGTGGGAGAAGTTCTGCCGCTACTTCGAGGTCGAACCGCGGTACCTCCCGATGGAGGAAGGCCGCTACGTCATCACCCCGGAACAGGTTCTCGACGCGGTCGACGAGAACACGATCGGGGTGGTCGTCATCGCCGGTACCACCTACACCGGTGAGCTCGAACCGGTCAAGGAGATCGCCGAGGCCCTCGACAAGCTCGCGGCTGACGGCGGCCTGGACGTGCCCATCCACGTCGACGCGGCCAGCGGCGGCTTCGTCCTCCCCTTCCTGCACCCCGACCTCGAGTGGGACTTCCGGATCCCGCGGGTGGTGTCCATCAACGTCAGTGGTCACAAGTACGGCCTGACCTACCCGGGCGTCGGGTTCGTGGTCTGGCGCGACAAGACGTGGCTGCCCGAAGACCTCGTCTTCCGCGTCAACTACCTCGGCGGCGACATGCCGACCTTCACCCTCAACTTCTCTCGACCGGGCAACCAGGTGATCGGGCAGTATTACAACTTCCTGCGTCTGGGCCGCCAGGGCTACACCGACATCATGAAGTCCCTGTCCGATACCGCCCAGTGGTTCGCCGGGCAGATCGAAGAAGAGGACGAGATCGAGATCGTCACAGACGGTTCGGCGATACCAGTGGTCACCTTCAAGCTCCACAGTGACTGCGAGTTCACCGCATTCGACGTCTCGCACGGTCTGCGTTCCTACGGGTGGCAGGTTCCGGCGTACACGATGCCTGACAACGTCTCCGACCTCGCGGTCCTACGAGTTGTTGTCCGCGAGGGATTCTCCCGCGACATGGCCCGTGTCCTGCACCAGCATCTCGTCGAGGTCATGAAAGACCTGCGGCTCATCAAGTCCGACGGCCATCTTCCTCAGAAGCAACACTTCGCACATTGACCTGAGGAGGCGCCGAGCAACCTTCGTGTCTCGACTCAGAATTCAGGTAGTCCGCTACTCGCGGCACGGGGCTCTGGGTCGTCGACCATCGACACATGCGCAATCACGGTGGCAGCCGAGTCAGCACCTACGTCTACGCGAACGATC
This sequence comes from Williamsia sp. 1135, assembly GCF_002095395.1. GTDB lineage: Bacteria > Actinomycetota > Actinomycetes > Mycobacteriales > Mycobacteriaceae > Williamsia. The sequence goes on from NZ_MJEI01000049.1 coordinate 14,141, forward strand.
CGATCCTCCAAGCAGGCGTGACGAGCACGCTTCGCATGTGTGCGGAGGTCCGGCTCGTCGCCGGGTGCGGCGTCGACAGCGCCGAGGTGGCGGTGGTGATCGCCGACACCCTCGATGACGCGGTGCACCGCAACCTCAGGGCGATCCAGCGCGGCGGCGTCCCGCGGACGATGCTCGTGCTCGGGTCGCTCGACGAGACCACGGTGGTGGCGGCGGCCGAGGCCGGTGTCAGCGGACTGATCCGTCGCACCGACGCAACCCGCGAAAATCTCGTCGCGCAGATCAAACAGGTTGCGGCCGGAGGTGGTGCGGTGCCCGCCGATCTGGTCGGCACCCTCATCGAGGCGGCCGGGTATCGGCAGCGCCGCGGCGGTTTTCCTCGCAGGCCGGGTGGCGCGCCCTTGTCCGAGCGGGAGATCGAGGTGTTGCGACTGGTGTCCGAAGGTTTCGACACTGCCGCGATCGCCGATGAACTCTGCTACTCCGAACGCACGGTGAAGAGTGTCCTGCACGATGTCACCACCCGGCTGCACCTGCGCAACCGAACCCACGCCGTGGCCTACGCGATGCGCGAAGGTCTGATCTGATCCGATTTCATCTGGGGCGCATACTGGCCCGGTGAGTCACATGGCAACTGACGAACCCGACATCCCCCAAGCCGGCGGCGACAGCTTCCTGACGGTGGCCATCGCGTTCGTCGCGAACCTCGTCATCGCCATCGCCAAGACGGGTGCCGCGATGCTGACCGGATCCGTTCTCTGGTGGCCGAGGCCGCGCACTCATGGGCCGACACGGGCAACGAGATCCTGCTGCTGATTGCCGAACGGCGCTCGCATCGCGTTCGCGACACCCGGCCCCCCCAGGGGTACGGCAAAGAGGCCTACATCTGGTCGATGTTCGCCGGGTTCGGGCTCTTCGCCGTCGGTGCGGCGGTGTCGATTCAGCACGGTATCTCCGAGCTGATCTCTCCGGAGCCCGCCACCGACTATCTGGTGGCCTATGTGGTGCTGGGGATTGCGGCGCTGCTCGAGGGGGTTTCGTTTCTGCGGTCGTATCAGCAGGCCAAAAAGGGTGCGGTTCAGCGCCGGGTCGGGTTGCTGAGCCAGGTCTTCCGAACTTCTGACCCCACCCTGCGGGCCGTGTTCGCCGAGGATGCTGCCGCTCTCATCGGGCTCGCCATCGCCTTCGTCGGCATTCTCCTGCACCAGGTCACCGGTTCCCCGACCTTCGATTCGGTGGGCTCCATCCTGGTCGGCATCCTGCTCGGGGTCGTCGCGGTGGTCTTGATCAATCAGAACCGGAGATTCCTCCTCGGCCAGGCCGTTGACGGCAAGACCCGCACACTTCTGTTGCGGATGTTGCTGGGGCATCCCGACGTCGACCGCGTGACGTACCTGCATGCCGAGTTCACCGGGCCGGGAACGCTCTACCTCGTGGCCGCCATCGACTTCATCGGCAACACCAGTGAGAACGACCTGGCCAGAACGCTGCGCCGTCTCGAGTCCGAGATCGAGACCGATCCGAGGGTGACCGAGGCGGTGCTGACGCTGGCGACGCCCGAGGAGGCGTCGCTGTCGGCTGACTGATCTTCACCCCGGACGCCGAAGGATCAAAACTTCAGGTTTGTCTTCGTTGATACTTTGCCGACCAAATGTTCCCCCGGAAATTAATTCTGCATTTACGTGTATCAACTGTCCAACAAAAAGTCGACTGACCTGCAACAAAACCCTCAACTCGTGCGAACGTCGAGTTGTTGGCCAATTGGCCAGCAATCCCCCGCCGAGGAGAGCCATGATGCACACCCGTAACAACCGGCCATTGACTGTCGCAGATGCAGTCGAGATCCATTCCCAAGCCCATTCCGACAGGAGAGGCACGCGCGACACCGATACCGGAGCCACACGCTCGCCGCGCCGGACCGAGCCTTCCCCACCGACGTCGGGCGTAGGCGATCCGAAGCTCATGCTGCGAGTTGCCAATGCGATTGAGGAGCAGTCGGATTGGACACGGGTCATCAGCAACGTATCGATGGGGATGTGGTTCGCCGTTGCGGTCCGCCCCGGCGCCTGCGGGTCACTGCTGAGCGGTCTGGCAGCGATGTACTTTCCCGAGACCGAGGTTTTCGGTGACCCCGGCAAAGCATTTCATGCCGCCGTCCAGGAAGCGCTGGTGATGAGTTGAGCGGAATGGAGCGACCGGTGCCCGAACAATTGACCACCGGTGAGTGAGGCATTCACCCCTCGGCACGATCGACAGAAACTCGGATGAAGCCAAACGTGACCGATGTCACCCGCCGGCAATTCGGCCTCGAGAAAGCTACGCCGAAATATGCCTCCCCACCGACAAAAGCGCAGATCACCCGTGTGCTGCCAACGACCCGACCATCTCCTACGCTGGGGCCCAGAACCAGCGAGGAGATGCACCCGATGCCGTACCGAGACGCTGCCCTGGCCGCCAAGGGGGTCGCCGCGATCCATCTCAGCGATGGTCGGTTCACGGTGCCCGCGGCGCTGGCGGCAGACATATCCCGCCAGCTCGAGTCCGCGCCGGAGTCGACCCGTGCGGTTGTTCTCACCCTCAGCGACGACGCCTGCATCCTCATCGCACCCGGTGACCCGTTGGTGATCTTCGTGCCTCGCACCGCCATCGGCGCCGAGGGTTGATCGCCGATGGAGAACGCTCGCGACATCTCGCATCTAATAGGAACAATCCCATGAGCGCACACGATTTCGACGCAACAACGCCTGACGGCGGAACCCAACCTCTCAAGGACTACGCGGGACAGGTCTTGCTGGTCGTCAATGTCGCAAGCAAGTGCGGCCTGACACCGCAGTACGAGGGCCTCGAACAGCTGTACCGGGACAAGAAGGACAGCGGATTCCACATCCTCGGATTCCCGTGTAACCAGTTCGGGGGTCAAGAGCCCGGGACCGCCGAGGAGATCGCCGACTTCTGCGACACCAACTTCAACGTCACGTTCCCGATCTTCGGCAAGATCGATGTCAACGGTGACAACGCCGACCCGCTGTACACCTACCTCCGCTCCGAGGCACCGGGCGATTTCGGCCCGGAGTCCGGCTTCCTCTACGACCACGTGAAGAGGACGAGCCCCGACGCGATCGGCACCGACGACGTCAAGTGGAACTTCACCAAGTTCCTCGTCGGCCGCGACGGAGCTGTCATCAAACGCTACGAGCCGACCGTGACCCCGGACGAGATCAACGCCGAACTCGACGCCCTGCTCTAGCGCGCCCCGGGGTCATCGGGTTGGTGGGGTCCGGATCGGGGTAGTTCCCCGAGATGACCTCTGAAGGCTCCGCAGGATCCGCTGACACCGGGCGCGACGCACATTTCGATGTCTTGATCATCGGTGGCGGCAACGCCGGCATCAGTGCGGCAGGCCGACTGCGCCGCAAGGGCGTCGGCGATGTCGCGGTCATCGAACCCCAACAGGTGCACACCTACCGTCCACTGCTGTCGTACGTCGGTGGCGGGCAGGCGAGCTTGCGCAGCGCCGAACGCACCCAACGTTCGGTGACCCCGAAGGGCTGCACGTGGATCCAGGACTCCGCTGTCCGGGTCGATGCCGCCGAGCGAGTCGTCCACTGCGCTTCCGGCCGCCGGTACCGCTACGACGACCTGATACTCGGTCCCGGGCTGGTACCCGACACCGCGGCACTGCCCGGGATCGGGGCTGCTCTCGACACCCCTGCCGTCGCGAGCAACTACGTCGACCGGGCCGAGCAGACGTGGCAGCTGGTGCAGGCACTGCCGGTCGGTGGCCGCGCCATCTTCACCGTTCCGCGGCAGCCGGTGAGTTGCACCGGGACGACGATCAAGCCGCTGTTCCTGGCGGCCGCGCACTGGCAAAGTACCGGTCGGCTGTCCGGCATCGACATCACTCTGGTGGTCGACCGGCCGAGCCTTCTCGGGGTCGACGGGCTCGATCGGCGACTCCTCGGCCATCTCGACGACCTCGGGGTCCACGTCCGGCTCGGTACCGCCGTGACCGCCCTGAGCCCGGGTACGCAAGAGATCACCGTCACCGACGAGCCCGGGACAGCCGAGGTGCTGCCGTACGACATGCTGCACCTCGTACCCCCGTTCCGCGGCCCCCGATGGCTCGAGGAGTCGAAGCTGACCGGCAGTGCTCCCCACGGTCTTGTCGACATCGACTCGCGTACCTTTCGGCACCGCGCGCATCCGGACGCCTGGGCCGCAGGCGACGGCGCCGCCATCGACACCGACCCGTCCGGCGGTGGTCTGCGACGCCAGATCTCGATCCTCGTCGACAATCTGCTCGCGGCGCGCTCCGGTGAGGCGCTGCAGGAATATGACGGCTACACGGTGGCCCCGATCGTCATCGAGGCCCACACTCTCATCGCCGCCGAGTTCGATCGGGACGGGACGGTGACGTCGTCGCTGCCGTCATTCCTCGACCCGCTCAAGCCACGTCGTTCTGCGTGGGCATTCGACCGCTACGGGCTGCCCAGGACGTATTGGAACCTGATCCTCAAGGGTCGGTTGTAGATCAACTACTAGGATCGAGTGCTCGAGGAAACGACGCGCCCGGCGACGATCGGAGAAGTGGTACATGGGTTTTGATCGCTTGGAAGAGATCGTCGCTGACGCACGCGAGCAAGGGTGGTTTGTCGAAGGATCTGCCAACGACGAACAGCTTGCGTTCCTCAGGGCCGCCGCAGCGGGGGTTGAGGTTCGTCAGATCGCCGAGATCGGGTTCAACGCCGGGTTTTCCAGTCATGCGTTCCTCGATGCGAACCCCGGGGCTCGGGTCACGTCCTTCGATCTGGCGGAACACCAGTACGTTTCGGCGGCCAAGAAGCACATCGACGAGGAGTTTCCCGGACGACACACGCTGATCGCCGGTGACTCGCTGGAGACAGTTCCGCAGTTCGGCGACTCGGAGCCTGACCAGAGGTTCGATCTGATCTTCATCGACGGCGGACACACGTACGACATCGCCCGCGCCGACATCACCAACATGAGGCGGCTGGCCCACGAAAAGACCGTGCTCATCTTCGATGACCTGCCAGCAGGCATGCCCCAGATCACTTCGAGAGTCCGCTCGGCCGAGCATGCCGGGCACAGTGGCCGCCGCGCGTAGATGAGATCTGCGAGGCTGTCGGGCAGTGGCTGGTGCAGCCGGTCGTGACAGTTCGGGCACACAGCAAGTGTGGAGCTCTCGGCGAAGGCTGTGTCCTCGTCCCCGGCGCCCTGGCGGTGGGACTCGGCAGGCAGGTCGCAGGTAAAGCTACGGCCGCAGCCGACACATTCGGCTGGACCAACTGGCGCAGGTTGCGGGCTATCGGCCTGAAGCAATGTGCACAAGGAGTTGTCGACTTCGCGCCAGTGCGTGGGGTGAGATTCTTCGGCATCGATCGCGGTAAGCAAACGTCGGCACAGGTCGTCGTCGGTGATCGTTGCCGGCGCCTCCGGCAGGGTGTCCCCTAGCCGCTTCTCGATCGCACGCAGCGACAGTCCCCCGGCAAAGGGACCCCACTCCACCTCAGGCGGAGCGTTGAGGCCACCGTCCTCGTACCCGGCGGAAAGGGTTTCGACTTTGATGATCGCCGGGCTGGGGGCGTCGACCACGTACACCACGATGTCGCCAGCTACATATGCTTGTGGGATCCGCCAGACGAGATCGTCGAGGCTTGGGTCGTCATCGCCGGGAAAGCAGCATTCCACGGCCTGCCGCCACGGCTGGAGCAGGCACAACTGAACTCGTCCGCGAGCCGCGCCGTCGATCATCGGAGTACTTTTGCGCGCTACGACTCGGCCCATTCCGCGAATTCCTTCCACGTGATCGGGATCGAAGCCGACTTCTTGTGCCCGTGTTTTGGTCGCCACTGCAAGTTTCCCTCTGAATCGTAAAGGGTACCGAGGGTTCTTCCATCGATCTTGACGTCGAACTCAAAGTCGATCCCGGCCACGCGCACCCCGCCGGTACTGAATCGGACGTCGTGGTCGGCCATGATGATTTCTCCCCGCAAACTAGCGCACGGTCTGTGGCGACCCTTTCCGTGAACCTAGCGAACGACGATGCTCTCGGCAAGGAAGCCTGATGCCTGCCCAGCGAGTGCTGACGAGCTCGATGAAGCGCAGGCGTAGCCGCGCAGCACGGTGGACACGTTGGATCGTTGCCGCACAGGGGTGAACCTGGGATTGGAGTGTCAAGAGCGGCGGCTGCTGTCAAGACGCCGGCTCCGGATCGCTGGACTCATGATGGAACGCGGGGTAGGCGTCCATCCCGATCAGTCTGTGCCGCATGGGCGAAAATTGGCCAGCACCGTGGCCGCGGCGCCCGTTAGCGCGACCGGATCCGGATACATCTCAGCGAAGGCGTTGCCCACCCAACACGGCTGCGCCTCGACGGTGCGCTCACGTGGCAGAACAACGCCTGAACCTCGGGTAAGCGTCACGTGACACCTCATCCTCGTAGCCCGCGCCTGACATCAGTGTCGATTCTGCCGTTTCCGCAGGTAATGCATACGCAAGCTGCGCTAATTGGATTTAGCGCAGACTGACTCAATCCTGAGTTCAATAGGAACGAGAGGCTGACGGCCGACGCCCCCCACGCAACGCGCCGTACTGATCAGTCTTTCTTTTGGTAGACGTCGGGGATCCCGTCGTGGTCGTCGTCGCGTTCTTCATCCTCGCAGATGTTGCGGTAGTGCCGATTTCGAGCGCGCAGCAGA
>NZ_MJEI01000032.1 GCF_002095395.1 Williamsia sp. 1135
TCCGAGGGTGGTCAGTTCAAGGCTTTGACCCCCTGTCCGTGCAGGGCTTGTGCGAGGCGGACTGAGTCTCCGCTGGTCTGGCAGAGGTGTGCGTGGTGGAGCAGTCGGTCCACGGTGGCGGTCGCCAACGTTTTGGGCATCAACTCATCGAACCCGCTGGGATGCAGGTTCGACGAGACCGCGACCGATCGGCGTTCGTAGGCTGCTTCCACGATCCGGTAGAGCCCCTCGGCAGCGTCGGCGCCGACCGGGAGGAGCCCGACGTCATCGACAATGATGAGCTCGGCGCGGACGATCTTGGCGACGGCTTTGCCCAAAGAATCATCAGCACGATGGGCACGTACGAGTACCCCGAGCTGTTCGAGGGTGAACCAAGCCACCGGCATACCTGCTTCAATAACATTGTGTCCCAATGCTTCGAGGAAAAATGTCTTCCCCGTCCCAGCTGGCCCGCACACGACCAGGTTCTCCCGCCGCCCCACCCATTCCAGGGTGCGCAGCGCGTGCTGGGTGGGCAGTGGGATCGAGGAGGCATTCTCGTCCCACACATCGAAGGTTTTGCCGGTCGGAAACCGTGCGGCTTTGCGGCGGGTGGTGAGCATCGACCGGGCTCGACCAGCGGCTTCTTCAGTCAGCAACGCTTTGATGACCTCGGCCGGATCCCAGCGTTGTGAGCGGGCGGTGGCCAACACGTCGCCGGCGACCGCCCGTGCGTGGGGAAGCCGCAGTTGGCGCATCAACTGCTCCACCTCGGCCGGCAGCGTCGGGGTACTCATGCGATGTCCTCGTCGTTTACGTGAGAATTGTTGAGGCCGAACGAGTTCCATCCGGTTGTTCCTTGAGCCAAGGAGGTGTCTTCGGAGGCTTGGTGGCGAGTCGGGTCCATTCCTTTGCTGGCGAGGATCGAGTCGAGGTCGCCGGTGGCGAACCGGCCGTGCACCGCGGCGTGACCCAATGCCCAATCCACATCCGGGCGGCTACTCAGGGTCGAAAGGTCCACGGCGTGGGTCATCTTCTGAAAGATCCGTTCGGTCCCGACGGCGGCGGCTTCTTTGAGCCACACCACCGCGCCCTCTCCGATCGCCAGGAAAGCGTGCTCAGCAGCGCTACGAGCGCGGATCCGGTAGTCACCGGGGATCTTGCCGGGCTGATCCGGGAAGTGGGCGTCATCGATTGCGGGGGTGCCGCGGGTGGTGCGGCGGTGCCGGGCCACTTCGACCGGGCCACCGCCGTCGAGGGCGCAGATGATGACCTCATCGGTACCCGGGTGGTGGCGCACCCACACACTGTGTCCCAATAATGTTGACGGGATGGAATATTGGCCGTGCTCGAAAGTGATCATCGGAGTGTTGTCCGGTACTTTGCGGGTCACCCCCAGGCCCGCGGTGTGCGGCAGATCGGGCACCGCATGGAGCTGGGTGCGTTCGATCTCGAGCATCTCGGCCGGTACCCGGCCGGTGGCCCTGTGGACCCGGTTGTTGACAAGCGTCATGAACTCGCCGCACGCGGTCTCGACGTCGACGAAACTCGCGTACTCGCCTAGCAGGTTCGTCTCGGTCGGCACGATGTCGGCTTTAGCGAGTTTGACGGCGTTCTCCACCCCGCCTTTGGAGGCCGGGTCGGCCGGCTCACACGTCAGGACGGAGATGCCGTAGTAGCGGCCGAAGGTCACCGCATGACGGTTGCGGACCGGAACCCCCGCCACGTGCCCGGTCGTGACCGTTTTCTCGTTGTCGGTCAGCAGGTACGTCGGAGCGCCGCCGACGATGCGAAATACACGGTCGAGGCCGGCGAACACGCTCGGCCCGGTCCGGTCGTGCAGGGCGATGACGATCCGAAAGCGGCACCACGCCAACCACGCGACCAGCAGCACCACCTTTCGGCCGTTCACGATCGGGCCGTCACCGAAGTCGTACTGCAGCCACAATCCGGGTTCGGTGACCCACGGTCGGTGCACTCGCGTATTGCCCAGGCGCCATTGAGCTTTGATCTCCGCCAGTGCCCGGCGGGTGGTGCGTTCGTTGCCGGTGTACCCCAACGCGGCCAAGCGTTCGTGGGCTTTGTCGCCGCGGATCTTGCCGTGCGAATCCTGCACCCACTTCTCCAGGTTCGGGGTGAAGTCGTCGATCAGTCGGGCCCGGCGAACCTGCGGCGGCAGGCCGGCATCGCGGTCCTCGACCGCCTTCTTGACCGTGTGATGCGAGCACCCGCAAAGTTCGGCTGCCGCGCGATACGACCCAGTCAGATCGTAGGCATTGAGTATTTCCATGAGTTCTCCGTCAGACTTCAATGTGGTCTCTCCCGGGTGATTCGAATCGACTAGGCATCGACATCGAACCTCGGGAGAGGCCCCCACGGCGCAGACGCGCCGCACTGGGATCAACAGGACTGGGCAGATTCATGGCCGGCAACGGGCACATTCGTGCCCGCCAGTGAGCAGTTCTTATTGGCCGTCAGTGGGCACTTTCATGTCCGCCTACGGGCAGTTTTTCATGTCCGCCGACAGCGTGTGACCGGTGTCCGGGTCGTACGCAACGTACTTACGGAAGACAGTGATGGATCACTGCGCGCCGAAGCATCCGATCAGAACGAGACCATCGAAGGGGGATTGGTTTTGCGGTCGATCGGTTACCGTGGCACCGCGATCACGGGCGTGCCCTTCGACGAGGCGCGCGGCACGATCCCCAACGCCAGCGGCCGTGTCGTAGAACCAGAAACAGGCAATCCCGTTACGGGCGTGTACGCGACAGGGTGGATAAAACGAGGTCCTTCAGGTGTGATCGGAACAAACAAGAAGTGTGCAGCAGACACGGTCGAGGCACTGCTTGCAGACTTCGAGAAGGCGCAACTTGTCACACCCGTGCTGGATCAGGCTGCGTTCGTTTCACTAGTGCGCGAACGCCAGCCAGACGTCGTCGACTTCACCGGCTGGACTCGGATAGACAAGGCGGAGAAGGCAGCCGCGGGTAATCGTCGACGACCGAAAGTCAAATTGGTCGATGTCGACTGTATGCTCGCCGCCGCCCGTGGGAACGAATGATCGACGAGGTTAATAGCGCACAACCAACACGTGCGGCCGGGCCATCACCGGCATCGGTGATCGAAGGGTTAGACCGACATGAACGTATTGATCGAAATGACCGCCCTATCAATCAGTCGGTCCACCAGCAGTGCAGACTCCGAGCAACTTGCAGCATGGTTCGAGGCGAAAGCACTTCTCCACGCACACCTGGCCGCCGAGAGCAGCGCGGACAGGGCTCACGAGAGTGCACTTGCCGATCAAGCGCGCGAACATTCGTTGCGTGTGCTTCGCGCACGCGCCGTCGCTTAACGCTGGAAACGAAAATGCACTACTGCGATCCCGAATACACCCGTCGCGACGAAGGGAGTGGTTCGTCGTCAGCACTGTCGTGGCTCTGCGGCACGTGGTCCGAACACTGGCGGTGACGGCAAGGAGATGCCGATTTCAAACGTGGCCGGTCGTTGTGCTGCGACGCGCCACGTTGCTCGACTCGGAGACCCAGTGGTAGCGCCCAAGCTCGGTTCATCCCGGATGACTTTCCTCCGGGATGAACCGCAACCATGTTGGTTCGTCCAATTTACCGGAGAGTGGTTGGCGCTCTTGTTTTTTCGTGTAAAGACGGGAAGCGGCGACGGTTATCTCGAACCGTGTCCCGCTGATGCTGTTACACCAGCTGTGCCAACTATTTGAAAGTCAGTCTCGCTCTGACCCTTACGCTCCACTTCATGATCGCTGCGGGAGAAGCGGCCGGGTGGTTCTACTACCGGGATACGTCCGTTGTTATCAGCTCGTGGGGGCGAGATCCGTACAGCGGTCTCCGCTACTGGATTGTCAGGGTCTCGTCGCCGAAGTCGGCCCTGACTTCCAGTCGGCCACCTAGGGCGGCGATGTAGGACCGCAGCGTCCCGATCTCGGTGTGCCCGATGTCGCCGCGTTCGAGTTTGGACACCATTGCCTGCGAGACGCCGATCAGTGATGCAATGTCCATCTGGCGGGCGCCCAGAGATTTGCGCACCTCGGCGAGCCGGTAGGCGCGCGAGACCTCCTCGCGGCGTTCGCCGGCCTTGGCGATGCCTTCTTCGGTGATCTGTCCGCGGTCGATGGCGTCGGCGCGGACGTCGCGCCAGTTGCGGCCTTTCGGTGTTGTCATGGTCATTCCTCCTGTCTTGTCGGTGTTGCGTCTAGCCAGTCTTGGTATCGCCGTTCGGCTTTCGGGATGTTGTCGGTGTACCACTTGGCCCATTGGCCAGTCTTGTCGCCGGCGGCGAGCAGTACGGCTTGGCGTTGCGGGTCGAAGATGAACAGGATGCGGACGTTCGTTGCGGGTGGGCGGAGTTCTTTCAGGTTGTGGAGTTTCGATCCTTTGATCCGGTCGGCTAGTGGGCGACCGAGCAGTGGGCCTTTGCTTTCGAGTTCGTCGATCGCGTCGGCCACTGACTCGCTGGTGTCGCTGTCGAGGCCGATGAACCATTCATCGACTTCGTCGAGCAGGATGACCGTCCACATCAGCCCACAATACAACCCATGGGTTGTATTGGCTAGCCTGGGTGGGGACGGGCAAGGGGGCCCGGTGAGCGGGTTGGCGGTGTTTCCCGGCGTCACGGTGACGAAAATAGGCGGTATCACTTCGGCTGGCCTGCGCCGATCGGTCGGTGGCCAGGCGTTAACCTGCCGGTATGTACATCGACGCCCGGGGTTCGGAGGCCGAACCGACTGGTGCAACGCGCCTCTCGATCGGAGCAGAACCGCTCCTGGATGTGCTGACCAGCGAGGCGACCGCGACGGCGGCGGCGTCGAAAGCTCCGGGGACGCGGCGCGCGTACCGGTCGGACTGGACGCGGTTCGAACGCGGGTGTTGGCGCGAGCATCACGAGGTGTTGCCGGCGCACCCGGCGTCGATCAATCATGCGCACCGGGCCGCCGGACACGGTGCGGTCGCCGATCACGAGATGGTCCGGGCCACCCTCTCGGGGATCCGGCGCACCATGGCAGCCAGCCGGGAGCGTCCGACGAAACGGGTAGCGCCGCTGTTGGTGGAGGATCTGCGGTGGGCCTCGCAGGTTACGGAGCGGCGCGACAGTGCATTGTTGTAGATGGGGTTCGCGGGTGCGTTTCGCCGTTCGGAGTTGGCCGGTCTCACGATTGCGAGGTGGTGCGGCATCCGCACGACGGGCTGCATGTGGCGGCTCGCCATGTCGAAGACCGATCAAGACGGCCGCGGGGCGGTCCGGGCGTGCCGGTGACCGAGTCGCACCTGGATTGCCCACCGTGTGCGTACGTGCGGTGGCTCGAGAAGCTCGGACTCGACAACGACCTTGCCGAGGAATCCGCGCCTCTGCACGACGACTGGGCCGGTTGGCAGCTTATGCGGGAATTGTGTGGGCTCCGCAAGATCGGTCCGACGACGGCCAGCAAGCTCGTCGCCGTTGAGCAGTTGTCAACGGCCAGTTTGATGTCCCCACTGGTGGCCAGGTAAAAGTCCCCGCCCTGTGTGGGCAATTCAGGTTGTGGTGGGGCCCTCCGTTCGGTGTTTCATGCGGTAGGAGTCGCCGTCGGTGACGACGATCGTGGCGTGGTGCAGCAGCCGGTCGAGGATGCTGGCGGCCGTGGTGTGCTCGGGCAGAAACCGGCCCCAGTCTTCGAACGGCCAGTGCGAGGCGATCGCCAGGGATCGGCGTTCGTAGGCGCCGGCGACGAGCCGGAACAGCAGTTGGGTGCCGGTGTCGTCGAGCGGTGCGAATCCGACTTCGTCGATGATGAGCAGATCCTGGCGGAGCAGTCCTTCGATGGTTTTGCCGACGGTGTTGTCGGCCAGCCCGCGGTAGAGCGTTTCGACGAGGTCGGCAGCGGTGAAGTACCGGACTTTGTGCCCGGAGTGCACAGCAGCGATCCCCAGCCCGATCAGGGTGTGAGATTTACCTGTACCCGCGGGGCCGATGATCGCTAAGTTATGTTGTGCTCGTATCCATTCCAGCGACGACAGGTAGTCGAACACCTTCGGCTGGATCGAGGATGCCGCCACGTCGAAGGACTCCAACGTCTTGGCGACTGGAAACGCCGCGGCCTTGAGACGATTGCGGATGTTGGAGGCATCGCGGGCAGCGATCTCCGTCTCGACCAGGGTCCGCACCACCTCCTCAGGAGTCCAGCGTTGGGTCTTGGCGGTCAGCAGGACTTCGGGTGCGGTGCGGCGGATCGCCGCCAGTTTCAACCGCCGCAGGGCAAGGTCCAGATCGGCGGGCAGCTCTGGGATAGACTGTGGTGCAGCTGGTTTAGGTGTCTTGGCGGTCGTCATGAGGAGGCCTCGCTATCGGTGGCCGGGGTGTGTTTGTAGGCCTGCAGCGATCTGGTCGGCGCCGAGGGAAGGTCCACTATCAGGGCGTCACCGGGTGGTCGTGGGGTGGGTGCTGCGGCGCCGGTGGCCAGGATGGAACGCACATCAGCGGCCCGGAACCGTTTGAACGCCACCGCCCGGGTCAGCGCTTCGAGTAGCAGGGTGTCGCTGTAGGCCGCGCCCAACGCCAGCAGTGCATCCAACTCCGAGCTCAGGCGGGTATTGCCGATCGCGGCGGCACCGATGAGGAACTGCTCAGCGGGTTCGCCGAGTGCGCAGAACCGTTTCTCCACAGCAGTTTTCGGTCTGGGTCCGCGGTCCGGGGCCGGGCGTGGGCCGCCGTAGTGCTCATCGAGGATAATCGCTTCACCCGGTGCAGCGAGCTGGTGATCGGCGACCACCTCACCGGATTTCGGTTCGATGATCAGCAACCGGCCCGCATCCTGCACCAGGGTCACGGTCGTTCCGATCAGCCGGGTGGGCACCGAGTAGCGGGCCGAAGCGTACCGGATACATGAGAGTCGGTCGACTTTGCGGGTCACCGGCGGCGGACCGACCTGCATCCGCAGAGACGGCAACTGCCCCAACACTTCCCGCTCAGCCTCGAGTCGCTCGTTCGGGATGGCGAAGGTATCCGAGTGCTGCCGGGAATTGACCTCCACGCACCACACGTGGGCGGCCGTGTTGGCCTGATGCACATCCAGGACCACGTCGTCGCGGCCGGCCGCGACCTTGGCCTCAGTCCACAGCGGTATGGCCAAATCCGACTGAACGTAGTCGCACAGGCGCTCGACGATGCCTTTGGATTCAGGGTCTGAGGCGTGACAGAAGTCCGGTGCGAAGCCGTAGTGGGCAGCGAACCGGACGTACTGCGGGGTGGGGATCATCACGTTCGCCACGACACCGCCTTTGAGGCAACCCATCCGGTCGGCCAGGACCCGCTTGGGAACTCCACCAATCTCCTCGAGGGCGTGGGCTATGAACGTCAACGTGGTCGTTGCGGTTTCGTTGGTCGCGAAGGCAACGAACCGCCACCGCGAGAACGCGAGCACCGCGCAGAACACATGGATGCCGCCGACGACGGCCCAATCGATGACCAGGTAGTCACCCGGCGCCCACACCGCGGGACGGCGTCCACGGTGATGATCTCTGCGCCACTGCGCTTTTGACTGTGCGACCAAACGTCGGAAGTTGCGGTCCGATCCGTCGTAACCGGCGGTCCGGGCGACCGGCAGGAGTCGTTTGGCCGTGATCTTGCCGTGCGATCTCTTGACGCGTTCATCGACCAGGGCGGTGACTGCGTCGTAGTTGCGGGAGCGCTCAACGCGCTCGGGAGGGTCTTGGTCGCCGGCCTCGAACCGGTCGACGACACGTTTGACGGTCTTGTGGGTGGTGCCGCACAGCTCGGCGGCTCCTCGGTAGCTTCCGACTTCGCGGTAAGCAGAAATGATGTCCATACGGTCCTTCGCAGACTTCAATGGAACTCCCAGGCGGTGATGGTGTG
>NZ_MJEI01000036.1 GCF_002095395.1 Williamsia sp. 1135
TCCGAGGGTGGTCAGTTCAAGGCTTTGACCCCCTGTCCGTGCAGGGCTTGTGCGAGGCGGACTGAGTCTCCGCTGGTCTGGCAGAGGTGTGCGTGGTGGAGCAGTCGGTCCACGGTGGCGGTCGCCAACGTTTTGGGCATCAACTCATCGAACCCGCTGGGATGCAGGTTCGACGAGACCGCGACCGATCGGCGTTCGTAGGCTGCTTCCACGATCCGGTAGAGCCCCTCGGCAGCGTCGGCGCCGACCGGGAGGAGCCCGACGTCATCGACAATGATGAGCTCGGCGCGGACGATCTTGGCGACGGCTTTGCCCAAAGAATCATCAGCACGATGGGCACGTACGAGTACCCCGAGCTGTTCGAGGGTGAACCAAGCCACCGGCATACCTGCTTCAATAACATTGTGTCCCAATGCTTCGAGGAAAAATGTCTTCCCCGTCCCAGCTGGCCCGCACACGACCAGGTTCTCCCGCCGCCCCACCCATTCCAGGGTGCGCAGCGCGTGCTGGGTGGGCAGTGGGATCGAGGAGGCATTCTCGTCCCACACATCGAAGGTTTTGCCGGTCGGAAACCGTGCGGCTTTGCGGCGGGTGGTGAGCATCGACCGGGCTCGACCAGCGGCTTCTTCAGTCAGCAACGCTTTGATGACCTCGGCCGGATCCCAGCGTTGTGAGCGGGCGGTGGCCAACACGTCGCCGGCGACCGCCCGTGCGTGGGGAAGCCGCAGTTGGCGCATCAACTGCTCCACCTCGGCCGGCAGCGTCGGGGTACTCATGCGATGTCCTCGTCGTTTACGTGAGAATTGTTGAGGCCGAACGAGTTCCATCCGGTTGTTCCTTGAGCCAAGGAGGTGTCTTCGGAGGCTTGGTGGCGAGTCGGGTCCATTCCTTTGCTGGCGAGGATCGAGTCGAGGTCGCCGGTGGCGAACCGGCCGTGCACCGCGGCGTGACCCAATGCCCAATCCACATCCGGGCGGCTACTCAGGGTCGAAAGGTCCACGGCGTGGGTCATCTTCTGAAAGATCCGTTCGGTCCCGACGGCGGCGGCTTCTTTGAGCCACACCACCGCGCCCTCTCCGATCGCCAGGAAAGCGTGCTCAGCAGCGCTACGAGCGCGGATCCGGTAGTCACCGGGGATCTTGCCGGGCTGATCCGGGAAGTGGGCGTCATCGATTGCGGGGGTGCCGCGGGTGGTGCGGCGGTGCCGGGCCACTTCGACCGGGCCACCGCCGTCGAGGGCGCAGATGATGACCTCATCGGTACCCGGGTGGTGGCGCACCCACACACTGTGTCCCAATAATGTTGACGGGATGGAATATTGGCCGTGCTCGAAAGTGATCATCGGAGTGTTGTCCGGTACTTTGCGGGTCACCCCCAGGCCCGCGGTGTGCGGCAGATCGGGCACCGCATGGAGCTGGGTGCGTTCGATCTCGAGCATCTCGGCCGGTACCCGGCCGGTGGCCCTGTGGACCCGGTTGTTGACAAGCGTCATGAACTCGCCGCACGCGGTCTCGACGTCGACGAAACTCGCGTACTCGCCTAGCAGGTTCGTCTCGGTCGGCACGATGTCGGCTTTAGCGAGTTTGACGGCGTTCTCCACCCCGCCTTTGGAGGCCGGGTCGGCCGGCTCACACGTCAGGACGGAGATGCCGTAGTAGCGGCCGAAGGTCACCGCATGACGGTTGCGGACCGGAACCCCCGCCACGTGCCCGGTCGTGACCGTTTTCTCGTTGTCGGTCAGCAGGTACGTCGGAGCGCCGCCGACGATGCGAAATACACGGTCGAGGCCGGCGAACACGCTCGGCCCGGTCCGGTCGTGCAGGGCGATGACGATCCGAAAGCGGCACCACGCCAACCACGCGACCAGCAGCACCACCTTTCGGCCGTTCACGATCGGGCCGTCACCGAAGTCGTACTGCAGCCACAATCCGGGTTCGGTGACCCACGGTCGGTGCACTCGCGTATTGCCCAGGCGCCATTGAGCTTTGATCTCCGCCAGTGCCCGGCGGGTGGTGCGTTCGTTGCCGGTGTACCCCAACGCGGCCAAGCGTTCGTGGGCTTTGTCGCCGCGGATCTTGCCGTGCGAATCCTGCACCCACTTCTCCAGGTTCGGGGTGAAGTCGTCGATCAGTCGGGCCCGGCGAACCTGCGGCGGCAGGCCGGCATCGCGGTCCTCGACCGCCTTCTTGACCGTGTGATGCGAGCACCCGCAAAGTTCGGCTGCCGCGCGATACGACCCAGTCAGATCGTAGGCATTGAGTATTTCCATGAGTTCTCCGTCAGACTTCAATGTGGTCTCTCCCGGGTGATTCGAATCGACTAGGCATCGACATCGAACCTCGGGAGAGGCCCCCACGGCGCAGACGCGCCGCACTGGGATCAACAGGACTGGGCAGATTCATGGCCGGCAACGGGCACATTCGTGCCCGCCAGTGAGCAGTTCTTATTGGCCGTCAGTGGGCACTTTCATGTCCGCCTACGGGCAGTTTTTCATGTCCGCCGACAATGAGACAAGCGGTGAACGCCACCACGCCCGTCGAGAAGAGATCGCGTCCGATTGTGGCTGCGCTACAGCCGAATCAGGCAACTGCACTGTCTACGAGGCCAAGGCTGCCACTGACGGACTGTAATCGCCGGTGCCGGCGATCGTCGTGAAGATCTCGGTCAGCCGGTCGACATACAGTTTGATCGCGATGTGGGCTTCGTCGGTGTCGGGGAACAACAGGCTGATCGACGTCTGGTCGTTGAATCGGTTGATCCAGAGGAAGACTTCCTCCGAACTGCCGCGATTTCCGAAGAGACCGGCATTCAGCGCGTCGAACACGTCTACGCCGGGAAGCTTGCGCACGTCGATGTACGACACCATCGGTACAGACCAGCCTGGCTGGACGTCGATGCCGCTGTCGGGTTCGACGAGTTGCATCACGCGGTGGAATGAGACATCGGTCAGTTCTTTGCCGGCGTCGTAGGACTGTTGTGCCGCACCCACGATCGAGGTGAACGTCGACGATTCCTCGATCGTCAGTGGGACCGGGATCAAGCTGGTGAACCAGCCGATCGAGCTGAACTCGGCACGAGTGGCGCGGGTACTCTTCGGCGTCAGACCGAAATATCGGCTGTTTCCGGTGAACTCGTGACTCGCAAGTGCCGCGACTGCGAGAACGCCAGGAGTGAATGCGGCGCCGTTCTCGCGGCAGACCGTCGCAAATCGTTCGGCATCGGCCTCACTGAACAGCGTCGCTTACAGATGTGCGGGCCTGGCGTATCCGGAACTCGAAACTCCCAGGTCGAGAGGGAATGTCGGGAGGGTTCCACCGTTGTTCCGGACCAGCTCGACCCACCGCTCGACGTGGGGGGACTCGAGCGTGAGTTCGGCCGAACCGGACCGTTCGCCAGCGCAGTACTCCACGTAGCTGCCGACCTCCGACAATCCGCTGGGGACGCCCTGGGTCTCCGACGAATAGAGCTGCAGGAGCTCTACGAGCGCGAGTGCCGATGAAATTCCTTCGGTGACAAGGTGATCGAACGCGGCGTACAGCGTGAACCCGCTGTCGTGCTCGATGGCGCCGAAGGTGAAGCAATCCCAGCTGAAGGGGCCGGGAGTCTCGTCCTGGACGTGCGCTCTGATCGCGTCTGCGGAATCTTTGACGCCGTGGGCGGTGGGCACGAAGTCGATTGCGGCGGGATCCATCACGTGCCGAACGATCGATCCGTCGGGTTCTGCGGCGAACCAGCTGCTGAACGTGTCATGCCGGCGCAGGAAAGTGTTCACTGTCCTGGTCATGGCGTCGACGTCCAGCGGAGTGTCAAAATCGAACGCCACCAGGCAGAGCCGGGAGAAGCGGAAGCCGACGGATTTCGTTCCGGCCTGCAGTTCGCAGATACTCCTCCTGCTGGTGGGAGGGAGGAGTCGGATGTTTCGGTGCCCGTCCGGCCTCGGCGACCGAAGCCAAGGACGCAACCCAGCTGGTGAGCCGCCCGGGAGTGGGTTCCCACTCGTTGATGAGACCGAAATTGACCATCCTGCACCCCTGTCGAAGTCACATGGCAGGCACGCTTCAGCGCGCCATGACTGGCAAACCTGCATTCATCCGTGCGCCACGGATTCTCTTTGTCGGCCCGGGTATTCACCACTGTGAACTCAGAATTCGGATTGAAACGAATTCTCCTTCGACGTACGCGCCCTCACGTCTTATGACGTCTCGGCCCCGACCGTTGTCGCGTTTGTCGTGCATCGAGAAAGATACATCGAACATTGTCGTATGACAACAGTTATTGAGATTAGATCCGCGTGTCCGTTAAATCTGAGACCGTGGACACTTGTGGTTTGCTGTGATACAGCCGACCTCGCATGGTTTGATATCGCAAAGATGGTGTCGCGCTGCATGTTCTACGTGGTCTACTCTGCTCGCGCGCCGGTCGCTGCGAACACACCGCCATGGAAGGATCTGAACATGAAGCTTTGTTTGAGTAGTGGTTGGCCGCGTCGAAGAATGCGAAATGCAGAAACATTTGTAGTCACTCTTGTTGTGATGACGTTTACGGCGTCACTTCTCGGGTCCGGATTTGCGGGAGCCGAACCCGATGGTGGATTGGCGGCCACGTCCGAGGGATCGCATATAGTTAGAATGGCAAATCAGCCGCAAGGAATTGTCGATGTGGTAATTGAATCCGCCGCCATGAACTCGGAGCTGACGGTAAAGGTGCTGCCGGCGGCGGATCAATCGCGTCCGGCACCCACCGTGTACCTGCTCAACGGTGCGGCGGGTGGCGAGGGTGGTAGCAGTTGGTTCGATCAGACCGACATCACCAGCTTCTTCGCCGGGCAGAACGTCAATGTCGTTGTGCCCATGGGCGGGGCAGCCAGCTACTTCACCGATTGGCGCAACGACGATCCCAAGCTCGGTAAACAGAAATGGGCCACCTTTCTCACCCGAGAACTTCCACCGTTGATGGATGCGCAGTTCAATGGCAACGGGCGCAACGCTATCGCCGGGATCTCGATGGCAGGAACCTCGGTTTTTCAGCTCGCCTTGAAGGAGCCGGACCTGTACCAGGCGGTGGGCTCGTACAGCGGGTGCGCGATGACAAGCGATGTCGAGGGACAGGCGTATGTCCGACTCACCGTCGAGATCCGCGGCGGTGGCAACACCGTGAACATGTGGGGGCCGCCAACTGATCCCGAATTGGTTCGGAATGATCCCTACGTCAACGCCGAAAAGCTCAGGGGTAAAGCCATTTACATCTCGAATGGCTCGGGCCTTCCCGGTGAGCACGACGTGATCGATGGGCCCGGCATCAACGGAAACGGTGCAAAGCTCACCGAACAGATTGCAGTCGGCGCGATCATCGAAACGGCTACCAACAATTGCACCTACAAAATGCGTGATCGGCTGCGAGCGCTGAATATTTTGGCAACTGTCGATCTCCGTGACACCGGGACACACAGCTGGGGATACTGGCAGGACGATCTGCACAAATCCTGGCCGATGATCAGCGCAGCGCTGCGTCGCTGATATCAGCCCGAGCCGGCGTTGCCGGCGAAGTACGTCTGGGAAGCCCGAAGGTCAGAGCTGCCAGCGTGATCGTGATCCCGGCGAGGACCCAGAGAATGACGTCGAACGCGGCGAGAAAGGTCTGCGCGGCGGCTTGACGGGCTGCCGGCCGGAGTGCCGGCTCGGCGTCTGCGGTCACCGATGAGCGCAGGTCCCCGGGTGGCGCAGAGTTGGCCGCGCGGTCGTCGGGAACCCGGGTGTCCGGGCATCCGGGACCGGGGGCATCGGGATGAGGTGAACCCAATTTCGCCGAGGCACAACGGGCGAACTCGTTGATCACGAACGGTCGCAGAGATTCGGCAACGTTCGTGGTCGCGATGTCCTGTGAAAGCGTTTCGCGGGCGGCAGATACAGCTGAATCAGAGTGTGCCGCCACTTGATTGAAGAACAATAGACTGATAACCGCCAGTCCGACGGACGCGCCGATCTGCTGGATCGTCGGTACGGTGCCAGACGCAGAACCGACGTTGCCATCCGACGTACCGGACAGCATGGTCGCCTGCAGTGGGGCCACGAACAGGCCCATGCCGATGCCTCCGACAACCAGTGGCGCGATGATCGTAGGGATGTCTATTCCTGCGGTCGGCTCGACGATCAGCGCGGTGTAGATCAGTGAGCCGGTGAACGCGACGGCGCCGACAGAGAGCGTTCGTGGCCCGATCCAGCCGACCATCAGCGAGGAGAGGAGGGAACCTGCCGCGGCCCCGAGAGCGAATGGCAAGGTGAGCAGTCCGGTGCGCAGCGGCGAGAACCCGAGTCCGAATTGAGCTGTCACGGAGACGGTGAAGAAGAATGCGGCGAAAACGCTGAAGAAGAGTAGTGACAAGGCCGACCCGAGGGCAAAAGGCCGGATTCTGAAGAGTTCCGGCTTCAGGAGGGGATCACCTCCGCGGGCGGCGAGGCGGTGTTCGTGCCACACGAACAACGCCAGCAGCACGATCGAACCCGCGACCATGGCGAGCTGCCACGCCGGCCAACCGTTCTCACGTCCGGTCGCAAGCGGATAGATCAGTAGGAACAGGCCCGCGCTCGACAGCGCGATCCCGGGGGCATCGAGGTGCGGGCGAGAGGTCGAGGTCAACGCGGGTAGATGGTGGTAGCCCACCGCGCAGGCGAGAAGGCCGAGAGGGAGATTGACGATAAAGATCGTCCGCCAGCCCAGTCCGAAAGCGTCCGCGCTGATCAGCAGGCCGCCCAACGTCGGGCCCAGCATCGCGGCAACCCCTGCTGTAGCGCCGTAGATCCCGAATACGATGCCATGCTTCGATTTCGGGAACGACGCCGCGATGATGGCGATCGTCTGGGCCGACGCAAGCGCCGCGAAGCCACCTTGCAGCGCCCGCAGGACGATCAACTCGGTTGGACCCTGTGCCAGGCCGCACAGGACCGAGACGAGGGTGAAACCGGCGAGCGCCGCGATGAACAGCCGCCGCCTGCCGATCCGCTCGCCGATACGAGAAGCAGTCAGCAACGTGCAGGCAAAGGCCAAGGTGTACGCCGTGAGGACCAGGAGTTGCTCTCCCGAGGACGCTCCGAGATCCGTGCCCAGACTCGGCAGTGCGATGTTGACGATGGTCATGTCGACCATCTGAACCGCCACCGCGATCAGACAGCAGGACAGAGCGAGCCACGGTGCCGCGTTCCGGTCGGAATGACCGCGGTCGGGGACATACGCGACATCATGGGTCACCGCAGGTTCAGAACTCACGCCTACCGCGCGGTTGTGACGGTCGGGAGATAATCGCCCTCGGCGACGATGGTCTTGAAGATCTGACGAACTCGGTCGACATAGACGTTGATCGATGCGCGGGCCTGAGGGGTGTCAGGGAACAGCAGGCTGATGGTCGTCGCGTGACTGAATCGGTTGACCCAGACATAGACCTCTTCGGAGGTCCCGCGGTTTCCGTAGAACTTCGCATTTATCGACTCGAATGTCTCGACCCCGGGCATACGTCGGGTGTCCATCACCGAGACCATCGGTACCGACCAACCCCGCTGCGTGGTGATCGGGGAGTCGGGATCGAGCTCGGCCAATTCGAGAACCCTGTGAAATGACACGTCGGAGAGTTGGCGGCCCGCGAGGTACGAGAGCTGCGTCTGCCGGACGACGGACCGGAACGTCGACGTCGGATCGAGCTCAACCGGCACCGGGATCAAGCTGGTGAACCAACCGACGGCGCTGAAGTCTTCGGGTGTCGAACGGGTGCTGCGCGGAGTGATCCCGAGGTATCGGGTTTTCCCTGTGAACTCGTACGATGCCAGCGCCGCCACTGCCAGTATCGCTGCGATGAATCCCGCGCGGCTCTCCCGGCAGATGGCCAGTAGTGTCTTCGCGTCATCGTCGTCGAACAGTTCGGTGCTCAGGTGGGTGCTGCGGGACCCGGTTTCGCCGGCGGGTGCGGATCCGAGGCTCAGCGGGAATGTGGGCAGATCGCCGCCATTGTCTTTGACCAATTCGATCCACCTCTGCACATCTCGACTCCCGAGGGTCAGCCGTCGTGAGGATTCCCTTTCCCGATCGCAATAGTCGAGATAGCTACCCGCGGATTTAAGTGGTATCTGGTCGTGCGCAATGGCGTTGGAGTACAACGCCATTGCATCGACCAAGGACACCGCCTGTGAAATGGGGTCCGAATGGAGATGGTCGATTGCCGCGTACATCGTGAAACCCTCGGTGTGCTCGATGGTTCCGAATGTGAAGCAATTCCACTCGAGGGGGCCTGGCGTCTGCTCCTGGATGAGTTCCAATATGCGATCGGGGTCCGTTGAGTAACCGTGATCGATCGGGACGAAATCGACGATGTCGGGATCGATGACGTGCCGCACCATTGCCCCGTCGGATTCCGTGGAGAACCAGCTGAGATGGGTGTCATGACGCTTCAGGAAAGCGTTGATCGTGGCGGTCATGGCGGCCGGATCGAGTGTGCCCGACTGTTCGAACGTACCCACGTAGAGCCTGGATCCGCGGACGCCGGCCGTCTTCGTCCTGGCCGCCGTGCGCAGGTACTCCTCCTGCTGGTGTGAGGGCGGCGTCGGATGTGCGGGCGCTCGATACGCGGCCGCGACACATTCCGCCGATGCCGACCAGGTCGTCACATTGCCGGTCGGTGGCTGCCATTCGTCGATGAGTCCGAAACTGACCAAGATGATTCTCCTCCAAAACCCCGCAGTTGGACGCGAATCAAAGTCGGTACCCCGGGCGTTCCGGAATACTGACAACTTTCACGTACAGAAGGATCGATCGGCTCCCATTGTCGTCGCGTTCGCCACCCGAGATCATCGATAGTGAACTCGACAAGAGTTATTGGTATGAATAGTTTTTCGAGCGGCTCGATGATGACGCTACAGACAGCGTTCGAACGGGGCAACACGAAGTGATATTCGTGCGAAGTATTTTTCTCTTTTTCAAAACCCGAACAACTATGTCCAAGACCGCCCGCCGACCGAACAAGAAACCTCCTATTTCAGAAGGATTTTCGCAATGTTTACATTTCAGTTGCGATGACGAGTTCGAACAATGTGGCTGAGCCTGCGCGTGAGGTTGGGGTTTTGTCCACAGTAGTGGTGGTTGTGCACAGGTCGGTGTCGGGTGGGGGTTGTTGTCTGAGGTTTTGTGGGTGTGGGTGGTCATGGTTGGTTCATGGATCAGATAGTTGGAGCCTTGGTCGACTCTGAAGGGATGGGTGTTGGGAAGGTGACGCAGGCGTCGTTTTCGCTGCGCGGCTGCGTGCGTAGGCGTGTCGGGAGGGTTTGCCCCCTCGTTAACCCCTAGGTGGGTTGACGAGGGGGCAATTTCGCCGCGTCCGCCTGCGCTTACTCGTCCACCGGGAATGCTGAGTCGACAGCAATCTGCACATTCGCGGGGAGGATTCGGTCGCCTTCGTTCGGTCGTGCACGCATGGCAGTCTCAAACCGGTGCAATCGTTCAGGATTGAACTCAGGCACACGCACGTGCTGCGGTTCCATCTTGTCGAGGCGTCGCCAGCGGCGTCCGTTGCTGTCGGTGTAGTCGTACATGACCTGGGTGTAACCCGCGTTCCCGAGGCTGGTGTTGGGAACGGGTACGACCCATCCCGATCTAAGGGTGCCGTTCGGTGGGAGGTAGCGGAAACTGTCGTTGGTCCGCTCGCTGCGGATGTCATGGAGTGTCTGCTGACAACCGATGCTGTCAATCGTCATTCCGCAAACATTGATGTGTGGTTCCCCCCAAATCGTGGAGGACTCCTCTATGCGGCTTCGGGCTCCGCGACTGCAGCGTTCTCGTAGTCGATGGGGCTGACCATCCCAATCGTGGAGTGCCGGCGGACGTGGTTGTAGAAGCCGTAACACCAGTCAAGCACACCGGCCTTGGCTCCGGCAAGAGTCTCGAAATCGTTGCGTGACAGTACCTCCCACTCCAGGGAAGAGAAGAACGCTTCGGCAGCGGCATTGTCGAAGCATGACCCGACGCGGCCCATCGACTGACGGAGTCCCATCCGACGGCACAGCTTGGTGAACTTGTTGGAGGTGTACGTCGACCCGCGGTCACTGTGGAAGATGACCCGTTCGGACTCCTCGTCACGCCTTATGGCCTGCTTACCGCCTCGGGTGGCCACCGCCATCTCGATTGCTGCACACGCGAGCGGTGCGTCTGGATGCACGCTGGTGGCCGCACCCAGCAATCGGCGGCTGTAGAGGTCGATCACGGTCGCCAGATACAACTTCCCGGCCGCAGTCGGGATCTCGGTGATATCGCCGACCCACTTCTCGTTCGGACGCGTCGCGGTGAAGTTCCGGCGCACCAGATCCGGGAACTTCGGTGCCGTCTTGTCCTGCCGGGTCAGCCCGTTTCGGCGACGGATCCGGCGTGCCACCAAACCCTGCCGGCGCATCGAATCCGCGACCGTCTTCTCGCTCACTGTCCACCCGTCCTCACGCAGGTCCACGTGCAGCCGCGGGGAACCATGCAAGCCCCGCAATGTCATGAACTTGACCTTGACTGCGCGGTCTACCGTGTCGCGCCGATAGTCACGCGCGGTATGCAATCCTGTTGCTGCACCCGGCTTTTGAGAACGCTTGAACCACTTGTAGAACCACGCCATACTCACGCCAAGCAGCGCGCACGTGACCGTATGTGGCACTCGATAGGTGGTCCTCTGCTCTGCGATGAAGCGGGCCAGCATCACTTCGTCGCCTCCTTCACCCACAGGACCACCGATCGTTTTAAAACATCGCGCTCCATCCGCAACTCGGCCACCTCGGCACGCAACCGCTTGAGCTCGGCAGCACTATCGCCGCTCGCCTCATCCTCGCCGCCGCGCTCGGCGCGCGCACGGTTGACCCAGTTGCCCAGGGTGCCCTCGTTGACCCCCAGATCGCGCGCGACCTGGGCGATCGGTTTACCCGTCTCCTCGACGATCCGGACCGCCCCATCACGG
>NZ_MJEI01000050.1 GCF_002095395.1 Williamsia sp. 1135
TGTCGGCGGACATGAAAAACTGCCCGTAGGCGGACATGAAAGTGCCCACTGACGGCCAATAAGAACTGCTCACTGGCGGGCACGAATGTGCCCGTTGCCGGCCATGAATCTGCCCAGTCCTGTTGATCCCAGTGCGGCGCGTCTGCGCCGTGGGGGCCTCTCCCGAGGTTCGATGTCGATGCCTAGTCGATTCGAATCACCCGGGAGAGACCACATTGAAGTCTGACGGAGAACTCATGGAAATACTCAATGCCTACGATCTGACTGGGTCGTATCGCGCGGCAGCCGAACTTTGCGGGTGCTCGCATCACACGGTCAAGAAGGCGGTCGAGGACCGCGATGCCGGCCTGCCGCCGCAGGTTCGCCGGGCCCGACTGATCGACGACTTCACCCCGAACCTGGAGAAGTGGGTGCAGGATTCGCACGGCAAGATCCGCGGCGACAAAGCCCACGAACGCTTGGCCGCGTTGGGGTACACCGGCAACGAACGCACCACCCGCCGGGCACTGGCGGAGATCAAAGCTCAATGGCGCCTGGGCAATACGCGAGTGCACCGACCGTGGGTCACCGAACCCGGATTGTGGCTGCAGTACGACTTCGGTGACGGCCCGATCGTGAACGGCCGAAAGGTGGTGCTGCTGGTCGCGTGGTTGGCGTGGTGCCGCTTTCGGATCGTCATCGCCCTGCACGACCGGACCGGGCCGAGCGTGTTCGCCGGCCTCGACCGTGTATTTCGCATCGTCGGCGGCGCTCCGACGTACCTGCTGACCGACAACGAGAAAACGGTCACGACCGGGCACGTGGCGGGGGTTCCGGTCCGCAACCGTCATGCGGTGACCTTCGGCCGCTACTACGGCATCTCCGTCCTGACGTGTGAGCCGGCCGACCCGGCCTCCAAAGGCGGGGTGGAGAACGCCGTCAAACTCGCTAAAGCCGACATCGTGCCGACCGAGACGAACCTGCTAGGCGAGTACGCGAGTTTCGTCGACGTCGAGACCGCGTGCGGCGAGTTCATGACGCTTGTCAACAACCGGGTCCACAGGGCCACCGGCCGGGTACCGGCCGAGATGCTCGAGATCGAACGCACCCAGCTCCATGCGGTGCCCGATCTGCCGCACACCGCGGGCCTGGGGGTGACCCGCAAAGTACCGGACAACACTCCGATGATCACTTTCGAGCACGGCCAATATTCCATCCCGTCAACATTATTGGGACACAGTGTGTGGGTGCGCCACCACCCGGGTACCGATGAGGTCATCATCTGCGCCCTCGACGGCGGTGGCCCGGTCGAAGTGGCCCGGCACCGCCGCACCACCCGCGGCACCCCCGCAATCGATGACGCCCACTTCCCGGATCAGCCCGGCAAGATCCCCGGTGACTACCGGATCCGCGCTCGTAGCGCTGCTGAGCACGCTTTCCTGGCGATCGGAGAGGGCGCGGTGGTGTGGCTCAAAGAAGCCGCCGCCGTCGGGACCGAACGGATCTTTCAGAAGATGACCCACGCCGTGGACCTTTCGACCCTGAGTAGCCGCCCGGATGTGGATTGGGCATTGGGTCACGCCGCGGTGCACGGCCGGTTCGCCACCGGCGACCTCGACTCGATCCTCGCCAGCAAAGGAATGGACCCGACTCGCCACCAAGCCTCCGAAGACACCTCCTTGGCTCAAGGAACAACCGGATGGAACTCGTTCGGCCTCAACAATTCTCACGTAAACGACGAGGACATCGCATGAGTACCCCGACGCTGCCGGCCGAGGTGGAGCAGTTGATGCGCCAACTGCGGCTTCCCCACGCACGGGCGGTCGCCGGCGACGTGTTGGCCACCGCCCGCTCACAACGCTGGGATCCGGCCGAGGTCATCAAAGCGTTGCTGACTGAAGAAGCCGCTGGTCGAGCCCGGTCGATGCTCACCACCCGCCGCAAAGCCGCACGGTTTCCGACCGGCAAAACCTTCGATGTGTGGGACGAGAATGCCTCCTCGATCCCACTGCCCACCCAGCACGCGCTGCGCACCCTGGAATGGGTGGGGCGGCGGGAGAACCTGGTCGTGTGCGGGCCAGCTGGGACGGGGAAGACATTTTTCCTCGAAGCATTGGGACACAATGTTATTGAAGCAGGTATGCCGGTGGCTTGGTTCACCCTCGAACAGCTCGGGGTACTCGTACGTGCCCATCGTGCTGATGATTCTTTGGGCAAAGCCGTCGCCAAGATCGTCCGCGCCGAGCTCATCATTGTCGATGACGTCGGGCTCCTCCCGGTCGGCGCCGACGCTGCCGAGGGGCTCTACCGGATCGTGGAAGCAGCCTACGAACGCCGATCGGTCGCGGTCTCGTCGAACCTGCATCCCAGCGGGTTCGATGAGTTGATGCCCAAAACGTTGGCGACCGCCACCGTGGACCGACTGCTCCACCACGCACACCTCTGCCAGACCAGCGGAGACTCAGTCCGCCTCGCACAAGCCCTGCACGGACAGGGGGTCAAAGCCTTGAACTGACCACCCTCGGAACCGGTGGCGGGCACCGCCGCATGGGCAGATTCATGTCCGCCACCGGGCAGTTCTTATTGGCCACCTACGGGCAGTTTTCAAGTCCGCACATGGGCAGTTCCCGATGACCGTTGACAGTGTCTGGCCGTGGCCGGCACCCTCTTCCGGAGGGGTCAGTGCTGCAGGCCGCGTTGCGCCGGTGGGGTGTGAACCGCGGTGATTCCGTTGTGGTCTACGACGATTGGAACCGTGCGGGCTCGTCGCGGGCGTGGTGGGTGCTGCGTGCCGCAGGCATCGCCGACGTGCGGATTCTCGACGGTGGGCTCAGTGCTTGGATCGCCGCAGGTCACTCCCTCATGGCTGGGAGCGAAACGCCTCCCGCTGGTGATGTCGAGCTCTCGGCAACCGACCTGTATTCCGGGCAGTTGCCGACGCTGACCGCGGAGCAGGTGTCGAACTTTGCAGGGGTTCGTGTCGACGCCCGTGCCCCTGAGCGCTATCGCGGTGAGGTCGAACCGATCGATCCCGTGGCGGGCCACGTCCCGGGAGCGGTAAATGTCCCGAGTACCGCAACTCTCGACGAGCATGGTTTCTTCAGGAATCCGTCAGAGTTGCGTGAATTCTTCGCAGCAGCGGGTGTGCACGGATCCGTTCCGGTCGGTGTCTATTGCGGCTCCGGGGTCACCGCAGCTGTCGACCTCGTCGCCCTGGAACTCGCCGGCATCGCGGGAATGCTGTTCCCGGGGTCCTGGTCGCAGTGGAGTTCGGATTCGGCCAACCCGGTCGCGACGGGTCCTGACGCGTAGGTCCCTGCGCTCCATGTTCAGCCGCTCACAATGTGGTCGACGTGCTTGGTGAAGCATTCGCAAACCGGTGGGGATTTGCCGACATGAGATCTACGGCAATTCCGGTGTCCGTGGCGGCACCGGCCGACGATCGGCGGAGCTCTCGAAGACCGATGCCATCGCCAGTAGCTGGCTGTCGTCGTATGCTCGTCCGGCAAACGTCAGCCCGACCGGCATCTGCGTGTCCACCATCAGGCCCATCGGCACCGTGACCGTCGGGATGCCGAAGTGCCGGATCGCGAGGTTCCCGTTGGAGTACCGCACACCGTTGGCCCAGGCGATGTCTGCGGACGCCGGATTGACATCCGAATCGGCAGGCCCCACATCGGACTGGGTCGGAAAGACCACGGCATCAAAACCATTCGCGTCCATCCAGTCCTCGAGATCGGACTTTCTGGTCTCCTCGGGTCCGGTCAGAGCCCATTGCAGGTTCGGGATGTCACCCAGTGCGGGCACTTCTTTCTTGGCCCGCTCGACGGTCACGGAGAAGTCTTCGTCCTCGACGTCGTAGCGATCTGGCAGAGCGCCCGGTGGGAGTGGAAAAATCTTTGACCCATCGACATCCGCGAGAGCGTGGAGGTTCGGATCCCCGTTGGCGTCGAGGAAGTCGTGCCAGCCCCACATCATCAGCACACCCATCTCCCAGGAGAAGTAGTCGTCGGGCACCAGCCCGCGACTGACCATGCTGTACGCCCCCTCCCGGTCTTCCTCGTGATTCTCGACGATTGGGAAGTCGCTCTCCACCACGGTCGCGCCGAGTGCCTCGAGATGGGCACGAGCACTGTTCCAGAGGTCGATGATGGATCCTCTGGTGTGTACCGGATCCTTTCCCGCGGTGTCGGAGTTGATGTACATCCGGGGAACCGCGATCGTCTTGCCTTCGAGCGCAGGGGTATTGGCCAACGCGAGGTAGTCGTCTGGACGAACGGAAGACGCCTTCGGGATCGGTACGTGCTGCTGCATACGCCAGAAATCGCCGCGGGTCTTGTCGTCGTCCGCGACGATGACGTCGAGCAGTTGCAACATGTCGTCGACGGTTCGGGTGTGTGGCACAACGACATCCATCGTCCCGTAGAGCGGCCAGTTACCGCGCATCGAGATAACGCCACGCGAGGGCGTGTACGCAACCAGACCGTTGTGCGACGCCGGAGCCCGGCCAGACGACCAGGTCTCCTCGCCGAGACCGAATGCCGCAAAGCTCGCTGCGGTTGCCGTGCCGGAGCCGTTCGACGAACCCGATCCGAACGACGAGGTGAGATAGTCGGCGTTGTAGGGGCTTTCGGCCCGACCGTACACCCCGCGCTGCATTCCTCCCGCGGCCATCGGAGGCATGTTGGTCAGACCGAGGCAGATCGCACCGCCGGCCCGCAAGCGGGAGATCACGTAGGCGTCGTCGCCCGCCACCAGATCCTCGAACGCGGGGGAACCGGCCGCGACGGTGAGACCGCGCACCTTGTAGCTGTCCTTCGCGGTGTACGGGATGCCGTCGAGCGGACCGAGCAAAGAGCCTTGCGCGCGACGCTGATCGGAGGCCTGCGCTTCGGCAATCGCGTCGGGGTTCATCACGACCACCGCGTTCAACGTGATCCCGCTGTGGTCGTAGTGCTCGATTCGGTCGAGATACCGCTGAACGAGGTCGACGCTGGTGACCTCGCCCGACTCCAGTGCCCTGCGCAGATCGGCGATGGAGGTCTCGACGACAGCGAACTGCTCGGGGGTGGTCATGAGTTGTCCGGCCGAACTGCTTCCAAGCGAGCTTCGACGTTGGCGGAGACGGTGATCCGGTCGGGTTTCAGTTCGATCATCGGAACCTCGTCGCCCGCGGGCGACGCGGACATCCGCCGCGCCATGGCGGGAACCCCACCGTCCGGCTGCAGGTATTGCTGACCACCCGTGGAGAGTCCGAGCATTCCTGGGTCCGCGATCGCGATGGCGTGGAACTCGCTGTAACCGAGACCTTGCGTGTATCCCTGCGCTTTCGCGAGCGCATCTTGAACAGCCAGGTCGCGAACGTGAGCGGTCTTCTTTGCTTCGACTTTCCGGGTGAGCCGCCAGTGCAGATGTCCCACGCTGACGGCCTCGACATCGGAGACCTCGTCGAGGAACGGTCCCAGCGCTGCGAAGTCTTTGAAAGTGACTGTTGCCGAGGCCGACGACCGGTAGATCCACGGTCGCTTCTTGCCCTCACGGTGGTAGGGCCGAGATCTGTTGTGCCGTATCTGATCGAGCGACCACCGGGCGACCGGGCTCCGAGGGAGCTCGACCAGAGCGGTGACCGCCTCGGTGATCTTCACCGCGGCTGCGGTCACCTGGTCGGCTGCGGCCTGTCGATCCGAGCCGTCGGCATGAAGGCCCAGGTGCACCGTGCAGCGGTTGGGTGAGTAGTGCCGTTGTGCGCTACCGCTGACGGTGATCGTGACCGTGCGACCGGTCATGACAGTTTCTCGTCGAGCGCGTACAACTCCGGCAGATTGACGACGATCGCCTCCTGGGTGCTGCGGGCGATCACCACCACGGCGGGATTGTCCGGATCAGGGTTCTCCTCGCGGTGAGGCACATACGGCGGGACGAAGACGTAGTCGCCGGGTTCGGTGCTGATCCGCACCTCCTCGACTCCGTCGTGGAAGACGAACTCCGGATGCCCGCTGCGGATGAAGATCGCGGTCTCCGATTCGCCGTGATGATGGTTGGCCGAGGCGGTGTCGGGTGCGACGTGCGTTTCGCCCCTCCACAGCTTTTCTGAGCCGACAGTCTCGCCGCTGATCGCGGCCAGCCGCCGCATCCCGTCGGTCTGCGCGGTGTCACCGGTGACGTCGGACGCCTTGACGTGATGCAGCCGGGACCGCAGTGACTGCCTTCCGTACTCTGCGCCGGTGGTCTCCAGATCAGGATGAAATCCGTCGTGATTGCCCATGACGACGATTCTCCCCTGAACTCCCGTCACGGACGAGAGCCTGGCGGAAACGATGTGAGAAAGTGGTCGATGTGCTGCTGTTTCCGTCGTTGACCCAATCCGCCCTCGCCAATGGAGCGGACAAATCCGCAGTCGTCACGGTCGGTGATGTCACCCTCTCGCGTAGCGATCTGATCGGTGCGGCCACCTCGGTGGCCGAACGAATCCGTGGCGCCCGCCGGATCGCGATCCTCGCCGAGCCCACCGCGCAGACCGTGGTTGCGGTGGTCGGTGCGCTCATCGCGGGTGTTGTGGTGGTTCCTGTCCCGCCCGACACCGGTGCTGCGGAGCGTCAGCACATGCTCGACGACTCGGGGGCCCAGGCCTGGCTCGGGGCAGCACCCGACGATCCGACCCTGCCGGTTCTCCCGGTCCGGATGTTCGCGCGGTCGTGGCACAGTCATCCCGAACCGCATCCGGATTCGGCAGCGTTCATTCTCTACACCTCCGGCACCACCGGACTCCCCAAAGGCGTCCCGCTGACCAGGCGGGCGATCGCCGCCGGACTCGACGCGCTCGCCGACGCCTGGGCGTGGACCGCGGACGACGTTCTCGTGCATGGCCTTCCGCTGTTCCACGTGCACGGCCTGATCCTCGGGATCCTCGGACCGCTGCGTGTCGGCGGCTCGGTGATCCATACCGTCAAACCCACCCCGGCGAACTATGCGGCGGCGCACGGCAGTCTGTACTTCGGCGTGCCCACCGTGTGGTCCCGCATCGCCGCGGACGAGGATGCTGCGCGCGCACTGAGTTCGGCCCGTCTGCTCGTCTCCGGTAGCGCGCCCCTGCCGGTCCCGGTGTTCGACAAGATCGAACAGCTGACCGGACACCAGATCGTCGAGCGCTACGGCATGACCGAAACCCTCATCACGATCAGCACCCGGGTGGATGGCGAACGCCGGCCTGGTTGGGTCGGCCTGCCGGTGGCCGGTGTCGAGACCAGGCTCCGGGCGGAGGACGGCACCGATGTCCCGCATGACGGTGAGACGATCGGTGAACTGCAGATTCGCGGCCCCATGCTGTCGCAGGGGTACCTGGGCCGACCCGAGGCGACCGCCGAATCCTGGCTCGACGACGGCTGGTTCGTCACCGGTGACGTCGCCGTCATCGATGCGGGCGGCATGCACCGGATCGTCGGCCGCTCGTCCATCGACCTCATCAAATCCGGTGGCTATCGGATCGGCGCGGGCGAGATCGAGACGGTGCTGCTCGGGCACCCGAGTGTGCGCGAGGTCGCGGTGATCGGTGTGCCCGACGACGACCTCGGCCAGCGCATCGTCGCCGTGGTGGTCGGCGACGGCATCGACGAGTCGCTGCTCATCGACCTGGTTGCCACTGAACTCTCGAATCACAAGCGTCCCAGAGAATTTCGGGTGGTCGACGAATTGCCACGCAACGCGATGGGTAAGGTCCAGAAAAAGTTGCTCCTTTAGCGCGAACACCGGGTGTCACGGCGTAGACGACCTACCTGTGCTGTGCGGACCTGAACCCGAATACCTGTTCTGCGCGTGCCCGCCGTTGCTTGCCGCTAGCCTCAGGGAACCCGTGACGAGGAGGTCGAGTACATGCACGCATTCCGTTCTGCAGTCGAGTCGAACAAGGTCGACGACATCGCGTCGCTGCTGGATGAGAAGGTGACGTTCAACAGCCCGGTGGCGTTCAAGTCATTCGAAGGTCGTGAGACGGTGGCGTTCGTATTGCAGACCGCTTTCGAGACTTTCGAAGACTTCGAGTATGTGCGAGAACTGGATTCGCCACTCGATGGTTACACCGGCCTGGTGTTCCGGGCGAAGGTCGACGGCCTCGACATCGAGGGCTGCGATTTCATCCACGAGACTCCCGACCGATTGATCGACGAGTTCACGGTGATGCTGCGGCCGATGAAGGCCACCCAGGCCTTCGCCGAGAAGATGGGTGCCAAGCTACCCAAGAAGTGACCACAGGACACGCATGATCCGATTCCGATCGGGGTACGTTGCGCTGCATGGGTCTCACAGTTGCGGTCACCGGTCCGACAGGTGAAATAGGAATTTCGGCAGTCACGGCACTCGAAGCGGATCCCGGGGTGGATCGCGTGCTCGGAATGGCGCGGCGCGAGTTCGACCCCGCGGCCCACGGATGGACCAAGACCGAGTATCGGCAGGGCGACATCCTCGACACCGACGCGGTGAAGTCACTGGTCAGCGAGGTGGACGTCGTCGTCCATCTCGCTTTCCTGGTCCTCGGTTCTCGGCAGGAGGGGCAGCGGGTCAACCTCCAAGGGACGAAGAACGTCTTCGAGGCCACGGTGGCAGCGGAGCGACCCAAGCGCATCGTCTACACCTCGTCGGTGGCGGCTTACGGGTACTACGCCGACAATCCGTTGCCCCTGACCGAGGACACGCCGATCCGTGGATCGAGCGAGCACTATTACTCTGAGCAGAAGGCCGAAGTCGAGGCTGCGGTCGCCGAGATCGTCGGCGGGACGGACCTCGAGGTCTACATTCTTCGCCCATGCATCGTTGCCGGCCCGAAAGCGACGGCACTGGCCGACGCCATGCCATGGAACTGGTTCCCCGACGCCGTCCGCAAGGTTGCGGGCGCGGTGCCCGGTCTGAAGATGCCGATCCCGGACCCCGGCACTCCCGTGCAGCTCGTCCACCACGACGATGTCGCTGCCGCAATTGCTCAGTGTGTTACCACCGATGCGCCCGCCGGCGCCTACAACATCGCGGGCACCGGCACGGTGTCGATCTCCGAGGTGGCAGCAGCTCTGGGAGGCCTGCCGGTGAAGGTCCCGTCGGCCACCGTGACAGTTGCCGCAGAGGTGATCAAGCGTCTGCCCAAAGTGCCTTCGGATGCCGAATGGATACATATCGGCAAGACATCCGTCGTGATGGACATCTCCAGGGCCGCCGACTTACTGGGCTGGACCCCGAAATATTCGTCCAAAGAGACACTCGAGGCGCTTGCGCGGCCCTGAGATCGTCCATCTCGCAGCAGTCGGCGGGAAATGTGCCCTTCAGGGCTGTTCAGACGGGCGATCTCAGGGCGCTATCGCTGAACCATTCGAAGGCAATTTCGGATTTGAGTGGGCGAAAGGGGATTAAGCGGTAAACGCGTGATCCGGTGCCGATAAGCATTGTTACGTTTTGGACGCTTGGCTAGAAATGAAATACGTTACCGCCGTGTTAGTTCCGCTAACGATGGTTGTATTTGTCCCGTCCAAGGTGCATTATCAGTTACCTACTGAAGAGTAGGGTTTGGCCGGATTCGGTGTCACTCGATTGTGTGGCGCTCGTGCGGAACCCGATTGTGTAGATGCTGCGCCAGGTGAGGGGTTTTCGCAGCGCCTACATACTCGGGTTCCGGCCGGCTTCCGCTCGATCGCCCTGATGGCAATTACCCTTCGGAGGGTGATGGCTTCGAGCAAGAGCAACAATCGCAAGCGTCGCGCCGACAAGCAGAAGGCTCGTGACCAGCGTCGCGCCTCTTCGAGAACCGAGTTCGTTCTCAATCCCGAGTTGGAGCAAGCCTTCATCGCCTGGCTTCCGGACTCCGAGTTCGCTGACGAATTGACCCCTGAGCAGGCAGTTGGCGGTATCGGGCCGGTAATGGGGATGATCGCCCACGGCAACCCACGCTTCAGTGCGACAGCGTGGACGATGGCCGACCTCGACGTGTTCGCGGCATTCCTCGACGACGTCGAGGCGACCGGGTCTGAGCTCGACGTCCAGGTCTCCGATGGCTTACAGCTCGCTGCCGTGGCGTGGCTCCACTTCCTGGAAAAAACAGACCGGTGGACCGGTACCGACGAGAACCTGGCCTACTGCACCGGCGTCCTGGGGCTGGACCAGCTGGACGGCCCGCCGATTCGGACACCCTCGATGATCGAACTCGATCCGGTGGATCCGGAGGACGAAGGCCAGGCACTCGCGGCACTACCCTTGTTCACGCGTCTGACGACCGTCCTCGAGTGGATCGGCGATGGCGTCTCTGTGACGGAGGCCGGTGAGCTGAGCGTGGATCGCACCGTCGACTTGGCGACCCATCTCGGGTTCGAGCTCAGCGAGCGGCCCGAATCGATGTACGACCTCTCGAGCGTGAGCATCCCGTGGGTGGTGCTGACCACTATGGGGATCGTCTCGATCAACGGAGACCGGGCCGAGCCGACCGGCCGCGTCGATCTGTCGTCGGCCGGTGACCTGCAGACATTGCGCAAGGCACTCACGGCCACCATCGCGGCGGAGTTGGCGGACTTCCGGTCGACCGACATGTCCATGGATGGCGGCTTCATAGACTTACAGCTCCTCCTCGCCGGAATGACCGACGAGCCGTTGTCACCCGTTGATCCCGTCGACGACGAGTTCGACGATCAGCAGACCGTCGTCGCCAAAACGTTCGCGAGCGCGCTGACGGCTCGATTCATCGATGACGGCTACTTCGTCGTGGTCGACGGTCTGCTCGAGGTTCCGCTGCCGCTGCGCCCGGCCATACTCGCGGGCATCCCCGATCTGGGTGACGACGATTTCGACGACCTCTAGGTCCCGACCCCAGTTCTTCGAACCGATCTCCTCAGCCGCGGCGCTGCGCCACCATGAAGTGGCGGCGTCACTCCCGACGCCCGGTGAGGAGTTGGTGTGTCAACCGTCGAGACCGTTCGAGGACCCGTGGAAACCGCTGCTCTCGGGAGCACCCTCATGCACGAGCACGTGTTCGTGCTGGGGGAGGAGATGCGGCAGAACTATCCCGACTATCCGAACCCGTGGGATGAAGAGCGTCGGGTCGAAGATGCCATCCAGAAGCTGTCTGCACTGCCCTCGCGCGGGATTCACACGATCGTCGATCCGACCGTCATCGGGCTGGGCCGGTACATTCCCCGATTGCAGAGAATCAATGCCGAGGTCGACCTGAACATCATCGTTGCCACCGGCATCTACACCTACAACGAGATCCCCTTCCAATTCCACTACACCGGTCCGGGTTTGCTGTTCGATACGCCCGAGCCGATGGTGGAACTGTTCGTCAAAGACATCCGCGAGGGCATCGCCGATACCGGTGTCAAGGCGGCTTTCCTCAAGTGCGCCATCGAAGAACTGGGTCTGACCCCGGGGGTGGAACGGGTGATGCGCGCGGTCGGCGCCGCTCAGGCCGAGACGATAGTGCCGATCACGGTGCACACCAATCCGCACACCGGGTCGGGGCTGGTCGCGCAACGGGTTCTGAAAGAGGAAGGGGCAGACCTCTCGAAGGTCGTGATCGGCCATTCCGGTGACACGACCGACCTCGACTACCTCTGCAAGGTCGCCGACGCCGGGTCCTATCTCGGGATGGACCGTTTCGGCCTGGATGTGTTGTTGCCCTTCGAGCAACGCGTCGACACAGTCGCCGAGATGGTGCGCCGCGGCTATGCAGAACGCATGGTCTTGGCGCACGACGCGTCCTGCTTCATCGACTGGTTCGACGAACACGCCAAAGCCGCTGCGGTGCCGAACTGGATCTTCACCCACATCAGTGACGACGTGCTGCCGGCGCTACGCGAACGTGGGGTGTCGACCGAGCAGATCACGACCATGCTCGTCGACAATCCGCGG
Source organism: Williamsia sp. 1135 (assembly GCF_002095395.1). Classification (GTDB taxonomy): domain Bacteria; phylum Actinomycetota; class Actinomycetes; order Mycobacteriales; family Mycobacteriaceae; genus Williamsia. The sequence goes on from NZ_MJEI01000050.1 coordinate 11,857, forward strand.
CGATACTTCGAGAACTGAGGACCGTAGGATCTCCAGGATATGAGCTCGCCCGCGCCCCGCATCCTGGCCACCACATCGCGCATGCCCTTCGCGGTGGACGAGATCCGCAAGCTGGGCGAAACGGGCCGGGACGTGACGGCGGTCGACACCTTCAAGGCGTCGCCAGGTAGTCATTCGCGGGGAGCGGCTCGCCACGCCGAGGTGCCTGCACCGGCGCAGAACCCGCTCGCGTTCATCGCCGCCGTCGACGAGTTGATCGACAAGCACGAGATCAACTGGCTGATCCCCATGTTCGAAGAGGTCTTCTACCTCGCGGCGTATCGAGAGCAGTTCGCCGGCCGCGCCGAATTGTTCTTTCCGTCGTTCGAGATCCTGGCGCAGGTGCACGACAAGGTGGCATTCAGCGAACTGTGTGGATCACTCGGCTTGCCTGTGGCGCAGTCGATCACGGCGACGTCGAACGCCGAACTCCGTGAAGCGGTCGACCAATGGGACCACTGGTTCGCGCGTGCCGCATATGGCCGCGGCGGCCTCGACATCATCACCAACAGCGGCGCACTCGCGGGGGAATCCAGTCTCGACGACATCCACCCGACACCCGCCGAACCCTGGCTCGTGCAGGAGTATCTGCGAGGCGTCGACCGCTGCAGCTGGAGCGTCGTCCACCACGGTGAGGTGGTACTGCACTCCTGCTACGAACATCCGCTCACCATCGATGACCGAGGCGGCATCATCTTCGAATCGGTGGACTCACCCGAGTCGCTGCACGCGGCGCAAACCATTGCGCGCGAACTGAACTGGCATGGTCAGCTGAGCTTCGACTACCTCGTCACCGACGACGGTGTGCACCACATGGTCGAATGCAATCCCCGCCCGACGTCGGGATGTACCGTCGCGACGGCAGCAGAGTTCGACGCTGCGCTGTTCGGGCCACGGCCGGCAGCGCCGGTCGTGGTTCCCGCGGGGCGTAAGCGGTCGATCAAGGTCGCTGTCCTGAGAGACGCGCTGCTGCACCCGAGCCGGGCCCGGACCAATTTGCGCGCCGCTCACGGCGCGAGCGACGTCTACGGCCCGAAGCACGATCACCTGCCGCTGCTGTACACGGCGCTGTCGCTGCAGCACGTCCTGCGGTACCGGAAGGCGCTCGGAGTCGACCGCGATACGCGCGAACAACTCGTGGCGGCGCAGTTCTTCGACGTCTCTTGGAACGGCTCACCCATCCGCTGAGTTGTCCACAGGTCCGCCGACAATCCACAGGCGCCCTGCTTCCGCCTCGCTGAAACCTCCCGACGACTCGGACGTGACCTAGCGTCGGTCTCGATCACCGAGGATTGGGGGAATCCAGATGGCACCAGTGTTGAAGGCGGATCTCGACGCGATCCGCACGCTCGCAACCGATCTGACCAACGCCGCGAACGACATCCGCGGCATCGATGTGAACCGCACGTTCGCGGGATTGCTCGCGGGTCTCAGAGGGTCCGATGTCGCGGCGGCGTGTGGGACTGCGGAGATCCAGATCGAGGCGGCGTTGAAAGCTGTGGCGATGCGGGTGGACGCCCTGGCCCAGAAGAACACCGAGGCGGCGCTGACCGTCGGAATCACCGACGAGCAGTACGCCGACTCGATCAGTGGCCTGCTGAAGCTGTGATCCGATGAGTACACCCACTGTGTCCCAGGCCCGTACCTGGGCGTCGAACGCCCACTTCCTGTCGACCACCGCGACTGGGATCGACACCGCGGTCGACACCTTCGATACAGCGATGAACGACGTCGCCAGATCTGTCGCCACGACCATGGACAGCTGGCGGGGCGACGCGGCCGAAGCGTCGCAGGCCCGGACCGACTCGGAGAAGCAGGCGAGCAACCGGCTCGCGATCACGATCCTCGACATCGCCGACGCCATCACCCGCCTCGGACCGGATGTCGTTCGTTCGAGCGAGGTCGTCCGCAACTGGGCGAACAGCATCGTGCGCAACGGTTTTCTCGTCGCCGACAACGGCACCGTCACGGCTCCGGCAGACTCGCGACCGGGGCATCCCATCGCGATACCGGCGACCATGGGTTATGAGGAGGCTCGTGCTTTCGCCGTTCGTAGAGCGGCCGAATACCAGTCCTATCTGACGGACGCACTCGCGACGGCGGGTAGCGCGGATGCGATTCTGGCCGCCGAGATCACCAAGACGCTCGGTGAACTGGTCCAGAACGCCGACCGTGCCACCACCGTCGTCCCGCTCGGCCCAGTGGTGCGCGACATCATCGCCGGCCGCAGTCGGCTACCGACAGACCCTCAGGCGCTCAACGACTTCTGGGTTGGCCTGACCTCAGCCGAGAAGGCGGCGCTCTGGGATCACGATCGGGGAGTGGGAAACATGGACGGGATCCCGGTGGCCGATCGCGACCACTTCAATCGCCGGTACCTGGGCGAGCTGCAGAACGAGGCGCGCGGCAAGATCGCCGACATCGAGGCCCTCAAACCCGACCCCGCGCAGTATCCGACGCGCAATGCCCCAGGGGAGCAGAGCAATCCGAATGGTTACCGTCAGCGACTCGAGGACTGGCAGCAACTCCACGATTCGGCGACGGCTGACTTGGCGGCGCTGGTCGGATTGCAGAACACGGTCGCGGCCGAGTCGGACGGGAGGAAGCGGTATCTGATGAAAGTCGACAGGCGTCACGCTGCCGTCGCCGTCAACAATCCCGACACTGCGGACAACGTCGCCACCTTCGTCCCCGGCACGGGTGCGAACCTCGGCGGCATCGGTGGCGGTGTGGAGCGTGCCGATCGGATGGCTCAGGCAGCTGCGGACGTCGACAAGTCATCGGAGACGGCAACGATCGCCTGGTTCGGTTATGACGCGCCGCCGGGCTTGATCGAAGCCGGAGCGGGTGTGTACGCGGCCCGCGGAGCGGAACCTCTGGTGAATCTGCAGGAGGGTCTTCGCGCGACCCACGAGGGTCTGGGGCGATCGCACAACACGATTGTCAGTCACAGCTATGGGACGGTCGTCGCTGCCGAGGCGGCGTCCGGGAGGCGAGAGTTGAACGTCGATGATGTCGTATTCGTCGCCAGCCCCGGGCTCGGCGGGCCTGACGACGTCGGCGACCTGAACCTGACCGGTCCCGACGACCGGCCCAATTCGCAACGCGTCTGGGCGACGGTCTCGACCGACGACGTGATCAACCTCGTCGAGGTGGTACATGGCGCCGATCCCCACGACAGCGGTTTCGGGGCGAGGGTATTCGCATCCGAACGGGGACCAGGCGTGAGCCTCGAAGCACACAGCGACTACTGGGACGACGATTCTGTGTCGCTGCTGAACATGGGCCGCATCATCGCGGGGAAATACGGAGATGTGCAGTGATGCAACGGATCCTGATCGCGTTGACCGCGCTCGGACTACTGGCTGTTGGCGGGTGTGCCGGCGAAGAACACATGAACAGTCAACTGGCCCACGACCGGATCGTCGAACTGATTCAAACAACAGCCGACGCGCTGCCATGGTCCGCGACGCTGGTGACGACGTACCCCGGATATCCCCATTCGACCTTGGGCGATGCGCCTGGACCGTGCACCGGTGACGACAGCGGCGATCCCGACCAGCCCTACAATTGGACCTTCGGTATGTGGTTGCTCGTGCCTGGCGACATGGATCCGGCCCAGGTACGCGCCGCTGTGATCGATGTGTGGCGTGCAGACGGCCACCACGTGAGAGGCGACTATGACGTGGTGGGCGTGACGGGGGACGGCTTCGCCCTCACGATGGTGGGAAAGCCGGACGATGTGTCACTCAGAGTCAGCTCGCCGTGCTTTCCGAACTCGGCGATGGACCGCGGTATCGATTGGCCGGAAAGAATCACCACGCAGCGCGTGGACTAGTGCTCGGTGCTCGTGTGACCTTCGAGCTTGCGCTGGATGGACCGGGTGGCGCCGCCGAGGGTGACCGTGGCCACGAGATACTCGATGCCCGGTTTGCGTGCGGTGGACGTGCCGATGCGCCAGGTCCATTCCACCCAACCGGTGCTGTCGGAGCGTTTTGGCGCCAAACCTGCGGCGCTGCTGCGTCGTCCGCTCGGATAACGGATCTCGACCGAGCATTCGGTGTTGGGGGCGGTTCGTGCCAGGACTCTGCAGGTCCCGCCGATCCAGGCCGTGCTGACGGCGAGGCCATCGAACACGAGGACCTTGAGCTTGTCGGTGACAGCGATCATGCGGACAGCCGTTGCCCGTTCGGTGCCGCCGGCCACCGCTTCGTCGTTACCGGCGCGGTGCAGGCCGACGGCGAGGCTGTCGGACCGGTTGATCCACACGGAACCAGAGTCACCGCCGAGGCTGATCTCCGGCATAGCGGGATCGTCCGGCACGATCGTGAAGGTGCTGGCGTTGACTCCCTCGACGACGCCCCAGGTGACTCCCGTGGTCAACCCGGACTTGATGACCTTGGCTCCCAGACGTGGGTCGCTCAGCCCGGTCGCGGTGCCGAGTTCATGGAGGTCGAGGGACCAGGTGCGTCCGGCGAGGACGCAGACGGCGCAGTCGAGTGCCCGGTCGTAGCGCAGGACGCCGCCCATGACGTCGACCCCCGACGGTTGCGCCATGACATCAGCCGGCTGCGCCGGGTTTTGCAGCATCACATGCCAATTCGACAACGCGAGCGGCTGCAGACTGTCTCGGTCGAAGACGATCATGCCCAAGGTCCCGGCCGTCGTCTTGGACGTGTTCATCATTTGCACGCCGCCGCGGAGAGGATCGAAGCGGTCGGTGCGGACGAGATGTGGTTCGGGGTTGTACTGGATGACATCGACAGGGATCCCGTCGATATCGTCAGGGACCCGCTCCACGCGTTTGAGCTTCGTCTTCGACTTCTTCTCGGTCACGTGGACACGGAGGGCGAGTCGGCCGGTGGGGGAGCCGTCGGCGTATTCGAACCCCACGTCGACATTGTGCACGTTGGGGTAAGCAGACAGCGATTTCCGGTGTTTACGCAGCGCTTTCTCCAGCCGGGCCTGTTCGTCTGCGGAGATTTCGTCCATGCGGCCACCTCTGGCTGTGCGGGTGTCTGTCCCGATGAGCAATTGTGCGCCGCCAGGCGACGGATTGGCACGAGTAGTGACCTACCTGTTTCTGCGACTACCGCTGCATGCGGGGAACCTCCCGCGCACGGTTCTCGGTTTTGTGAGCGACAGTCACGTATGAGAACGACTCGATCGACTTAGACAGCGGCTGAAGTACCGATTACCACTGCGCAATTAGTCGCCGGTGCGATGTAAAAGGCCAACGTCGGGTCACCACTCTGGCAGTGTTTTGCCGCGAATGGGTGACAAGCTGACCGGCGACACCCAGTCCTCGAGGAGGCTCAGATTGGTGACGCTCAAGTTCATCGATCCCGTCCCACGTTTGACCCGGGGTGATGTATCTCAGAGCGAGAAACGCCCGGGAGATGCTGCGAACCTTCCTGTCGGTACCCGGCGCTATGTTGTGTTCGGACGCGACGGGAGGAGGACCACCATGGATGAACCCGACAAGACCTCGGGCGTGCACGAGTGGTCCGAAATGGCCGCCTGGCTCGTCGAGTCGTTCGCCGACAAGCCGGTCGGCTTCATCCTCGAGATGGGGCCCAGCGGATACATCGATTACGACGATGACCACGAAGGCGAGGTGGTCTGTGCGCAAGTCCAGATGTTGGCCGACGGGGTGATGATGCTGCGGCGTTCCCGCTGCGTTCTCGGTCACCTGCTGATTGCTGACTACTCCTCGGACACGCTGCCCCTGAACAGGTGGCTGTACAACGACAACTTCGATGACTGCACCGACGGCTACCTGTTCAGCCGCGATCCGGAGTTGCTCGCCGATATCTGTGTGACCTGGTTCCGCGACAACTGGGGTACCGAATCGACCGACGCCCTCGGGTGCGAGTACCGCTTCCCGGACGATTTGCTGCCACCCGACGACGACTGAGCGCGAACCGCCAGTTGTGAGCGCGCAGTCTCCGCGGCCGACTGACCCTTGTCGGTCTGTTGATAGTTGCCGAAGCACCGCTCGTGAGGAGCGTCCATGGAATTGTTGATGCACGCAATGTGCAGGGCCACAGTCGAATTGCCGAAGCCGGTCATCGCGTGGATGATCGCCACCGCCCACCCCCTGTTCCAGCCGTGGCGCGCCCTGGTGCGCCGGCCCGACCTCACCGATCAGCAGGCATGGGAATGCCTGTGGCGCGACGAAGCCCTGATCAAGTCCGCGAGAAAGATCCCAGGCAAGTGGACGGCCAACGCGACATCGGAGCGGCTCTCGGACACGGTGTCGTTGTATCTGTCACGACCGGATGTGCCGGCCGGCCGGATCACCCTGCTGCGGACCCGGCTCGATCCGGACCAGCTTCGCCGCATCGACTTGCTCCGGGATGTGACCGAGTTGGGTGGCACCGACCTCGTATGTCAAGAGATAGTCAGCGAACCGCCGCCGGGGTCCACGCGGGGCGAGCACGTGGGCCCGCGTGAGCTGGCGCTGATCGAGAAATACCGGGGGTCTGCCGCCGAGCTGGCAGTCGAGCGCGAGAGCAAGACCCGACATGTTGTGCAGCAGATCGTGCGACAGGACGGTCTGATTGCCCGGGCATCGAAGGCCAGGTCGTTGGACCGCGTTGATCAGGTCAGAACCCTCCGGGCCTGCTTGTTCGGACAGGGGAGCGTAGCGGCCCGCCCTGAAGACGCCGACTTCAACACCGCGACCTACCTGCTGGAACTCGGACGCACCGCATCGACCGGGCACGACGATCCCGGGCTCGGCGAAGTGCTGTCGGCGCTGCGCCCCATCCTGCGGGCATTCATCAACCCTGGGTACACGGCCCCGCGAAGTCCGGTCACCAACCGGCTCCTGGTGTTCGGGGAGGCCGGGGCTGCGCCGCTGGGTAGCTCGATCAGCTCAGAAGAGGGTGACTACCTCTACCGGCGGTTTGGCTCCAGCGTGAGTAAGTACGAGGCCCTGGGGAAGATCTCCGGGCAGAACCACGACGAGCCACTGCGCGAGCTGTGCGACCGAGTCGAAGCAGCCGAACGGTTGCCTGCCCGACAACCTGCGGCAACACGCCGTTAACCAGGCGATTTGACTCCTGGCACGGTAGTCCCGTAACTTTCTTCAAGTCAGCGAGTGAGGCGCCGGAGAGCGAGAGTCCGGAGCGGCCCTAACACCGACAGGAAGTTTCCTGAAGGAACAACGCTGGCCGCCCACGACAGTTACGAGTCCACTTCAGTGTGGAGCGTATCGTCGCGGACATAACAAAATATCTTTGCCGGGATGGCGCCTGTTGTGGGTGTCGAAGTCGGTGGGGGTGTGTTCTTTGAGAACTCGATAGTGTGTCGATGGATTGTTAGTGCCATTTAGGTGCTGCTTCTGTCACGGTGACGAAACTTCCTTTGTGGGGGGTTTGGTTGGTGATGGTTGTGGTGCCGGCATTAGTTAGATATTTTATTTTTGATCCCATCGCAGGTTTTGAGTCCTGTGGTGGTGTCAGTTTTTGTTTGGTTGGGATTTTGGAATCTCTTCAGGACATATTTTTTTGAAAAGCGTCTCCCTTTTTGGGGGATGGTTTTTGGAAGGTTTTCATGGAGAGTTTGATCCTGGCTCAGGACGAACGCTGGCGGCGTGCTTAACACATGCAAGTCGAACGATGAAGCCAGCTTGCTGGTGGATTAGTGGCGAACGGGTGAGTAACACGTGGGTGATCTGCCCCAAACTTTGGGATAAGCCTGGGAAACTGGGTCTAATACCGAATATGACCACGGAATGCATGTTTTGTGGTGGAAAGCTCCGGCGGTTTGGGATGGGCCCGCGGCCTATCAGCTTGTTGGTGGGGTAATGGCCTACCAAGGCGACGACGGGTAGCCGGCCTGAGAGGGCGACCGGCCACACTGGGACTGAGACACGGCCCAGACTCCTACGGGAGGCAGCAGTGGGGAATATTGCACAATGGGCGCAAGCCTGATGCAGCGACGCCGCGTGAGGGATGACGGCCTTCGGGTTGTAAACCTCTTTCACCAGGGACGAAGCGTGAGTGACGGTACCTGGAGAAGAAGCACCGGCCAACTACGTGCCAGCAGCCGCGGTAATACGTAGGGTGCGAGCGTTGTCCGGAATTACTGGGCGTAAAGAGTTCGTAGGCGGTTTGTCGCGTCGTTCGTGAAAACTTGGGGCTTAACTCCAAGCGTGCGGGCGATACGGGCAGACTTGAGTACTACAGGGGAGACTGGAATTCCTGGTGTAGCGGTGAAATGCGCAGATATCAGGAGGAACACCGGTGGCGAAGGCGGGTCTCTGGGTAGTAACTGACGCTGAGGAACGAAAGCGTGGGTAGCGAACAGGATTAGATACCCTGGTAGTCCACGCTGTAAACGGTGGGTACTAGGTGTGGGTTCCTTTTCACGGGATCCGTGCCGTAGCTAACGCATTAAGTACCCCGCCTGGGGAGTACGGCCGCAAGGCTAAAACTCAAAGGAATTGACGGGGGCCCGCACAAGCGGCGGAGCATGTGGATTAATTCGATGCAACGCGAAGAACCTTACCTGGGTTTGACATACACTAGAAAGCCATAGAGATATGGCCCCCCTTGTGGTTGGTGTACAGGTGGTGCATGGCTGTCGTCAGCTCGTGTCGTGAGATGTTGGGTTAAGTCCCGCAACGAGCGCAACCCTTATCTTATGTTGCCAGCGCGTAATGGCGGGGACTCGTGAGAGACTGCCGGGGTCAACTCGGAGGAAGGTGGGGATGACGTCAAGTCATCATGCCCCTTATGTCCAGGGCTTCACACATGCTACAATGGCCGGTACAGAGGGCTGCGATACCGTGAGGTGGAGCGAATCCCTTAAAGCCGGTCTCAGTTCGGATCGGGGTCTGCAACTCGACCCCGTGAAGTCGGAGTCGCTAGTAATCGCAGATCAGCAACGCTGCGGTGAATACGTTCCCGGGCCTTGTACACACCGCCCGTCACGTCATGAAAGTTGGTAACACCCGAAGCCGGTGGCCCAACCCCTTGTGGGAGGGAGCCGTCGAAGGTGGGATTGGCGATTGGGACGAAGTCGTAACAAGGTAGCCGTACCGGAAGGTGCGGCTGGATCACCTCCTTTCTAAGGAGCAACATAAAC
>NZ_MJEI01000013.1 GCF_002095395.1 Williamsia sp. 1135
CAACTTCACCGAGCTCCCGCGCATTCGGTCGGAGCGGCCTGCGTTCGAGTTGCACTACCCGCACATGGTCGAGCGAATGCGGGAAGAAGCCCATGTCGGTGCCGGTCACGGCAAGACCAGCGACAAGGCCGAGAAAGCTCGTCGCGATCCGCTGACAGTCGGAACCCACGAGTCTTCGACAGACCCAGATCCGAGCTGACCGCACCACCTGCTACACCGAAACCGGCTATCTCCTACGAACCGTCGTAGGAGATAGCCGGTTTCGTCGGCCCATAGGGTTTACGATCATCTCCAGTACGCTTCGCGCCGTCGTGGGCCAAACAGCCGACCACGACGACTCGGAGCGAGTGGCGGCGCCATAGGAGGATCTGTGACTGCGTTAGACCAGCCCACAAATGCGGTGGCTCCGGTTCGGCCTTACCCCGACCGCACCGGGCCGAAGGGCTCGTTCATCTACAAGGTGTTGACGACCACCGACCACAAGATGCTCGGCATCATGTATTTGGTTGCCTGCTTTGCGTTCTTCCTCATCGGTGGCCTGATGGCCCTGCTGATGCGGTCTGAGTTGACTGTTCCGGGTCTGCAGTTCCTGTCGACCGAGCAGTACAACCAGCTGTTCACCATGCACGGCACCGTGATGCTGCTGATGTACGCGACGCCGATCGTGATCGGTTTCGCGAATGTGGTGCTGCCGCTTCAGATCGGTGCGCCGGACGTGGCGTTCCCGCGGTTGAATGCCTTCAGCTTCTGGCTGTTCGTGTTCGGTTCGACGGTGGCGGTCGCCGGATTCATCACCCCCGGTGGCGCGGCTGACTTCGGCTGGACTGCCTACACCCCACTGACCGATGCGGTGCACTCTCCGGGTGCCGGCGCCGACATGTGGATCCTCGGCCTGGCCGTTTCCGGTCTGGGCACCATCCTCGGTGCGGTCAACATGATCACCACCGTGGTCTGCCTGCGTGCTCCCGGTATGACGATGTTCCGGATGCCGATTTTCACCTGGAACATCCTGGTCACCAGCGTGCTGATCCTGCTGGCGTTCCCGTTGCTGACCGCGGCGTTGATGGGCTTGGAGGTCGACCGACAATTCGGCGCGCAGTTGTATGACCCGGCCAATGGTGGGGTGATCTTGTGGCAGCACCTGTTCTGGTTCTTCGGTCACCCCGAGGTCTACATCATCGCCCTGCCG
>NZ_MJEI01000102.1 GCF_002095395.1 Williamsia sp. 1135
TGTCGTACCCCTCTGGCATAGTCGCTCATATGTTCGAGGGTGGGGATTACGACGTACAGCGGGTGGCCGGTATCGGCCCCGCGAACTGGCTGCGGCCCAACGAGTTGCTCCGCAACTGCGAGCGGTCGGTCGCCGCGCAAAGCTACTTCGAATGGGTCCGCTACGACAGCGCCGCCCAACTACACAAACTGGTCGTCGCACCCCTAGAGGACACCCCGGTGGCGCTACGGGCGGTCGACCCGTTCAGTGTCTGCGCCGCGCAACTGGCCGCGGCGCAGCAGATCACCCAGCAAGGCGCCGAGCACTACCTGACCCGAGCCCTGGCCCTGCGCGACCGGCTCCCGCACGTCAAACAACTGCTGAAAGAAGGGCACGTCGCCGCCCACCACATCGCGCAGATCGTCTCCCGCACCGATCTGATCGAGGGCTCCGAGCACATGGCCGATATCGACCGTGACATCGCCGCCCAACTACGCCGCCGGGGATCCTGGTCGACCAACCGGATCCGGGACATGGTCGATGCGATGATCATGCTCCGCGACCCCGACCTGGTAAGGGAGAACCGCACAGAGGCCAAGAAACGTCGTGGGGTGTGGAACAACAACATCGGCGACGGGATGTCAGCGCTCGACGCCGTCGGATCCGCCGAGACCAACAACCTCATCATGCAACGCCTGGAGAAATTGGCGATGTCGGTGTGCAACGCCGATCCGCGTCGCAAAGCCGAACGAATGGCCGATGCCCTCTTCGCGACGGTGATGGGACGCGAGTTCAGCTGCGAGTGCCCCAAAGACCCCAAACATCCCTGCACAGCCAGCATCTGGACATGGCCCGCAGACACGATGGTCTCGGGCGTCGATATGAAACTGGTCCTGCACGTCATCGCTGACCAAGCAACGGTCAACGGCGACGCCGACCACCCCGGCTACCTGCAAGGGCACGGCATCATCTCCGCCGAACATGTCCGCGACATCGCCGAACGCCCCGAAACCAAACAGCGCCCGATGCGCAACGAGTACGAACAATCCCAACCCCTCTGGAACGACCACGACCTACGCGCCGAAGCCGAATACGCCGACCTCTACGCCCAAGACCAAGCCGCCAACGAAGCAGCCGAAGGTGAACAAGAACAAGCCGCGGCCGACCAGACTTCTGCCCCTCCTGAGCAAGCGGCCGAACACGCCGCAACAGAGCCCGAGGGACAGAGCCAAACGCCTCCCCCACCCGCTGCGGCACCTCACCGCGACCGCGGCCCGACCCGCGCGACCGTGTATTCCCGCGCGCCCGAACCCCCGCGATACGACGAAATGGTCACCGAAGCAGCCGCACCACCGTATTGGCAAGCCGTCCCCCTCCCAGTCGTACAACCCGGCGACTCCTACCGCCCCTCCACCGTCCTCGACGACTTCATCCGCATGCGCGACCTCTACTGCATGTGGCCCGGCTGCAACCAACCCGCCTGGACCGCCGACCTCGACCACACCAGCGAATACAACCACGACAACCCCGACGCCGGCGGACACACCCACCCCGACGGAATGAAAGCACTCTGCCGCTTCCACCACCTGGTCAAAACCCACTCCGACTGGCTCGACGACCAATACCCAGACCCCGACACCGGCCGAACCCGACTACTCTTCACCACCCCAGGAGGCCGCACCTACCACGGACCCACCTGGACCGGCGACGACCTCTTCCCAGGACTACGCCACATCGTCTTCGACGACTGGCAAACCCGCACAACCTCCGGCCGACGACGAAGCACATCACCACCACCCACCCGACAACACACCCGCACCCACACCAAACACACACGCCGTCAACAAGAACGACTACGCAACAGACAGAAAAGCGAGGAAAACCCACCACCCTTCTGAGATAGATTCTGACGATGTGGGGTATTCGGGGCTCGATCATGCGATCGGTCGGGGCGGCGCTGCGCCCGCAACCAGCACCCCTTGCGGTGTCAATGGCTGCCCGGACTGCGCTGGCAGCGGGCACTGTCGCGGTGGTCGGCGCCGTGTTCGGGGACCTCAACGCGGTCGGCATGGCTTACTTCGGTGCTGCGTGCGCGGTGGCATTCGCAGCCCGTGGAACATACCGACTCCGAACCTGGGCGTTGCTGGCCCAGGCGGGCGGCGCGGTGGTCGGGCTGACAATCGGGGCGCAGGTTCCCGACCAACCCGCAACCCTGATCGCAGCGGCGGCCATAGCTGGGGTGGTATCCGGCGTGATCGGGATCATCGGGCCGAATGCACCGGCCTTCGGAATGATGCTGACCATCGGACTGGCCTTCGGTGAGTTCGGAGGTTCACCGCTTCCGTCGTTCGAACAGTCTCTGTGGTACCTGATCGGAACCCTGATCGTGGCTTTTGCCACGTTGTCTCCCTGGGTGTTTCACCGTGGCAGCGATGAACGGACTCTGGTCGCAGCCGTGTTCGATTCCGCCGCGGCCGTGTGCGACAACATCGATTCCGCGGAGGCCCGCTCGGCGCGCGCTCGCCTCGCGAGAGCGTCTGCCGACGCGCGTTCGGTGACCCACCACCCGCGTGCCGAGCTGGTTGCGTTCGCGGTGGCGGGACTGTACGCAGAGGGAAATCCTGTGCCGCGCAGCGTCTCCGACCTGCTCCGGGCCGCCGCAGATGCAAGCTGTCGGGGTGAACCACTCGCTCGTACGACGATAAACGTCGATAACCCGACACCCGCCATGACGGCCCTGTTCGACGCCTTCGCGATGTCGCCTACCCGGCCACCTGCTCCGGGCAGACCGGGTCGACGTGACTTGATGGGATCGGCTCTTCGTGCAATCCGCACCCCGGCTGCGGGCGGAAACGGCGTGAGACTCGGCCTGTGCCTCGCGGTAGCCACCGGAATAGCAGTCGCACTACATGATTCAAGTCACGCGTTCTGGTTGCCGTTGACCGTCGCCGTGATCGTCCGGCCCGAATATGCATCGGTCTTCGTCCGGACGGTGACCGCGTGTTCGGCACCATCGCCGGAGCAGCCTTCGCCGCAGTCGTACTCGCCGTGTTCGGCAGTGGTCTGCCGGTGGCCTGCGCTGCGGCGCTCGCCTTGTCGGTCGCAGTGCTCACCGCCCCGAAGTTGTACGCCTTCAGCGTCGTCGGAATCACCGGGTCCGCACTACTGGCCTCGTGCATCGGAACCGCGGACACGGTCTTGCCGGCTCTGCGCCTCCTGGACACGGTGATCGGAGCAGGCGTCGCCATCGTCTTCGGATATCTGTTGTGGCCGGACTCGAGGCGACTGCCGACGACTGCGCGGCTCGATGCGGCACTCCCTGCGATCCGGGCCTATCTCGACGAGGCCATCGAGCAACCCGAGCGACGCGTCGACTGGCAGACACGTCGCGACGATGCCTACCGCCAGGCCCACCTGCTCCGCGCCGAGACGGAGGCGGCCACGACCGAGCTGCCTCCCGTCAGCTCGGTCGCCATCTCCCGCATTCCGGTGGCGGTGGAATCAGAAGAACTGGTCGATGCCATCACGGCGCTCGCCGCGTCCACCGAATCAGGCCGCGACGTCACCCCCGAACGAGATCGCATCGAGCAACGCCTACGCCTGCTCGAGTCACTGCCGATTCACAGCGACGACTGATGAAGTCCGGAGGCTGGGCCGCTTATCTGGAGTCGTCCAACCCAGATACACCTCAAGGAGGCTCCACATGGTCACATCAGCAGACGTGGTTCTCGTCGTACTCGACGGCACCGAACGCACCCGCACTTTGGTTCGGGGGCTCGTCGACAATGACGTTCGCACCGCGCTGACGAGTGATTCGGTCCACGAGCTGGTTCCGCTGCTCAGTGGCGCCCGGCGCGGTCTGGTCTACGGCGTTGTCGCAGACCCGTCCGACGGTCGCCAGGTCGACCGGTTGTTCGAGCGGGTCGGCCAGACCCTTGGTGCGGTCACCGTCATCCTCGACCCCGGGGAACTACTGACCGGCAACCGGGCGGTGTCTCATGCCGCGTGAGGGATGTCAGCGCCGGAACGGACGCGGACGGCGGCGGGGCGGCGATGTATCGGCGGAGAGCAGGCCCGCCTCGAGGTCAGTGCGCAACTGCGAGACCGTCTCTGCGGAGTCTGCCTTGTTGGTTCCGATGAACCCTGAGGGCCCACGTTTGATCCAGCCGGTGACGTACACCCCGGTCATCGGACCGTTGTCGCCCACGACCCTGCCCGCCTCATTGGGGATCACACCTCGAACGTGGTCGAACGGCAAGCCGGGAACCTCGACGCCCTTGTAGCCGATCGAAGTGAGGACGAGGCCGGCTTCGATGGTCTCGGTGCTGCCCGTGGATTCGACCCCGATGCCACCGGGTCCGGGCTTGTTGATCCCGAAGGTGACGCCGGCGACCGACCCGGCGGCGTCGGGCGTGATCTGCTCCGGCGACCGCAGGAACCCGAACCTGATCACCGGGCCGGATCCCGGTGCGCGTCGAGCTATTTCGGACAGCACAGTCAGTTTCGAGGCGATCGTGTGGTCGTCGACCGCGCCGATGTCCTCTGGTGGGATCAGATCGGGATCGATGGCCACATGCGCACCGCCGTCGGCCAACCCGACCAACTCGGGCAGGGTGAACGCGGCGTCGCGCGGTCCCCGTCGACCGACGACCAGGACCTCCTCGACCTTCGACCGCCGCAGCGCCGCCAACGCGGCAGGTGAGATCGACGTCGAGGCAAGGTCGTCGGGGTCGGCAGTGAGAATTCTGGCAACATCGAGGGCGACGTTGCCGTTGCCGATGAGCACCACTCGACGATGGGAAAGGTCGAAGGTCCGGTCCACATGGTCTGGATGGCCGTTGTACCAGCCCACGAACTCGGTGGCGCTGGCCACATTGGCGAGGTCGGCGCCGGGGATGTCCAACCGCCGGTCACTACCTGCACCACCGGCGTAGATGACGCCGTGGAACTCTCGACTGAGATCATCGAGGGTGATGTCGCGGCCGACCTCGCTGTTCAGCATGATGTCGAGCCGGTTGTTGCGGGCCATCTCGTCGAAGAGGGCCATCACCTTTCTCGTCGAGAGATGATCGGGCGCAACGCCGTAACGGGCGAGCCCGAACGGCCTGTCGAGGCGCTCGTACATGGTGACCCGGACGTTGGGATACCGCAAGAGATCGTCGGCCGCATACATCGCCGACGGTCCTGACCCCACGATCGCCACCCGGATATCGCCGCCACCCGGTATCGCGATCGGCTTGGGGGCACTGATGGGCGCCAGCGGCAACCGTAGGCTCGCGTCGACCGGGAATCGCACCGGTGACTGCGCGACGTCTTCGTAGTGCTCTGCGTTGATCTGCAGGTACCGCTCGTCTTTGGGCTCGATCCGGTGACTCGGGACGATGGCGCCGACCGGGCACGCGCTCACGCACGCACCACAGTCGACGCAGGTCGCAGGGTCGATGTAGAGCATTTCCGATGTCAGGAAGTCAGGCTCGTCCGGAGTCGGGTGGATGCAATTGACAGGACATGCGTACACGCACGAGGCGTCTGCGCAGCACGCCTGCGTGACGACGTGAGGCACCGATCAGGCTGCCGTGTAAGTGGGTTCGCTGCGGAACCGCGACGGGCGTCCCCCGATGCCCAGGATTTTCCAGAGGAACCTCGAGACCGGGTTCATCAGCCCACACTGCTCACCCAGCATCCGGACGTCGCCGAACACATTGTGCAGGAACGTCTTCGATTTGTCGGACTTCCAGAAGATCTCTTTCATGACTTCGTCCGGCACGCCGTAATCCTTCTGGAAAGACTTCGGCGGCACCACGATCGCGCCACACAGCACCCGCATGACAATCGGGAACATCAGTGACAGCAGGAAACGCTGGAAGAAGTTCTTCTTAGGGATGGTCTCGCGGAGGAGATGATGGGCGAAGGAGATGTGCCGCGCCTCTTCGGCGACGTGAAGCTGCATCACGGCCATCATGGTCGGATGCATCTCGTCACGATTGCGTAGGAAGTCCTTCTGGATGTGATCGATCGGCTCCTCGCCACCGAGCACACCGAAGAAGAACAGGCTCGGGAAAATGGTCGACGCCAGTGGCACCAACGGCGAGATGATCCGGTAGCCGATCTTCGCGCCGGGTACATCGACCCCGGTGCGGTTGATGAACTCCTGGAACATCAGAGTGTGGTTGCACTCTTCCTTGGACTCATGGGTGGTGTAGCGGAACTCAGGGGCGCCGTTCGGCATCTTGAAGCTGTACTGCATCAGGCCACGGATGAGGACGGATTCGAACTGCAGGCCGACCTTGGCGACATTGGCCTGTCGCCACATCCCGATCTTGATCTGCTTGTCGAGCGGCTGCTGCTGGTACCAGGGGTGCCGGCCGATGGGGTCGACGTCCTTGGACAGGACCCAGCGGGGATCGTTCGGGACGACAGCCATGTGCGGCGCATCCCAGTCGATGTCGATGTACGGGTCGAAGTTGCGATGCACGGACGCACTCGACAGATCGTCGAGCACCTGCGCGTAGTCGTCGCCAGTCGTCGCCTTGGTGTGCTCCGGGACGTACTTCAGTGCTTCAGTCATCTCTGGCTCCTAGCTTGCAACGTGTTCTCACGACGCTAGAAGGTCGACCGTAACTTGTCAACGACCATTGATAAATCAACACGGGTTGTCACGCCGGTCGATGTCATCGAATCGGGCCAGGACCCGAGGTCGGGGCTATTTACTGCCGCGGCCCCAGTTCAGACCCCAGCGAAAATGTTTGTCCATCTTGTCGCCGCCGGAGAAGTATTCGACGGCACGGGTGATCGTCACGCCTTGTGGCCCCGACTCGATCAACGCGATCGATGCCGTACGCAGGTTGTTCTTCTCAGAGTCCATGCGAACCTCGATGGGCGGGCCGAACTGCGACTCGACGGTCACGACACCGTCGACAGCCGCCCAGTTCGGACTTCCCTCATAGATGTCTGCGAAGACCAGGATGCGACGGAAGACTCCCGGATCGGCCAGGTTGACGAACATGTTCTCGCCCGACGCAGCGCTGCCGGACCGGTCATCCTGATCGAGTTTGATGAAGGGCCTCTTCTCCAGCGAACCGAAGTTGCGGTCGAGGGCGCCGACGCCACCGAGAGAACCGTCGGACAACTCGTACAGACAACGGAGATCGAGGTCCACGCCGCTCTTGCGTTTGAAGAACCCACCGCCCGCCCCCGAACCCTGTGCCCAGTTCAAATTGATCCGGATGGTGCCGCCGGATGCGCCCGCCTTGGCGAGACTGACCGTGGGGCTGCTCTTGGTCAGCGAGATCTTGCTGAGATCGACGGAAGACGGTGCAGGTGGCGCCGCCGGTGCGGCGGGCGGCGCGGCGGGAGACGGGGTCTGAGGAGTCGGATTCGACTGCGGACGCTTCGTGTAATCGATAGCCATGTCTACGAGACTATGGAAAATCGGACAGCGCCGCGCTCAGTCCCCCAGGTAACCCGCCGCGGAGAGCGCGCGACGGACCTCGGCCTGGTGGTCAGGGCCCTTCGTCTCGAGGCTCACCGTCACCTGTACCTCTCCGAGACGCAGCTCGCCGCTGACCCGGGAATGGATCACGTCGACGACGCTGGCACTGAGATCGCGCAGCAGGGCCAGCAAGGCCACCAGCCCACCCGGACGGTCGGAGACAGTGGCGGTGATGGTCATGTAGCGACCCGCTGCGCGCAGACCGTGGGTGGTGACCTGCGTGAGCAACAGCGGGTCGATGTTGCCGCCCGAGAGCACCACGCACACCTCCCCCTCGAGCTGCAGATCAGCAAGGCTGGTCAGGGCGGCGACCGCCGTCGCCCCGGCAGGCTCGACCACCAGCTTGGCGCGCTCGAGTACCAGCAACAGCGCTTGCGAGATCGCCTCCTCGGTGACGGTGACCACCTCGTCGACGAGGTCGGAGACGTGGGCGAACGGCACTTTGCCGGGCTTGGCTACCGCGATGCCGTCGGCCATCGTGTTCATCGACGTCGCGCGCAGCGGCTTTCCCTCGGACAGGGACGCAGGCCACGCCGCGGCTTCCGCCGCCTGGACCCCGACGAGCCGGACACCGGGTTTGTGGAGTTTGATCGCGGCCGCCACACCCGCCAGCAGCCCACCACCGCCGAGCGGTACCAGAACAGTCCCGACGGCGGGCATCTGCTCGATGATCTCCATCCCGACCGTCGCCTGTCCGGCGACGATGTCGGGGTGGTCGAATGGATGTATCAGGACAGCGCCGGTCTCGTCTGCGTAGGCGAGCGCGGCCTCGAGAGCGTCGTCGACGTACTCGCCTTCGAGGATCACCTCGGCGCCATACGCCCTGGTCGCCGCGATCTTCGGAAGCGACGCCCCGATCGGCATGTACACCCGCGACCGGATACCCAGCGTGGTTGCCGACCAGGCGACGCCTTGGGCGTGATTGCCCGCGCTGGCGGCCACCACTCCGTGGGCACGCTCGGTGTCGGACAGTCCCGCGATCCGCAGATACGCACCCCGCGGTTTGAATGACCCGGTGCGCTGGAGGTTTTCGCACTTGAGCCACACCTCATGGCCACATTTCTCCGACAGCGCCCGGGAGGCGACCATCGGTGTGCGCCGCATCGCCGGTGCCAGCAACTGCACGGCACGGTCGATCTGGGCTGCGTCGATCAGTGCGTCAGAACCAATCATCACCCCACCCTAGGTGCGGGATGCCGAGCTTGCGGCCTGACGCGGGGCACTCCCAACCACCGCCCCGACCACAACGGTCTCGCGACAGCCCCCACCACTACTGGAGACCACAACGGTCTCGCGGCCCCGCACGTTCTGGACTGAGGAGGAGCGAGCACAGCCAGGCGACCACCACGGTCTCGCGGCCCCGCGTTGTCTGGACTGACGAGGAGCGAGCGGAGCGATGCGAGGAGGAGGGAAGACGACGCGCTCAGGGCCGCGACGACCCCGCGAGCGGAGCGAGCAAATTCAACCCAGTGCGTTTTCTATGTCCCCGAGCAGGTCGCTGATGTCTTCGATGCCGACGGACAGTCGCACCAGATCGTCCGGGACCTCCAGCAGCGACCCCGCGGTCGACGCGTGGGTCATCGCGCCCGGATGTTCGATCAACGACTCGATACCGCCGAGCGACTCGGCCAGGGTGAACACCTCCGTGCGGTCGCAGAACTGCTGCGCGGCTTCGAGTCCGCCGGCCACGCGCACCGAGATCATTCCGCCGAACCGAGTCATCTGCTTGGCAGCCGCGGCGTGCCCGGGATGTGACTCCAGCCCCGGGTACAGCACCGAGTCGATCTTCGGGTGCGAGAGCAAGAACTCGACGATCCTCTCGGCGTTGTCACTGTGTCGATCCATCCGGACCGCAAGGGTTTTGATACCGCGCAGGGTGAGATAGGCATCGAACGGGCCGGGGACTGCACCTGCGCCGTTCTGC
The DNA here is from genome assembly GCF_002095395.1 of Williamsia sp. 1135. Lineage (GTDB taxonomy): Bacteria > Actinomycetota > Actinomycetes > Mycobacteriales > Mycobacteriaceae > Williamsia. The sequence goes on from NZ_MJEI01000102.1 coordinate 9,396, forward strand.
AGAAACGCCAGATCGGTGTCGAGTTGTTCGTCGTCGGTGACGAGTGCCCCGCCTACGACGTCGGAGTGGCCGCCGAGGTACTTGGTGGTCGAGTGCAGCACCACGTCGGCACCCAGGGTGAGGGGACGTTGCAGATAGGGCGAGGCAAACGTGTTGTCCACGACGAGCTTGGTGCCTGCCTCGTGAGCAACGCCTGCCAACGCCTCGATGTCGCCGACGTTGAGCAACGGGTTGGTCGGCGTCTCGATCCACACCAGCTTGGTGTTCGGACGGATGGCGCCGCGTACCGCGTCGACGTCGGTGACGGGTGCGACCGAGTACTCGATCCCCCACTGGGTGAACACCTTGTCGATGAGCCGAAAGGTACCGCCGTAGGCATCGTTCGGGATGACGAGGTGGTCGCCGGGACGCAAGGTTGCGCGCAGCAACGCGTCGGTGGCAGCCATGCCGGACGCGAACGCCCGGCCGAAGCTGCCCTCCTCCAATGCCGCGATGTTGGCTTCGAGGGCCTGTCGCGTCGGGTTACCGGTCCGCGCGTATTCGAAGCCGCCGCGGAGTCCGCCGACGCCGTCTTGAGCGAACGTCGAACTCGCGTAGATCGGCACGTTCACCGCGCCGGTCAGCGGATCGGGTTCGTATCCGGCGTGGATGGCCTTGGTCGCGAATCCCTGCCAGTTGTGCGAGTCGGTTTTGCTGCGCTGCTCACTCATGTCATCCAGCGTAGAGCCCCGGTGAATTGCCCGAATCCGCGGCCGAGCAGAAAAACCACTAAGCGATTGCGCTGACGAATCCCAGCAGGTCGTGACGGGTGATCACGCCGATCGGTTTTCCGTCTTCCACAACCATCAAGGCGTCGGTCTCTCCGAGCGCCTTGGTGGCGGTCGAGACCGGCTCCCCCGAGCCGATGAGCGGGAACGGCTTGCCCATGTGAGCACTGACCGGGTCCGCGAGGTTCGCGCGACCTTCGAACACCGCGCTGAGCAGCTCACGTTCGGTCACCGCACCAGCGACCTCACCGGCCATGATCGGCGGCTCCGCACCGACGACGGGCATCTGCGACACCCCGTACTCGCGCAGGATCTCGATGGCGTCGCGGAGTGTCTCGGACGGGTGGGTGTGCACCAGGTCGGGCAGTGCGCCCGACTTTCCGCGCAGAACCTCGCCGACGAGTGGTTCGACCTTGCCCTTGCCGTCCAGAGGCGTCCGCAGGAAGCCGTAGCTGCTCATCCAGCGATCGTTGAATATCTTGCCCATGTAACCGCGGCCACCGTCCGGCAGCAGGACGACGACGAGCGCGTCGGGTCCTTCCCGCTCGGCAACGCGCAGGGCGGCGACGACGGCCATGCCACACGAGCCACCGACGAGGAGGCCCTCTTCGCGGGCCAGCCGCCGGGTCATCTCGAAGGAGTCGGCGTCGGAGACGGCGATGATCTCGTCGGGGATCGCCGGGTCGTATGCGCTCGGCCAGAAGTCTTCACCGACGCCCTCGACGAGATACGGACGGCCGGTGCCTCCGGAGTACACTGAGCCCTCCGGATCGGCGCCGACGACCTTGACCTTGCCGCCGGACATCTCTTTCAGGTAGCGGCCGGCACCGGTGATGGTTCCACCGGTTCCCACACCCGCCACGAAGTGGGTGATCTTGCCGTCGGTGTCGTTCCAGATCTCGGGGCCCGTGGTTTCGTAGTGGCTTTCGGGTCCGGCCGGGTTCGAGTACTGGTTCGGCTTCCAGCCACCCTCGATCTCACGGGTCAGGCGATCGGAGACGCTGTAGTAGCTGTCGGGATGCTCCGGGGGCACGGCCGTCGGGCACACGACCACTTCGGCGCCGTATGCACGGAGGACGTTGCGCTTGTCCTCGCCGACCTTGTCCGGGCACACGAACACGCAGTGGTACCCACGCTGCTGAGCGACCAGGGCCAGCCCGATGCCGGTGTTGCCGGACGTCGGTTCGACGATGGTGCCTCCGGGCTTGAGTTCTCCCGAGGCCTCTGCGGCGTCGATCATCTTGACCGCGATGCGGTCCTTGGAGCTGCCGCCGGGGTTGAGGTATTCGACCTTGGCCGCGACCAGGCCGGATCCCGGCTGGACCACGGAGTTGAGCTGAACCAGCGGGGTGTTGCCGATGAGGTCGGTCACGTGACTTGCGATGCGCATGAGTCCATCGTTCCAGACCGCTTCGATTATGTTGGAGCTGTGTCCGGATCCAAGCGTCGGCTTGCTCGTGATCTGGTGGCGACCGCCGCCGCTACCGCCGGTACCGCCGGCGCCGGCTGGGGTGCCTGGACGTTCCTCAACGGCCAGGCTCGCACCGCCCGAACCGTGATTCCCCATCGGACGGACAACGCACCGAACGGCGATGGCATCTACGGACCGGACGGGCTCGGTCCGCTCCGGGTGCGGCGTGGCGAGGACTTCGACTTGCACGTGATGGTGTTCGGTGACTCGACCGCCGCCGGCCTCGGCGCAGAGACTGCCGACGAGACCCCCGGCGTCCAGCTGACCCGAAAGCTGACAGACGAAACCGGCAAACGAATCCGTCTGAGTACCAAAGCGATCGTCGGAGCCACGTCCCGCAGCCTGACCGGACAGGTCGACGCGATGCTGATCGCCGGACCGCCACCCGACATAGCGATCATCTTCATCGGCGCCAACGATGTGACGAGTACCAGCGGGGTACGGGCATCGGCCAAACGGCTCGGAGCAGCGGTCCGCCGCCTCCGTGAGGCCGGCGCCCTGGTGGTCGTCGGAACGTGCCCCGATCTCGGCGTCATCGCCGCGATCCCCCAGCCGCTCCGCACAGTGATTCGTCAGTACGGTCTGCGATTGGCCGCGGCGCAGGCAATCGAGACCAGGGCGGCGGGCGGCACCCCGGTTCCGCTGGCCGATCTGCTGGCCCGTGAGTTCCTGGCCGCCCCCGATCGGATGCTCTCGGCCGACCGATATCACCCGTCCGCGGCCGGTTATGAACTCGCCGCCCAGATCCTCCTACCCGCTGTGCTGGCCGGGCTCGGCGAGTGGGGCTCGGGTCCTCTCCCCGAGCCGCCCGAGGTGTCCGCCATCGCCGAGGACAACAAGTGGTCGGCGCGGACGCGGGCCTATCTGAATCGGGCCGCTCGGCGCCGATGAGGCGGGACTCGAATCCGGCCGGTGCGAGCTTTCGAGGTCCGCCTCCGCGGCATTCCTTCGCTGGCGTAACGTCAGATCGCGAAACCTTACAAAGCTGCACGTCCAACCTATTTTCACAGGAGTCCGCATGCCAGAGGCCGTCATCGTCGCCACCGCCCGCTCACCGATCGGCCGAGCCGGCAAAGGCTCACTCAAAGATGTCCGCCCGGACGAATTGGCCCGTCAGATGGTCGAAGCCGTGCTGAACAAGATCCCCGAACTCGACCGCGCCGACATCGACGACCTCCACCTCGGGTCGGGCCAGCCCGGCGGCCAGGCCGGTTTCAACATCGCCCGCTCCGTCGCCGTCCAGGTCGGCCTCGACCATGTACCGGGCGTCACCGTCAACCGCTACTGCTCCTCGTCGCTGCAGACCACCCGCATGGCCCTGCACGCCATCCGAGCCGGTGAAGGCGACGTCTTCATCTCCGGTGGCGTCGAAAGCGTCTCCAGTTTCGGCACCGGTAACGCCGACGGCTGGCCCAACACCAAAAACCCACTGTTCGCCGACGCCATGGCCCGCACCGCCAAGGCCGCCGAAGGCGGCGCAGGCAAGTGGTCCGATCCCCGCGAGCAGGGCCTGCTCCCCGACGTCTACATCCCCATGGGCGAAACCGCCGAAAACGTCGCCTCCTTCACCGGCATCTCCCGCGAAGACCAGGACCACTGGGGCGTCCGCAGCCAGAACCGCGCCGAAGAGGCCATCAAATCCGGATTCTTCGCCCGCGAGATCGAACCCATCACCCTGGCCGACGGCACCATCGTCGACACCGACGACGGCCCCCGCGCAGGCACCACCTACGAGAAGATCAGCCAACTCAAGCCTGTCTTCCGCCCCGACGGCACCGTCACAGCCGGTAACGCCTGTCCCCTCAACGACGGCGCCGCCGCACTCGTGGTCATGAGTGACACCAAGGCCAAAGCCCTCGGGCTCACCCCGCTCGCCCGCATCGTGGCCACCGCAGCCACCGGCCTGTCCCCCGAGATCATGGGCCTCGGTCCCATCGAAGCCGTCCGCAAAGCCCTCAAATACGCCGGCCTGAGCATCGACGACATCGACCTGTTCGAGATCAACGAAGCCTTCGCCGTCCAGGTCCTCGGATCAGCCAACGAACTCGGCATCGACCACGACAAACTCAACATCTCCGGCGGCGCGATCGCCCTGGGCCACCCATTCGGCATGACCGGAGCCCGCATCACCGCAACCCTGCTCAACAACCTCACCACCCAGGACAAGGCGCTCGGCGTCGAGACCATGTGTGTCGGTGGCGGTCAGGGCATGGCAATGGTGCTCGAGCGCCTGAGCTGATCTGTCCCAATCAAAAGAGCCCGCGACCGAATGGTCGCGGGCTCTTTTGGTTCGATCGCTAGTCCGAGTTGAAGTAGCTGAGCAGGCGCAGGATCTCGACGTACAGCCAGACCAGGGTGACGGTCAGGCCGAGCGCGATGCCCCAGGCCGCCTTCGACGGAGCGCCGGAACGGATCAGCTGGTCCGCGGCGTCGAAATCGATGAGGAAGCTGAACGCGGCTAGCGCGATGCAGACGAGCGAGAAGATGATCGCGATCGGACCACCGTCACGAAGTCCCAGCCCGGAACCACCGTTGAAGAAACCGATGATCAGGTTGCCCAGGATGAGCACCAGGACACCGATCAGGCCCGCGAAGATCATGCGGGTGAACCGCGGGGTGACGCGGATGGCACCGGTCTTGTAGACGATCAGCATGCCGCCGAAGACACCGAAGGTACCGAGTACGGCCTGGCCGATCAGCGCACCGGCACTGACATCACCGGCGACCACCCAGTTGGCGAACACGTACGAGATGGTGCCGACGAACAGGCCCTCGAGAACCGCGTAGCTGAGCACGATCGCCGGATTGTCCTGCTTGCGACCGAAGGTCGCGACCAGCACGAGCGCGAGACCGCCGAGAGCGCCGACGAGCATCAGCGGCGTCGCCAAGGACTCGTTCACGCTCGTGAAGTAGTACGACAGGGCGGCCGACAGAATGAGCACACCAAGGGTGGCCGCAGTCTTCGTCACGACATCGTCGATGGTCAGGGTTCGGGATCCGGCCGGCTGCCCCGGACGTGCATACGGATCGGCCTGGGGCTGACCCGCCTGCTGATTCCATTGCGCGGCCTGGCCGGCGCCGGCCGCACCAGCGCCAAAGCCGGCGTACCCGCCTGGGCCTTGGTTGCTGCGCACAACACCACGCATCACCGGATTGCTGCTTTCACGCACCGTAGTTGGTCCCTTCTCATGACTGGCTGATATCCACTCAACGAGTGGTGTGACGTTCGAGTTCCGACTTTACCTTCTCTTGACTCTTCATGCAGACGGCCGGGTCACCGAGGTCACGGCGTGTCTGCCGAGCCGCGCATCCCCCGGCTCAGCCCCAGCGACTGTGCCCGCCATCGGCAGGAATGGTGACACCGCTCAGATAACTCGCGTCTTGGCTCGCGAGGAAGACCGCGATCCGGCCGATGTCGGCCTCGGCATCACCGATGCGTCCGAGCGGGATGCTCTTGATGAACGCATCGGCCTCCTCCGGATAGGTTTCGGTCCACCACTGCAGCGACGGCGTCATGGCGTGCGGCGCAATGGCATTGACCCGGATGTTGTCTTTCCCCCATTCACAGCCCGCGGCCCGGGTCAGCGACCGGGTCGCTTCTTTGACCGCCGCGTACGGGCCGAACGTGGCCATGTCCCAGCGGACTGCCGCCGAGGTCACGAGGTTGATCACCGACCCCCCACCCCGGGCGACCATCAGCGGATGACAGGCCTTCATCAGTCGCAACACCGCCAGCGGACCGGTCTGGAAGAACCGCGTGAAATCGTCGTCGCTCACATCCAGCAGAGGGATCGGCATCGCGTCATTGGCGTTGTTGACGAGGATGTCGACTCCGCCGAGGCGGTCGGCGCAGGCAGCGACGATCGCGGCGCAGTCGTCCCCGTCGCTGACGTTGCCCTTGAGGTATTCGGCTCGAACACCATTGGCCTGCAGTTGTTCGGTCGCGATCACCAGTGGCTTGGTGTGCCTTCCGCAGATGAAGATATCCGCGCCTTCTTTACTCAGCGCCTGGGCGATGCCCAGACCTACTCCTTTGCCACCGCCGGTGATCAGTGCAATTTTTCCGTCGAGTACGCCCATGCGGCAGACACTAGCGAAACTAGAACATGTTCACCCTCGAATCGGCGGGGTGGATTCGCTTCCGAGTCTCGCTCGCTGCTCCAGCACGAACTTCCTGATCTCATGTGGACCCACGTCGCCACCGATGACGTCTTTGATCGCCCGCCCCAGGCACACCGACGTCAGGACCCGTTCGGCGAGTTCGTAGTTCTCCCCCATCGGGAGGTAGGGCTTGGCGATCATCAGCGTGGCGACACCGTGTGCGGCCGTCCACAGCTCCATCACCACCGGCGTCGGGTCGCCCTTGTCGACGAAGCCCTCGTCCATGAGTCGCTCGATGGTTTCGGCGAAGTGCACGAAGGCCGAGTCGCTCAGCACCTCGTCTGCGTCGGTCCCCTCGGCGCAGACCTTCATGGTCGCCACCCGGTACAACTCGGCGTTCTCGACCGCGAAACGCACGTACGCCATGCCCTGCGCGTGCGCGGCCTCCCAGGTGTTGTCGTGCTCGGCACCGGCCTTGCGCATGACCTCGTCGAGCCGGGTGAAGTAGTGGGCGACAACCTCATCGATGAGGGTGTCCTTGTCCGCGAAGTGGATGTAGATGGACGGCGGCGTGACGCCCACCCGATTGGCGACGGCCCTGATCGAGACGGCTGATTCGTCACCGCTCTCCAGCAGTAGGTCAGTTGCAGCAGCGAGGATTTCCGCCCTCAACTGCTCACCCGAGCCGCGCGGGGACTTGCGCCTCCGGAGTCGATCGACTGTCATGACCACCTTCTTCACTCAACCCGAACCTGTCGTGGAACTTGCGCAGCGGCGCGGGCGCCCACCAGTTTGCCCGGCCGGCGATCTTCATGAAGGCCGGGACGAGCAACATCCTGATCAGGGTGGCGTCCATCAGCACGGCCAGGGCCAAGCCGAGTCCGAACATCCTCATGAAGGACACCTGCGAGAACGCGATACCCGCGAACACCACGGCCATCAGCAGCGCGGCCGCGGTGACCACCCGGCCGGTGCGGGCCAAGCCGTAGGCCACGGCATGGTCGTTGTCGGCACGAGTTCGGCCCGACTTGAGCCACTCCTCCCGGATCCGGGAGAGCAGGAAGACCTCGTAGTCCATCGACAGACCGAACGCGATACAGAACATGAGCACCGGCATGTTGGCGATCAGGGTCCCGGTGGTCGTGGTCCCCAGTCCTCCGAGGTTGCCGTCCTGGAAGATCCACACCATCGCGCCGAACGTCGCCGTCAGCGAGAACACGTTGAGCACCAACGCCTTGAGCGGCAAGACCACCGACCCGGTCAGCAGGAACAACAACACGAAAGTCGTCACCACGATCACCGCGAACACCTCGGGCAGGTGGTCGACGATGCTGTCGACATTGTCGACATTCTGTTGAGCCAGACCACTGAACAGTGTCGTGGCGCCGTCAGGCGGTGTCACGCCACGCAGCGCGTCGAGTTGCTCACGGCCGCTGTCGGAGAACGGATCCACCGTGGACGACACGGTGATCAGGGCGGCGTCTCCCTCGGCCATGTCCGGGCCGGGCCCGCCCGCACCCTGTCCATCGACGAAGGATCCGACGGGCGTGCTCACGGCGGTCACGTCGGGCACCTGTGACAGGACCTTGCCGTAGCCGGTGAGCGCGGCGTCGTCGAAGCCGCGCGTATCCGGGATGACGATCGTGACTGTGGCAGAGGCGTTCTGCGCATAGTCTTCGCGCAGCTCATCCCCGAGCACGTGGGTGGAAGCAGAGGTCGGGAGCACCCGGTCGTCGGGATAACCGAACTTGATCCCGAGGAAGGGTGCGCCCAAGACGAGCAGGAGCACCACCACGGACAATCCCACCGGTACAGCGTGACGCAACACGAACCGGGTCGACCGATACCACATGGATTCTTCGGGCTCAGGGACGTGTGGCTCGCTGCGTCCCAACAGCTTCCGGATCGGTTTGCGCACGTCGAGCGCATCGATGCGGGCGCCGAGCACAGCGATGATCGCTGGCGCGATGATCAGCGCGGCCGCTGCTGCCAGAGCCACCACCGCCAGACCGGCGTAGGCGAACGAACGTAGGAAGTACATCGGAAAGATCGCCATCGCTGCCAGCGAGAGAGCCACCGTCACAGCAGAGAAGAGCACGGTTCGGCCCGCTGTCATCACTGTCACCGTCAGCGCGTCGTTGCGGTCTCGACCGCCTTGCACCTCTTCGCGATACCGATTGATGATCAGCAGGGTGTAGTCGATCGCCAACGCCAGCCCGAGCGCGGTGGTGAGGTTCAGCGCGAAGACCGAGACATCCGCGAACAGCGTGAATCCGCGTAGCACGGCGGTGGTTCCGATGATCGCGAAGATGCCGATCGCCAAGGGCAGCACAGCTGCGACCAGCCCGCCGAACACCCAGATGAGCAACAGGAAGCTGATGGGGATCGCGATCGCTTCGGCGATGAACAGGTCGTGGCTGGTCTGCTCGTTCACCTGCGAGTAGACCAGGGCCTGTCCGCCCACGAGTACATCGACGCCGGGATATTGTGAGGTGAAGGAAGGATCGGTGAAACGGTCGTCGATCTTCTTTCCGTTTGCCTCTGCCTCCTTGTCGCCACCGGAGACGGTGGTGACGATCAAGCCCGAGGTGCGGTCGCGGGAGACCAATGCGCCCGCGGCCTCCGGATTCGTCCAGGCAGAGATGATGGGATTCTCGACGAAACTCATCTCATCGAGTTCCCGGACTATCGTCTCTCCCGCAGCGCGTGCGGTGTTGCTGTCGACGATGTCCGTGGTGTCCGGCTGATGCAGACGAACGACCACTTGCAGGCCGCCCCGCGCGAAGGTATCGCTCAACACCTGACTCGCCTGGGCGGACTCCGAGTCCGGATCAGAGAAACCGCCACCCGAAAGATTGGCCGCCACAGACGACCCCAGCACGCCGCAAATCACGAGCACCAGCAGGGCACAACCGAGGACGCGTTTGGGCGCGGAGATCACACCACGAGCAAGTGAAGACAGCACTGGGATGTCCCTTCGGCGATTCCTTGAGTGATCGCCGTTAAGTTATCAGCACTATCTTAGCCTCGTCAATCGGCCGTCCGGACGTTCACCCCTGGGCGGGCACGCCGTTCTCGTCGGCGTCCTCGCCCCGGTCGAGAACGATCTCGTAGCCGTACCCGAACGCCGCGAGCCGATGCTTCGGAATGTCGAACGTGCGCTTGTTGAGCAACACCGACCGGACCTCGGCGGGCAGGCGTACGGACGCCCGCACCCACAGCGGTTTGTAGGACTGTGGCATCTGCTCGAGAAGTCGATCAGAGGCGACTCCGAACACGTCCGCCATGGCCAGGTAGTCGGCGCGGAAATCTTTGTAGTGGTGCGTGTCTCGATAATTGTTCAATACACAGCTGCGAGCGAGCGTGGCAGATCGCTTTCGATGTGCGCGCGCACCCCCGCAAGCATGCCGCTGATGATCGGTAGAATGGGACGCCTCGGATCGGTCTGTTCACACCGCGACCAGGCCACCTGCCACGGCCCTTCGATCTCTTCGCCTCGCTTGTACCCCTGCAGATTCCGCAGGTAGTGCACGTGGAAATCTGGAATGAGTCGTAAAGCCCAGTCCGGGTACTGCAGGTCGCCGCGGTCGACGAGGCCGATCATCTCCTCCGTCACGATCGCGTACACGCGAGCGAACCACTGCTTGGGATCATCATCGTCGCGCAAGTCGGCCGCTATCGACTGCTGCTCGGCCAGCGTCGAGATCGCCGTCGCCCGCAGCGTCTGCAGATCCACGAGATCGCGAGGTTGGTGATCCGCGCCCGGATCGGGTGCTGCCGCCGGCGGGGTCAGCGACTCGTCGGCAAGCTTCCGCAAGGACGCGCCCAGTTCTTTGCGCAGTCCCCGCTCCACGAGCGGACCGAGGCCCGGCACGACGAACGCCATCTCGACGGTCCACCGAACCGTGCTGCCCGCGGCGGTCTCGGCGATCTCGATGCGTCCGTTGTGGTGTCGCACGGCCGCCGGGCCCGCGTAGACGCGATACGAGAAACCTCCGGTTGCCGCGCCGCGACCACGACCTCCCGTAGCACCGAGCGGATCGGCGCCGGCGTGATGACCGTGCGCAGGGCGCCGGCACGGTCATATCGATCGTCGACCCCCGGATCGTTTCCGACGATCTTGGCGCTCGACCAACGATTCATCTGATCCGGATCGGTCATCAGCCGCCACGCCTGCTCTGCCGTACACGGCAGATCTTGGTTCAGTTCCAATACCCGCACCGTTCACGCCACCGTTTTGATCTTGTCAATCTCCGCGGCGTTCATACCCAGACCTCGCATGACGGTGCGCATCTCCCGGTTGACCACCTGACTCTCGTTGCCGAGCAGACCGATGGCACGCACCACCTCCCGCAGCCGCACGGCAGGGCGCGCCACATCGACCAGATGGTGCAGCGGGGAGCGTCGCAAGCCCATCTTGCCCGCAGCCGGTTTCTCCACCCACCGGGTCGAGATCGCCGAGAAGGACATCGACAACATAGGCCGCAACATCACGTTCACGACCGCCGTCACCGGATCAGGGACGAGTGGCAGTTCGATCCGATAGCCCTCACGTAAAAGGGCTCGCGTCAACGTTTTCGACGACTCATCGGGTTCGAGTTCGAACTGCGCACCAATGTCGAACAGTTGTTGTGCCGCGGCGAAGTTCTTGGGGAGCAGCGCATCGTCGACGCCGATCACCCAGCCGATCCAACGCCACAGGTGGGCGATCGCCTCACGCTCAGCCGATGCGTATTGAATCCCCAGGTCGCCTGCCACCGTCATCGGCAGGGCGAGGAATCCTCCGCCGATGGTCAGGGCGCTGTACGTCTGATTGATCGGGACGCCCCACTCGGCGACATTCCAGTCTTCGTCGACCAGGAGGCTGTGACGCACCATGGCGTGGATGAGCCGGATCTTCAGCGTCTGAGACCAACCGTGGCCGCCGGGCGCCATCTGGCCAGGCGCGGTTGCGAGCGCAACCCAGCGTCCGGTGCTGAGCACGCGGTCGTAGGTGTGGTCGGCCAGTTGACCGGTGGCCACGAGCGGGCGTACGAATCCACGGGCCTGATAGCCGTAGATCAACGATTGGTACAGCGTGCTCGACTGCAGGGTCCCGAACTTCCACCAAGCACGTCCCCCGGCCTCCGCGACAGCTTCGTCGAACCAGGGCGGGGGCGACGACGCGGTATCGAGGAGCGCGCGCAGCGCAGGCGGAGCTTCATCTATCCGGCCGAGGGGGTCGTCGAGGATGCGAGACCTCGCGCCAGCCGAAATCAGCGAGTCCGACCATCTCCGATATCGCGGCCTGCGCTAGTGGGTCGCCCTGGCCCAAACCCGCGTCCAGCTTGTCCACGAGCTCCGGGTGACGCGCCCGGACGCCGTCCCAATTCGTCGCACCGGTGATATCGGAAGCAGTCATAAAGACATCGTGTCTTTATCGTTCCAGCACGTCAAGCACCCTCGCGGTATCGGTGACGGGCAATTGCATCTCCGGCAAGCGGATACCGGCACCGCCCGCGCCCGCAAAGCCCTCCCAGACCAGGTCCGTCACGTGATCGACGAGTTCGACGCGATCCATCGTTCGCGCTTTTCCCCACCACGCAACGGTCGTCCAGATCGCTCCCACCAGCGCGCGAGCCCACGGCGCCGCTGCCCGCGGATTGCCGCCGACCTGCTCGAACCCGACCTGGAGCACCTGCTCCAGGAACCCCGTGACATGCGAGTCCCCCACGCCTGATTGCATTCTGGGTGCCAGCACGGCCGCGAGCTTGCTGTTCTCTTCCATCCAGCGGGCCAGCACGTCGACCGTTGCTCGCGTCTGCGCGCGTGGCTCGTCGACATCGTTGAGCGCCGAGGCGATCCCGACGATGATGCGATCCGTGTGCCGTCGGGTCAGCTCGGTCAGGAGATCGTCACGATCGGCGAAGGCCGCGTATACCGCCGACCGGGTCAGTCCGGCTCGGCTCGCGACACCGGCCAGACCGAAATCTGTTCCATGAGCAGCGATCTCGGCTTCGGCCGCGTCGAGCAGTTGCTCACGACGAGCTTCGGGGTCGACCCCCGGTCCCGGCGGTCGACCTCGGCTACGACGAGAAGAAACGTCAGACATGGACACAAGTCTGCCATTCCATAAGTAGGACTATGGCACGCGGCACCTATCTTGACCATGGTCGTTGTAACGTTTCGGGGCGTCGTGGGCTCCCCCGTCCCGACTGCCCGAAACGATCGTGAGATTCTGTTGGGGTTCGCCGAACGGCTCGCCCCCATAGCCCAATCGGCAGAGGCAGCGGACTTAAAATCCGCCAAGTGTCGGTTCGAGTCCGACTGGGGGCACAGCGACAGCTCTTCAGAGCGTGCGGTTTCGTACCAGCGTCCACTGATTTCGGTGACCTGCGCGCCGATAGGACAATTCATCGAGCACGGTGAGTGCAATGGCAAGACCCCGGCCGCGCTCGGACAACTCGTCCGGCAACTCGACGGATTTGAGGTCCACCCGGGCCTGCTCTCCGTCGTCGGAAAGCTTCGCGACGATACTGTCCGGACGCACCTCGAGTTCGACGCGGATCGACACGCGCCCCCCGTCGGCATTCTTCGCGTGCTCGATGATGTTGGCCGCGATCTCGGCCAGGGCCAATTCGAATTGCATTGCATCCATGTCGTTCACCGGCGCAGCGGCCAGCAGCTCGGACAAGAGCAGATGCACCCGCTCGACCGTATCCGGCTCCGCTACCTCCTCGAGAACTCTCCCGACGGGGTTGTTGTCAGTCGGCATCGAACGCGCCGTCCGCCGAGGGGTGCGAGCGCAATACGCGATTGAGGTTGGTGAGCGACAACACCGACTCGACTTGGGTGGACGGAGCCGCGATACGCAGGTCGCCACCGGCCTGCCGGGCCACCTTCAATCCGGAGATGAGCGCTCCGAGGCCCGACGAGTCGATGAAATCCGTCGCCGAGAGGTCGATGACAATCTTGGTGGATCCCGACTCCACCAGCTTGTGCAGTTGTTCGCGCATGGCGGGGGCGGCGACCATGTTGAGCCTTCCCTCTGGCCGCAGAACCACGGCACCCCCACCGGTGGTACGCGTTTCGAAGCTGCTCATCATTTCCCTTCGGTTGTCGATCCGCGATAGCGGACCGCTTGGATCACGACACTGAGTACAACGAGGTCGAACAACACCCAGAAGAGATTCACGCCGACACCGAGCACCGAGACCGCACCTCGATAGAGCTGCACGATCCCGATGAACGACGCCACCACCAACACGGTCATGGCGACGAGCTGGGGCCGGATCAGGTGCCAGGGCACTGCGTTCTGCTCCTGTCGGGTCTTGGGTGTCACCGCGAACCCGAGCGGCCGCTTGAAGTAGACGTTGCGAAAAGCCGTGGTGCACGACTTGATCCACACCGGAAACAACGCCAAGCTGTATTGCTGCCCGCGCCAGGTGGACTTTCCGCGCCCGATGATGAAGAACAACAGCTGATTGAGCACGAGGAACGGGATCAGTCGGACAAAGAAGTCGAAGCTCAGGGCTTGGACTGGGAGTATGCCCAAGATCAGATAGACCGCCGGCGCAGCGATGTACGCCACCGCCGCGAACCCGGCGAGATAACTCCACATCGTGGCCCAGTACATGAGCCGCTGCGGGATGGTGAGGCCCTTTTGCACCAACGGGTTCTCCCGCAACATCACCTGAATAGTGCCCTGAGCCCAACGCAGCCGCTGTGTGATCATCGTCTTGGCGTCTTCGGGCGCCAGCCCCAGCGCGAGCACCTCATCGTGATAGGCCGACCGCCAGCCCATTCCGTGTAGGCGCATACAGGTCGCCATGTCCTCGGTGACCGAGATCGTCGCCAGGGGCAACATCGGCTGCGCTTCGTCGTCTCGCCCGACATCCACCGCGCGGATCATCGCCCGAATGGATTCCAGGGCCCCGAGCGGTGACCACTCGCGACCCGCGAGGGCCGCGAAGGCATCCTCGTCGAGTGGCGCGGCACCCGACTCATTCTCGGCGAGATCGTTGAGGGCCGCGATCGCTTCCAGGTCGGCTCGGATCATCTGCATGTCGGACTCGACAAGCAACCTCGCCGCCACGTCCACCCGCTGTTGGAAGTCGTAGGTGATGTCGGCGAGTTGCTTCTCCGCTTTCAGTTCGGCCCGTGCGACCCGGACGGCGTCGTCGACCGAATCCAGTGCCGCGATTGCCTCGGGATTGTCTTTCCGGACCTGCTTGCGGGTCTTCCTGATCACGGCCTTGGCCGCCCGCAGCGATTCCTCGATGCCTTCCTCGATGGCGCGCACATAGCCGGTGATGCCCAGTTGCATCAGGGCTTCACGCCGCAGTACCGCGTTGGAGCCACAGAAGAACGCGGCATTCCAGCCGTCTTTGCCTTGCTGGATCGGCCCGTAGAACAACGGTGCCTGACTACCCAGCGGATCGTTGGGCGGCACGTTGACGAAGTACTGCGGCGTCTGCACCAACGCCATCTTCTCGTCCCGGAAGTAACCCAGGGTGCGCTCGAGGATCTGCGGCTCTGGGACCTGGTCCGCGTCGAGGATGAGGATGAACTCGCCGTCTGTCTGCAGTAACGCGTTGTTGAGATTGCCGGCCTTGGCATGTCGTGGTTTGTCGACCCAACTCTCGGTTCGGGTCAGATAGCCGATGCCATGCTCTTTCGCCAGCTGCGCCAACTCTTGCCGGTCACCGTCGTCGAGTATCCAGGTGGTGTGCGGGTACCGGACGCGCGCTGCCGCCTGCGCAGTACCCATCACCATCTCGATGGGCTCGTTGTAAGTGGTGATGAAGATGTCGACTGTGGCGCCCTGGGGCGGCTCGCCCGGTTCTCCGCGGCGCCGCAAACGCCACATGGTCAGACCGAACAGCAATGAATCGATGAGACTGTACGTTTCGGCGACCACGAGGGGAACTGCGATCCACCAGGCCTCCCAGTTCACCGAGACCAACCAGCGCCAGACCACGTAGTTGACACCGAGGATCGCCGTGATCACGATCAAGAGGCGTAACCACGGCGAAGGCGTCGTCCTGAGGTCCCGTTGGGCCTCGACGCGGCGATCCGTCATCCCACGTCGTCCCGGCGCACCGCCACCACCGTGACATCGTCGAGCGGTGCACTGCTCGACGCGAGCGCGGCCACCGCGGAGCACAGCGTCGTGGGATCGGAATGCCCGCGAACGAAGTCCTGGACGGTATGTGCATCGCTGTCTTCGGACAGCAGGTCCAGCAGCCCGTCGGACACCACGATCAACATGTCGCCCGGGTGAAGGGTGACGGTTTCGGCGGTCCACACTTCGTCGACGAGAACACCCAACGGGAGCCCACAACCCGGCAACGGCTCGACGCCCCCGGTTTTCCGGGAAACAAGGCCGAGCCCGTGCCCGGCATCGATGTAGTCGACGTGTCCCGTCGAGCGCTCGAGCCGGGCGTGGAACAACGTCACGAAGCTCTCGGTGCTGGAGAGGTCATCCGCGACATGGCCGGCCACCAGAGAGACCGCTTCGCCGAGACTCGTCCCCGGCTTCGCATGCTCTAGGGCTTTGGACGCCCCACGCAATGCCGACCGCACGCTGGCGGTCAGGATGGCCGCACCCAGCCCCTTGCCCATGACGTCCGCGACGGAGAACACCGCGCCCTCGTCGGTGAGGTAGTGATCATAGAAGTCGCCGCCGACGGCGTAAGCAGGCACACACATCGACCGCACCGAATACCCTCTTATCCCGTGCAGCGGAGCGGGCAGCAACTGGCGTTGGACGGCGGCGGCGCGTTCGAGATCGTCTGCACGTTCGAGTTCACGCTGAGCCCACGCAGCCAGTTCGCGAAACGTCGCCTGTTGGGACTCGTCGAAGGTCCGGGGCGAGGTGTCGTAGACGCAGAACGTTCCAACCGGCTGATGACCCGGCCCGTACAAGGGGTAGCCGGCGTAAAACCTGACGCCGCCCTCGCCGCCCACACCCGGTAACCGGGCGAACTCGGGTACCCGCTCGAGGTCATCGACGATCAGGGCCGGATCCGCAGGCTTGGTGTATGTGCGCGCCACAGTTGTCTGACATACGGTCTCTGCGCGCGGTACCTCTGACAACGGCAGTCCCTCCACCATCTTGAACCACAACCGATCCCGATCGAGGAGCGCGACCGACGCCATCGGGACACCGAAGATGAGCCTGGCCATCCGGGTCACCCGTTCGAATCGATCTTCCGGTGGCGAATCGAGGATCTGTAACTGATCGAGAGAGCGCAGCCGCTTCTCCTCGACTTCGGGTGGAAGAACGAGCTGGATTTCTGCGATCTCGGTGTCGACACTCATCGATTCAACGCTTTCTGCAACGCCTCGGTCATCGCCGCTGCTGATCCGGGAGAACTATCGATACTCCAGTCGGCCTCTTTGTTGAAGTCGAACCACACAAACCCTGAGACTGCTGCCGCGTCCGCCAAATAGTCGACGAGGTCTACAATCCATTCAGGTTTGGAGCCACCTTGCTCTGCACTGCCCACTTCGGTGACGAGAATGGGTTTGCCGGAGGAAAAGTCCCGGAGCTGAGCGAAGGATTCACCGAACAGTTCTCGTGGTGAGGTCCACTCGCCCCCGGGTATTGAAGTACCCCAGTTGTATCCATCGATTCCGATGACGTCGACGACATCGTCGCCGGGATACCAGTCCACCAATTGTTCGCCGTCGAGAACAACATTCGGTGCCCAAATCCATCGGACGTTCTGCACGTTCTTGATGGCGAAAATATCCCTCACATGCCGCCAAGCCTGCACGTACGTCTCGGGTGAGGTGCCGCCCGCCTGGCTCCACGGGTACCAGGTGCCGTTCGGTTCGTGAGCGAAACGCAAGTAGACGGTCTGCCCCCACGCTGCGAGTTCGTCGGCCCAGCGGTAGAGGTAGTCGTCGTGCGCTCCGGCGATGATGGACTCCATCGAGAAGGCCGAATGGTCATAGTTGTCACGGCCGAGGTGTTTCCAGGGCTCCCAGGTCACGATCGGGTCGGCGCCCGTACGGCGCACCAGATCGAGACCGCCGATCGGAGGAGCCGCCGCGAAGTCCGAGAAGGCCAGGACGATGCTCGGACGTTCACCGACCAGACCGGCCACTGCTGTCACCTCATCGGATGCCGACAGCCCTCCCGGCGTACCGACGCCGAATCGCAGACACGTGCGGGCGGCAATGTCGAAGGTTGCCGTATCCACCGAGCAAGGTGATCGGGTCGAACATGCGAATACGCCGGTGGATGCAATCAGAACGCTGCAGATCACCGCAGTGAACCGGAATACCGCTGATGAACTCAATGCACCCCCCTGCCGGTTACTAGTACCCCCCACTTTGGAAATCATGCGTTTGGCAGGACACATCTTTGTCTCCCGGCAAGACGCACATGCCATTGTTCCCGATCGACTCCATTCCTACACCGCAACCAACTCAGCCGACGTCACATTGAACCAGGCGGCATTCACACCCGATTTGTCCCCACTGTAATTCACAATTCCCGCCAGGACGGTGGCCGTAGGGTACTTCCCCTTGCCTTGCCGCATTCAGATCACACTGGATTGGTGGATCGCTCGTGTCCGCGTACAGGTGTCCGCTTTGTCCGGCCACCGATACGATCAGGTTGCGAACCATCACCCCCGAACCACAACGCGCATACAATCCGCGCGTGGAATACCTGCTGCTCGGGCACATGGAAGTCTGCGCCGCCGGACGCCCCCTCTCCCTCGGCGGGATCAAGCAGCGAGCCGTTCTGGCGATCCTCCTCCTCAACGCTGGAACCTGCGGGGATGTGGACCGGTTGACCGAACTCGTGTGGGATGACAACCCACCGGCCAAACCGATCACGTCTTTGCGCGCCTACGTCGCAAACCTGCGGCGCACCCTGGACGACGCCGGCGGAGGAAGGCGGCTGATCACCGATGCCACCGGATACCGCCTCGACACCCGCACGGACACCGTCGACATCACGACGTTCGAAAGACTCACCGCTTCCGGGAGAAAAGCACTCACGGTGGCCGACCCGGTTGCTGCTGAACGAGACCTGAAAGCCGCCGTCGACCTGTGGCGTGGCCCAGCCCTCGCCGATTTCCGCCATCAACGCTTTGCCGACAACGAGATCCACCGGCTCGGCGCGTTGCGTTCGGTCGCCACCGAGGGCTATTTCGAAGCGGGACTGCTGCTCGGCCGTGACACTGAACTGATTGCTGGCCTCGAAGACCAGTTGGCCATCGATCCACTCCACGAACGGGTCTGGGGCCAGCTGATGCTCGCGCTGTACCGGTCGGGTCGGCGAGCGGAGGCCCTGCGCGCCTACCGTGCACGCACCGAGCTCGACACCGAACTGGGCGTTCGGCCAGGAGTGGCGCTCGAACGACTGCGCGAGGACATCGCCAACCAATCCCCCGACCTCGAGTACGCGCCGCTACGTGTCGAGATCTCGCCGGTAGCGGTCGCGACCGAACAACGACAAGGACTTGTCGGTCGGTCTGCCGAGCTGACCCGATTGAAGGGTCTCCTCGATCGGATGGCGCTCGGCCACGGATCAGTGGCCGTGATCCGAGGGGCCTCTGGAATGGGTAAGACAACACTGGCGTCGGCGGTGATCGATGACGGCACGAGTCGGGGAATGGCATCTGCCTGGTCCGGCCAGCCGGACGGCGTCCGCGAACCACCGATGTGGGCGTGGGTCCACATCATCCGCCGACTCTCCGAACGCGCCGACCCCGCCGCGCTCGAGCAGGCGCACATCGTGGCTACCGTCATCTTTCAGAGCTTCGGGTCGCACGACGGTGCGCACACCAGCCACCTCACCGCGGAGGCGCTGGAGTCCCGGTTCGAAGCACCGACCGAGATAGCCCTGGTCATCGCCCTGTTGATCGGGCATACCCCGACCATTGTCGTGTTGGACGACTTGCACCGCGCCGACGTCTTCGATCGACTGCTCAGCCGACCCGGCACCACGGTCATCGCCCTCAAGCCGCTGACAGACCAGTCCCTGCGTGACCTCGTGCTCGCAGAGACGGGCGTGGAGGCATCTGCGGCGTTCGTGGACTCTCTGCGAAAGCGCACCGGCGGCCCCTTCTATGTTTGCGAGCTGGTCCGGTTACTGCACACGCAGGGGCACCTGCACCCAGAGACCACGACAGTCGAGCTGGCCGGGATGCCGGACGCGGTCGTCGGGGTCGTCCGTCGACGCATGTTCGATCTCCCCAAGAGGACGCGCGAAGCCCTCGGGATCGCCGGCATGATCGGCGTCGGTGTCGAATCACAACTTCTCGCAGAGGTTCTCGAGACCACCGGGGCAGAATTGCGCAGCCGATTGGCCCCTGCATGCCGAATCGGCCTGCTGTCGGTCAGCACCGGGCTGGCCTCAGCGGTACTGGTTCAGTCACGACGTCGTCCGCGAAGTGGCAGTCGCGGAATACCCCTCCACGCGAAAGCAAGTGGGTCACGCCCGCATAGCGCGGGCGTTTGCCGCCCAGGCCGAGACTGCCGGCTACGACCGCGCGATCGCGGCTGCGGAGCACGCTTGGCGCGCGGGCGGCGAACTCGAACCCGAGGTCGCGTCAGACCTACTGGACAACGCTCTTCGCAGGTCGGTCTCGCGGTCCGAATACGCCGACATCGCCGAACTCACCGAGCGGGCATTGGAGATGACCCATCGACTGCCCGAGGGCGACTCGCGCCTGGAGCGTCAAGCGCGCCATTGGCTACAGCGCGCATCGGTGTTGGCGGTTCTTCGTGGCCACGCCTCCGAGGAGGCCACCACGGCACTCACCAACGCCTTTGACGCCGGTCTGGCGATGTCCACCAACAGCGGGTTCACCGCGGCGGTGGCCTTACGGTGCGCGATGCTGGTCGCAACGGCCAATTACCGAGAGGCCGGTTCGCTCGGCGAAGGGTTGCTGACGTTGTACGCCACCACCGGCGACCCGATCGCGGGCGCGGCGGGCTACTACAACCGCGCGGTCGCCGCTTTCATGGATGGTGACCTCGACGCCGCCCTGCGGGCCGCAGACGATCTCGTCGATAACGTGCCCGCGCAGACCCAGGACAAAACCTCTCGTTCGACGTGCGTGTGTTCGGGATCGCCGCGGAGGTGCATGCACTGCGTGGCGATGCCGGGCGCGCCCGCGCGATGGTGCAGAACGGTATAGACATGGCGAACGCCCGTGGCAACGGCTTCGCGGCGGCCGTGATCTCGGTCAACCTGCTACAGGTCAACGCAATCGTCGGTGATATCGCCGGAACTGCCCGCGCTGCAGCTGACATCATCGTCGAGCTGCAACGCACGGCCGGTACGGCGGATCTGCTCGGATCGGCCCATCTCATCCAGGCGTGGGCACGTGCCCTCGAACTCGGCGGACCGGACACCACCTCGCAGATTCGTGATGCGCTGCTGGAGCACACGTCCGGCGGTACCAGGATCTTTGTGCCGCTGTACCTCATGTTGCTCGCCGAGGCCGAGGCCGAGCACGGTCACCTCGACCAGGCCCGGACGACGTTGCACCGCGCGACGCTGACGGCCCGGGCATCTGGCGAGCGGGTGTGGGAACAGCGGTTGCCCGCGCGCCGTGAACTCCGGCCCGCGAGCAACCGCCTCACCGAATCGGCGGGATGATCAGGGTTCGATCGTCGCCGTGTCTATGGTGTTCGCCGCGTCGCCGAGGATGTCGGCCTGCGCCTGATCGCTCGTTCCGTTGAGCTGCAGGATGTAGGTTTCTCCGCTGGGCGTGGTGATGATCACGGTCTTCTGCGCGCTGAGAGCCTCCGTGCCCTCGAGGTCGTAGGTGGCCGCGATTTCGTAGGCGGGAAAGCCCGACAGCGTAGCTTCGCGCTCATAGATGATCTCCGCGCTCGGCAGATTCTTGAGCTCACCGCCCGCCGCCTCGATCAGTGCGTCGGCGTCGACGTTGCCCTCCAGCCTCGACATCAAGGCCACGAAGTTGGGCGTGTAGTCCGACCCCGATGCGTCCTCGCCGGTGTAGACGATTGCCGCGTACGCATAATCCGGTGTGTCGTCGCCGGCCGGCGACCACCCCTCCGGGATCGGCAGATCGATGGTCGGCGCGTCCGGATCACCCATCTTGATGGGCGTCTCCTTGATGTTGTTGTCCTTGATGTAGTCGGCGATCGTGAAGTTGGTGCCGGCAGCGTCGTCGATGTCCCGCGGTTCAAGCGATTCGCTGGTGCTCGCCGACGACGTCGATGCAGCCGCCGACGATGTCGTCGAGGACGCGCTGCTGTCCGAACTGCTGTCGCTACCGCAGCCGGCAAGGGTCACTGCGAGCGCCATGGCCGCTACGGCGGTGGCTGATCCTATCTTCGAGAGGTTCATCGCTGCAAGATAGCGATCGCGGATTGGAACTCGATTGGATCGAGTACTACGGTGCTCGAGCCCGTTCCCGACGCAGGTCATGAGACAGCAATTCCGGTGCATCGCAACACTTCCGGCGTAACAGAACTTACCGTGCCACCCGGCCGACGGCTACCGTCTCGGTGGCACTGCACCCGCTCTCGGTCGCTCGCCCGACCCCGGCCCATGTCCGCGCGGCACGCCCGGCGAAGGCCTTCTCACCTGCGACGAAGAAATAATCTCGATCACCGCTATCGGTTTGCCGCGATCCGTGCAACACTATGTGCAGGGGCGTGTTCATGCGTTCTGCAGGAAAAAAGAGAGAAGTACTTTAATATGGCACAGGGAACTGTGAAATGGTTCAACGGCGAAAAGGGCTTCGGCTTCATCGCCCCCGATGGCGGTTCGGATGACGTATTCGTTCATTACTCTGAGATCCAGGGTGGCGGCTTCCGCACCCTCGAAGAGAATCAGCGAGTCGAGTTCGAAATCGGTCAGGGCGCAAAAGGCCCGCAGGCTACCGGAGTAACCGCGATCTAAGTCGCCAAACTTCAAAAAAAGTGAGCTGGCTGAGCGAAGCAATCGCCGCCAGCTCACTTTTTTGCGTGTAAGGGCAGAGTCAACCGGCCACACCAACTGCGTGTTGGCCCCGGTGACCTGCCCCTTTCCTTCTCCAGCCGCGCCTACTTCGCCTTCAGCGAAGACTCCTTGTGAGCGGCCTGCTTCCCCGACTTCGACGACTCCACGATCCAGTACGGGTCGTCGTCACTGGCCTTGAACTTCTGCCCGTCGAACGTGAACTCTTTGGTTCGCTTCTCGACGGCCTTGCCCTCGGTGGGACCCTGTGGGGTATTCCATGACACGGTGTCGTTCTTGTTGATCGCCATGAACCCGAGGGTAGCGATGCCGCCACCCCCGGGCCAGGTGTCTACAGACGGGTCAGTGCTCGTCACCGTCGCCATCGTGATGTTTGCGATCGTGCTCTGGGTGCGGCACCGGTGGAATGATCCCCGGCACCACCGGATACTCACCGGTGTACCCGACCCGCGCTTCTGCCATCGTCAAGACCCTCCCGCGCACCGCGTACCAGCCTCCGATGAGCATCGGGGTGATCACGATGATGGCGACGAGGTTCCAGTAGTTGTCGTAGCACATCAGGACCGTCACGGCGGCGAGGAAGAGCAGCGTCGCGTAGCTGGTCCACGGAGTCCACGGCAGCCGGAACGCGGGCCGTTGCAGGATGCCCTTCTTCTCCCAACGATAGAGCTGGATCTGGCACAGGACGATCATGCCCCAGGTGGAGATGATCCCCAGCGCGGAGAGATCGAGCGCGATGTTAAATGCCTCTTCGGGCACAACAAGATTCAGCAGGATCCCGAGTAGTGTCAGCACACCGGTGAGCGCGATGCCACCGAACGGCACGCCATTCTTGTTCATCTTTCCGGTGAACTGCGGCGCGCTGCCGTTCATCGCCATCGAGCGCAGGGTGCGGCCGGTCGAGTACAAGCCGGCGTTCAGGCTGGAAAGTGCGGCGGTCAACACCACCATGTTCATGATGCCGCCGGCGGCGGGCATACCGATGGCGGCGAAGAACGTCACGAATGGACTCTCCCCTGCCGCGTAATCGGTGTACGGCAACAGCAATGCGAGCAGGACCAACGAACCGACGTAGAAGATCGCGATGCGGAAGATCACCGAGTTGATGGCCCGGGGCATGATCTTTTCCGGGTTCTCGGTCTCGCCGGCTGCGGTGCCCACCAATTCCACTGCGGCGTAGGCGAAAATCACCCCCGAGGTAACCAGCACCAACGACCACAAACCTGTGGGGAACAACCCACCATTGTCACTGAGAACGCTGAAACCCGTTGCCTGGTCGTTTATCTCAAAGCGTCCCGCCAAGAAGATGGTGCCGACGACCAGGAATGCCACCAGTGCGAACACCTTGATGATCGACGCCCAGAACTCCATCTCTCCGAACCACTTCACCGAGATCATGTTCAGGAGGAGCACGAAGACGAGAGCGACCAAGGCGATCGACCACTGGGGAATGTCCTCGAACATGCTCCAGTAGTGGACGTAGAGCGCGATGGCCGTGACGTCGACGATCGCGGTCATGGCCCAGTTGAAGAAGTACAGCCAGCCGGTGACGAATGCTGTTTTCTCGCCGTAGAACTCGCGCGCGTAGGACACGAACGATCCCGAGGACGGGCGATGAAGCACCAGCTCACCGAGGGCGCGCAAGATGAAGAAGACGAAGACGCCACAAATGGCGTAGACGATGAACAGTCCCGGCCCGGCGTCACGGAGTCGGCTTCCGGCCCCCAGGAAGAGGCCGGTACCGATGGCACCGCCGATGGCGATCATCTGGATCTGCCGAGGCTTGAGTCCCTTGTGATAGCCCTCGTCCTCATGGGCGAGCGCGGAGTTGTCGTATCCCGAACTCTCTACCGGAGTTGTACTCATCGTTGTAAATCCTCACGATTGGTCTGCAGCACGGTGCGGTTGCGGGCGGTCCCCGGCAGCTCCGGTCCGCCGCTGCACCGTGCCCGAAGGGGAGTCACAGGCGTCTATCCAACTGTTCAGATAAGACGTGTGCAACGTTAACCGCGGTCCGCTGTTCTCGACACTCGGGGAACGTGAACACTGCGTAAGATCAGACATCGTGCCGTCCGGATGCGCTGTCAGCGACCTCTCGTCCGCAATCGTGACCACCCGAACGGGCGCGGTGAGTCCGGTGGCACCGGCACGTCACGCAAGACGTTCTTGATCAGATCGATGAGCTCCGAACAGCTTTGGTACCGCTCCGCCGGATTCTTCGCCAGCGCCTTGCCGAGTATCGAGTCCAGGGCAAGCGGCAGCCACCTGCGCCGGTCACTGACCTTGGGCGGAACACCGGCAATGTGCGCGTGTACGATCCCGAAGGTCGTGGGATACGGGAACGGTGGCCTGCCCGTGACCAATTCGACGACGGTACAGGCCAGCGAATAGACATCGGTGGCTGTCGACAGTTGTTGACCCTGAAGCATTTCGGGTGCAGCGTAGGGAATCGAGCCGACGATACGTCCGTTCTGTGCGACGGGGCGGGTATCGTCCAAGAACCGCGCGATACCGAAATCGGTGAGCACAGCCGATATTTCGGTCTCATGTCCGATGAGGATGTTCGACGGTTTCACATCGCGATGTAGCACGTCCATGCGATGCGCGAAATCGAGTGCCTCCGCGATCTGGGTGAGCACCTCCAACACCAGCGGCATCCGTGCCTGTCCGTGCGGTGTCGGGATCAGCACCGCCGCGGTGGTCCCCTCCACGTATTGCATCGTCATCCACAGCGCGCTGCGCACCTGCTTTGGCCCGAGCACCTCGCCTGCCATCTCGCCGGAGCGATACATGGCCACGATGTGCGGGTGTTCGAGGGTGCGGGCGAGCTCGAACTCCCGCTCGAACCGCGTTCGTGCGACGTCCACGGCGGTGAACTCGGTATCGAGGACCTTGAGTGCCTCGATCCGATCGTCAACCGGGTTGTGAACCTTGTAGACCTCGCTGGTCCCTCCGCTGCCCAGATGGGCGCGCACGGTGACACCGGCAACTCGGGTACCCGGAACGAGGATCACGGGCACAGCGTAGAGCGAAATGCCGTCCCCGGCGCGTCGAAGCTGCCGGGGTCAACTCTGCGGCGGGGTTGTCAGGGTGTCAGCTCCATCTCGTGGGTACGGGTGAGCAGTTGCGTGCCGTCGGCGCCGGTGGAGGCATGGTCGATCTGCACCGACGCTTGATCACCGTTGAGCCGCAAGGACATCACACCATTGTCGAACCACGGGCCGGCTTGCGCTTGCCAGGTGATGGGCACGTCGCCGACTCCGGCACGCCGAGAGAGGAATCGCATGAACTTCACGATGGGCTTGCGGATGGCCACGCGGTTGACCACCCGGATCGGACGTTCGAGCGGATTCCGGAACGGCGACATCGTCAACTGGTACAACGCGGTCCGCTCGGTGCCCCGGTCGGTCAGATCGGCTTGGGCGACATACGAGCAGTGCACGTCACCCGAGAGCCACAGGATGCTGGCGGGAGGGCGTGCGTGATCCACGAGTTCATCGACCAGACCGAGCATGTCCCGGAAGGAGTTGCCGAATGCTGCCCAGTGCTCGAGGTCGAGCTCCAATCTCAGCTTCTCGCCGACCTTGGCGAATCGTCTGCCCCACGCACCCTGAGCCACCGCTTCATTCCACTGCTCGAGGTGGTGCAGCGCAGGCAGCATCAGATACGGCAGCGACGTACCGAACACAATGTGTCGGGCGGATGTCTCGGTTGCGCGCTCGCTGAGCCACTTCCACTCGACGTCGTCGAGCATCGCGCGCCGCTCCGGATCAAGGTCGCGAGAACACCGCGAATCGATCATGATGATCCGGGTGTTCCCCAGGTCGCGCACGTAACTCCAGCGAGCGGATTCTGGCTCACTGTCCGCCAGGAGTGCGAAGTCGGACAACAACTTCTCCCGCTCATCGCTCGTGGCCGCGGCCCGAATCTTCGCGTAGAGAGCATCTTTCCCGAGTTCGTCGGGCGACAGGTTACCGAGATGCTGATAGATGTAATACGACGAGAACGCCCCGATGACACGGCGGCGCCACCAGGACTTCTGCTCCATGGTCTTGCGCCAGTCCAGGGAAGAGTTCCAGTCGTCGCGTAAGTCGTGGTCGTCGAGAATCATGCAACTGGGAATCGACGCCATCAGACCATTGACCTCATCGACCCCCCACGACTCGCGGTAGAGCCACGTGTATTCCTCGAAGTCACAGATCTCCTCGAGTACTTCCTCTCCGAGTTCGGGATCGGGGCGGGCCGCTCGCCTTTCCCGCAGCAGCGCTTTGATCTCTGGCGACGGATCGTCGGCGTACACCTGGTCACCGAGTAGGAGCAGCAACTGTGGCCATTCGTCGGGGCCCTGATCTGCGACACGGCGCGCCAACCCCGCCAGCCCGTCGGCACCGATCGCCTTGAGGGATTCGTCGTCGTAGGTATCCCCACGTCGGCACGATCCGAATGCGACGGTCAGAGGAGCGTCGTCCGCGGCAGTGTGGAGTCGGCCACCAGACCGGACGGTGACGCCGGCCTCTCCGACATCAGCGGCAGCGGTGAGCGTCACCGTGTAGTCGATGAGGGTTCCCGCGGGAAGTCCGCGCAGTTGGATCACCGCATAGTGGTGGTCGTGGACATCCCAGGTCTGCTCCATCCCGGACTGACCTGTCGACGTGCTGACCTCCACCGCGCATTCGCGATCGGTCTCGACCCACACGGTGGCACGCGTGGAGTCGACGAAACGCAGGATGGGGCCGAGAACAAGCGCAGGGCTTTCGATACTCACGGCTACCACGTTTGCACGCGCAGCCCACCTGCGCACTGTTTGCCGGTCAGACGCGCGTAGGGAGACGAGAAACGGGTACTCGGCGAACCCCAACGGAAGGAACCTCGTGAACGAGTCCGAGATCTTGGTCGATGCTTTCGCCCGGATACACGACGTTGTCCATGCCACCGTCGACGAGCTGCCTCCCCCAGCGCTGACGTACCGCATCGATTCCGACGCCAACACGATCGGCTGGCTCATCTGGCACCTCACCCGAGTGCAGGATGACCACATCGCGGGCGTCGCCGACTCCGAACAGGTGTGGACGGCTGCCGGGTGGGCAGAGCGCTTCAAGCTGCCCTTCGATGCCTCTGACATCGGATATGGCCACTCGTCAGCCGACGTCGCCGCCGTTGCAGCCGATCGAGAACTGCTCCTCGGCTATCACGATGCGACCTACGAACGGACACTCGACTACCTGCGGTCGCTGTCCGGAGCGGATCTCGACGCTGTCGTCGACGAGAACTGGACGCCGGCGGTGACACTGGGGGTGCGGCTGATCAGCGTGATCTCCGACGATCTGCAACATGCAGGTCAGGCCGCCTACGTCGCCGGTGTCTACGGGCGATCGCAGAATTGAGGCCGTCTTAGTTGTGCACAACTGAATTGTGGGCTATCCTTCAGGAGTGACCGCACTTCATCTCGATCGCCAGCTGTGCTTCGCGCTGTACTCGGCGTCGCGGGCGACCACCGCCGCATATCGCCCGCTGCTCGACCAGATCGGGCTCACCTACCCCCAATACCTCGTACTGCTCGTGTTGTGGGAAGAGAAGCAGGTCACCGTTCGCAGACTGGGCGAGCGGCTGCACCTCGATTCGGGCACGCTGTCGCCGCTTCTCAAGCGACTCGAGGCCATCGGGTTCGTTCAGCGCCGAAGATCCGCCGCCGACGAGCGGTCCGTCGAGATAACACTTACCGAGTCCGGTCGTGAACTCGAATCCCAGGCTCAGTGCATCCCCGAAAACCTCTTCGGCGCAAGCGGATTGAGTGTTTCCGAGATCGAGAACCTCCGCGATGCGGTCCAGGCTCTGACCCAAGCCCTCCGCGACGTCGGCACATCCGCCGACTCGTGAGCAATTCACAACGAAAGGCACCTCAGATGAAAGCCATCTACACCGCCGAAGCACTGGCCACCGGCGAAGGCCGCGACGGCCACGCACGCACCTCCGACGGCAAGGTCGACCTCGATCTGTCGATCCCCAAGGAGATGGGCGGCAGCGGGGTCGGCACCAACCCCGAGCAGCTCTTCGCAGCCGGCTACGCGGCATGCTTCCACTCGGCCCTGCGTATGGTCGCAGGACAAGAGAAGGCGGACGTCACCGACTCGACCGTCGGCGCCCGGGTGGCGATCGGCAGCCTGGACAACGGCGGCTTCGGCCTCGCCGTCGAGCTCGAGGTGGCCCTGCCGAACCTCGACCACGAGACCGCGCAGAAGCTGGCAGACAAGGCCCACGAGGTGTGCCCGTACTCCAACGCGACGCGCGGCAACATCGACGTCAACGTGGTCGTCACGGACGACTGATCCTCGCCGCGAACATCGGCCCGCTTCCACCACATCTGGTGGGGCGGGCCGTTCTCATCGTCCGGCGGCCGAGCGCACCTCGGCGATCAGCGCCTCGACAGCGGACTTGCCGGCCTCGTCCACAGTGAGGCTCATGAACGACGACATCGCCAGCAGCACGTCGAACTGAGGCGGCTTCTTGGGCTTGCCCAGCAACGAGGTCTTTTCCTTGATGGTGTACTCACGGAACGTCGACACCGGGTTGCGAGCAGCCTCGTCCTTCCCGTGATGGCGGAACTTCGCAACTGTCGCGCCATCGAACACAATGGACTCGCCGTTCATCCCTACGACTTCACTCATCATTCTCACCCTGGTGAACTGTCATTTCAGTTGCCATTTCACCGTCACCGAGAAGCTGACCGTCTGCTGGCCCGGTTCCAGGGGGACGGCGCTGCTGTCCATCGTGGACCGTTCGCCGGCTTGCACCTGCTGACCCGACGATGTCTCGTCGATGGTCAGCACCTTGCCCAACTCGTCGCCCGAGAGCCGGGCATACTGATCGGCGCGATCGCGCGCGTCGTTGAACGCCTGCTCGCGGGCGTTGACCACCAGATCGGAGTCGTCGTCGATGACGAACGAGACGTTGCTGATCCGGGTCGAGTTCCCTCCGGCCTCGACAGCGACCTCGAGTACGTTCGATGCCTTCGTCAGGTCGGTGATGTCGACCCGCAATGAGTTGGTCGCCCGGTATCCCGAGATCTGACTGGACCCACCCGGCACCGGATCGGAGTAGTCCGGGCTCAGGGTGACCTGCTGCGTCTGGATGTTCTCGCGGGGCACCCCGGCGTTCACCACCGCCTCGGTGATTGCTGAGATCTGCTGGTTGGCCGCGTTGACGGCCGTGGAGACGTCGTCACCGGTGGTCTCGACGCCGAGGTCGGCACGCAAGGTATCCGGCGCCCCCTCGACCTGCCCGTTGCCCACGACCGTCACGGACCGCTGATTTCCCGGGTCGGACGGCTCGTCGTCGCCGCAGGCCACGAGCCCTGTGATCAGGACGACGGACCCGGCGAGTGCAACGGCGGCCCTGCGCGCGCGACTCAACATTGCCCCGCAGGTAGCTCGTCGAGATTCTCCGTTATCCATGCACCGACGTCGTCGAGAACGGCGGTCCCGTCTTCGAAGGTCCCATTGTCTGGCGTCGTGGCCATGGTGACCACCACGTCCCCCGATTCAACGGGTATCACAGCCATCTGGCGCACCAGGTAATTCCCTTCGGTATCGGGCTGCGGGCCCCACCCACCTTTGACCGCAGTCCCCTCGATCGATTGGACGCCCCATTGCTGGGTTCCCCCGACCTCACGCATCAACGCCAGGACGCCCGCGCTGTCGGGCATACACGGGAGCTGCGACGCGAACCGCGCCTGTTCCATCAGACTCCATTCGGTCTGCCCGAAGGCCGTGAATCCGGCTCGAACGTTTTGTGACTGCACGACGGTGGTCGTGTCGCCTGCGCTTCGGAGGACGTCGGTGACCGCGGCCGCGGCCTCGGTGGGTGTGCCCAACATCTCCCAGAGCCGTTCCGCCGCAGCGTTGTCGGAGTTCATGATCGCCAGGTTGATGTCGGGTTGCGCGACCGCTCCGACCTCCCGCAGTGCGGCCAATGCGAGCGGGACCTTGATGGTCGACCACGACACCTCGGTGGGCAGGTCACCGAACAGCTGAGCGGGCGTGGTCCCGTTGACAGGTCCGATGGCGATCCCGACCGAACCGGGTTGCTCGTTCAGCATCGTTTGCAGACTTTGCGTCAGCCGGCGGGAGAACCCGGGCACCTCGGAGGCGACCGCCGACGTCCTCGTCGCCGGGTCAGCCGACGGATTCGGACTCGGCACCGTGACGGTGGTGGTCGACGTCGACGTGGAGATCGATGCGGGAGGATCATCGGAACCGGTACACGCCGCCGACGACAGGGCCACACACACGACGGCGGTCGCGAGTACAGACGGTCGCGACGCCCGGAGACCTGTCACGTCAGAAAAGGTGAACAACAGCGTTTTCTCCGCCCGTGCAGGTGACCGCAGATCCGGCCGGCGTGCACATCATCACATACGTGACACCCGTGACCGGGCTGGTCGCCAAGATCTGCCGCGGCTGGCCCGGCGCCCCACTGCCCGCGTAACTCACCCGGACCTCCTCTGCGAAAGCACAACTCGTCACCGCGGACCCGATCGCCGAACCGGTGAGAGAGCCGACGGGACCGTACACCGCCGGGCACGGTGTGGAACCCGGCGGTGGGCCGGCGGGTACCGGCGCCGGGGCCTGGGTGTTCTGCACCTGGCCGCCCGCGGTCTCGGTCACCGTGCTGACCGCAACCGCCGGGTCGTCACCGGCGTCGTCCTTGGAGCCGACGTACCAGACCAACAGCGCGGCAAGCCCTCCGAGGGCCAGCACGATGAGTCCTACCAGGGCGGCGATGATGACCTTCGACTGTGACCCGCCGCCGGGCCCGCCCGGCTGCGGACCCGTGAAGTACGCCGGTTGCTGACCTGTCCCGAAGTTCGGCGGAGGGGCCACCGGGCCGCTGTACATCGTCGGGTTGTATTGCGGGCCCGTGCCGGCGGGCGCCATACCGGGAGTCGTCGGCGGCGCGTAGGCGAACCCCCCGCCCGGAAATCCGGTCGCAATTGTTTGCGGGGCAGGGATATTCGATCCGGTGAGCGCAGCCCTCGCAGCAACCGCGAGCTGACCCGCGGTCTGGTAGCGATGTTCGGGCCGCTTCTCGAGCCCTTGCGCGATGACCTGATCGAACCCGACAGGGACCCCCGGTCGGACGCGAGAGGGCTGCGGCGCCGGGTTCAGCACGTGCGCCTTGACCGCAGAACTGATCGTGTCGGCCTGATGCGGCGTCGAACCGGTGAGACATTCGTGCAGAACGCAGGTCAGCGAGTACACGTCTGCCATCGGGGTGACGCGATCGTTGTCGAATCGCTCCGGCGCCATGTACCGGTACGAGCCGATCGCCAGCCCCGCGACGGTCAGTTGCGAATCGTCGCCGGAGTGGGCGATCCCGAAGTCGACGAGGTACGCGAAGTCACCTTCGGCCAGGATGATGTTCTCCGGCTTGATGTCTCGGTGGATGAGCCCGTCGGCATGCGCGGCGTCGAGGGCTCCGGCCACCTGCTCGATGATCTTGACGGCGCGGGCGGGATCCATCGCGCCACCCTCGCGCAGCGCTGCCCGCAGGTCCTGGCCGGTCACGAGCCGCATGTCGATGTACAGGACGCCGTCGATCTCGCCCCAGTCGTGGATGGGTATGACGTGTGGTTCCTGCAGCCGCGCCGCCGCATGCGACTCCCGGCGAAAGCGCTCCTGATAGGTCGGGTCCTGCGCCAACTCGACGTTCAAGAGCTTGAGAGCGACGGTACGGTCCTTCGCCGTGTCGTAGGCGCGGTACACCTCACCCATCCCGCCACGACCGATCAGGGCGTCGAGGCGATACACCCCGAATTGAGTGCCCGTCCGCGAACCTTCGACCATCGGTTTGCCTCCCAGCACCTGCGCGGCCGACTCTGGCCGCTCAAGGGAAACAATATTAATGGGGTAGGACACCGCCACGCAGCCGTGTGGTCTGAACAGATGGATGATCTGGCGGCGGATACGTCGGCCCGCTCACTCCTGGGACGGCTGCCAGCGACCCATGCCCAGAAACGCGATCACCAGTTGCTTTTCGGTGCGCCGGATCAGTTCGTCTTCCTCGTGTGTGTTGCGGCGGTCGAGTTCGACCAACTCCGCGACCGCGTGCAGCATCACCGTGACGATCAGGTCTCCGGCGACCTCGAGGTCGTCGGCAGGCCAGTTGGCCAGTTCCGGGATCCGGGACAGGTCGATGGCCAGTTCGCGTGAGAACAACTTCAGCTCTGTGTCGATCGCTCGGCGCACCTCACTGATACCGCCGTACTGTTCGCGCACCAGGAAACGGAACTGCGCCTCGTTGGCACGCGCCTGCCGCACCAGCACCGCCAGCGACTCCTTCGCGGTGGGCACGGCCGCCCTGGCCGCGAGATCACGCCTGCCGTCACGCAGCATGCGACGCAACGTCCGCATGGAGTCCTCGACCAGCGTGACCCCGACCTCCTCCATCGACGCGAAATGCCGATAGAACGCGGTCGGGACGATACCGGCGCGCTTGGTCACCTCCCGAAGACTGATCGAGGAAAAACTGCGCTCACCCACCAGCTCGAGGGTCTGATCGAGCAACGCCTGCCGGGTCCGACTCTTCTGTTCGGCGCGGGTGCGGGTCGAATCGTCGAGGCGCTCGACCGACGGTGAAACGCGCCGGGTACTGCGAGTACCCGAGCTGTGGTGTTTCGACGTCCGCGACACGCAGGTCAGTGTACGTCTGTGCACCCGCTGGTCCCCGAAGGCACCAAGCCGGACGTGATGGCGGTTACACATTGTTTCCTTGACTCGATGGGGTCAGGTGGTGCCACACTGTCTGTGTACAGATGTGCACTGAAATGAAAGGACACGCGGATGACCAAGTCACTTTCCGGATTCTTCGGTTCGGTGCTCGAAGCAGCCCTGACACCCCACCCCGTCGACCGCTACCTCGAACTCGTCGATCCACGCATCACCTGGACCGACCTGCGCGCCGAAGTGATCGCCGTCGATCGCCGGTCACCCCGCTCGGTCACGATGACCCTGCGCCCCACCCGGCAATGGACCGGCTTTGATGCCGGCCAGTTTGTGCAGCTCAGCACCGTTATCAAGGGGGTGCGCCACAGCCGCTGCTATTCGCCGGCCAGTAGCGCGCACCACCCCGACACCATCGAGTTGACCCTCACCAGCCACGACGATGGATTCGTCTCCAAGCATCTGCGCGAGAACGTCAGGAGTGGACAGGTGCTGGGCCTGCAGCCCGCAGCCGGCACCTTCACCCTGCCTGCCGAGCGCCCCGATTCCCTCCTGTTCATCAGCGGCGGCAGCGGCATTACACCCGTACTCTCAATGTTGAGAACACTTGTAGACGAGAACCATCGCGGTGACGTCACATTCGTTCATTACACGCGCAGCGCCGAGGACCACCCGTACTCGACCGAACTGGCGGACATCGCTGCGGCCCGTCCTGACTGGACCATCACCACCCACTTCACAAGGCCGGCGACCGAGACAGACACCGACACCGGCGGCCACTTCCGGCCCGACCACCTGGCCGGTCTCGACCTCGGCACATCGCAGGTGTTCCTGTGCGGACCGCCAGCCCTTCATGAATCGGTCTCCGACCATCTCACCGATCTCGGCGTGGAGGCGAACCTGCACACCGAGCAATTCGTGCTCGTCACGCCGGCGGACGTCGACGACGACGCTCCGGCACAAGGTCGGCTCAGCTTCGCCGCCAGCGGTACCGAGGCGGAGAACAATGGCAACTCGATTCTCGAGCAGGCCGAGAATGCCGGTCTGACACCAGAATTCGGGTGCCGCATGGGCATCTGCTTCTCGTGCAGCGCGGTCAAGAAGTCCGGTCTGACGAAGAACATCCTCACCGGCGAGACCGACACCGAATCCGACAAACACATCCAGCTGTGCATCAGCAAGCCCGTCGGTGACTGCGTCATCGACATCTGACGGTCATCGACATCTGACGGTCATCACTTGACTGAGTCCAGCCCCCGCAACACCCGACCGCTATCCAAGGAGTCATCATGACAACCACGGAACTAGTCCTCACCGAAGACCAGGTCGACGAGCTCGGCCGAGAGCTCGATGCCCTCAAGGCCCGCGTGGTCGCCGACCTCGGCGACAAGGACCGCGACTACATCTACTCGATCATCAAGGCGCAGCGCACCCTCGAGGTCGCGGGCCGCGCCCTCATGTACTTCCCGTTCATCCCGCCCGCCTGGCTGGCCGGCGTGGGCGCACTGAGCGTGTCGAAGATCCTCGACAATATGGAAATCGGTCACAACGTCATGCACGGCCAGTACGACTGGATGCGTGAGCCGAGCCTCAACTCTCGCGAGTTCGAATGGGACACAGTCTGTCCTGCCGATCAGTGGCGTCACAGCCACAACTACATGCACCACACCTTCACAAATATCGTCGGTCAGGATCGCGACATCGGGTACGGCATCCTGCGTATGGACCGTGACCAGAGCTGGAATCCCTACTACCTGGGCAACCTCGTCTACGCCAGCGCATTGATGATCCTGTTCGAGTGGGGCGTGATGCTCCACGACCTCGAGGCCGAGAACATCGTGCAGGGCAAGCGCAAGTGGACCGACATCAAAGGCCTGGTCAAGGGGATGTGGCGCAAGGCCAGCCGACAGGTGCTCAAGGACTACGTCGTGTACCCGGCGCTCACCGGCCCGTTCTTCGTCACCACCCTCGTCGGCAACGTCAGTGCGAACCTCGTCCGCAACCTGTGGACGTTCTCGATCATCTTCTGTGGTCACTTCCCTTCCGGGGTACAGACTTTCACCCAGGAAGAAACAGCGAACGAGACCCGCGGTCAGTGGTACCTGCGCCAGATGCTCGGCTCCGCGAACATCACCGGCACACCGCTGTTCCACATCATGAGCGGAAACCTGTCGCACCAGATCGAACACCACCTGTTCCCTGACATTCCGGCCAACCGTTACCCGGAAATCTCAGGCGAGGTGAAAGCGCTCTGCGAACGGTACGGATTGCCTTACAACACCGGCAGTTTCAGTCACCAGATCGGGTCGACCTGGCGCAAGATCGCGCGCCTGTCACTGCCCAATTCCTGGGTGGCCGATGACGCACAGTTCAGTGTTAAGGTCGAGTCGCAAGTTGCCGCGTAGCGGGCCACTCGGGGGGTCCGAGTCGGGTATCGGCATCGGAACGGAAGGCTCACATGGTCTCGCAGTTCGAGCGGAACAAAGACATCGCCCAGGAGTTGATCGAGTCGACCGCCCACCGCGTGGGCCGGATCGCCTCGATCATCACCGGGGCCGTCATCGACGTCACCCACGAGATCGGTGACCTCATCAGCGACGGAATCGAGATGCGCGACGCCGCACGCAGGGCTCGCGATGACAACCACGACGTTTAAGCGCCGCAACCTGGCGATGGCGATCCTCGCCTTCGCCATGTTCATGGATCTGATGGACGTGACGATCGTCAACGTCGCGATCCCGTCCATCCGCGACGATCTCGGCGCCAGCCCGGCCCAGATCGAATGGCTGGTCGGTGGTTATGTGCTGGCGTTCGCCGGTGTCCTGATCACTGCGGGACGTCTCGGCGACCGGTACGGCAGACAACGGATCTTCCTGATCGGCATCATCGGCTTCACGTTGGCGTCGGTGCTGGCGTCGACTGCGCAGACCGGCAGCATTCTTGTCGCCTCCCGCGTGCTCCAGGGATTCTTCGCGGGACTGATGGTGCCGCAGGTGCTCGCCAACGTGCAGGTTCTGTACCGCCCGAAGGAACGTGCACCGGTGTTCGCGATACTCGGTGTCATCACGGCGATGGCCGCGGTGATCGGTCCGGTCCTCGGCGGCTGGCTGGTCACCAACAACCCCATCGGGGGCGAGTGGCGGTCCATCTTCTTCATCAACGTCCCGATCGGCATCATCATCGCCGTCGCCGGGTACTTCCTGGTCCCCAACACCAAGTCCGAGAAGGTCACCGATCTCGACATCGTCGGGGTGGTGCTCGCCGTCGGTGGCGTGTTGCTCCTGGTGTACCCGCTGGTGGAGGGGCGTCAGCTCGGTTGGCCCGCGTGGTCGTTCGTGATGATGGCGCTCTCACCGGTTGCGTTGACGGCGTTCGTCTTCCAGCAGAAGCGCCGCACCGCGGAGGGCAGCGCACTGATCCCCCTTCGGCTGTTCGGCAACCGCGGATTCGTCGGCGGTTCAGCGATCCAGTTTCTCTTCCAGGGCTCGATCACCTCGTTCTTCCTGATCCTCGCCATCTATGTACAGGTGGGCCTGGGCTTCGAGGCCATCACCGCCGGCGCGATGACGCTGCCGTTCAGCGTCGGCGCCGTGCTCGCCGCCGGGGTTGCAGCAGCGCTGACCACCAAACTGGGACGCACCCTGCCGCTGGTCGGCGCGGTGATGATGAGCGCAGGCACTGCGTGGACCATTCAGGTCATCCGGTCGTCGGACGCGGCGTTCTCCAGTTGGGACACGGTGGTCCCCATGGGCCTGGCCGGCCTGGGGTTGACCATCATGCTCGTGCCTCTCCTCGACATCGCACTCTCGACCGTCGACGTCAACGACTCCGGCGCAGCGTCTGGCACCCTGACCACCTTCGCCCAGGTCGGCGGAGCGGTCGGCGTCGCGGTCACCGGCGTGCTGTTCTTCGGTGAGGCCGGCCGGTACACACAACCCGAACTCTTGCATGCGCTCTCTGTCGCGGCCTGGGTACCGATCACCGGCTACGCGCTGTGCGCACTGGCGAGTTTCCTGCTCCCGGGCCTCGGTGCGGTCCGCAAGCATGCCGAAGAACAGGAACGCATCGCCGACATAGAAGAGGCGCGGCTCGCCATGCAAGCCCCCGCTCCCCAATGATGGGTCGTTCTGGCGAGCATTTCCCCAGGTGGGCATCGCCAGAAGGGCCCATCATCGGTTTGGGGCGGGTTGGTCTAAAGGTTGGGCATGCGGGCCCCGGTGAGTAGCGTGTGCCTGTGCTGACTTTTCCGAACCCGGTCAACGACTACGCCGCCCGGTCCACCGCAGGCCTCGTCGTCCTCTTGGCAGTCGTTGCGATCATCGTGAACCACCCGATCGTGTATGCGTTGCTGGCCATCGGATTCGCGCTGCGCGTGGCGTCGGGACCGACACTGTCGCCGTTCGGTCAGCTGTCGGTGCGAGTGATCGTGCCGTACGTGATCAAGAAGACCAAGCTCGTCCCGGGACCGCCGAAGCGATTCGCCCAGACGATCGGGCTCGTCGTCAGCGGGACCGCCCTGGTGCTGTCGTTGCTCGGATTCGGCCTGGGCGCCCAGATTGCGACCGGCGTCCTGATCGTCGCGGCCCTACTCGAGTCCGTGCTCGGATTCTGCCTGGGCTGCACCATCTTCGGCTACCTGCAGCGGTGGGGAGTCATCCCGGACAGTGTCTGCGAGGCATGTAACAACATCTCACTGAGAAGTCGGGAGACCAGTGGCGAGCAGGTCAGTGGCTGACCAGTAGCGACAGGGCTATTCCGTCGAGGATGTCGTGCTCCGAGACAACCAACTCGGTGATCGACGTCTTCTCCGCGATGATCCGAGCCAGTTCCAGGGTGACCAGCGAGCCGCCACCGATGACGTCGACGCGACCTTCGTGCATGGGCCCGAGTGCCGCCCGCTCGCTACGCGACATCCGGACCAGACGCCAGCAGACGTCCGACAGAGCTCCGAAGTCGACGCGCGAGAGATGGATGAGCTCGGGGTCGTAAACGGGTAGGTCCGCTGCCAGTGCCGCCAGAGTGGTCATGGTGCCTGCGACCCCGACAAAAGTACGCGCACCGTCAACCGAGACGCGAGAGAAGGCGTCGCTCAGAAGCTCCTCGATGACCGAACGAGCGGCGGAGATCTCCTGGTCGGTCGGCGGATCGCTGTGCAGGCATCGTTCGGTGAGGCGGACACAGCCGATGTTCGCCGAATATGCGGCGTGCACACCGCCGGAGTCCCCGACGACCACCTCGGTGGATCCTCCACCGAGATCGACCACCACGAACGGTCCCTGCGCCGGGTCCAGATCGCCGACGGCGCCGGCGAAAGACAACCGCGCTTCCTCGTCACCGGTGATGACTTCGGCAACGCTTCCCGGTACAACCTGTCCCAGCAGATCGCGGGTCATCGTGAAGAACTCGTCCCGGTTCGAGGCATCGCGGGACGCCGACGTCGCCACCATCCGTACGGCGGTGACGCCGTGCTGCTTCATGGTTGTCACGTAGTCGGCCAGGGCCACGCGGGTGCGCTCGATCGCCTCGTCGGCGAAGGAGCCTGTGGCATCGACACCTTGACCGAGTCGTACGACCCGCATCTCTCGGTGCAGATCGACCAGCCCGGCGTCACCTGCACGCGCGACGAGAAGCCGGATCGAGTTGGTACCGCAGTCCACGGCTGCGACGATCTCCGTCATTCGTCCGACGTCCGCGCCGGCGGCCAGTCCGCGGGGATGGCCGTCCCGCGGAGCCCGGCATCCGCGGCCAGCGAGACCGCTTCGTCGCCGAGAGGATTCACCCCCGGGCCTTTCGCCAGCGAATGCGCGATCAGGACATGCAGGCACTTGACCCGATCCGGCATTCCGCCGCCGGTGAAGTCGGTGCCGAGCTCTTCGATGGCGTCGCGTTCAGCGAGGTACGACTCATGCGCCCGCCGATAGTGCGCCGCCAGGTCCGGATCCTCAAGGAGTCGGGCACTCATCTCCCGCATGACCCCACCCGATTCTTGACGACTGGCCTCCGCGGTGAGCCGTGGATCGGTCAGGTAGAACAGCGTCGGGAACGGCGTACCGTCCGGCAGCCGTGGCGCGGTCTTGACGACCGCGGGCTGCCCGTCCGGTGTGCGGAAGGCAATCTCGAGCACCCCACGCGGGGCGCGCCCGAGCTGCCGTGCCACCACATCCAGATCATCCTGCGAGACAGCAGAGTTCGGTTCGGAAGCAGACATCATTTCTCGGGTGCCGATACCGAATTCCACAGATTCGTGTACCAGGGGTTGGCGGCCTGCTTCTCTGCTTTGCGCTCTTCGTCAGACATGGCCGGCGGAACGGGGTACTGCATCAACAACGGCTTCTCCCCCGGCATCACGAACTGCAGGCGCTCGCGGGCCTGCGCCTCGATGTACGCCGGATCGTTTTGTTCGGCGACCTTCTCCTCGTAGTCGCGCACCTCCGCCTGGAGTTGCGCATTGCTCGACCGGAGCTCGTCGAACTCCGTCTGCTGCGAGAAGTAGGTTCGCATCGGCACGGCGAGAGTCAGCGCCAGCAGGCTCAGCACCGCCGCCAGCACGACCGCGCGTTTGGGGTTGATGCTCTCCCACCGCGACGACAGCGACGCCGCTCCACGGGGCAGGGTGAGCGATGGCGTGACCCGCTCGCGCACCGTGGCACGCGAGCGAGACGGACCACCTCGCGCAGCTCTGCGCGGGGTCGTCCGGGTCGGACCCTTGCCGACGTCGGCGGGACTCCGCCTCCGATTCGACCTCTCAGCCATCACTCATCTGTCCACCAGTCCGTCGTCGCCCGCTCAGCTCTCAAAGGAGAACCGCGGGAAGGCGAGGTCGCCCGCGTAGCGCGCGGCGTCTCCGAGACCTTCTTCGATGCGCAGGAGCTGGTTGTACTTGGCAACACGCTCGCTGCGGGCGGGGGCACCGGTCTTGATCTGTCCGCAACCACACGCCACGGCGAGGTCGGCGATGGTGGTGTCCTCGGTCTCTCCCGAACGGTGGCTCATCATCGTCTTGTAGCCGTTGTTGTGCGCCAGCGCCACGGCGTCCAGGGTCTCGGTGAGGGTGCCGATCTGGTTGACCTTCACCAGCAGCGCGTTTGCGGCGCCGCGGTTGATGCCGTCTTCGAGACGCTCCGGATTGGTGACGAAGAGATCGTCGCCGACGAGCTGCACCTTGTCACCGATGGCCTCGGTCAGTGCGACCCAGCCGTCCCAGTCGTCTTCTGAGAGCGGATCCTCGATCGACACCAGCGGGAAGTCGTTGATCAGTTCCTCGTAGAACGCCGTCATCTCCGCAGCCGTGCGGTTGGTGCCCTCGAACGCGTATCCGGTTCCCTCGGTGTGGAATTCGGTTGCCGCGACGTCGAGTGCGAGCGCGATGTCGGTGCCCAGCTTGAGACCGGTCTTGCCGATGGCCTCGCTGATGAGCTCGAGAGCCGCCTTGGTTCCCGCGATGTCCGGGGCGAAACCACCCTCATCACCCAGACCCGTCGACAGTCCCTTGGCCTTGAGCACGGACTTGAGCGCGTGGTAGACCTCGGCACCCCAGCGCAGCGACTCCTTGAACGTCGAAGCCCCGATCGGTGCCACCATGAACTCTTGTACGTCGACGCCGGTGTCGGCGTGCGCGCCACCGTTGACGATGTTCATCATCGGTACGGGCAGGATGTGAGCGTTGGGTCCGCCGATGTAGCGGAAGAGCGGGAGACCCGCCGACTCGGCAGCACCCTTGGCGACCGCGAGGGAAACACCGAGGAGCGCGTTGGCGCCGAGGCGCGACTTGTCAGGGGTGCCGTCCAGGTCGAGGAGGGCCTGGTCGACGAGACGCTGATCGTCAGCCTCGATACCGATCACGGCAGGCGCGATCTCGCCGAGCACGGCCTCGACCGCCTTGGTCACGCCCTTACCGCCGTACCGTTCGCCACCGTCACGGAGTTCGACCGCCTCGTGTTCACCGGTCGACGCGCCTGACGGCACTGCAGCACGAGTGAACGTGCCGTCATCGAGCACCACTTCCACCTCGACTGTTGGGTTGCCCCGCGAATCGAGGATCTCGCGCGCTCCGACCTGATCGATGCTGGCCACGGCATAACTCCTTCGGGTCTTGAACTCACCGCCGACAACGCGAGTGGTCTCGGCTTATCGCTACAGAGCCTAATGCCCAACACTCTCGGACACTGACTGACGCACCGGTAGAGCGCCAGTTAACGATCAGTAGGCCACGTTGACCGAGTACGCATTGGCGTGATCTCGCACGTCCAGGACGTACTGCATGGAGTTGTTGTAGACCTTCACGGCCTTCTCCCAGCCCTGCGGCGTGGTCAGGTCGCCGCCGGACACGCACAGGTACCGAGCAGCCGACAGCGCGGCATCGTCGATGTTGTCCATGTCGGCGCGGCCGTCGCCGTTGGCGTCGACCCCATACCGCTCCCAGGTGGTGGGGATGAACTGGAACGGGCCCATGGCGCGGTCGAGTTGATCATCGCCGTCGAGGGTCCCGGAGTCGGTGTCGGCGATGTGCGCGTTCCCGGAGGTGCCGTCCAGGGGTACTCCGCGGATCTCGGGCGAGACGTCACCGTTCGCCGCGATCTGCGACCCGCGATACGTCCCGTGCTTGCTCTCAACGCCTGCGATGCCGGCCAGGGTGGTCCACGAGATGCCACATTCGGGGTGCTGCTGCCGCTGTATCTCCGCCGCGTTGCCGTAGGCCTGGAGCGAGACCAACGGGATCTTCGTCTGCTCGGCGATCGAGGTCGCCCAGTCCCGCAACAGCTCCGCGGTACGGCCGGGGGTGTTGACGTCGAAATACGGAACCGGTGCACCGGGGTTGGGCGGAATGCCATCGGGGATGGCGACCTCCGGCTTCGACGGCAGGTCGAGGCAACTCGTGGTCACCAGCACCGCCGACGCCACTGCGATCGCAACCGCGACCCGGCCGAGGACAGAACTCCTCCGGCCGGCCGGTCTACGCCGTACTCCTGTCGCCACCCTCATCCTCACCGTCTCCATGCCTCGGTACTTCCGTAGGCCTCGGTACTACCGCCAAGCGTTCGGCCACCCGATGTGGTCCGGTTCCACTGTGCCTGATCGACGCGTCGATCACGGGTATCAAATCGCGGGCGTCGGTCAGACGTGAGCTCGAACGAAATGTCCGTTATGTACGAATTCGTAGATCAGCGCAGAATCTGGACATTGTTCTCTTTTGGGACCAACTCTCAGGCGGCGGTATTGGTTCCCCGGATTGCGCGCTACGATCGCTCGGTTAGGCAATGCGACCCTAACGATCCCTAGAGGAGCTGACTTTGTTGAACTTGGCTGCGGACAGCTCTGGCCCCTCGGTCGCGACCCAACTCTTCGGGAGTGGCCTCATCGGCGTCCGCGAGGGTCTCGAGGCCGGCATCGTGGTGATGATCTTGGTCGCGTTTCTCGTGAAGTCCGATCGTCGGGACGCATTGAAGTGGGTATGGGTAGGGGTCGGCGCCGCAATCGCGATGGTGTTGATCATCTTCGCGGTGATCCACTACGGAACCTCCACCGTCACCGGGCTGACCGCGGAGGCGATCGCCGGGGTCTCCTCGCTCGCCGCCGTGGTGATCGTGACCTTCATGGTGTTGTGGATGAAGCGCGCGGCCGCCTCGATCTCCGGCGAACTGAAGGAATCCATGGCCCGTGCCCTGGAGGTCGGTTCCGGCGCAGTGGTGCTGCTCTCGTTTCTGGCGGTCGGCCGCGAGGGGGTCGAGACCGCACTGCTGATGGTCGGCTATGCCGAGAACACCTCGGGCAGCAACTGGCCACTGGTCGGGTTGATACTCGGTGTGCTGATCGCCGTCGTCC
Source organism: Williamsia sp. 1135 (assembly GCF_002095395.1). Classification (GTDB taxonomy): domain Bacteria; phylum Actinomycetota; class Actinomycetes; order Mycobacteriales; family Mycobacteriaceae; genus Williamsia. The sequence continues at coordinate 52,215 of NZ_MJEI01000102.1, forward strand.
TGACAGTGCTGCTCTACCAGGGAACCGTCCGGATCAACTTCCAGAAGTTCTTCACCTATACGGGCATTTTCCTGGTGTTCGTCGCCGCCGGCATGCTGGCCTACGCCATTCGTGCCCTGCAGACCGTCGGCTGGTTGCCCGGCCTGTCGAACACGGCGTTCAACCTCACCTCCTGGTACGACCAATCCTCCTGGTACGGAACAGTTCTCGCCGGGATCTTCAACTTCCGCCCCGATCCCACCGTATTGCAGGTGGTCGGCTGGGCGACCTATCTCGTCGTCGTCATGACCGCGTTCCTGTGGCCGCGACGGACGAAGACCGCACCACCTCACCCAACTCCCACGTCGGCCGTCGCCTAGCTCCGGTCACCTAAGAAAGGCAGTACTCCCACATGAAACGAACCCGATCCACGAAGGTCGTGGCGCTGATGTGCGCGGCGGTCGCCGGCCCGCTCGTCCTTGCGGCGTGTACCGACAAGACCGAGGCCTCCGAGGGCGACATCGCGGTGAGCACCACCGACGACACCTGCGATCTCGCGAGCACCGATGCCGAGACCGGCAACGTCTCGTTCAATGTCACCAACAATGGCGACAAGGTCACCGAGTTCTACGTGTACGGCAACAACAACCGGGTGCTCGGTGAGGTCGAGAACATCGGCCCTGGCCTGACCGGCAAGCTCACCGTCGAGATCGTGGAGCCCGGTAAGTACGAAACCGCCTGCAAGCCGGGCATGGTCGGTACCGGGATCCGCACCGAACTCAACGTCACGGGCGAGACCAAGGAGAAGGCGAAGGCCCCCGCTGACGTCGAGCAGGCCAAGGCCTCGTACCTCGACTACGTCCGTGGCCAGGTCAACGGGTTGGCGGCACAGACCGCGACATTCACCGCCGCGGTGAAGGCGGGCGACCTCGAAGCCGCCAAGAACCAATTCGGCCTGACCCGTACGTTCTATGAACGCATCGAGCCGGTCGCGGAGTCGTTCCCAGATCTCGACCCCGCGATCGACATGCGTTGGGATGACACCGAAGACGGTGCGCAACCGTTCACCGGCTTTCATCGCCTCGAACGATTCCTGTGGGCTCCGCAGCAGGCCGACATCGGCGACAACCCGGGCGATGTGACCCAGGCCGACTTCGACAACGCCGTCGCGACCGACAACAAGGCCGAAGCCGACAAGGCTGCGGATGCGTTGCTGGCCAACGTGAACACCCTGAAGGAAGAAGTCGACAAGACCGACTTCACCTTCGAGACCGGTTCTTTCGTCAAGGGACCGCAGGCTCTCATCGACGAGGTCGCGGCGACCAAGGTCGGCGGCGAGGAAGACCGCTACAGCCACACCGACCTGTGGGACTTCGCGGCCAACGTCGATGGCTCCGAAACCTTGATCGCGGCGATGCAGCCGATCATCTCGGCCAAGAATCCCGAGCTCATGGACAAGATCACTGCTCAGTTCGCAGCGGTCCGCACGTCGATCGAGCAATATCAGACCGCCGACGGCTTCCAGTCGTACGACCAGGTACCGGAAGACGCCCGCAAGACCTTCTCCGATCAGATCGATGCGCTCTCGCAGAGCCTGAGCCTCGTCCCCGGATTGGTGATGGGCCAGTCGTGACCCCGGCAGCGCAATCATGATCGAACCCGAGGGCGACGCGACCGACGAGACGGCGTCACCAGGCACCGAGCACCGCACCGGCGTGACCCGCCGTGTGGTGCTCGGCGCCGCCGGTGTCGGGGCGGTCGCTGCCGCCGCGGCAGGTGGTGTTGTGGTGGGTCGCTCGACCGCAGCCGAATCGGCGGCCGACGCACGCGCCCACATCGTCCCCTTCTATGGCCGGCGACAGGCAGGGATTATCACCGAGGCGCAGGACCGCCTGCATTTCGCATCATTCGATGTGATCACCGACGACCGCGACGAGCTGATCGACATGCTCAAGCGATGGACCGCAGCGGCCGAGCGGATGACCCGGGGGCTGGACACCGTCGAAGGCGGCGCCCTCGACCTGGGTGACTACACTCCCCCGGCCGATACCGGTGAGGCCCTAGGCCTTTCGGCGGCTTCGCTGACCTTGACCATCGGCTTCGGGCCGGGATTGTTCGGCCCGAATGCCGCCAACCCGACCGGCGTCGACCGCTTTGGTCTCGCCGATCGGAAGCCTGCTGCACTGCAGGATCTACCGGCCTTCGTCGCCGACGCGATCGAACGTCCACGCAGTTTCGGTGACATCGGCGTCCAGGCCTGCTCCGACGACCCCCAGGTCGCGGTACATGCGATCCGCAATCTTGCGCGCATGGGTTTCGGAGTGGTCAGCGTCCGGTGGTCCCAGCTCGGCTTCGGGCGGACGTCGTCGACAACCACCACGCAGGCAACACCGCGAAACATGTTCGGGTTCAAAGACGGAACCTCGAACATCAAAGCCGATGACACGGCGGCACTGGATCAGCACGTCTGGGTCGCAGGCTCCGACAATCCGCCCGGCGCACAATGGATGACCGGTGGCACCTACCTCGTGGCCCGGCGCATCCGGATGGACATCGAACCGTGGGACCGGGCGATGCTGCTGGAGCAGGAACAAATCGTTGGCCGGTTCAAGGGCAACGGCGCCCCACTGGGCAAAGTCGACGAGTTCGACGACCCGGATTTCAACATCGGCGACGGCACCGGGCCGTTGATCGCACGCAATGCCCATGTGCGCCTGGCTCATCCGGACAATCTGGGCGGCGTACGAATCTTGCGGCGCGGCTACAACTTCACTGACGGATCAGATGGTTTCGGTCACCTCGACGCCGGCCTGTTCTTCATTGCCTATTGCCGCGACGCGCACACCCAGTTCGTCCCGATGCAACGGGCGCTGGCGAGCAAGGACGCCATGATGGAGTACCTCATGCACACCGGCACCGCGTTGTTCGCCTGTCCCCCGGGCCTGCAAGAAGGCGAATACTGGGGTCAGCACCTCTTCACCTGACCCGCCCCGACCCGATCTTGGTGGGTTCTGGCGAGCAAACCCGCAGGTCGACGTCGCCAGAACCCACCAAAATCGGGCTAGTGGGGGTAGTGGGTGCGCCAGTAGTCTTCGTTCTTGAGTTCACCGGATCCGGCGGCGGTTTCGGCGAGGCGGATCTTTGCCATGAAGGCGAGCACCGACCGGCGCAGCTCATCTTCGATGCTGGGTCCATCGGCGACCACTCGAATGTCGGTGACATCCTTCGGCAGGAGATCGCGCGGGAAGCCGGCGGCGGCCAGACGTTCGAGAACCTTCTGGGCCAGTGCGAGCGATGGCTGACCGGTCGCGACGCCGTCCAGCACCGATCCCCGCGCCTTCTCCGCAGCCTTGCGTGACTCCCATTCGTCGAGCTGGGTCTGCAGATCGATGTCGCTGCCGCTCAGGACGCCTTGGGTACGTGCAGAGATCTTGGTGGTGAAAGCCCTTGCCACATCATCGATGTCGAACGGCTCATCGGCGCGGTCGGCCGCGATCCGGGCGTGGAAGAGCACCTGCAGCAGGATGTCGCCCAGCTCTTCGAGCAGGTGATCGCGATCCCCCGAGTCGATGGCGTCGAGCAATTCGTAGGTCTCTTCGACCAGATAACGCCGCAGTGATTCGTGGGTTTGATCCCTCTCCCAGGGTCCGGCGCGCCGCAGCCGGTCCATCAGCTCGACGGCTGCGAGCAACTCGTAACCGCTGGCTGTGCCGTCGCCGCCGGAGTCGTCGGTCATTTCTTGCCGGCGGCCTCTGCGGTCGCCTCACCGGGCAGGCGCATGTTGACGGACCCAGGCGTGCGCCCGTCCACGACGAGCATGAGATCGGCGACCACCTGCACCAGGTCGACGTCGCGCACCCGATCGCTGCCGATGCCGCCGGTCCGCGGTATCGGCAGTCCGACAACGCCGGTGGTGGCCCGATAGACGACGCTCGGATACAGCCGCTTGAGCCGGACCTGCTGAGAATCGAGGAGTTTGAGCGGCGACACCTTGATCTGACTGCCCGCGACTCCGACCTCGGTGACACCGAGTTCACGCGCGAGCTGCCGCAGTTTCGCGACGGAGACCAGCCGCGACACCTCCGGCGGCAACGGGCCGTAACGGTCGACGAGCTCGTCAACGACGCCGGCGATCTCTTCGGCGGTGTCGGCGGAGGCGAACTTCCGGTACGCCTCGAGTCGCAACCGGTCCGAGTCGACGTAATCGGGCGGGATGTGGGCATCGACGGGCAGGTCGATGCGGACCTCGCGGTCTTCCTCGGCGGCAATCGGCCTGCCGTCTGCAGCGGCTCGGTAGGCTTCCACGGCCTCGCCCACCAGCCGGACATAGAGGTCGAATCCGACGCCGGCGACGTGACCGGATTGTTCCGCGCCCAACACGTTTCCGGCGCCGCGCAGCTCGAGGTCCTTGAGGGCCACCGCCATTCCGGCGCCGAGTTCGTTGTTCTGCGCGATGGTCGCGAGGCGGTCGTACGCGGTTTCGGTCAACGGCTTGTCACCGTTGTAGAGGAAGTACGCGTACCCGCGCTCCCGGCTGCGGCCGACACGTCCACGCAGCTGATGGAGCTGCGAGAGTCCGAGGACCTCGGCACGGTCGACGATCAGGGTGTTGGCGTTCGAGATGTCCAGGCCGGTCTCGATGATGGTGGTGCACACCAGGACGTCGTATTCGCGATCCCAGAAGCCGGTGACCGTACGTTCGAGTAGATCCTCGCCCATCTGCCCGTGCGCCACGACAACCCGGGCCTCGGGAAGCATCTCCTTGATCTGGGCCGCGGTCTTGTCGATGGTGCTCACCCGGTTGTGAACGTAGAAGACCTGGCCGTCGCGGAGCAGCTCGCGGCGGATGGCGGCCGCGACCTGCTTCTGCTGATAGGCGCCGACATAGGTCAGCACCGGATGCCGTTCCTCCGGGGGCGTCAAAATCGTCGACATCTCGCGGATCCCGGCCATCGACATCTCCAGGGTTCGCGGGATGGGCGTCGCCGACATGGTCAACACGTCGACGTGGGTACGCAGCGCCTTGATGTGTTCCTTGTGCTCGACACCGAAGCGCTGCTCCTCGTCGACCACCACCAGTCCGAGATCTTTCCAGCGCACGCCGGAGGCGAGCAACCGGTGGGTTCCGATGACGATGTCGACGCTGCCGTCGGCGAGGCCGTCGATGACCTTGCGCGATTCCTTGGTGTCGGTGAACCGCGACAATCCCGCGACCGTGACCGGAAAGCCCTGCATGCGTTCGGTGAAGGTGGCCAGATGCTGTTGCGCGAGAATGGTTGTCGGCACGAGAACCGCGACCTGCTTGCCACTCTGGACCGCTTTGAAAGCGGCGCGCACGGCGATCTCGGTCTTGCCGTATCCGACGTCGCCGACGACCACGCGGTCCATCGGCACAGGGCGTTCCATGTCGGCCTTCACCTCGCCGATGACCGTGACCTGGTCCATCGTCTCGGTGAACCCGAAAGCATCTTCCATCTCGCGCTGCCACGGGGTGTCCGGCTCGAAGGCGTAACCGGGGGCGGCGTGCCTGGCGGCATACAGCTGCACCAGCTCACCCGCTATCTCCCGAACAGCCTTGCGCGCTTTGCGTTTGGTGTTCTGCCAATCCGAGCCACCGAGTTTCGACAGTGACGGGGTCTCGCCGCCGACGTATCGCGAGAGCTGATCGAGCGAGTCCATGGGCACGAACAACCGGTCGCCGGGGTGGCCGCGTTTACTGGGTGCGTATTCGATCACCAGGTACTCGCGCCGTGCGCCGCCGATCGTCCGTTCGATCATCTCGACGAACTTGCCGATGCCGTGCTGGTCGTGCACCACCATGTCGCCGGCCGTCAGGGCCAGCGGGTCGACCTGGTTGCGGCGCTTGGCCGGCAGTCTGCGACCGTCTTTGGCGCCCGTGATCCGGGCGCCGGTGAGGTCCGGTTCGGTGGCGATGACCAGTCCGGCGTCTGGTAGCACCAGACCCGAGGTCAGCGCGCCACGCAGGACGGAAACGATGCCGGGCTCGGGCAACTCGCCGGCCTCGGCCAGCTTCGCCGCGACATCGGCTTCGCCGAGACGTTCGACGATGCGTTCGGCCGTACCCGCACCGGCTGCGACGATGGCCGCCCGGTTCCCGGCATTGATGTGCACGCGAAGGGCGGCAAAGGTTTTGGCAACTTCGCTTTCGTCGCCACGCGGAGCGGGTCCGGCCGAGAGGGTCAGCTCTGTGCCGATTCCGATCGGGCTCAGGGTCCACCAGAGCCGGTCCGCTGCGACGGTCTGCGCGTGGACGTCGGTGAGTGACCGGTAGGCACTGTCCTCGAGGTGCAGGACCTCACCGAGATCGATGGGTGCCTCCGCGCCGCCACCGGCGGCCGTCCAGGACGCTTCGAGGAACTCTGCACCCGTCCGGGCCAGATCGGAGGCGCGGGTCCGGACCTTCTCCGGGTCGAGAACCAGGACGTGGGTGCCCGCGGCCATCACCTCGGTCAGCAGTTGCATCTGTCCGGGGACGAGCGCTGGGATGAGCGCCTCCATACCCTCGGTCGCGATTCCGTCGGACAACTTGGTGAGCATTTCCACCAGCGGTCCGGTCGAACTCTTCTCGGCGTCGGTACCCGACGCCGAGACCCGCTCGGCGAGGTCGGCGGCACGCATCCTGACCCCGTCGGTCAGCAACAGTTCGCGGCACGGATGGATGTGGACCAGTTTCATGTCCACTTCGGGTTGGCTGCGTTGATCGGCGACCGAGAACGCCCGCTGTTCGGTGATCTCGTCGCCCCAGAACTCGACGCGTACGGGGTAGTCGGTCGTCGTCGGGAACACGTCGAGGATGCCGCCGCGCACCGCGAACTCGCCACGTTTGCCGACCATGTCGACGCGGGTGTACGCGAGCTCCACCAGCTTGGCGATGAGATTGTCGAAATCGACGTCGGCGCCCTCTTGCAGCGTGATCGCATCAAAATCGCCCAGACCGGGCGCCATCGGCTGGACCAGCGAGCGGACGGTTGTCACCACGACCTTGAGCGGTGGGCCGTAGCTCTCTTCTTCGGGATGCCGGAGGCGATGCAGCACCCGCAGGCGCTGACCGACGGTGTCCGCAGACGGGGACAACCGCTCGTGCGGCAGCGTCTCCCACGACGGGAACTGACTGACGGTCTTACCGACCATGTCGCGCAGTTGCGCGGTGAGTTCGTCGGCCTCGCGCCCGGTGGCCGTGACCACGAGGATCGGATCCGGCGCGGCGGCAGCCATCGCGGCGATCACGAACGGCCGCGCCGCGGGCGGCCCCACGAACTCATGTTCCGGTGTTCCGAGTTTGGCCACGAGACCGGTCAGCGCAGCGTCGGACGCCGCGATCTGTGCCAGTCCCGACAGCTGTCCCGTGAAAAATGCAGCAGAGGGCCCAGTCACATCATTCAGTTTACGGGTGCCCGGTGACAATCGTTCACGCAGCTGGCCCCGGTGCGAACCGATACGCGATCGCCCGAGCTCTCCAAACGCCGGTCACCCGACCATGACCGGACCTACAGTTGTCGAGTTGCCCCAACCGAGGAGGCGCTACCGTGTCCACCAGCCCCTTTGCCGGAATGAACCGGCGCGAGTTCTTCGCCAAGGTCGCAGCAGTCGGCGGCACTGCATTCCTCGCGTCGTGGGCGAACCCGATCATCGACCGGGCGTACGCAGCCGACCCGGGCGGCTCCGGTTCTCTCGACGACATCGAGCACTTCGTGTTCTTCATGCAGGAGAACCGGTCGTTCGATCACTACTTCGGGACCCTCCAGGGTGTGCGCGGTTTCGACGACCCGTCCGACGCCTGGAAGCAACATGGCTGGGCGCCCAACGTAGGGCCGACCAGAACCGGCTACACGATGCCGTTCCGCCTCGACACCACCCGCGGGCCGAGCCTGGACGGCGAGTGCATCAACGACCCCGATCATTCCTGGGCGGGCCTGCACGCCGCATGGAACGGCGGTCGCAACGACGGCTGGCTGCCGATGTCGATCAACTCGGTGGGGCCTGCGAACGGGCCCGCACTGATGGGCTACTACGAACGCGCGGACATCCCCGTCCATTACGAACTCGCCGACGCGTTCACGCTGTGCGACAACTATCACGCGTCTTTGATCGGGCCGACGGACCCGAACCGCCTGTATTGGATGAGCGCCTCGATCGACCCCGATGGCGTCGCCGGTGGACCGCTCCTCGAGACGCCCACCCAGCTCCCGAAGTTCACGTACTCGTGGCGCACCATGCCCGAGAACCTGCGCGACGCCGGGGTGAGCTGGAAATCTACAACAACAAAGATTTCGGGCCGCTGTCGTCGGTGATCCTCGACGGCATGATGGCCTGTTTCACGCAGGCGGCCGACGTGAACTCCGAACTCAATCAGCGCGGCATCGTGCCGACCTACCCGAACGATTTCGCAGCAGACGTCGCGGCGGACAAGCTCCCGTCGGTGTCGTGGGTGGTCCCGAACCTCCTCGAATGCGAGCATCCAGCACTTCCCGCGGAGCTCGGCGCCGTCGGGATCGTGCATCTTCTCGACATCCTGACGTCCAACCCGAAGGTGTGGGAGAAGGCTGCATTGATCATCAGTTACGACGAGAACGGCGGATTCTTCGATCACGTCACCCCGCCGACCGCGCCCGAAGGGACCCCGGGCGAGTACGTGACCGTCCCGAATCTGAACTCGGTGGCGTCGTCGAAGGGCGTGCGCGGGCCGATCGGCCTGGGCTACCGAGTGCCGGCATTCGTCATCTCCCCCTACAGCCGCGGCGGACTGGTTGCCTCCCAGACCTTTGACCACACCTCCCAGCTGCGCCTGATAGAAACCAGATTCGGCGTCGACGTACCCAATCTGACCCCGTGGCGACGCAGCGTCACCGGGGACATGACGTCGGCGTTCGACTTCGCGGCATCCCCGGACGCGAGACGGCCCCGGTTCAGCGACCCCGCGCCCAAAGTCGAGCTGGCGGCGGCGCAGTGCGGGCCGAACGTCGGGGCAGGCTTCGTGGGCCTCGGTTCTCCGTATCCTGTGCCCGCCAACAGCATGCCGACGCAGGAGCCCGGCAGCCGGCGAGCACCCAGCGGAATCGTCTGAATCGATCGCCGCGGCGATGACGGCAGGGCGACCTCCACTAAGCTGACCGCATGACATCACGCTGGTCGGCGGCGAACCTGCCACGAATGGACGGCAGGCGCGTCGTCGTCACCGGCGCGACCAACGGGATCGGTTGGGAAACCGCCCGTGGTCTCGCACGTGTAGGCGCCCAGGTGGTGCTGGCCGTCCGGGATCTCGAGCGGGGTAAGGAGCGCGCGGCCCAGCTTGCGTCCGAAACCGCCGGGGCCCGTACCGAAGTGGTCGAGCTCGATGTCGCTGATCTGGCATCGGTCAGGCGGTGCGCCGAGGGGCTGGGGCAGATCGACAGCCTCATCAACAACGCCGGCGTGATGGCACGCGAACACACCCACACCGCCGATGGATTCGAGATGTGCTTTGGCACAAACTTTCTGGGGCCGTTCGCATTCACCAATCTCATGTTGCCTAATATTGCCGATCGTGTGGTGATCGTCGGGTCGACCTCGCACAAGACAGGCACGGTCAGACTCGATGATCCGCATTTCGAGCGACGGGCGTGGAGCAGACCGAAGGCCTATTCGCAGTCGAAACTCGCTGACATGTTGTGGGCGCTCGAGCTCGACCGCCGTCTGCGGGCGGCGGGGTCTGGAGTGTCGACGGCGATTGCGCACCCCGGCTGGGCGACCACCGGCATCCTCGGGCTCACCGGAATCGGTCCGATCGACAAGATCATCGAGGGAGCAGGAACCGTCCTGGCGAACAGTCCTGCCGAGGGTGCGGCATTGACGTTGTACGCCCTCACACCCGACGTGCCCTCGGGTGCGTACGTGGGACCCGACGGCAGATTCGGCTTACGCGGTGGACCGACGTTTGTCGGGCGCACCCCAGCGGCCTGCGACTTCCGTACGGCGGGCCTGCTGTGGGAGCTCGCGGAGACCGCGACAGGCACCAGGTTCGCCCTGTGACCGTCACCATTCGTCCCGGCACGGCGCCCGATTGCGTCGCGGTGGCCGAGATCTACAAGTACTACGTCGACAACACCGTGATCACCTTCGACTACGACGCCCCGACTGCCGCCGAGTGGAAGATCAAGCGCGCCGACCTCCACGCCGCTCGACTGCCGTTCCTGGTCGCCGAGGACGAGGGCGGTGCGGTCGTGGGTTTCGCCTACGTCGGCCGGTATCGGGTGAAGCGGGCCTTCGACTGGACCGTCGAGAACACCATTTATCTCAGTCCCGACCACACCGGAAAGGGGTACGGCAGGGCGCTGCTGCGAAGCCTGCTCGACGCTGTTGCCGATACCCCGGTCCGCAGGATCGTCGCGGTGATCGCGGACGTCGCCGACACCGGATCGGTGGCTCTGCACGCCGAGGCGGGCTTCGAGAACGTGGGCCGACTCAAACGGGTCGGCTTCAAGCACGGGATCTGGGTCGATTGCATCCTGATGCAGTTCGACGTCGACGATTCGGACGCGCCACCGATCTGAACTGCGCATTCATTCCCCGGGAATCAAACGGACCGCGGTCCGTGTTTGTATGATCATGTCCATGATGCGCATGCCGGCCCTGTATCTGAGCCACGGAGCTCCTCCGTTGGTCGACGATGCCCGCTGGGTGTCCGAGTTGAACCAGTGGTCCACGGACCTACCCACACCCACGGCGATCCTGATGGTGTCGGCCCATTGGGAGTCCGCGCCGCTGACCATCGGCGCAACCGACCCGTCGGTGCCGCTCACGTACGACTTCGGCGGATTCGCCGAGCACTATTACCGCGTCCGGTATGACGCTCCAGGCGCCGTCGACCTTGCCGACAAGGTTGCCGCGCTGATGCCCGATCAACAAGCGGTGAATCACGATTCGCACCGTCGACTCGACCACGGCGCTTACGTACCGCTGACCGTCATGTACCCGGAGGCACAGATCCCGGTGCTGCAGATCTCGCTGCCGACGCTCGAGCCTGAGAAGCTGCTCGACCTCGGCCGCCGCCTGGCACCCCTTCGCGATGAGGGCGTTCTGATCATCGGATCGGGATTCACCACCCACGGCCTACCGTTTCTGCGCGATTGGCGGCCAGATGCCGTGGCCCCGACGTGGTCGAAGGAGTTCGACGCCTGGGCCGGAGAACGCTTCGCCGCCGGCGATGTGGATTCGTTGATCAGATTCAAGACCGAAGCCCCTGGCATGCCCTACGCTCACCCCACCGCCGAGCACTGGTCTCCGCTGTTCGTGGCGCTCGGTGCCAGCGACGACGCCGAACAAGTCGGCAAGCAGGTCATCGACGGATTCTGGATGGGTCTGAGCAAACGCAGCCTGCAGCTCACCTAGCCGATTTTGGTGGGTTCTGGCGAGCGTTTCGCCAGGTCGGGCCCGCCAGAACCCACCACTTCAGGACTCTGGGCCCTCGTCGTCCTGCCGCTCATTGGGTCCCACGAGGTGTGGATCCAGCTCGAGGTGCATCAACCCGTTCCAGCAGAGGTTGACCAGATGGGCGGCGACCACCTCCTTGGACGGTTCGCGGACGTCGAGCCACCACTGCGCGGTTGCCGTCACCATTCCGACGAGCGCCTGCGCGTACAGCGGGGCCAGAGCGGGGTCGCGGTCGCGGCGCTGGAAATCACTGGCGAGCAGGTGCTCCACCTGACTGATCGCATCGGTCAACAGACTGGAGTAACGACCTGAATCCCCCGAGGTCGGCGTACCTCTCACCAGGATCTGGAAGCCTTCGGTGCGGTCTTCCATATACGTCAGCAACGCCAATGCCACCTGCTGGACGCGGTAGCGGGATCGGTTCTTGGTCAGAGAAGAGGTGACCATCTCCAGCAGGGTTTCCATCTCGCGGTCGACGACCACCGCGTAAAGGCCTTCCTTGCCGCCAAAGTGTTCGTAGACAACAGGTTTCGAGACTCCGGCGCGCTGCGCGATCTCTTCGATGGACGTGCCCTCGAAGCCGCGCTCGGCGAATAGCCCCCGGGCGACCTCGATGAGCTGGTGCCGCCGTTGGGTACCAGTCATTCGCGCCCGTGGCGCCCGTTGAACCTTTTCTTCCTGCGCCGTGGGACGGTCGACTGCCACCACTGTCCCTCCTGTTACGAACCCTGACCTTGTGCGGCTCACTATAGGCCGGTCGCCGATGCCGGAACCGCTCCGGCGGCTGAGCTGGTGCTGACAACAAATGCACACAGTTCAGTCAAAAGCACCTGCTGCAACATGTGCATTTGACTGAACGATGTGCATTTGTCGCGGTGCGCCAGCTCGCTACGGACCGTCCATCCAGATACCAGGTTCCCCGTTCGGGCCAGGCGAGCACAGCAGCGCTCGGCCATCAGATGTACGAGCAGTCGCCTGCGTTGCCGGATCGCAGGGGCCTCCGAGTTCGCCGGGTCCAGACGACGGCACGATGTTCACCCATTTGTACCCACCGCCGGCCCCCATGTACTGGCAGACCAGTTCGGTCCCGGAGGCATCGAAACCCACATAACCCGGGGTATCGCACGTAGTACCGACGGCGGCTTGCGGCGCCGCGGGTTCCTCGACAGTTGGCTCTGCGACAGTAGGAACGATCGGTTGCGGCACCGGTGCTTGTTGAGTCACTGTCTCGGTCACCGGCGGAGGCAGGGTGGTGGTGGACGCCGCCGAAGGCTCGGCATCCGACGAATCGGCCAGGACGAACGCGAAAACAACCGCGGTGGCCACCAGGACGATGCCGAGAATTGCGGCGAGCAACCAGATCAATGTTCTTGAACGCGCACTATTTCCGGGGCCGCCGCTGTAATCGCTCATGCCGTCCATAGGCCCCTTCTCAAGGACGTTTTGTTGGCCTCACCAGCGTGTTTGCTCCGCCACCAGGACTCGAACCTAGAATACCTGAACCAAAATCAGGAGTGTTGCCGATTACACCATGGCGGATTGTGCAAAACGATTGTGCCACGAGTGGTGGGTGCGCGAGAACACGCACCCACCACCCGCCTGCACATCAGTCTTTGGGGCCACCCGCGACGTAGATGACCTGGCCGGACACGAAGCCCGCACCCTCGCTGACGAAGAAGGCCGCGGTGTTCGCGATGTCGTCGGGCTGACCGACGCGGGCCACCGGGATCTGAGATGCGGCTGCCGCTTTGAAGTCCTCGAACGGGACACCGACGCGTTCTGCGGTGGCGGCGGTCATCTCGGTCTCGATGAATCCGGGCGCGATGGCGTTCGCGGTGACGCCGAACTTGCCCAGTTCGATGGAAAGGGTCTTGGTGAAGCCCTGCATGCCGGCCTTGGCGGCGGAGTAGTTGACCTGGCCTCGATTGCCCTGCGCCGAGGTGCTCGACAGGTTGACGACGCGCCCGAACTTTGCTGCCACCATGTATTGCTGCACCGCGCGCGTCATCAGGAAGGCACCGCGCAGGTGCACGTTCATCACGGCATCCCAATCGGAGACCGGCATCTTGAAGAGCAGGTTGTCCCGGGTGATGCCGGCGTTGTTGATCAGTACCGTCGGATCGCCGAGTTCCTTGGCGATCTTCTCGACTGCAGCGGCAACAGAATCCTCGTCGGAGACATCGGCGCCGACTCCCAACGCACGGCCACCGGCGTCGGTGATCGCTTTGACGGTGTCAGCCGTGCTGGCCTCGTCGAGGTCCAGGACCGCGATCGCCAGCCCGTCGGCAGCCAGCTTCTTGGCCACCGCGGCTCCGATTCCGCGCGCCGCGCCGGTGACTATCGCTGTTCTCTGCTCGCTCACATCAACTCCCTTGTCGAAGAAACCCGAATCAATCGCCGAAGACACCGTGGACAACTCGAGCCGATGCCGCTGGCGAACCCCACCAGTTGTATCAAGTGCCCTCCGAAGGTGCGTAGGATCGGGCCGTTCCCCCGCTTCCAACCCGGCAAGGGAGTCCTATGTCCGTGCCGTCCAAGACAGGGCCGACGGCCGTCCTCGTGCTCGCTGCGGGCGCCGGCACCCGCATGAAATCGGCGACCCCGAAAGTCCTGCACGGAATCGGTGGGAGGTCGCTGCTCTCCCATGCTCTGCACGCGGCCGCCGACATCGAGCCCGATCACCTGGTGGTGGTCGTCGGCCACGACCGCGAGAAAGTGGGCGCGGCCTGCGCAGATGTCGCGACCACTCTCGACCGGGAGGTCCTGACCGCGGTCCAGGAGCAGCAGAACGGCACCGGTGACGCCGTGCGGGCGGGCCTTGCCGCACTGCCCGACCACTTCGACGGCACCGTCCTCGTCACGGCCGCCGACGTCCCGCTGCTCGATGGTCCGACGTTGCGTGATCTGATCGCCGCCCACACCTCCTCGCCCCCCGCGTCCGTCACGGTGTTGACCTCGACAGCCGCGGACCCGACCGGGTACGGTCGCGTGCTGCGCACCCAGGACGGCGCAGTGACCGCGATCGTCGAGCAGAAGGATGCGACCGAACAGCAAAGACAGATCACCGAGGTCAACTCCGGGGTCTACGCGTTCGATGCCCGCACCCTGCGCGGTGCGCTCGCCGAGTTGTCCCCGGACAACGCACAGCGCGAGCTCTACCTCACCGACGTCATCGAGATCGCGAACCGCCACTCGAAAGTGGTGCGCGCCAAGCACATCGTCGACGCGGCCCTGGTGGCCGGTTGCAACGACCGTCTGCAGCTCTCCGATCTCGGCGCTGAACTCAACCGGCGCACGCTGGCCCGTCACATGCTGGCCGGGGTAACGATCATCGACCCCACCAGCACCTGGATCGACGTCGACGTCTCCATCTCGACGGACGTCACGATCCTGCCCGGGACTCAATTGCACGGTCGGACGAGCATCGACACGGACGCCCGCATCGGGCCGGACAGCACCCTGACCGACGTCACGGTGGGCGCGGGCGCAACAGTCATTCGTACGCAGGCCAGCGAATCGGTGATCGGATCCGGCACCCAGGTGGGACCGTTCGCGTTTCTGCGGCCGGGAAGCGTGCTCGGGGACGAGGGCAAGATCGGCACCTTCGTCGAGACCAAGAACTCCGACATCGGCCGGGGCGCGAAAGTGCCCCATCTGACCTATGTCGGCGACGCGACCATCGGCGAGGGCACCAACATCGGCGCGTCCAGCGTCTTCGTGAACTACGACGGCGTCAACAAGACCCGCACCGTGATCGGAAAGCACTGCCGCACCGGTTCGGACACCATGTTCGTCGCACCGCTCAACGTCGGTGATGGCGTCTACACCGGAGCAGGTACGGTTTTGACGCAGGATGTGCCCGCCGGCGCCTTGGCGATCTCCGGCGGCAAACAACGAAACATCGACGGCTGGGTGCAATCCAAGCGACCCGGTACGCCCTCAGCCCGGGCCGCTGCCGAAGCACTCGACGCACCAGTCGCCGAGAACACGCAACAAGAAAGAGACACCCAGTGACCTGGACCACGACTGACAACCAGAAGAGCCTGATGCTGTTCTCTGGTCGCGCACATCCCGAACTGGCCGACGCCGTCGCGCGCGAGCTCGACATCAAGGTGACCCCGCAGACAGCGCGCGACTTCGCCAACGGCGAGATCTTCGTGCGCTTCGAGGAGTCGGTCCGTGGTTCCGACGCCTTCGTGCTGCAGAGCTGCCCGGCGCCGCTGAACAAGCACCTGATGGAACAGCTGATCATGATCGACGCGCTCAAGCGCGGATCGGCCAAGCGCATCACCGCGATCCTGCCGTTCTACCCCTACGCCCGCCAGGACAAGAAACACCGTGGCCGCGAACCGATTTCGGCACGTCTGGTCGCTGATCTCCTCAAGACCGCAGGCGCCGACCGCATCATCACCGTCGACCTGCACACCGATCAGATCCAGGGCTTCTTCGACGGCCCCGTCGATCACATGCATGCCCAGGGGCAGCTGGCCGAGTACGTCAAGGACAAGTACGGCACCAAAGACATCACCGTCGTCTCCCCTGACTCCGGCCGTGTGCGCGTGGCGGAGAAGTGGGCCGACGCACTGGACGGCGCGCCGCTGGCCTTCATCCACAAGACCCGTGATCCGCTGGTGCCCAACCAGGTGAAGTCGAACCGCGTGGTCGGCGACGTCGAAGGCCGCACCTGCGTCCTCATCGACGACATGATCGACACCGGCGGCACCATCGCCGGAGCGGTCCGGGTCCTCAAGGACGCCGGCGCCGGCGACGTCGTCATCGCCACCACCCACGGCGTGTTCTCCGACCCGGCAGCCGAGCGGCTCGCCAACTGTGGCGCCCGCGAGGTCATCGCCACCGACACCCTGCCGATCGGCCCGGACAAGCAGTTCGAGAACCTGACTGTTCTCTCGATTGCCCCCCTGCTCGGCCGCACCATTCGTGAGGTCTTCGAAAACGGTTCGGTGACAAGCCTTTTCAACGGAAACGCGTAGGAGCCAAAGCCCCATGGCCGCGACGATCTATCACAACCCCAAGTGCTCGACCTCGCGCAAGACCCTGCAGCGCATGCGGGACGCGGGTGTGGAGCCGACGATCGTCAAGTACCTGGAAACGCCGCCGAGCCGCGTCGCACTGGAGAAGATGATCTCCGACGCAGGCCTCGAGGTGCGTCAGGCGGTCCGCAAACGTGAGGCACTCTACAAAGAACTCGACCTCACCGACGCCACCGACGACCAGTTGCTCGATGCGATGGCCACCAACCCGATCCTGATCGAGCGGCCGTTCGTCGTCACCGACAAGGGCACCCGGCTCACGCGACCGGTCGAATCGGTCGACGAGATCCTGTAGCCCAGGCGGTAGTTCAGCCGATCGATGCGACTCCGGTCACGGTCGGCTTGGGCAACGGTTTCTGAGTACCCGGCAAGGC
The DNA here is from genome assembly GCF_002095395.1 of Williamsia sp. 1135. Taxonomy (GTDB): domain Bacteria; phylum Actinomycetota; class Actinomycetes; order Mycobacteriales; family Mycobacteriaceae; genus Williamsia. The sequence goes on from NZ_MJEI01000102.1 coordinate 69,049, forward strand.
GAGGGCGATGAGCCCTCGCAGCGGCGCCTTGACGAAGAACTGGAAGAAGTCGAAGTAGTCGCGCCAGACGGTGATGAGTCCGTCGTGCACCTCGAACCGGCCGCAGACCCAGAACTGCAGCCGAAAACTGCCGACGCTGAGTTCGTCGATCCGTTCTGTCAGCACAACCGAACCGCCTGCCGTGACGCTGATGAACTGGACTCCGAATCCGACCCGCGGATTCTCCATCACCTTGAAGAACTTCGCGACGCGCCGTTTGCCGTGGATAGGCGCGAACCCGACATTTGTGTAGGCGATGTCGGGGTCGACGAAGGTCAGCGCGGTCGCCGGGTCGTCGAGCGCCAGTGCCTCGAGGAACAGTTGCGAAACCTCTGCGGGGGACTTTTCTGCCATGGGCGCGACGGTACCCTGGTGGCGTGCCAGGCAGGCAGATATCTGCTGGTCGAGCCGGGCGATTGAGACTATTTCGCCTGGCGCGGTATAGTTTGGCCCGTTGTCTCGGCGAGGGTGACCCTGGGTCACCGTGATCGGCGCGGCGTGGTCTTCCTCTCCGGGTGGGCTGTGGCTGTCACCGACGTGTGCCGTGACCCGCAGAACCCAGACCCGCATCATCCGAGGAGACCCACCATGGCAAATGCCAATCAGGCCAGCGTTATCAATGTTTCGCTCCGCACCGAGAGCGGCAAGGGCGCCTCGCGCCGCGCCCGCCGCGAAGGCAACGTGCCCGCCGTGCTCTACGGCCACGGCTCGACCCCCCGCCACCTGCTGGTTCCGGCCCGCGACTTCGCAGCCGTCCTGCGTAACAACGGCCTCAATGCCGTCGTCGACCTGAAGATCGAGGGCGAAGGTGAGCAGCTCGCGCTGACCAAGCAGGTCGACGTGCACCCGATCCGTAACTACATCGAACACGCCGACTTCGTCGTCATCACCCGTGGCGAGAAGGTGACCGTCGAGGTCGCCATCGTCGTCGAGGGTGACGCCGCTCCGGGCAACCTGGTCACCCAGGACGCCAGCGTCGTCGAGATCGAGGCCGATGTGCTCTCGATCCCCGAGCAGATCGTTGTGAGCGTGGAGGATGCCGTTGCCGGCTTCACCGTGACCGCCGCAGAACTCACCTTGCCGGAAGGCGTCACCCTGGTCTCCGATCCCGAGTCGCTCATCCTCGCGGTCAACGAGGCACAGAAGGCCGAGACCGAGTCCGACACCGACGCCGAAGAACCTGCCGAAGAGGGCGAAGAGTCCTCGACCGACAGCGAGTAGTCACTACGTCACTCACGAACCAACTCCGGTCCGCGCACTTCGGTGGCGCGGGCCGGAGTTCGTCGTGGCGCAGTCTGTTGGGCCCCTGAATGCGCCCGCCCGCCGATCAGTTTGATGGCGACACCGACCGCGCTCACCGCGACACCGACGATTTCCCATGGTCCGATCGCGTCACCGAACATCGGCCAGGAGATGAGGATCGTGGCCGGCGGGACCAGCAGCAAAAGGGTGCTCGCATGCATGGGGCCCGCTTCCCTGTTGACCCACATGTAGGCACCCCAGCCACCGAAGGTCGCAAAACCGACCGCCCAGGCCAGCGACCACGCGAAATCGAAGGTCATCGGTGGAACCATTTCGCCCACAATGACATTGACGACCCAGAAGATGACGGCGCCCACCACACACTGCACCGCAAGTGCAGCGGCCATCGATTCGGGAGCATTGATCCTTCGTTGCGTCAGTGTTCCGCTGACCAGGGCGAGCATGCCGCCCGCGCACATCAGGTAGGCCCACCACGGGGCACCGCCCGAGTTCATCTTCCCACCGACGACGAGTCCGACGCCGACGATTCCGACGGCCAGCCCGAGCCATTCCCGTGGGCCTATCCGCTCACCGAGGATCGGTACTGCAACGGCCGCGACGACAAGTGGCTGTAGTGAGCAGATGAGGGCAGTGATCCCCGGACTGAGACCCGCACCCACCGCCGCGCTGATGGCGCCGAGGTAGAGCCCCTGCATCACGACGCCGAGACCGACCTGACGCGCGATCCCGGCGCGGGTGATGCGTAGCCGCCTGACCACACAGAAGCCGATCAGGAGAACGGCCGCGACCGCGAACCGGCAACTGAGCAGCATGTGCCACGACGAATACCTGGCAGCCATCTCGGCCCCCAGGTATCCCGAGCTCCACATCAGAACCAAAATCACCGACGCTTTGAACATGCCGACAGGTAAACACACCGGTCGGTATACTTGCAGTGTATCTTCCGGCGATCGAGGAGTGACCACGATGGATTCTGCTGCGACCCTGTCATTGCCTGTCGAGGCCCCGATGACACCAGCGGCCGAGCGCATTCTCTCCGCGGCAGGCACCCTGTTCTACCGGCACGGGATTCGCGCGGTCGGGGTCGAGTCGATCGCAGAGGCGGCCGGCACCACCAAGAAGACCATCTACGACCGCTTCGGCTCGAAGGACGGCCTGATCGTCGCGTATCTGCACCGGCGCAGCCTGCGTTGGCGGACGCTGGTCCTCGAGTTCATCGCCGACAAGTCGGTCGGAGGCGAGCAGTCCCTCGCAGTGTTCGATGCCACCGATCATTGGATGGCGTCGTGGGGTCGTGGTTGCGGTTTCATCAACGCGTACGCGGAACTCGGCGGCACCGAGCACCCAGGTGTCCCGATCATCGTCGAAGAGAAGACCTGGGTTCGTGACCTCTTCGAATACACCTGCGCCGCAGCCGATTATCCGAATCCCGCCTTCCTCGCGGGCCAGCTCACACTCCTTCACGAGGGCAGCATCGTCGCGAGAACGGCGGGTGCACAACGCGACGCCGCGGACATCGCCCGGCGCACCGCGCAGGTGCTGCTGGGCGTGGATGACAGAATGGCCGCGTGACCGATGCGATCGTGATTGTCGGCCTGGGAAATCCCGGCAGCCGGTACGAGAAGACCCGCCACAACGTGGGGGCGATGGCAGTCGATCATCTCGCGGCCAAGCTCGGAGAGAAGTTCAAAACCCACAAGAAGTCCGGCGCGCAGGTCGCCGTCGGACGGCTCGGTGGCACTTCTGTGGTCCTGGCGAAGCCGACGTGTTTCATGAATGAGTCCGGTCGCCAGGTGGGCCCTCTGGCCGCGTTCTATTCGACGGGACCGGAGTCGCTGATCGCCGTGCACGACGAACTCGACATCGATTTCGGCGCAGTCCGACTCAAGCGCGGCGGCGGCGAGGGCGGTCACAACGGCCTGCGATCGATCTCGCAGGCTCTCGGCAGCAAGGACTATCTGCGGGTCAGGCTCGGTGTCGGACGGCCGCCGGGTCGCCAGGATCCCGCCGACTTCGTTCTCAAGCCCTTCTCCACCACCGAGCGTCCGGACGTGCCGCTGCTGCTGGAGAACGCGGCCGATGCGATCGAATTGTTGATCGGCCGCAGTCTCGAAGATGCCCAGAATCAAGTGCATGCGTGGTGACCTGCTCGCAGATTTCGCCGTCGCTCTGAACTAACCTGTTACAAGGTGTGCCGGCCGACCGATACATCGTGCAAGCCGCAATGAAAAGAGGAACGCTATGCCTGTCATCGCTGACAAGACCGGAATCAACAACGTCGGGATTCTCGGAATCGGCGCCTATCGACCGGACCGCGTTGTCACCAATGAAGAGATCTGCGAGCAGATCGACTCCAGCGATGAATGGATCTACACCCGCACCGGCATCAAGACTCGCCGGTTCTGCGCGCCCGAGGAATCAGCCACCACGATGGCTGTCGACTGTGGCCGCAAAGCCATCGCCAACGCCCTGATCAGCGGCTCGGACATCGACGCCGTCATCGTCGCGACCAACACCCACCTACTGCTGACCCCCGCTGCAGCGACCGCTGTCGCCACGGCTCTCGGCGCCAACGGTGTGCCGGCGTTCGACGTCACCGTCGGCTGCGCGGGCTTCGGTTACGCGATGGGCCTCGGCGCCGACATGATCCGTGCAGGCAGCGCCACCAATGTTCTTGTCATCGGCTCCGAGCAGCTCTCGGTCACCCTCGATCCCACTGACCGCAGCAACTGCTTCATCTTCGGCGACGGCGCGGGCGCAGTCGTCCTCGGTGCAGCCGAAGAGCAGAGTGTCGGACCCGTCATCTGGGGCAGCGACGGCTCGCAGTACGACGCGATCCGCCAGGACATCGACTGGATGACTTTCCTCAACGGTGACCGTAAGCAACGCCCCTACCTCCGCATGGAAGGGACCAGCGTCTTCCGGTGGGCAGCCTTCGAGATGGGCAAGGCCGCGCAGCGTGCACTCGACGCCGCGAAGATCGACGCCAAGGATCTCGACGTCTTCGTCCCCCACCAGGCGAACTCCCGCATCAACGAACTCCTCGCCCGCGGCCTCAAGCTGCGCGAGGATGCCGTCGTCGCCAACGACATCGAGTACACGGGCAACACCTCCGCCGCCTCGATCCCGCTGGCCATGGAAGACCTGCTCTCCCGCGGCAAGGCAAAGCCCGGCGACACCGCACTGCTCCTCGGCTATGGCGCCGGACTCAGCTACGCAGCGCAGGTCGTCAAGCTCCCTCCGGTCCCCTTCGAGTAGCCACCCCGGGCAGCCGTTGTGGCACGCTCGGTGGCTGTTTTGGCACGCTCGGCGGTGGTTTTGGCACGCTCGGCGGATTAGTGCCTGCTCGGGGTAGGTCTGTAACCTTGTCCGAGTGACTGATGCTGCTGCTACCGGATCTACAGCCGTTCGTACGGTCGTGGCCCGCGAGGTCGCCCGCCGGCGTACCTTCGCCATCATCTCCCACCCCGACGCCGGCAAGTCGACGATGACCGAGGCGCTGGCGCTGCATGCCCGCATGATCAGCGAGGCCGGCGCCATCCACGGCAAGGCGGGCCGGCGCTCCACGGTCTCGGACTGGATGGAGATGGAGAAGGCGCGCGGAATCTCGGTGAGTTCGACGGCCTTGCAGTTGAACTATCGACTCGATGGTCCTGACTCCGACGAGATCACCGTCATCAATCTCGTCGACACACCCGGTCACGCCGACTTCTCCGAGGACACCTACCGCGTCCTGACCGCGGTCGACGCCGCGGTGATGCTGATCGACGCAGCCAAAGGCCTCGAGCCTCAGACCCTCAAGCTGTTCCAGGTCTGCCGGCACCGTGGGATCCCCATCATCACCATCGTGAACAAGTGGGACCGGCCGGGTCGCACTCCACTCGAACTCATCGACGAGATCTCCGAGCGTATCGGCCTCACCCCGACCCCGCTGTACGTCCCGGTCGGTATCGCCGGCGACTTCAAGGGCTTGCTCGACCGCACCACCGGCAACTACATCCGCTTCACCCGCACCGCAGGCGGAGCGACCATCGCCCCCGAGGAACTCCTCGATGCCGACGCGGCACTGGAGAAGGAGGGCGACGACTGGATCAACGCGGTCGAGGAGAGTGAGCTCCTCTCGGAGATGGGGCAGGACCACGACCAGGAGATGTTCCTGGCCGGCCAGACCTCGCCGATGATCTTCTCCTCCGCGATGCTCAATTTCGGTGTGCGTCAACTGCTCCAGACCCTGGTCGAACTCGCGCCGCCCCCGCGGGGCCGGGAGGCGATCGACGAGACCGTCCGTGAGGTCACCGACCCGTTCAGCGCTGTGGTGTTCAAGGTCCAGGCCGGGATGGATTCATCGCATCGAGATCGACTGGCCTACATGCGCATCGTGTCCGGCGAGTTCGAACGCGGCATGGTCGTCACACACGCTCAGACCGGTAAACCCTTTGCCACCAAGTACGCCCAGGCGATGTTCGGCCAGACCCGCGCGACCGTCGACACCGCTTACCCGGGCGACGTCGTGGGTTTGGTGAACGCCATGGCCCTCGCGCCCGGCGACACCCTGTACGTCGACACCAAGGTGCAGTACCCGCCGATCCCTTCGTTCGCGCCCGAGCACTTCTCGATGCTCCGCGCCGAGTCGGCGGGCAAGTACAAGCAGTTCCGCAAGGCCATCGACCAACTCGACTCGGAGGGCGTTGTGCAGGTGCTGCGCAATGACATCCGCGGCGATGCCTCGCCGGTCCTGGCCGCGGTCGGACCGATGCAGTTCGAGGTCGTGACCGCCCGGATGAAGACCGAATTCGGCGTCGACACCAGTTTCCAGCCGCTGCCCTACACGCTGGCCCGGCGCACGGATGCCGCCAGCGCGGACGAATTGGGCCGCCAGCGCGGTGTCGAGGTGTTCACGCGCACCGACGGCGCGTTACTGGCCCTCGTCAGCGACAAGTGGCGCTTGCAGTACATCGAAAAAGAACACAGCGACCTCACCCTCGAACCGTTGGTGGCGACGGCGGATTGATCATGCGGTTCGGCGTCATGCGCGTGGCAACCGCGGTGGTCGCCGGCGCGTTGGTCCTCGGCGCGTGTGGCGATCGGTCTGAGCCGCCGGAGTCGGCGACTGCCTCGTCCTCAGACCTGGCCCCGACGCCATCGCCGGCCCCCAACGCGAAGGTCGCGAGCAGTGAATGCGGACGCGAACCCCCGAGTGCCGCCATCGATCACGGCTTGCAGGACTTCGCGTTCGGCGAGGGGTCTGCGACGGTACTCGTCAGCGGAGCGGCCGGTCAGGCCGACTGCTACAGCTTCGGGCGTTGGGGCAATGCAGATCCGGCGGTCCCCCTCGACAGTCTGCTGTTCCTCTTCAAGGGACCGACGACAGACGGCGTTACGATCGACATGCTCGTCGGCGACCTCACCGTCGCCACGCGGGTCAACGCGCGGGTGGCGATCGCGCTGGGCGACAACACTTTCCAGGGAGACAGCTGCTCGATGACCATCACCGCGCTCTCGACCGATGGCGTGGCGGGCAAGTTCATCTGTCCCACCGCCACCCGGGTCTTCGGCAATCCGTTCGCGCCACTGGACGACGCCGAACCCGAGCCGACCCAGTCAGCGCCGCTGCCAACCGTCGCGTTGTCCGGCTGGTTCACCACCAGTCGCTGAGCGCGCTCAGGCGGTGACCTCGAACGCTCGCGAGGTGCCGGTGAACCCGGTGACTTTTCCGGCCGGGTTCTTCCAGTCACCGAAATACCGGATCCGGAAGGTGCCCGCGGTGCCCACCGGAATCGCCCAGAGCACCTTGATGATCGACGCGTCGACGCTGCCCACCGGGCGCGACCAGTGCAACTCCGTCGACCACGAATTGTCGTCGAACACCCGGGTCCATCCATCGCCCGAACGCTGCTCGACCTCGAGATAGGTGTCCGACCGGCGCAGGTTGTTGTTCGGGTGTGCCCCGACGAACTCGGCGACCGCACTCTCCCCCGCGCGATACGCGGATTTCGGGGCGGTGATCACGTCACCGAATCGGCGACCTGCGACCGGTGCGTCGGGTGGAGGCGGCGGCACCAGATCCGGCTGAATGCTCGACTTGTCCAGTGGCGCCGGACCGTGGCCCAGATCGGTTCCGCGCGCCAGCGCACTCGCGAGCTTGTCGAAACTCTGCATGTACGCCGGTAGCGTCCACCGCCCGAATTGAGTCTCCCCGCCTTCGTACTGTTGCGACACATACTCTTCGGGCGTGGTGACGTATTGGCTGTACCCGTTCGCGAAGCCCTGCAGCAATACGTTGTCCAGGGGCACCCGCAGCGCATCGGCGACCACCCGTCGCACCCGCAACCCGGACACGATGGTGAACTCCGCGGGTGCTGCCGCCAGGACCAGATCGCCGATCCGCATGATCTGGACGGGCATGACCTGGGGGATATACGGCCAGGGCGGCAGCAGACCGAGCGGGACGGCAACCAGCTTAGGGGCTTGCACGTCCCGTATCCACGGCGAGACCGGTGCATCGAGCCCACCCAGCGCCGCAACCAGGGGGTTGACCTGACCCTCGTAGAAGAACGGCAACGGCTGCTCGAAGTTGTCTTCGGTGCTGGTGGCGACGGCACCGGCACCCATCATCGCCGGGCTGGTCCTGGCCGCCTTGCCGTCGGGGGTGTACGAACCGTCTATCGCGACGTCGGAGAAGTCCACGTAGTGGATCACGGAGTCGACGCCGGCGCGTGTCATCGCCGAGCTGTCCGCCAGCGCCGCCCGTCCAGCCTGGTACTGACGCTCGCCGATGATCGCGCAGTTCGCCCTGTTGTCCTTGGTGGGGCCGGAGGGACTGAACGGCACCAGGTTCAGATTCGGCGACATGTCTCCGGCATTGGTCTGTGGAAATGCCGCGACCACACCGGGTTCATCGGATTCCCACCGGTGACTCGCATAGCCCTTGTTGTCGACCGTGATCAACCGGTTGTGATCGGCGATGGAGGTGCCGTGGGTCGAGAACCAGGTGATCACCCCGATGTCGTTGCCGGCCTGGGCCAGCCGCAGCACGGTCACGGCCGGATCCACCGCACCCGGGAACACTTCCTTGTCCTCGGGGGGATTGAGATCGAAGGCAGCTCTCGATCGCTGAGCGCTGGCATTGTGTAACTCGCTGCGGCCCAAACTGATCGTGCCCGGCGCCAGCGAGTCGTGAGCCCGGACGATGGCATCGACGATGCCGCTCACCTCAGCGTCGTACGAGTTCTTCTTGAATCCGAATGCGGCCAGCGAGTAGGCGTAGTCCCACGCCGTTCCGCCACACGAATTGTGATTGTGCGTCGCATTGAGGTTCACATTGGCCTCGGTGTAGAGCGCACCGTACCTCTTGCGCAACGCGCGCAGCACTCCGAGATGGATCGACTCGAACAGGCACGCCGAATCGGCGGTGACGAAGACGACCCGGTTGCCCGTGGCGCTGTCGACGATGATGAAGGCCCGCGCCCAATACCGCATGTGCAGTCCTTCGGCGATCTGCTGGGGTTGCGAGTACCCCATCATCCCCTGTCCGGCAACGGCTCCGGTCATGTCGGCCCGCCCTGCCCCCACCAGGTAACCGGACGATGCCGCGCCCGCGAGGCCGGGCGCGCCCAAACCGATCACGCTCGCCGTCCCCGCGACCACGGTGCCGGCCGCCGCCGCACCGAGTAGCTTCCGTCGCGAGATCTCAGGCCCGAGCGCCTCTGTCGATCCGACACCGTCCATGGTCGTACTCCCCCTTGTGTCTTCTCGGGCCTGTGTTCTCAGGCCCCGAGTACTGAGCGCAGATACGGATTGGCGAACACGCGGTCCGGATCGAATTCCGCGCGCACGGCGAGGAACTCGTCGAACCGGGGGTACACGGTGCGCAGGTACCCCGCGTCTCGCGTGTGCATCTTCCCCCAGTGCGGTCTGCCACCGTGGGACACCATGATCTCCTCGACATCGTCGAAGTAACCGTCGGTCCGATCCCCGTGGTACCGGTGGATGGCTATATAACCCGACGCGCGACGACTGGCGGTCGACAACATCAGGTCGTCCGCTGCGGCGGCCCGCACCTCCAGCGGGAAGCTGATCTTGTACCGGCGCCGCACGATCAACTCGCGAATCTGCTTCAGCGCCTCAGGTATCCGCTCGATCGGAAGCGCGTATTCCATCTCACGGAATCGCACGGTGCGCGACGACACGAACACCCGGGTGGACGAATCGATGTAGGTGCGTGCCGATAATGCATTGGCAGCCAGCGAGTTCAGCTTCGGGACCACCTTCGGCGCCCGGGCCCCCACCGCGCACAGCACACCGAACAGCCCGTTGCTCAGGAGTTCGTCGTCGATGTAGCGGCGTATTCTGCCCGGCCCCTGTGCCGGCACGTCGGGGCCGACCCGGGCATTCTTCTTGGTCAACGCGAACCCGGTGTGCGGAAACCAGTAGAACTCGTAGTGATCGTGGGCAGCAACAGAGTCCAGGAACGAATCGATCACGCCGTCGAGAGGTTCCGGACCCTCGTGCGCACGCAAACCGAAGCTCGGGACACACTGCAGGGTGATCTCCGTGACCACCCCGAGAGCGCCGAGACCGAGCGCGGCAGCAGAGAGCAAACCCGGCTGGTCGCTGTCGATCCTGCGCACCTCCCCCGTCCCGCTGACGATCTCGAGACCGACGATCTGAGTGCTGATTCCGCCGAACGCCGCGCCCGTGCCGTGCGTTCCGGTCGACGTAGCACCGGAGAGCGTCTGGGCGTCGACGTCGCCCAGATTGGGCATCGCCAGTCCGTGGGGCGCCAGCAGGTCCGGTATCTCGTGCAACGTGGTGCCCGCCCGGAAGGTGGCCTGCGCGGTGCCGGCATCCACCGACACCAGTCCGCGCAGCGCCGACATGTCCAATTGGATTCCGGGCGCGAGGGCAATCGCACTGAAACTGTGTCCCGAACCGACCGGTTTGACCGTCAACCCATCGGCGCGGGCGTCTGCGATCGCCGCGACGACGTCGTCGACCGCGCGGGGGGTGCGCACCTGCGCCGGGACGACCGACTCGGTACGGCCCCAGTTCCGCCACGTTCCCGGAGACATTGGCGCACGCTCGCTCACAGAAAACACTTCCCCTCACCTCGGTACGTGGGCAACTCGCCCACCACCGCGTCACCGTCGACGATCAACACCGCGTTCACGTGCTCACTGAGCTCGCCGGATTTGGTGTGGCGCAACCACACCCGATCACCGACGGTCAGCCGCCGCGCCCGCTTGCCCTGCAGTGGAGTCTGCACCTCTCCGGCCGCCTCGCGCGTCACGTACTCCAAACCCGGTGGCCAGACCGGCAACGGAAGCCGGTCGGGCCCGGGCGGACCGGAGGCGATCCATCCCCCACCCAGGCACGTCACCATCCCCCGCGCGGGGACCCGCGCCACCGACAGTGCAAAAGACATCGCGGGGGCAGGCTTGAAGTGCGCGTAGTTGTCGAACAGGTGACCACCGAAGAAGCCGCTGCCCGCCGCGATGTCGGTGATCGACGGATCGAGCGCAGTCGCCTCGATCGACCCGGTACCTCCTGCGTTGACGAACTCCAGGTCGGCAATCTCTCTGATCGCCGCCACGACTGCACTACGGCGCTCGATGAGCTCGATCATCGAACGTCGCTGCATGTCGCCGATGATGCTGTTGCGCAGCCGCTTGCCCGGCACCTCGTTCCCGACCCCGGCGACCTGTGCCTCATACGACATCACGCCCACCAACGTCATCCGCTCTCGGCCGACGATGTTGTGCGCGAGTTCCACCGCCTGTGCCTCGGTGCGCACCGGAGATCGCCGTACCCCGATATGACCGAGCAGCGGCGTCTTGTACGAGGCATCGAGGTCGATGGCAATCCGTACGTCGCCGGACGCGCCGGAGATCGCCCTCCCGATCAGCCCGAGTTGTTCCACCGAGTCCACCAGCAGGGTGACCCGCGCCGCGGCAACCGGATCGGCCACCAGCGCCGCGATCGCGCGCGGGTTCGGTGACGGGTATCCGACCAACACATCGCTGATGCCACCCGTCGTCGCCAGCCAGTGCGCTTCGGCCACGTCGTAGGCGAGCACTCCGGCAAATCCTTCGACAGCCACGATCTGCTCGATGACCGAGCGCACCCGCAACGACTTCGACGCCACCCGGATCGGCACTCCCGCGGCCCGCGCCCGGAGATCTGCGAGGTTGTGTCGCAGGGCGGACAACTCGAGGACAGCCACCGGGCTGTCCGCAGCGCCGTAGGCTTCAACGGCATGATCGATTGCACCCCAATAGCTCTCGGGGTCGGCGTCCCAAGGCCACTGCGGCCGCATGACCGCGCTGCCGAGATCGAGATCGGTCATCGCACACTCCTGACCTGCAGCACCGAGATCCCGCCGAGCACTCCGAAGATCGCGGAGGCAACGAACAGTCCGGCGAATCCCGACGTCGCGTGCACGATCCAGGCACCCAGGAGCGGTCCCAACGCCTGCGGTACGGCCATCGCTATGTTCATGATTCCCAGATCTTTTCCGTAGTGGTCGGCGTCGGGTAGTACCTGGGTGGCCAGTGCCTGGTCGACGGCGAGGAAGCATCCGAAGCCCGCGCCGAGAAGGGCCGCGGCGACCATCGTCGAGGGCAGACTCGGGATCACCGCGATGACCACGGCCGCGACCCCTTGCAGCACGCCGGCCACCAGGACAAATGGTTTGCGTCTGCCGATCCGGTCACTGAGTACACCCGACATCACCGACGCCCCGATGACGAACACCATGTAGACGGCGGTCAGCAGCAGCAACGACATCTCGGGATCGGAGACCTCGAGGCCGAACTGCAGGTAGAAGAACAGCAGTGAGGTGCCCAGGGCGTTGCCGATGTTGACGAGGATCCGGCCGAGCAGTGTCCACCCGAAGTCGGGTTGCTCGCGTGGTGAGATCCAGAGTTCGGACAACAGGTGCCGGGCGGTGACCCGGGCCCGATCATGCTGCGGCACAGCCGCATCCTCGACGAACCACAGAAACGGTGCCACGAGGACGATCAGCAGCACCGCGAGCACCGCGTACCCGGCGAGGAACCCGAGCGCGAGTACCGACAGGATCGCGATGCCGACGATGGTGCCGATCGCCTGTGGCGCGGACACCCAACTCGAGACGACCCCACGTTGATCCACCGGGACCTGATCGCTGATCATCGCGGTCAATGCGGCCGACGCGGCACTGAAACCGGTCAGCGCCAGACACCAGCAGATCGCCAGACCCCAGTAGGTGTCTTGCAGCCCGAGCAGGATGAGCCCGACCGCGAAGAGCAGGACGCCACCGAGTATCCACGGCCGCCGCCGGCCGAATCGACTCCTGGTGCGGTCGCTGAGTGCACCCGCCAAGGGGAAGGTGATCAGTGCGCACAGCGCCGACATTCCCGAGATGGTGCCGAACGTGGTGACGCTCTCTTGCCAATTATCTTGGCGCAGTTGGTCTCCGAATCCGAGCCACTCGTTGATCTGCTCAGGCAACGACAGTTGGAACGGCGCGAGTTGCGCCATCCAGATGCCGACCCACGCCAGGGCGAACAGACTGATCCACCGGTTCGAGACCCGGTTCGGGGTGAGCACCGTCATCGCGGTGTCACATGCCCGCGCAGCATGGCGACCGTCGAGTCGATGATCCGCTCGGCGACGTCGCGGTCGCCGGTGTTGAGATAGGCCAGGGTGAGGCCGTCCGTTGCAGCCACCACCAGCGGCGCCAGCTCCTGCGGGTCCGTTGCCCAGCAGACGTCCATCGCTTCGGCGGCCGCTTCGAGCGAGGCCTGGGCGATCTCGTAATAGCGCTCGTACAGGCGCCGGGCGAAATGCTCGAGCCCCGCGGTGCGACGTGCGTACTGGGCAAGGGTGATCATCGCGGCTTCGCGACCCGGGTCTGCGACGACGCTGTCGAGGTACGACGTCAGACCCGCCTTGAGAAGCTCACCGATATCGTCCGGCAGAGTCCACGGGTCGACCGATCGGGCCGGCGGGGTCAACGGGGCGGTGACGGCCGCGAACTCGTCGGAGGTCCCCCGCGCGACCAGTTCGGCGAGCAGCTCGTTCCGGGATTCGAACGCGTAGTGGAAGCTCGCCAACGACATATCCGCCTCGGCGCTGATACGCCTGGTGGTCGCAGCTTCGACCCCGTGATCGGCTATCACTCGGAATGCGGCCGCGACCAGCAGGTCTCTGCGCCGCTCCACCGAGATCCTCGCCACGCTCGCGCCTTCGCTCGATCGAAACTGGGTCAAACGACCCAGTTGTTCAACGAGAGTAGGCGACGAACGCGGCCGGTGCCGCCTGAACCGCGGTACCGACCGGATATGAACGCGTCAGCCGATGATCCGGGTGACCAATTCGGGGTCGACATCGCGCAGGTCGGCAGGACTGAACTCCGGGTTGCGATCTTTGTCGACCAGCACCGCACGGACGCCTTCGGCGAAATCCGGGGTCCTGGTGATCTGTTCGGCGGCGTGCAGCTCTCGCTCGAGACACTCATCGAGAGTGGAACGCGCGCCGAGTTCGATCATCGCCGCGGTGACCACGAGGCTGGTCGGTGACGCCTGCTCGAGCAGGGTGACCATCTCGGCCGCCCAGTCGTCCCCCACCGCGCCTCGCAGACCGCCGATGATGGCGTTCACCGGATCGTCGCTGAAATACTCGGCGATCTTTGCCAGCGGGAGGTCGGTGCGGGACGCATCTTCGGCGCGCCCGTTCAGCGCCTGGGCCAGCGGGGTCCCGGAGCGGATGGCGTCGGCCAACTCACCGATCTTGGCACTGGGGACGTAGTGCGTGGCCAGACCCACTGCGACGGCGTCCGCACCGCGCACGCGGGCCCCGGTGAGGCCGAGCCAGAGTCCGACCCCGGCGGGCAGGCGCGGGAGGAAGTAGGTCGAGCCGATGTCGGGCATGAAGCCGATGGCCGTCTCCGGCATCGCGATCACGGCCTTCTCGCTCACCACGCGCACCTCCCCGTGCACGCTGATACCGAGCCCACCGCCCATGGCCGCGCCGTCGATCAAGGACACGTATGGCTTCGGATACTCGGCGACCAGTTGATCGAGTTCGTATTCCGCGCTGAAGTAGCGCGTCACGGCCGCAGTGTCACCGGCGACGGCAGCGTCGCGGATCGCCCGGATGTCACCACCTGCGCAGAACGCCCGATCGCTTGCCGAGGTCACCAGCACCAGTTCCACCGACGGGTCGTCCGCCCACTCGGTGAGGATGGGGAACATGTCGTCGACCATCGTCTGGTCGAGCGCATTGAGCGCCTTCGGCCGGTCGAGAATGATCTCGCCGACACCGTTGCCCACCGACGTGCGGATGAAAGACACCGATCTTCTCCTTCTCAGCCGACTTCTTCGGCAAGTTCGAGCCACGACTCTTCGGCGGCTTCACGCTCTGCCACAACAGATTTGAGTTCCACACCCAGCTCGATCAAACGGTCCGCGTCAGTGCCTGCCGCCGCCAGCTTCTCGTGCAGTTCTTTTTCTTTGACGACCAGACGCTGCACCTGACGTTCGACCTTCTTGAGCGCCTTTTCCATATCGCGCTGTGCGCCAGAACCTTTGCCGCCAGAGTTCTTGGCGGCCGAGCCCTCTGACCGGGCGGACGGCGCCGCAGACACCGCCGCGGGACCGGAGGCCAGCTTCGTGAGGTACTGCTCGATGCCGCCGGGCAGGTTGGTCAACTTCTTGTCACCGAACAGCGCCCAGGTGCTCTCGCAGATGCGCTCGATCAGGAAGCGGTCGTGGCTGATGACCACGAGGGTCCCGGCCCAGTTGTCGAGCAGATCCTCGAGCTGCTGCAGGGTGTCGATGTCGAGGTCGTTGGTCGGCTCGTCGAGAAGCAGCACGTTGGGTTGGGCCATCAGCACCCGGGTCAGCTGCAACCGGCGGCGTTCGCCTCCGGACAGATCTCCGACCGGGGTGCGCTGGCGCGCCGGGGTGAAGCCGAGGCGTTCGGCCAATTGGCCTGCAGACACGTCCTTGCCGCCCAGCTCGATGCGACCGGCGACGTCCTCTACTGCCTCGATCACGCGCATGTTGGTGGGAAGGTCGTCGAGTTCCTGACGGAGCCAGCCGATTTCGACGGTCTGACCTTCGATGCGTTTGCCGGCGGCCGGGGGGACCTCGCCGGCGAGAGCGCGCAGCAGCGTCGTCTTGCCCGAACCGTTGATGCCCACCAGACCGATCCGCTCGCCGGGCGCGAGCCGCCAGGTGAGCTCTTCGACCAGTACCCGGCCGTCCGGGGTCGTGAGGGTCGCGTCTTCGAGCTCGATCACGACCTTGCCGAGTCGACGCTTGGCAAAACTCGCCAGCGCCACCGAATCTCGAGGCGGTGGTACGTCCGCGATCAGCTTCTCGGCCGCCTGGATGCGGTACTTCGGCTTCGAGGTACGGGCGGGCGGGCCACGACGCAGCCAGGCAAGTTCTTTGCGGGCCAGGTTCTGGCGACGTTCCTCGGCGGCGTCGGACAGCCGCGTCCGCTCGGCGCGGGCGTAGACCCAGTCGTTGTAGCCACCCTCGTAGCTCTCGACGGTGCCGTTCTGCACTTCCCATGTGGTGGTGGCGACGGTGTCGAGGAACCAGCGGTCGTGTGTCACGACCACCAGTGCGCTGCGCCGGTTGACGAGATGGTCTGCCAGCCAGGCGATGCCCTCGAGGTCGAGATGGTTCGTCGGCTCGTCGAGGATCAGCAGGTCGAGGTCTTGCACCAGTGCTGCCGCCAACGCGACGCGGCGGCGCTGCCCGCCGGAGAGTGAGGTGACCGGAGTGTCCAAACCCAGTGCGCCGATGCCGATTCCCGCGAGCACGGAACGAATGCGGGCGTCGCCTGCCCATTCGTGCTCGGCGACGTCGAGCGGACCCAGCACGATCTGCCCGATGGTGGATTCGGGCGGCAGATGCCCTCGCTGGGTGACGACCGCCATGCGCAAGCCACTGCTGCGGGCAACCCGGCCGCTGTCGGGCGGCTCGAGCCCGGCCAGGATCTCCAGCATCGTCGTCTTGCCGCCGCCGTTGAGACCGACGACACCGATGCGGTCTCCTTCTTGAACGCCGAGGCTCACCGATTCCAGCAGGGGTTTGATGCCGAACGACTTGCTGATGTTCTCGACAGAGATCAGGTTGGCGCCTTGCTTTCGTGCCGATGTCATAGCGAACCGTCGATCAGTCGGGCGCCGGCCACCGGGCCGGTCGCGGTACGTACTGCGCGGCACACGCCGGCGCCGGACAGCTCGGCGGCCGTCGCGACCGCAGCATCGGAATCGGTGCACAGGAACGCACACGTCGGTCCGGAGCCGGAGATGATGCCCGCGAGGGCGCCGGCATCCACTCCTGCACGCAGGGTTCGGCGCAGCGCCGGGCGCATGGACAGCGCCGCCGGTTGCATGTCGTTGTGCAGCAAATCCGCAACTCTCCTCGGGTCCCCGGAAGCGAGCGCCTGCAGCAACTCGTCGGGTGATTCTGTGTATGTGCCGGTGTCGTCGGCGGACGAATAGTTCTCTCGCAGATGATCGAGCTCGCGAAAGACGTCGGGGGTACTGAGGCCTTCTTTCGCCACCGCCAGCACCCAGTGGTACTCGCCGCGCGAGAGCACGGTGGTGAGTTTTTCACCGCGGCCGGTGCCGAGCGCCGTCCCGCCACGGAGCGAGAACGGAACGTCACTGCCCAATTCAGCTGCCAGATCGCGCATCTTGTCACGGCCGATGTCCAGGTGCCACATTCGCGCCAGCGCCACCAGCGTGCCTGCGGCATCAGCGCTGCCGCCGGCCATACCGCCGGCCACCGGGATGCCCTTGGCGATCGAGATCGCGGCCGCGGGTTCGCGGCCTGCGACCCTGGCCATGAGTTCCGCTGCCCGCCACGCCAGGTTCCTCCCATCGACGGGGACCTCCCGAGCGCTGTCACCGGTGACGGATATCGACAACTCGTCGGCCGGAACCACCGAGATGGTGTCGGAGAGCGAGAGGGCCTGGAACACCGTCGTCAGTTCGTGATAGCCGTCACGGCGTGGCAAACCCACGCCGAGGTGCAGATTCACCTTGGCGGGTACCCGGACTGTGACGGGGCGGGGGACGACAGACAACACGGTGTCCAAGTCTATGCGGCCCGTCTAATCGAGCTGCGCGGCAAGCGCCACGTAGTCTTCGATCGCGAGCCGTTCGCCGCGCAGTCCCGGGTCGATTCCGGCACCACGAAGCCACTCCTCGGCCTTGACGGGCGATCCGGCCAAGCCGGACAGGGCACCGCGTAAAGTCTTGCGCCGCTGGGCAAACGCCGCGTCGACCACGGAAAAAACCCGCTTACGATGCGTCTCGTCGACTGGCCAAGGGGCCTCCGGGTAGCGGCGAATGCGCACCAAACCGGACTCTACCTTGGGTTCGGGCCAGAAAACGCTGCGGCCGACCGAACCGGCCTGCGACACCTCTCCGAAAAATCGCGCCTTCACGCTCGGGACGCCGTAGATGCGGCCACCAGGGCCTGCGGCGAGACGTTGCGCGACCTCCAATTGCACCATCACCAAAGCAGTCTGGATGCTGGGCAGTTCGGACATGAGGTGGATCAGCACCGGCACCGCGACGTTGTAGGGCAGGTTCGCCACCAGTGCGGTCGGCATGGCAGGCAGGTCGGCTGCTGTGACCTTGAGCGCATCTCCGGGTATGACGGTCAGCGCGGCCGCCTGATCCGGCGCACGATCGGCCACCGTCTCGGGTAGACGTCCGGCGAGGACCGGATCGATCTCGACGGCGAGCACCCGACGAGTGGTCGCAAGCAACCCCAGAGTCAGCGAACCCAGCCCAGGTCCGACCTCCAGCACGATGTCGTCACCGCCGACACCGGAAGCGGCGACGATGCGGCGCACGGTGTTTGCGTCGTGCACGAAGTTCTGACCGAGCGTTTTCGTGGGCCGGATGTCGAGGTCTGCCGCAAGCTCACGGATCTCCGCGGGGCCCAGGAACAACGGCGTCGCACTCACCGCGCGCCTTCAGGTGCGGTGGGGGGAATGGTCGTCAGCCCAAACCGAGTTTCGACGAGCAGGAAGGCCATGCGCCCCATCCTTGCGCGGCCTGGGTCTTGGTGGCAATTGCGATCTGCTCCTCGCGGGTCGCGAGGTCGGCACGCGGTGCGTATTCCTGCCCGCCCCAGCGGTCCCAGGTGTTCTGATCGAACTGCACGCCGCCGTAGAAACCGTTGCCCGTGTTGATGGCCCAGTTTCCAGTCGCCTCGCACTGCGCAAGCCTGTCCCAGACCGAGCCCGGCGGGACGTAGGGGGCGCCCGGTTTGGTGCCGATGGCAACCTCGGCGGCGATCGGCTCCACCTGGACCTCGGCCGAGAGCTTCTTCTTTTCGGTCTCTTCACCGTTGACGGTGGTCACGGAGTACGTGACCTCCTGCTCACCAGGTGTGCCCGGCTTCTTGACGATCTTGCGACCGGAGATCAGCTCGGGGTCATCGGTCTTGTTCTCGGGAGGTGCCACCGGTTCGGTCACCGTCACCTCTTCGGTGCGGATCCGGGTCACGGTGATGTCCATGTTGTCGGTCACCGGGGTGTCTGCGGCCGGGGTGACCTCATCGGTCGGCGCCAACGGATTGCCGGCGTCCTCGAGCAACTCGGCGACGGTCTTCGCGGCGATGGCCTTGACGGTTTTGTCTTTGCCGTCGGTGAGCGTGACCTTCTTCGGGAGCACCACGTTCACCGTGCCGCCGAAGACCGGGAGCTGCTCGGTGGCCGGACCCTCGATGTCGTTGGCGGCGGAGTCGAGGTTGACCTCCGCGAGCGCGGCCTCAACGGTCGTCGCGGTCGTCTTGATCTCTTTCGGCTGCCCGTCGACATTCACCGTCAGCGTCTTGAGCCTGTGGAGAGTGATCGTCTCACCGTCACCCACACCGGAGTCGGGGCCGGGCGCAACCAGGTCGCCGTCGGCCGGGTCGAGACCTTGCTCCTCGAGAATCCCGTCGACCGAGCCACGCATCGTGGCGACCTCGACGACCTTGCCGTCGACGTCGATCTTGACGTTCTTGTACATCGCGGTCCCCATGACGCCGCCGGCGATCAGCACGATGAGGATCATCGCGATGGCGATGCGCGGAGTGCGCGAGGTCGATTCGTTGATACGAGAAAACACAGACATGATCACAACAAGATAACGAGATGGTGTTGTTCGTGCAAAGCAACCTGCGTTATCGCAGGTCCAGTCGATATGCGCGGATCGCGTTTTCGGTAACAGACCGGGCAACGTGCTCTGGCGGGCACCCCCGCACCTCCGCCAGCGCCCTCGCGGTGTAAGGCAGGACGTACGGCTGATTCGGCTGGCCGCGATACGGATGCGGGGTCAGAAATGGCGCATCGGTCTCTATCAGCAACAGGTGATCCGGTACCAACCGCGCCGCAGCCTGCAGAGTGGTGGAGTTCTTGAAGCTCACCGTCCCGGCGAAGCTCAGCAGGTACCCACGCTCGACGCATTCGGCTGCGATGTTCTCGTCCCCCGAGAAGCAGTGCATGATCACCGTCTCCGGAGCGCCCTCGCGCTCGAGCACATCGAGCAGGTCGCGGTCGGCTTCGCGGTTGTGGATCATCAGCGGTTTGTCCACCCGCTTGGCGAGATCGATGTGCCACGCGAACGCCTCGTGCTGCTGCGGCACCGTCGCGCACTCGTCAGATTTTCCGGGCCAGTAGTAATCGAGGCCGGTCTCCCCGACCGAGACCACCCTGGGGTCGGCAAGCATCTGCTCGAGTTCGGCCTTGGCTGCGGCGTCGAGTTGATGGGCGTGGGTCGGATGTAGTGCAACCGCCGCGTAGGCGCGGTCATCCCAGCGCGCCGCGTCGACAGCCCAGCGGGCATCGACGATGTCGTCGGCGACCGTCACCACCGCTCTCACCCCGACCGCCTCGGCGTGGTCGAGGATCTGTGTCACCGACTCGGGGTCGCGGCCCCCGCAAGCCGCCAGATGGGTGTGGGCGTCGATCAGCGTCGGCAGCGGCTCCGGATCGGGCGGCGGGGTCCGGCGGCGCTCTTTCTTGAGCTGTTTGTTGCTCTTCTCTTCGGCATCGGCCTGCTGCGCCGGAGCTTGCTCGCTCATGTCAGAGATCGACCTCGCCCGCGATGACCGTCGAGCTGCGGCCGCCCACCCAGATGTTCGTACCGTCATCGTCGATGAACACCCGACCCGCCCGACCCAGGGCGGTGCCCTGCAACGCGACGTAGCGATCGGGAGCCATCTTCTCGGCGCGCAGCCAGGTCGCGAAGCCGGCGTTGAGGCTGCCGGTCACCGGGTCTTCGGGTACGCCGATCTCTGGAACGAACGCCCGGACCTCAAAGTCGGGACGGTCCTGCGGTCCGTTGTCTCGGTACGGGCCGATCAAACCGACGTGCAACGTCCCCAGGGCGGCGAAATCCGGGCGGACCTCGAGGACTCGTTGCGCCGAGGTCAGCAACAGGCCGATCCATCGGGGTCCGTTGTCCACCCAGTTGGATGCGACCACATCGGAGGGCCGCAGTCCGAGGGCGCGATGGATGACGTCGAGGTCGGCAGCGTCGACCGGGCCGGACCTGACCAGCGGGGGCGCCGCAAAGGCCAGGGCGTCACCGTCACGGCGGATGGAGATCAATCCGACTCCGCACTCCTGGATGATGTTGCCGGCCTTCGGTTGACCGCCAGCCCGCAGCCAGGCATGGGCCGAACCGAGCGTCGGGTGCCCGGCAAACGGCAGCTCTTCACCGGGCGTGAAGATGCGCAATCCGTAGTCGGCCGACGGATCACGTGGCGTGGTGAAGAACGTGGTCTCCGACAGGTTGGTCCAGCGGGCGAAGGCCGCCATCTGTTCGTCGGTCAAGCCGTCTGCATCGAAGACCACGGCTACCGGGTTTCCGGTGAGGGAGCCGGAAACGAACACATCGACTTGCTGGAATGAGCGGGAGGACATGACCAGATTGTGCCTTCCACGCTCTACGGTGTGCCAATGCACATCGACAGGCGTGGTGCAGACGACCCCGATGTGCGGCGTCTCGTCGGCGCCGCTCTCGCCGAGCTGCGCATTCGCTACCCCGGGGACGATGACCTCGATGCGGACCCGATCGCTGCGACGAGTGATCATTCGTCGCGTTCGTGGATGAGAAAGCAGCAGGGTGCGTCATCCTCGTCTCGGTGGGTCCAGACCTCGGTGAAGTCAAACGGCTGTTCGTCGACTCCGACTTCCGCGGACGTGGCCTCGCCCGGAACCTCATGGCCGAGGTGGAGAAGCGGGCCCGTGAACTCGAGATGTCGACGATCCGGCTCGAGACCGGTACCCGCCAGCCGGAGGCGATCTCGCTGTACGAGGCGCTGGGATATGAACCGATCCCTGGCTTCGGGCGTTATCGAGACAGCCCGCTCAGCCGTTGCTTCGCAAAAGCGCTTGACTCCACGGGCGATGCATTAGGGTCGGGCGGATGAGTGAGACCCAGCAGCATCCCGAGGGTGCGACCAGACATCACATCGGTACTGCGCAGGTCGGTGACATCACGATCGCGTACGAAGACCTGGGCGATCCGAAGGATCCCGCCGTCCTGCTGATCATGGGCCTGAGCGCTCAGCTCACCTTCTGGCAGACCGAGTTCTGCATGTCGATCGTCGAGCAGGGGTACCGCGTGATCCGCTTCGACAATCGCGACATAGGGCTCTCGACCCACCTGGACGGCGCGCGGGTCGGCGGCAACGCGTTGACAGGCCTGGCCCGGCTCGCCAAACACGAACTCGGGCTGCCCAGCGACGTGCCGTACACGCTGGTGGACATGGCGGGCGACGCCGTCGGACTACTCGACGCCCTCGGTATCGAGCAGGCTCACATCGTCGGCGGCTCGATGGGCGGCATGATCACGCAGGTCCTCGCGGGCAAGCATCCCGACCGGGTGCTGTCGGTCGCGATCCTGTTCTCGAGCACCAATGAAGCGTTTCTGCCGCCGCCGGATCCCCGAAAGCTGAAGGCACTGCTGACCGGGCCCGGAAAGGGTGCAACCCGCGAGCAGTACGTCGAGAACGCCGCGAAGGCGATGCGCACCATCGGCAGTCCCAAGTACGCGTTGCCGTGGGAAGAATCGTTGCGCCGGGCAGGGCTCGCCTACGACCGCGCACATGACCCGGCCGGGATTGTCCGGCAGACCGCGGCGGTCATAGGGACGGGAAGCCTCAAGAAGTACACGACCGCGATCACGGCACCGACCGTCGTCATCCACGGCAAGGTCGACGGGTTGATGCGACCGTCGGGCGGAAAGGCGATCGCCCGCGCGGTCGAGGGCTCCAAGCTGGTCCTCATCGACGACATGGGTCATGACATCCCCGAACCGCTCTGGCCACAGATCATCGCCGAACTCACCGAGAACTTCGCCCGCGCCAGCTGAGGAGCGACCAGAACCGCGCACTCGGTCAGCCGGAGTAGCTCCAGGACGACCACCGGGTCACGGCGATCGCGATGGCCGGGCCCTCGAGCGACACGGATCGATACTGGTCGTACTTGGCGCGCAGCAGGGTTCGGGCGCGGTCCACCTCGAGCCCGCTCGTGTGAATTGTCGCGACCCCGTCGACGCGGACCCACCACAGGTATTGCCAGTCGTCGTCGTAGTGGTCGACGAGGACACTGACCTGCGGCTCCGCCTCGATGTTGGCCAGTCGCCGCAGTCTGCTGGTCGACTTGGGCTTGCCGTCGACCGCGGTGTAGATGACGTCGCCCTCGCAGGCGAAAACGATCGGCACCAGGTGCGGGCCTTGACCGGGTGCGACGGTCGCCAGTACAGCCGAGCGGGCTTCCGCGAACCGGGACCGGGCTGTCTCGTCCATACCGGAACAGTAGTGGCCTGGCTCGACACAAAAGCACACTGTTCAGTCATATGCGCCTGGTGCAACGTGTGCTTGTGCCTGAACGGTGTGCATCTGTGGTGACTGTGACAGCCGGGTCCACCCGCGTTGCGAAGGCCGATAAGCTGTCACGCACCATGGCTTCTGCATCGAAACCGCCGTTCTACATCACGACGGCCATCGCTTACCCCAACGGCGCCCCCCACATCGGGCACGCCTACGAATACATCTCCGCGGACACCCTCGCCCGTTTTAAACGGCTCGATGGCCACGAGGTGCTGTTCGTCACCGGCACCGATGAACACGGTCAGAAGATGCAGCAGACCGCAGAGAAAGAGGGCATCGAGACCCGCGCGCTCGCCGACCGTAACTCTGCGGCCTTCCAGAAGCTGCAGGAAACCCTGGGCAGCAGTTTCGATCGCTTCATCCGGACCACCGACGCCGATCACCACGTCGCGTCGAGGGCGATCTGGGAGAAGATGAGCGCCAACGGCGACATCTACCTGGACAAGTACTCGGGCTGGTACTCGATCCGCGACGAGGCGTTCTACGCCGAATCCGACACCGAGGTGCTCGAGGACGGCACGCGCGTGACCTCCGACACGGGCACCGAAGTCGAGTGGACCGAGGAGGAGGCCTACTTCTTCCGGCTGTCGGCGTACCAGGACAAGCTGCTCGCGCTCTATGAGGAGCATCCCGAGTTCATCGGCCCGGTGACCAGGCGCAACGAGGTCGCCAGCTTCGTTCGCGGCGGGCTGCGAGATCTGTCGGTGTCCCGCACGACTTTCGACTGGGGCGTCAAGGTTCCCGGACACGACGACCACGTGATGTACGTGTGGGTCGACGCGCTGACGAACTACATCACCGCGGTCGGCTACCCCGACACCGAGTCCGAGAAGTGGAAGAAGTTCTGGCCCGCCGATCTGCACATCATCGGCAAGGACATCATCCGGTTCCACTGTGTCTATTGGCCGGCATTCCTGATGAGCGCCGGGATCGAACTGCCGAAACGCGTGTTCGCCCACGGCTTCCTGCTCAACAGCGGCGAGAAGATGAGCAAGTCGGTGGGTAACGTCGTCGACCCCTACGTGCTCGTCGAGGAGTTCGGCCTCGACCCCATCCGGTTCTTCTGCCTGCGTGAGGTGCCCTTTGGTCAGGATGGCTCGTACAGCCAGGAGGCCATCGTCGCGCGAGTCAATGCGGACCTGTCGAACGAGCTCGGCAACCTGGCGCAGCGCACCCTGTCGATGGTGGGCAAGTACTTCGAGGGTGTCCTCCCCGATGCGGTGAATCTCACCGATGCCGACAACGAGTTGCTCGCCAAGGCAGACGGATTGCTGGACCGTGTCCGCGTCGAATTCGATCAGCAGGCGATCCACTCTGCTCTCGAGGCGATCTGGGAAGTCCTCGGCGACACCAACAAGTACATTTCCGTCGAGCAGCCGTGGAAGCTGGCGAAGACCGACCTCGAACGCACCGGAACCGTGCTCTACATCTGCGCCGAGGTCGTCCGGATCACCACCTTGCTGGCCCAGCCGGCCATGCCGGACTCCACCGGCCGGCTGCTGGATCAACTTGTGGTCGATCAGGACTCGCGGACGTTCGACTCCATCGGCAAACGCCTCACGGCCGGAACAACGCTACCGAAGCCCACCCCGATCTTCCCCCGGTTCGAAGTCCCGAAGGACTGATCGTTCATTGCGCAGCGTTGAGCTCGGTCCGGCACCGGCCGCGGATGTGGTGCGCGCGCTGGACTTTCACACTCGGCGTCTGGGAATACCCGGTCCCGCGGCGCTGGTCGGCGATTGGCTCGACACCGACGCCGTGATCGCCCCGTCCATCTCCTTGCGTACCGGTGTCGACATCCCGGACGATCCTCAGGAGTTCTGGTTCGGCTACCGCAGCTTTCCCGATCGAGCCGACCGGGGCCCGCTGCCTCCTTCCGCGGGCGGCACGACCGACAGCGTGCTGCACCTCGATCGCACCGGCAGCTGGTGGTGGACCTCGCTGACCGGCCGCGCCTGCCCCGATTGGGTCCGTGCCTGCCTGGTCGAACACCACAGCCACGTGTGGTCGGTGAACTGGCAGCCGCCGCCTCAGCGTCCACACGTCGAAGCAATCGCCCTGTGTCTGGACGCGATACGTGCAGGCGAGGTCTACCAGGCCTGCATCTGCACCCGCTTCTCCGGGCGGATCGCCGGTTCGGTCGCGAACTATTTCGCCGATGGTGTCGCGGTCACCCGACCCCGCAAATCGGCCCTGCTCCAAGGGAACTGGGGATCGGTCGCATCCTTCTCCCCCGAGTCGTATCTACGGCGACGGGGCAATGTGGTGTCGTCCAGCCCGATCAAGGGAACCCTTCCCATCGATCTCGACCCGCAACTGCTCCGCAACTCTGCCAAGGACGTTGCCGAGAACATCATGATCGTCGACCTGGTCCGCAATGACCTGGGCCGAGTGGCCGTCCCGGGCACGGTGATCGTCACCGAGCTGCTGGACGTCCATCCCGCGCCGGGCGTCTGGCACCTGGTCTCCACGGTCCAGGCCACCACCACCTCAGCCGTGAGCAACACCGAACTCATCGAGGCCACGTTCCCGCCGGCGTCGGTCACCGGAACACCCAAGGTGCGCGCTCAGGAACTGCTCTCTACCTGGGAACCGTTCCCCCGTGGAATGTACTGCGGCGCAGTCGGCGTCGTCTCCCCCACAGCAGGCCTCGACCTCAACGTCGCGATCCGAACGGTGCAGATCACCCCGAACGGTTCGGCATATCTCGGCGTCGGCGGTGGTATCACCATCGATTCCGACCCCCTCGCCGAATGGCAGGAATGCCTCGACAAGGCGGCCGCCATCCTGGGTCTGCAGCCGACCTGACGGCCTAGTCCTGCCGCGTCGCCAGCACCGCTTCGTACAGGTCACGTTTCGATGCGCCGGTGGATGAGGCGACCTTCGAACACGCATCCTTGAGCCGGATGCCGTCGGCCGCCAGCCGCTCGACCCGCGCGATGAGGTCGTCGATCTCGGGTTCGGTGGCCACCGCTCCTTCGAGGACGACGGTGATCTCACCGCGCACCCCGTCCCCGGCCCAGGTGACGAGTTCGGCCAGTGTCCCGCGGCGCACCTCCTCGTAGGTCTTGGTCAGCTCGCGACAGACGGCGGCTCGCCGGTCCGGCCCGAGGACCTCCACCGCATCTGCCAGGCACTCGGCAAGCCGATGTGGCGCTTCGAAGAACACCGCTGTCCGCGCTTCCTCGACGTACGCCGCGAGCCAGGTTTTTCGCTGCCCGGACTTCCGCGGAGCGAACCCGTCGAAGCAGAACCGCTCGACCGGTAAACCGGACACCGCCAGCGCGGTGGTCACGGCGGAGGGTCCGGGCAGGCACGTCACCGGAAGACCGGCCTCCACACAGGCCACGACGAGCCGATAGCCGGGATCGGACACCGATGGCATCCCGGCATCGGTGACGACCAGGACGGTCGCGCCTGATCGCACCTCGTCGACGAGTGCGGGTGTGCGCTGGGCCTCGACCTGGTCGTAGTAGCTCACGACCCGGCCGCCGATGCTCACGTCGAGCCCGGACGCCAGGGCTCGGGTCCGCCGTGTGTCCTCGGCCGCGACCACATCGGCGGTCGCCAACGCCTCACGTAAACGCGGTGAAGCGTCGTCGAGGCGGCCCATCGGGGTCGCGGCAAGAACCAGTAGGCCCTGCGGTTGCGGAGAGTTCATCACTGCACAGCCTACGATTGGCCCCGTGACGTTTGCCCCGCCGCTCGTGATCTCCCCACCGGAGAACTCGATCTCAGCTCGCCGCGCAGCCGATGAGCTGCCCGGCACCTACGCCGAGGACCTCGGTACGAGCCCTGGCGGCAGCCGCAAGATCCCGGCGCCGGTGTTCGGTGCCACCGACCGGCGCCGCGGCTGGATCGTCGCGCTGATCCTGACGGCGATCGGCGCCGCGACCCGGTTCATCAACCTCGGCTCGCCCACCGACAAGGGCACCCCCGTCTTCGACGAGAAGCACTACGTACCGCAGGCGTGGCAGGTGCTCACCGGCGACAACTGGCTCGAGGACAACCCCGCCTACGGTCTCGTCGTCCATCCGCCGGTCGGCAAGTGGATGATCGCGGCGGGCGAGTGGATCTTCGGTTACGACGCGTGGGGCTGGCGATTCATGTCGGCGGTCTGCGGCACGCTGATGATCTTGATCGTCATCCGGTTGGTCCGGCGGCTGACCAGATCGACCCTCATCGGCGGCATAGCAGGCATCTTGATGATCTGCGACGGCGTCTCGTTCGTCAGCTCGCGGACCGGCCTGCTCGACATCTTCCAGATCTTCTTCGTCCTGGGCGCGCTCGCAGCGATCGTGTGCGACCGCGATCAGATGCGCGCTCGCATGCACAAGGCCTTCATGGAGGGCCGGATCGGCGATTCACCCTACGGGCCACGTTTGGGATTTCGGTGGTGGCGATTCAGCGCCGCGATCCTCCTCGGGCTGGCCTGCGGCACGAAGTGGTCGGGGATCTACTTCGTCATCGCCTTCGCCTTGTTGTCCCTGGGCTTCGACGTCGCGACGCGGCGGGCGTACCTGGTGCAGCGACCATGGCGCGGCGTCGCCGTCCGAGATCTGATCCCCACCGGCTTCTCGCTGGGTATCACCCCGGTCCTGGTCTATCTGGCCACCTTCGCGCCCTGGTTCGGTTCCGAGACCGCGGTGTACCGATACGAGGTCGGCAGGCAGATCGGCACCGGCGGGCCCTTCTCGTGGGTGCCGGACGCGTGGCGGTCACTCTGGTACTACGAATCAGGGGTTCTCGAGTTCCACTCGAATCTGACCAACAGCGACGGCAATCACCACCCGTGGGAATCGAAACCCTGGACCTGGCCGATGAGCTTGCGGCCAATGCTCTATTACATCGAATACGGTCCCGACAAGTGCGGTGAGTCCGAATGCGTCCGGGCGATGATGTTCATCGGAACGCCCATCCTGTGGTGGCTGGCCCTGCCGATGCTGAGCTGGGCGCTGTGGCGGATGGTGATCCGCCGCGACTGGCGCTACGCGGTCGTCCTCGTCGGCTATGGCGCGGCATTCCTGCCATGGTTCACCAACCTCGATCGACAGATGTACTTCTTCTACGCCGCAGCCATGGCCCCGTTCCTGATCATGGGCCTGGCGTTGTGCGCGGGCGACATCCTCGCGGCGGGACGGCGAGCCAGACGCAACGGTTACGAGTGGAAGATCATCAGCGTCGTAGGCGTGAGCATCTACCTGGGACTGGTGGTGCTCAACTTCATGTGGATGTGGCCGATCCTGACGGGTGAACCGATCTCACGTGAGATGTGGAACATGCAGATCTGGCTTCCCAGCTGGAGTTAGACAGAACAAACCCACCCGTTCTGGTCGAACCCAGGGGTCGTGGACCCCTGGGTTTGCCCAGAACGGGTGGGTTTGTCAGGTCGGGCGCGCTATTCGTCTTTCGATTTCCGAGATGAATCGATCGAGTCGGCCTGCGCCAGCTGTTCGGGGGTGATCGCGGAGAACTCACCCGACGGCAGCACGTCGTTCGAGTCGTCCGCGGCCAAGATGTTCGCGTGAGTCCGCAGATCGCGATCGAGGTTGCCCTCGTAGTGGGTCTGCGCGACGATCAGCGGATCTTTTCGCAGATCCATGTACAGCGAGACGCACATCAGGATCATGACGATGACAAATGGCAGGGCCGCGATGATGGCCATGGTCTTGATGCCCTGCAATGCGTCGTCGCCGCTCACCCACAACAGCAGTGCAGCGACCGCACCGGTGAGCGTGCCCCAGAAGATGGTCACGCGTTTGGTCGGTTCGTGCGCCCCTCTTTCTGACAGCGTCCCCATCACCAAGGAGGCGGCATCGGCCCCCGAGACGAAGAAGATGGCGACGAGGATCATGACGAGCACGGAGGCAATCCCGGTCAGCGGCAGGTTGCCGAGCATGTCGAACAGTTGACTCTCCGGCGTCTCGACATCGGCCAAGTTCTTGCCGTCCATCTGCTGCTTGATCGCTGTGCCACCGAAGATCGCGAACCACACCAGGGACACGATCGTGGGAACGAACAGGACGCCGACCACGAACTGACGGATCGTACGGCCGCGACTGATCTTGGCCAGGAACATGCCGACGAACGGGGTCCAGGAGACCCACCAGGCCCAGTAGAAGATCGTCCAGCCGGCGAGCCAGGTTTCGCCTTCGCTGTCGACGGTGGCACCCGAGCGGGCAGAGAAGGACGTGATGTCGTTGAGGTAGGTACCGATGGTGGTCGGCAGGACGTTGAGGATGAACACGGTCGGTCCGACGACGAAGATGAACAGCGCCAGGACGATCGCCAGCACCATGTTGGTGTTCGACAGCCACTGAATGCCTTTGGCGACACCCGAGACCGCCGATGCCACGAAGGCTGCGGTCAGGACAGCGATGATGGCGACCAGCAACAGCTTCGAGGGCTCGTTGAGCCAGCCGATCTCGACGAATCCCGAACCGATCTGTGCTGCACCGAGTCCCAGAGACGCGACGGTGCCGAAGAGCGTCGCGAAGATTGCGAGGATGTCGATGACCTTGCCGCCCCAGCCGTTGGCACGGTGACCGAGGATGGGCGCGAACACGGCGCTGACGAGCTGACCGCGACCGCAGCGGTACGTGCTGTATGCGATCGCGAGGCCGACCACGGCGTACATCGCCCACGGGTGGAAGCCCCAGTGGAACATCGTGGTTGCCATCGCAACCCCGACGTCGTCTGCGTTCTGACCGGGAGGGGCGTTGACGTAGTGCGTGAGTGGCTCGTTCGCGCCATAGAACATGAGCCCGATGCCCATGCCGGCGCTGAACATCATCGCGATCCAGCTGACCGTGTTGTATTGCGGCTTCTCGCCATCGCGGCCGAGGGGAATCTTGCCGTACTTGCTGACCGCGAGATAGATCGCGAACAGGACGAAGAACGTGGCCGAGAGGATGAACACCCAGCCGAGGTTGTCGGTGATCCAGGCGAGAATGTCCTGGGTCCTGGTGTTGAGGCTTTCTTTGTCGACGATGCCCCAGATCACAAAGGCGATCACCGCAGCGGCAGTCACCCCGAACACCACGAGGTCGATCCTCGGTTTCGGCCCGGGTACGTCAGGGGTAGGAACTGCGTCGGATGTTTCGGTCTTCAGTGCCATGAACTCAATAACATCAGTGTTGGCACTGTTTGTTCAACTTTTGTCGAAGATTAACTACTTGCCCGTAACCAATTCGCCGCCGATTTTCAATTCGGCAAACTTGTCGCTCACCTGCGCAAAGCCTGGTCCAACAGGGATTTGATGTGACCGTCGTCGACACGCAATTGTCGCAGGGTGGCAACATGCTCGACGGTCAGGAGTGCCGCGCGCTGAAGGGTCGAGTCAGCGTGGGCCTTGATGAACGAACCCTGCCGCCCCCTGGTCTCGATGACGTCGTCGGCCTCGAGTTCGCGATAGGACCGCGCGACGGTGTTCGGCGCGAGTGAGAGTTCCTGTGCGAGCGCCCTCACGGTGGGTATCCGGCTCCCGGCCAGAAGCTGTCCGGTGTTGACCAGTTCGATGACGCCGCGACGGACCTGCTCATAGGGCGCGATGTCCGAATCCGGGTCGAGTTCGAGGCCGATACCGCTTTCTCTGCTCATGATCACAACCGGTCACGCGACACCGGGCATGACATACAGCGGGGTCCGCCTCGTCCCGACCCCAGCTCGCTTCCGGCGATGGTCAACACCTCGATGCCCGAATCCTCAAGTCGGCGGTTGGTTTCGACGTTGCGGTCGTAGGCGACCACGACGCCCGGCGCCAGTGCCAGCGTGTTGTTCCCGTCGTCCCATTGCTCGCGTTCGGCGGTCACCGCATCCAGCCCGGTGTCGATCACCCGGAGTTTCTCGATGCCCATCGCTTCGGCCGCCGCCTCGACAAAGGGTTGAGGCCCGGTCACGGAGACCGAGTCGCCGCGGTGGATGGTGAAAGCGGACAACGAGTCCTGGATGACCGGGTACATGACGACGGCGTCGGTGTCGACCATCGTGCACACGGTGTCGAGATGCATCGAGGCGCGGCGCTGTTCGATGGGCACCGCCAGCACAGTGTGGGCCAAGTCATCGTCGAACAGGCTGCGTGCCAGCGCCTCCGCGCCCGCAGGGGTGGTGCGTTCACCGACTCCGACGGCGACCACACCCGGCGCGAGCAGCAGCACGTCGCCACCTTCGACCGGTGCGGTGTGGGACTCGTAGGCGCGACGCACCCCGAGGAACCTCGGGTGATGGGCGTAGATGAGATCGGTCAACGAGGTCTCTCGCACGCGTGCGGGCAACGCCAGGGAGGTGATCGCGAAGCGGTCCCCGATCCAGAACGAACTGTCCCGCGTGAACAACAGGTTCGGCAGCGGGTCGATGGCGAACTCGGCACCGTGATGCATACGCCACACCAGCGAGGACCGGACGGTGGCAGCTGATTCGGGCATCTCGTCGAAGGTCATACCCGCCATCAGCACCCGGGCGAGGTCGTCGGCCGACAGCCCCCGGAGTTCGGTGGAGAGATCCTGCGCGAGGTGGTGTCCCAGTCGACGCGGGCTGACGGCCGCCGCGATGCCCTGCATCCGGGCCGCGCCGCTGGTCTCGAACGTCTCCGTCAGCAGATCGCCGAGGAGCAGGACCTCGACGCCGCGACTGGTGAGCACATCCGCGAATGCGTCGTGTTCTTCCTGCGCGCGATCGACCCAGGGCAGTCCGTCGAACAGCAGTTGGTCGCTGTTCCGTGGGGTGAGTCGCCGCAATTCGTCACCCGGACGGTGCAGCATGACCGTGCGCAACCGGCCGACCTCGGAGTTGGCTCCCAATTGCGGTTGCTCAGCACTCGACACCCCAGAACCCGAAACGTCAGACATGAGGTCAACGGTAATGCGGTCAGCCCTCGTTCGCCCGTAAGTTGTCGGTCCCGCGCGGTGGCAGCGTCTCGCGGGCAAACATCCAAAAGATCGTGGCCACGAATGCGACGGCACCGGTGACGGCGAACGCGGGGCCGAAACCCCATTGCTGCGCGATGAATCCGGCGATCACAGGCCCGCTGATCGCACCCAGGTCGGCGACCATCTGATAGGACGCCAACGCCGGCCCACCCTGTCCACGTCCGGACAGGACGTCGGCGAGTGCGGCCTGATGGGTCGGCGCGAACAGCCCCGAGCCGATGCCCGCGACGAATGTCAGCGCACTCGCGACCCAGATGTTTCCGCTGTACCCGAGCACGGCGGTGGAGGCCCCCATCAACAGCAGTCCGGGCAACATGATGGGTCTTCGCCCCAGTGAATCGGACAGTCTGCCCGCCGCGATGATCGCGATGACGTTGCCTGCGGAGTACACGGCCAGCACCACCCCTGAGATGGCGGCCGATTCTCCGAGACCGTCGACGATGAAAAGCGGCACCAACGCCACCCGCACGCCCATCGAGGCCCAACCCTGGGTGAAGGCCGACGACAGGATCGCCCGATAGGCGCTATCGCGCAGCGCCTCCCCGAACGGCATCGCCACCTGGCCGTCACCGCCGGGCAGCGGGCGCCCGCCGACACTGCGCAACTGGGTGGCGATCACCGCCGACGCGATCAGCAACGCGATCGCGTAGACGACGAAGGGCATGCGGAGACCGAAGCTCACCAGTGCGCTGCCGACCAGCGGTCCCATGATGTTGCCCATCAGGAAGCCGGCACTGAAGTATCCCGAGACCCGCCCCCTGATGTCCGGTGGCGCCAGGCGGATCATCAACGCCGTGGCCGAGACGGTGAACATGGTCGAACCGATTCCACCGAGTCCCCGGAAGACCAGCAGTTGCCAATACGTCTGGGCGAAGGCGCACGCGAGGGTCGACGCCGCGACGATGAGCAATCCGCTGAGGTAGATCCGGCGCTCGCCGAGAATGCGGACCAGCCGTCCACTGGCGGGTGCGAACAGCAGTCGCATCACGGCGAACGCGGAGATGATCACCGACGCGGCTGTGTACCCGACGTTGAAGCTGCGAGCGAATGCCGGCAGTGCCGGCGCGATCAGACCGAACCCGAGGGCGATGACGACGTTGGCGCTGAGCAGAACCCATATCTCGCGGGGTATCTGCTTCACGTGGCAAAGCTACCGCCGGGGTGAGCCGAACCCCGAATCGCCCTGGCGAGGAGCGTGCGCATCCGGGGCCGACTCGACATCAAGGCCTTCTGAAGACCCCGTTATCGATCCTGAGGTAGCCACGAAGGGCTAGCGTGAGCTGATATGACCCCCATCACCACCCGCAGCGTATGCAACCTCTGTGAGGCGATCTGTGGCCTGCAGGTCACAGTCGACGCGGGCAAGGTCACCGACATCCGTGGAGACAAGGACGATCCACTCTCTCGGGGACACATCTGCCCCAAGGCAACCGCGCTGACCGACCTGCACCTCGACCCGGATCGGCTGCGGACCCCGCTGCGCAAGACCGCGGACGGCGGGTGGGAGGACATCAGCTGGAAAGCCGCCGCTGCCCTGGTCGCCGACAAGATCGTCTCGACCCAGGAGCGGTATGGGCGCGGTGGCGTCGCCGTGTACACAGGTAACCCGAACGTGCACAGCCTGGGATTCGTCACCCATGGCCTACCGTTCCTCGGCGCGGTGGGCACCCGAAACATGTTCTCGGCCACCTCCGCCGATCAGCTACCGATCCAGCTGACCGCACATCTGATGTACGGACATCAGTTGCAGATTCCGATTCCCGACCTCGATCACACCGAGCACCTGCTCATCATCGGCGCCAACCCCGTCGTGTCGAACGGGTCGATGATGACGGCGCCGGACTTCCGCAACCGGATGCGTGAGCTGCGTCGCCGCGGCGGCACAGTGGTGGTGGTCGACCCGCGCCGCACCGAAACCGCCGCCATCGCCGACGAGCACCACTACGTACGACCCGGGACCGACGCGGCCCTTCTGCTCGCAGTGCTTCATGTGCTGGTGCACGAGGTGGGCCTCGACGACAAGCGCATCGGGCATCTTCCCCTCGCCGGACTCGACGAGGTCACGACCGCCTGCCACAGCACGACGCCCGAGTGGGCAGCACCCATCACCGGCGTCGATGCCGACGACATCCGTACGATCGCCACGGATTTCGCGGCAGCCGACCGCGCGGTCGCCTACGGGCGGATGGGCGTCTCCACCCAGCAGTTCGGCACCCTGTGCCAGTGGGCGATCCAGACCATCAACGCCGTGACCGGCAACCTCGACCGGGTCGGCGGCGCCCTGTTGACCGATCCCGAGATCGACCTCGTGGCACGCAAACTCAGCGGCCGTGGACATTTCGACAAGTGGCGCAGTCGAGTTCGCGATCTCCCTGAGTTCGGCGGCGAGCTCCCGGTCTCGACGCTGGCCGACGAGATCTCCACGCCGGGCAAGGGCCAGATCAAGACGTTGATCACCGTGGCCGGGAACCCCGTGTCATCGTCACCCGGCGGCGGTGGCCTCGACAAGGCTCTCGCCGACTTGGATTTCATGGTGTCCATCGACTTCTACGTCAACGAGACCACTCGGCATGCCGACCTCATCCTGCCGCCGACGATGATCTTCGAGCGCGACCACTACGATCTGATCTTCCATCAACTCGCAGTACATAATTCGGCCCGATTCTCCCCTGCCGTCGTCGAGAAGTCGGCGGGCGCCAAACACGATTGGGAGATCTTCCGCGACCTGACCCTGGCGATCGCACGCCGTCGGGGGACCTCGCATGGTTCCGGTATCAGTGGCCTACGGAGCCGAGCTGCAGCGCTGCCGGGCCAGGTCAAGTCGACGGCCCGCTTGCGTGCGACGCCCCGCACCCTTCTCGGACTACTGCTGCGCACCGGACCCGGCGACCTCACGTTGCGGGCACTGCTCCGGTCACCGTCCGGGGTGGATCTCGGCCCACTCCGGCCCGGGCTGCGGCGCAAGCTGGTCGCCAACTCCGGTGTGGTGCAACTGGCTCCGCCACTGATACTGGCGGATCTGAATCGTCTGCACACCGATCTCGTCAGTATCGCCGAGGGGCAGCTCCTTTTGATCGGACGCAGGCACCTGCGGTCGAACAACTCATGGATGAACAATTCGCCCAGACTGTCGAAGGGCCAGGCGCGACACCACCTGTTGATGCATCCGAAGGACCTCGCAGGATGCGGGCTGAGTACGGGCGATCGCGCGGTGCTGCATTCCCGCGCAGGCAGCGTCACGGTGACGGTCGCCGAGACCGACGACATCATGCCCGGTGTGGTCAGCCTGCCCCACGGCTTCGGGCAGCGGCGGTCCGGTGTTCGCCTGGCCGTCGCCGGTCAGGTCGATGCACCATCGGCCAACGATGTCACCGACCCCATGCACCTCGACACGGTCTCCGGCAACGCCGTCCTCAACGGCGTGCCGGTGACCGTGACCGCGGTCTGACTCGTCAGCCCATGTGAGCAGCCGTCATCGACTGCAGCTCATCTTTTTTCACCCGGACGAGGATCAGCGCCACCGGTGTGGCGAGGATCAGCAACCCGGCTGCCCAGGCGAAGGCCGTGGTGTAACCGGCAACCTCGGCGGCGATGAACGCCGTCGGGCCCTCGGTGATCGGATTCGCCGAGAATGAATCGGCTTTCGCCGAGGTGTAGACGGTCGTCAGCAACGCAGTACCCAGCGCACCGCCCACCTGCAGCGTCGCACTGGAGAGCGCACTGGCGGCACCGGCATCGTGGTTCGGCACCCCGATCAGGGCCACATTCTGCATCGGGACCATCAGCAGGCCCATGCCGAAGCCGAACACTGCCAGGCCCGGGAAGACTCCGGTCCAGTAGGAGCTGTCGACGTCGATCTGCGCGAGCAGCAGAAGGCCGGCAGCCGCGACCACGGGGCCGATGGCCAGCGGGATCCGCGCTCCGACGGTGACAGTCAGCCGCGCCGCCAGTCCCGAGGCGAGCACGATGAAGACGGTGATCGGCAGACATGCGACACCCGCCATCATCGGGCTGAACTCGAGGATCGCCTGCAGGTAGATCGCGAGATACAAGGTGCTGCCGATGATCGCGACCCCGGCGAGTGTGATGCCGATCAGCGCGGCGCCGCGGTTGCGGTCCCACGGAACGGACAGCGGCAGCAGGGGGTTCGCGGACCGATGCTCGACGATCACGAACGCGGTGAGGACGGCCAGACCACCGATGATGAAGCCGAGCGTGTCGGGTTCGAGCCAGCCGTGTTCTGCGCGCGTGAAGCCGTACACGAGCGAGCCCAGACCGATGGCGACGAGCAGCGCGCCCGGGAGGTCATAACTGGTGTCGCCG
Source organism: Williamsia sp. 1135 (assembly GCF_002095395.1). GTDB lineage: Bacteria > Actinomycetota > Actinomycetes > Mycobacteriales > Mycobacteriaceae > Williamsia. Next base: position 105,503 of record NZ_MJEI01000102.1, read on the forward strand.
TGCGCCTTCGTCTCGACGATGACCGGGACCGCAGCCGCGATGGCGATGGCGGCGATGGGGATGTTGACGAGCAGGCACCAGCGCCAGTCGACGTACTGCGTCAACGCACCACCCAGCAGCAGCCCGATTGCGGCGCCACCACCGGAGATCGCGCCGTAGACGGCAAAGGCCTTTGCGCGCTCGGCACTTCGGGTGAACGTGGTGGTGAGGATCGCCAGCGCGGCCGGGGCAACCAGAGCCGCGAACACGCCCTGGCCGGCCCGCGCGATGAACAGTTCGATCCCGTTCTGCGCGATGCCGCCGACACCGGACATCACCGCGAAACCGACCATGCCGACAACAAAGGAGCGCTTGCGCCCCCAGTAGTCGGCGATCCGCCCGCCGAGCAACAGCAACGCGCCGAATGCGAGGGCGTACGAGGTCACCACCCACGCGCGGTCGCCGTCCCCGATTCCCAGTTCGGCCTGGGCGTCGGGTAGGGCGATGGAGACGATGGTCGCGTCCAGAACCACCATCAGCTGCGCGAGCGCAACGATGGTCAGGACGAGCCACCGTCGCCGGTGGTTCGGGTTGTCCTGGTGGTCCGGAGTATCCAGGTCGGGGTCGAGCTGCGCCGGTTCCGTGCTCACCGGGGCGTCAGAAGGAGAAGAAGTCACGAGGAGAAAAGGTATGCCACCTCGACCCCAAAGTCAAACGAACTAGTTCGTTTGGTTAGGCTGTGAGGCATGAGCGTCAAAGACGTCAGTGCGACCAAGCAGCGAATCATCGATGCGGCCCGCGCGGAATTCGCCGATCACGGCCTGGCCGGAGCGCGCATCGATCGGATCGCGACCACCGCCAAGGCGAGCAAGGAGCGGCTCTACGCGTACTACGGCGACAAGGAATCGCTGTTCCACGCGATCCTCGATGACGACTTCGGCCGATTCCTGAACGCCGTCCCCTTCGACGCGGACGATCTGCCGGGATATGCGGTCACGCTCTTCGACGACCTGCGCGCCACCCCCCACGTTCAACGACTGATGCTCTGGGGCCAGCTTCAGGGGCAGGCGGCCCGGATCAGGCAACAGTCCGATGCAAACCCGCAGTGGAACGCGCGCCTCGAAGCGGTTCGGGAATCCCAGGCCTCGCGGGTGATCGGCGCGTCCTGGGATCCGGCCGACGTGCTTTCGGTGATCTTCGGAATCGTGTCGAGTTGGGTCGTCACGCCCGGCTCCGACGGGAACGCCGACCTCGATCCCGACGTCCTCGAGACGAGACGTGCGATCGTCAGAGAATCCGTCGCGAGCATCCTGCGCGGGTGATCACAAGCTCACCCGTGGTCACAGTTCCGTAGTCAGGGTTTTCCGCAGTTACAGTTTTCCGGCCCCTACTGTTTTCCGGCCCTTACATTTTTCCGGCCCTTACATTTTTCACCGAAGCAATCGCACGGAAACGTTGCCGCGAGCATCATCGACTGATGAGCGCACACGACACCGGCGGTTCGGATCCGGGTCGCACCTCGGTGCGGGCTGCCATCGTCCAGACCAACTGGACCGGCGATCGCGAATCGATGGTCGCCGCACACATCGCCTACGCCCGCGACGCCGCGGCTGCGGGCGCAAAGATCATCGGCTTTCAGGAAGTGTTCAACGCACCCTATTTCTGTCAGGTGCAAGACTCGAAGTATTACGATTTCGCGGAGTCCATCCCCGGCCCGACCATCGACACTTTCTGCGCGCTCGCAAAGGAATTGGCGATGGTGATGGTGGTCCCCATCTACGAGCGTGAACAAGACGGGTTTCTCTACAACACCGCGGCGGTGATCGATGCCGACGGCACCCTGCTCGGCAAATACCGCAAGCACCACATCCCTCAGGTGAACGGATTCTGGGAGAAGTTCTACTTCAAACCAGGCAACCTCGGCTGGCCCGTCTTCGATACCGCGGTCGGGAAGGTGGGTGTGTACATCTGTTACGACCGCCACTTCCCCGAGGGCTGGCGAGCCCTGGGATTGGCGGGCGCACAGATCGTCTTCAACCCGTCGGCCACCAGCCGCGGCTTGTCCAGCTATCTGTGGAAGCTCGAGCAACCTGCGGCGGCCGTCGCGAACGAGTACTTCATCGCGGCGATCAACCGGGTGGGCGTCGAGTCCGAGTACGGCGACGACGACTTCTACGGCACAAGCTATTTCGTCGACCCGGAAGGAAAGTTCGTCGGTGATGTCGCTTCTGACCAGGATCCGGAACTGGTTGTCCGCGACCTCGACCTGAGTCTGATCAGAACTGTGCGCGACCGATGGGCGTTTTATCGAGATCGTCGACCCGACGCGTACGGAAGCCTCATCGAACCCTGAGCAGGACAACCGCCTACACCCCAGGAGTAGCTGTGCCGACCACATTCATCCACGGCGGCACCGTCGTGTCGCCCACCGGTAGCCAACTGCTCGATGTCCTGATCGACAACGGCACCATCGTGGCTGTGCTGCAACCGGGCTCGACGGCACTGGCCGCCGACCTGACCAGCTCGGCCGACACCACGATCGATGCCACCGGTAAATACGTGATTCCCGGCGGAGTGGACGGTCACACCCACATGGAGATGCCGTTCGGCGGCACGTTCGCCTCTGACACCTTCGAGACGGGCACGCGGGCGGCGGCCTGGGGCGGCACCACCACCATCGTCGACTTCGCGGTCCAGAACCCCGGGATGCGAGTACAGGACACCGTCGCGGCCTGGCATGAGAAGGCAGCAGGTAACTGCGCGATCGACTACGGCTTCCATCAGATCATGGGCGGTGTCGATGCCGACTCACTCAAGGGCATGGCCGAGCTGGTGAACGAAGGGATCACGAGCTTCAAGCTCTTCATGGCCTACCCGGGCGTCTTCTACTCCACCGACGGCCAGATCTTGCGGGCCATGCAGGAGGCCGCCGACCTCGGGGCACTGCTGATGATGCACGCCGAGAACGGCATCGCCATCGACGTGCTGGTCGAGCAGGCGCTCGCGCGCGGCGACACCTCACCCTACTTCCACGGGACATCGCGGGCGTGGCAGCTCGAGGAAGAGGCGACGCATCGGGCGATCATGCTCGCCCAGCTGACCGGGGCCCCGCTCTACATCGTCCATGTGTCGGCCAAACAGGCCCTGGCCCAGATCGCGGAAGCCCGGGGTAAAGGACAGAACGTCTTCGGCGAAACATGTCCCCAGTACCTCTACCTCTCACTCGAAGAGCAGCTGGGCGCACCAGGTTTCGAGGGTGCGAAATGGGTGTGTTCCACCCCGCTGCGCTCCCGGGAGGAGGGACATCAGGACGAGCTGTGGCGTTACATCCGAACCGGCGATGTCGCGACCGTCGCCACCGATCACTGCCCGTTCTGTATGAAGGGCCAAAAAGACATGGGCATCGGCAATTTTGCCAACATCCCGAACGGGATCGGATCGGTGGAACATCGCATGGATTTGATGTTCCAGGGCGTCAAAGACGGCCGGATCTCACTCGAGCGCTGGGTCGACGTCTGCGCGACGACACCGGCGAAGATGTTCGGGATGTACCCCCGCAAAGGCATCATCTCCCCCGGCGCCGATGCCGACCTCGTGATCTACGACCCCAACGGACACACCAGTATCGGGCTCGAGAAGACGCACCACATGAACCTGGACTACTCGGCCTACGAGGGTTACGAGATCGACGGACACGTGGACACCGTCCTCTCGAAGGGCTCGGTGATCATCGACCAAGGTGATTACCTGGGAACCAAGGGACACGGCAGCTTCATCAAACGCGGCCTGTCCCAGAACCTGATCTGACGAAACCGCACCCGATTCACAGACCTGCACCGGGAGAACAATGGATATCGGAGTTGTACTGCAATGTGATCCACCCGCCCTCCGGCTTGTCGACCTCGCCGTCCGTGCCGAGGCCCTCGGGTTCTCGCATGTGTGGACCTTCGACTCACACCTGCTCTGGCAGGAACCGTTCGTGATCCACTCGGCCATCCTCGGAGCGACCAGGAAGGTCACGGTCGGGCCCATGGTCACCAATCCGGCCAATCGCGACTGGACCGTCATCGCAAGCACTTTCGCGACCCTGAACGATCTGTACGGAAACCGCAGCATCTGCGGTATCGGCCGCGGCGACTCCGCCGTGCGGACCCTCAACGGCAAACCGGCGACCCTCGCGACGTTGCGCGAGGCCATTCATGTGATCCGGGAACTGGCCAATTCACGTTCCGCGGACTACGGCGGTCGCCGGCTCCGCTTCCCGTGGAGCCACGGTTCTGAACTCGAACTCTGGGTGGCCGCGTACGGACCCAAGGCCCTCGAACTGACCGGCCGGGTCGCCGATGGGTACATCTTGCAACTGGGCGACCCCGACATCGCGGCCTGGACCATCGGCCGGGTCCGGGCCGCGGCCGAAGCCGCAGGCCGCGATCCGATGGCGATCAAATTCTGCGTGGCCGCTCCGGCGTACGTGACCACGGACAACAGCCCCGAGTCGATGGCGTTGGCCCGCGATCAGTGTCGCTGGTTCGGCGGGATGGTGGGTAATCACGTCGCCGATCTGGTGAAGCGTTACGGCACCGAGGGTGAGGTCCCCGCCGCGCTCACCGACTACGTCGTCGGCAGGGCCGGGTACGACTACAACGACCACGGCAAGGTCGGCACGTCGCACACCGACTACGTGCCCGACGAGATCGTCGACAGGTTCTGCATTCTCGGCACCCCGGCCGACCACCTCGCCAAACTTGCCGTGCTCCGCGAGATCGGGGTCGATCAGTTCGCCGTGTACCTCCAACACAACGACAAGCGGGCCACGCTGGAATCCTATGGGGAGAACATCATCCCGGCGCTGCACCCACCCGTTCAGGCGATCGAGGACATCGCCTGACGAGCGCAGCGGACACGCGGGAGTGGTCGTCGGTCAGCAACCCTCACTCTCGATGATCGGGGATCCCTCGAGCCTCGCGAAGCGCGAGACCGCGAGGTTGCACAGGCCCTGCAGCCGGCACAGCCAGCGGTCGGTGCCATCCCACCTCGCAGCAAAAGAACTGCGGCCGTGGATGGCTCGGCTGTTGTCGATGATGAACAGGTCCCCGGGGCCGAGCACGACCTCACTGCGATGCGTCGCCCACACGCCTTTGACTGCAGCCAGCGCGGCCGCGTGCTGGGGGCTGTCTGTCGACATGAGGTCTTCGTCGTACGTGATGACCGGATCATTCCATGAACCGCTGAGCACCGGGATGGGTCCGCGGACCTCGTCGGGCACACCACCGTCGACGAACGAGCCGTCGACGCGTGTGTAGAAGACCGGATCGCGTAACAACCGGGCTGTCTCGGCGGGCAACTGTCGCTGGAGTTCGCGGGCGGAGAGCAGGTACGTCGCGGCACTGGGGTCACCCCGCAGGCAGCCCAGTGCGATGAAGTCCGGACGTGAACTCATGTTGTGGCACTGCTCGGTGTGACTCTCCAGGTCCACTGCGCTTCCGGTAGAGGTCTGCCGACTCTGATGGCTGCGGATCGGCACCAGGGTTTGGACGAGTTCTCCACGACATTCCGGCCGGTAGCCGACGAGGTGCACGATGCTCGAGAGCAACACCGCCGACTGCTTGGCCATCTCGGTGCGACGGGTGAGGGCATCGACCGGGGAGTCCGGCGTCGACGAGATGGCGCCGACCTCGAGTCCGCTGAGCAACAGACCACCGTCGCCATCGACCAGGAAATCGAGCAGCAGTTCACGAACGGCTGCCGGCAGTAGCGCCGCAGCGAGTCGTGCCTGCCTGGCGAAGGCCTGCGGGTCGGCCAGGGAGTCAGCGTGGACATTCTGCGCGATCATGCCGATGACCTGCTGATATTCGTCCACCGAGACGTGCTTGACGGTGGGCCAGGACGTTCCTGGGTTCCATCCTGGATTCGATTGTGCACTCATCATGAGATTGCCCTCCGATCCGTAGGTCGACGCAGTACCAACAGCGTAATGCGCAACACGGTGTCGCACATCGCAACAAAAGCGGCAATTTGATCACTGCGATGAGTTTTCGAGGGCGGTGCGGTCTATCTACCAGCAATGCCGCACTGACCCGACTCGAGCTGAGGAGCCCGCCATGACCGAGATCATCCCGTCACTCTGGTTCAACCAGAACATCGAAGACGCCATGAAGCTGTACACGGAGACATTTCCCGATTCATCGATCGACAACGTCACCCGCAACGACGGCGCCGTGTTCTCGGCGGAGTTCACGGTGTCCGGCCAGAAGTTCATCGGCATCAACGCCGGCCCGGAGTTCACTTTCACCGAGGCGGTCTCGTTCACCGTCACCTGCTCATCCCAGGACGAGGTCGACTATTACTGGAACACTCTCACTGCAGGCGGCGAAGAGTCCCGGTGCGGCTGGCTCAAAGACCGCTTCGGATTGAGCTGGCAGATCGTCCCCACCCGGCTCTACGAGCTGATCTCGGATCCCGATCCCGCCCGGGCCAAGGGCGCTCTGGATGCCATGATGACCATGGACAAGCTGATCATCGCCGACCTCGAGGCCGGCGCAGACGCCGCCGGCTGAGATCTGTTGCAGAGCAGGTGATCGGGCGCTAGTCCGCCTGCTCGAGTTTGCGTTCACACGTATCGGTGAGCAGCCTGTTCGAGCCGAGCCCCTGTTGAGCGTAGGCGTCTTCGGGGTTCAGCAGATGGCACGCCTTCATCGACAGGCAGCCACAACCGACGCAGGAGTCCATGAGGTCGCGCATCCGCTGCAACAGCGCGATCCGTTCGTCGAGGTCGTCGACCCAGCGCTGCGATGCCTTGTGCCACATCGACTTGGTCGGTGACTCGTGCTCACCGAGCGCCTCCAGTACCGACCCGATGGTGGCCAACGGGATTCCTGCAGCCTGGGATGCCCTGATGAAGGCCACACGCCGGAGCATCGCACGGTGATATCGCCGCTGATTCCCGGTGGTGCGCCGACTGAAGATCAGGCCACGGTCCTCGTAGTACCGCACGGCGGACGGCGCCACCCCGGCCCGGATCGCCAGCTCCCCGACTGTCATCTCCAACTTTTTCAACGCCATGCGCACAGGGTACTTGACTTCAAGTTCACTTGAACTTGAATACTCAGGAACCATGACACCGACACATCTGAAGTTCGTACTGATCATCGCGAGTGTGCGCGTCGGCAGGATCGGGCCGAGCGTCGCGCGGTGGTTCCTCGACCAGTTACCTCCAGAGGGCATGGAGTTCGACGTCGTCGACCTCGCCGAACCCACCGGAACGGCCACCACCAGACTGCTCGATCACGCTGATGGATTCGTGGTCGTCACCCCGGAGTACAACCATTCCTACCCCGGTGAACTCAAGGTTCTGATCGACGCCCATCGCACAGAGTGGAAGCACAGGCCGGTCACCTTCGTGTCCTACGGTGGCATGTCCGGTGGTTTACGAGCGGTCGAACATCTCCGCACGGTGTTCGCAGAGCTCTACATGGTGGGAACCCGCAACGGTGTGGTCATCCACATGCCATGGGAGCACCTCGATGACGGGACACTCACCCTCGGCGACACCGCTGCCGATTCGGCACGGCAGGCCATGGACGAATTGGTCTGGTGGGCAGAATTGTTGAAGCCCGAACGTCCCGTCGCCGCGCGTGGGGTGGCGTGAGGATGAACCGACTGGCTAAGCAGGTCGCAGCGATACTCGCTCTCGGCACTCTCATGGTCGGCGCACTGCTCGTCTTCGGTCTCTCCCGGGCCGGCGACCACGGCGACCCACTGACCCCGCAGGTGCTGGTGCCGGGGGCGCTCGGCGTCGGACTGCTCGCGCTGTTCGCCCTCCGCACCACCAGGTCGGCACGACCTCTGCTCGATCTTCGCCTGCTCCAGCGACGTTCGCTGGCCGTCGGTGCGACGAGCATGCTCCTCGTCGGTGGGGCGTACTTCGGCTCGATGATGATCCTGCCGATCTACGTGCAGGCGGCCCGGGGCGACAGTGCCACCGTCGCAGGTCTGCTCATGATCGGCCAAGCCCTGACCACGGGCATCGTGGTGCAGATCGCTACGCGGTTGGTCGACCGGATCGACCCACGAAAGATCGTCTGGTTCGGCATCGGCGCCACTGTGGTCGCCATGTCGCTGATGACGTCGGTGCTCGCTGCCGATACGTCGTACGTCGCGATTGCGGGTATTGGCATCCTGATGGGTGTCGGCATCGGTTCGACGTTCATGCCGATCATGACCGCTGCCCTGCGGGGTATCACCGGCCCCGACCTCGCGTCGGGCACCACCATCCTCACCACCGGCAACCAGTTCGCCGCAGCGATCGGCGCAGCGGCGAGCGCCACGCTACTGACCGCCTACTTCAACAGCCGGGTACCCGTCCTCGACGACGGCGGCATGGCGGCGGCACTCGGACTCCCCGATGTGGAGCGGCTGGTGGCCGCGCCCGGACTGGCGGGCGCGGTCGCCGACACCTACGTCCTCACGGTGGGAATGCTGATTGCCGGATTCGGTGTCTCACTGCTCTTACCGAAGTCAGGTGCAATCCCGGGACCCGACACGCCACAGGGGTCGACACAGGCGATGGCCTCGGACGCCGCCGGGTAGACAGACCGCTCGCCGCCTGCCGAAGATCGACAGGCGGCGAGCGGGGGTCTCATTCGTGGGGGGTCTTGACGACCAGCACCGGGCAGGTCGCCTTGTGCAGAACCGCCTGGCTGGTGGATCCGAGCAGCAAACCCTTGAACCCACCGCGTCCCCGGCTGCCGACAACCAGCAGCTGCGCGTCTTTGGCGTGTTCCACCAGTTGCGCGGCCGGGCCATCCGGCACGATGATCCGCTCCACCTCGACGTCCGGATAATCGGAGCCGAACCCGGCGACGCGTTCGGCCACCACTTCCTGGGCCTCATCTGCCAGCCGCTGAAGCTGCTGCGGCTCGAGTCCGTATCCGTAGAGCGCGTCCGACGACAGATCGGTCCAGGTATGGACCACCCGCACGCCCGTGCCCAGCTCCGCCGCGTAGGCAAAAGCGGCTTTGAGAGCCCCTTCACTCAGCGGCGAGCCGTCGACGCCCACCACGACCGGGCCCTGACCGCCGGTCCCGGCATGGACCAGCACCGGACTCTTGGCGTGGGCGGCCAGATGGACCCCGACGGAGCCGAGGAACAGCCCACGCACACCGCCCAGCCCGCGGCTGCCGACCACGACCAGGTCTGCCTCTTCCGATTCCGCGATCAGCAGCGAACCCGGACGGCCTTCCTGCGCCTTGACCTTCACCTTCACATCGGGTGCGACCTCGGCGACAGCGGCGGCCGCCTTCTTCACGTTCGCTTCGGCCTCGGCGCGAATGACATCGATGACGTCCTGCGGGATCACCAGCGCGGGGGCATACGCAGCGGTCTGCGTCTCGTACGCACCGAGCACAGACAGCGATTTACCCTGCCGTTTGGCGGTTTTCGCTGCCCAGATCACTGCCTCGAGAGCAGATTCCGAACCGTCGAACCCGACCACAATCGTTGAGCTCACCTTTGAACCTCCTTGTCAACGTTCCCCACCAATGCTTTCGCTCATGCGTGAACACGTCAATGCGACAGGCACGTCTACTGCGACACATCTGGGTGAACGTTTCTGTGGCGAGAGGGGCTCGCGACAACCGATCGGCGTGGCACGTAAGCCCGTTACCACCAGGGACAACCGGTTACCCGTACACTTGAGGGGTCGGACACATTCACCGGCCGGCAACTTTCCCACAGAGACTCACGCGGTGAGCTCCGGGAAGGCCGGGTTCGGATGGGCGATGCAACCACGCGAGCGGCAACGAAAGGCCGATCCTCACCGCTGCGGCGCTGACCAGACCCGGTTTCGGGCCCGAGGCAGCAACTGGTTTCACCCGGCGACACAGATATCTCCCACCCGGCCGTCAGAGCGAGACACCACTCCCTGACCGCCCGGCACATACTTCGAGCGTCACGCGGCGTTCACTGCAGGAAGAAGACAACAACATGCAAGATCGAGATCTTTTCTCTCACCCCGAACGTAGTCACTCCGAAGACCCCCAGAAAGCCGCCGATTCCGGCCGGATACCGCAACCTGTGTTCTCCGACCTGGTGACCGATCCGGCCGCGAAACGGCAAGAAGCTCCGTCGGTATCGGTTTCGGACCGGGTCTGACAATGAGCAAACCGATGTCGGCGCCTATACGCTTCACCCTCGCAACTGAACGGGGCGCCAACATCGACGGAGCCTGGTGGCCGGAGACGGCTCGGGTGGGCAACGAACTGCCTCTGCTGGTCAGCGCCCTCAACCCGCTGCTGGGGGTCGTTCGGGACGTCTCCGTCAACTGGACGCGCTCCGACTCTTTTCCCGATCTCGACGCCGTGGACTACGACGGCATCAGGAACTCCCTGATCCCGGTGGCGCAGCGAATCATTTCGTTGACCGGATTGAAGAGAACTGCCACTCTGCTCGTCATCCCCTACCGCACGTCGTCGGCTCTGGCCGTGGCAATTCTGAGAGAAACCGCCGGAATTGCCTCCGCCGGAAACTCGTCGGCCAAGGCTCGCGTCTCAGCTCGTCGAATCGTGCGTGAGGCGACGAAACAACTATGCGGCACGGTGATCACTGCCAAAACGCCGTCCTGACGTTTTTCGCCCTACCGATGGCATCACAATTTGCTCTCAGTGAGCACGCCGCCGCCTGACACAAGTACGCGCCACGTACGCGCATTCGCGCCAGGTGCAACTGGCGCGAACGTCGGCACGTGGCGCGAATTCGGCCGGGGGACAACGTCGTGCACCTCATAGACCCTGCCGGGTTCACCGTTTTCTGAGCAAGAAGCGCTGCACCTTTCCGCTCGGCGTCTTGGGCAATGCGTCGATGAAATGAACCCTGCGTGGATAGGCGTGGGCAGCGAACTTCTTCTTGACGAGTTGCTGCAACTCCGCCTCGAGTTCAGGTGATCCGCTGCCCGAATTGCGCAGCACGACATGAGCTTCGAGCACCTCCCCGCGCAGTTCGTCGACATTTCCCACGACGGCCGCCTCGACCACATCCTCATGCATGACGAGGACGCTCTCGACGTCGAACGGGCCGATCCGGTATCCCGCCATGATGATCACGTCATCGTCTCGCGAGGAGAAATAGAAGAACTCGTCCGCATCGGCGGCACCGGAATCGCCGGTGAGGTACCAGCGGCCATCCTCGGTGTACCGCTCTGCTGTTTTCTCGGGGGCGTCAACGTATCCCGAGAACCAGAGCAGCTCACTGGCCGAGGTGTCGATGGCCACCCGGCCGACGGCACCCACCGGGGCAAGATCGTTCGAATCCTCCTGCAGTACCGCGGCCGACCACCCCGGTAAAGCTCGCCCCATCGATCCGGCGGGCACGTCGGCACGCAATTCGTCGTGCCAGGCGTTGACGATGAACATGCCGTGCTCGGTCTGACCGTAATGGTCGCGAACCGCCACGCCAAGGGTGTCGACGGACCAGCTGACGACATCTGGCGTCAGCGGTTCACCGGCAGAAGAGGCCCGCCGAAGGCGGATCTCCGGGACAGGACCGTCGCCCGCGCGCAGAGCGCGATACACCGTCGGCGCAGCAGCGAAATTGGTGACACCGAACTCGTCGAGAACCCGCCGGGTCAGGGCGGGTGAGAATCCCGCGTGCAGGAACAACGATCGTGTTCCGGCGGCCATCGGCCCGAGCAAAGCGTAGTAGAGGCCGTAAGCCCAGCCGGGATCGGCGGCGTTCCAGAAGACGTCACCGGGACGGACGTCGAGGCCGAATTCCTGATAGGCGTGGAACGATGCGAGGGCGCGTACCGGCACCGGAACTCCCTTGGGGGTTCCGGTCGTCCCACTGGTGAACAGCTCGACGAGCAGCCCGTCTCCGCCGACGGTGGCCGCGACACCGGCGGGATCGTCGGCCTCGTGGGCGTCGATCAGCGCCGACAGCTCGAGATGGTCTCCGGTCGACGGCCCGGTCGAACTGGTCGAGCTCCGCTCCGCTCCGTCTCCGGTCGAACTGGTCGAGCTCCGCTCCGCTCCGTCTCCGGTCGAACTGGTCGAGCTCCGCTCCGCTCCGTCTCCGGTCGAACTGGTCGAGCTCCGCTCCGCTCCGTCTCCGGTCGAACTGGTCGAGCTCCGCTCCGCTCCGTCTCCGGCCGAGATGACGCGCCACGGTGCGTCCGCAGGCATGTCCTCGCCGGCCGCGAGCTTGGGCAGCTGATCGAGGTCAGAGATCACGACCTTGGCGCCACTGGCCTGCAAGCGAAACGCGATGGCCGGTGGTGCGAACGCCGTGAACAACGGGACGTACACCGCGCCTCGTCGCCAGATCCCCAGTGCGGCGACGACGAGGTCCGCCGACTTGCTCATCAGGGTCGCCACCCGGTCCCCCGGTTCGACGCCGAGTCCCGCGAGCGCCGCGGCGAATCGAGTGGACTGCTCGCGCAGGTGCCCATAGGTCAGATCGAGCGACACCAGGTCACCGGCAGCGTCGGTCTCGATGACGGTGAATGCCACCGCGTCGGCCGGATGACGATCACACAGCAGGTCGGCTGCCGACGCATCCGGGCGGTCGTACTGCGCGAGCAATTCGCCGACACGGTCGGTGGTGGTGGGCATGCGGTCCTCAGTTCTCTCGGCGGTCGGTCTCCTAGGTAGGATCCATGTCACAGTTGACCAACCGCTACCCCCGAAAAGGGGTGAGAACGTGACAGGCCGGAATACGTTGCTCCGACCGCGCGACACCGACGCGCTTCGCGACGAGATGCGCCGCCTGTCGAAGGCGCTGGAGGTTCCGGTCCTGTTCGGTGGCGAGGTCCACGCCGGATCGCTGCTCCTGACAGAATTTGCCGGCACGCGGACCAACGGCCTGCGAGGACTGGCCGTCACTTCGCAGTCCGGCCTGGGCGGACGCGTCATCGACCGACTCCGGCCCGCGTCGGTCTCGGACTACCGCAGCGCCGATGCGATCACCCATCACTACGACCGGCCGGTCCTCGGAGAAGGTCTGCGGTCGGTGCTCGCGGTGCCTGTCGTCGTCGACTCCATACCCCGCGCGGTGCTGTACGCCGCGCGTCGGGACCGGGTACCGATGGGCGGGATGACAGCCGACGCGGTGGTCGCGGCGTGCCGGCGATTGGCCACCGAGATCGCCATCAGAGACGAAGTAGACCGCCGCACCGAGATGCTCTCCATCGCTCGGGCCGGTACCCGCGACGCACCCGACCCGGCGACGCTCGAAGAACTTCGGAGCATCCACGCGGGCCTTCGCCAACTCGCAGGCTCACTCGACTCCGTCGCGAACCGGCAGGCACAGGCACTATCTGATCGTCTCGCTCGAGTGATCGGCGGAGACATCGAGATCGAGGATTCGATCTCTCTGTCTCGCAGGGAGATCGATGTCCTCACCCTGGTCGCCGTTGGTTGCTCCAATGTCGAAGCGTCCGCCAGGCTTTCCCTCGGCGCCGAGACGGTGAAGAGCTACCTCCGCAGTGCCATGCGCAAACTGGGTGCACATTCCCGGGCTGAAGCAGTCGCCAATGCCCGCCGCAGGAACCTGCTCCCCTAGGTTGGCGACACAAGCGCACCGTGTGTTCGGTGTCAGCGGCCGCTGCGAATGTGGATGTCCCAGTGGGTCAGTCCGTGTGTCTCGAGGACATCGGTGGTGAACAGCACCGGATCGATCCGATTCTCGGCCGCTTCGACGGCCGCCACCGTCATGGTCGCCGTTGCCTCGGACTGGTTGTGTCCCGAGGTGTGCAGCCATCGCCCGGTGGTCCGGTTGCGTGCCAGCACCGACCACTCGTCGCTGCCCGGCAGATGTACGCGCCTCAGCAACGGACCACCCACCGCCGGACAGAGATTGGCAATTCGCAGTGACATCGTCGCGGCGCCGGAACCCAGCGCCAAGTAGTTCTCCACGAGCCTGCCGTCATCGCCCGCAACGACATGGTCCGGAAAGTCTGCCCTCAGAAAACGCTTCCGGCTGCCGACCGGGCCCTCGAGGGTTCTCGGCCTGGTCAGATTGCGGACCGACTGACCGGAGCCGTCGACAAAGGTCGACCCGAGCAAGCCGACAGTCCACTCGACCGCGGCCCGGCCATGCTTCTCACCCTCACCGAGGGTCAGCGCCACATCCACGTGATCACCCGCTTCGGCAGCAAGCTCGGAGGCCATCAAGGTGCTGAGTCCCGGTGCCAGGCCGACAAACGCCAGAACACCGCCTGCCGCGGGTGCCGCGGCAATTTTCTCCAGATAACCGGACGTGGCACTGATGTCGACGAACCTGGCGTTTCCGGCCTGCTGAGCCAACGCCACATTCTCGAGACCCGACGCATTGATCACCATGTCGACGTCCGCGACCGCCGCTGCGTAAGCCGACGTGTCGGCCGCACCGAGGTCGACCACCCGATCGCCTCCGGCGCCATTGCGACCGACCCGAACGACGTCGTGACCGCGCTCGTCGAGCTTGGTCACGATCCGTGTCCCCACCGCCCCCTTGGCACCGAGAACCGCGATTCTCACCGCGCGACCTCGTCCAATTGCGCAGCGGGGACGTCAAATCCACCGGCATGCACCATGCGGCGATACAGTTCGTCGTTTTTCATCAGATGCTCGTGATCTCCCGTTGCGCGTACCCGACCGGACTCCATCACCACGATCGTATCGGCGTGCCGGACGGTCGAGAGCCGGTGGGCGATGGTGAGGACGGCACCGGATGTGGCCCGATGTTTGATCGATGCCACGATCGCCGCTTCGGTCAGCGTGTCCACCTGCGATGTCGCCTCGTCGAGTAGCAGGATGGGCGATGGACGGATCATGGCACGTGCCATGGCGATACGTTGCCGTTGCCCCCCGGACAGATCGGTGTCACGAATCGGGGTATCGAGCCCCTTCGCCTGCGCCGCGACCACCTCGTCGAGTTGCAGCAGTGAGAGCACCTCTGCGAGTTCGGCATCGGTGGCGTCCGGATGGATGAAACGGAGGTTATCGCCCACCGTGCCGGGCACCAGTGGGGACTCCTGCTCGACGTAGGCGATCCTGGCCCGGACCTCATCGACACCGAGATCCGGGTAAGGAACGTCGTTCAGGCGAATGACTCCGGCCTCGGGCTCGACGAAGCGCAGAACCGCAGAGAACAGCGAGGTCTTTCCCGCTCCGGACGGTCCTACGATGGCCGTGTGCCCGACGGCCGGGACCCGCAGCGTCACGCGGTCGAGGGCAGCGTCGGAATCCGCGCCGTAGCGGACGGTCACCTCATCGAAATCGATCGAAGAGATCTTGTTTGTCGTCGACAATAGTTGTGAGTCAATGACTTTGACTGTTACGGGTTCGGCCTCCAGCGTCTCGAGTTCGCGGATACGCATGGCCGCGGCGATACCGGACTGCACTGCGGTGATGTTGGTGGTCAACTCCCCCACCGGTCCCATCAGGGTGAACGCATAGAGCAGGAATGCGATGAGCGCCGACACCTCGAGAGTTCCCGAATCCACCCGCCAGGCACCGAGCGCCAAGATCGCGATGATGGCGCCCTGCACCCCCGTCCAGGCCACCGTCCATGCGCCGGCCGAGATGCGCACGCCGGCAACGGCATGCAGACGCGCCTGCATCGCGTTCTTTCCGATGAGGGCTCCGATCCGGTTCTCGGCTCCCGCAGCCTTCACCGTGCGTACCGACCTCAGACTCCCTTCCAGCACACCGCCGAGGTGACCCAGCGACTCCTGGGTCAGGGCCTCTGCCTTGGCGATTCGTGGCATCAGAACGGTGAAGATCGCACCGACGATGATGATCGCGGCAAGTGTGACGCCCAGCAGCATCAGGTCGAGGACACCCATCAGAACCACAGTCCCGATCGTCACGCAGGTCGCGTTCACCACCCCCACAGCGGCAGTGGATGCGGCTTCCCTCAGCAGCACGGTGTCGGAGGTGACGCGCGTGACCAGTTCGCCCACCGGACGCGACTGCACAGAGGGCACGGTCGAGCCGAGCAGACGTTTGACGAGGGAGCCGCGGGCGTCGAAGACGATGTGTTCCGCCGTCGTACCGAGCACCACCCACTGGGCCCAGCCGAGAATCGCACCGACCACCAGCAGTGCGATCAGAACCCATACCGGCCTTGCATCGACGCGCCGGTGCCCAGCGAGTCCAGAATCCACTTGGTGACCATCGGCGTCGCGAGGACGGTGGCCGACCCACACAGCGCCAAGGCCAGACCCAGCAGAATCGAGCGCCGGTGCGGCCGCGCGAAACCGACCAGCACTTTCGCATTTCGCAGTCCACCGGCCTCGGTCATGGGTGTCGGACCGCGCCGATCTATGGAAGTTTCCACCCCCGTAGTGGAACACACATGTTCCACTACGGACAAGTAAAATTCCTTTTCAAACGCCGATGTACCGTTCCGGATCATATGTGCACTAAACTCACGACCATGACTGCGACGCACCCCGCCGCCGAAACCGGCGCCCGCGAACGGACCCGCCGGGCCATCCTCGACGCCGCAGTCGTCGTTCTCGCGAAATCTCCGGCGGCGCCGTTGTCGGAGATCGCCGATCGCGCCCGGGTGGGTCGCACCACGCTGCACCGGTACTTCCCGGAACGCAGTGATCTGCTCTCCGCCGTGGGGCGCTATGGCGAACAGTCGATGGCCGAGGCGGGGGCCAGGGCCGATCTCGCCGCCGGAGATGGTCTCGACGCCGTGCTGCGACTGTGTCAGGAGTATTTCGAACTCAGTGACATGCTGACGGTGCTGTTCTTCGCCGCCGGGGTCAACGACCAGGAGATCTGTTTCTCAGACAGCACCGTCGTCGACGCGGTCGAACGCGGACGTCGCGACGGCTCCATCGACCGCGAACTCGACGCGGCCTGGATCATCAACATGATGTGGGCGTTGCTCTACGCGTCGGTCGACCACGTCAACACCGGCGCCGCCGGCCGATTGAAGGTTCAGTCGATGACCCTGCTGAGTCTGCGTAAAGCCATTGCAGCCCAGCAGTAGTCATCGACCGACCAGACATCGGACAATCAGGTGATCAGGGCAGTCGGGTGATCAGGAACGGAGCACGCCGTCCGGCTCACCCACCTCGACTCCGCTCGTGGTGACGGTCACCATGCGAGCGGTGGTGATGTCGAAGAACAGGCCGGCCACCCGCATGCGCCCGTCGGCGACAGCCCTGCCGACCACGGGGTGGCGCTGCAGGGTCTGCAGCTGCAGGGCGACGTTGACGATGCCGAGCTGATCGACCTCGTCGAACCCTGCCTGCGCGGCGCTGAGCCCTGCGGGATGGCCCGACCGGAACGCCGCCAGTGACGGCGCTGCATTCTGCAGCCAACTGGCCACCGGGCCACCGTCGTCCGAGGCATCGCCGGCGATGAGGGCCTTCATGGCTCCGCACGACGAATGTCCACACACCACAGCGGAACTCTAATCGAGTTCGTCGATCGCGAACTCGATGGCCGCCTCCACCGAGGTGTCGGTCGCCGGAGCGGCCGGAACGAGATTGCCCACGTTGCGAACCGTGAACAGGTCACCGGGACCACTGGAGGTGATCACGTTGGGGACCACCCTGGAGTCGGCGCACGTGATGAACAGTGTGTCCGGGTCTTGTCCGTCTGCCAGATCCGTCAGGTAGCCGAGCAGTTCGTCGGCGCCGTTGCGGTGGTACTCGTCGACGCCATCGGTGATGGGCTGCAGCGCCCTGGGAGCGTCGGTGGCCACCCCGGACTGCCAGGACTTCCATGGCACCAGACCCAGTCCTCGGCCGAAGGGCGTACGACGCTGCGGCGGCGCAACGGGCGCGTCCTCGATGGTCGCTCCGCCGGTCTGTTGGATGAGCACCGTCCCGCCGTTCGCTTCGTGCGCCCGCTTCCAGTCTTCGATCGTGTCCGCCGCGGCGTGGTCGAGGTAGTCGGTATCGAGTTCGATGCTGACGTGCGCGTCTGACGGGACCGAGGCCAACGTCTTCGTCAGGCGCGGCAATGCGAGGAAGCTCAGCGAACCCCTGATGCTCACCCGCCACTGCCGAGAACCTTTGGTGCCGAGGTGTTCTGCGGTCATCTCGGCGCGGACGACCCGCCAGATCAGCACCAGGACCGCGACGGCCAACCCGATTCCGACGCCCTCGAGCAGGTTGAGGAAGATCACCGACATCATCGTGATCAGGTAAACCCACAGATCGCCGGTTCGCCGCGCCAGTCGCATGTGCGCGAGTTTGACCAGCTGGATACCGATGACCACGAGGAGTCCGGCCAGCGCGGCCTTCGGAATCTGCTGCACCAGCCCGGTCAGCAGCACCGAGAACACGAGCAGCCAGAAGCCGTGCATGACGGTCGAGGCGCGGGTGCGGGCGCCGGTGGCCACGTTGGTGGAACTGCGGACGATGACGCCCGTCACCGGCAGTCCGCCGAGCATGCCCGAAATGATGTTGGCGCTCCCCTGACCCAGCAGTTCGCGGTTGAAGTCAGTGCGTGGACCGGTGTGCATCTTGTCGACAGCCACGGCCGAGAGCAACGATTCGACGCTGGCGATCAACGCCACGGTGATCACACCGAGAACGACAGCACCCCAGTTGCCTGTCGGAAGTTCCGGCAGGGCAATCGAATCGAAGAAGTTACCACCGAGCTCGATACGTTCGGCATCGATGGGGGCGAGTATGGCCACCAGGGTCGCGGCGACGATCGCGACCAGTGGACCCGGCACTTTCCGGACGTTCGCCGGCAGCAGTGGCCAGGCGAGCATGATGACGACGACGAGGCCGCCCACGAGCACGTCAGCGCTTCGAAAGTCGACGATCTGTCCGGGCAGTGCCGTCAGGTTTCCCAGGCATCGCTACGTGAGGACCCGCCGAGCAGGACATGGACCTGCTGGAGGGCGATGGTGATGCCGATGCCGGCGAGCATCGCGTGGACAACGACGGGCGCAATGGCCAGCGCAGACTGCGCCACCCGGCTCAGACCGAACAGTATCTGCAGAACACCTGCCGCCACCGTTATCGCACACGTGACCTTCCAACCGAAATTGGCGACCAGTTCGGCGACGACGACGGTCAAACCTGCTGCCGGTCCGCTGACCTGCAGCGGGGACCCGCCGATCATTCCGGCCACGATACCGCCGACCACACCCGCGATGAGCCCCGCCATGACCGGCGCCCCTGAAGCGATGGCAATTCCGAGTGAAAGTGGAAGCGCTACAAGAAAAACCACCAGCGAAGCCGGTAAGTCATACCGAAAGTTCTCCTTGAAGTACTTCCCCCGAAGACCTAGCGATGAGTTTTCACTGAACATCTGCATGCTTTTCGAACCTAGGGACGGCACGTTAACAACAGCTTAGATTTCGGTAGCGAAGCACGTTTTGTGACATTTGCAACGATTGCGCGGTATGTCCGGTTTGCTTACTCTTCAAACCGCTTGTGTGTCTACTGGGCATATGCGCGTTTCTCCACCGGAGTATCTAATCGGCGACCGGGCTGAAGTCGAAGGAAGTCACACATCCTCCGACTCCGACAACAGCCCCAGTAACCCCACAACCCCACAACCCCACAACCCCACTAAAACCGGAGGACATCACAGCTCCTCCGACAATCGCGACATCCTCCGACTACAACCGGAGGACCTGACAGAAGCCGAAGGAAGTCACACATCCTCCGACTTCGGCAACAGACTCGGTAATCTGATGCGATGTCCCGCCCAGATAACGAGATCCCGTCAACGTTGGCTATCGGCAGTCGCGCCGTGCACGCCGGCAACAGCGTCGACAAAGGATCCGGAGCGATTCGTACGCCCATCGTCATGGCCAATTCCTATGCGTTGCCTGATGATCCGTCGAACGTCAGCTGGTCGGGCACCGACATACCGCTCTACACCCGCAACTCGGGCGCGAATCAGATTGCATTGCAGGACAAACTCGCCGCCCTCGAGGAGGCCGAAGATGCGGTGGCGCTCGCGTCCGGAGTCGCTGCGCTCCACGCGGTGTTCTTCACGTACCTGAACACCGGCGACCACATCGTCGTGGCCGACGTGACCTACGAGGCAACGTGGCGGTTGTTCACCGAATTGCTACCGCAGAAGTATGGCATCGAGGCCACGTTCGTCGATGCGTCCGATCCGGGCGCGGTACGGGTGGCGATGCGCCCCACCACCAAACTCGTGCACGTCGAGGCCATCGCCAACCCGACGACCAAGGTGACCGACATCGCCGCCGTCGCCGAGATCGCGCATGCCGGCGGCGCCCTGTTGTCTGTGGACTCCACATTCACTCCGCCGCCGCTCTATCGGCCGATCGCCGACGGCGCAGATCTGGCGGTCCACTCGTTGACGAAGTATTACAACGGTCACGGCGACGCGATGGGCGGTGCGGTGGTGGGCAGGCGAGAATTGATCGCGCCCATCAAGTCGAACGCGATGGTCGATGTGGGAGGGGTGATCTCGCCGTTCAACGCGTGGCTGATCAGTCGCGGCGCCATCACGCTGCCGCTGCGGCTGGCCCGCCACCTCGATTCGGCCCGGCAGGTGGCCGAGTTCCTCGAGGCCGACGAGCGGGTCGCCTACGTGGCCTACCCGGGGCTGCCGTCACATCCGCAGCACGACGTCGCGGTCCGGCAGTTCGGTGACCGCGGTTTCGGGGCGATGATGGCTTTTGCGGTGCGCGGCGACCCCGAGACCCAGAACCGCTTCGTGGCAAACCTGCGCATGATCACCTCTGCGGTCTCCTTGGGCCACGACGAGTCGCTGATCGTGCACGTGGGCACCGACGGCCCCCGCGTTGCGGCCTATCCGGAGACTTTCCGGACGTGGGGTCACCTACGGTTCTCGATCGGCCTCGAGGACCCGTCCGACATCATCGCCGATCTCCGCTGTGCACTCGATGAGTCGATCAGCTGATCAGATCGCGTCTTTCGATCGGGTCAGCAGTCCCACGAGGGCGCCGACCGCCAGCGCCGCGACGACACCGGAGAACACGACACCGGCCGTGGTCAGCGTCCACGCCTCGGCGGCGAACCCGACCGCGATGATCGGCACGGAGATCGCCAGGTAGGCGACGACGAAGTACGCCGACGTCGCGTCGGCCTTGCGATGGGGCTCGACCCGGGCGGCGATGGCAGCGATGCCCTTGCTGAACAGCAGTCCCTGACTCGCGCCGGCGATCACCGCTCCCACAACCAGTCCGGCGAGCGACGCCGTCTCCAGGCTCACGATGAGCACCGTCATCCCCGCGATCAACCCGACATAACCGCAGAGCAGGGACGCGCGAACCGGTGCCTTGGAGGTCAGTATCTGTGACAGCGCCGACGTCGCGAAGAGAACGAACACCACGAGTCCCGTGATCGTCGGGGACGAGACCTCCAGAACGCTCGCCATGAAGTTGGGGGCCACCGCCGTGAACAGACCTGCGACGGCGAAGCCCGCGACCGCGCCCACCGCTGCCTGGGTGAATATCCCTCTGACAGAGGGCGGGACGCTCACCCGCTGCAACGTCGGACGGGCACCCTTTTTGACCTTGACGGTCTCGGGAACCAGCGTCAATCCGATGCCCGCGATGATCAGGAGCACCGCGTGGACCACGAAGATCGTCCTGGTCGGGTACGGCGCGAACTCGGTGACCATACCCGCAACCAAGGGTCCGAGACCCAGACCTCCGATGTTGGCCGCGGTGGCAACTGCTGTTGCCATCCCGCGTCTGCCGCGAGGTGCCGCCTCGATGACGGCGACCGTCGCGGTACTCGTGAAGATGCCCGCCGAGAATCCCGAGACGAGTCGGCCCACGAACAGGATCTCGACACTGCCACCGATCAGGAAGAGCACAGCACTCACGAACGAGAGGGCCACGCCCGCATAAAGCATCGGGCGGCGGCCGATGGTGTCCGAGAACTGTCCGACACCTACCAGCGCCGCGATCACGCCGACTGCATACGTGGCGAAGATGAGAGTGGTCATGAGACTGCCGAAACCGAACTCACGCTCGTACTCCGGATACAACGGAGTCGGCAACGTGGTGCCCATCATCACCACCGCGAACGAGTACACGACCGCCGGGAACGCCAGCACTCTCAAACGCCCCGGTCGCGCGATCTCAGTGTCGTCGGTGAGCTGGGTTCGATCGTCGGTCATGACCTACCTCGTTCTTCGGTGTACTCGGGTACTCACCTCACAAGCTTCCCAGGCGCCCCGTTGTTCCAACGCGATCGAGGATGAAATTGCCGGCTTGCCGGTACAGAGATTGCAGCTGGCCGGTAGAGCTGCGCCCGCCGGTCGATTACAGAGCCGGCGCCGCCGTCCGGGTTCGGGTCTCGCTGACCGACACGATGGCGCCGTTGTGGATGACGATGCGATCGGCGGGTGCGTTCGCGATCACGTCGAGCACGCTCGTGCCGCGGACCGCGAGAAACTCTGCCCGTGCACCCACCCTGGCACCCGCCTGCGGCAGGCCCATGACCGTCCTCGCGTCATCGGTCACCATCGCCAGCGCCACCTCGGGACGGACGTGGGCGGCGGTGATGGTCAGGGCCGCCGTTTCCAGGGCGTCGCTGCGACCGATCGGATTGAAAGGATCGCGCACGTTGTCGGCGCCTGCGGCCACGCAGACTCCACCCGCTCGCAGCGGTTCGATCGCGGTGATACCGCGGGGCATCGACACCGGGTGATCGCGGCCCTGCAGGTAGAGGTTGGTGATCGGGTTCGCCACCACCCCTAATCCGCTCGCGACGATGCGCGGAATCAGTTCCTTCAGCTCGCCCGGCTCCATCGTCCCCAGCCGGGTGCAATGGCCGGCGGTACGGATCCGGTCGGCGGGCCACTCGCGCACCCGGTCGGCGAAGGCGGCGATCGTGTAATGATCGCCTTCGAGGAACTCGTCGGTGTGCAGGTCCACACCGACGCCCCTCGCCTCCGCGATGTCCAGCAGCCTGTTCAGGTCACCGATCGGATCCGGCGCACTGTGCGGCGACCCTCCGACGAGGTCCGCGCCGGCATCGAGGGCGGCATACACGAGATCGTCGCTCGAGTACACCTTGCACAGCGCGGCGATCTCGATGTCGATCAGACCTCGCAACTCGTTGCGGACCCGCACGACGGCGCGGATGCCCCGCAGCGGATCGTCGCCGGCCAGGATGTCGACGTGCGACCGAACCGCAGTGGTCCCGTTGCGCACCAAGCTGATTGCGGCCTCCCGAGCGCGCAAGCGGAACGATTTTTCGTCGAAGGACGCACTCCCCTGCTTCCAGTTGGCGATGGCGTCATGGAGATCACCCAGCGGCGGTTGCAACGCATCCCACGACAGCGCCTTGTCGAGGTGTGCGTGTGGCTCGGCAGGCGCAGTCATCAAGACATAGCCGCGTAGGTCGACGCTTCCCTCGGCGTCAGGTGCGTGCTCATCGGTCGCCCGCACTGCGGAGACGACGACGTGCTCGCCGCGGCGGACCAGGTCGACGTCGACGACGGACCCGTCCGGCAGCGTCGCGCCGCGAAGTCGCGAAACCGAATGAGGAAGAACATATTTCATAGATCTACTCCTGAATTGGGTCGGCCGCGTAGGCCGGACTCGAGCGGTCCTCAGACCCGCTGGGTACGCACGAAGATGCCCGCGACGTGGGCGCACGCGGCTGTGCGGGCACCCTCGGCGTCGCCTGCCTCGATCGCCGCGACGATCCGCTCGTGTTCGGACACCGCCAGGCGCCGGTTGAGATCGGCGGTCCACACGTCGGACCGGAACAGATGGGACTGGCCGTCCAATCTCGACAGCGCCTCGCCCAACGGACGATTGTTGGCGGTTTCTCGGATCAACGTGTGGAACTGCAGGTCCAGCAACGAGTCGCGCCGCTGATCGGCCCGCTCGTCGAGCAGCTCGGACTGTATCTGCACCATCTTGCGCAACTGGGCGACGGTGTCGTGCGACGCCGTACGCGTCGCGGTGTAGGCCGCCAGTCCGTCGAGAACCTCCCGGACCTCGAAGACCGCCCGCAAGGTTTCGGCATCGAGCGACGCGACACGGGCTCCCGCGTTTCGGGTGTGCGACGCCAGCCCCTCGTAGATTAGCTGTTGCACCGCTTCCCGAACGGGCGTGCGACTGACGTTGAGCCGCGCAGCCAGCGCCGGGACACTGAGCGGGCTGCCCGACTCCAGTTCGCCCGAGAAGATCAACTCCTGAAGTGCGTCGTGCACGGAGTCGGTGAGCAGTGCACGCTCGGATGAAGCCACGTCCTCGCTCCTGTCCCGTACCTAATTGCCGGCGGCAGCGACGCGCGCTGTTTCGCGTAGGTCGACCGTCGGCGCCGCACCGGTCCGCAGACCGGCCACCTTCATGGCGATGTTCTCCGCCACCGTAATCGGAGCGTAGCCGGTCTCACCGCCGGTGAGGGTTCCTGGAAGCGGCTCGATCACGGCATCGTGATTGCCGTCGAAGAAGAAGGCGGCCGATCGTCGTCTGCGTATCTGCCCGTTGACCACCGGCGGGTCGACGCGGTGGATCGTCGACATCCAGCGGTCGTTGGTCCACCGGGCCATGGCGTCGCCGAGGTTGATGAGCAGGGCACCGTCAGCAGGCGCCACGTCATGCCACCGGCCATCGGTGTCGAGCACCTGCAGGCCCGGCACCTGATCGGCCCAGAGGATCGTCAGAATCCCGAAATCCGAATGTGCGCCCATTCCCTGGAGGTCACCGGTGAACTCGGTGTCCCCCTCGGGCAGCGCATAGTTGTTCATCTTGAGCACCTCGATCGAATGGTCGACCATGGTGTCGAAGTAGTGCGCCTCGAGACCGAGCGCGTCGGTGAACACAGTCATCAACGTCCGCGACAGCTGCTGGGCGCCTGAGAAATAGCGCCGCACCCGCGGCTCGAAACCCGGAGCCGCCTCCGGCCAGTTGTTGGCGGCATAGCTCGCGTCGGGGAGGTCGAGACCTGCGAATTCTGCGGCCGCCGTCCCCACGGTGTACGCCTCGTAGAAGTCGTTCATCTGGTTCGCGGTGGGGATCCCGAGACTCATGCTCAAAGACTCGGACTTCGGCGGGGAGTATCCGCGGTTGGTGGCCCCCTCGCGCCGGTACTGCTTCTTCACCGCCAGCGGCAGCGCGAAGAACTCGTCGAGCGCGTCGGCCAGATCATCGGTCAGTGTGGAGTCGATTCCGTGACCGACGATCTGGACGAAACCCACCTCTCGGCAGGCGGTGTCGAGTTCGGCGGCGACGGCGGCACACTCCGGGCTCGTGTCGGCGCTCCGACCGGTGAGATACGGGCTGATGTCAATGGTGGGTACGTGAAAGTGATTCGCGGACATGGCGGATGTCTCTCTTCTTCTGGGTCTCAGGATTTGCTGGAGGATTCGTGCCAACTGCCGACCGCGGCCTTCGACACCAGGCCCATCAGCGCGAACACGGCGACGCCGAACAGCGACGCGAGCACGATCGCGGCGATCAGGTCGTCGGATTGGAGACGTCCGCGGTACACGTCGAGCAGCGTTCCGATGCCGGGCTTGCCCTTGGCGAAGAACATGTCGCCGATGATCGCACCGACCACCACCAGTCCGGATGCGGTACGGATCCCGGTCAGAATGGTCGGAAGGGCAGCACGCAATTCGAGTTTGACCAAGCGATCCCAGCGTGAGGCATGCGAGAGGGCGAACAGTTCGTGCAGACTTCGGTCCACCGACCGGATACCGAAGTGCGTGTTGGTGATGATGGGAAAGGCTGCGATGAGAACGCACACCAGTGTGCGCGAGGACATCCCGTATCCGAACCACAACCCGATCAGCGGCACGATCGCCAGGATCGGGATCACCTGGATCACCACGGCGTAGGGGTAGATGATGCGCTCGATCCATTTGGCCTGGCTCATGAGCACGCCCGTCCCGACGCCGACCACCACCGCGACCAGGAATCCCACCATGGCCACCTGAGCTGTGACGGCAAGCGCCGCGAGCATGGGCTGCAGGTGAGACCAGTCCAGCAGCGAGTTGCTCAGCACCTCCGACGGTGGCGGCAGCAGGAACCTCCGCTCGGGCGTGAGCACCCAGTAGCTGACCGCGGACCACGCCGCAAGAGCGCCGATCAGCGACAGCAGCGGGTAGAGTAACGCGGCGCCAAATCCCGGGAGGCGACGGTTGTTTCGGCTACGGGTCTGAGTTCTGGCCGTCGCCTTGCTGCGTGGGCGGATTCGGTCAGGCAGGCCGAGGGTGGCAGTGAGGGTCATCGGATACTCCCGTGCAGGGTTGCCGAGATGTCGGACACGTAGTCGGTGAACGATGGGTCGAAGCGCAGTTCCGGAACGCGAGGGTAGGGCAGGTCGATATCGATCACAGCCGCGATCCTTCCCGGCCGATGGGTCATGACGACGACCTTGTTCGCGAGATAGACCGCTTCGGAAACCGAATGGGTGATGAACATCGCAGTGAATTTCCTTGTCGTGTAGAGCCTTTGCAACTCCACCTGCATTTCGAGGCGGGTCATCTCGTCCAGGGCACCAAACGGCTCGTCGAGCAGCATGATGTCCGGGGACAACGTGAGGGCACGCGCCAGCGACACCCGCATCTTCATGCCACCGGACAATGCGTTCGGCAACTGATCGGCGAACTGATCGAGGCCGACGGCTGAAATCGACTCCGCGGCACGACGTTTGTAGTCCGCGCGGTTGCCTCGCCGGTCACGCCTCAGTTCTCCTCCTTTCAGTTCTGCCGACAGTTCCACGTTGGCGCGGACGTTGCGCCACGGGAGCAGAGTCGGTTCCTGAAAGATGAAGCCCACCGAATCCGCGGCCACCGCCACCGCGCCCTCGGTGGGACTTTCCAGGCCGGCGGCCATGCGCAGCAGGGTCGATTTGCCACAGCCCGAAGGTCCCACCACGGCGACGAAATCGCCGCGTCGGACTTCGAGGTCCGCCTTCTCGATGGCAACGGTTCCGGTGTCGAACTGCTTCACCACATCTGCGAACACCATCTGCAGATCCTTGGTGAGCCGTCGAGCGTCGGTTCCCCGCGTCGTGTCGGCTAGTTTCATCGTCATCTCCAAGAGCTTGGCTATACATGCAACAGGCTGGCCTTCGAACGCTTTCTATCATTTATTACATGCATGACGATTTCGTTGCACCACGTTACAAGTTGATGACATCAGCGCGACCTATGCAGGCAAAACATTTGCTTTGCCACGTATTCGCAGGTACTGAACGGTAGGTCGCCCGCTGCTTAACACCATTGCAACAGAAAAATGATTACATGCAATTGTTCGAACTCACCCCAAGGAGAACCGTGAAAGCACAACGCACCCGGCGCATCGGTGTCACCGTCATCGCCCTCACCACACTCGGTCTGTCGGCCTGCGCCTACGGCTCGGACGAGCCCAGCGAGTCCGTGTCCCTCGAGCCGGCAGCCGCGGCGCAGAGCCTCGCCGATGTCTGTCCCGCCAACGTCGGCGTCCAGCTGCAGTGGCAGCCTCAGTCGGACATGGGCGGTCTGTTCGGACTGCTCGGACCCGGATACGTCGTCGACACCGACGACAAATCGGTCACCGGCCCGCTGGTCGCCGGAGGCAAGGACACCGGAGTCGACATCACTCTCAAATCAGGCGGCCCTGCAATCGGTTTCCAGTCCGTGACCTCGCAGATGTATGTCGACGACTCGGTGATGCTGGGTGTGGTGCATGGAGATCAGCTGGTGTCGGCGGCGGCCGACCAACAGGTGGTCGGCGTGACACCCCTGCTCAAATACAGCCCGGCGATTCTGATGTGGGATCCCGCGACTCATCCTGACTGGAAGACGGTCGGAGACGTCGGGACCACCGACGCCACGGTCGTGGTGTCCAAGGATCAGATCTTCCCGCAGTGGATGGTCGCGAAGGGACTGCTCAAGCAGTCACAGATCGACACGAGCTACGACGGCGCGCCGTCCCGGTTTGTCGGCGACCCGGCCATCGCGCAGCAGGGTTTCGCCAACTCCGAGCCGTACACCTACACCGAAGAGACCCCGGCCTGGGACAAGCCCGTCTCGTACGGCCTGGTCAAAGACGCGGGATACGACATCTATGCCTCGAACGTCTCGGTACGCGCGGACAAGGTTGCCGAGTTCTCCCCATGCCTCGATAAACTGGTTCCGATCATCCAGCAATCCGGCGTCGACTACATCACCTCACCCGAAGCCACCAACAAGGTGATCGTCGATGTGGTGTCGCAAGACCAGACGTACTCCCCATACAGCGAGGGCGAGGCCACCTTCAGCGCGAACCTGCTGAAAGACAAGGGTTTGCTCGCCAACGAGGACAACGGGTCGTTCGGTGTCTACGACGAGGCGCGTACGCAGAGCAACATCGACGACCTGCGTCCGGTCCTCGCCGCCGGCGGCAACCGGGTTCCTGAGAACGTGACCGCCGAGCAACTGTTCACCAACCAGTTCACCGACCCCGCCATCTCGATCCCCTGAGCGACCATCTCTTCACCGGAAGGCACTGCCCGCATGACAAACGACATGACCGAACTTCAGCGTGAACGCCGTATGGGCGCACTGGGCACCGAGAGCGACCGCGAGGTGCGGCGCATCTCATTGGCAGACCTGGGCAGCCGGCGCGCAGAGATCGCCGACGAACTCTGGTCCGCAGCAACCGACATCGGCTTCTTCCAAGTCGTCGACCACGGGATCGATCTCGCCGACGTGCGCCACGCGTTCGCGATGGCCGAAGCGTTCTTCGCACTTCCTGAAGACGTCAAATCCCTTCGCCCCAAGCGTTACAACTCGGGATGGGAGAGCTTGACGCAAGTGCGACCGTCGGTCGGGACTCCTGATCAGAAGGAGTCGTACCAGGTGACGTTGTCGAACATGGACGGGCTGTGGCCCACCGACGCCGAACTCGCCGGCTTCCGGCAGACGATCCTCGATTTCGAGCGCCGCTGCTGGACCCTTGCGATGGAGCTGCTCTCACTGTTTGCCGACAAACTCGGATTTGATCGGGAGTTCTTCACCCGCGCACATGATCCGGCGTCGCAGAGTTACCAGAGCACGCTACGACTGCTGCACTATTACGCGTTGCCTGCCGACGCCGACCTCACCGGGGTGTGGCGGGCAGGCGCTCACACCGACTTCGATTGCCTGACGCTGCTTTTCCAGCGCAACGGGCAGGGCGGACTGCAGGTTTGTCCCGGCAAGGAGATGGATGATCAGGTGTGGACGTCGGTGGAGCCCTCGGACGATGCCATCACCTGCAACATCGGCGACATGCTGATGCGGTGGAGCGACGACGCCCTGCCGTCGAACTTTCACCGGGTGCGTAGCCCGGGGCCCGACGATCATCGCGGTTCTCGCTACAGCATCGCTTTCTTCGCGCAGGCCAACCGGGAGGTGTCGATCGAGGGCCCGAACGGTAAGTACCCGGCCATCAGCGCCGAGGACTACCTGCAGCAACGCATCAGCGCGAACTTCGCCCGCTAGTCCGCTGCCGACCACGTCCCGACTTGGTGGGTTTTGGCGACCGCGAACTGGGCCTTCGCTCGCCAGAACCCACCAGGATCGGGACTCAGTGGTGCGCCGCGCCGAGTTCGATGATCAAGACCCCGCCGGCGATGGTCACGATGCCCAGGCCCATCAGCCAGGTCAATGGATCGTCGAACAAGATTTTCGCGACGACGGCGGTGATCGCGACACCACACGCCGCCCAGATCCCGTAGGCGATGCCCACCGGCATCCCCTCGGCCAATGTCAACGCCAGCATCCCGAAAGCCAGCAGATAGCCGATCGCGGTCGGGATGAGCCACAACGCTTTCCGAAATCCGTCCGACGCCCGCAACGACATCGTCCCGACCACTTCGCTGACGATCGCGATGGCGAGGTAGACCCACTGCATCAGGGCCGCTCCGGTTCTGGGTCTCTCGACGCAGTCGGCTCTGGGTCCCTCGACACAGTCGACGTCTCGGCCTTGTGAGAGCCCAGTTCCACTAACAAGACACCGACGATCACGACGCCGATTCCCAGAGCGATCATCCAGGTGAACGGGTCACCGAAGATCAGGGCTGCGAGCACTGCGGTGAGCGCGACTCCGCACGCCGCCCAGATCCCATAGGCCACGCCGATCGGCATGCCCTCGCGCAAGACCAAGGCCAGACAAACGAACGCGCCGCTGTAGCCGAGGATCACCAGAGCCACCCACGCCGGGTGATCGACGGTCGCGCGCAAGGCGAGGGTTGCGGTGACCTCCATGACGATTGCCCCGCAGAGCAACAACCACGGTTTCCTCGAGCCTGCCTGTGCCGGAGCGGTCATGGTCGACAATCATTCCGCACGGGCGCCCCCGCGAGGCGGTCGACGAGATACGGGAGTATTCCCGCGGTCTGCACGGTCCCGTGCCCGGCAGTGGGTTGCAGATCGACGGTCACAGGCCCACCCAGAACGCACTGGTCTCGAATGGCCGACGACGTCCACGCGGGGTCGTTGAACTTGTCCTGCCCGCCGTAGAGGACCAATAACGGAGCGCTGAGCGGGGCCCGTGGCAGCGCCATCTGCTGGACCAACTCGCGTAATCGCGCGGTGGCAGCAGGCGACGCGGGAACGAAGTCCGGCGCCGAGATCGACTTCGCCGCCTGCTCGCGGTCAGACACCTCCGCGCACGCGCTGAGTGCATCCCAGTGCTGGGCGAGCCCGCCGCGCCGGTAGTCGTCCCGATTCATGTCGGGATTGCGCCGGGCCAGGGACTCCTCCATCCACTGCAGGCTCCCCTGTTGCTCCCGCGTGAGTGCCCCGGCCGCGGCCAGCTCGACCACCGGGACCTTGCTCGTGGGAGGCACCTGCGCGACCGCACCTTTCAGCCGCAGTTCGGGCGCGTAGGACGCGGCCATCTCGTCCGCGGCCCAGCTCGCCCCGGCGCCCTGCGATATCCCGTACGTCACCCACGACGTCGACACCTGCGGGTACATCTGCCGGATCGCACGGACCGAGTCGATCATGGTGCGCGCAGCAGAATAAGGATCGAGGTACGGGTGCGGGCCGCTGTCCGAACCCAACCCTGCGAAGTCGGCGACGGTCACTGCCATACCCGCGCGCAGGTACGTGGTCACCAGTCGGGCAAGACCGTAGAGATTACCCGTCAGCGATGGCGCGCAGTTGGTGTTGATCCCGGTGGACCCATGCCCGAGCGCCACGACGGGCCACCCGCCGCCCGGAGGTGTCCCCTCCGGTTGGAACACCGTCCCCGACACGACGTTCGGCTTCCCGCTCGTGTCGGTGGAGCGGTAGAGCATCCGGACGCCACGCAGGTCGGGGGCGAGATCGGTGGTCGAAACCCAGTCGCTCGAATCGACAACGTCGCCGGGTTCGGGATATTCGACAGGCGACGTCGTCGGCAACGGACCATCAGGTGGCGTGGCCGGCTGGGCCGAACCGCACGCAGCGAGAACCAGCGACACGATCGCGGCAATCGCCACGAATACGTGCCTTGTGAACGTCACGGCCAAGAACTTACCAGCGGTCATCACCCGTCCTGGTCAGGCGATCGGGACCGCCGCACACACCACCCGATCAGGTCGGATCAACACGGCGCGGGCTCCGTTGGTGTGCAGCCACCGGCGCATCGCAGGTGCAGTCGACCCGAAGTCGCCGACGTCCAACTGCCGCGCACGCACCGCCCGCGCCCGCCGCGCCAGTCCGGTATCAGGGCGGCCATCGCTGAGTAGAACGTAACCGCAGCCGAGGATCTCGTCGGACCGCCAAGGCCCGCCCTGTTCATCCGCCGAGGTGAACTGGGGAACCGACCGCCCGACGATACGGCTCTGGCGCCGCGCCCGTTCTCGCAGCCGGAGGCCACTGCGACCAACCCGCGGATAGATGAAGGCGGGGCCGGCCGATGCTGCTCCCGGTACGGAATCGACGACGCGCATAGCGGTGTGAACCGCCGCCTGCACGGCGGTGCCCCGAACGCTCATCAGAGTCCCCACCAGCGTCGCCGCGAGCACCGACCGCACCACATGCGGCTTGCGTTCGGATTCGTACGTGTGAAGCAGTCGCTCGTCGGCACGGCCGTCGATCACGGCAGCCAGCTTCCACGCCAAGTTCATCGCATCACGCTGGCCCGCGCCGAGGCCCTGTCCGATGAACGGCGGGGTGAGATGCGCAGCGTCCCCGAGGACGAAAAGCGGACCCGAGCGCCAGTGCCTGGCGACACGGGCGGCGTGCCGGTAGCTCGCGGTCCGCAGGATCTGGATGTCGGTGTCGGCATCGCCCAGCTGAGCACGTACCGCGCGCAGTGCCCACTCCTCGTCCGCGTCGTCGCCCGCACCGGTGTCGCTGTCCGACAGCCGGAACTCCCAGCGGTATCTGTCTTCTCCGATACGCATGAACGTCGATGCCTGCGCACCCGCGCACACCTGGTGCACCCCGGGCCACATCTGCAGGTCGGCGGCAGAACGCACATCGACCACCAACCAACGTTGTCGGAAACCGAGGTCGTATGCCTGCTGCCCGATGGCCGACGCGACGACGCTCGAAGCGCCGTCGCACCCGAGGACGAACTGTGCGGTGAGAACTTCAGGACCGCGCGCACCGCGCACCTGAAGAGTCGCCATACCGTCGCCCACCTCGACCGATTCGACGTCGACGCCCTCGCGCACGGTGACGGCCCGCTGGCGCGACACTGCGCCCCGCAGAGCCCGCTCGAGATCGGGTTGGTCGAACATCGTGCTCTCGCGCCAGCCGTGGTGTCCGTTCGGCGAACTTCGCGCGAACCTCATGAGTACCCGCATTCGTGCATCGACCAGACGCATTCCTTCTGCAGGCCGGCCGTGCGGACCGAAGTCGTCAGCGGCGCCCGCAACTTGAAGAATCCGATGCACCTCGTCGTCGATGTGCACAGCGCGAGGCAACGGATACACGCCACGACGTCGTTCGAGGATCGTGCTGGGGATGCCGTATCGCGCCAGCAGAGCGGCGGCCGTCAGGCCGGTCGGGCCGGCACCGACGATCACTACCTGGGAGGACACGGCGCAGGCGATCCGGAGGTGCGCTTCGGCGGCCTGTTCAGCGCCGCACTGATGCCACGCGCCCCGTCGAGCACGGCCAGTTCCTTCGCCAGCGCCCCCGCGCGGTCCCGGTAGCCGGGATCGTCCAACACTGTCTGCACCGCCCGCCTGATGGCGGCCGGCCGGGTCGAGCGCAACCGAATTCCCGTGCCTGACCGCACGATCCGCGCGGCAACCTCGTTCTTGTCCTCCGTCGACCCCGCAACCACGATGGGAACACCATGCCGCAGAGCGAAGTGCACTCCGCCCCAACCACCGTTGGTGACCAGGACATCGGCACGGGGCAACAGCATGTCGAACGGGACGAACTCGGTCACGACGCAATTGTCGCCTGGTGCGCGAACTGCCTCCGCCGATGGCCCGCCCGTCGTCGCGATCACCAACGTACGGGTGTGCGCCAGCGCAGACAGTGTCGGTTCGACCAGTCTGCCCATGTCACCGTTGTCGAGCGTGCCCTGCGTGACGACCACCACCGGGTCCGGTCCATCGAGCCGGTGCCACCAGGGCGGGGCGGCGTGAGAGCCCCCTGCCGTGTCGAGCACCGGTCCGACGTAGTCGAGCCGATCGTCGAGATCGCGCCGCGGATACTCGAACGACGGGGCGGTGAGAACGAAGATGTCGTCGGCGAGCAGTGGCCAGTCCAGGACGAACGAGCCCGCGTCGCGGCCGACGGTTTCCCGCACCGCGGCATCGGCAATCCGCTGAACCCGGCGCAACACCACCGCGCGTGCACCTGCGGTCAGCAGCCTGTTCCAGCGCATCCCCCACGGCGTGATCGATGGAGGAAGACCTGGCCCGAACGGCGCGGTATCGCGGCTCGACGCCATCAGCGGCGACGTACACACAGAACCTATCCGCGCAGAATTCACCTGCGCTGAACCTTTCTGGGCTGAACCTTCCTGGGCTGAACCTTTTTGGGCTGAACCTTTTTGGGCCGAGCCGACATCACGGACGGTCAGGGTCGGCAACAATCCCAGGAAGAGGTTCTCGGCGAGCACCACGTCGACAGCACGTTCGGCGAGCACCTTCGTCACAGCCTGATGCTGAGCAACGATATTTCTCGCGAAGAAGTTCTCGAGGTCGTAGCGAGATCGAAGGATGCCCGGCAACCGGGATCGACCGGGGAACTGCGCGTCGAGATCGCGGTCGTCGAAATCCGAAGACACCGGTAGCGCAATGTGTTCCAGTCCGGCCTGCTGCACTTTTTCCCGAAAGCGGCTGCCGGTCAGCATCATCACAGTCGAACCATCACTGACGAGTTGTTTGCCGATGGTGATCATCGGTTGGACATGTCCGGTCAGCGGAGCGCTGCACAACAACACTTTTCGCATCAGTCTTCGTCATTCTCCTCGGGAGTTGGTCCGATTGTCACATGACAACGACCGTTCTCGGATTGCCGGCCACCTCCTCCCGACGCCACGGTCAGGCGAATGACCGACATCACGGCCAAACATCCTGGTTTCGACAACCCGTGGGGTTGCCGAATGCCATAAACGGACCTACGTTTGCCTCAACCTAGTTTGCATCGAGGCGAGACTACGGTTACCCCAGGCTTTTTGAGACGAGATTCGGAAATCATCCCATGGTCACCGCTTACGTAAACCAGATAAGCACTGCAGTTCCAGAGCTGGACGTTCACGAGACCTTCGTCGAGTTCGCCCCTGCGCTGATCGACGCCCGCGGGAAAATGCTGCTGTTCAAGAGGATGGCCGAACGCGCCCACATCTCTCACCGCTGGTCTGCGGTCGAGGACCCGGTGGCCTTCTACGGGGACAATCCCAGCGACGTCGACACCGAAACGCGCATGATCGAGTACGAGGACAAGGCCCCGAAACTAGCCCAGCGCGCCGTGGACGGCCTGGGCCTGGGTGCAGCGGCCGACGACATCACCCACTTGGTGATCGTGACCTGCACAGGCTTCTATTCTCCCGGCATCGACTACGACATCATCAAGAACTGCGGCATCAGCCCCAACGTCGACCGGACGCAGATCGGCTTCATGGGTTGTTTCGCCGGTATCACCGGCCTGAAGACCGCGAACAACATCGTTCGGGCCGACCCGAGCGCGAAGGTCCTCCTCGTCAGTGTCGAACTGTGCTCCGTTCATCTACAGAAGCCCAAGAGTCTCGAATCCATGTTGTCGTTCTTGATCTTCGGAGACGGCTGCGCAGCCGCAGTGATCTCCGCGGAGACCACCGGCATCGAACTCGACACCTTCAAGCAAGTGATGGTGCCGGACACCCGCGACCTCATCACCTGGCGAATCGGCAACGCGGGGTACGACATGGTGCTGTCCGGCAAGGTCCCCGGCCAGCTCGGTAAGGCGCTGAACCCCGAGAATCTGAAGCTGATCCTGGCCGGACGTACCCCGGACGACATCGACCTCTGGGCGATCCACCCTGGCGGCAGAACCATTCTCGACGCGGTCGAGAATGCCCTCGAACTCGACTCCGAGGCGCTCGCGGTGTCACGGCACGTCCTCGAGAACTACGGAAACATGTCGTCGGCGACCGTACTTTTCGTGCTCGCCGAGATGATGAAGCGCGCCGCGCAAGGCGGCCCCACAGGCATGGGCAGCGCCATGGCATTCGGTCCCGGGCTCACCGCGGAAACGATGCTGTTCCGACTGGAGTGACGGCTGACGCTCAGACAGATGCTCCACTTCCAGAAGGATGCTCCGGTTCCAGGGCTCTGGAACTGGAGCGGATTGCTGAAAGTGGAGCAGATTACGCTGCAGGATCAGGCACGGTCGGCGGGGTCGGTCAGGCTCCGGCCTGGCGACGACGGTACGCCGCCACGTGGGCCCGGTTGCCGCAACCACCATCACTGCAGAACCGTCTCGACCGGTTACGCGAGAAGTCGACGAACACTGATTCGCAGTCATCACCGGCACAGGTCTTGAGCCGTTCGAGTTGGCCGGTCCGGATGAGGTCGATGAGGGCCATGGCGTTCTCGGCGGCCATCCGGTCGGCAAGTGGAGCCTCGGCGTCGGTCACATGGATGTGCCAGTCCCAGTGGTCATGCCGACTCAAGTACGGACGCGCATCGGCTTCTCGGAGGATGTCATTGACCTCCTGCGCCACGTCGTCGACGTCCATCGACCACAGGGTGTCGAGCCGCTCCCGCAACTTCCGCACGGAGGCGAGCTCGGCATCGTCTCCGTCGCGGCGACCCGAATAGCCCTGCTCATCAAGGTATTCGCTCAGTTGCGACGCGGTGGTCATGGTGTCGACCTCGTCGCGGCCGGTGTTGATCAGCGCGGCTGTCGCGATCAACGCCAGATCGGTGTCATGAGCAAAAAGCATTTGACTCCTTACGTCCGATCGGATTGACTGTAAGGAGTGTAATCGATATTGGTACTGACTTGCAGTCGATCATCCCGAGGAGACCCCGGTGAGCAACGCATCCCCCTCGGGTACTACCCGCAAATCCGCGTACGGCTTGCTGGTCGCGGTCACCTCGGCGGTCTGTTTCGGCACGTCGGGCCCGCTCGCCAAAGGTCTCATCGACAGCGGGTGGTCGT
This sequence comes from Williamsia sp. 1135, assembly GCF_002095395.1. Taxonomy (GTDB): domain Bacteria; phylum Actinomycetota; class Actinomycetes; order Mycobacteriales; family Mycobacteriaceae; genus Williamsia. Next base: position 141,961 of record NZ_MJEI01000102.1, read on the forward strand.
CGGCGGCAGTCACCGCGGCCCGGCTCGGCCTGGGCTCTCTACTGCTCGTCATCCCCCTCATTCTCTTGCGACGCAGGCTCTTTCGCGAACTCGCCAAGTCGCCACTCCTGGTCATCGCTTACGGCGTACTCGGAGTCGCGGTGGTGCAACTGAGCTTCTTCAACGCCGTCCGCTACCTCGACGTTCCCGTCGCACTGCTGATCGAGTACTCGGGGCTCATTCTCGTTGTGGCATACGACTGGCTGATCCGCGGCCGTACGCCCACGATCCTGACCATATTCGGTTGCGTCACCGCACTCATCGGTCTGGTGGTGGTGATTCTCGGAGGCAGCGGGATCGGCGACATCGATCCGGTCGGTCTGGTCTGGGCTATTGTCGCCGGCGTGGGCTTGGCAAGCTATTTCATCCTCGCCACCGAAGACTTCTCGCGAGCCGGCGGGAGTGTTGATCCCCTCGCACTCGCCGCCGGTGGATTGATGCTCGGCACCACCGTGATCGCAGTCGCGGGGGCGGTCGGCCTGCTACCGATGTCGATGAGCACCGACTCCCCCGTGCTCGCCGACACCGCGGTGCCGTGGTGGCTCGTTGCGCTGGCCATCGCGGGGATCTCGACGAGCCTCGCGTACGTCACCGGCGTCACGGCGGTTCGATTCCTCGGCGCGACCCCGGCGTCCTTTGTCGCATTGATCGAAGTGGTCGCGTCCGCGGTGGCGTCGTGGTGGCTACTGGGCCAGACGATGGCCGCGGCGCAACTCGTCGGCGCCGCGGTGTTGCTCGCAGGGCTTGTCGCGGTCAACCTCGGCGGCAGACCTCGCGCCGGATCAGACGACCCGTCATCGCATGACCCCTCACTCGACTACATCGAGGGCAGCCGCGACGATGCCGTCAGCATCGATCCCGTGATAGGAGTAGACGTCGTCGAGCGACCCGGTCTGACCAAAACGACTGACCCCTAGCGCAGCTCCCGGCACACCGTTGACGGTGGGGAGAAACGCGAGGGTGTGCGGATGCCCGTCCAGCACGGTCACCATCGGTGCCGCACGGTGCGTCGCGAAGACCTGGTCGAGAATCCAGGTCGGCGCGTCACTGTGACCGCGGCGGGCCTGCAGCGCCTCGAACAGCAGACCTGGGCTCGTCACGCAGATCACCTCTGCGGACACTCCCTGTTTCTCCAGACGGTCGGCTGCCGCAAGGGTTTCGGTGATCACCGCACCCATCCCGACCAGCGTGACCGCGGGCTGTCGCACGGGCCGCAGGGTGTACGCACCCGCCACCACCTGCCGTCGCCGACGCTCACGAGCGGCCGGATCGGCCGGCACCGCGGCGAGCGACTGACTCACGGGTCGGGTCGACAGCCGCAGATACGACGACAAGCCACCCGGCCGTCCCAACCGCGCGATGCACGATAGGAGAACCCACTCCAGCTCGAGCGCGAACGCCGGCTCGTAGCTGACACAATCGGGCTGCTCCAAACCTATCGAGGGCGTCGTGATCGATTGATGTGCACCGCCTTCGGCGGCGAGCGTCACTCCCGAGGGGGTGCCGACGAGAATCGACTGGCCGCCGGCGTAGATGCCGTACGACCACGGTTCCAACGCACGTCCCACGAACGGGTCGTACAACACTCCGATGGGGAAGAGCGGCTGCCCCCATCGGCTCCACGTCGCGCCGAGTTCGCCGATCAACCCGACCAGGTTGGTCTCGGCGATCCCGAGCTCCATGTGCTGACCGGTCGGGTTCTCGGTCCAGTGCATCATCGTCTGCGCGTCGTCGGCGAACCAGTCCCGCCGCTCACTGGTCGACCAGACACCCACCTTGTTCAGCCAGCCGGCGAGATTGGTGGTGGAACTCACGTCCGGGCTGACTGTCACCACACGCTTGGCGACATCCGGTGACTCGCGAGTGAGATCGAGCAGTGCCCGACCCAGCGCGGCCTGGGTTGTCGACGTTCCCGATGGGGTGCGGCCGAAGTCGGTGGGTACCGCCGGAGGCGCCGACTCCGGGACCGGTTCGCGGCGCAACGCCTCCGCAGTTCGCAGGCAGAGCCGACCGGCACTGCCCGTCGCTTCGAAGCGCTGCCACGGCCTGTCCGGGTCCATCCCCAGTTGCCCCGCGAAATCCGCGAATTGCTCGACGGTCAGCAGTGACGAGTGGTTTTGGGGGTGACCCTCGGTGGGCAGGGCGTGACCTTTGATCGTGTACGCGATGACAATCGTCGGCCTGGTGTCGTCGATCTGCGCGAACGCCGCGCCCAGCGCATCGAGATCATGCCCACCAAGGTTCCGGATCGCACTGAGCAATGTGGAATCGTCGAGATCGGCGATGACAGCCGCGACCGCTTCCGCGCCCGGACCATCCCCGGGCAACCGAGAACGCACCTCATCGGCGGCACAGCGCAGCAGTCGCTGATACTCGGGATTCGACATCTGCACGATGCGGGCTCTCAGTGCATCGCCACCGGGCCGCGCGAACAGCGATTCCAGTAGTGCGCCGAATTGCACAGTGATCACTTGCCAGCCGGCCGCGGAGAACATCTTCTCCAGTCGACCGGCGGCGATGTTCGGGACCACCCGGTCCAGCGACTGCCGATTCATGTCGACGATCCAGACGATCTCGCCCATCTCCGCCACCGACGGATCACCGATCGCCTCCCAGACGGCGCCTTCGTCCAGTTCGGCATCACCCACGAGCGAATACTGCCGGCCCGTGCCCGCACCACCGAATGTCGTCTCGATGTACCTACGCGCCATTGCGCCCCAGATGGGTGCGGTGGCACCGATCCCGACAGAGCCGGTCGAATAGTCCACCGGATCCGGATCTTTGACGCGACTCGGATAGCTCTGCAGTCCCCCGAACTCTCGCAGGGTGGTCAAATACTTCTCGTCGAGTTCGCCCAGCAGGTAATTGATCGCGTGCAGGACCGGAGAGGCGTGCGGTTTGACCGATACCCGGTCGCCCGGCCGCAGGTGTTCGAACCACAGTGCTGTCATGATCGAGGTGATCGACGCACACGACGCCTGATGCCCGCCGACCTTCATCCCACTCTGATTCGGGCGAATCCTGTTGGCGTGATGGATGATCGATGTCGCAGTCCAGAGCACCCGCTGTTCGACCTCTCGCATCGCCGATGCGTGATCGGAATCTCGTGACGACGTTGCGTCCACTGGGGCCTCGGCACTGTCTGTCATAGGGTGATCCTGCCCTGCGCAGTCGAGCACGACAAGCACTCCGGGAATCGGCCCGCGCGCGCAACGCGGTGTGTTGAATCCGGCCCGGGTTTGCCGATGGTGCCATCGGGTACCCGCCAACGTCTTTCCATGTGCGGCGGACCGTAGAGTTCGCGCACGCGTGAAACCGAAGGAGTTAAAGATGGCGAAAATCTTGTTCGTGGTGACCGGGGCACGACATTGGACACTGGCCGACGGCTCGCAGCATCCGACAGGCTTCTGGGCCGAAGAGTTCGTCGCGCCCTATGAGGCGTTCACACAAGCAGGTCACGAGGTGGTGGTTGCCACGCCAGGAGGCGTGGTCCCGGTGGTGGATGAGGGCAGTTTGAGCCCTGATGTCAACGGCGGCCAGGAGAACGCCGACGCAATTGCGGAGAAGGTTCGGTCGAATTCCGCCTTGAAGCAAGCAATTCCACTGGACTCGGTGAGCCTCGACGACTACATCGCCGTCTTCTACCCTGGCGGCCACGGCCCCATGGAGGATCTCGCGGTCGACGCGACCTCGGGCGCGTTGCTGAACGACATCATCGATTCCGGTAAGCCTTTGGGTGTGGTGTGCCATGCACCCGCGGCGCTCCTGGCCGCAACGCGCACCGATGGATCCGCCACCTTCGCCGGATATCAGGTCACCGGATTCTCCAACGCCGAGGAAGCTCAGGCCGGTCTGGCCGACAAGGCGAAATGGCTGCTGCAAGACCGATTGGTGGAACTGGGCGTCGACTACCAGGAGGGTGAGCCGTGGGAGCCGAAGGTCGTCGTCGACCGCACTCTCTTCACCGGCCAGAATCCCGCGTCGTCGGCTCCGCTCGCCGAGAAGATCCTCTCCGCCCTGGCCTGAGACAGAGCGACCGTACGCAGATGGCCCCGACATCCGTCGGGGCCATCTTGCGCATACGGTGTCGACTTACCCGGTGGTCCACAGCGGCGGAAGGAACGGGACTCTCTTTCTCAAGATCCATGTGCACTTTTTGGCACGTGCGGAACGATATCGGACACGGAAATCGGACCACCCGGGGGTAAGGTTTGGCTAACCAATGTCTAATTTAGGCCGGTCGCGCCGGCCCAGACACCTCGCCGAAGCCTGCCGCGCAGTTCCGCAGGCTCCTGCACAAGTACGTCGCAGCATCACGGAGAGTGTCCGGACGCGAACATCAAATACTCTCGCCTACAACATTTCTGCGCACCATGTCTTCGTGGTGGGCAAACACCCGTTCGGCTGTCCCTTCCGTCGTTGACCACCGACCAACAGTCGTCTGTGGGATCATGAAGATGTGCGACCCGACACCCTGATGACGCTGGTGGCGACGTTCGCGCGCTCACATCTGACCGATCCGGAATTGGGCGCCCGCATGATCGCGGGCCACCTCGATGTCACGGTGGCGCAGATTCGGCAATTGTCGGTGGCCGCCCAGTTCGATCTCGATCAGTGGATTCTGGCCGAGCGTCTGAACCTGGCGCGCGTTGCCCTCGTCGCCCCGTCCGCGGCTGCGTGGGCCCCGGACCAGGCCCGCCGGTGGGGTTTCGATGACGCCACCCACTTCGCGGACCAGTTCAAATCCGCATATGGGCTGTCGCCCGGCGAGTTTCAGCAGATCACCGCCGCCGAGCAACCGGGGGCAGGCACCAGCACCAGGACACCACAATGGCACTAGTCTTCAGCACCGCGGACCTCGGACCTGCCCAGCGGGTCGAGGCCACCTGCACCGCCATGCACGAACAATCCGTGCCGTGCACCGTCGAACTGGAGAACCCGTCGGACGTACGGGCCCGTATGGACGTCTGGCTCTACGGCAACGCGAACATCTTTCGTGCCGAGATGAATGGATTTCGACTCGTCCGGACGGCCAAACAGATCGCCACCGCTCCGGCCGAGATGTTCGCCATCGCCGTCCACGAGAAATGCGCGGGTAGACGGGAACAATTCGGAGTCCAACGGACAGTGTCGGCCGATGAGCTGATGGTGATGGATCTCAACTCGCCCTACGACTACGCCCTGGAGGGTGTCGGCGCAGCACGCTGCCTCCATGTCCCGGTCGACGCACTAGGCCTGCCCCGGGAGGTGATCGAATCTGCCGCCGACCGGCTACCCGCGAGCCCTCTGTATTCCATGGCCGTCCATCACATCGCCGAACTCACAGACAACGCCGACGCCCTGTCGGCCGACGTCGGTGCGGACGCCGTCGGCGAGGCCAGCATCGAACTCACCCGTGCACTGATCGCCTCCGCATACGGTATCGACTACGCCCGCAGTGCCATGGCTGAAATGTTGCTGCCCCGCATCCGTTCCTACGTCAAACAGCACTTGGGCGACCCCGGACTGTCCATCGAGTCCATTGCCTTTGCCCACGACATCTCCCAGCGACACCTCTTCAAGCTCTGTGCGGCAGCCGGGTTCAGTCTCGAGCAGTGGATAATCAGTGAGCGGCTGACCCTTGCCCGTGAGGACCTTTCCCGGGCGGCCCTGCGCGGGGTGTCCGTGACGACCATCGCCCGGCGTTGGGGATTCACCAACACGTCGCACTTCATCCGCCGATTCCGGATGATGTACGGGCTGTCCCCCGGCGCGTGGCGAGAACTCAGCAGTGAACGCGCGTTCGAGGCCGACGAGCAATGATCGAAAGAGCAGAGGTGGTTCCGACATGACTGTCGCCGACCACGTCGCCGTCGCTGTGACCCGTCCCGATTCGACCAGCACATCCGTCGATCATTGGCGAATGGGACGCGACACCGAGCTCATGCGGTTCCGTTACGGGGGTGTCGCGGCCGCGACCCGACGACGCCTTGCGGCCGACCCCTCCACTCGGCTGATCACGGTGGCCGCCCTGACTCCCGGCGACTGGAGCCTGACGCGCGACCACCGGCCCGTCCACATCTCCCCCGACCGCCCCACGCTGGTGGTCATAGACCAATTCAGTCCCTTCGACTTCCGCGGTCACGGCGACGGATCCGCGATCGCGGTGCACACTCGCCATGCCCGCCTCACCTTGTCGATCGAAACCATCGACAGCGCCCTCGACCATGTGCACCCTGAACTACCGCTGTACCCGCTCGCACTCGCTCACGTGCAACAACTCGGCGTCATCGCGGCCAGCGCACCCGAGATCCTTCCCGAGCTCAACTCCACCACCATCGCGCTCGTCCGCTCGCTACTCCTGAGCGCTGCCGGAGCCGCAGGACTCGCCGCATCCACGAAGAGCATCGTGACGTCGATCGAACGACACATCGAGGAGCACCTCGACGACCTGACCCTGAAGGCCGACACGATCGCCGCGGCACACAACATCTCCGCCCGTCAGCTCTACAACCTCTGGCCGGAGTCGAATGGCTCCCTGGCCGGTTACATCACCGCACAGCGGCTCGACCGGGCCCGCAAGACGCTGCGGACCCACCCCCATCTCACTGTCGCCGCCGTCGCGAGGCGCCACGGTTTCTCGGATCCCACCCACTTCACCCGCCGGTTCCGTAGTGCATTCGGCATCACACCCTCCGATTGGCGCCGTCGCGCTGCCTTCGCAGCTTCGCGGAATTAAACGGACCGTGGTTTCATTTATAGTGTCATGAAGAACATCGGATTCCTCTCCTTCGGACACTGGTCGGACTCGCCCGGCTCGCAGACCCGGTCGGCGGGCGACACCCTGCTGCAGTCGATAGACCTCGCAGTCGCAGCCGAGGAACTCGGCGCCGACGGCGCGTACTTCCGTGTGCACCATTTCGCCCGGCAGCTCGCCTCACCCTTCCCGCTCCTCGCGGCAGTGGGCGCGAAGACCCACCGCATCGAGATCGGCACCGGCGTGATCGACATGCGCTACGAGAACCCGATGTACATGGCGGAAGACGCCGGGTCCGCCGACCTCATCTCAGAAGGTCGACTGCAACTGGGCATCAGCAGGGGATCGCCCGAACAGGTGATCAACGGATATCAGTATTTCGGCTATGTGCCGAATGCCGAGACGACGGACGCCGACATGGCCCGTGAACACACTGGCGTCTTCTTGAAGGTCATCGAGAACGCCAAGTTCGCCCAGCCCAACCCGTCACCGATGTTCCCGAATCCGCCGGGCGCACTGGGCATCGAGCCGCAGGCTCCAGGCCTACGCGATCGGATCTGGTGGGGCGCGGGTAGTCGCGCCACCGCCGAGTGGACCGCTCAGCAGGGCATGAACCTGATGAGCTCGACATTGTTGACAGAAGACACCGGGGTCCCGTTCCATCAGCTGCAGGCCGAGCAGATCTCGCTGTTCCGCGACGCCTGGACAGCAGCGGGGCACGATCGAGAACCACGAGTATCTGTGAGCCGCAGCATCTTCGCACTCACCGACGACCGCGACCGCGCCTACTTCGGACGTGGCGGTGACGACGCCGATCAGGTGGGCGTCATCGACGGCGGCATCGCCAGATTCGGCCGGAGCTACGCCGACGAGCCTGATCGGCTCATCGAGCAACTCCGGGAAGACGAGGCCATCGCCGCCGCGGACACGCTGCTGCTGACCGTTCCCAATCAGCTCGGTGTCGAATACAACGCACACGTGATCGAATCGATTCTCACGCACGTCGCGCCCGCGCTCGGCTGGCGCTGACCCCATAGCGCTCCACGCCACGCGGCCTGCCGATCCAGCGGGTGCCGAGGAGTTCGTTCGGCGACGTTACGGTGAGCCGCCGCATACCCGGCGAGCAATTGTCTCCACCTTCGTGGACTCGCCCAAAAACTAACCCCTGCAGAAAGGCCTTCACGGGAGATCTTCGCCGTCAGCGGGGTCTTGGACAGGTCCTCGTGCGCGCTTATCTCGAAAGAGACAAGGTGAGTAAATGACTTGTTCCGTGGCCTTTCTTCCAGGCATCTCGCCTGCGCCTCCCCTCTGCACTCACACTGAGCTCAACGATCATGTCCGGTGCGGCGGCGACACGGCGTGAGCAACGACTCATCTCGGTCATCGCGGTCGCTTCCGAGTCCGCAGATGTCGCAATTTGACGATCGGGAACAATCTTGATCGCGGCATCAGCAAACATCGAGTGCTCAATGCCATCTCGTAACTTGAGTCCGCACAACATTTTTGAGATTCAGCATCGTTGCAGAAGATTTCACACTGTTGCGGATTGCTCTCATGAACACTTATCCAGACAAGCGGTTTAATCTGCCGATACCCGGTCAGTCGACCGAACGTAGTACAGATCAACGCTCCGACCCGCTATTGTTGACAAAGAACCAGACACCCGCTAATCCCAAAGGACGTGCAGCCGACGTGGCAACAGTTACTCGATTCGAATTCGTCGACGACATCGACGGCAAACCCCTCGACGTAGACGATGTCAATGTAGTGCAGTGGGCCTGGCTGGGTGTGGAGTACGAATTCGAGACCAGCACTGCCAATCTCGATCGTATCGAGAACGGCCGCCTGCCCGTCTCGACCTTGCTCGCGAAGTCGCGCCGCACCGGTGGACGTAAGAAGTCCCCATCACATAGTTCCGCATCCAAGCCGGCCGCCACTGCCGGATCCGCCGATACCAAAGCGATCCGCGAGTGGGCCCAGCAAAACGGGTACGAGGTGTCCGACCGCGGTCGGATCCCCGCCGGTATCGTCGAAGCCTTCACCAGCGCGCACTGACTCAACCGCCTGAAACAAAGGCGCCGCTGGGACCAGCCGGCCGGTTCGATTCTCTGACCAGAGAGTGGAGCCGGTCGGCTTTTGTATGCGCAGATTGCGCTTTCACAGGCACCATCAGGTGGCGCAGCGAGTTCAGCTGAGTGCGCCCGGGTAGCGACGCACATCGGCGAACCAGCTGTGCACCATCGAGATCAGGGTGGACTCCTCCCACATCGACACCGGGTAGAGGACGTCGACGTAGCCGTCCTCACCTTCGGTGACGGCTACGTGCATGTCGCATTTCGCAATGGCCGGGGGCCGAGGGGTGACAACGAGTCCACCGCGGATCGCCCGGTCAACCAATGTGGTTGTCGGTGTGCCGTTCTCGACGGTCAGCATCACCTGGAAGAGCGGATGCGCGGAGTTCGGCGGCCCCATCTCGCGGGCCACGTCGACAAACGGGACATCGGCATTCGACATCGCACGCATCTCGGCAGATGCCACCGCCGCAAGGTGTGCGCTGACATCGCCGTGGTCTGCCTGGCACACGACGGGAACGGTGTTGACGAACATGCCGACGACATCGTCGAAGCGATGGTCGATGCGCCCGGATGTCAGTGCACCTATGGTCACCACGTCGGCGCCCGCACGCCGACAGAGCAGTCGGGCCAGCGACGCCCGGAGCACCGTCGTGGTCGACACCGCGTGAACGGCTGCAACCGAACGAATGGACGGCCACAGGTCGTCGAACCAGATTCGGACGCGGGTGCCATCAGGGTCCCAGGTGGCAGGCCTCGGCCGGTCACTCGGCATCGAGAAGGGGCCCGATATCGACACCAACTCCGACCTCCAGAACTCCACTTGTCTGTGGTGCAGCGAGTCCGGGTCGGCGACGTCACCGAGGCGGCGGTTGGCCCAACTCGTGTAGTCGAGATAGTTGACGGCGCCGGCGTCACGATGCGGCGGTTCGGAATGCGCAATGGACTCGGAGTACGCAGCCGCCAGATCCCGCGCGATGATGCCAAGGGACCAGCCGTCGACGAAGAGATGATGGGCGCACACCGCGATCGTGGTCGTTCCCGCCAATACACACATACCGAGTCGTATCGGATGGTCGATTGCAGGATCTATTGCGACATCGAGGAATCCGGCCACTGCGGAATCCGGGTCGGTCAGGGGAACGACGATGTCCGCACTGTCGGCCGGGTCGATGACCACCCCACCGTCGACGTAGCGACTCCGCAACATCACGTGACGGCAGATGACCGTGGACGCGGCCCGATTCAGCACGCGGAGGTCGAGTTCCGCCGCAATCTGGACGGTGAACGGGATCAGGGCGCCGGCGACCGGACCGTCGAGGTCGACGTTGCGCTGCGCCGGTGCGAGTACGTGCGGGCCGGGGTGTTCGTCGCTCCGCAGAGTCGACAACTCTGCGGAGGGTGCACCGAGCCGAAGTGCCAGTGCTGCCGGAGTCCGGTACTCGAACACATCACGCACCGTCAACGAGGCACCGGTATCGGAGTTCAGTTGAGCGACAAGTCCGGTCGCGGACAGCGAATCCCCACCGAGCTCGAAGAAGTCGTCGTCGGCGCCGACGGGCACTGCACCGGTGGCGGTTACGAAGGCGGCGACGACACTTCGTTCTCCGTCGTCGCCGGCAGCCCGGAAAGGAGTCGAGGCAAGGTACGAAGGGGCCGGAAGCGCCGTCCGATCGACCTTGCCCGCCGGCGTCAACGGGATCTCGTCGACGAACGTGATCGATGTAGGAACCATGTATGGCGGCAGTTCGGCTTCCAGGCTCTCGCGCAGGGCGTTACCGGTAGGCGGCTGGGACATCGCCGCGACGTAGGAGGCGAGCACGGTTGACCGACGATGCAGAACGGCAACCGTGATCGCAGCCTTCACCCCTGCCTGGGCACGCAGGACGGCATCGACCTCGGCCGGTTCGACGCGATTGCCTCTGATCTTGACCTGGTGGTCGGTCCGCCCGAGAAAGTCCAACGACCCGTCCGCCCGCCATGCGGCCCGATCACCCGTCCGGTACATACGTGCGCCCGTACCGGTGGGGTCGGCCACGAAGTTCGCGGCGGTGAGCCCGGGCCGGTCGAGGTAGCCACGCGCCACGGCGGGCCCGCTCACGTAGAGGTCACCACCCACTGCCGGTAGCACCGGACGCAGATCTCGATCCAGGATCTGGACCCGCACCCCGGACATCGGGTGGCCGATCGGCAACGGCAGAGGCGAGATCGCCTCAGGCACCACCGGATCGGTCATGGTCACGCTGCACGTGGTCTCGGTGGGTCCGTATGCGCAGCGCACAGTCGCGTGTTGTGCATACCGCGCGATCATCTCTGGAGGGCAGACATCGCCGCCGACGACGATGTGCGTCACGGTGGGGATGTCGGCCGGATCGAGAGTCGCGAGGACCCCCGGGGTGATCAGCACATGGGAGACCGAGTGATCGGTGAGATACTTCGCCAGATCGGGGCCGCCGACGATCGTGTCCGGGACGATGACCAATGCGGCACCAGATATCGCTGCGCACAGCACTTCGACCACAGCGGTGTCGAACGCCGGTGAAGCGATATGTGCCACAACAGAGTTCGGCGAGAGAGCGTACCTCTGACAGATCTCGGCCGCCAGCGCACTGAGCCCGGCGTCGGTGACGACAACACCTTTGGGTGTGCCGGTGGAGCCGGAGGTGAAGATGACATACGCCGCGCGGTGCGCAGACGGTGTGCCCTCGCGAGCCGGCCCACCGACGCGCACGTCGTGTTCTCCGCCTGGTCCGAGCTGGAGTGTTTCCGACTCCAGAAGGAGGTCCGGACGGGTTGCGGAGCTGCAGAGCACGATCGTCGCGGCGCTCTCCATCAGCACGAATTCCTGGCGAGCACGCGGATAACGAGGATCGATGGGCACGTAGCAGGCCCCGACCGCGGCCACCGCGTGAAAGGCGATGACTTCGGCGATGCTTCGAGAGAGCATCACGGCGACCCGGTCCTCAGGTCCGATGGTGCGCGCCCGCAGGGTGTTCGCCAAGAGCTCGACCGCGTTCGCGAGGTCGGCGTGGCTCATGACCGTATCCGAATCGACCACTGCAGGACGGGCGGACTGACGATGCGTCGCAAGTAGTTCGGACAAGGCCCGGTGCGGAGGCGGCGCCGATCCCTCGCGACGCTGATCCACCACGACCCCGATTCTCCCGATCGGTGTGTCTGCCGGTGACGCGCACATCTGCCCCAGGAGCTCGATCAGGTTGTCGCGGTGCTGTACCACCGACGAAGGATCGTGGCAGAGCGGGTTGGCCTCGAAGTCGATTGTCGGGGAACCACCGTCCCCACTGGGGTAGATGTTCACGTTCAGGTCAGAGACCGGACCGGTGGACAGGACGTGGTAGGTGGCAGTGAGCTCCCCACCGAGATCTACCAGGTCTTGATCAGGAAAGATGTTGAGAACCGGGCCCGCATATGCCATTCCGGTGATGACAGAGCCGCGGTCGCGGAGCATCTGTTCATATCGATACGTCTGATGCCGGAGCGCACCGGTCACGGCGCTGGACACCGCTGCCACCAGATCCGACAGCGTCATCGAGTCTCGCACCTCGAGCACCAGCGGAACCAGATTCGACATCGTTCCCGCGCTGCGCCGTTGGGTGCCGGTGACCCGCGCTGCGACCGGCATCATCATCGCCACCACCGACCTCCCCGATGCCCGGGCAAGGTAGAGGGTCAAGGCAGCCACGATGATGCCGGTCCTGTTGTGGAGCGGCCGCTCGGAGGCCTTGGACAGTGCGGTCGCCAGCTCCGGCGAGAGGGGTCCGGTGGCGCGGATGGGGTCGACCGAGGGTGGTGCCGATCGGCGGGACAACGTCACCGGCGCCGGCAACGATCCGAGCACTCCGGCCCAATACTCTCGATCGCGTTCGAAACGCGGTGACGCACGATAGGTCGACTCGTACTCGGCAAGAGCCAGGTGGTAATCGATTGGGGTGCAATCATTGTGGGAGTCATCACCCGAATTCGATTCTTGCGCAACGCGTGCCTGATAACTGCGGGCAATACGGGTGAGCAGGACGTACGCACCGTATCCGTCGAGCACGATGTGGTGAGCACGCGAGAACAAGAACCAGCGGTGATCGGACACCCGCAACAATGTGTTCCGGATCAGGTTGTCCGAATCGAGTGGCAGTGGAGCGCGGCACCACTCGTCCATGGCCGCGTGCGCTGTCGCCACCGGGTCGCCGGTGGTCCGCAGGTCGATCTCCTCGAAAGGAGCCTGCCCGACATCGGCCTCCAGAACCAGAATCGGCCGCGCTTGGCGGACAGCGATCCGGCTGATCGTCGAGCCCAACGCTCGACCTGCCGATTCGGTCGCCGCACGCACCGCTTCAGTGTCGAGAGGGCCTGAGATGTCGATGTATTGGGCGATGGCGATCGGGGTGTCGCCGAGTGCTTGCTGGGCGTACCACAAAGCAACCTGGGCAGCGCTGAGCGGCGCCGATCGATTGTCTCCGCCTACCGAGCCACCCGCCCCGACCATGTGCCCCCTCACCAACGCCCCGTGCGTCAACGTACGCCGTGTGAGCCCGGAAATGACGAGCTTTCACCGTTGCCCATGGTGCCAACACGTCGCTGAGTGGACGCTGAGTCCGCAGCGCGGCGATCTGCCCGACCCTGCTGTTCGAGCAGACGCCGGCACTAGTGTGGTGCGATGAACGCTCAACCCGGGCAGCCCGGAAAGCACGTGGGCGGGTGGGCCTGGCTGCGAAAACAGACTGCCGGTGTGCGCCGACGCCTGGTTCTCGTGGCGACGGCGCTCGTGGCGCTCGCACTGGCGATCGGCGCTGCGGCGATGCTGTTGATCCTGCGTCAGGCGCTGCTGGGGGCCGCAGACCGGGCCACCGTGGCCAAAGCGGAAGAGGTCGTCGCGGCGTTGCAGAACAGTTCGATCGACAACGTGGACCGATCACTGATGGCGACATCCGACGTGGTCGACCTCATCCAGATCGTCGACTCGAACGGACGGGTGATACTGACCAGCAAGGCCTCCGGTGTAGGGTCCGCGCTTCAGACATCCATTCCCGAACCGGGTGCGCAGCGGACCTTCGGAGACATCAGGCTCGACGGCGGCACACACCGAATACCGCGGGGTCGCGATCGGCACCTCGACCGCTGACGGCAACGCCGCTGTCGAGGTGGCGACCTCGGAGGGACGAGCCCGGGAGGTGGTGCTGTTCGTGTTCGTCCTTCTGTGTGCGTTCTTTCCGTTCGTCCTGGCTCTCGTGGTGTGGCTGGTGCACGTCCTCGTCGGCCGAACGCTCAAACCGGTCGAGGAGATCAGGAGTGAGGTGTCGCAGATCTCGACAACAGACCTCAGTGCTCGAATCACGGTGAGCGAGTCCGGCGACGAGATCGCCGCATTGGCGGACACCATGAATTCGATGCTCGATCGCCTCGAGGACAGCTACTCTCGGCAACTGCAATTCGTCGGTGATGCCTCGCACGAGCTCCGAAGCCCACTGGTGACGCTGGTCGGCATCGTCGATCTCGCGATCAAGACCGGCCAACCCATCGACGTCGCGACCGCCGACCAGATCCTCAAACCCGAAGTCACCCGCCTACGCGATCTGATCACCGACCTGTTGCTACTGGCAAGTGCTGATGAGCGTGGCCTGCGCCTGACCACCGTGGACGTCGACCTCGACGACCTCGTCGACGAAGAAGTCCGCAGAAGCGAACTGAGTCATGACATCTCGATCGAGGCGACCATCGTTCCGACACGCATGGTCGGCGACCCACAACGGCTGTCATCGATGATCCGCAACATCCTCGACAACGCGATCCGGTACTCATCGGAGCGCGTCTCGGTTCGGATGTCTGTTGACGACGCCCGCCGAACCGTGCGGGTGGAGGTTTCCGACGACGGCCCCGGCATCGCCGACGATGCCAAAGACCACGTCTTCGACCGGTTTGTTCGTCTCGATCCCGAGCGCGACAGACGTGGCGGCGGCACCGGCTTGGGCCTCGCGATCGTCTCGGTAATCGTTCGTGCCCATCACGGGAACGTGCGCGCGCTCGATTCCGAGTTCGGCGGTACCACCATCAGGATCGAGCTCCCCCTGGACGTGGCCGACTAGCCGCCGTCGTCGCGTAGTCGGTAACCCACGCCTCGTAGCGTCTCGATTGTCTTGCGGCCGAACGGGACGTCGATGCGCTTGCGTAGATAGCCGATGTAAACCTCCACCACATTGTCGTCCCCGTGGTAGTTGACATCCCACACCGAACCCATGATCTCCGCCTTCGACACCGGGGTCCCTTTGTGGCGCAACAAATACTCCAGCACCGCGAACTCTCTGGGCGTCACGTCGATTGTTTCTGAGCCGCGCATCACCACGTGTGCGGCCGGATCCAAAGAGAGATCTCCGGAGGTCAGAACAGCCGGTCGTTCCGGCGATCCCCGTCGCAGCAGTGCTCGCAACCGCGCGTTGAGCACCACGAACGAAAAGGGTTTGATCAGATAGTCGTCGGCTCCCAGATCGAACGCATCGGCCTGATCGTAATCGCCGTCTTTCGCCGTCAGCATCAGGACCGGTGTCCACACACCGGACGCGCGAAGAGCGCGAATGACTTCATAGCCGTTCATCTTTGGCAACATGATGTCGAGTACGACGATGTCGTAGCCGCCCGTCTGCGCCCGGTGCAGGCCATCCTCGCCGTTGTCCGCGGTATCCACTGCCCACCCGTCGACCTGCAGACGCCGCCGGATCGTCTCGGCACCGTTGATGTCGTCCTCCACGACCAGCACCTTCATGCGCCCACCGTACCCATTTCCGATCGACTCAGCGTCGCTTCACTGCCGCATACCTACTGGGGGTATGCTCGAACCTCGAGGAGGTGGCACCAGCGTGAGCAGAACATCGGCAAGACTGACCAGAACGAGCGCAGCGCTCTTCGTCGTGCTCGGAGTCCTGCTGCTGCATTCGCTACCGATGACCCATTCGCCCGGCGGCCACGGCACCGGCCCGGGGCTTGACTCCCCCGCAGTTGCCGAACATCGACACGGCGGAACACCGACCGCGATGAGTCACCCGGCTGTTCCCGTGACAGCCCTGGCGACGATGTCTTCTGCAACCGATCACACCCCCGGCATGGCCATGGGCATGTGCATGGCCGTGGTGACGATCGTGGCGACACTGCTGCTGATCCGACATCTCGCACCGGACAGCGATCAGAACGACGCCGCCCGGTCGCGACCCACACGGATGCGGCGACATCAGTCCCGCGCACCCCCGTGGGCCGGGCCTTCCCTCGAGAAGTTGTCGATTCTGCGGATCTGACAGGCGATCACCCGACCAGGTGATTCGCCACACCAGTCATGCCCCGCGGATCAAGTGTCCGCGGAGCACTCGCAGTTCCACAACACTTTTCGAGGAGATAGATCATGCGTACTTCACGATCGACCCGGTCCACACTGGCGGCGTCCACTCTCGCAGTCGCCGCCGTCCTCGCCGTCGCAGGGTGCAGTGACGACGAGGGACACGACATGGATTCGATGTCCATGTCCGGTCACTCGATGACAAGCTCGGCCACGGCGTCCACATCCACACAGACTTCGGCGCAGTTCAATTCCGCCGATGTCACGTTCGCGACCGATATGTACCCGCATCACGCCCAGGCCGTGGACATGGCCGAGCTGGTCCCTGATCGCAGTACCAACCCGAAGATCATCAGCCTGGCCCGCGCGATCAAAACCGCCCAGGGTCCGGAGATGGAGCAGTTGGCGCAGTGGCTGCAGGCCTGGGGCCAACCCGCTCCCTCGTCGTCGACGACCGACGACATGGGCGGTATGGACCACAGCGGTATGAGCGGAATGATGTCCGACCAGGACATGGCGGATCTGAAGTCGAAATCCGGCTCCGAGTTCGACCAGGCTTGGCTGACCATGATGATCGACCATCACGAGGGTGCCGTCGAGATGGCCGGGGCCGAGGTTGCCGAAGGGGCCAACGCCGAGGCAAAGACAATGGCACAGAACATCATCACCAGCCAGCAGGCCGAAATCGGGACCATGAGGACACTGCAGAAGTAACACCGACACCGCGCGACGGCCAGGAATCGCAGACCCGCGGTTCCTGGCCGCTTCGTGTGCGCCCACACCTGCTCGACAGATACCCCTATGGGGTATACATTGACAATCATGAGTACGCACAGCCAGCACCACACGATGCACGACGAGACCGTGAGCGGCACGTCCCCGCACGACCACATGGGACACGGCGATTCTGCGGGGCACGCTGATCATGTGGGCCAGTTCCGGCGACTGTTCTGGATCATGCTGGTGCTGGCCATTCCGGTTACCGTCGCCTCGAACATGTTCGCGATGATCGTCGGATACGAACTCCCCGACGTCCCGGGTCTCGTGTGGGTCTCCCCGGTGCTCGGCACCGTCATGTACGCCTGGGGCGGACGACCCTTCCTGGTCGGCGCGGTCGGTGAAATACGTTCCCGCGCACCAGGCATGATGCTACTCATCGCTCTGGCCATCACCGTGGCGTTCGTTGCGTCTTGGGGCGCGAGCCTGGATCTGCTCGATCACGGACTCGACTTCTGGTGGGAACTGGCCCTGTTGATCGTCATCATGCTGCTGGGGCACTGGATCGAGATGCGTTCGCTCGCCCAGACCACGTCGGCACTGGACTCACTGGCCGCGCTCCTCCCCGACGAAGCGGAACGCGTCGACGGTGAGCGGATCACCGTCGTCGCGCCGGCGGAACTGCTTGTGGGCGACATCGTGATCGTCCGTCCCGGCGCCAACGTGCCCGCAGATGGGGTCATCGTCGACGGTGCCGCCGAGATGGACGAGTCGATGGTCACCGGCGAATCGCGGACCGTCCGCCGGAGGGTCGGCGATCCGGTTGTCGCCGGAACCGTGGCCACCGATTCCGGCCTCCGGGTTCGGGTCACCGCCATCGGTGACGACACGACGTTGGCAGGCATTCGACGTCTGGTCACCGATGCCCAGAACTCGTCGTCACGGGCACAGCGACTCGCCGACACGGCCGCTGCCTGGCTGTTCTGGTTCGCCTTGACGGCTGCGGTGATCACCGCGATCGTCTGGACCGCGCTCGGATCACCCGACGACGCGGTGGTCCGCACGATCACGGTGCTCGTGATCGCTTGCCCTCACGCCCTGGGTCTGGCCATTCCGCTCGTCGTCGCGATCGCCACCGAGCGCGCCGCCCGGGGCGGTGTCCTGATCAAGGACCGGCTGGCGCTGGAGTCGATGCGCACCGTCGACGCGGTGCTCTTCGACAAGACCGGCACCCTGACCAAGGGTGAACCGGCCGTCACCGCCGTCGAACCTGCCTCGGGTTACAGCAGCGACACCGTGCTCGCGATGGCCGCGGCCGCTGAGGGCGACAGCGAACATCCCCTGGCCAGGGCCATCGTGAACGCCGCCACCCAGCGGGGACTCGCGGTGCCGGCGGCCACGGAGTTCGCATCGTCACCTGCAGTCGGTGTCAGTGCCACCGTCGGGCGCCATCGGGTGCAGGTCGGAGGCCCCCGGCTCCTCGACGAGACACATCAGGCCGAGCTCACCGTCGCCGACACCTGGCGGCAGGACGGCGCGATCATCCTGCACGTCCTGCAGGACGGCGAGGTGATAGGTGCCCTCGGACTGGCTGATGAGGTCCGGGCGGAGTCGCGGGAAGCCATCGATGCATTGCACGCGTTGAACATTCAGGTCGTGATGATCACCGGCGACGCCGAGGCCGTCGCACACACCGTCGCCACCGACCTCGGGATCGACCGGGTGTTCGCAGGGGTACGACCCGAGGACAAAGCAGCGAAAGTTCAGGAGCTGCAACGGGAAGGACGAAAAGTCGCCATGGTCGGTGACGGTGTCAACGACGCGCCGGCACTCGCCCAGGCCGACGTCGGGATAGCAATCGGCGCCGGAACCGATGTCGCCGTTGCCGCCGCCGGTGTCATCTTGGCCGGTGACGATCCCCGGTCCGTACTCTCGGTCATTGAACTGTCCAAGGCGAGCTACCGCAAGATGAAGCAAAACCTCTGGTGGGCAGCGGGTTACAACCTGATCTCGGTACCGCTGGCCGCAGGAGTACTGGCGCCCATCGGGTTTGTGCTGCCCATGTCTGTCGGCGCGATCCTGATGTCGGCATCCACCGTTGTCGTCGCGCTCAATGCGCAGCTACTGCGGCGCCTCGACCTGCGACCAGAGGCAGCCATCACCAGGCGGTCGGGCCGGAAAGCCGGTGAGAATTGATCAGTCGACCGGCTCAGGGTCGAGATGTACCGCGTCTCCGCCCGACGGTTCCGTTTCAAAGACCTCCCGGTTGAAGATCATCATTTTCACGAAATAGAGCCCGCCTGCCAGAACCAGCCCGAGCACTATCGCGACCGGGACACGAGCTTCCTCGGGTGTCACGAGAACGAAGATCGCTACTGCCACCCAGATCAACGCCACGACAGCGACCGGCACTTCAGCGCGCCCGAGGCTGAATCCACCTTCCTTGACCTCTAGTCGTTTCCTCACCCACCAGGTACAAGATCACGATCCCGCCGTAGATGATGGCCGGCAGAACGGTACCCCCGACCAGTAACTCGATCAGGGCATCACCGGGAAGCGCGAGCATGAGCACGACGCCGATCAGTAGGACGAGGATCGTCGCGGAAACCGGGGTCTGCGTGCGAGGATTCACTTTCCGCAGCAACTTGTGAGCCGGAAAGCGCCCATCTCGAGCCATGGCAAACGCCTGCCGCGAGCACGCAGCCATCACCACCATCCCGCCCCCGAAGATCGCAAACACGATGACCGCCAGCAGGATCCGCTCCGCCACCGGTCCGAGTTGATCTCGGATGATGGCCGCGACCGGCGAACTGTCGGCGCTCACCTTCTCCACATCTTCGATCGCGACGGTCAGTGCGATCAGGAACACCAGTCCGGCAATTGCGGCGGCGAGGACCGAACCGACGATCGCGCGCGGGACACTGCGGAACGGGTCTTTGGCCTCCTCGGCGAGATTGGCCGCCGAGTCGAATCCAACCAGCGTGGTCATCCCCATCAACATGCCGGCCATCAAACCGCCACCGATCGCGAAGTAGTTGGCCTCACCCTCTGTGACCCCACGCGAGGTCAGATTGCCGACATCGCCGCTGCTGGTGAAGACCACCACCGCCGCCAACGCGAGCACCAAGATGACAACGATCCCGATCTCTGCCGCCACCACACCCGATGTGATCAAGCCGAGCAGTCGCGTCGAGGCGATCACCATCACCACCTGGATGATCATGACCACCACCGTGATGATCCGGGCGGTGTCCTCGTTCGCATCCATCCCGACCAGCGGCATGAACGCCTGACTCGCCAGCGCGCTGTCCATCGCCACGACTGCGGTGGCCAGGTACCAGAAGGTGAGCCATCCGAACAGCCACCCGACCTTGGGATTGGCCAGCCGGGAGGCCCACTGGTACGAGGACCCGCTCAACGCGATCCGGGCGGCGAACTGGGCCACCACCAGCGCGACCAACGTCTGCCCGATCGCGGCGATCACCCACAGCCAGATTCCGACCGGGCCGGCAGTGGTCAACACCTGCCCGTACGTGGCGAAAACGCCCACCGCCACCGAGATGAACGCGAACGAGATCGCGAAAACCTGGAAACCTCCGAGGGTTCGCTTCAGCTCGGTGGCGGGGCCGCCGGCTTGCGGCGCATTGTTCGAAGTCGGGTCGTCAGCCAGGGACTGTGCCACCTTGGGACCTCACCTTGTGTTGTGGAGGGCATCCCGCGCCAGGCGGTCGGAACGTAGACCAAAGGCTAACCCGACTTACGCTCCCAGATCAGACGAAGCGTCGTTTTGGCGATGCTCGATGTGGTCTTTGGTCCGCACGACAGCACGTCATCGGAAGTCGCGCCGATTCGGCCACGTCCCGCGTCACAAATGGAATAGCATCCAGACACATGTCTGGAAATGCTCGCGGTGGGCCGTATTCCACACTCGCGCCGACGACACCGGTGATCGTCGGGGTCGGTCAGTGGACGCGACGCCCCGAAGGGACCAGCCCAGCGCCGGAGCCTGCGGCGATGATGGCCGAGTCGCTACGACGGGCCGCAGACGACACCGGCGGCGATCAGGCGCGGGTTCTTCGTGAGGCCACCGGGTTGTGGACCGTGGAAACTGCGAGTTGGCGCTATCGGAACGCACCGATGACAGTTGCGGAGTTCCTGGGGATCGCGCCGCCACGCCATCTCTCGTCACCTCCGCAACCGGAGGTGAGCAACCGCAGGCTCTCGTCAATCGAGCAGCCCTGTCCATCGCGGCGGGCGACCACGACATCGTCCTCATCACCGGTGGTGAGACCTTCCGCTCGATGCGGTCTGCGGGTTCGACAGGCGTCGGACTGCCGTGGACCGAGCAATCCGACTCGGTTCCTGCCGCCGAGACTGAGCCGGACCCTCATGCTGACGCCTCCCACCCCTGCGAACTCGCCGTCGGCGCCGTGCTGCCGACCGACTACTACCCACTGTTCGAGAATGCGTTACGCGGCGCGAGCGGAAGGACGATCGCCGAGCACCAGTCCACACTCGGCGCGCTGTGGCACAACTTTTCGTCAGTGGCACAGTCAAATCCCCACGCCTGGAACCCGATCGACGCGAGCGCCCACCAGATCGCGACCGTGGGTGTCGACAACCGCATGATCAGCTTTCCGTACACAAAGCTGCTCAATTCGAACATCTGGGTCGATATGGCCGCGGCCATCGTTCTCTGTTCCGTTGACAAGGCGCGAAGTCTGGGCATACCGGCCGACAGGTGGGTCTTTCCCATCGCTCGGCGCAGAGCCACGACCATTGGTTCGTCACCGAGCGCGACGAACTCCATCGGTCGGACGCGATCGAACTGAACGGCCGATCTGCACTGAACGCGGCGGGGATCGACATCGACGACGTTGTCTACCTCGATCTGTACTCCTGCTTTCCGTCCGCCGTGCAGGTCGCAGTCAATGCACTCGGACTCCCGCTCCTCGACCCCGACCGGCCGCTCACCGTCACCGGTGGCCTCACATTCGGCGGAGGGCCCGGGAACAACTACGGCACGCACGCACTCGCGACGATGACCGAGACGCTGCGCAAGGACCCGGGTGCTGTGGGCATGGTGACCTCGAACGGCATGTTTCTCACGAAGCACGCCGTCGCCCTGTACTCGACGACGCCACCCCGCGACGAGTTCAGGGTGACCTCTCCCCAACTTGCCGTCAATGCACGTCCGCGCCGCGTTCCGACCGAACACTATAGCGGCACAGTTCAATTGGAGACCTTCACCGTTCGACACGATCAACAGGGCCTTCCGGAGCGGGCGATCATCGTCGGGCGCACCGGCGACGGGGCACGGACGTGGAGTCGCTCATCGGACCAAGGCCTGATGGCCGCACTCGAAACCGAGGACCTGCTCGGCCATTCCATGCGAATGGCCGATGGCCACGTGGAGGAGATCAGCGCGGTGTCACGAGAGGGGTTGTTCTGATGGGTTTCCTCAAACCCGATCTGCCGGTCGTCGACCTGGCCGAATGGAGTAAAGGAACTCGGGCGGAAAAGATCCGTCCGATGGCGAAACACTGGGCCGAGATAGGTTTTGGTACACCGGTGGTGCTCCATCTGTTCTACGTGGTCAAGATCGTTCTGTACGTCCTGGTGGGCTGGCTCCTCGTACTCACCACCGACGGGATCGACGGTTTCACCAACGTCGGCGCCTGGTGGACCGAGCCGATCGTCTTCCAGAAGATAGTGCTGTACACAATGCTCTTCGAGGTCGTCGGACTCGGATGCGGCTTCGGACCTCTCAACAATCGCTTCTTCCCACCACTCGGATCCATCCTGTACTGGTTGCGTCCCAGCACCATTCGGCAGCCGCCGTGGCCCACGCGAGTTCCGTTGACGGCCGGTGACACCCGCACCCCCGTGGACGTGGTGCTCTACGCGGCGCTCCTGGTGATGATCACGATCGCGCTGTTCTCGAACGGCACCGGCCCGATACCAGCGCTCGACAGCGCAGTCGGCACGCTGCCCATGTGGCTGATCGCGGTCATCGTCGTCATCTTGGTGCTGGTCGGCCTACGCGACAAGACCATCTTCCTGGCCGCTCGCGGCGAGGTCTACGCGACACTGACAGTGACATTCCTGTTCAGTGGCGTCGACATGATCGTCGCGGCCAAGCTCGTCTTCCTGGTGATCTGGATCGGGGCGGCAACGTCAAAACTCAACAAGCACTTTCCTTTTGTGATGGCGACGATGATGTCGAACAGTCCGGTCATCAGAACGCGCCGCCTCAAACGGAAGTTCTTCGAACACTTTCCCGACGATCTGAGGCCCGGCAGACTCGCGCGTATTTTCGCCCACGTGTCCACCGCGATCGAGATGCTCGTTCCTCTGCTTCTGTTCTTCTCGGGCGGCGGATGGCTGACGGCGGTGGCAGGCGACCATCATGATCTGCTTTCACCTGGGGATCCTCACGGCCATACCGATGGGAGTTCCGCTGGAATGGAACGTCTTCATGATCTTTGGGGTGATCACCCTGTTCATCGGCCATGCCGAGACAGGCCTGTCCGATGTCGACAACCCTGTGCCGGTGGCAATCCTGTTCGTCGTCGTCGCCGGTATCGTCGTCCTGGGAAACCTGTTCCCGATCAAGGTCTCGTTCCTCTTCGGCATGCGGTACTACGCGGGCAACTGGGACACCACGCTCTGGTGCGTCAAACCTTCTGCGTCCCAGAAGATCGAAGACGGATCATCTCCATCGCCGCGATGCCTGCCGCACAGTTGGAGCGCGTGTACGGCAAGGAAGGCGCGCAGATACCGCTGTATCTGGGGTACGCGTTCCGTGCGATGAACACTCACGGCCGCGCCCTGTTCACTCTCGCTCATCGCGCCATGGCCGGCCATCCCGAGGAGAGTTACGTGCTCACCGACGGTGAACGAATCTGCAGCATGGCCATGGGCTGGAACTTCGGCGATGGACACCTGAGCAACGAACAACTCATCGAAGCTCTGCAAGAGCGTTGCCACTTCGAACCCGGGGAGGTCCGGATCGTGTTGCTGGACGCCCAGCCCATCCACAAATCGACTCAGGCCTACCGGTTGGTCGATGCAGCGACCGGCGAGTTCGAACGCGGCTCGGTGCAGGTGGCCGACATGGTGACGCGCCAGCCGTGGGACGACACGGTGCCGATCCGAGTCGACAGCGGGCAATCTGTGCGTTGATCCCGGGACTGCCCTGGCAGTTTTGCTTGATCTCTCGACACCCACGTACCGGGGGCCGCTAAGCTGTGCGAGTGCACAGCAATTCTGGTGAACCCCAGAATCCAGCAACGGCCGGACGAACACACCCATGAAGATCAAGGCCGACTTTGACCTCTGCGAGTCCAACGGCGTCTGCGTGGGCATGGCTCCAGATGTGTTCGATCTCGACGATGACGACTACCTGGTCGTCCTGCAATCCGACGTTCCGGACGATCGGCGCGAGGAAATGCGGCTCGTGGTCACCAGCTGCCCGAAGTCGGCGCTGACGATCGAGGACTGAGCGCCACCCAGGTCCGCCAGAGCGTCATACACGCCGTCACGGTGGGCCCAGATGGTGTTCGGGTGTACTAATGCTCAGGGAAGCACCTTCCACTTGGTATTCGGATCTGAGAGGCCACCATGAGCACCCTCGCCCATCGACCCGAAGCCGGCGGATTTCACGAGGGCGAACTGGCGGTGCAACGTCGCGCCGGGGTCAGCGCGCAGGCGGCCCGACTCGAGGGCATGCTCGATCCCGGGGAACTCAGTGGCGGTCTCGCCCAGTTCCTCAGCGTACGAACATTCGCCGCCATCACCGCCCGCGACGCCGCAGGCACTCTCTGGACTTCACCGTTGGCCGGCGCGCCCGGTTTCCTCGCGGCCCTGACGCCGACGACTCTGACCATCGCCGGCTCCCCCGCCCCCGGCGACCCGTTGCATCAGCTCGCACCCGAGCAACCCGTCGGCCTCTTGGTCATCGACTTCGCGACCCGGCGGCGGATCCGCATCAACGGAACCCTGACCCGCGCAACGGAAAGTGGTCTTTCCATCACCGTCGAACAGGCCTACGGCAACTGCCCCAAGTACATTGCGCATCGGGATCTGAGAATCACGAGCGGTCCCCTCAGCAACGCGGACGCTCGCCACGGTCGGAGCCCGGGCTCCGCCGACCGTGACCTGATCCGCACCGCGGACACGTTGCTTCTGGGCAGCACCCACCCGACGCGCGGCATCGACACCTCGCACCGCGGCGGACCGTCAGGCTTCGTGCGTCTCGACGACCTCGACCAGCTGTGGTGGCCCGACTACCCCGGCAACAACATGTTCAACACGCTGGGAACCTTCGAGGTCGATCCTGCGGCCGCACTGCTGTTCGTCGACTTCGCCACCGGCCGGGCCTTGCACATCAGCGGCAACGCCCGCACCGAATGGTCGGCGCAGGCGGGTATACCCGGCGACGATGGGCATACCGGCCGACGAACCGTGGTCAGCATCGACCACGTGGTGAGCCGGGCCACCGAGCTGCGCGCCGGGCCGGCCGAATCTTACCCACGCAACCCACCGATCAGCTGAGTCCGGCGATCGTCGCTACTGCACTTCTTCGACTTCACCAGGTTGCCACGACTTGTCGAACCATGACTCGAGGGGTCCGTAGATCCGCAGTATGGGAAACCAGCTTTTCCCGGGAACGGTCTGCACCCAGTTGTTCTCGCGCCCTTCCGGCGCCGCTGGGCCGAACCAGAGCACGATCGACCCGTCGGTTTCGGGTGTGACGGTGCCGCTCAGACTCATCACGCTCGGGTGCGGGTTGTCGGTACACAGCAGGGACCGCGTCTGGGTGTCGTAGATGTCCAGCGACCAAAAGTTTTTTGCAGGTGGGTTGGGCGGCAGCACGAGACGATAGGTGTTGGCGCCGTTCAATATCTGGCCACGGGCGTCCTGAGCTGTGTACGTGTACGCCGATCCTGCTCCGACCTGTGCATGCGCCATTGCAGGAGTGATGACCGTTGCTACGTAGTGGAACAGGGTTCGCGCATCGAGGAGCCTGGCATCATCCTTGATGAACTCGTAACTGCCACCGACGAATCCGTCCTTCCACGAGCCTTCCGCGAAGGTGAAGTTGTCCCGATTGCGAGGGAAGTAGACAAGCGCACGACTCATACCGGCGGCGGTGCGGGCGGCGGAATCGAGAATGGCGCGCAGCCGTTCGTCCGGTGCGAAGGTCTGCCCGTGGACGATGCCGATCGCTGCGAGTTGTCCTGCACGCTCTGGATCCAACGAGCCGGGCGGCTCCTCTTGGACGAGCTCGTCGATTTCCTCGAAGAAGCTGAAGTCATTGGAATGCACGGTGTTGAAGACTTGTTCGGCGATGTTCACGTAGACGAGATCCGGTGGGCTCAGCGCATCAGAGAGACGATAGACGCGTGCTTGTCTGATCGCCTCGACACCAGCGAGGGCCCTGAGGACGACCCAGATGGTGAACGTGTCACTGCGATGGGTGTAGTAGCCATCAGGTTCGTCGCCGTCGTATCCCGGCGGTAGGAACAGGTACTTTCCACCCTCCCCTTTGTCCTGACCGGCCAACCCCATGTCCGCGATGTAGCGGAACCAGAGTTGTCGACGACGCACAGCGACTTGGTGGGTGGTTCGATGACAACCGGGCCGTCGCGAAGGTCGATGAACATGACGCCGTACGCCGTCGATGTGTTCGGGGTCAGAAAAAACGATCCCGAGTTCGCTCTCGGGTCGGTGATCCCGAGGACACTGAGGCCATCGATTCCGACGCTGCGAAAACCGCGACGCATCGCGACGAGTGATGCGCCGGGAACGGTGTTGAGGAACACGTCGACGCCGCGGAAATAGTCCAAGCCGTCATACAGGGTGCGGGTGGTCTCGGGCGTTGGCACCCCGTCGAAGAATTCGTAGGTTCCCAGCGGTGTCTCGACACGATCGGGCACACCGATCGTCGTGAGCGCCGACCGCAGGTCGGGCGTGTCCACAGATTCATCCATCGTTGTCCTGCCTCGTTGGCGGCACGGGAACCGCAAGGTCGAGCATGTGTCACCCGTGAGCCGGCCGCGTCATCTCGAACGAATGAGATCGGTCCGGCACGGAGAGGGTCCGAGGGAACGTCGTCGAGGATGTCGAGAATGTCGCGTCGGACACCCATCCGATCCCGTGGGCGGCTCCGAATGGTTTGAGCACCCTTTGGTAACTGGACTTACGCCGGACACGGAGAACGTCAGATGATGTCGATAGACCAGCACGCGGCGCCGATCACAAACGACCTGGTCGAGGAGCGAAACCGTACGATCTTGGCCTCCGTGGGCGACGTCTTGACCACGCACGTCACCGGCCACTCGGTGGCGATGGGCGAGATGAGCGCCGAGGTCACGTCGCTGACAGCAGCGATCGTGGACATGCTCGGGCGTGGGAAGCGGATCCGCGCTCAGTTCTGTATGTGGGGGTCGTACGGCGCGACCGGAGGCGAGCTGGTCGAGGGTGTCCCCGAGATCGCCGCGGCCATCGAGCTCTTCCATCTCGCCGCCTTGGTCCATGACGACCTGATGGACAGCAGCGACACCCGTCGCGGGCTCCCCACGGTGCACCGTCAGTTCGCCGACGGGCACACCCGCGAGCAGCGACTCGGGGACGCCGACAACCACGGATCCGCGGCCGCCATCCTGGTGGGTGACATGCTGCTGTCGTGGTCCGACGACCTGGCCGCGATGTCCACCGACTCGCTGGACTCCCGGACACGTCGCACTGTCCGTGCCATGTGGTCGCGGATGCGCGACGAGGCCTACGCCGGTCAGTACTTGGACATGCTGAGCCAAACCGAGGTCAGCACCTCGCGCCGGCGCACCGACCTCATCCTCGAACTCAAGAGCGCGAAGTACACGATCAGCCATCCTCTTCGTCTCGGCGCCGCCATCGCCGGAGGCGACGACGAACTACTGCACCTCTATGACCAGATCGGACTGACCGCCGGCGCAGCCTTCCAGCTTCGCGATGACCTTCTCGGTGTCTTCGGCGATCCGCAGGTCACCGGCAAGCCCGCCGTCGATGACATCCGGGAGGGCAAACGCACCCTCCTGATGGCCGTGGCCGAATCCCGGGCCGGCGACTCACAGAAGCAAGTACTCCGGCACGCTCTCGGTAATCCGGCAGTCGGGGACGCCGATCTCGAAGCAGTGCGGTCGGTGCTCACAGACACGGGGGCCGACGAAGCTGTCGAGGACAGAATCCGCGAGCTGACGGACAACGCCATGGAGATCCTGGAATACCTGCCTGTCGACGAGCTCACCCGGACCGCACTGACCGGTTTGATAGAAAGGTGTGTGTGGCGCCGCTCCTGACGGGTCGCCGTCGAGACCGGGTCGAACCGCGGACGCCGTTCCGCCGGTTCAGGATTCAGCTCGACGGGCCGACCGAGCGATCACCCTTCAGCCGCTTGCGAATCAGTTCTGCACTGATCAAACACATCGGCAAACCGATACCGGGACGGGTGCTCGATCCGGCGTAGAACAAACCCTCGACCTTGCGTGACCGGTTGGTCGCCCGCAGGAACGCACTCTGGCGCAACGTGTGTGCCGGGCCGAGCGCGCCACCTGACCACGAGTTGACGTTGTCGACGAAGTCGGCCGGACCCACCGAGCGCCGCACCACGACCCGTTCGGCAAGATCTGGGATGTGCGCCCATTCCGCCACGGTCTCGATCGCTTGGTCGACCACCTTCTCGACGTCGGGAGCGCCCATGCCGTCCACTCCCCCGCGCCCGAGACCAGGATCCGGGGGTGAGGGCACCAAGATGAAGAGGTTCTCGTGATCGGCGGGGGCAACCGAATCGTCCGTGGCGGACGGCCTGCACACGTACAGCGATGCCGGATCGGGCATGTGCGTCGGTGACTCGAAGATCGCGTCGAAGTTCGTTGTCCAATCGTCGGTGAAGAACAGCGAATGATGAGCCAGTTCGGGGACACTGCCCTGCACACCGAGATAGGCCAGCACCGCGCCCGGTCCCGATGTTGCCTTGTCCCACCACTTCTCCGGGAAGGTCTGCAGATTCGTGGGCAGCAGCCGGGTCTCCACGTGGTGCAGATCGGCTGCTCCGATGACGATGTCGGCGGAGACGTCCCGTTCTCCGCCACTGTGATCGCGCACTCTGACGCCGGTCACCTCACTGCGCCTGCGCCCCTTTCCAGAGCGACCCTGCCGGGCACGCGTGAGAATCGCGGTCGCGGATGTTCCGGTGTGCACCCTCACCCCGTTCTCAGTGGCAAGACGGGCCAACGCATCGACGAATGTCGTGAAACCGCCTTGCGGATAACGGACTCCGTCGGCCAGGTCGAGCCAGCTCATCAGGTGATAGATCGAAGGCGTGCGCTCGGGAGACGAGCCGAGGAACACAGCTGGATACCCGAGAACCTGCTGCAATCTCCGGTCGGAGAACCGTTGCGAGACAAAAGCCTCGAGCGACTTCGTGAGCAGTACCGCCAGCTTCGGGG
This sequence comes from Williamsia sp. 1135, assembly GCF_002095395.1. Taxonomy (GTDB): domain Bacteria; phylum Actinomycetota; class Actinomycetes; order Mycobacteriales; family Mycobacteriaceae; genus Williamsia. Next base: position 171,352 of record NZ_MJEI01000102.1, read on the forward strand.
CGTTGCGCAGGACGTCCACACCGAGAAATGCACGCGGAGAATCGAAACTGGTGTAGAGGAATCGCTTGACGGCGATGTCGTACGCCTCGCGCGCTGAGTCGAGGTACGAGGTCAGGCCGGCGCCGGCGCCGGGTTCGATGCTCTCGAATAGGGCCCGGTTCCGTTCTTCGTCACCCTCGATGTCGATCTTCTCGTCTACGCCCTCGAAGAACACGCGATACCCAGGGTCCAGGCGCACCAGACTCACCTGTTCAGCTGTGGTCGTGCCGAGCAGCTCGAAGAAATGGTCGAAGACATCGGGCATCAGCCACCAGGAAGGTCCGGTGTCGAATCGAAAGCCCTCGTGCTCCCATGAGCCGGCCCGGCCGCCCAGGTCGTCGTTCTTCTCCACTAGGTCGACGTCGTGCCCATCGCGGGCGAGCAGTGCGGCCGTCGCCAAACCTGCGACACCACCACCGATGACGACGACCTTTTTCGATGATGCCGTCACGACCGTCCGTACTCCTTCGTCAGATCACTCGAATGGATGAGCGCATGCGCACTTGCGAGTTGTGGTCGGCCGCGGCGAAGTGCGGCCGCGGCAGCGATGCGCGCCTTCTCAGGGGTGGGCACTCGCACCCTGTCTCGCCGGGCGTCGGCCGCCGAGGTCGCCCGCAGCCGCGCTGTCAGTTCAGCGAACAGATCGTGCGCCGTGCACACCGCCACGCGGCAACCGCGCGGCAGCTGGGCTATGGCCTCGGCGCTTGCGGTCAGGTCCATGTCGATGTCGTCGAGCCAGCTGCTCCAGATCTCTTCGTCGAGGTCATCTGGCCGAAGACCGACGAGGTACTGACGTCCCAGTCCGTCGCTGTCGTCACCGAAGTCTCGTAGGAAGTTGATCTTCTGGAAGGCCGCACCGAGTCGTCGGGCCCCGGGCGCCAGTTCTTCGTAGCGCGCCGACGGATTCCGCTCACCGGCGACGAAAGCACGCAGACACATCAGGCCGACCACCTCTGCAGAGCCGTAGATGTACGTGGCGAGACTGGTGAAGTCGTGCTTCGTGCGCTGGAGGTCGGTCCGCATCGAGTCGAAGAACGGCGCGATCAAGGATTCGTCGATGCCGACGCGACGCGCGCTGCGGGCGAATGCATGGACCACCAGGTTGGCGCTAGAACCCGTCTCGATCGCCGAGTAGGTCTCCTGCTCGAACTTGTCGAGTTCGACCAGCCGATCCGCACCGTCCTGGCCGGGCCGAGGCGCGTCGACCACCTCGTCGGCAACCCGAACCAGCGCATAGATGTTGCACACGTCTTGGCGGACCTGTCCGCGCAACATGCGCGTCGCCAGGCCAAACGATGTCGAGTAGTGCCGGATCACCAACGCGGCGCTCGCATCGGCGGCCGCATCGTAACGCCGATACGGCTGTAGCGCGTCTACGCGCCCTCGTGTTCGCATCATCCCGACCAGTCCTCGCCTTCTGTCAGCAGCTGAGTACTCCTTGACCTGCATTCGGAACCGAGGACGGTTCGGATGGCTCCGCGGCCGGTGACAGAATGACCAGATGCCGATGCCCTCGCCGCTACCCGTCAGGAACGGGGTCGGCGCAACAAGGCTGCGCATCCCGACCGCCGGACCGTGGACGACTGTCGCCGAGTTCATGGTCGCAACTTTCAGCCACCTGGACGCCGGCGACCTGCACCGCCGGTTCGACCGCGGCGAGATAGTCGGCTCCGACGGCCATCCGATCGACCGCAGCACACCACTGGGCGCGGATCCATTCGTCTGGTACTACCGCGATCTCCCGGCCGAGACGCCGGTGTCCTCGCAAGAGGAGATCCTGCACATCAACGACGATCTGGTCGTGATCGACAAGCCACACTTCCTCTCGACCACTCCCGGCGGGCGATACCTGAAGGAGACGGCGCTGGTCCGGCTCCGGACCCGTCTCGACAATCCGGACCTGGTGCCCATGCATCGCCTCGATCGCGCGACAGCGGGGGTGTTGATGTTCTCGGCCCGGCGCGCCACCCGCGGTGCATACCAGTCTCTGTTCGAACAGCGTCAGGTCACCAAGGTGTATGAAGCTGTCTCGGCACTTCCGCCAGGGTGGGACGCCGATGCACCGTCGCTCGCCGGACACTCGGTGCCTGTCACCTACCGCAACCACATCGCCTCGCGCAGCGGCGTGCTGCGGGTGGTGATCGACGACGCACTCGCACCCAATTCCGAGACGGTGATCGAGGTCCGAGGGTCCGGCATCAGCGCCTCCGGTCGCGCAGTTCTGCACACACTTCTTCGCCCGCATACGGGCCGTCGGCACCAATTGAGAGTGCATCTGGCCGCACTCGGTATCGGAATTCTCGGTGACACCTGGTATCCCGACTTGCTGGCCGAGGCACCGGACGACCACTCACTCCCGATGCAATTGCTCGCTCGCGAACTGCAATTCACCGATCCGCTGTCGGGACTGCCGCGGACGTTCATCACCCGTCGGACTCTGCTCGAGGCACCCGTTTGCCTGACACCGGCACGCGACGTATCTGATTGGTGAAATTTGCAGCAGACCGACGTAAGTCGGGTTAGCATTCTTTCGACGTTCCGCTCAGCAGCCCGGAATGCCTTCACCCGATGATTGAGGTATTCCGCGTGTCGACACCCCTCACTGACGACTCCCAAGCCGAACCGCCGTCTTCCGCACAGGACTCGGGCCCGGAGTTGCAGCGCACCCTCGGCGGTTTCCAGGTCTTCGCCATTTCTTTCGCATTCATCTCCGTAGCCGTGGGCATCTTCGGGACATATGGCGAATTGCTGGTGACCGCGGGTCCTGTCGGGATGTGGCTGTGGTTGATCGCTGTGGTCGGCCAAACCCTGGTGGCTCTCGTCGTCGCCCAGTTCGCTGCCCGCATAGCACTGAGCGGGTCGTCCTATCAATGGGCCTCACGACTGGCCAACCCTAAGGTCGGCTGGCTCTTCGGGTGGCTCACCTTCTGGTTCCTTGCCACCGCGGTCGTCGCCTTGGACAGCGCGCTGGCCAGTCAGGCATTCATGCCGCTGGTCGGAATGGACGAAAACGAGGACGTCGCCCGGATCATCACCGTGGTCATCCTGATCATCCAGGCAGTCCTGGTCATCGCGTCCACCCGGCTGCTGGGCCTCATCACCTCGGGCGCTGTCGGTGTCGAGCTGGCCATCGTCGCAATCTTGGTGGTAGCGCTGATCGCGGTCGTCGCGTTCACCAGCAGCGGTGAGATCAGTAACCTCACCTCACGGGGCGTCACAGCAGGAGACAGCAACTACTTCGCCATCGGCGGCGGTCTCACGGCCGGAATGCTCATGGGTCTGACCACCCTGGTGGGCTTCGACTCCGCGGCCAATCTCGCCGAGGAGGCCAAGGACCCGTTTCGGAGCGTGCCGCGTGCCATCGTCGCATCCGTGGTCGCCGCGGGTGTCGCGGGATTCTTCTTCCTGATCGCACTGACCCTCGCCATCGATGACGTCGACGCCATCAGCAAGAGCGGATCGCCCGTTGCGGCCATCATCCGCGACCAACTCGGGCCGGTGATGGAACGGATACTGCTGGCCGCCATTGTCTTCGCGATCTTCGGTGCCGGGATGGTCGTCATGGCTGCGTGTTCGCGTCAGGCGTTCGCAATGGCTCGAGACCGACGATTCCCGGCGCACCGCCTGATGAGCAAGGTCAATCCGCGCACCCAGACACCGATATTCGCAACCCTGCTCATCCTGGTCGTCGGCGTGGTCTTGCTGGTCGCACTGCCGGGAGACGCGTTGATCAAACTGATCACCGCCTCGACACTGCTGCCCGCACTCATCTACGGCGCAACCGTCGTCCTCTACCTGGTGGTCCGAAAACGCCTGGAGTACAAGGAAGGAGGGTTCAGTCTCGGACGCTTCGAATTACCGATCGCCGTGGCGGCCCTCATCTGGGTTGTCTTCGCGTTGTTCGTACTCGTCACCCCCGGTGACTCCACGGCCTCCAACGTCATCGTCGCCGGTCTGATCCTGTTGGGCGGCATCTACTTCGCCAAGATGATGATCTTCAATCGCGAAGTTCTCGAGACCGAACCGTCCGGTGGCGACGCTGTCGACGCTGTTGTCGAGTCGACCGAATGAGGCCGCCGAGTTCGTCCTCTGACGCGCTGACCGGCCGAGTCGTCAGGTTCGGCGACGCGGACTACGCAGCGGCCAGCGCCGGTTGGAACCTGCTGTTCAGCAACGCCCCCCAGGTCATCGTGTATGCCCAGGCGACCACCGACGTCGTCAACGCGCTCGCCTGGTCGCGGCGGCACGAAGTCCCCGTCCGGGTGCGCAGCGGTGGACACTGCCTCGAAGGCTGGTCCAGTGTCGACGACGGCATCGTGATCGACGTCAGCGAGATGAAGTCCGTATCGCTCGACACGCAGACGCAGACGGCGACGGTGGGCGCCGGGCTCAATCAACTCGAAGCCGTAACCGCCTTGGGGCGAGAGGGATTTGCAGCACCGACCGGTACCGAGGGAACCGTCGGTACGGTCGGTGCCACCCTGGGCGGCGGTTTCGGCCTGCTGACCCGCATCTTCGGGATGGCTTGTGACAACTTGTTGGCAGCAGAAATCGTGGTTCCTTCCGATGACGGCGGCGCCGAGGTGATCGTCGCCGACGAAACGCACCACACAGACCTGCTCTGGGCGCTGCGAGGCGCCGGCAACGGCAATTTCGGGGTCGTCACGTCGCTGACCTACCGGGTGCATCCGTTGACGCAGACCATCTACATCACAGCGACGTGGCCAGGAATCGACCATCTGCCCGCTGTCTTCGACGTCTGGCAGCGATCTGCGCCGACGACGGACAGCCGACTGACGAGCCAGATCGAGATCAGCTGCGACGCAGTGCAGGTGCTGGGCGTGCTGGTATCGGGCTCGGAGGCGGAAGCCTTGGAGCTGCTCGCCCCGATCTTGGCTGTCGGAGCGCCCGAGGTCTCCATGACGGACGCGAGCTGGGTGGACAACTACACGGCGTTCCAGATCCCGATCGCAGACGAACCGGCCAACTGGAAGTTCTTGTCCCAGTTCGCGTCGACACCATTCCCCCGAGAGGCAATCGATCTGATCTGCACCTTCATCTCGACGGCTCCTACGCCGCTGTGCAACTACTTCGCGAACGCATTCGGCGGCGAGGTCGTGCATTCCGAACCGGCGGGCGGGTCGGCGTTCGCGCACCGCAATGCGTTATTCTACGCGGAGCCGGGCGCGGGCTGGGGCGTCCGGGGCGGGTCGTCCTCGTCCGACGACCCTCTGGCGCCTGCGTGCTTGCAGTGGGTCGCGGACTTCCATGAGGCACTGGCGCCCTATGTGTCTGGGGCATACAGCAACGTCCCCAATGCGGATGCGGTGGATTGGCGAACCGACTACTGGGGCACCGGCGTCGACCGCCTGAACGCGATCAAGGCCGAATACGACCCACACCAAGTCTTCACTTTCGAGCAAGGATTGTGAACACTCCTCCCCAACTCCCCGCCACCGCATCGCGCACGCATCTCCGGCGCATACGTTCGGTGCTCGTCGCCGGCGCCAATCTTGCCGGCGCGGACTTCTCGTCCAGGAATATATTTCGAACGGATTTCACTGACGCCGATCTCACCGGCGCCTCTTTCGCCGGCAGTTTCCATGCCAAATTATCTGGGACAAGATTCGAAGCTGGCGTCGACCGCTAAGGAGCTGACGAGCACTGGACCAAACACCATCGCCAAATGGACCCTGCCGGCCGGTCTCGCAGATACCGTCGCGGCGACCGAGTGCACCCCAGCGTCGGGCAGCGCATTCCCGGCAGGCGCCACCACCACCGTGAGGTGCGTGGTCGCCGGCGGCGGTGGTACCAAATACGCCAACAAAGGAGAAGGCTTCGGCACCTTCACCGTGACCGTCAGTGCGTACGAACCACCCGAACCGCCTGCTGGGTCCTCGGGATCATCGGTGGGCGGGCTGTTCGGCTGACACCATCGACCGCAAGTCGGCTTGTCAGGTGCGATCAATCCGTTTGCTGGTAGACGTCGGGGATCCCGTCGTGATCGTCGTCGCGTTCTTCATCCTCGCAGATGTTGCGGTAGTGCCGATTTCGAGCGCGCAGCAGA
>NZ_MJEI01000015.1 GCF_002095395.1 Williamsia sp. 1135
TGTCGTACCCCTCTGGCATAGTCGCTCATATGTTCGAGGGTGGGGATTACGACGTACAGCGGGTGGCCGGTATCGGCCCCGCGAACTGGCTGCGGCCCAACGAGTTGCTCCGCAACTGCGAGCGGTCGGTCGCCGCGCAAAGCTACTTCGAATGGGTCCGCTACGACAGCGCCGCCCAACTACACAAACTGGTCGTCGCACCCCTAGAGGACACCCCGGTGGCGCTACGGGCGGTCGACCCGTTCAGTGTCTGCGCCGCGCAACTGGCCGCGGCGCAGCAGATCACCCAGCAAGGCGCCGAGCACTACCTGACCCGAGCCCTGGCCCTGCGCGACCGGCTCCCGCACGTCAAACAACTGCTGAAAGAAGGGCACGTCGCCGCCCACCACATCGCGCAGATCGTCTCCCGCACCGATCTGATCGAGGGCTCCGAGCACATGGCCGATATCGACCGTGACATCGCCGCCCAACTACGCCGCCGGGGATCCTGGTCGACCAACCGGATCCGGGACATGGTCGATGCGATGATCATGCTCCGCGACCCCGACCTGGTAAGGGAGAACCGCACAGAGGCCAAGAAACGTCGTGGGGTGTGGAACAACAACATCGGCGACGGGATGTCAGCGCTCGACGCCGTCGGATCCGCCGAGACCAACAACCTCATCATGCAACGCCTGGAGAAATTGGCGATGTCGGTGTGCAACGCCGATCCGCGTCGCAAAGCCGAACGAATGGCCGATGCCCTCTTCGCGACGGTGATGGGACGCGAGTTCAGCTGCGAGTGCCCCAAAGACCCCAAACATCCCTGCACAGCCAGCATCTGGACATGGCCCGCAGACACGATGGTCTCGGGCGTCGATATGAAACTGGTCCTGCACGTCATCGCTGACCAAGCAACGGTCAACGGCGACGCCGACCACCCCGGCTACCTGCAAGGGCACGGCATCATCTCCGCCGAACATGTCCGCGACATCGCCGAACGCCCCGAAACCAAACAGCGCCCGATGCGCAACGAGTACGAACAATCCCAACCCCTCTGGAACGACCACGACCTACGCGCCGAAGCCGAATACGCCGACCTCTACGCCCAAGACCAAGCCGCCGAACAAGAACGAGCTGAACAAGAACAAGCCGCGGCCAACCAGACTTCCGCCGATACTGAGCAAGCGTCCGAACACGCCGCAACCGCGGCCGAGCCATCGGCCGCCGACAAGGGTTCAGCGGCGACCGAGGCCGCCGCACCCGACCACGCGTCGGAAACACAAGCCAGGCCTGCGGGCACCGGCGATGCTGATCAAGAAGCCGGGCCCGAAGCAGAACCGGGTCCCGAAACCACTTTCGGGCCGGAGCCAGAGCGGGAGACCGAGCCCGAACATCGGCCCGCAGCCGAGGCCGAGAGCCACGATGTAGCCGATCCCGAGGCCACGCCAGAGACCGAGCCGGATAGTGCCAAACCCGAATCTGAGACAGAGGGACAAAGCCAAACGTCTCCCCCACCCGCTGCGGCACACAAACGCGACCGCGGCCCGACCCGCGCGACCGTGTATTCCCGCGCACCCGAACCCCCGCGATACGACGACATGCTCGCCGAAGCAGCCGCACCCCCGTACTGGCAAGCCGTCCCACTCCCAGTCGTACAACCCGGCGACAGCTACCGCCCCTCCACCGTCCTCGACGACTTCATCCGCATGCGCGACCTCTACTGCATGTGGCC
>NZ_MJEI01000079.1 GCF_002095395.1 Williamsia sp. 1135
GGCGGCTTGGTCTTGGGCGTAGAGGTCGGCGTATTCGGCTTCGGCGCGTAGGTCGTGGTCGTTCCAGAGGGGTTGGGATTGTTCGTACTCGTTGCGCATCGGGCGCTGTTTGGTTTCGGGGCGTTCGGCGATGTCGCGGACATGTTCGGCGGAGATGATGCCGTGCCCTTGCAGGTAGCCGGGGTGGTCGGCGTCGCCGTTGACCGTTGCTTGGTCAGCGATGACGTGCAGGACCAGTTTCATATCGACGCCCGAGACCATCGTGTCTGCGGGCCATGTCCAGATGCTGGCTGTGCAGGGATGTTTGGGGTCTTTGGGGCACTCGCAGCTGAACTCGCGTCCCATCACCGTCGCGAAGAGGGCATCGGCCATTCGTTCGGCTTTGCGACGCGGATCGGCGTTGCACACCGACATCGCCAATTTCTCCAGGCGTTGCATGATGAGGTTGTTGGTCTCGGCGGATCCGACGGCGTCGAGCGCTGACATCCCGTCGCCGATGTTGTTGTTCCACACCCCACGACGTTTCTTGGCCTCTGTGCGGTTCTCCCTTACCAGGTCGGGGTCGCGGAGCATGATCATCGCATCGACCATGTCCCGGATCCGGTTGGTCGACCAGGATCCCCGGCGGCGTAGTTGGGCGGCGATGTCACGGTCGATATCGGCCATGTGCTCGGAGCCCTCGATCAGATCGGTGCGGGAGACGATCTGCGCGATGTGGTGGGCGGCGACGTGCCCTTCTTTCAGCAGTTGTTTGACGTGCGGGAGCCGGTCGCGCAGGGCCAGGGCTCGGGTCAGGTAGTGCTCGGCGCCTTGCTGGGTGATCTGCTGCGCCGCGGCCAGTTGCGCGGCGCAGACACTGAACGGGTCGACCGCCCGTAGCGCCACCGGGGTGTCCTCTAGGGGTGCGACGACCAGTTTGTGTAGTTGGGCGGCGCTGTCGTAGCGGACCCATTCGAAGTAGCTTTGCGCGGCGACCGACCGCTCGCAGTTGCGGAGCAACTCGTTGGGCCGCAGCCAGTTCGCGGGGCCGATACCGGCCACCCGCTGTACGTCGTAATCCCCACCCTCGAACATATGAGCGACTATGCCAGAGGGGTACGACAAGGCTGAATCCGTAGCCGTTTGCGCACCTGATCGTGCGCTCGCGCCATAGCCGGGTTACAGGCCGCCGATACCTTTGCCGATCAGTACCACGCCGATGACGAGTATCAGTACGGCCATGACTGTCGCGTTGTTCGTCTCGAGCCACTGTTTGAGCGCGTCGAGGGGTGCTCTCAATCGTTGTGCGGCAACCAGGTAGCCGATCACGGGGATCGCGACGGTAGACGCGGCGATCACGGTGAAGACGACGACAGAACCGATCTGCTGACCCACCGACAATGAGGCGCCACCAATCGTGACGCCGGCAGCCACACACATCAGGAGGTTCTTCGGGTTGATCGCTGCGAGCGCGAACGCGAGACCGAAACCCTTCGCGGCGGTGAGGTCGTCGATCGCGGCCATCCATTTCGGGGTGGCATGCTCGCTGGTGCGTCCACGCCACTGCCGCACGCCCACAGCCAACAGCAATGCGCCCAGAACAAGTTTGATCACCGACGCGGTGGTGGACGGACCGTCGTCGGACGTGCTGATGGCTCCGGCCAACGCTACGAAGATGCTGGTGGCGACCACGATCCCGGCCAGCCAACCGAGCGCGAACCCGACGCTGGTACTGCCCGCGCGTTTGGACAGCAGCATCAAGATGGCCGCGATGATGGGGATAGGGGAGACGGCCACACCGACCGCGAGCGGCAGGAGATCACCGATGACTGCGCCCATGTCTCGTGCTCCTTGGCTCGATCAGATCCAGCGTGAGTATTGGGGCCCGCAGGCGTTGGCCGAACGCACTCAATTTAACCCATACGGCTGGACATTGGGAGGCACTGTGCCGGGCGCGTACAGCTGTCGGATTCAGGTGCGGTGCGGCAAACTGATCAGTGGATGCCGGCGTGCGTTCATGCCAGGTGGAGCCGAGCGCGACGATTGCTGGAGGCTGGTCTGTGTTCACGTCTTTGCACCATTACCGCTCGGCGTACCTGAGACCGGATGTGGTTGCCGGGCTGACCGTGTGGGCGGTCCTGGTACCCGAAGCCCTGGCGTACGCGGCGATTGCCGGTGTCCCGGCGGTCGTCGGTCTGTATGCGGCTGTTCCGGCTCTGATCCTCTATGCCGCCGCCGGGAGCTCGCGGCATCTGGTGGTCGGGCCGATGTCGGCGACCGCGGCATTGTCAGCGGCCATCGTCGGACCGATCGCCGGAGACGATCCGCAGCTGTTTCTCGCCACCACGGTCGCGTTGTCGCTCGCCGCCGGTGTGGTGGCTCTGGTGGCCGGCGTCCTGCGAATGGGGTTTGTCGCCTCGTTCATCTCCGAACCGGTCCTCAAAGGGTTCATCGTCGGGCTCGCACTGACCATCATCATCGGACAGGTCCCCAAACTGTTCGGCGTACCAAAAGGGTCGGGGAACTTCTTCGAACAGACCGGTTCCTTCATCACCCATGTGACGGAATGGAATTGGCGCACCACGATCATCGGCGTCGCCAGCCTCGTCGTGGTGCTGGCGATCCGGCGGTGGCTCCCGCTGGTGCCCGGATCGTTGGTGGCGGTACTGGGCGGGATCGGTGCGGTATGGCTGTTGGGTCTCGAGGACAAGGGCGTCGCCATCGTCGGGCACATCGATCCGGGGCTGCCCTCGCTCGGATTACCCTCCGGGGTATCGATGGATCAGTACCTCGAATTGGTCGGTCCCGCAGTCGGGATCGTGCTGATCGGTTTCGCCGAGGGCCTGGGGGCTGCCAAGACCTACGCGGCCAAGGCCGGGTACACCGTCGATGCCAACAGGGAACTCTTCGGGCTCGGTGCGGCGAACATCGGATCGGGACTGTGTTCGGGCATGGTCGTCAACGGCAGTCTGTCGAAGACCGCGGTCAACGGGGGCGCAGGCGCCAAGACGCAGGTGAGCGGGCTCGTCGTCGCCGCGCTGACCGTCCTGACCTTGCTGCTGCTGACAGGCCTGTTCGAGAAATTGCCGGACGCGACACTTGCTGCTGTGGTGATCGCTGCGGTCATCGAGCTCGTCGACATCGCCGCGTTGCGGCGTCTGTACCGGGTCTGGACCACCCGGCTGGGCAGCATCTACGGCCGCGCCACCCGCGCCGATTTCATCGCTGCCCTGGCAGCGCTGTTCGGGGTGCTGATCTTCGACACCCTGCCCGGTCTGGTCATCGGCATCGCCGTGTCCATGCTGCTGTTGCTCTACCGGGTCTCGCGGCCACACGTGGCGACGTTGGTCAAAGACGGAACGCGGTGGGTGGAAGCGACCGACGACGTGGCCCGCCGGCACCTCGCAGGCGTGAAAGTTGTTCGCGTGGAGGCAGGACTGTTCTTCGCCAACGCCGACCATGTCCGTGACCAGATCGGCGCCCTGGCCGAGGCCGACACCCGCACAATCGTTCTCGATGCCGAAACATCACCGTTCGTCGATGTCAGTGCCGTGTCGATGCTCGTCGAACTCCATGGTGCCCTGGCCCACAAAGGAGTTTCGTTCCGGATCGCTCGCGACGTGGGCCAGTTCCGCGATGTCATCCACGCCGCTGCCCCGGATACTGACCTACAGATCTTCCCGACCGTCGCGCAGGCTCTGGCCGATGGGCCGCCGGGGAATTCCGGCCCGGCGGCCGCACCACAGCCGAACGATCGTGAGACTTAGCGCTACCGTGACCGCGTCGTCGTGGTGAGGTTGCGTACCTGTTCAGGCCGCTCACCTCGGCGAGGTGCTGCGCCTAGACTGACTGTGCGTTTCCGTTGTCCCCATGCGCCGCCGCGAACCAGAACAGGGTGCCACCAATGGCTGATCACGAACCGGATCTCTCGCAGACACCCGATGATCAAGAAGACCTGAACAGTGCGCTGACCGGGTTGTCGCAGCTGGCTACGGGATCGCTGTCTTTGGCCGATGCTCTCACTGCGGTAGCCGATTTCGCGGTCAGGGCCATTCCCGGTGCCGACGGCGCGGGGGTCACACTCTTACATGAGGACCGCCCCGATACCGTCGTGGCCAGCGCGTCGTTCGTCCGAGAAATCGATGATATCCAGTACAGCATCGGTCAGGGTCCGTGCATCTCCGCAGCCGCCACCGCCTCCACTGTCCGCTCAGGTTCGTTGGGTGGCGAGGCCCGGTGGCCTGCGTTCGGGCCTCGGGTGGGACGCCTCGGCGTGCACAGTGTGCTGTCGCTGCCGTTGATCACCGGTGACGAGGTCATCGGCGCGATGAACGTGTATGCGCACGCCAAAGACGCCTTCGATGAACGCGCAGCTGAGCTCGGTGAACTGTTCGCGGTGCCGGCCGCAGTCTCGGTGCAAAATGCCCGAGCTCTGGCCACGGCGGTCCTGCTGTCGCAGCGCCTGGAGAAGGCATTGACCAACCGCGCCGTCATCGATCAGGCCATCGGCATCCTGATCAGCCGTAGCGGATACAGCTCGTCGCAGGCCTTCGACGCGTTGCGCACCATCAGCCAGCAGGAAAACCGCAAACTCAACGAGATCGCCCGCTCGATCGTCGAGGACGCAGGCAAACGGGCCCGCGCCCGCCACCCCCACACCCCGCAGTGACGGGCAGCGAGGCCTGTTCACCAGCTCCTATGCGCGTAGGGTGAGGATGGCGATGCGCACCGGCCATGGGACCCGACCCACGTGCCGGCACCGCACTTCCGCACGCGCAGTCTGACGCGTTCGGACACGGGCACGATGATGGGTTGCTCGGGTCGCCCGGAGTACCCCGTGGACTCACCATCAGACGATCACCGCCCGCCGGCCAACCTGCATGCGGCGCTGCGCGAGTTGACCACAGCGCTCGACGAACCTGCCACCGACCTCGACGCGCTCCTGACCACCGTCCACGAGCACCTCACCGGGGCGGTGCCCTCATTGCTCTCGGCGTCTTTGACCGTGATCGTGGACGGCTACGACTTCAGCATCACCACACCCCCGCGCGCCGACACCTCGGCACCTGCGGGATCATCGCTGCTCATCCCTCTCACCAGCGCCATGCTCCACCCGACAACCACAGCACATCTGCTGCTCCGTGCGTCCACACCCGGCTCGCTGGTGGACCTCGCCGCCGATGGTGCGCACCTGCTCGGAATCGACCTCGCCGCACTGGATGTCGACAACCACCTCCATGGTGCACCGCCGGATCCGGAGTTGTCGCTGGACGACCGTGCGGTCATCGACTACGCCATCGGAATCCTCTACGAAAGCAACGCATTGGGCACAATCGCTGCTGCGCGGGCCGCCCTGCACCAGCTCGCCGACCGCGACCAGGTGACGGTGCACACCGCCGCAGCCCGGATCGTCGCTGACGTCAATCCGCAACCCCCCGGGCCGGGGGTCGACACAAGGTGAGCCGTCAGCGCAAATGCGCTGTCTCGTTCACCGATTCGATGACGAACCGGCCTGAGCGCATGACGGCGACGCGGCTCATCGACGTGTAGCCGGGGTTGAAGAAGAACGGCGACGGCGCTTGCAGGATGTCGGTGAGCAGGGTGTTGATGGCGCCACCGTGCGATGCGACGACCGTCAGTTGCCCGGGTGCCCGCTCCACGGCCGCGAGCACAGCAGCGCGCATCCGGGCCGCGAGCTCGACCTTGTCGTAGTCGGGGATGAAGTCGTCGAATCTTGCTTCTGCGAAGGCCTTTCCGCGGGGTGTCTCGGCGATGGCCTCCGGTGTGGAATAGGTGGTCCGGTCGCTGTCCCACTCTCGCAGCCGTTCGTCGACGAAGACGTCGAGGCCATGCGGCTCAGCCGCGAACAGCGCGGTCTCGTGGGCTCGGGTGTAGTGGCTGGAGACAACCTGCGCCACCGGTTCGGTGCGCAGCCAGTCACCCAGTCGCCTGGCCTGGCTGATGCCCTCGTCTCCGAGTCCCGGATCAGCTACGCCGAGATCGCCGGGGAGTCCGTGTCTGACCAGGATCACCCGGCTGGCGTTCGCCAGGGTGTCGGCGACAACGGCGCCTGCATCGACCACCTGTGTCATATCGTCACCGTGCCGCGCAGGTGTGCGGTGTCGTTGATCGAATCGACGATGACCACGCCGGAATCCAGCTTTTGCACCCGGGCGACCGAAGTATATGCGGGGTTGTGCCAGAACGTCTTCGGCATCTCCAGCACATCGGCGACGGCTGCGTTGATGATGCCTCCATGAGCCACCGCGACCACTCGACCGGATTCGTACCGGTCGAAGATCTGATCCAGGGCCGAGCGTGCGCGGGCCCGGAACTTCGGCAGGTTCAGGTCGGGGACGTATTCCTCGAATCGGCCGTCGCGCACCGCCGTCAGACGGGCGTCGTCGGGCGCCATGTCCTCGAGGGCCATGTAGTCCTCGGGGCTGATGTCGTCATCCCATTCTCGGAGGTCTTCGAGCACGAGGTCGACTCCGCGACCCATGCCCTCTGCGAGGGTCTCGGCAGTCTGGAGCGCGCGGGCCAGTGGGCTCGCGACGATGGCGTCGATCTGCTCGTGGCGAAGCCACGTGGCGAGCTTGCGGGCATCCGCGATCCCCTCGGGCGCCAGGGCAGGGTTACGCACCCGCGAGACGGGCTGGCCGTGCCGAACGAACAAAACCTCGATCATGAATGCCTTCCAGTGGTTTCGCCGATCTAGCCGGCGATGGTGCGATCGCTGCTCCAATAGGGAGCGCGCAATGCCTTCTTGTCGAGTTTGCCCATCACGTTACGGGCGAGTTCGTCGACGACGACGTACTTTTTGGGGCACTTGTACGACGCCATCGATTCCTTGGCGAACGCCTTCAATTCGTCGATGTCGAGGCTCGAGTCGGGTTCGGCGACGACAAGGGCGAGTAGGGCCTCGCCGAGATCCTCGTCGGGTACCCCGATGACCGCCACCTCGGAGACCGCGGGATGGGTCAGCAGGACTCGTTCGCTCTCGGCCGGATACAGATTGACGCCGCCCGAGACCACCATGTCCGCAACTCGATCGGTGATGAAGACGTAGCCGTCCTCGTCGACGTAGCCGACGTCGCCGAGGGTCGCGACACCGGGGAGGATGTATGCGGCAGCGGTCTTTTCGGGATCGGCGTGGTAGACAACGCTGCGCTCGGGCGGGGTGCGGAATCCGAGGATCCCCACTTCGCCGCGGCCGAGTTCGGTGCCGTCGGAGCCGACGACCACTGCCTCGAACGGCGCAGTAGCGCGACCGACGGAACGTGGATGCGCGAGCCACTCGACTGAATCGATGCGGCAGACCGAACCGATCTCGCTGCCGCCATAGGACTCGACCAGGATCGGTCCGAACCAATCGATCATCGCGCGCTTGACGTCCGCCGGGCAGGCGGAGCCCGTGTGGGCAACCCATTCGAGGCTCGTCACGTCGTACTCGGCGCGGGTCTCCGCGGGCAATGCCAGTAGACGCTGGAAGTGGGTCGGGACCATCAGAGTGGAAGTGACCCGATGGGTTTCGATCAGCGACAACGCGCGTTCGGCGTCGAACCGGCCCATGACGACAACCGGGCGTCCCGACAGCAGGTGCCGGATCGCGGTGAGCGGGCCGTTGTGCTGCAAGGGGCCGACCACCAGGTGGACGCCGGCCGGATAACCCGACCGGGCGGCCACCGCATCGGCGTACTCCTGGGCGGTGTCGACAGGAGCCGGTAACCAACGCACCTGCGTGCCGCGGGCGCGACCGGTGGTGCCGGATGTGTAGACCAGCGGTGGGCGGGCGGGCCGGTCGGTAGGACCGGTGGACGATGGGGCCTCGGCCGGGGTGACGACCTCCTGCCATGGCACGGTCCCGCCACTCACCTCGGCGTTGTGGACGATCACGGCTCGCAGGCCGGTCTTCTGGGCGGCGGCCACAGAGGACGCGAGGCCCAGCGGTCCCGTGACCAACGCGACCGCTCCGGAATCGAGCAGTTGATCGGCCATCTCGTCGGGCTTGAGCTGCCGGGACACCGCGACCGTCCCGACGCCGCGACCGATCGCGGCGGCATGGGTGAGCAGTGTTTCGATGGTGTTCTCACCGATCACCGCGACGCGCTCGTCGGGATCGGGAGCCAGTGCGATGAGGTGTTCGCCGAGCGCATCGAGGGCGTCCGCGGCCTCGGCCCACGTCAATGAGCTGTTGTCGTCGATCAGTGCAACCCCGCTGGGATCGGACACCGCCCGATCTCTGATTCGGTCGAGCATCGACTTTTCTCCTTCAAACGGTCCATGTCCGGGCCTATCGTGCGATTTACTGGACACCAAGTCAAGTAAGAAGCAGCCTGACCTCAGGCCTTAGTAACTTTATAGTGATTCTGCTTACATTGGGCTACAGTTGTGGTCCATACTGTAGAAGACGTAAACAAAGTCAGCCCGAACTTCGTCGCTGCATTGTTGGAAAACCAGAGAAGAGGTGCTCGTGGTGACTTCGACCGCGACAGACGCAACCCGTGAGGCCATCGAGCCCGTCGGATCGAACGACCCGACCCCGAGCCGCGAGGTGGTCCTGGACCTCCATCGCCGCATGGTCCGGATCCGACAGTTCGAGACCGAGGCCGGCCGCCTGATGGAAGGCGGCAAACTGCCCGGCTTCCTTCACCTGTATGTCGGTCAGGAGGCTGTGGCCGCCGGTGCGATGAGCAACCTGCGCGACACCGACCAGATCTCCTCGACCCACCGCGGACACGGACATGCCGTGGCCAAGGGCGCCCAGTTCCGGCAGATGTTCGCCGAGCTCTTCGGCCGGGTCGACGGCTACTGCAAGGGCCGCGGCGGCTCGATGCACATCAATGACCTCTCCATCGGCATGCTCGGCGCCAATGGCATTGTCGGCGGCGGTATCCCGATCGCCGTCGGCGCAGCCTTCGCCGCGAAGTACCGCGGTGAGGACACCGTCGCCATTCCGTTCTTCGGTGACGGCGCCAGCAACATCGGTGCTTTCCATGAGGCCGCCAACATGGCAGGCATCCTGAACCTCCCGGTCGTCTTCGTCTGCGAGAACAACGGATACGCCGAGTTCACCGCGCTGCGCGACCACATGAAACTCGAGAACGTGGCCGATCGTGCGCCGGCGTACGGGTTCCCGAGCGAGATCTGCGACGGCATGGACGCCATCGCGGTGCGCGCCGCGGTGGGCCGTGCCGTCGAGCGCGCCCGGAACGGTGGCGGCCCCACCCTGGTCGAGGCCAAGACCTACCGCTACTACGACCACCAGGGTGTCAAGGGTCTGCGCAAGACCTACCGCACCCAGGAAGAGGTCGAGGCGTGGAAAGAGCGTGACGCCATCAAATTGCTCGAGGCGCGGGCAGTGTCCGAGGGCCTCGTGACCGAAGGTGAGTTCGCGAACATCTGGGCCGAGGTCGACTCCGACATCGCCGAATCCGTCGCCTTCGCGGAGAACAGCCCGTTCCCGGACCTGGCCGACTTCGCCCTCAACGTCTACAGCGACTGAACCTCCCGAAAAGGCTGAATCAATGTCTACTGCAACTGAATTGACCGCACCCGCGGAGGCCGCCACGGCCCGGGTCACCACCTACGTCAAGGCGTACAACGAGGCCGTCGCGCAGACCATGCGTGAGAACGACGACGTCTTCGTCATCGGAGAGGACGTCGCGGGTTACGGCGGCGTCTTCCACATGTACGACGGATTGCTCGACGAGTTCGGTCCACGCCGGATGGTCGACACCCCGATCGCCGAGATGGGCCTGATCGGACTCGGTGTCGGAGCCGCCGCGCGCGGACTGCGCCCGGTCGTCGACATCATGTTCATGGACTTCCTGGCCGTCGCGCTCGACCAGGTCGTCAACCAGGCGGCCAAGATGAAGTTCATGTACGGCGGCGAGGTCAAGGTCCCGATGGTCATCGCCGTCGCCTACGGCGCCGGGGTCAGCGCGGGTGCCCAGCACTCGCAGAGCCTCGAGACCTGGCTGGCGCACACGCCCGGGCTCAAGGTCGTCATGCCGTCGAACGCCTACGACGCCAAGGGCCTGATGGTCGCTGCGGTGCGCGACGACAACCCCGTCATCTTCATGCTGAACAAAGTGCTGCTCGGCGCCCGCGGTGAGGTGCCCGAAGAGGTCTACGAAATTCCGCTCGGGCAGGCCGCGATTCCTCGCGAAGGCGACGACGTCACCATCGTGGCGTTCGGCCGCATGGTGGTCGAAGCCCTGAAGGCCGCCGACATCCTGGCCGAATCCGGCGTATCAGTCGAGGTCGTCGACCCGCGCTCGGTCCAGCCTCTCGACACCGCGGCGATCGTGAAGTCGGCGTCGAAGACAAATCGCATCCTCGTGGTCCACGAGGCGGTGACCTTCGGTGGCATCGGTGCCGAGGTAGCGGCTCAGATCCAGGAAGAGGCGTTCGACTACCTCGACGCCCCGGTCCTGCGCATCGGTGCCCCGTTTACGCCCGTGCCGTTCAGCACACCGCTCGAGAAGGCCTACGTGCCCGACGCCGACCGCATCGTCGCCGGAGCGCGCCGTCTGCTCGAAAGGGGCTGACCGTGGCACAGCAGATCGTGCTGCCGAAGCTGGGGCTCACGATGCAGGAAGGCGTGATCGGCGAATGGCTGGCCACCCCGGGACAGCGC
Organism: Williamsia sp. 1135; assembly: GCF_002095395.1. Classification (GTDB taxonomy): domain Bacteria; phylum Actinomycetota; class Actinomycetes; order Mycobacteriales; family Mycobacteriaceae; genus Williamsia. Next base: position 10,622 of record NZ_MJEI01000079.1, read on the forward strand.
ATCGGTATGGGTGATGTGCTCCTGCGACTCGAGACCGACAAGGTCGAGGTCGATGTGGAAGCCGAGGCCGAGGGATTTCTGGCCACGAACGCCAACGCCGGTGACGTACTGCCGGTCGGAGCTGTGATCGGCTGGTTGCTCGGCGAGGGTGAACAGGCGCCCGACGGCGCCTCGGCCGCGGTTACCGAAGACGTGGTCGCCCCCGAGGCAGAAGAAGTCGCCGCACCCACTGTTGCAGCGGTCGCCGGAGACGGCTCCCGCATCAAGTCGTCGCCGAACGCTCGTCGCGTGGCAGCGGCATCGAACGTCGATCTCGCGACAGTCCGTGGCACCGGCCCCGGTGGACGCATCGTCTCCGAAGACGTCGAAGAGTTCCTCGCAGCAGCGCCGGCAGCGGAACCTGTTGCCGCCGCGGCTCAACCGCTGGGCGACTGCGCAGGCCAGTTCGTCGGACCACTGGTCCGTCGGCGGGCCGCAGAACTCGGCGTGGACCTGGCGCAACTCGTCGGCACCGGCATCGGTGGACGCATCACCAAGGCCGATGTCGAGGGCGCAGCGGGTACGACGGCGGCTCCCGCAGCTGTTGCCGCACCGACGGCGACGCCGGTCGCCGGACCGCAACCGGGCGAGGTCATCCCGTTGACCGGCATGCGGGGAGCTATCGCCCGCAACATGGTCGACAGCCTGCAGACCATGGCGCAGCTCACCCACGGTTACGAGGCGGACGTGACCGCGCTGGTCGCGGCGCGTGCACAGCTGAAGGCGGAGTCCGCCGACATCGGTGCGAAAACGCCGAGTCTCAACGACTTCATCATCAAGGCGGTCGCCGTTGCGCTGCAGCAGCATCCACTGTTGAACGCAGGCATCGCGGACGACACGATCACCCTCTTCGAAGAGATCAACATCGGTGTCGCAGTCGCGGTCGAGGGTGGACTCATTGTTCCGGTCGTCCGGGATGCCGATGCGCTGTCGATCGGTGATATCGCCGGCCGCACAGCTGCGCTGGCGACAGGTGCTCGCACCGGAAAGCTTGCGATGGCCGTCATGGAAGGTGCGACGTTCTCCGTCAGCACCCTCGGTGCCTTCGGTGTCGACTTCTTCACGCCGGTCATCAACCCGGGCAACGTGGCGATCCTCGGTGTCGGACGGGTGAAGGACGGATTCCGCTGGGAAGGCGAGACTCCGGTGAAGACCCAGGTCCTCACCCTGAGCCTGACGTTCGATCACCGGGCTGTCGACGGCGCTCCCGCGGCGGAGTTCCTGCGCACCCTCAGCGCCGTGCTGTCGCGACCACTGAGCCTGTTGGTCGGGTAGGTACGTCATGGATTCGGTCGCCGTCGACGAAACCTTGTTCGCACAACTCGATCCACCTCTGTTGTCCGGAAGCGGCTGTGCCGAATGTGGTGTGGTGGTCTTTCCGGCCGCGCAGCGGTGTCCTGGTTGCGCGGGGGTCGACGTCGTCCGGCAGGCGTTGCCCGGGCGGGGCACGGTGTGGACCTGGACGCGGCAGTCGTTCGCCCCGAAGCCACCGTTCGAGGCGCCTGCATCCGGTTTCGAACCGTTTGTCGTCGGCTACGTCGACCTCGGCTCGGTGCTGGTCGAATCCAGGATCGTCGGCGAGGTCGCGATCGGCGACCAGGTCGAACTGTGTCTGCTCGACGTCAGTGATACCGAGTTCACCTTTGCGTTCGAGAAGGTCTCGCCCGACAGGGTTGCGTCGTGAGCAACGAGGACATCTACATCGTCGGAGCCGGCATGCACGCCTTCGGGCGGCATGACGGGGTCAGCGGCATGGACATGGGTGAGCACGCGCTGCGGGCCGCGCTCGCAGATGCCGGTATCACCTGGTCCGAGGTCGACGCGGCGGTCGGTGGCAGCAACGTGTCCGGCAAGCCGGACTCGCTGGTCTCACGACTCGGCCTGACCGGTATCCCGTTCACCACGGTCAAGAACGGTTGTGCCACCGGCGGAGTCGCGCTGTCGACGGCCGCGGACATGCTCGCGGCGCGCCGCGCAGACGTGGTGGCGGTCGTGGGCTTCGACAAACACCCGCGGGGGGCGTTCGGTTCCGACCCGGCGGCCTACGGACTGGGTCAGTGGTACGCCCGTACCGGGATGATGGTCACCACCCAATACTTCGCGATGAAGACGCGTCGGTATTTCCACGAGCACGGACTCGACGAGCATGCCCTCGCGGCGGTCTCTGAACGTGCCTTCGCGAACGGGGCCGCGCATCCGAAGGCCTGGCGCCGCAAACCCCTGACCGCGCAGCAGGTCCTCGACTCCGCGCCTGTCAATGACCCGCTCACCCAATACATGTTCTGCTCGCCCGGTGAAGGCGGCGTCGGCCTGATCCTGGCCCGCGGAGACCGAGCGCATGATCTGTGCGACAAGCCGATTCGCCTTGCTGCCGTGGAGGTGCGGACCCGACGCTTCGGGTCGTTCGAGGTGTTCTCACCCTGGCTGCACACCGAACCCGTGCACAGTCCGAGCATCGACGCCGCTGCCGCGGCCTTCGCGAGTGCGGGTGTGAGCCCGTCAGACGTGCAGGTTGCCCAGCTCCAGGACACCGACTCGGGGTCCGAGATCATCCACATGGCCGAGACCGGGCTGTGCGCCCACGGCGACCAGGGCAAGCTCCTCGCAAGCGGGGCAACCCGTTTCGACGGCGACCTGCCCATCAACACCGATGGCGGTTGCCTGGCAGGCGGTGAGCCGATCGGCGCCTCCGGTCTGCGACAGGTCCACGAAGTGGTCCGGCAACTGCAGGGCCGGGCCGCAGGCAACCAGGTACCGGGTGGTCCACGGGTCGGGTTCACCCACGTCTATGGCGCTCCCGGGCTCTCGGCGTGCACGGTGCTGACGGTTTGAGTATGAAAGGCATGTCGTGACTCGAACACTCGGTGTGGTTCCCGAATTGGCCACTTTTCAAGAAGAAGTGCGAACGTGGCTGGCCAGTATTCTGGCGCCTCGACCGGCCCCGTCGCCGGACGACCGGCCCGACCTCGCGGTCTTTCGGAACCTGTCGGATGACGACGAGCTGTCGTTGCTGAACGCGGTCCGTGACTATCGCAGACAGCGCTTCGACGCCGGCTACGGTGCGGTGACGTTGTCGGTCGAACACGGCGGACGGGGGTTGCCGGCCTCGTTCGCGTCCGCGATCGCCCAGGCCGAGCGCGATTTCGATGTGCCACCCTCTACCGAATTGATCAGCGTCACCACGGGTCTGGTCGGCCCTGCCGTCGCGATGTTCGGTTCCGATGATCAGCGCGCTGCCTACGCGAACCCGTTGCTGCGTACCGACCTGCTGGCCTGCCAGCTCTTCAGCGAGCCCGGAGCGGGATCCGATCTGGCGGCCCTAAGCTGCCGCGGCGTCCGTCAGGGCGACGAGTGGGTGTTCAACGGACAGAAGGTGTGGTCGTCGGGGGCCCGGTTCGCCGACCTCGGCATGTTGCTGGCCCGCACCGACCCGGATGTGCCCAAGCACAAGGGCATCACCGCATTTCTGATCCCGCTCGACGCCGAGGGCGTCGAGATCAGACCCATCCGCCAGATGAGCGGGGGCGCATCGTTCAACGAGGTGTTCCTCCACGACGTGCGCGTCCCCGACAGCATGCGGCTCGGTGAGGTAGGACAGGGCTGGAAGGTCGCCGGTGCCACGTTGGCGTTCGAGCGGACCGCGTCCGGTTCGGTCACCCGGAAGAAGGGTGGCTCGGTTGCAGAACTCGTCGCGTTGGCACAGTCACTGGGCGTCTCGGACGATCGGCTCGTTCGTCAGGACATCGCCGATGTCTACATCCGCTCCGAACTTCGTGCCGCCACGGCGGATCGGGTGGCTCGCGCCGCCGCAGCGGGCATCTCGCCAGGGCCTGCGGCGTCGGTCGGCAAACTGATGGCGTCGGACGTATTGGGCAAGATCGGCGAGATCGCGGCAGATCTGCTGGGCAACAACATCACCGCGTCGGTCGACTCAGACCAGTTCGCCTGGACCGAGCATCTGCTGGGGAGCCCCGGTTACCGGCTGGCAGGCGGCACCGATCAGATCCAGCGCAACATCATCGGCGAACGGGTGCTCGGCCTTCCGCCGGAGCCTCGCGAAAACCGCGATCAGCCTTGGTCGCAGCGCGACAAGCGCTGACCCGGGGTTACCAGGCGAGGGCGGCGGCCAGTCGCTCACGGTGGAGCGCAGTGCCGCCGAAGAGCTGGGCGTCGGCGCGGGCGCGTCGAAAGTACAGATGGCAGTGGTGTTCCCAGGTGAAGCCGATACCACCATGGAGTTGGACCGCCTCGGCGCTGACGGTCCGGTAGGCATCGCTGCACCAGGCCTGAGCCACCGCACTTGCCTCCACGAGATCGTCGGCCTCCACCGCGCGGGTGACGGCTGATCTGCTCGATTCGACGAGCACCAGCAGGTCGGCGAGGGTGTGCTTGACGGCCTGGAAGCTGCCGATCTCGCGTCCGAATTGCCGACGTTCTTTCACGTACTCGACTGTCCGGTCCAGACTCGCCTGCGCCCCGCCGAGCTGTTCCGCGGCGAGCACGATGCAGGCGACCTCGAATGCGGGAAGTACTGCGGCAGAGGCCGTTCCACCGGTGGTCAAGCGTGTCCCGGAGACGTCGGTCAGCGTGACCGACCCCTGACCGCGGGACAGGTCCAGGGTTTCGAGCGGAACGACGGCAGCGCCGGGTGCGGCCGAATCGACCAGGAACACGTCGGGACCGTCAGGAGTGTCCGCAGGGATGACCAACCAACGAGCGCCGGCGGAGCCGAGAACGGCGGGCGCGTGGCCGGTGAGCGACCACGAACCGCCCCGATCAGCAGCGGTGAACACCAGATCGTCCGGCGTCCACCAACCCTGGCGATTCAGTCCGACGAACGCGGCCGGAACTCCCTCGGCGATCTCGGAGAGGGCGTCGTCTGCACCGCCGGCGTTGACGAGTACCTGACCCGCGAAGACTGTCGACAGGAATGGCACGGGCACCAGCGCGGCGCCGAGCTCCTCGGCAACCACGGCGAGTTCGGCCAACCCACCGATTCCACCGCAGGATTCGGGCAGGCCCAGTGCTCCGACGCCGATCTGCTCGGCCAGGACGGACCAGGCCGTGGAATCCCACCCCGGGCCGGAGGGATCCAGCGAGCGACACAGATCCGGGCCCCCGAGATCGGCTGCTGCAGAACGGACCGCGGCCCGTAGGTCGTCCAGTTCAGTACTCATCGACCACTTTCGAGAGTTGCGTGTGCGGCGGCAAGCCGTGCGACGGGAACCCGACGAGGCGAACACGAGACGTAGTCGAGGCCGATGGAGTTGAGGAACGAGATCGACGCCGGGTCACCGCCGTGTTCACCGCAGACCCCGAGCTTCACGCTCGGCCGGGCCTCGCGGGCCCGCTCTGCCGCCATGGCGACCAGCGCACCGACGCCGTCGGGATCCAGGACGGCGAACGGGCTGTCGGTGAGCAACCCGTGGTCGAGATAGTGGGCAAGCATGGTCTTTTCGACGTCGTCGCGGGAGAAACCGTAGGTCAGCTGAGTCAGATCGTTGGTCCCGAAGGACAGGAACTCCGCATCGGCGGTCAGCGATGCGGCGAGCAGGGCGGCGCGTGGGGTCTCGACCATGCTGCCCACCAGGTAGGGCACCTTGACGCCGGTGTCCGCGGCCACGGTCGCGGCTGCGCTGTCCACCTGTGTGATGGCCTTGCTGAGCTCACCGGGAAGCGAGATCAGAGGAATCATGACCTCGAGTATCGGCGAGATCCCCTCGGCGTTGACGGTCACCCAGGCGCGGAACAGCGCTTCGGCCTGCGCGGGATACAGCCGTTGCTGGACCATGGCGAAGCGGACGCCCCGCAGGCCCAGCATCGGGTTGGATTCGTGTGTCTCCGCGGCTCTTTCGGCCTGGGCGGCATCGCGGTACTGGCCGTCGGCCGGCAAGAACTCGTGCAGTGGAGCGTCGAGTAGCCGCACGGTGATGGGACGATCGCCGACCACTCGCAACAGGTCGGTGAAGTCCGACTGTTGCGCGGTGGTCAGGGCCGCGATGGCCTCGATCTCCTCGGCCTCCGACTCGGCGAGAACCAGACGCTGCACCAGCGGCAGCTGGTCGCCCATGAACTGATGTTCGGTGCGGCACAACCCGATTCCCTCGGCGCCGAGCCGGAATGCGGTGGCGGCGTCTTCGGCGTTGTCGGCGTTGGTGCGGATACCGAGCTCACGGATCTCGTCTGCCCAGCCGAGCAGGACCTCGAGTTCGGGCGACGGTTCCGCAGGACGGATCATCACTGCTCCGGCGTAGATGTCGCCGGTCCGTCCGTTGACAGAGACGACGTCGCCCTCGGACATGGTGACGCCGTTCGCGGTCACGGTGCGTGCAGTCAGATCGATGCGCAAAGACGTGGCACCGCAGACCGCCGGCCGTCCGGCGCCGCGCGCGACGACCGCGGCATGGGAGGCAAGGCCTCCGTTGGAGGTGACGACTGCGGTCGCTGCCAGCAAGGCGGGTACATCGGCAGGACTGGTCTCGGAGGCGACGAGGATGACGTCCCTGCCCTGGCCGGCCAGCTGGAGCGCGCGTTCACTCGACAGCGCGACCTCGCCGATCGCGGCACCGGGAGATGCCGGCAGGCCCTGGGCGAGGAGTTGCTCGTTGCCGCTGAGCTTGAGCTGGGCATGGAGCAGGTCCTGCATGAGGTCCGGTTCGAGCATCCGGACGGCTTCACTGCGCTCGATCGAGTGGTTGCCCGCCAGATCGACAGCAAGATTGGTGACGGCACGAGGGCCGGGATGTTCGCGGGCACCCGCGCTGAGGAGGGCGAGTTGCCGGTCGCGGACCTCGAACTCGACCTCTGCGACACCACGCAGGTGAGGTTCGAGGGTCGCGAAGATCTGATCGAGGATCGTGACACCGCCGGGGACCTGGCCGAGAGGTTCGCCGGGGCCGGGATTGGGATCGGTACGCCGGACGCCGAGATGGAAAACGCCATGCGGCGCGTACTTCCCGGTCTCCAGGTCACGGCTGATCGCCGAGCCGTAGCCTGACTCGTTCCATGAGCCCAGACGCAGAGCACGAACGTGGAGCGCGATACCGAGATCGTCGGGAAGTGACAGCGCTTTGCGTGCCCGCTGGCCGCGCGGGGAGGCCCAGCGGGCGAGCATGGCCTTCGCCGCGAGTCCGAGTTGCTCGGCCGGGTCGGCTGGGTAGGGAGCGCCTGTGGTCTCTTCGATCAGTTGCAGGAGGGCCGGGACCCGGGCGCGGCTGTCGGGGTGGTCGTCGTCGAGATCGTCGAGATCATCCACGTCGATGTCCAGCGCGCCTTCGGCGACGAAGCGCAGATTCGCGGCCCAGGAGTCGTAGATGTCGCGGTCGCGGCCGATGACCTCGACCAAGGCGTCGATGTTGCGGTTCGACAACCCGATGACAGAAATCGCGGGCGGCAGAGCGGACACCGGAACCGGTGCGCTGCAGCGAAGGTGCATCAGCATCGGACGACGCTCGGTGCGGGTGGCAGGCCAGATCCCGCGGACGGCGAGCTTTTCCACCAGGTCGATGGCGATGTTCGCGGTCTCCCGGTTCTCGAGGCCGCTGCCGGATCCGATCGGAACGGTCAGGCCCGGGACCACCGGGAGGCCGAGTGCGACCAGGTTGTCCATCTCGACGCCGTGAACACCCAGCACATCGGCACCGAGCCCACGGGCGCGCCCCTGTCCGTAGGGGACCGCTGCGCGAGTGAACGAATGAACAGAGTTGTCGGACAGAGTCATTCCGCGCTGCCAGCGACGAGCTTCTCTTCGAGGGCTTCGTCCTCGGCGCGGGTGACGCCGAGCATCATCAGCACGTGCTGGTGCAGCCACATCCAGACGGTGTGGTAGCCGTCGGTCAGCGGCGAGGTGAGGGACGCGGTGTCGCCACCGTCGAAGCGCTCGAGGGCGACATTGAGCTGATCCCGATATGCGAGGAGGTCCGCGGACTGCTTACCTGCCCGCCGGAGCATCTTCGACACGTCGGTGTGGATGTCGTCGAGCTGATCGCGGATCCGGGCGTCGTATTGCGCGTCCGAGTGATCGTTGGCCGAACCGTCCGGTCGGCACTGCCACGCCGTGCACAGCTCACGCAGGCGCCGGTTGACAGGCAGGAACGCGTGCAGGAAATCGTTGACGGCCTTCTCTTCGTCGCTGCCCTCCGGCAATCGGACGAGTGCGCCGGCCGCGCTGATCCCGGCGGGGGTCGGCATCACCATCGGGCCCTTGGCGACGGCGTCCCCGGCGTCGATCACCAACTGCAGCTCGGGTGAGACCGGGCCGCGGAACATCCCCTTGACCACGAGACCGACCAATTCGCTCGATGCGGTGGCCGACGTGGATGTGTTGATCGCGAGGTCGTTCATGGTGCTCCTCGAATGGTTCTCGGGTCCCGGGATCGGGAAGTGCGTCGGCGGTGACTGATGCACCACCTCAGCCGGACTGTGACGGTGCTCATAACCTACCCAAATAGTAGTGGATGTCAAGAAAGAGCCGCAAACTATGTACAGAATTGTTTCCCATACTTACTTGACAGTCGTTCCTCAAAGTCAGATACGCTGTGTGTGATGGCGACCACTCGGCTCAGCTGAGACGACGCCAGGCGTAGCTCGACCAGATGACGGACAACAGTGAGGCGCGGGCAATGGACGACCGGAATGAGCTCTACATCGGCGGCAAGTGGGTTCCTTCCGCAGGTGACGACACGATCGACGTCCTGGAGGCGGCCACCGGAGAGCTGATGGCCCGCGTGCCGGCAGGCACAGAGAGCGACGTCGACGACGCGGTCGCCGCTGCCAGAGCTGCGTTCGATGAATGGTCGCAGTCCGCCGTCGCCGATCGGATCACCGTGCTGCGCCGGATCGCGGACGGTCTTCTCGAGCGGGAGACCGAACTGGCCGAGATGATGGCCCGCGAGGTGGGCACGCCGATCGCTCGCTCGCGCACCGTCCAGGTGGGGTTGGGAGTGACCATCTTCCGGTCGATGGCCGACATCCTGGAGACCACTTCCCTGGAGGAGCGGCGAGGGAACTCGCTGATCCTCAAGGTCGGGGTAGGTGTGGTCGGGGCGATCACGCCCTGGAACTACCCGCTCTATCAACTCGCGGCGAAGGTTGCGCCCGCGATTGCCGCAGGATGCACGAGTGTGGTCAAACCGAGCAGCGTGGCGCCGCTCGCGGCATTCGTAGTCGCGGAGATCGCCGAGGAAGCCGGGTTGCCGCCGGGAGTCCTCAACATCGTGACCGGCGCGGGCGGCCGGGTCGGCGAGCGCCTCGCGGGTCATCCCGACGTCGATCTCGTCAGCCTCACCGGATCCACCTCGGCCGGCGCGAGAGTCGGCCAGGTAGCTGCAGCGGACATCAAGAAAGTAACCCTCGAGCTCGGCGGCAAGTCGGCGTTCATCGTCGCGCCGGACGCCGACGTGGACGCGGCGATCACAGCCGCAGTACGAGGTTGCTACGTCAACAACGGACAGACGTGCGCCGCGACCACGCGGTTGCTCGTACCGGTCGCGGCGCTCGAGCAGGTCGAGGCCAAGCTGGTCGAACTCGTGGGCGGTCAGCGCGTCGGTGATCCGTTGGACGAGGCGATCGACATCGGCCCGATGGCGTCTCGTGAGCAGCAGCAGACGGTTCTCGAGATGCTCTCGGAAGTCCCCGCCGATGCAGTCTTCCTGGTCGGCGGGCCGGGTGAGGTCAGCGGTCTCGACGAAAGGCTCCGGTCAGGGTTCTTCGTCCGTCCCACCGTCGTGAGCCGCGTCGACAACACCTCGGCCATCGCCCGTGACGAGGTGTTCGGGCCGGTGCTCACAGTTCTCACCTATGACGACATCGACGAGGCGGTCGGGATCGCGAATGACTCCGACTACGGACTCTCCGGCGGCGTGTTCGCGGCCGATGACGACGCTGCGATCGCGATCGCGCGCCGATTGCGGACCGGGCAGGTGTCGATCAACCATGGCCGGTTCAACGCGATGGCCCCCTTCGGTGGCATGAAGAAATCGGGGATCGGCCGTGAACTCGGCCCGGACGGACTGGACGAGTACTTCGAGAAGATCTCCCTTCAGCTCCCCGCCTGACCGGCGCCAACCCACGACGAAAGCGATCTGACATGGCCACGGAAGCAGAACTGAACACCGCGCACCGCGAGATCACCAACCTGATGTCGCGTTTCTCGCGCGGAATCGACCTGCGCGACTGGGACATGTACCGGTCGGTGTTCACCGACGAGATCGAGATCGACTACACCAGCTATCGGGCCGGCAACGGGGGGATGTTCCGCGCCGAGGACTGGGTGCAACGCGGGAGGATGCTGTTCCCGGGACTCGCGGCGTCGCAGCACTTCCTGTCGAATCTGCACATCACGCTCGAAGGTGATCGCGGCACGGTGATCTCGTACGTACGCGCCGAGCATGTACTGCCGAACACCGCGGGTGATCCGATGTTCACCATCGGCGGGTACTACACCGATTCCGTTGTGCGCGTTGCCGGCGAGTGGAAGATCTGCAAGAAGCAGCTGACCGTGCTGTGGAACTCCGGTAACCCTGCGGTCCTGACCATGGCGCGCGAACGCGCAGCAGCACTGCTCGCAGACGCCTGAGGCGCCCGCGCCCATTCGGGACGACTACATATCCCGGACCGGGTCGCTGCCGTCCCAGTCGACGGCCGCGTCTGCGACCTTGCGGTACAGCCCGAGAATCGTCGGGCGCGGTTCGTATATCTCCACCAGGTGCCCGAGTTGCGCACGGGCATCGTGGAAGGCGAAGTTGTTGCCGTTCGGGGTGGTCGCGGTCAGTACGGCCGGCCAGCCGTCGGCGGTGAACTGTCGCTGCTGGTCGTCGAACGATGACACCATGATCGCGACATGATGAATCTGGTTGCCTGGCAGCGTTGTCTGTGCAAAGGCCGCCGGCTCCGCGCTGTGTACCTCGACCAGTTCGACCTGGATGTGGCCCCACTGCCCGTACGCGGAGGAGTGATCGAAGGAACCCGTGGCGCCGTCCGGACCGAGTGCTGTCGTCACGCGGTTGCGTCGCACCAAGAACGGTCCGGCACCGGTGCGGGACGCGAACTCGCGGGCCGCGGTCCGCACGTCATCGACGATGTAGGCGATCTGGACGACCGCACCAGGGGAAAACTCGGTCACATCGCGGCCCTGTCTACTCGGGCAAACGCCCGCCTCGGCGCTTGCTAACTTTTTGACGACTATAGATAGCACTGGCCAGTAGCGAATGCGGATTGACGGAAAGCGGAACCTAGGGGTGATCATTGGGCGGTAAGTGTGCACGTGAGAGGCAATTATAACGAGTTTGCCGGAACGCTGGACTTATCCATGTACATAGTTCAGTATGACGTAGGTAACAAAACAACGGTTCAAGTAACTCACCTCACGTAGGTAGGCCTTCATGACAGACGCGCTCAGTATCAGCGGTCTTTCCAAGACTTTCGGCGGTCAGCGAGCACTCAACGATGTGACTCTCGTCCTCGCGCCCGGTGAAATTCGCGGTCTGGTCGGACAGAACGGATGCGGAAAATCCACACTGATCAAAGTTCTTGCCGGATACCATGATCCGGACGACGGTGCAAAGATCGTCGTTGCAGGCAGCGAACTCAACCTCGGTGTGCCCGGGAGCGGAGAGGCTGCCGGGCTGCGCTTCGTCCACCAGGAGCTCGGGCTGGTCGAAAGCCTCGACGTCGTCGACAACCTGGCGCTCGGACACGGCTACAAGACCAGGTCCATCGGCACGATCGACTTCAAGGCCGAGCGCGCGCAGGCCAAGGCAGCTCTCGCCGAACTGGGCTTCGACATCGATCTCAAGAAGCTCGCTTCTGCATTGAGCATGAGCGAACGAACGATGCTCGCGATCGCTCGCGCCGTACAGGATCGGTCGGGCGCGACGAACATCCTGGTTCTCGACGAGCCGACCGCGAACCTGCCTGCTGCAGAGGCTGTTCGGCTGTTCGACCTGGTGCGCAGAATCCGGGACCGCGGGGTCGCGGTGCTCTTCGTCTCGCACCACCTCAACGAGGTCTTTTCGCTGTGCGACAGCGTGACAGTCATGCGCGATGGCAACATCGTCACCACCCGCAGCCTCGAAGGGCTCGACGAGCCAGGCCTCGTTGAACTCATGATCGGCCGCCGCGTCGAAGAGTTCCTCGCCGAACCTGACGAGACCACGGACACCGCGGGGGATCCTGTCCTCGAGGTTCGCGGGTTCTCCTGCGGTGCCGTGCAAGACCTCGACTTCTCGATCCGATCGGGCGAGGTGCTCGGGATCGCCGGGATCACCGGGTCGGGTCGTGAGCAGATCGTGCCCGCACTCTTCGGTGCCGAGACCAGGGGTGGCACTGTCACTGTCGACGGTAAGACGGTGGAGGACGGACGACCCGATCTCGCGATGGCAGCGGGGGTGGGTTGTGTCCCCGCCGAGCGGTTGAGCAACGCCGCCTTCGCCACCGCGTCCCTTCGTGAGAACGTCTCGGTCGCCGACCCCTGGGCGTACACCAAAGGCGGCATGCTGCGGATCAAGCGTGAGAAGTCCGACGTCGCAACATGGCTCGAGAAGCTCGGTGTGCGGCCCTCCGGCAACACCGAACGCCATCTCGGCACCCTCAGTGGTGGCAACCAGCAGAAGGTGGTGCTGGCGCGATGGCTGCGCCGCAAACCTCGCGTCCTGCTGCTCGACGAGCCCACGCAGGGTGTCGACATCGGCGCGAAGGCCGACATCCACACACTTGTCGACGACGCCGCGCAGTCCGGCGCCGCGGTGCTGGTGGTCTCCACCGATCACGGCGAACTCACCCGCCTGTGCGATCGCGTGATCGTGCTGTCGGCCGGCTGCGTGGTCGACGACTTCTCCCGCCCCCGGATCGACCCTGACCGGTTGACCGCCTCGACTCTCAAGAAGCCTGTTCGCGCCGAGGCCTGAGCCCGCGCGCGATTTGCGAAAGGAACACCATGACAACACAATCGACGGACGCCGCGGCGACAGCGCCGAAGGGCCCACCCCCGGGCGGCGGAGACTTCCTCCCGGAGAAGACCAAGGGACGCAAGATCAACCTCGGTCTCGACCGGTTCAGCGGACTGTACGTGTGGGTTGCCATCATCGTGCTGTTCGCCATCTGGATTCCTGACCTGTTCCTGACCGAGGGCAACTTCCGCATCATCGCGGGCGACCAGGCCATCACCGCGATGCTGGCGATCGGCCTGATCGTGCCGCTCGCGGCAGGAGTCTTCGACCTCTCGATCGCGGGGGTGATGGGCTTCTCCGTGGCGATGGTGTCGTACCAGCTCTCGCAGGGGATCGCCGCACCCATCGCGATCCTGACCACCCTGTTGTGTGGTGCCCTCATCGGTGCGGTGAACGGCTTCGTCGTTGTGAAGCTCAACGTCGACTCGTTCATCGCAACCCTTGGTATGTCCAGCATCCTGCTGGCAGGTACCTATTTCGTGACAGACGGAAAGCAGATCACCGAGGGCTTCACCGACGGATTCCTGGACATGGGCAGCAAGCCGTTCCTGGGCCTGCCGCTTCCGTTCTTCTACATGATCGCGGTCGCAGCGGTCATGTACGTGGTCCTGGAGAAGACTCCGCTCGGCCGTTACCTCTATGCCACCGGCGGCAACCGCCAGGCCGCACGGCTCGCCGGTCTGCGGGTCGAGCGGATCATGTTCGGCGCCTTGGTCACATCGGCCACCGTTGCCGCGCTGACGGGTGTGATCCTGGCTGCCAAACTCGGTACCGCAGCACCCGACATCGGGCCCTCTTATCTGCTCCCCGCCTTCTCGGCGGTCTTCCTGGGTTCGACGCAGATCCGCGCCGGCCGGGTGAACGTCCTCGGAACCCTCATCGCGATCTACCTGCTGGCCACCGGCGTCAAGGGCCTGCAGCTCGCCGGGGCCCCGAGTTACGTCAACGATCTCTTCAACGGCCTGGCCCTGATCATCGCCGTCGCACTCGCTGCTCGCACGGCTCGTCGCGTCTGAACATCTCCAGGATTGACGACCATCTCTTCTGCGAACATCTTCCAGCTCAAGCCATCTACTCCAGTCCGTGGCTCTGCAGAGAGCCAACACCCGAGAGGAATCCCAGTGAAGACAACCCGATGGACAAAGGCGTTCGTCGCCGTGGTCGCCGCGAGTCTGTTCGCGACAGCGTGTAGCAGCTCCGACGAAGGGGGCACCGGCCAAGCGGCCGATGTGTCCGGCGCGCAGGCGGTGGCAGACCAGTACGAGGCGGCGCCGACCAACCTCGTCCTGGAGACCCCGCTGAGCAAGGCGCCGGCGGCCGGCAAGTACGTGATCAGTATCGAGACGCCACAGCCGATCTCGAGTGCCAAGGACGACGCCATCCAGGAGGCGGCCGATCTGCTGGGATGGCGTTATCAGCGCATCCTGATGGGAACCGACGCCGAGGCCGCGCCCAAGGCCATGGATCAGGCCATCGCGCTGAAGCCGGACGCCATCCACTTCTCGGGCACCCCCGTGTCGATGCTCGCCAAGCAGATCGAGTCGGCGAAGAACGCCGGCATCGTCGTCATCGCTGACAGCGTCGGCGACGAGCCCATTCCAGGCGTCATCTCGACGTCGCTCGACGGCACCGCTCAGGTCCAGGAGTGGGGCAAGATGGTCGCCAGCCAGGTGGTCGCCGAGAGCAACGGCGATGCCAATGTGGCGCTGTTCTCCATCACCGACTACCCGATCCTCAACGTCTTCACCGACGCATTCACCGCGCAGATGAAGGCACAGTGCCCGGACTGCAAGGTGGAGTTGGTCAATCAGCAGGTCACCGACCTGGGTACGAAGACACCGCAGAGCGTGGTCAGCACGCTGCAGCGTGATCCGTCGATCAACTACGCAGTCTTCTCCTTCGGAGACCTCGTGCTCGGTGTGGACGCCGCATTGCGTGGCGCGAGCCTCCAGGATCAGGTGACCTTCGCTGGTCAGACTCCGACGCCTGACAACCTGAAGTCGCTCAAAGACGGCGACAACAGTGTCTGGGTCGGGTTCCCGGTCCAGATCCTCGGGTGGCGCGTGCTGGACATGCTCGCCCGCGAGTTCAACGGTGACGACCTGAAGCCTGCCGACGACGCATTCCTGCCCACCCAGTTGCTCAACAAGGACAACATCGAGGCCGCCGTGCTGGATCCGGAGACCGGCTTCTACGTGGGTGTCGAGGACTACCAGGACCAGTTCAAGGCCCTGTGGCTGAAGTAAGCGAGACCGCGTGAGATGACACTGCCCGGGCCGAGCGTGACCGCCCGGGCAGTGTCATCTCATCGAGACGATCCGAAGAAACCGGAGCAAGAGTGAAAGACATCCGAGCACAACGCATCATGTCCCTCTCGCACCTGTCCTCGATAGGTGTATCCCCGCCGCAGTTCATCGACAATGCCGCCTTCGGTGGATTCGACGCGGTCGGGCTACGGGTGGCGCAGACACCGCACGACCGCGGATTCCAGCTGCCTGCAGGCTCGGCGCTCCTGCGTGAGACCAAACTCGCCCTGTCGGACAACGGGATGCGGGTGCTCGACGTCGAGGTGGTCAAACTTCATCCCGGCAGCTCGCGGTCGGACTGGTTGCCGGTGCTCGAGGCAGGAGCCGAGCTCGACGCGAGCTTTCTGTTGGTCACCGTCCTCGACGACGACTACCCCCGGGCCACCGACAACTTCGCCGACCTGGCAGAGCTGTCGGGAGAGTATGGGCTCCGAACCTGCCTGGAGCCCATGGTCTTCTCGTCGGTTCGAGACATGACGGCCGCAGCGAAGTTCGTCGTGGACGCCCGCAATTCGGATGCCGGATTACTCGTCGACGCACTGCACTTCTCGCGTGCGGGTTCTCAGTGGTCCGAACTCGACGTGATCGCCCCCGAGCTGCTGCCGTACTGCCAGATCTGCGACGCTCCTACGGCCGAACCGGCCGCCGATCACAACGCGGCGATCACGGAGGCCCGGACCGATCGCCTCGCGCCGGGAAAGGGCGCATTGCCACTGGTGGAGCTCTTGCAAAGGCTTCCGGCCACCGCCGCGGTCAGTGTGGAGGCGCCTTCTGCCCGGTCTGTCACCGACCCACGCGGGTGGACCGCCGACCTCGGCCGTGCAGCACGCCAGGTCCTGGAGCAGGTTGCGCACTCTCCGAGCCCGGCCTCGTGAAATTCGACGAAGAATGAGAAACTGTAGTCATGACTAAGAAACCCTTCAGGTTTGCTGCCCAGGTCTATCGGGCAAATACCGGACAGGAATGGCGCGACGTCGCGCACAAGGTCGAAGACATGGGCTATTCGGCTCTGCACGTGTCCGATCACTACATCGGGCCGGGCGCCGCACTCGACCCGACCGGTCACCGCCCGGTGACGATGGCTCCCATCACGAGCATGGCCGTCGCCGCAGAGGTCACCGACACGCTGAAGATCGGCTGCCGCATGTTCTGCACCAGCTACCACGAACCGGTGGTGTTGGCGAAAGAGGCTGCGACGCTGGCGATGTTCGCACCAGATCGAATCGAGATCGGGCTCGGCGCAGGCTGGCTCGGCTCCGAATACGACGCGATGGGCATCGACTTCCCGGCGGCGGGTCTGCGAGTGGATCGGCTCGAGGAAACCGTCGAGCTGATCACCCAGTACCTCGCCGGAAACGAGATCAAGGTCGACGGCACGTTCGTGAAGGCGCACGGCTTCTCGCCACTGCCGGTCCCTGAGATCACGCCCCCGATCATGATCGGCGGCGGAGCGCGGCGGGTGCTGACGCTGGCAGGCAGAACCGCCGACATCGTGAGCATCAACTTCAACAACCGGTCGGGCGTGCTCGGCTCGGACAGCGTGCTCACCTCGACCGTCGACGAGACCCACAAGAAGCTGGGCTGGGTACGCGGTGGAGCGGGAGATCGAATGGCTGACATCGAACTGGAGACGGGCGCCTACTTCGTCGCCATCGAGGGTCAGACTGATGTCACCGAAGACGCGTTGATCGAACGCACGGGCTTCTCGCGCGCGGAGCTCCGGGCCTTCCCCCACGCGCTCGTCGGCACGGTCGACGACATCTGTGATCAGCTCGAACAACGTCGCGAAGAGTTCGGATTCTCGTACTTTACGATTGGTGATCGGGCTTACGAACAATTTGCGCCCATTGTCGAGCGCATGACCGGGAAGTGATGGCAGCCATGAATTCCGAGACCACGGGGACAACTGCGATCGAGAACAAGTTCGTTCACATGATCGCTCCGGAAGTCGCCGAGACCGTTGTCGAGGCCGAACCGGTACCGGCGCCGGACGGTGTCATCGTCGACATCGGATTCTGCGGTATCTGTGCCACCGACACCCACGGATACGCCTCCGCGGCGTTGCCGCCTGCGGTATTCGGACACGAGTGGATGGGCACTGTCACCGCGGTGGGCGACGACGTCACGACACTCGAGGTCGGCCAGCGAGTGATCGCCGGAGTCGGTCCTGCGTGCGGTGTCTGCGCACAGTGCCGTGCGGGTCACGCCCCCAACTGCGATCTCGCCTTCGCAGAGGCCAACGGCATCACCGACGATGCGCCGGCCCACGGCGGTTTCGCGACGAAGCTGAAAGTGTCTGCTCGACGGGCGATTCCGGTGCTCGATGAGCTGTCCGATGAGGAAGCGGCATTGATGGAACCGGCGACGGTGACGTTCCATGCGGTCCGGCGGGCAGAGATCCGCTTCGGATCGACCGTCGTGGTCCAGGGCGCGGGACCGATCGGCCTGCTCACCGCACAACATGCTCGCACCGGTGGTGCGGGCAGACTCATCATCAGCGAACCATCGGCTCCGCGTCGGGCGGCGGCGACCGCGCTCGGCTTCACCGATGTGGTCGAACCCGGCGACCTTCCGGCGTTGCTCGCCGAGGCCACGAACGGGCTCGGCGCGGATGTGCTCTTCGAATGCACCGGCGTCGCGGCGCTGCTGCAGCCCTCGGCCGAACTGGTCCGGCGCGGTGGAACGCTCGCGCTACTCGGCTACCCGGGCACCAATTCATCCGTGAGCTACGGGGATTGGCAGAGCCGGGAGCTGACCGTCATCGGATCGCTCGCGTACTCCCACGAAGACTTTGCCGCCACCATGCGGCTGATCGCGGATGGACGCATCAACGTGAAGTCGCTGCACACCGGCACGATCGGGCTCGGCGATCTGGTGGCGATGTTCCGGGAGCTCGATTCGGGTACCAGCGAACATGCCAAGGTCCTGGTCGACCCGACCAGGTAGTTCGTGCCTGCGGTCGGGCAGGTTAGTGTGATTTCGCTGCCGACCAGGCCGCAGAGATCACCGGCTACCAGCCGGTCACGATGGGGGACCCGAATGTCTGAGCAAGCCAAAGAGCCGACCTTGATCCAGAAGATCACCATGAAGGTGGTCATCAAGGCTTACGAACTCAAGCAGAAGATCAAGCCGGCGAAGCAGCCTGAAGGCGACGCCAACAGCTGAGCCGGTCGGCGGCGGGTCAGACGGGTGCGGGAATCGGGATGGTCTGCCCGCTGCCGCAGGTCGCTCCGCCGTCGACGGGGATCGATGCTCCCGTGACGAACGACGCGAGGGGAGAAGCCAGG
Organism: Williamsia sp. 1135; assembly: GCF_002095395.1. Classification (GTDB taxonomy): domain Bacteria; phylum Actinomycetota; class Actinomycetes; order Mycobacteriales; family Mycobacteriaceae; genus Williamsia. The sequence continues at coordinate 29,201 of NZ_MJEI01000079.1, forward strand.
AAGGCGATGACCTCACCGACCTCACGGGCGGTGCCCCACCGTTGCAAAGGGACCATCGACGCGAGCGACTGATACCGCTCCGGCGTGTTCTCCTCGATGCGCTTGGTCATGCCGGTGCTGATCGGACCGGGGCATACGGTGTTGACCCGGATCTTGTCGTTCGCGAGATCGATGGCGAACGATCGCGCCAGATTGACCACGCCCGCCTTCGCGGCGGCATAAGGCCAGCGATTGGGTTCACCGCCCATCGCAGTCGCCGATGCGGTGATGACCACCGAACCGCCGCCGTTGCGTCGGAACGCCGGAATCGATTCCCGTACACCGAGTGCCACGGCACGCAGGTTGACGTTGATCGAGCGGTCGAAGACGTCCATGTCGAGGGTCTCGATCGAGCCGGAGGCCGGAACCCCGGCATTGAGAATCAAGGCATCGAGTCGGCCGAACGACTCCTCGGCGAGCTCGATGGCGGCGCGGTTGTCGACGTCAAAGGTGACGTCGCCGACAAAAGGCACAGCGTTTTCGTTGCCCGCCAACCAATCCAGCGACTCCGGGGTCGTATCGAAGGCGACGACCGATCCGCCGCGCTCGAGAATGATCTCGACGGCGGCCCGGCCGATACCGGATGCTGCGCCGGTGACAACAGCAACAATGCCCCTCTCCGTCATTCTGATGGGGCCATCTCGATGATCGCGCGCCCGATGATCTCACCGCGGGCCAGCGCCTGGTAGGCCTCGTCGGCCTGATCCAGCGTGTACCGGCGGGTGATGACCCGTTCGGGCTCGACGATCCCGCCCGAGACCAGGCGAAGCAGGGCAGGCATGTCCGTGCGGGCCTTGGCGCCGTAGGAACCGTGGATCTCCAGCTTGCGCCGGACCAGGCGGGCCAGGTCGATCTCTCCCACACTGCCGGCGGGTGCGATACCGACCACGACTGCCCGGCCGCCGTCGTCGAGGATGTCCAGTGCGGTGGCGAAGGTGTGTTTGTTGCCGAGGGCCTCGAACGCGACGTCGACCCCGTGACCGTCGGTGAGGGCCTTGACCTCGGCGACCACGTCGGTCTCCCGCGAGTTGATGGTGTGGGTGGCACCGAGTGCCGCAACGGCTTTCAGCTTCTCGTCGTCGATGTCGATCGCGATGATCTGTGAAACGCCGGACGCGACCGCGAACTGCACGATCGACGATCCGACGCCACCGGCCGCGATGACCGCGATTCGGTCGCCCAGGACGAGTTCGGCGTTGTTGATCGCACCGAGTGCGGTGAACGAGCTGCAGCCGAGGATGGAGACCTCGCCGAGGCCGACTCCCTCGGGGACCTTGAAGGCGTCGGATGCGGGCACGACGCAGTATTCGGCAAGTCCACCCATCGAGTACATCGCCAGCGGAGTGCCGTCTGCGCGGCCCAGTCGTGTCTCGCCGTCGTAGAGAGTGCCGTTTAATCGGTTGTGCGCAAAGAACTTCTCGCAGAGATCCTCTTTGCCGCTGACGCAGTGCCGGCAATCGCCGCACGGCATGATGAAACTACAGACGACGCGGTCGCCGACGGCGACGTTGTCCACCCCTTCACCGGTCTGCTCGACGACACCGGACACCTCGTGACCGAGTACCGCCGGGACCGGGAACTTCACCTCGGACTTGAGCACATGCAGGTCGGTGTGGCAGACACCGCAGGCGGTCACCTTCAACAGGATCTCGCCGCGCCGGGGCTCGGGCCGTGGGATGTCTTCGATCGTCAGCGACGGGCTGTTGCCGTCGAATACTGCTGCCTTCACAACACACTCGCTTTCGAAATGTCGGTCGAGAGTTCTTCGGCGGTCTCGAGTAGCGAGGCCAGCCGGGCCGGCGCCTCCGCCCAGTCCTGGGTGGATCGCATCTCGTCCCAGAAGTTTATCTCCACGATGAACTGCTCGGCCCCCGCCGCGACCGCGGTACGAAGATCGCCGCGGACACCCTCGATGCCGTGTCCGCCGGAGCCGACAGCATCGGTGGGCCGCTGCAGATAGGAGCGCAGGAACAACCGGACCGGTGCGGCGTCATCGGCGCGTAACCCCGCCATGGTGTCGAGCTGCTCTTGTAGTGCCTCGGCCGTCCCGCTGCTGGGGTTCCAGATGTCGAACAATGCTGCGGTGCGGGCCAATCCGGCCTTCGACCGCAGTCCGGACAGCAGCGGAGGGTGTGGTTGCTGGAGAGGCTTGGGGCGGATCACCGACCGCGGGATAGAAAAGAACTCCCCGGAGAACTCGACCGGGTCAGGTCCCCAACAGGCTTGGACGGCCTGGACGAGTTCACTCATGCGCCGGCCGCGCGTGCGTGGATCGACGTCCATCTGGCCGTGCTCCTCATCGGACCAACCGGCTCCGAGGCCCGCGACGAGGCGACCGCCGGACAGTACGTCGAGCGTCGAAAGACGTTGCGCCAATTCAACTGGACGGTGGTAGCCGGCGACGAGGATGCTGCTGCCGATCATCGCTTTCTCGGTACAGGCGGCGACAAAGGCCATCAGCTCGGTGGCCCCGAGTACCGAGCGGTACGCGGGATGGACGCTGGTGGTGTGCCGCCCGCCGTAGATCGACTCGTTCGCCTCCGGGTAGAACAGGTGCTCCTGCACCCACAGGCTGGCGAAGCCGAGTTCTTCGGCCGAGGTCGCGAAGGACCTGATCGCAGCGGCATCGACGTGTTCACCGAGCTGCGGGAGGGTCAGACCGATCTCGACCATTAGAGCACCGTCACTGTTCCGGTGTTGCCGTCGACCTCGATCATCGCACCGTCGGGGATGCGCGCGGTGGCATCCTGCACCGACACCGCGCAGGGAATTCCCAGCTCGCGACAGACGATGGACGAGTGTGTGATGGTCGAGCCCACGTTGACCACGACGCCGCCCGCGAACACGAACAACGGAGTCCAGGCCGGATCCGTCTGGGGCGCAATGATGATGTCGCCCTCTTCGAGGTGCTCGGCGTCGTAGGGATCATGCAGGATCCGGGCGCGGCCGCGGCTCACGCCGGGCGCACCGGACACACCGGCGATCGATTCACCGGGGACGGCGATCTGTGCCTTGTGCTCGGTCCGCTTGGGCCACTGCGACAACGGAAGCGGCTCGAACAGGAAGAACGGTGGCTCGAGGTCGAACAGTGCGAGATACTGCTCGCGCCGCTGCGCGATCGTCTCTTTGAAGGACTCGGGGTCGGCCGCGAAGGCGTCCAGTTCATCGGCGAGCAGCATCGTGACGTCGTGGTGGTCTTCCATGACCCCTCGCGCGACCATCCGGTGGCCCAATTCGTAAAGTGCTGTGCGCATCTCACCCATCACCTTCACGCAAGCGGTCTTGGTGCGCTCGCGCCACGGCATGAACCGGGTGATCGACTTCGCGGCGTCGAGGAAGCTCTGTCGCGTCGCCTCATCGGGCATCTTCGCCGCGAGTTCAGCGGTGAGTGCGATTCGCTTCGTCTCGTTGCGCTGGCGGATCAGCTCCGGGTCTGACGAGTCCGGACTCAGGCGCATCCCATTGATCGCGAGCAATGCGAGAACAGGCTTCGATTCCCAGCTGTCCGAACGGATGTCCCATTCGTTGGGCGCGCGCGAACCGTACTTGTAGAGGAAGTCGTCGAAGTCCATCCGGAACTGCTTGGCATCGGGAGACCCGCTCGCGTCCACGGCGTCGAGCAGGGTGGCGAGGCCGTTGTCGAACAGCGTGGTCAACTCGTCGGAGCCCGCAACGAGCCGGCCCATGTTCCACAGTGCGAACGACGGTGCGGCGGAGTCGACACCACCGAGACCGCTGAGCAGGTCGCCGAGTTTGTCGGCTTCACCGATCGACGCCAGCAGGGCGCCCGCGACCGCAGGTCCAACGGTCGAGAGTGTGGTGGTGACCGGGTGGTATGCGTAGCAGAAGATCAGGTCGGGGACGAACGACCGTGCGTGATCGACCAACTGCTGATCGTTCAGCGTGCTCAGGTCAGGCCGGTTTGCCCGTGCCTGATCGGCCCGTCGCTTGGTCTCCTCCGCTTCGGGGAACTCGTCGGTGGTCAGCGCCCAGGCGCTCTTCTCCGCCAGGCGCGCGGTGAGTTCTGCGTTGGCGTGGCCGGGCTTTTCCACGTAGTCGGGAAGGTCCGGGTGGTCGCCGACCCATAGTCGGTTCCACTCCGGGACGGTCATTCCGGGCAGGCGGGCGCCGTTGAGTTCGGTCGCCGAGAAGTTCGTGAAGTGGTAACCACCGAAGTTGCCGAGCGTCTCGGGCATCACCTCGTCGAGCTCGGAGGCCAGGTGGGTGCCGAGATGCTCGACGTATCCCTCACGCCAGCCGATGTTGAGGCCCTTGTTCCAGACGAGGCTGACATTCAGGGGACTCGACGGGTCCGGCAGCACCTCTCCTGCGTTGGCGCGCGTGTACACGGGGTACCGCTCGCTGTACTCCCAGTCGGTGATCCAGGTGTCGGCGTTCTGCTCGTTGCTCACGAGTCCTCCTCGAGGTGCTGTAGGACTGTATTTCAAGTCACACTATAGAAACATCGGCACAATAGAAACATGTACAGAGATATTGCGCAGCAAGTTGAAGATCTTTTCCAGCAGGGAGCGCTCGGCTAGTAACTTTACGACTCGTCTAGTAAGTTCATCCGAACTGTGAGAGACTCAGCTCACATCCCCTGATTGCACGCCTCGCCGAACCTGCGAGGTGTTCTTTTGCGATTCCGCCATGACCCGTATCCGCCATGACCCCTTGTTCGGAGGAACGCCATGTTCTCGAAAGTCCTCGTAGCCAATCGCGGAGAGATCGCGGTTCGAGCATTCCGCGCCGCCGTCGAACTGGGAGCATCGACCGTTGCGGTCTTTCCCTACGAGGATCGGAACTCGGCGCACCGGGCGAAGGCGTTCGAGTCCTATCAGATCGGCGAGACGGGGCACCCGGTCCGCGCCTATCTCTCGGTCTCCGAGATCATTGCGGCGGCGAAGCGTTCGGGCGCCGATGCGGTGTACCCGGGGTATGGGTTTCTCTCGGAGAACGCCGGCTTGGCTGCCGCCTGTGAGGCCGAGGGCATCGTGTTCGTCGGTCCGTCGGCGCAGATCCTGGAGTTGACGGGTGACAAGTCGCAGGCCATCGCCGCAGCTCGCGCAGCGGGCCTCCCGGTGCTCGCCTCGTCTGCGCCCTCCGACGATGTGGACGCACTGATCGAGGCGGCCGCCGCGATGCGATTCCCGCTCTTCGTCAAAGCGGTGGCCGGTGGTGGAGGGCGCGGGATGCGCCGCGTCGCCGAGCCGGGGCAACTGCGCGAATCGATCGAGGCAGCATCGCGGGAGGCGAAGACCGCGTTCGGCGACGGCACGGTGTTCCTCGAGCAGGCGGTCGTCGATCCCCGGCACATCGAGGTACAGATACTTGCCGACGCCGCCGGCGACGTGATCCACCTGTACGAACGGGATTGCTCACTGCAGCGACGGCACCAGAAGGTGGTCGAGGTCGCGCCCGCCCCGGGACTCGATCCCGCACTCCGGCAGCGTATCTGCGCCGATGCCGTCAAGTTCGCCCGGCACATCGGATACACCTGCGCGGGAACCGTCGAGTTCCTCCTCGACCCGTTCGGCAACTACGTGTTCATCGAGATGAATCCGCGGATCCAGGTGGAGCACACCGTCACCGAGGAGATCACCGATGTGGATCTGGTGGGCTCGCAGTTGCGGATCGCCTCCGGTGAGACCCTCGCCGACCTGGGACTGACGCAGGATTCGATCGAGATCCGCGGTGCGGCCATGCAATGCCGCATCACCACGGAAGACCCGACCAATGGCTTCCGGCCGGACACCGGCCGGGTGACGGCCTACCGAACCCCCGGCGGGTCCGGGGTGCGCCTCGACGGCAGCGTGGGTGTCGGCTCGGAGATCGGGTCGCACTTCGACTCGATGCTGGTCAAACTCACCTGCCGCGGTCGCGACTTCGCGACGGCCTGCGCGCGGTCGCGGCGAGCGATCGCCGAGTTCCGCGTACGCGGCGTCTCGACGAACATCCCTTTCCTGCAAGCGGTCCTGGACAATCCGGACTTCCTCGCCTGGAACGTCACGACGACGTTCATCGAAGAACACCCGGAACTGTTGACACAGCACGTGTCTGCGGACCGCGGCACCAAGATTCTGCGCTACCTAGCGGACATCACCGTGAACAGACCCCACGGCGAGCGGCCGTCGTCGGTCTACGCGATCGACAAGTTGCCCAGCGTCGATCTGACCTCCCGGCCCGAACCCGGGTCACGGGATCGACTGCTCCGACTCGGTCCCGCCGGGTTTGCGGCCGACCTCCGTGCCGCATCAGCACTGGCCGTCACCGACACGACCTTCCGAGATGCACACCAGTCTCTGCTCGCGACCCGGGTCCGTACCCGCGATCTCGTGACCGTCGCACCGCATGTCGCGCGTATGACCCCGCAGTTGTTGTCCGTCGAGGCCTGGGGCGGCGCGACCTACGACGTCGCGTTGCGCTTCCTACACGAGGATCCGTGGGAACGCCTCGCTGCGCTCCGCGCCGAGATGCCGAACATCTGCCTGCAGATGCTGCTGCGAGGCCGGAACACGGTCGGTTACACGGCATACCCGGACGAGGTGACCCACGCGTTCGTCCGCGAGGCGACCGACACCGGCGTCGACACCTTCCGAATCTTCGACGCGCTCAACAACATCGACCAGATGCGTCCGGCGATCGACGCGGTCCGGGAGACCGGGACGGCCGTCGCCGAGGTCGCGATGTCGTACACCGGTGACCTCGCCGATCCACGCGAGACGCTGTACACGCTGGACTACTACCTGCGACTCGCAGAGCAGATGGTCGAGGCAGGTGCGCATATCCTGGCCATCAAGGACATGGCCGGTCTGCTTCGTCCCGCCGCGGCGGCCACACTGGTCAGCGCGCTGCGATCACGTTTCGACCTTCCGGTGCACCTGCACACCCACGACACGCCAGGTGGTCAGCTCGCGACCTACTACGCGGCCTGGCAGGCCGGCGTCGACGCCGTGGACGGCGCCAGCGCTGCGCTCGCCGGTACCACCAGCCAGCCTGCGTTGTCGGCCATCGTCGCCGCGACCGACCACACCGACCGCGCGACCGGACTGGACCTCACCGCGATCTGCGATCTCGAACCCTATTGGGCTGCAGTGCGATCTGCGTATGCACCCTTCGAATCCGGGCTTCCGGCTCCCACCGGCCGGGTCTATACGCACGAGATCCCGGGTGGCCAGTTGTCCAACCTGCGTCAGCAGGCCGATGCCCTCGGCCTGGCCCACCGCTTCGAAGACATCGAAGCGGCATACGCGGGTGCCGACCGGATCCTCGGCCGCCTGATCAAGGTGACGCCGTCGTCGAAGGTCGTCGGAGATCTCGCGCTGTCGCTGGTCGGCGCGGACGCCACGGCGGCAGAGTTCGCGGCCGATCCTGCCGGGTACGACATCCCGGCGTCGGTGATCGACTTCCTGCGCGGAGACCTGGGTGAACCTGCCGGTGGCTGGCCCGAGCCATTGCGCTCGCGTGCGCTGGCCGGCCGCGCCGAGCCGCGGGCGATCGTCCCGCTGACCGAGGCGGATACCACCGCAATCGGCGGCAGCTCGCAAGATCGACGAGAAGCACTGAATCGACTGCTGTTCCCCGGCCCGACAAAGGAGTTCGAGTCGCACAGAGCCAGCTACGGCGACACCTCGCAGCTGTCGACCAACCAGTACTTCTACGGTCTACGGCAGGACGAAGAACACCGGGTGCAGCTCGAAAAAGGCGTGGAACTACTCATCGGCCTCGAGGCAATTTCCGACCCGGACGCGAATGGGATGCGCAACGTCCTGTGCATCCTCAACGGACAGCTGCGCCCGGTTCAGATTCGCGATCGAAGTATCGAGACGACGACACGTTCGGCTGAGAAGGCCGACCGTAGTGACCCCGGACATCTGCCGGCGCCGTTCACCGGCGTGGTGACGCTGTCGGTGAAAGAGGGGGACAGCGTTGCTCAAGGGGAGTCGGTCGGTTCGATCGAGGCGATGAAGATGGAAGCGACCATCACCGCGACCAAAGCCGGTGTGGTGACCAGGGTCCCGATCAGCCGGGGCGCTCAGGTCGACGGCGGAGACCTGTTGCTCGTCGTCGGCTAGATCAGGGGTACGGGCGCGATGTCGCCCGTGACCCAACAATGCGAAGGAGTGAGAAAACATGGGTGGTCGTTTCGAAGGCAAAGTCGCCTTCATCACGGGAGCTGCACGAGGACAGGGGCGTTCGCACGCGATCCGTCTCGCCGAAGAAGGCGCGGATATCATCGCGGTCGACATCTGCCGGCCGATCGAGAGCGTGACGCCGTTCTACGAGTTGGCGGAGCCCAACGACCTGGCGGAGACCGTGCGCCTGGTCGAGGGTCTGGACAGACGAATCGTTGCGCGGGAGGTCGATGTTCGCGACCTCTCGGCGCTCACCGCCGCTCTCGACGAAGGCGTTGCTGCACTGGGTGGATTGGACATCGTGCTGGCCAACGCCGGCATCTTCATCAGTCACGACGCCGACGGCATGCCCGAAGAGGCATGGCGCGACGTCCTGGACATCAACCTGACGGGCGTCTTCTTCACTGCGCACGCGGCCATCCCGCACCTCAAGAAACAGGGCGGCGGCGTCATCCTGCTGACCAGTTCCACTGCAGGCATGCAGGGTTACGCGAATGCGCCGCACTACACGGCCAGCAAGCACGGGGTGGTCGGGTTGATGAAGAGTCTCGCGCAGGAGCTCGGGCCCTTCGGCATCCGGGTCAACACGGTGCACCCGACCGGTGTGGACACCCCGATGATCCAGAACAAGCGGACCTGGGGATTGTTCTCCCCGGATGACCCGAATCCCACCCGCGATGCTGCCGCCGAGGCGATGAAGGTGACCAACCTGCTCCCGGTTCCGTGGATCGACCCCCGCGATGTGAGCAACCTCGTGGCTTGGTTGGCCTCCGACGAGGCGCGCTACGTAACGGCGTCGCAGTACTCCGTCGATGCGGGCGCAGTGAACAAGCCGTGATCGCGCTCTGACATTCCTGCTGGCTCAGGACACCAGCGCGGCAGCAACTGTCTCGGCGTGCACGGTGGTGTTGCCGAAGAGCAATTCGCTCGTCTTCGCCCGACGGAAGTACCTGTGCAAAGGGTGTTCCCAGGTGAAGCCGATGCCGCCGTGGATCTGGACGGATTCTTCGGCCGCGAAGGTTGCGGCTCGTGAGGCCAGTACCCGGGCGGTCGCGGCTGCGACGAACAGTTCGTTGTCGCTGCGGGTATCCGCCTCGGCCGCATCGAGCACCGCGGCCTCCGCGAGTTCGATCGCGACGAGCATGTCGGTCAGCCGATGCTTGATCGACTGGAACGATCCGATGGCCCGGCCGAACTGCTGGCGGGTCTTGGCGTACTCCACGGACATCTCGAGGCAGGCGCGCGCGGCACCCACCTGTTCGGCGGCGAGTGCGGTGATCGCGATGGCCTGCGCCTTCGCGAGACCTGCGACGAGATCATCGCCGCCGATGCGCTGGGCCACTGCCCCGGTGAACTCTATTCGTGCGAGTGGTCTGGTGAAGTCGAGGGATTCGCGTGCGGTGCGGACCACCCCGCCGGCGTCACCGTCGATGACCGCCAACTCCGTACCGGAGGGTCCTTCGGCGACGACGACGAGCAGATCAGCGTCCGCGCCGGCGACCACGGCCTCCTGCGCGCCATCGAGGACGATCGTGTCACCGACACCGACCGATGCGGTGATCGTCGACGTCGCGAACGGGTAGCCGGTCACAAGTGCGGCGGTCACGCTGCCGTCTGCGATGGTCGGCAGATGCTGTGCCCTGGCGGCCTCCGAACCTGCATGCAGCAGGGTGAAACCCGCCAGGATCACCGACGAGAAGTACGGCGCGGCACCGAGCGATCTACCCAGCTCGGCCATCACCACCGCGGTGTCCTTCAGGGTGAATCCGGCTCCGCCGTAGGTCTCCGGGAACGGGACCTCGGTCAGGCCCATCTCCAGCAAGGCACTCCAGACGTCTTCGCCCGCTGAGGTCCGTGCCAGCGACGACCGGAGACTGGATTCGAGATCGCGTTGTTCGACCGTCAATTCGAGAGGCATTGCCGAGCTCCTAACGTGGTTCGCGGGGCAGTCCGAGCCCGCGTTCGCCGATGATGTTTCGCTGGATCTCGTCTGAGCCGCCCGCGATCCGATAGCCGGGCGCACCCAGGAGATGTTCGGTCCAGGCGAAGGTGTTCGATTCTCCGGTGTCGGCAAGGATCTTCGGCCCGAGGAACGACGCGGCAGCGTCGCCGATCCGCTTGAGGTTCTGGGTCCAGACGAGCTTGCCGATCGAACCCTCCACTCCTGGAACGGCTCCCGACTGCTCCCGCTCTGCGTAACGCGCCACCATCAGCGCCGCGGCGCGCTCGTAGATCGCCGCGTCCGCGAGTTGCTGCCGTACCAGCGGGTCCTCGGTGATCCCGAGACTCTTGGCCAGCCGCACCAGGTCGGCGCTGTTGCCGCCGGCGCTGACGATGCCGGCACTCGAATTGCGTTCGAATCCAAGCGTGGTGAGGGCGACTTTCCAGCCATCGCCTTCGGCACCGATGCGCAGCGAGTCCGGAAGTTCGACGTCGGTGAGGAAGACCTCGTTGAAGGTCGAACCGCCAGAGCTCTGCCGAATGGGTCGGACGTCGACCCCGGGCGCGTCCATGGGCACCATGAACGCTGTCATCCCACGGTGTTTGGCGACGGTGGTGTCGGTGCGGGCGATGAGCAGGCCCCACTCGGAGAACTGCGCGCCCGAGCTCCAGACCTTCTGCCCGTTGACACGCCAGGTGTCGCCGGACTTCACGGCCTTGGTCGAGAGGCCGGCGAGATCGGATCCTGCACCCGGTTCCGAGAACAGCTGGCAGCACAGGAGATCGGTCCGCAGGAAAGGCGTGACGAAGTGCTTCTTCTGGTCCTCGGTACCGAGCACGTGGAGGGTCGGCGCCACCAATTCGACGGTGACCAAGACGGTCTCGTGACGGTCTGGCGTGTTGTACTGCCGCTCGAGACCGACGTACACCCGTTCGTGGCTTGCGGTGAGGCCTGCTCCACCCCACTCAGAACCCCAGGTGATCGCACCGAATCCCGCATCGACCCTGCGCCGCTGCCAGTCCCGTGCGGTGTCGATCAGCGCGCGTTCCTCGTCGTGGGTGTGGTTGTGGAAGATCGCATAATTGGGATCGGCGGCAACCGTCGACCCGCTCTCACGCCGGTCGAGGTGCTCATCGAGCCAGGCAACGCATTTCTCTGAGAACGCGTCCAGATCGATGACATGTGCTTCGCTCGAACCGGGTGCCGGCGTCATGACTTCTTTCCCTTCGCCATCTCTGCGATCCTGGCCTCGACGGCCTTCTTGGAGTCGGGATGCTCGGACAGTCGCACGGTAAAGGTCTGTTCGAGTTCGTAGCCGCGCTTGAGGTCGACGTCTTCGCACCCGTTCAACGACTGCTTGGCGAGGGTCAGCGCATATCGGCTCTTCGCAGCGATGACGCGCGCCCGCGACATCGCGACCTCGAGGATCTCGTCGTGGGGCACCACGTCGATCGGGGCACCCCAGCTGCGTAGGGTTTCGGCGTCGACGGGTTCGGCGGTGAAGAACATCCGGCGCATCGCCTGTTGGGGAAGCATCCTGGCGGTGAACCGGCCACCACCCAGTACGCCGACGCCCATCTCCGGAAGGCCGAACGTCGCCCGGTCGGAGGCGACGACGATGTCGCTGAGCGAGGCCAACGCGAGACCGCTCCCGAGTGCCGGACCGTTGATCGCAGCAATGACGGGCAGCGCGCAGTCGTAGAGCCCGAAGAGCGCGCGCCGCACGCTGCGCATCTCGGCATCGCCGCTGACCGCATCCATCACCCGGAAGTTGCCGAGATCATTCCCAGCGCAGAAGATCCTGCCGCGGCCGGTGAGCACGATGGCACGGATGTCCTGGTTGTCGGACAAGATGTCGAAGACCTGAGCGATCTCGTCGTACATCTGGGTGTCGATAGCGTTCACCTTGCCGCGGGCCAGCTCGACGAGTGCGATACCCGGTTCCGGCTCGGTGACGACGAGGTGTTCGATGCCAGGCGTCTGAACAGTCATTCGGCCCCTATTTCTCATGTGTTGCGGCGAACTTCATCGCCGACATCTGCGGTGGAAGCGCATCCCGATCGCGGGTCCAGTCGCGCAGCGCAAACTTCTGCACCTTGCCGCTAGCGGTCTTCGGCAGCGAATCGACCACGAAGACGCTCTCCGGGATCTTCTGGACTGCGATCTCCCGGTCGAGCAGGAATGAGTGGACTTCTCCGAGGGTGAGGTCGCGGTGGTCGCGGGTCACCACGAATGCACAGCCGCGCTCTCCTGTCCGGGGGTCCGGTCCGGCGACGACAGCGACCTCGACGACAGCCGGGTGTTCGCTGAGCTGATTCTCGACATCGTGGGCACTGATCTTCTCGCCCGACCGGTTGATGATGTCCTTGATACGACCGACGACGTGGATGCCGCCGCTGCTGTCGAAGCGGCCCAGATCGCCGGTCCGAAAGAACCCGTCGGCCGTGAAAGCTTCTGCATTGAGCGAGGATTCGAGGTAGCCGAGGAAGGTGTCAGGGCCGCGCCACATGATCTCACCGACTTCGCCGGTCTGCGCGAGGCCACCTTTGCCGTCGGACACCAGGAGTTCGGTCGGGCCGATCGGCCGCCCGTCGGTGTTTATCCGGAGATAGAGCGGATCCCAACGATCGGCGGTACTGACCGACGGGCCCTCGGTGGCGCCATACATCCGCACCACCGTTCCGAGTCGCTCGGTGGCCGCGGCGGTGAGTGCGTCCGGGATGTCGGCACCGCCGCAGACGATGTACCGGATCGAGGGCGTCGGTGTGCCGGTTGATTCGGCAACGTCGAGCAGCCCACGAAGAAACGGTGTGGAGAAGATCATGAAGCTGCCACGTTCGGCGACGATGCGCTGCAAGGCAATCGCGGGATCCCACACGTCCTGCAGGACAACGGGTGCGCCGAGCAGGAAGGGCAGGATCAAGGCGCAGTTGATACCGGTGACGTGGGTGACCGGTGAAGGGTTGAAGATCACGTCGGTCTCGTTGAGACCGAACCAGTCGATCATCGAGAGGTTCTCGTAGACCAGTGTGTTGTGGCTGTGCAGCGCCCCTTTGGGGTCGGCGGTGGTGCCCGAGGTGTACAGCAGCAGGCAGACGTCGTCGGCAACCGGAGGTGCAAGGGCCCGGGCCTTGCTGATCATCGGGGTCGTCACCGAGCTCATCAGATCGGTCCAGGTGACGGCAAGGCTTCCGGCGCCGGAGGCGTCGCCGAGCGAGATGATCCATTCGAGGTCCGGCAGGGCGGCGGCGAGGCCGTGGTACATCTCGCCCACATCGACGCCGCGGAGTTCGGCCGGGATGAACACGACCTTGGCCCGCCCTTGACCCAGGATGAAGCGTAGTTCGCGGGACCGATAGATGGGCACGATCGGGTTGGCGACGGCACCGATCTTCATCACGGCCTGGAAGACGATGACCGCCTCAGCGCAGTTGGGAAGCTGAAAGGAGACCACGTCGTCCGGGGTGACCCCACGGGCGTGCAATGCGGCCGCCAATCGGGTTGCTTGTAGGTCGACCTCGGCGAAGGTCAGCTTGCGGGCGCCATCGACCACCGCCGTTGCCATGGGGTAGAGCTGGGCCGCGCGGGAGAGAAAATGGCCGATCGGCTTGTCATTCCAGTGTCCACCGTCGCGAAACGACTGCGCGAGTTCGGCATTCGGCGGCCGCGTTGGCAACATGGCTACCTCCTGTCCTGCACTGCGTACTTTTCTGACATCGGCTACAGTATCTAATCTCGCTAACTATGTACAGACTTGACCCACATCACAGTTCGGATGGGTACTGTTGGGCGCAATGCCGGAGCGCTGAAAGTGTTGTCAGCGTACGAGCCGAATGCGCTGACAGCCACGCAGCGCCAGCTGATCGCCATGGGGGAGAAATGACCGCTGAAGACACCGTAGGGCCGAAGGTCCGCGGGCAGAAGATGTCCGCAAAAATCGCAAACGTCATCGCGGATCAGATCCTCACCGGGGGCATCGTGGTCGGTCAGCGGCTGCCCACCGAGAAGGAGATGGTGGCCGAGCACGGGGTCGCCCGCACCACGGTGCGAGAGGCTCTGCGGCTACTCGAAAGCCGGGACCTGGTGACCATCAAGTCCGGCATCGGTGGTGGCCCGGTCGCCAAGCGGCCCGAGCTCGAATCGCTCGGGAACACCATGAAACTGTTCCTGCAGATCGACAGCGCCAACATCAGCGACGTGATCGATGTCCGGCTGATGCTCGAACCCATCGTGGCCCGTGCTGCCGCGGCGAACGTGACCAACGAGCAGATCGAGGTCATGCAGACCGCACTCGACAGGATGCGCGAAGACCCGGGCGACTACGCGAACTTCCAGGAGAACAATGCGGTCTTCCAGCGCTGTGTCTACGAGGCGGCCGGCAATCCCGCGCTGAAGATCGTCATGGAGACGCTGTGGTTGCTCGTGCGTGACGCCGAACCCAACGAGCATCCGATGGCCACCAGGCTTGCCGCGGTGGAGATGCAGCAGGACGTCCTCGACGCGATGCGTGCGCGGGACACCGAGTCGACCGCGAAGACGATGAGCGCGTTCAACGAGGAGTCGGCGAAGTACTACCGCAGGCGGTTGGCCGACATCATCTCGCAGCCGGTGCACTGGCAGATGTAGGGCCTGTGCCCTGAATAAAACGCGGCCATCGGGAACATTCGCCGGTGCGTGGCTCTCCTATCCCTGAAAGCCACACACCAGCGAGGAGAACATCATGGCCACCGAGTACTACGACACCAACGCCGACGGAATCGTCGACACGGCACTCACCGACACCGATGGTGACGGCATCGCGAACTACGAGGAGTACGACACCGACGGCGACGGCATGGCCGACGAGATGCACGAGGACGCCAACAACGACGGCTACATCGACACGGTGCATGTCGACACCGACGGCGACGGCTACTACGACACGACCGTCGTCGGCTGATCCGCCGCCGCTCACACGAAGACCCACCGTGATCCGGTGGGTCTTCTTCGTGATCCTGCTCGTCGATCTACGGTGCCGAACAGCCGAAACCGTCTACACTGCTGTCGAATCGAACACACACCGGGCCGCCGCCGCGGGCCGTCCGCGAGGAGACAACTTGCCCGTTCGCCGCCAGGGGAGATCGCGTCCTTTCCGCTCGACGAGTGTGCGTGCGTTGGTCGCGACGGCTCTGGCCGCGCTGGTGATGGTGATGGGTTGCGCTCCTGCGACCAGTGCGCCGGACCCCGAGCTCCCCCTCGCGCTGATCTACAACGGTCCTCAAGGGTGCGACGACTGCGCGCCCTCCATCGCGACGCTCCTGCGCAATGCGCCGCACCCGTTCCGGACCAAGTATGTGGGTCCCGGCACCGGCACCCCTCTCACCGCGGCCACTCTGGCCACCGCGTCGCTGTACGTGCAACCTGGGGGAGGCCAGGATCTCGAGTCCAGTTGGGACGACCTCAAGGGAGTCGCCGACGACCTGCGCGCATGGATCAGCGGCGGAGGTAGCTATCTTGGCGTGTGTTTCGGAGGCTACCTGGCGGGAGCCGATCCCGGTTTCGACCTGCTGCCCGCCGCAGTGGGCGGGTACACCGACACCGCCGGCGCCACCGTCCACAACGACCGGGACACCGTCGTCGACGTCACCTACCGCGGACAGAAGCGGCACATGTACTTCCAGGACGTCCCGCATTCACCGTGAAGCCGAACTCGAACGCCGAAGTGCTGGCGACCTACCCCAACGGGATCGCCGCAGTCATGGTCGCGCCCTACGGGCAAGGCAAGGTCGGGGTCAGCGGCCCACACCCCGAAGCCGACCAGTCGTGGTACGACGAAGCCGATCTCGAGAATCCGGACAGAATACGGACCGACATCGCCTATGAGCTCATCGAGAAGACCACCGGCCGCTAGGCGGAGCGCGGTCACCCCACCTTGGTGAACCGTCCCCAGCCCGTTGTCGTCGAAGTGCTCCAGCACCCCGGAATGCCAAGAGCCGCACACCTTTTACAGGTGGGCGGCTCTCGGGTGAAGCTCGATCAGATCAGATCAGGCGTCTGCTCCAACAATGAAGGCTTCGAGCTGGGTGCGCGCGACGTCGTCGGCGAGCTGCTCGGGCGGGCTCTTCATCAGGTAGGCCGAAGCGGGGAGGATGGGTCCACCGATGCCGCGGTCCTTGGCGATCTTGGCTGCACGCACGGCGTCGATGATGATGCCGGCCGAGTTGGGGGAGTCCCAGACCTCGAGCTTGTACTCGAGGCTCAGCGGCACGTCACCGAAGGCACGGCCTTCGAGGCGGACGTAGGCCCACTTGCGGTCGTCGAGCCAAGCGACGTGGTCCGAGGGTCCGATGTGCACGTTCTTGTCGTCGATCTTGCCCGACAGCGAACCGGTCAGGTTCGAGGTCACGGCCTGGGTCTTCGAGACCTTCTTGGACTCCAGACGCTCACGCTCGAGCATGTTCTTGAAGTCCATGTTGCCGCCGACGTTCAGCTGGTAGGTGCGGTCCAGGGTGACGCCGCGGTCTTCGAACAGCTTCGCCATGACGCGGTGGGTGATGGTGGCACCGACCTGGCTCTTGATGTCGTCTCCGACGATCGGCACGCCGGCGTCGGCGAACTTCTTGGCCCACACGGGGTCGCTGGCGATGAAGACCGGGAGGGCGTTGACGAACGCGACGTTCGCGTCGATGGCGCACTGTGCGTAGAACTTGTCGGCCTGCTCGGATCCGACGGGCAGGTACGACACGAGTACATCGACCTTGGCGTCTTTCAGGGTCTGGACGACATCAGCGCCCTCGCCGTCGGCCTCGGTGATGGTCTCGCGGTAGTACTTGCCGAGTCCGTCAAGGGTGTGTCCGCGCTGGACGGTGACGCCGGTCGGCGGCACGTCGGCGATCTTGATGGTGTTGTTCTCGCTGGAGAAGATGGCGTCCGAGAGGTCGAAGCCGACCTTCTTGGCGTCCACGTCGAATGCGGCGACGAACTGCACGTCGCGAACGTGGTACTGGCCGAACTTCACGTGCATGAGGCCGGGAACGTTGGCGTTCTCATCGGCATCCTGGTAGTACTGCACGCCCTGGACCAGGGATGAGGCGCAGTTTCCCACGCCAACAATCGCCACGCGAACTGAATTGGTGTTGTCACCCATGGTCGGGTTCCCCTTCTTTGTGTGGTGTAACTGAGGTTGTTTCTGGTTCTGCATGGACCGTCTCGGTGGGTAACGGGCCGGGGTTACGCGACGCTGCTGTCGGGTCCTCGACTCGCTCCGATCCCTCGGCGGCGATGAGCTCGTTGAGCCAGCGGACTTCACGTTCGCTGGATTCGAGACTCAGCTGATGGAGCTGCTTCGTGTAGCGATCCACTGTGCGGTTCGAACGTCCGACGGCCTCACGGAGACCTTCGCGGCGCTCTTCCACCTGCCGGCGACGACCCTCGAGAATGCGCATCCGCGCCTCTGCCGGGGTCCGGCTGAAGAATGCGAGATGCACTCCGAAGCCGTCGTCGGTGTAGTTCTGAGGACCCGTGTCCGCGACCAGTTCAGCGAACCGCTCGCGTCCCTTCGGAGTGAGCGCATAGACGCGACGTGCGCGTCGTTTGAGCGTTCCTTGTGGGCCGGCATCCTCAGCGATCAACCCGTCGGCCTGCATACGGCGCAGCGACGGGTACAGCGATCCATACGAAAACGCCCGGAATGCCCCGAGCAGACCGGTGAGCCGCTTGCGCAACTCATAGCCGTGCATCGGGGACTCGAGGAGCAAACCGAGTACTGCGAGTTCGAGCATCGGGATGACACCTCCATTCAACGTGTTGCAGAAACCTGTGTGCCAAACAGTACACCCGAATGTATCGCGCCGATATAACCGGGTAGGAAACTGCGTCTGAACTGGGGCGATCCGAGGGGTATCGGCGAGAAAGCGTTCAGATGTCCTCTGCTGACCGTGGCGAAGCGGCGCTCGAGCGCGGTGTCGTCGCCCGTGAAGGGCTCGGTGTTCGGGCCGGGCCCGTGCGACAACCGCAGACGGTCGCCGTGTGGTGGCACGTACTCTTGACGAGTGCGATTGCAGCGACAGGTGGTGGACTACGCGTTACAGCGCAAGTCTCGGCTGGCCGAGGTGTACTCCGGACGTACCGGGGTCGCCGAGGTCTGCGATGCCAGCCCCTATCTGCTGCGAGCGGCCAAGTTTCACGGCCGACCGTGCGCGACGCGGTGCCCGATCTGCAGAAAAGAGCAGGTCACCATCGTTTCGTGGGTGTTCGGCGAGAAGCTTGGACAGGTGTCGGGATCAGCCCGGACGACCGAGGAAATCCTGCGCCTGGCAGTGAGCCAGGAGGAGTTCTCGGTACATGTGGTGGAGGTGTGCCGGACATGTAGCTGGAACCATTTGGTCCAGTCGTACGTATCTGGATTGCCACCACGGCCACAAGTGCGACGCAGTCGCAGGGTGGCCGGCGGCCGCGTGGCAAACAATTCAGCCGGTGGTGGTTCATCGCAAGTGGACACTGCCGGTGGCCCAGAAGTACTGGGCACCGAAGGTATGGAGAAGTATCTGTGAACAGCGGCCCTACCGGACCGAACAGGTCCAATTGGACCTCGGAGCACGATGGCGGACGTCCCGCTTCGACTGGCCGGACCCCGGCGCAGAAGAAGCGACGCCTCCACAAGGTCATCGCCTGGATCGTCGGCCTCGGCGGCGCACTGCTGCCGGGGTTCGTCTTGGTGATGGCGGCAGTGTTCCTGTTCACCTACGCTGACCTGTCCGTGCCCGCACCCGGCGACATCAAGCAGAGCCAGATCGCGACGGTCGTCGATTCCCGCGGTGGCGAGATCGCCAAGATCGTGCCGCCGGAAGGCAACCGCACCGACGTCCCGATCGAAGAGATCCCGCTCGTTCTGCAACAGGCGGTCATCGCCGCCGAGGACCGTGAGTTCGAAGAGAACGCCGGGTTCTCGATCAGCGGCTACGGACGCGCAGCGCTCGGCAAGGTCACCGGTCGCGAAGACGCCGGCGGTGGCTCGACGATCACCCAGCAGTACGTCAAGAACGTGCTGACCGGTGACGAGGCCAGCTACCAGCGCAAGTTCCGCGAACTCGCGATCTCCACGAAGATGGCCAACGAGTGGTCGAAGCAGGACATTCTCGCCGCCTACCTCAACACCATCTACTTCGGTCGCGGCGCCTACGGTGTCTCGGCTGCGTCGAAGGCTTACTTCAACAAAGACATCCGCGACATCACCTTGCCCGAAGCTGCGGTCCTGGCGAGCTCGATCCGGTCCCCGTCCTACTACGATCCCGCGACGAATCTGCAGGCAGCCGAGGGCCGTTGGAACTACGTCCTCGACGGAATGGTGACCACCGGGGCCATCACCGAAGAAGACCGTCTTGCGCAGCAGTACCCGAAAGTCGTCGAGCAGCAGGCCGAGACCGGTGACCCGGCGAGCAACGGACCCAATGGCCTGATCAAGCGGCAGGTACTGGCCGAGCTGGGTACGCTCAACATCTCCGAGGAGGAGATCCGTACCGGCGGGCTTCGGGTCACGACGACGATCGACCCGCAGGTGCAGAACGCGAACGTCAGCAGTGCCAACGATTTACGCGAAGGCGAACCGAACGACATCCGAACGGCAGTGGTCTCGATCGACCCACGTACCGGCGGGGTCAAGGGCTACTTCGGCGGAAACGACGGCAACGGTTACGACTACGCCCAGGCCGACCTGCAGACCGGGTCGTCGTTCAAGGTCTTCGCGCTTGTGGCCGCCCTCGAGCAAGGCATCCCGCTGTCCAAGAACTACAGCTCGGCGCCCTTCGAGGGCGCGGGCGGATTCACCGTCAACAACTCCGACGGCGAATCGTGCGGCAGCTGCAACCTGGCCACCGCTATGAAGATGTCGCTGAACACCGTCTACTACCGGTTGATGATGGACCTCAACGGCGGACCCAACGCTGTCGCGGAAGCGGCCCACCGCGCGGGTATCCCCGAGGTCTCCAGCAATGGGGTCAAGACGCTGCAGAACCCGGACGGCGGCGTCGAGGGTGGTGTGGTTCTCGGACAGTACGATTCGCGGGTCATCGACATGGCCTCGGCGTACGGCACCCTCGCCGCGTCGGGAATGTTCCATTCCCCCCACTTCGTGCAGAAGGTGGAGAACTCCAAGGGTGAGGTGCTGTACGAGCGCACCGACAACCAGGGTGAGCGCCGGCTCCCCGCCGAGGTCGCCGACAACACCACCGCGGCACTGGAACCGATCGCGGCGTACTCCAACGGCAACGCACTTGATGGCGGCGAACGCCCGTCTGCATCCAAGACCGGAACCACCCAGCTCGGGGACACCGGCCTCAACAAGGATGCCTGGATGGTCGGTTACACCCCGCAGCTGTCGACGGCGGTGTGGGTCGGTACCGACAAGGGTGGGGCGCTGAAGAACTACAGCGGCGCAACCATCTACGGGTCGGGACTGCCCGCCCAGATCTGGCGCACCGCCATGAACCGTGCGCTCGATGGCCAGCCGATCGAGAACTTCCCGGAACCCACGGAGATCGGTGGGGTCGCAGGCGTGCCGTACGAGCCGCCGCCCGAGACCTACACGACAACCCGTAGCAGGCCGCCCACCACGACGACGGCCCCACCGACCACGACCACCCAGCCGGGAGTGACCCTCGCGCCGGGCGTGGTGATACCGCTGCCGGGGCAGGCAAACCCGGATCCCGACACAGAGACGGAGACGGAACCGACCCTGCCTCCCGAAGAGGGCGGCCCGGGCCGCGGTAGCCCGTAGGCGACGGTTCGTGACGACTGAGGGTGACTCGGCGAGCGGAGTCGGGGCCCGAGACGATGAGCCTCGCGCCGAGCAGGCGCTGACAACCGATTCGCTGGACCTGTTCGAGTCGCCGACGGAGTTCGCTCCCGATCGGCGCGAGGCGAGCACCCGAATCCTGCCGAGCCGCAGCGACCCCATCGCGGCTCCGGGCAGCATGGTGATCGGTGGCCCAGTCGGCCTGCACGCAGTCGTCGGCCGCAGTCCCGGCTGGACCCCGGTCCGGGTGATCCTGCTGATCGCCCTCGTATTTCTGGCACTCGGGTGGTTCGCGAAAGCCGGTTGCCTGCAGCAGGCTCCGGACAAGACCACCAAGGTCCTGGGTCTGGACTGGGACAACCACCGCCAGTACACGGCGATGTGTTACGCCGACACCATCCCCCTCTACGGTGCCGAGAAACTCAACGAGGGAGCGCTGCCGTACAAGGCGTCCTGGTTCCAAGACGACGGAAACGGTGGCCAGGAACAGCGCTTCATGGAGTACCCGGTCGCCACGGGCATGTTCATGTACGCCGCGGCGCAAACCGCGCAGGGGTGGGAGTGGGCGCACGAGAACTGGGGCGTGCCTGCGGCTCTCGATGTGGTGCTGTTCTTCAATCTGGTCGCGCTCGGTCTTGCGCTGTGCTGGCTGGTCACCATCTGGGCCACCGCGCTCACCGCCCAGCGCCGGGTGTGGGCTGCAGCGTTGGCCGCCGCATCGCCGTTGGTGATCGTGCACATCTTCACGAACTTCGACGCCATC
Source organism: Williamsia sp. 1135 (assembly GCF_002095395.1). Lineage (GTDB taxonomy): Bacteria > Actinomycetota > Actinomycetes > Mycobacteriales > Mycobacteriaceae > Williamsia. Next base: position 50,851 of record NZ_MJEI01000079.1, read on the forward strand.
GCCACCGCCGCGCTCGCCGTCGCCATGTTGGCGTGGTCGCGTCGAAACCCCTGGCTCACCGGGCTTTTCCTGGGGATCGGGATGGCCGCGAAGCTGTATCCCGGGTTGTTGCTGATCCCTTTGCTCATCCTGTGCCTGCGCGCGGGCAAGGTTCGCGACTTCGGGATCACCGCTGTCATGACGGCCGCCACCTGGCTGGTGATCAACCTGCCGATCATGGTGCTGTACCCCCGCGGCTGGTCAGAGTTCTTCCTGTACAACTCAGAACGCGGCACCGACCCCGACACCCTCTTCAACGTCATCTCGGCGGTGTCCGGGTATCAGTGGGGCAATCAGCCGGGGCAGGCGCCGTCGTTGCTCAACGCGATCAGCATGGGCTTGTTCATCCTGATCTGCCTCGTAGTGGCGTTCATGGGGTTTCACGCTCCCATGCGTCCGCGACTGGCGCAGCTCATGTTCTTGACCGTTGCCGGATTCTTGCTCGTCAACAAGGTGTGGAGCCCGCAGTACTCGTTGTGGCTGGTGCCATTGGCGGTGCTCGCGTTACCTCACACCCGGATCTTGCTGGCCTGGATGGTGATCGATTCACTCGTGTGGGTGCCGCGCATGATGTGGTACCTGTTCCAGGAGACCGGTGACGGGCTGCCGGAGCAGTGGTTCCTCACAGCCGTGGTGATCCGCGACATCGCAGTGATCGCGCTGTGCGCGTTGGTCATCTGGCAGATCTATCATCCGACCGAGGACCTGGTTCGCCGTGGGCACGGGTGGCGGCGGCTGTCTGCCGACGACCCCGGTGGCGGCGTTCTCGATCTCGCTCCCGATCGGATGCCGTGGCCGCGCCGCACGCCAACAGTCCGAAACCTCGACGACGATCCGGCCACGGGACCGCTGCTCCTCGAGGACTCCTAGCCCTGCACGTGAGCTCAGCGCAGGCGTTCCTGCAGTGTCGATCGCGCAGCGGGCCAGTCGTCGTCGGTCATCGCGAACTGCGCGGTGGTCCGCCACTCGCCGCCGGCCAACGGCTTGTGTTTGCGGAGTAGACCTTCGAAGGTGGCGCCGAGTTTCGCGATTCCCGCCCGTGACTGGGCGTTGCGCTCGTCGGTGTGCCACACCACCCGTACCGCGCCCAGGTCTTCGAACGCGCGCCGCAGCAGGAGCAGCTTCGCATCCGGGTTGACGGTCGTGCCCTGCACCGATGCGGAGTACCAGGTGTAGCCGACGGCGAGAGCCCGATTCACGGGGCTGATGTCGTAGTAACTGGTCGATCCGACGATCCTGTCGGTCGTCTGGTCGACGACTGCGAACGCGACCCGATCGGGGGTGTCGAGAGCGGTCTGAATGTAATCGCGGGCTTCCTGCTCGCCGGCGGGGACGGTCGTCCACCGGAACGGCTCAGGGGTGTCGACGGCAGCAGCCAAGTCGGCAGCGTCGGAAAGCTCCAAGGGCCGCAATGTAACTCGCGTACCGGACAGGACGGGGGCGCTCATCCAGGTCATGCCGGTACGGTAGCGCTCCGAGGCCCGGCCGTCGAGGGTATTTCAGGCGGAACGCGTAGCCCTCTGCCCACGAAGTGGTAGATCAGGAACGCGAGGCAGAGCGCGTGCGACCACACGCCGAGCTGTACGCCGCCCATGACCCACCAGGTCATGTCGTCGCCGCGGGTGAGGATTCCGAACATCCGGAAGATGGTGAGGTCCAAGGCGAGATCGCCGATGAGGTACAACAGGATCACGCGCCAGTCGACCTTGAGAAGAACGAAGAACGGCAGGATCCACAGGGTGTACTGCGGCGAATGCACCTTGTGGAACAGCATGAACCCGGCCAGCATCGCGGCGCTGACACCGATCCAGGGAAAGACGTTGCCGCGCTGCCAGTGCCGTAGCCCGAACCAGACCGCCAGGGCCAGCGAGGCGATGATCAGCAGCGGCGAGGCAACCCCGACGATCGAGTTGTACAGGCTGGGGTCGTCGCTGGGTCCGCTGCCAGTGAAATGTCGCAGCCCCCAGTACCAGATGGAGTTGGTGTCGACATCGGCCTTACGTTTGCCCTGGAACGACAGTGACGCCTGCCATCCCTCGAATCCGGCGATCATGAACGGCAATTGGACCGCGAGCACGGTCGCGACCGCGACTCCGGCAACCGCACCTGCGCCCGCCCAGTCGAGGCGGACCCGCGAGTCGTCCTCGTCCCCGGCAGACCTCGGTGCCAAGCCGCGGGTGAGCACGAAGATGGCCAGCGGGAGGACGAACAGGCCCGGATAGATCTTGAGTGAGAATCCGATCGACAGGATGAAAGATGCCCAGAGTGCGCTGGTACGCAACGACATCCACGGTCTACCCGTGCGTCTGTTGATACGTGCACCGAGCACCATCACCGCGACCGCGCCCACCGTGGTCGCGACGACGGGGAGTTCCCAGTTGTGGAACGCGTAGAGGATCAGCGGCGGGGTCGCGGCCCAGAGCAACACCCACCAGCGCGCCAGCAGGGCGAGCAGGATGACGATGAGTACGCCGAACGGTGCAAGCAGGATCGCCGACTGGGTCAGGAAGTCGATGTCGGTGTGGGCACCGCTGGCACCGATGTACATCAGCAGACCGGACAGCACCGGGTATTCGACGACGCCGCCGTAGAGCACGCCGTTGTCGTCGATACCGCCGTGGATGAACGGGAAGATGTGATTGTTGATGTCGCGGCCGACCCACAGGAACTGCAGATCCGAGTAACAGGGCATCACGATCTCGCCCGAACCGACGGGCCAGACGGAGCTTCGGCCGAACTCGTCGAAGGGCGCCCCGCCGCACGTGGCCTTACCCAGGTAGCTCAGCCACATGAAGAAGGAGCTGACCAGCAACGAGATCAGCAGGATGAGGATGAGTTCGCCGCGTCCTGCGCTGATGCGGGTCCGCCAGGAAGGAGCGTGGCCAGAGTGACCTTTGGGGGTCGCCTCTTCCCACGTCGAAGCGCGGGGCGGCGATGGCATGGGCTACAGAGTAGGGGCGCACATCTGGCGCTACGAAATCTGGTTGCGATTCCACTCGATCCAGCCCACGCCAATGGAGCCGTCGGCGCTGGTCACCCGCCCCCACGCCCGGGCGAAGTAGGCGACCCTGCCGTCCTCGGATTCGAGTCGGAGCGGCCCGTGTCCGAGGGGTTCGAAGGTGAGTGCGGCGTTTCCCGGTTCGATCTCCAAATGTGCCGAGATGGGTAGGCCGTCGCCGGTGAACTCGGAGTCGGCGACGTGCCGGCTCAGCTCGAGTAGTGGTAGGCCAGGCAGCTGTGCGTAGCCGATGCTCATCTGCGGAAGGTCGGGGATCCGCAGGTCGAGACCGTGGAGATGGGTGCCGTCGGGAAAGTGGAGCGCGCTCCACACCCAGTCCATGCCCCACCAGTCGCGGACACCCCAGGAGTGGTCGCGCTGTCCTGGCGCGTCCTGGAGCGAGATGATCTCGCCGTCGACGCTGATGGTGCCGGTGACCAGGCAGGGAATCTCGTAGCGCGGTGTCACGCGGTACCGGTACGCGGTGCCCGCGCTGGCGAACTGCAGGTCCATACGCACCTCGACGGGCCGGCCACGCTCGCCGCGCAGGATCGCGGCGGGGTCGTCGAACGCCTCGCCTCGCCCCCGCAAGGTCACCGACGCGGCGGTGAGCGGTTCGTCGAAGCGGTGAGTTGCCTGCAGATTCTCGGTGGCCAAGCTCAGGTCCTGCGGGGTCGGCAGATCGAAGTCGAGGACTGCGATGGTCGGGCGCCCTGGCCCGCAGATCATCGCGGTGTACCAAGAGCTCCTCTGGTTGGGGGTCACCCCGATTCGGACGTAAGCGCCGACTCCGGCCTGGGCGTCGGCGACGTCGAAGTACCAGCTCTCGTTCCACAGTTGTTCGTCGCCGGGCGTATGAGCGAACTCGTCCGTCGGTTCGGGTGCGAGCGGTTCGAGGGCTCGGGCAGCGGGCAGCGTCGCCGCGGACTCGAGGTCGAGCGCCAGTTCACAGTGTCGCGCGAACATCGTCATGAACATCTCGTCGCCGCGGTCCGTCTGCTCGACGATCACCGACGGGACGATGGTCATCAGGATGCCGAAGAAGGTGTGTCTGCGGACGCCGTCGCGCACCTCGTCGACCGAGGCCGGACCGCGTCCGCCGAGCCCGTCGAAGTAGATCTGCAGTAGCTCGTCGAAGTGCGCGCGTCGCAGCTCGGTCGGCAGAGACGCCCCGAGGAAATACGCCAGATCGTTGGTCGCCGGGCCCCACGCCACGGTCTGCCAGTCGACGACCGTCACGGGTCGGGCCGCGCCGGGGTGCCCGAAGAGCAGGTTGTCGAGGCGGAAATCCCCGTGGATCAGACTTTGATGCGGCATGGCCTGTTGCTCGGCGAGATAGGCGTCCCAGCTGTCGACCATCTGCTGTGCCAACTCTTGATGCCGCGGGTCCAGCCGGCTTCCGTACCGATCGACAAAAGCCGGGAACAGGGAGGCGAGCAGCGCCTGGTTGATCGGCGCCTCGCGATTGAGCCACTCGGTGGCGGCCAGATCGTCGTTGCTCAGCACCGCGGATTGGATTCGCGCCAGGGCCGTAACCGCGAGTTCGGCCTGGCCGAGGGTGGCGCCCGCAATGTCGTTGCCGACCTCCGCCGGTCCCGCGTCCTCGAGCACCAGGGCGAACGTTCCCGAATCGGCTTCGTAGCTCGCGTGGTGGCAGCGGGCCAAGGCGCCGGGGCGATCGAGGCGGCGATGTCGGCGTAGAAGCGGACCTCGCGTTCGTAGAGTCCGAGCGAGACCCCGGTCGAGCGACTCGTCTCGTCGGAGGCCGCGATCTTCAGCACCACCGATTCCGGGCCGTCCCCGTCGTCGTAGCGGACACTGACCCGGTGGCTCTCACTCATCTGACCCGTCCCGATCCGGGTGGTCTCGAATGCGGCGACAGCGCCACCGCCGATGACTCCGGTCAGCCAGTCGGTAGTCAGGTCTTCGGTGACGGCTATCACAGTCGGGGTGCTCATCCGCAGAAACTAACTGGAGATTCAGTTTCGATGCGCAGATTGGCGAATTTCGCTGGTCACGGTCAGTTGAGGTAGCCTGGCCAGCGTTGCCGACGCGGCGACCCTCCTGCCACGGAACGTCCGTGGCCGACCTAGTCCATAGGAGGTGATGAGGTCTTATGCGTCACTACGAATTGATGGTCATTCTTGACCCCAACCTGGATGAGCGAACTGTTGCTCCATCGTTGGATACCTTCCTCAACGTGATTCGCCAGGATGGCGGAAATGTTGCAGGCGTCGATGTCTGGGGCAAGCGCCGTCTTGCCTACGAAATTCTCAAGCACACCGAGGGAATTTACGCAGTCGTCGATCTCAATGCGGAACCCCAAACCGTCACCGAGCTCGATCGTCAGCTCAAGCTGAACGAGTCGGTGCTGCGCACCAAGGTGATGCGCGTCGACGAGCGTGCCAAGGTACGCCGCGCCAAGGTTGCTGCCAAGCACGCAGCCAAGGCTGCCGCGAAACCGGCCAAGTAGCCGCTGGATGTTCGGGAGAACCGATCAGGTCTCTTGAACGTCCAATGCGTGTCGGTACCGGGCTCTAGGGTTCCTTATTGACTAGGGGCTCACTCGGTGCACATCGACCCCAACCACTGCGCAATCGCAACTGAACTCGGGAGATACACATGGCAGGCGACACCATCATCACCGTCGTTGGGAACCTCACGGCAGATCCGGAACTCCGGTTCACGCCGTCGGGTGCCGCCGTCGCGAACTTCACCGTGGCTTCGACGCCGCGGGCGTTCGACCGGCAGACCAACGAATGGAAAGACGGAGAAGCGCTGTTCATGCGCTGCAACATCTGGCGCGATGCCGCCGAGAATGTCGCAGAGTCTCTCACCAAGGGTTCACGCGTGATCGTGTCCGGCCGGCTCAAGCAGCGGTCGTACGAAACCCGTGAGGGTGAGAAGCGCACAGTGGTCGAACTTGAGGTCGACGAGATCGGTCCCTCGCTCCGCTATGCCACCGCCAAGGTCAATCGGGCCTCGCGCGGTGGAGGCGGCGGTGGCGGCAATGCCGGATCGGGCGGCGGCGGTGGAAACCGCGGCGGCGGGGGCAATTCCGGCGGCGGCGGCGCTGCGCAGAACGACGATCCGTGGGGCAGCGCCCCAGCTAGCGGATCGTTCGGCGGCGGGGACGACGAACCACCGTTCTGACGAACATCCTCGGGCGCGGCAGTCACATGCCGCGGCTAGAGAACACTTTTGGAGTATGTACACATGGCTGGAAAAGCTAAAGGCGGACGGAAGGTCCGTGGTGCAGAAAAGATCGTCAAGGCCAAGGCCTGCACTTTCTGCAAAGAGAAGAACCTGTTGATCGACTACAAGGACACCGCGCTGCTGCGTCGTTTCCTGTCCGATCGTGGCAAGATCCGTTCGCGTCGGGTCACCGGTAACTGCGTCCAGCACCAGCGGGACGTGGCCATCGCCGTCAAGAACTCGCGCGAAGTTGCCCTGCTGCCCTTCACCTCGACCTCTCGATAAGCGGAAAGGACCAAGAACATGAAACTGATCCTCACCGCAGAGGTTGAGAACCTGGGTGTCGCAGGCGACACCGTCGAGGTCAAAGACGGCTACGGCCGTAACTTCCTGCTGCCCCGCGGACTGGCCATCGTTGCCACCCGTGGAGCACAGAAGCAGGTCGACGGCATCCGTCGCTCGCGGGATCTCCGCGAGGTTCGTGGCGTCGAGCACGCCAACGAGCTCAAGCAGGCCATCGAAGGCCTCGCCGAGGTCAAGCTGGGCGTCAAGACCCACGACTCCGGCAAGCTGTTCGGTTCGGTCTCTACGGCTGACGTCGTGGGCGCGATCAAGTCCGCCGGGGGACCGGCTCTCGACAAGCGCACCGTCGAACTGCCCGAGGGCCACATCAAGGCCACCGGCAAGTACCCGGTCGTGGTGAACCTGCACGGCGATGTCGCCGCCAAGTTCAGTCTGACCGTGGCTGCCGGCGAGTAGTCACAGGCAAGTCATACAGCAAACCCCCGGCCATCAGGTCGGGGGTTTGCTGTATCTGGAGTGGGAGCCTGGAAGCTCAGGTCAGGTCAGACCGTGCAGAGTGGGCGGATCTCGTTCGAGCCACCGGTGGTCGGTGAGGTGAGGATCGTGCAGGCGTTGTAGCCGCGGTCCTCGGCGATCTTGCGGATCTGCTTCCACTGCGCGGTGGTCACATTCGGTGACCGGGACAGCACGAATGCCGAGGTGCGTTCGGGGCTTCCGACGAAGGCCCAGGAGTAGTCGTCGGCGATGTAGGTGACGACGTAATTGGTGGGGCCGGACTTCGACTCCTGCGTCGGGACGCCGGGGAAGCTCACGTGCAGCTGCGCGCCGGTGACGGCGTCGTTGACGCGCGCGTTGCCGACGATCTTGTTCTCTTCGTTTGTCCATGTGGTGCAGGTGTTCTCGACCCGGATGTTGCTCGCATCGATCAGGTCGTACTGCGCCTGGGTGTCGCGCGCGCAGATCAGGTTGAACGGCTGCGGGATCGCGGCGATCTGGTTCCAGGTTCCGAGGTACTTCGTGGTGTCCACTTTGGCCACCGGCTTCAGCGGCTGAGGGAGTGAACTGGTGTCGGCCGAGGCCGGGGCCGCACAGGCGAGCGCGAACGCGATCGCCATACCGCCGATCACTGCGCGGGTGAGTTTTCGAGGTGAGAACGCCATGGTTGCCATCTCCTAATTCTGTTGCGGTTGTAACTGCGGGTGTGGACGCGCTTGTGTATCCACATTGCCGGGCCACCACATGCGAGGCCCGATCAGGCTGAAGAGAGCTGGTATCACCACTGTTCGTACCAGGAAAGTGTCGAGAAGGATACCCAGTCCGACAATGATTCCGATCTGTGTCAGCGTGATCAGCGGCAGGATGCCGAGCACGCAGAAGACGGCGGCCAAAACTATTCCGGCACTGGTGATCACGGCTCCGGTCGACGCTACTGCTCGGATGATCGCCTGTCTTGTACCGTATTCCGGTGTTTCCTCACGGGCGCGGATCACCAGGAACATGGTGTAGTCGATGCCGAGGGCGACTAGGAACAGGAACGAGTAGAGCGGGACGTTGTTGTCGAGGCCGGGGAATCCGAAGACGTGTTCGCTGATGAGACTGCCGATTCCGATGGCCGCGAGGGTGCTCAGGACGGTCGTCGCAACCAGTACCGCCGGCGCGACCACCGCTCGCAGGAACACGATCAGGATGACGAACACCACCGCGAGGATCAGCGGGATGATGACCAATCGGTCACGCTCGGAGGCATTTTGGATGTCCAGGGCTTTGGCATCGGATCCGCCGACCAACGCATTGGCGCCGCGCAATTCGCCGGTGGAGGTGCGTAGCTCATCGATGATGTCGAAGGCCTGCTGCGATGCCGGGCCTGCATCGAGCACCACGGACCACTTCGTGAAACCGGTGTCGGACTGTCCGGTCTCTGTTACGGACACCACCCCGTCAGTGGATTCGATGATTCCCTGAATCTGCTCGGCCGCTGATGTTTTCGCGACGATCGTGGTGGGGTCGGACTGTCCGGGTGGAAAGTGTTCGGACAGCTCGTCGAAACCCTCGACGGAGTCGGCACTGACCCGGAACTGTTCGGTCTGGGAGAGACCGATGTTCGCCCCGACCAGTCCGAGCGAACAGGCGACCAGTGCGGTCAGGGCGACGGCGAGCACTCGCGCGGGGTGTCGGGAGACCGCTCCCGCGATGCGGAACCAGGCACCGCCCTCGGTGGGCACCGGATCGCCGACCTTCGGTATGAACGGCCAAAAGAGTTTGGTGCCGAACAAAGCCAGCAACGGTGGCAGCACCAGCAATGCGAAGATCACCGCCACCACGAGGCCCGCAGCGGCCAGTGCGCCGAGGCTTCGGGTACTCGGGAGCACGGCGAGCAGCAGGGTCAACAGTGCCAAGACCACCGTCGCGTTGGACGCCAGGATGGCCGGTCCGGCTTGGCGGACCGCCCGTCGCAACGCGATTCGATGATCGGCCTCCGCGCGCAGTTCCTCGCGGTAGCGAGAGATCAACAGCAGGGCGTAGTTGGTGCCGGCGCCGAACACGAGGACGCTGGTGATGCCTGAGGTGGAGCCGTCGAACGACAATCCGGTGAGTTCGGCCAACCCGGTGCCGACGGAACTGGCCAGTCTGTCGGCGAAGGCGACGACGATCAGCGGCACCAGCCACAGCACCGGTGATCGATAGGTGACGATGAGCAGCAGGGCGACCACCAGGGCGGTGACCGCGAGGAGGGTGACGTTGGCGCCGGAGAACGAGTTGGCGGTGTCGGCGCCGAAGGCCGGGCCGCCGGTGACGTAGGTGGTGAGGTCGCTGGGCAATCCGTCGTCGGCCGCGGCTCGGAGTTCGTCGACGAGGTCGGTGAGCTTGAAGCCGTTCAGGTCGGCGCTCACCGGCACGATCGAGATCGCCGCCATCTGGTCCGGTGAGAGCACTACCGGCGGGCCGGTGGGGCTGACTGTGGGGACTGACCGCTCGACGGCGAGCATGCGCTGTTGGGCCGCTGCGACGGCCTCCTGATCGGACGGGGACAGCGCGTTGCCGTCGTTGCGGACAACGACGAGAACTGCTGGGGCGACGTCGGAGTCGGGGAACTGTTCCAGCAGGTCGTTGACCTCCGCGGAGTCCGCGTTGGCCGGCAGTGACTGGGGAGCCTCGCCGGCGGAGTCGTTCTCACCGATGAGGGCCATCGCGGCGATCGAGATCAGGACGATCACGAGTGCGATGCACCACGATCGTCGTCCGGTCACTGAGGCGGCAAGCTGATCCCAAAGGGTGCGAGAATCAGTTGACGTGTCATTTATCGCCATATTTCAGACAATCTCATATTTTCAAATATTGAGCAACTAAACTATCTTCCGGTGCAGTTGTACCGCCGGCAGGAGGAAACGATGTCCGAGCAAGTCCCTTCGGGGGACCCGCGTGCCGAGTTGGAGTTTCAGATGTCGGCCGATGTGCGGGCCCTCTCGGCGGAGTCGGATCAGATCTCGCGAGTCTTCGCCGGGCTGAACAATCTCAGTGCCAATGATTTTCGTGCCCTGCTGCACGTGATGGTCGCGGACTCGGCCGGTGAGCCACTCACATCCGGCGCGCTCGGTCAGCGGATGCAGGTGTCCGGTGGCGCGGTGACCCACCTCGTGGAACGGCTGATCGGTTCGGGGCACATCCGGCGTGAGGCGCACGAGAAAGACCGTCGAAAAGTGATGTTGCACTACGACGATCATGGGATGGCGGTGGCAAGAGCGTTCTTCGCGCCCCTGGGAAAGCACACTCACGACGCGCTTGCGGAACTTCCGGACGAGGATCTCGAGGCTGCACACCGGGTGTTCATCGCGATGATCAGCGCGATGAAGACGTATCAGGACGACCTGAACCAGACGTAATGGCGTACTGAATCGTCAGCTGCTCACCGTTGATCAGGTGGCAAGTACTTCGGGTTGATGTTGTTGTCGTGGTACTTGTCGCCCGCCGGATAGACGAACTTGAACCACGACTGCGCGACCGTGAACGCGCGGGGACCGCCGACACAGGTGACAGTGATCGGGCTCACCGCGCACGTCGAACCGGCGACCGTGATCGACTGCCCGACATCGAGCAACGGTGGTTGGAACCATCCTTGGGGGACTGTGCTGTACGCCGTGCCCCGGGGAACCCAGTACGGGCCTTCTTGGCCTCCTGAGATGGCCACTCCCACGGCGTCGCGCGGAGCTCCGCCGGGTCGGCCGTTGCAGCCGACGTACGCGTACCCGGAGCCGAGCGCACACACCCGACCGCCCGGGGTGACGAAGAAGGTGCGTCCGTTGTCTTTGTAATCGAGTGAGAAGTACGGATCGGGGTCGACCGCCGCGTAGCCGGAGAGGTCGGGCACCTGCGTGTAGTCGGGCCCTGGAGCGGCCGAAGCCGGCGACCCGACCGTGAGCGTTGCGGCCGTGGCCGCCAGCGCTGCCAACACACCGATGAGCTTTCTCATGAATGCCTCCCCAGCATCGCTTGCGTGATGTTCATTGCACCACTTCGCGAGTTCAGATGTAGCGGGTTGGCAGGGTCCGGGGGCGTGATCGTAACGATCAATTTGCAGCCGGTCAAGGTGTTCACCTGATCGAGGGACCTCGAGCCGCAGACCGCCTGCCGCGGAACTGGCCGAAGAAAAGGAACACGCCGAAAGCGGACATGGAGAGACACGCCGCCAGAGAGGTATCCACAGTGTTCAAATATGTGAAACCTATCCTGAAGAGGCAAAACGGGAGAAAGTCGCTGACTTATCCACAAGTTCCCAACAGGGCGCTAACAGGTATGCGCGGAGCGTCCACAGTTGGTGCACAGGGTTGCGCACAGCTCGGTTTGGCACGTCCGCTCTGAGCCCATAGTGTCTGGCCGAGTGGATTGCTGGATCGGCGTGACCGGAGCTGGTCGGGGCTTGTCGGACAGTCCTGCGAGACTGATTTCGAACAGGTAAGCGAGAAGGGGTGGCGTCTTGGCCGTAGTTGACGACCGTGGGCATGCCGAGGCTCGAGAGCAGGCTCCCCCGAGCGAGGATTTCGGTCGTCAGCCTCCTCAAGACATGGCCGCAGAGCAATCCGTCCTCGGCGGCATGATGCTGTCGAAGGACGCGATCGCCGACGTTCTCGAGAAACTCCGCCCCGGCGACTTCTACCGTCCCGCGCATCAGGCCGTGTACGACGCGATCCTCGACCTGTACGCCAAGGGTGAGCCCGCCGACGCCGTCACCGTGGCAGGTCAACTGGACCGTGCGGGGGAGCTGCGCCGCATCGGTGGTGCCCCATATCTGCACACTCTCATCTCGACGGTTCCGACAGCCGCCAACGCCGGCTACTACGCGGAAATCGTCGCGGAGAAGGCCATCCTGCGTCGTCTGGTCGAAGCCGGCACCCGCATCGTTCAGTTCGGCTACGCCGGAGCCGACGGTCAAGACGTCGCAGAGGTCGTCGACCGTGCACAGGCCGAGGTCTACGAGGTCACCGAACGCCGGACCGCAGAAGACTATGTGGCCCTTGAAGAGCTGCTGCAGCCGACGATGGACGAGATCGACTCCATCGCGTCGCGTGGCGGTCTGTCGCTCGGTGTGCCAACGGGTTTCCACGATCTCGACGAACTCACCAACGGTCTGCACGCAGGTCAGATGATCATCGTGGCTGCGCGGCCTGGTGTCGGAAAAGCCCTGGCGCTCGACACACCGCTGGCCACGCCTTCGGGATGGACCACCATGGGGCAGGTGCAGGTCGGCGATCACCTGATCGGCGCCGACGGCAAGCCCACACGCGTCGTTGCTGCTACCGAGGTGATGGCTGGTCGGCCTTGCTATGAGGTCGAGTTCTCTGATGGTTCAGTGATCGTCGCCGATGAGCAGCACCAGTGGTTGGTGGATTCAACGGTGTCGACCACCGCCGAGATCGCAGCGGCGTTGGCCGCAGGCCAAGCACCGACCGTCGCCAACGTCGATCCGGTGGAGCTGCCCTTCGCCCACTTGGATGTCGACGCCTACGCGGTAGGCGCTTGGGTCGGTTCGCGCGGAACCCTGGAGTTCGCGGCGCCGGATGTTGCCATGCGTGTCGACGGCGTCGCCGCCGAGGATTCTCTCAACGCGCTTGATATCGATCATCTTTCGGCCGACTACCTGCGGGGGTCAGCAGCGCAACGTCGGGATTTGTTGGCCGGTCTGCTAGATGTTGCCGGTGAGGTCGCCGAATCGGGCGCAGTCGAGTTCCGGGGGCCTGCCGCCTTGGCGATGCAGGTTCGCGACCTCGTGTCGGGCCTGGGCTATTCCGTCGACATGCGGTCTGAGGCGGCGTCAGTCACTTTTGAAACCGACGACAAGGTCTTCTTTGCCGCGCAGAAAGCGTTGCTACACAAAGAACTTTTAAGAAGTATTCGGCGTGCTCGAACGATCGTCGACGTACGCCCCATCGCCAGCGTCCCCGTGCGGTGCGTCCAGGTCGACAACGTCGACCACATGTATCTCGCCGGTGAGTCGATGATCCCGACCCACAACTCCACGCTCGCCATGGACTTCTTGCGCTCATGCTCGATCAAGCACCATATGACCAGCGCCATGTTCTCCTTGGAAATGAGCAAAACCGAGATCGTGATGCGATTGCTCTCGGCGGAAGCGAAGATCAAACTCGGCGACATGCGGTCGGGAAAGATGAGCGACGACGACTGGACACGGCTTGCGCGACGGATGGGCGAGATCTCCGAGGCGCCGCTGTTCATCGACGACTCGCCCAACCTGACAATGATGGAAATCCGCGCCAAGGCACGGCGTTTGAAGCAAAAGCATGACCTCAAACTGGTCGTCATCGACTACATGCAGCTGATGTCGTCGGGCAAGAAGGTCGAATCTCGCCAGCAGGAAGTCTCGGAGTTCTCGCGAAGCATCAAGCTGCTCGCGAAGGAACTTGAAGTCCCGGTGGTCGCGATCAGTCAGCTGAACCGTGGTCCCGAACAACGAACTGACAAGCGTCCCATGATTTCTGACCTTCGCGAGTCGGGCTGTCTCCCGGCATCTACCAGGATCCTGCGTGCAGACAATGGTTCGGAGTCGACTCTCGGAGAGTTGCTGACCAGCGGTGAGCAACCGTTGGTGTGGTCACTCGACGACCGAATGCGTATGGTGGCGCGCCCCATGGTCAAGGTGTTCCCGAGTGGCCGGAAGAAGGTCTTCCGAGTGAAGATGGCATCGGGCCGCCAGGTCGAAGCGACAGGCAACCATCCGTTCATGACCGTGGATGGCTGGATTCCGTTGGAGAAGCTCGCGGTCGAGGATCGGGTGGCGACACCGCGTACCGTGCCGGAGCCTGTGCAGACAGAGCGTCTTCCTGAGCACGAGATCATCATGCTCGCGCACATGATCGGTGATGGATCGTGCGTTAAACGCCAACCCATTCGTTACGCGAGTGTGGACGAGGCAAATCTGTCCGCGGTAACGGAAGCAGCAACGCACTTCGGCATAACGGCCGTACGCGACGAGTACCCGGCGGCGCGATGCACCACTCTGCGGCTTCGCGCGCCGGAACGCCTGACGCACGGTAAGCGGAACCCTATCGCTGCATGGCTGGACGGATTAGGTCTATTTGGTCTCCGCAGCTACGAGAAGTTCGTTCCCCGCCCGGTCTTCGCCCTGCCGACCGATCAGGTTGCACTCTTCCTGCGTCATCTGTGGGCAACTGATGGATCGGTGCGTTGGGATACCAAGGGAAAGCAAGCCCGGGTGTACTACGCCTCGACGAGCCGCCGGCTCGTCGACGACGTTGCACAGCTGCTTCTCCGTGTGGGGGTACACGGGCGAATCAAGACCGTTCGAAAGAGCGGTTACCGCGATTGTTATCACCTGACGATCGACGGCTCCGAGAATCAAACAACGTTCCTCCGAGACGTCGGCGTCCATGGAAAACGCGGTGAACTCGCCGAGGCCGCACTAGTCGAGTTGGAGCCGATGGTTCGCAACACAAATGTTGACACAGTTCCGAAGGAAGTCTGGACGCATGTGCGGACCCTGTTGTCTGCCAAGCAGATCACACACCGCGAGTTCTCGGCTGCGCTGGGGTCTAGGTTCTGTGGGTCGACGATGTGGAAGCACTCGCCGAGTCGTTCACGCCTGGCCCGTGTCGCGAGAGTCCTCGACGACGCGGACATCGAGATGCTTGCGACCAACGACGTGTTCTGGGACAAGGTGATCGAGATAGAGGATCTCGGCGAACAGGATGTGTACGACGGGACAGTACCTGGAACGCACAACTTCATCGCCGATGGCGTGGCTGTGCACAACAGTCTGGAGCAGGACGCCGACATGGTCATCCTGTTGCACCGTCCCGACGCGTTCGAGCGTGACGACCCACGTGCGGGTGAAGCCGACATCATCCTGGGTAAACACCGTAACGGTCCGACTGCGACGATTACTGTTGCGCACCAACTACATTTGAGTCGGTTCGTGGATATGGCGCGAGGGTAGACGCTGCCGCTGCCGCAGCGGGAGGCCAGGTGTAGATTCGCATTTCACTCGTCCGCACCTCAAGACAATGTGGCGGGAGATCAGCTGCGATCCGCTCACGGCTAGGGTTCGGGCGATCCCGCACCCAGGACTAGTCGTTCTGGACACACCTCTCCTTCCCTACCGGCCGCCCGACGTGGATTCGGAACTGACCGATGCACCACCGCAGGATGTGGTGACTGCGTTCTATCGCAATATTCAGCGGGAAGCCGTTGGGCAGATGATAGTCATGGAGAACACAGACCCGGACGAGCCCCTTGGCGATCAGAACGTAGACGTAGTGTTCACGGCTTCGAATCACGGCCGGTACGGGTTCTTTCCAGCGACGTAGAAAATCGGTCGACGTAAACCAGCCTTTCACCCACGGGCTGATTCCGGTATCCCCGTTTTATTGGACCTAGGTTGGTCCTGTACTAGTCGCGCAGCCGGTTCGGTCCAACGGGCATCTCCAATTCGCGCAAACGTCTGCAACGCTATGAGTGTGCACTGATATGCGACGACCTATAGTCGAACCCTAGTGTGCCCGGCCCGATTGCGTACAGAGGGCCCCTGACCACTACCTTGTGCTCGGTTTGCATGTCGAACAACCGAAAGCTATGTCGCTGAGACGCGTCGCGCTTATCCGCTGGCATCGACGGCAGCGCACTCGGTGTGGGTCATCTGTTAGAGAAGGCGCGGTCAACGGGCCGAGATACTCGTACCCGTTTTCGTCCGCGATGTTGAGGGCGTCGCTGTAGGTCGTGGGTTCAGTCCGTGCCCATGCTCCGAGTAATTCTCGGGATTGCACCGCCCATTGTCGCCAGTAACACGCACGGCAGGTGGGCTCACCGTAGCTAATTTTTTCGATGGTGTAAGCGAATCTGTAGTGCGCCTGAACAGTACAACTCAAACATTCTGTGAGCTGCCAATCGTCGGGATGTGTGAAGCTATCAAGAGGTTTGAGGCGGGCTATGCGCTGCTGTGCAGCGATGTGTTCCTCGCACCAGGTGGGCTTTGTCCTGGTCTTGAAAGCTGCGGTACGGCTGCAGTTTCGAACGGAACAAACCTGTTCAGTAGGTACACGTTTGCGCCGTAGCTGTCTCGGCGGTTTCGGGTCCTGTGGTGGATTGGGGTCTCGGCGTTGGGCCAGCGGGACCATGCGTTGGTGTTTCGGAAGGGGCTTGGGCGCTGCGAGTTCGTGGTGGTTCTCGCCTTTCAGGAGGACAGTCGGTTCGTCGAGCGGCTTGCCGTCGAGGCACTTGAGGAAGTCGTCCTCGGTCATGACCTCGATCGGCTGACCGCCTTCTTGTAACTCGAAGGCACGCTTGGTTTTGCCAGTAACTGTTGACCCGGGCCGAAGGACGGCAGGGTTGATATCACCGACTACGAGAACGTTGGTGCGCTTGGTGGTGTTTTCCTCTGCGGATGCACCGACACGTGCGCATTCCTCCCAAGCGATTCGACGTGTCATCGACAGCAGAGCCCCGGTGAAGACGACGACGCGCCCGTAGAGGTAGCCGCCGGTGTCCGCCTCCGGGTTCAACCCCGGTTGGACGAGTCGGGTGTGCTGTTGGTTCAACAGCGATGCACTGCCGGCGTAGCTGCCCGTTGCCATCCGCCCGATGCTGACACCGACCGATTCTGCAAGCTCGAAAATATCCTGGGCGTTGTGCATGGCAGCAAGCTCGCGGACCACGTGAACCACGCCCAGCGCATCAGCAAGCGCGTCGTGATGATCGATCACACCCCCGTCGAGCGCCGCGACGACGTAAGGCAAGCGGTAGGCCGGCAACGATAGGGCTCGGCGCGCCAGCACCATCGTGCATAGGAAACTAACGTCCGGCCAATCGATGTCGTCAGCAGCGCAGGCATAACGAACAACACCGATATCGAACCCTGCGTTATGTGCCACCACGACGTCATCGCCGATGAAGTCGACGATGTCGGGCAGTACGTCCCTCCACCGGGGCTGTTCCGCAACCTGCGCTCGCGTGATGCCATGCAGCGAGACGTTGAACGGGGCAAAGTCATCGACCCGATCGGGTGGCTGCATCATCCAGTGACGCGTCTCGTCGGGCACGCCGTTACGGACGCGGACCAGGCCCACCGAGCATGGCGAACCGCGGTAGGAGTTGGCTGTTTCAAAGTCGATAGCCGTGTAGTTGAGCACAGGGCGGCCCTTTCGCACTGGGTAAACCAATCATTTAGCTTCCCACGCGAAGCGACGACTGTCTGTCATCTACACGGTCGCTCTTCGCGCCGTCCATTGACTGAGCGAAGCGTCGACGTGCTGCTTCGGTGCGGCTGTCGGCGACAGATGCGTCGAGCACAGAACGGGAACGCTGCGACACAGTCTTCGGGAGCGAGCGACGACGATGACAGACGTCGGCGCTAAGGTCGCAGTAGAGGCACGGTGCACCCGATAAGGCGAGGTAATGGTCATGACGATCTCAGAGTCAGGAGAAGGACAGCCGCCCGCGAGCGAGGGGCTGTCCCCAGTCGTAGCGATCGTCCATGCCACTGCGGACGGTGTGCCGATCATCTGGTACGTCAATACGGACCCGGTGACCGATCTAAATCGCCTTTGCGGTGCGTGGGTGACTCCAGACGCAGATCAACACAAGAACCTGCTCACGCAGCGTTGGGTACTACAGTTTGCTGGCAGTCCAGTTCCGAACTTCGCTGCCCCGCGCCTTCGATTTGATGCGAACCGAACACGGCAGGCAATCATTGATGAGGTTGACCATCTCGGTCAGCTGCACCGCGCAACACCAACCAAATCCGGCGCCAGCCGTGCGGCGATCGAGTGGCCGGACGTTCCTGGTGCTGTCGACTTTACAAATGTTCCGCCCGTTCCTCGTGGCGTATCTCGCGAGGATCCGGCAATCGCAGACACCGTTGCTGTCGCCTACTGGCTTCAGGAGCTTGTTGAGGCGTGGTCTCGGATTGAAACCATCCGATGCGGCCGTGAACACCTACGCGGCGATACTCCGACGCCACGCGGGATTCCTCTCGTAGCGGTTTCCTAGACCCAACTACGGCAACAGCCGCTGGCGGCGTAAAACTCTGTTCCCAACGCAGCCTGGTAGCAAAATTACTGTTACATGGGGTATTGCGTCCGACCAGACAATGTCTGACCTACTGGTGCGATCTTACTTAAGGCCAAGCATTTCCAGCGTGTCGGCGGACATGAAAAACTGCCCGTAGGCGGACATGAAAGTGCCCACTGACGGCCAATAAGAACTGCTCACTGGCGGGCACGAATGTGCCCGTTGCCGGCCATGAATCTGCCCAGTCCTGTTGATCCCAGTGCGGCGCGTCTGCGCCGTGGGGGCCTCTCCCGAGGTTCGATGTCGATGCCTAGTCGATTCGAATCACCCGGGAGAGACCACATTGAAGTCTGACGGAGAACTCATGGAAATACTCAATGCCTACGATCTGACTGGGTCGTATCGCGCGGCAGCCGAACTTTGCGGGTGCTCGCATCACACGGTCAAGAAGGCGGTCGAGGACCGCGATGCCGGCCTGCCGCCGCAGGTTCGCCGGGCCCGACTGATCGACGACTTCACCCCGAACCTGGAGAAGTGGGTGCAGGATTCGCACGGCAAGATCCGCGGCGACAAAGCCCACGAACGCTTGGCCGCGTTGGGGTACACCGGCAACGAACGCACCACCCGCCGGGCACTGGCGGAGATCAAAGCTCAATGGCGCCTGGGCAATACGCGAGTGCACCGACCGTGGGTCACCGAACCCGGATTGTGGCTGCAGTACGACTTCGGTGACGGCCCGATCGTGAACGGCCGAAAGGTGGTGCTGCTGGTCGCGTGGTTGGCGTGGTGCCGCTTTCGGATCGTCATCGCCCTGCACGACCGGACCGGGCCGAGCGTGTTCGCCGGCCTCGACCGTGTATTTCGCATCGTCGGCGGCGCTCCGACGTACCTGCTGACCGACAACGAGAAAACGGTCACGACCGGGCACGTGGCGGGGGTTCCGGTCCGCAACCGTCATGCGGTGACCTTCGGCCGCTACTACGGCATCTCCGTCCTGACGTGTGAGCCGGCCGACCCGGCCTCCAAAGGCGGGGTGGAGAACGCCGTCAAACTCGCTAAAGCCGACATCGTGCCGACCGAGACGAACCTGCTAGGCGAGTACGCGAGTTTCGTCGACGTCGAGACCGCGTGCGGCGAGTTCATGACGCTTGTCAACAACCGGGTCCACAGGGCCACCGGCCGGGTACCGGCCGAGATGCTCGAGATCGAACGCACCCAGCTCCATGCGGTGCCCGATCTGCCGCACACCGCGGGCCTGGGGGTGACCCGCAAAGTACCGGACAACACTCCGATGATCACTTTCGAGCACGGCCAATATTCCATCCCGTCAACATTATTGGGACACAGTGTGTGGGTGCGCCACCACCCGGGTACCGATGAGGTCATCATCTGCGCCCTCGACGGCGGTGGCCCGGTCGAAGTGGCCCGGCACCGCCGCACCACCCGCGGCACCCCCGCAATCGATGACGCCCACTTCCCGGATCAGCCCGGCAAGATCCCCGGTGACTACCGGATCCGCGCTCGTAGCGCTGCTGAGCACGCTTTCCTGGCGATCGGAGAGGGCGCGGTGGTGTGGCTCAAAGAAGCCGCCGCCGTCGGGACCGAACGGATCTTTCAGAAGATGACCCACGCCGTGGACCTTTCGACCCTGAGTAGCCGCCCGGATGTGGATTGGGCATTGGGTCACGCCGCGGTGCACGGCCGGTTCGCCACCGGCGACCTCGACTCGATCCTCGCCAGCAAAGGAATGGACCCGACTCGCCACCAAGCCTCCGAAGACACCTCCTTGGCTCAAGGAACAACCGGATGGAACTCGTTCGGCCTCAACAATTCTCACGTAAACGACGAGGACATCGCATGAGTACCCCGACGCTGCCGGCCGAGGTGGAGCAGTTGATGCGCCAACTGCGGCTTCCCCACGCACGGGCGGTCGCCGGCGACGTGTTGGCCACCGCCCGCTCACAACGCTGGGATCCGGCCGAGGTCATCAAAGCGTTGCTGACTGAAGAAGCCGCTGGTCGAGCCCGGTCGATGCTCACCACCCGCCGCAAAGCCGCACGGTTTCCGACCGGCAAAACCTTCGATGTGTGGGACGAGAATGCCTCCTCGATCCCACTGCCCACCCAGCACGCGCTGCGCACCCTGGAATGGGTGGGGCGGCGGGAGAACCTGGTCGTGTGCGGGCCAGCTGGGACGGGGAAGACATTTTTCCTCGAAGCATTGGGACACAATGTTATTGAAGCAGGTATGCCGGTGGCTTGGTTCACCCTCGAACAGCTCGGGGTACTCGTACGTGCCCATCGTGCTGATGATTCTTTGGGCAAAGCCGTCGCCAAGATCGTCCGCGCCGAGCTCATCATTGTCGATGACGTCGGGCTCCTCCCGGTCGGCGCCGACGCTGCCGAGGGGCTCTACCGGATCGTGGAAGCAGCCTACGAACGCCGATCGGTCGCGGTCTCGTCGAACCTGCATCCCAGCGGGTTCGATGAGTTGATGCCCAAAACGTTGGCGACCGCCACCGTGGACCGACTGCTCCACCACGCACACCTCTGCCAGACCAGCGGAGACTCAGTCCGCCTCGCACAAGCCCTGCACGGACAGGGGGTCAAAGCCTTGAACTGACCACCCTCGGA
>NZ_MJEI01000060.1 GCF_002095395.1 Williamsia sp. 1135
GGCGGCTTGGTCTTGGGCGTAGAGGTCGGCGTATTCGGCTTCGGCGCGTAGGTCGTGGTCGTTCCAGAGGGGTTGGGATTGTTCGTACTCGTTGCGCATCGGGCGCTGTTTGGTTTCGGGGCGTTCGGCGATGTCGCGGACATGTTCGGCGGAGATGATGCCGTGCCCTTGCAGGTAGCCGGGGTGGTCGGCGTCGCCGTTGACCGTTGCTTGGTCAGCGATGACGTGCAGGACCAGTTTCATATCGACGCCCGAGACCATCGTGTCTGCGGGCCATGTCCAGATGCTGGCTGTGCAGGGATGTTTGGGGTCTTTGGGGCACTCGCAGCTGAACTCGCGTCCCATCACCGTCGCGAAGAGGGCATCGGCCATTCGTTCGGCTTTGCGACGCGGATCGGCGTTGCACACCGACATCGCCAATTTCTCCAGGCGTTGCATGATGAGGTTGTTGGTCTCGGCGGATCCGACGGCGTCGAGCGCTGACATCCCGTCGCCGATGTTGTTGTTCCACACCCCACGACGTTTCTTGGCCTCTGTGCGGTTCTCCCTTACCAGGTCGGGGTCGCGGAGCATGATCATCGCATCGACCATGTCCCGGATCCGGTTGGTCGACCAGGATCCCCGGCGGCGTAGTTGGGCGGCGATGTCACGGTCGATATCGGCCATGTGCTCGGAGCCCTCGATCAGATCGGTGCGGGAGACGATCTGCGCGATGTGGTGGGCGGCGACGTGCCCTTCTTTCAGCAGTTGTTTGACGTGCGGGAGCCGGTCGCGCAGGGCCAGGGCTCGGGTCAGGTAGTGCTCGGCGCCTTGCTGGGTGATCTGCTGCGCCGCGGCCAGTTGCGCGGCGCAGACACTGAACGGGTCGACCGCCCGTAGCGCCACCGGGGTGTCCTCTAGGGGTGCGACGACCAGTTTGTGTAGTTGGGCGGCGCTGTCGTAGCGGACCCATTCGAAGTAGCTTTGCGCGGCGACCGACCGCTCGCAGTTGCGGAGCAACTCGTTGGGCCGCAGCCAGTTCGCGGGGCCGATACCGGCCACCCGCTGTACGTCGTAATCCCCACCCTCGAACATATGAGCGACTATGCCAGAGGGGTACGACAGTGCGCTGAAGAGCCGCGACGGAGCGAGTTGACGTCGCTCCGGCGCACCAGAAGGTGGTGCGAGACCTCAGCTGTCCAGCACGTGCTGAACGGCTTCGGCGGTGATGTCACCGTCGACCACATGGATGCGCTCACCCTCGTGAGAACCATTGACCCAATCGCCAGAGGTCTTCCAGTCGATGATCTTGCCGTCGTTGTCGAAGGCGATCGCGGTGTAGTCGGAGTGCTCTTCGGCGAACGCGGCGATACGGGTGGCGGTCGAACTCGGTTCGGTCATGGTCACGCGAGTACCCAACGACCTTGAAACCAAAAATGGTGGCTTCTGGCGAACCCGACCTGCGGGTTCAGTCGCCAAAAGCCACCAAAATGGGGTTTTACGTGTGGTACGGCTCCGCGCTGACCAAGGTCACGGACACGGTGGCCCCACTGGGCACGGTGTACTTGCGGGTGTCACCGATCTTGGCGTCGATGAGCGAACCACCGAGCGGCGACTTCGGGGAGTAGACCTCGAGCTTTTCATCCGACGAACCCTGTTCTCGGGTTGCGATCAGGAAGGTCTCGGTGTCTGACTCGTCGCCGTCGTAGTAGACCTTGACCACGGACCCGGGCAATGCAACGCCCGACTGAGTGGGGGTCTCGCCAACCTTGGCGGTGTTGAGCAGCTCCTGGAGTTGACGGATGCGGGCCTCTTGCTGGCCCTGCTCGTCACGGGCAGCGTGGTAGCCACCGTTCTCCTTGAGGTCGCCCTCTTCGCGGCGCTCGTTGATCTCGGCAGCAATCACCGGACGATTCGCGATGAGAGCGTCGAGCTCCTCTTTGAGCCGATCATGGGACTCCTGGGTAAGCCAGGTCACCTCGGTGTCGGTCATGCTCGTCACTCCCTCTCGTTAAATACAGCAACACGGCCCCTCTCGGGACCGTGTATCAGCCAAGAGTACCAGCACAGATGGACGGTTCTCGAATTCTTATCTAATTGTGCCCGCAGTTTCGAGTGCGGAACCGTAGGTGGGCTCGCGTTTCTTGAGCCAACCGACGAACAGATAGGTCAGCGGCATGATCGCCACCTCGACCAGTGTTTTCCACACAAATCCGATGATCGTGTAGTTCACGAAATCCGACCAGGTCGAAATGCCCAGTGCGGTAGCGGCAATGGAACAGAAAACCAGGGTGTCGAAGAACTCGCCGACGACGGTCGACCCCAGCAGACGGGCCCAGAGGTGTTTTTCTCCGGACCGTTCCTTCATTGTGACGAGAACCCAAGAATTGAGGAACTCGCCCACGATGTATCCGGCCAAACCTGCGGCCAGGAACTGGGGGACGACGCCGGCGACGGTCTTGAACGACTCCTGCCCGTCGTAGAAGTCGGCTGCGGGCAGGTGGATGGTCAGCCAGAAGCACAGTGAGGCGATGAGCAGGACGAAGAACCCGGCGAGGATCGTGCGCCGCATCGCCTTGAAGCCGTAGACCTCACTGATCACGTCACCGAGGACGTATGCGAGGGGGAAGAGGTAGAACGCGCCGTCGGTGACCAGACCGTCCATGGACAGCGGTCCGAGGTCGACGTGGAGATCGGGGAACAGCACCACGCCCTTGGTGCCGGTGATGTTGCTGATCATCATCACGCCGACGAAGAGCGCGACGAGCATCGGAAAGTAGTAGCTGGTGATGGTGGCGAACGCCGGACCCGGTCCCTTGGCGGTGGACGGGTCCGGCTGCCCAGACTGTGTTGTTGGTGTCATGGGTGCCGATTATGGGCGATCAGCAGTCGCCTCGGGTGACCGCCTCCGGCAGCTCGCCGAGCATGTCGACACCGGAGCCGTTCCAGTGATAGCTCACGTATGCCTCACCCTGCGGGTCGGCGTTGGCCTCATCGCCCACGAGGTAGCGGTACCGGACGTCGATTCGGTCATCGGTGGTGGCGGCCACGGTCTGGTAGCTCAGGTTGCAGGAAGTTCCGGTGCCGAGGAACTCGCCGTCGTGGAAGAGCAGCAGCTGGTACGGGGACGACACGGTGCCTCCCTCGGTGTCCAAGGTCACGTACGTGAGCGAGGCACATGTGTTCACATTGCTCTCCCCTTCGACCCAGCCGACTCCGGGCATCGGGGGCGCGATCTGCGCGATCGCGGAATCGATCGTCACCGTGTCCACGTCACACGTGGCACTGCTCAACGGACTGGCGGCGGGGCTGTTCGTCGTCGGTGGTGGCGACGTGATCGTGGTGGCGACGACGTCGGTTTCGGTCAGTGTGGTGGTCACCGGGAATGAGTTGCCTTCGTCAGCGGCGCCGCACCCTGTCACGCTCGCCGCAGCGATCGACGCGGCGAATACGGTCATGCAGATTCGTGTCGAAAAGGTAGAACTCGCAATGGTTTTCATCGAGAAGATCCTTTCGTTGCCGACCCACTACCACCGTCGCAAGGGACGGCTGAATAGTTAGTCACAGAAAGGTGTCGAACGGGTGAGGCGCGAGACATTGCAGGTCACGGCCGGGGGAGCGGAGCACGGTGTCCGCCATTCGGTTGACGGTTGATCGGGACTACCGGGTCACGGCGCGACGAGGTAGTCCGGCACCGACTCGCTGCAGCCGTAGACCTCGCCGACGGCCGGCGCAGCCGAGGTGCGGACGAGTGACGACAATGACAGTTGCGTCTGGCTCGATGCCGGAATGTAGACCTCACGTCGACCCGTCTCGGAGCCGTCTTTCGAGCGGGCTCGCAAGACGCAGGTCGCCGGTTTGCTCGGGTCCTTGCGGTTCACCGTGAACTTCACCTCGACCGTGGAGCTGTCGATGATCAGGTATCCGCTGGCCTCACCCGAGATGTCAGGGTCGGAAAAGCGCTGGTAGCCGAGCCAGGCGAGCAAAACCCCGGCTGCCACCACCAACGTCGTGAGCACCACGAACCAGCGTCGGCGGGATCGTGGCGACCGTTCTGTGGGGTAGCGCCCCTGCGGGAGGCTGCGAGCGCTGGTCATGGGTTCATACCTACCATGTAGGGAGAACCTGGAGGACCGGTGAGGGCGGGTCGCACGTTCGGTGGGAGTATTGAAGCCGATGACCGGCACTGTGAAGGTGAGGAAACGCGTGGGTGGACTACGGCTCATGGCGGTGCATGCGCACCCCGACGACGAGTCCAGCAAGGGCGCGGCCACGATGGCCAAGTACGCCGCCGATGGTCACGACGTCTTGGTGGTGACTCTCACCGGCGGTGAACGGGGCGACATCCTGAACCCGGCGATGGATCTGCCGGGGATCAAGGACCGGATGCCCGAGGTCCGCCGCGAGGAGATGGCCAAGGCCGCTGCAGCGCTCGGTGTGGAGCAGATGTGGCTCGGTTTCGTCGACTCCGGGCTTCCCGAGGGCGACCCGCTGCCCCCGCTGCCGGAAGGTTCGTTCGCCACCGTGCCGCTCGAGGTCTCGACCGAGGCCCTGGTCCGCGTTGTCCGCGACTTCAAGCCGCACGTGATGATCACCTACGACGAACTCGGTGGCTACCCGCATCCCGATCACATCCGTGACCATGAGGTCTCGATGGCGGCCTACGAGGCCGCGGGCGATCCGGAGCAATTCCCTGACGCGGGCGACCCGTGGACGGTGTCGAAGATCTACTACACCCACGGTTTCATCCGCGACCGCATGGTGCTGTTCTCCGACGAGTACGCGAAGATCGGTAAGGAGAGCCCGTTCGCGGAATGGCTCTCGAAATGGGATCCCGAGCGTGGAAACCTGATGGGCCGGGTCACCACCCAGGTGACCTGCGGTGATTTTTTCCCGCAGCGTGACGAAGCGCTGCGGTCCCATGCGACGCAGATCGATCCGAACGGCGTTTTCTTCGCCGTGCCCATGGAGTGGCAGCAAAGGCTCTGGCCCACGGAGGAATTCGAGCTCGCGAAGACGCGGGTGAAGACCGCGATTCCGGAGACCGATCTGTTCGCGGGTATCGACGCGGCGATCGCGGCGGGGGCGTCAGAATGACCACCACCCTGGCGGCGGCCCATCTGACGGACGTTCTCGCCAAGACGGAGGGGCCCGAGTTCGGCAAGGCCTCACCCATGGGACTGCTCGTGGTGCTGCTGCTGTTGGCGGGAACCGTCTTCTTGATTTGGTCGATGAACCGGCACCTCCGGGGACTTCCGAAGAAGTTCGACTGGGACAACCCGGAGGCCGATCAGGCCGCCGACGACGGGACCGACGGTGACCCGCGGCAGCAACAGCCTCGCTGAGGCGACCAGCCCGTATCTTCGCCAGCACGCCGACAATCCGGTGCACTGGCAACAATGGAGTCCCGACGCCCTGGCCTGGGCACGCGAGCGCGATGTGCCCATTTTGCTCTCGGTCGGATACGCCGCATGTCACTGGTGCCACGTGATGGCCCACGAGTCGTTCGAGGATCCGGCCACCGCGGCGGTGATGAACAGGGACTTCGTCTGTATCAAGGTCGATCGCGAAGAACGGCCGGACATCGACGCCATCTACATGAACGCAACGGTCGCGATGACCGGGCATGGCGGCTGGCCCATGACCTGTTTCCTGAGTCCGGGCGGCGAGCCGTTCTACTGCGGTACGTATTTTCCGCCTGCGCCCAGGCAGGGCATGCTGTCATTTGTGCAACTGCTCGAGGCGATCACCGGGACGTGGAAGACCAACCGCGAGGAGGTCGACCGCGTCGGTGTCGCTGTCGCCGAGCAGCTTCGGGCCAACGCCTCTGGCCTTCC
The DNA here is from genome assembly GCF_002095395.1 of Williamsia sp. 1135. Taxonomy (GTDB): domain Bacteria; phylum Actinomycetota; class Actinomycetes; order Mycobacteriales; family Mycobacteriaceae; genus Williamsia. Next base: position 5,817 of record NZ_MJEI01000060.1, read on the forward strand.
GGACCCGCAGCACCCACTCGACAACGTGTTGTTGGCAAAGGCTGTCGCCGACGTGCTCCGAGAGGAGGATCACGCTCATGGTGGCTTCGGCGGCGCCCCGAAGTTCCCACCGTCTGCGCTGATGGAAGGGCTGCTCCGCGAGTACGAGAGGACAGCTGACCCGGCAGTTCTCGACGCTGTGGCCCGAACCGCTGACGTGATGGCGCGGGGTGGGATCTACGACCAACTCGGTGGCGGGTTCGCCAGGTACGCCGTCGATCAGGATTGGGTGGTCCCGCATTTCGAGAAGATGCTCTACGACAACGCGCAACTACTCCGCGGGTACGCCCACCTGGCGCGGATCACGTCGAATCCGTTGATGCGCAGGGTGACCGAAGAGACGGTCGGCTTCCTCGAGCGCGACCTCGCGGTGGTGGGCGGGTTCGCCTCAGCGTTGGATGCGGACACCGACGGGCACGAGGGGCTGACGTATGTCTGGACGCCCGGCGAACTGACCGAGGTGCTGGGCGAGGACGACGGACACTGGGCTGCAGAGCTTTTCGCGGTGACGCCGACAGGGACCTTCGAAGCGGGTGCGTCGACGTTGCAGTTGCGCGCGGACCCGATCGATCTGGCCCGCTACGAGTCCGTGCGCAACAGATTGTGGGCAGCGCGTGCGCAACGCCCGCAGCCGGCGCGCGACGGCAAGGTGGTGACCGGCTGGAACGCCATGGCGATCACCGCGCTCGCCGAAGCCAGTGCAGGACTGGGCCGGCCGGAATGGGTTGACCTCGCGGCCTGGTGCGGCCGCGAGATCCTGGCCCGTCATGTGGTCGATGGGCGGCTGCGGCGTTCATCGCTCGATGGCGTGGTGGGGGAGCCGCTCGCAGCGCTCGATGACCACGGGGCGCTCGTGACCGCCCTGCTGACGCTGGCCCAGGTCACCGGTGAGCCGCCGTGGCTCGATGCGGCACTCGATCTGCTGGACAACACGATCGATTTGTTCGCCGACCCGCAGGCGCCGGGATCATGGTACGACTCTGGCTCCGATGCCGAGAGCCTGCTCGCCAGGCCAAGAGACCCGATCGACGGCGCGACTCCCGCCGGCACCTCTCTGATCGCCGAGGCATTGCTGACTGCGGCACCCCTGGCGCCGGTCGAAGGAACAGGCCGCTCCGCCGGCGATTATGCGGCCCTGGCCGATGTGACCCTGGCCAGAGGCGCAGTGCTGCTCGACAAGCTGCCCCGCTCCGCCGGTCATTGGCTCGCGGTGATCTCGGCGCGGCTCGCCGGGCCACTCCAGGTGGCGGTGTCGCAGCCGGGACGGGAACCGAGCGAGCTGCTGATCCGCACTCGGCAGCTGGTTCCCGGCGGCACCGTGGTGGTTGCCGGACCAGTCGATTCACAACCCTTGCTGGCCGGCCGCCCGATGGTCGACGGGCAGGCGTCCGCCTACGTGTGCCGTGGTGCGGTGTGCGGACTTCCCGTGACCACCTCTCAGGACTTGGTGGCGGCACTCTCCAGTACGTTGGCGAATTGATCCATGGCCCAATCGATCTCGTCGATCGTGATGACGATCGGCGGAGCGAATCGCAGGGTGGAGCCGTGGGTGTCCTTGACCAGAACGCCGCGCTGAGCGAGTTTCTTGCACAGGTCCTTGCCCGAACCGAGGGTCGGGTCCACGTCGACCCCTGCCCAGAGTCCCAGTCCGCGCACGGCGGTCACCCCGCTGCCGACCATCGCGGCGAGCCTGCCGTGCAGATGTGCGCCCATGACGGTTGCGCGATCTTGCCAGTAGCCGGTGCCCAGCATGCTCACGACCGTCGAACCGACGGCGGCAGCAAGGGGATTGCCGCCGAAGGTGGAACCGTGTTCGCCGGGCGCCAAGACGCCGAGTACATCGCTGTTGCCGACCACGGCAGACACCGGGAGCACGCCGCCGCCGAGCGCCTTGCCAAGGGTGTGCAGGTCCGGCACCACTCCCCAGTGATCTGAGGCGAACGTCTTGCCCGTTCGACCCAGACCCGACTGGATCTCGTCGCAGATCATCAGGACCTCTGCAGCAGTGCACAGGTCTCGCACCCTGGGAAGGTAGTCCGCAGGTGGCACGACCACCCCGGCTTCACCCTGGATCGGTTCGATCAGTACCGCGACCGTGGTGTCATCGATGGCGGCGGCCATGGCGTCGACGTCACCGAATGGGACGATCCGGAAGCCCGGTGTGAACGGACCGAAACCGCGGCGTGCCGTCTCGTCGTCGGAGAAGCTGACGATGGTGGTGGTGCGACCGTGAAAGTTTCCCGCGGCCACCACGATCGAGGCCTGATCGGTAGGTACGCCTTTGACGTCTGTACCCCACTTGCGGGCCACCTTGATCGCGGACTCGACGGCTTCGGCTCCGGTGTTCATCGGCAGCACCATGTCTTTACCGCACAGTGCCGCCAGGTCGCGGCAGAACGGTCCGAGGCGGTCGGAGTGGAAAGCTCTGCTGGTCAACGTCAACCGGCTCAGTTGGTCGGTCACCGCGGCGACGATCTCGGTGTTCCGATGTCCGAAATTGACCGCGGAGTACCCCGCCAGGGCGTCGAGGTAGCGATTGCCTTCGACGTCGGTGATCCACACGCCCTCGGCGGTGGCCGCCACGACGGGTAGAGGCGAATAGTTGTGCGCGGCATGATCATCGACCATGGCGATGTGCTCGCCCGAACTGAAGACCGGTCCGACGGCGCTGGTGAGGTCGATGCTCATGATGGTGTTCCTGTCCTGCGTAGTTCGAGAGTGCAACATTTGACTCCGCCGCCGCCCTTGAGGAGTTCGGACAGGTCGACCTCGATGACGGAGAACCCGGCCCCGGCGATGGCGGCGGCCAACTGCGGTGCCGCGTCGGTCATCACGACATGGTGGCCGTCGGATACGAGGTTGAGTCCGAGCACGGCGGCATCGGAATCGGACGCGATGACGGCATCGGGATAGAGCGTGGCCAAGGTGTCCTGAGCAGCTGCCGAGAATGCGGCAGGGTGGTAGGCGATGGTCTGGTCGTCGAGGACTGCGATCACGGTGTCGAGGTGGTAGTAGCGCGGATCGACGAGTTCGAGGCTCACGACCGGCATCCCGGTGAGCCGCTGAACCTGTTCGTGCGCACCGTGGTCGGTGCGGAAACCGGTGCCGGCCAGGATTCTGTCACCGACGACGAGAAAGTCGCCCTCACCCTCGTTGATGCCGTCGAGGTGATGGACCGGGCCGACCCCGGCACCCGCCAGCCACGCCGCGTACACGGGACCCTCCGCCCGGCGTTCGTCATGCCGGAACCGGGCGGCGATCGCGACGCCACCGGCGACGAGGCCGCCGTTGGCGGCGTAGACCATGTCGGGGAGGCCGGGCTGTGCAGGCACGAGGTCAACGGTGTGCCCGAGGTCGAGATAAGTGCGCCGGAGACTGTTCCACTGCGCGACCGCCAACGAGGTGTCGACCGGGATCGCCGGATCCATCCACGGGTTGATGCAGTAGCTGACCTCGAAGTGTGTCGGGATGGTCATGGCATAAGCGCGCGGTCGGGAGATTCGTTCGCGCGAATGGAGGGGAGCGAGGTCGGTGATGGTCACAGGTTGATCGTATGAAGGGCCCATAGCGCAATCAATCGTCGGACATTGCGTCTACACCCGGTATCTGTTGTGTCTTCTGGCAGAATAGTGGAATCCGTTGCGTGGCGCGGATGAAACACTCAGGAGGGTGGTCATGGCGGCGCTCGACGAACTCGACGAGGCAATTCTGGCGTGCCTGACGCGCGACGCGCGGCAGACGTACGCGCAGATAGGCGAGCAGGTCCGGCTGTCGGCGCCTGCCGTGAAACGACGCGTCGACCGCCTCGTCTCTTCAGGCGTCATCCGAGGCTTCACTGTCGTGACGGATCCGGCGGCGCTCAAGTGGACGACGGAGGCGTATGTGCAGGTCTTCTGCCGGGGGACCATCGCTCCGGACATCCTCGCGCGCTCCTGGGAACACATCACCGAAGTCGTCAGTGCAGCGACGGTCACCGGCCAGGCCGACGCCATCCTGCGGGTGGTGGCGCGGGATGTGCAACACCTCGAGGCGGCGCTCGAGCGCATTCGGGCCGCCGAGACCGTCGACCACTCTGAGAGCATCATCGTGCTCTCCCGGGTCATCGACCGGGGCCAGCCGTGAGGGCTCCGACGTGCGGGACAACGCGAGGGGGAATTCCGGTTGCGGCGCGGTCGTGCTAGATTAGCCGACGTGAACAACCGCGCACGTGCCTATTGGCGCTTTATCGAGGCTCCGGGTGGAGCCGCCGATACAGCGCTACGCTGACGCGCAATAACACCCGGAGCCCCGAGCAGTGACCGATAGCGGTCGCTGCTTTTTCTTTGTCAGGGCGCCCGGACGACCGTGTTGAGGTGCCCGCCGAATCAGGAAGGCACACAACATGAGCAACGAACAGGGAATCCTGTCCGGACCCCAGACCTCCGACCGTCGTATCCGGTCGTTCCGCGAGATCCCGTCGCCCGACACCGTGCGTTCGGAACTGCCGCTGACCGCCCGTCGCGCTGAGGTGGTTCAGCGTGACCGCGACGAGATCGCCGCCATCCTCGCCGGCCGCGACGACCGGTTGCTGGTCATCGTGGGGCCGTGCTCCGTTCACGATCCGATCGCCGCCCTCGATTACGCCCGTCGCCTCGCGCCGATCGCCACCGAGCACGCTGATCGTCTGAAGATCGTGATGCGGGTCTACTTCGAGAAGCCGCGCACCACGGTCGGTTGGAAGGGTCTGATCAACGACCCTGGCATGGATGGCAGCTTCGACGTCGAACGTGGCCTGCGCGTGGCTCGTTCGCTGCTGCTCGACATCATCGACCTCGGGCTGCCCGTCGGTTGTGAGTTCCTCGAACCCACGAGCCCGCAGTACATCGCCGATGCAGTGGCGTGGGGCGCAATCGGCGCCCGCACCACCGAATCCCAGGTGCATCGGCAGCTCGCCTCGGGTCTGTCGATGCCCATCGGCTTCAAGAACGGCACCGACGGAAACATCCAGGTCGCCACCGACGGTGTGAAAGCTGCAGCGGCTGAACACGTCTTCTTCGGTGTCGACGATTTCGGCCGGGGTGCGATCGTCGAGACCGCGGGCAACACCGACTGCCACATCATCTTGCGTGGTGGCACAGGCGGCCCGAACTTCGACGCCGCATCGATCGAGGGTGCCCTCGCCTCGCTCGCCAAGGCGGGTCTTCCCGAACTGTTGATGATCGATTGCTCTCACGCCAACTCTGGCAAAGACCATGTCCGGCAGGCCGGGGTCGCCACGGAGATCGCCGCTATGATCGCCGACGGTCAGCAGGGGATCAGCGGTGTCATGCTCGAGAGCTTCCTTGTCGCCGGTGCCCAGTCGACCGAGGCCACTCCGCTCACCTACGGCCAGTCGGTCACCGACAAGTGCATGGATTGGGATGCCACCCTCGACGTGATCGGAGCCCTCTCGGCAGCCAAGCGCTGAAGGCACGACGGCGACGGGCTCAGATGACACGAGCGAGGGAGCGAAGCGACCGATGGGAGTGTCCGCAGCCGGCCGCGCGTGTTCTGGACTGACGAGGAGCGAGCGAAGCGATGCGATCGAGGAGGGAAGAACACGCGCTCAAAGGCCGAAGCTGCCGCGAGCGGAGCGAGCCAAACCGGCACCGCAGCCAGACCGGCACCGCTATTCGAACAGGACGAGCCAGACGGCTATGTAGTGCACCAGCGCGGCGATGACGGTGCAGGCATGGAAGAACTCGTGGTGGCCGAAGGTGGTTGGCCACGGGTCGGGCCAGCGGGTGGCGTAGAGGATGCCGCCGATCGTGTAGAACAGGCCGCCGATCGCCAGGAGCACGACCACGGCCGTCCCGACGGAGTCGATCAGCGCTGGTATCACAGCCACGATCGTCCAGCCGAGAAGTATGTAGAGGGGAACCCCGAGCCAGCGCGGGGACCCGGGCCAGAGCACTTTCAGGGTGACTCCGGCCAGCGCTCCAGACCAGACGATGATCAACACGATCACCTGTTCCGGCGGCTCCAGGCCCATCACACAGAAGGGGGTATAGCTGCCGGCGATGAACACGAAGATCATCGAATGGTCGGCGCGCTTCATCCAGGTCCTGGCGACGTCGGAGGTCCAGTCGACGCGGTGGTAGGTGGCGCTCACGCCGAACACACCACACACGGTGAGTGCATATATTCCGCAGGCCAGGGCCGCCATGGGCCCGACCAGCGCCCAGGCGACCGTGCCCAGCACAAGGCCGGTGAGGATGGCCACGAACCCGGCGTACAGATGAATCCATCCGCGCATCCGAGGCTTGAGTTCGGCCAGCAGTGCCAGTTCAGATTCGACCACAACTTACGGTACCGTAGGTTTCGGTCCTGCGACACGGGCGCCGCGTAAGGTGTAGCGGGTGAAGCTGATTCCCGACACCATGCGCGGACCCATGTACCGGGTCTACGAACGTCGGCTGACGCATTATCTGGACCCGTCGAGATATCCGCGGCACATCGCCATCATCTGTGACGGAAATCGTAGGTGGGCCCGGGCGGCGGGATTCGAGAACGTCAACCACGGTCATCGTGTCGGTGCGCAGAAGATCGCCGAGGTGCTGAGTTGGTGCAGTGAACTGGGTATCGAGACCGTGACGGTCTATCTGCTCTCCACGGAGAACCTGAGCCGTGACTCCGAAGAACTGGGCGCGCTCCTGGAGATCGTTCCCGACATCGTCGAGGAGATCTCCGCGCCGGGACAGCCCTGGCGGGTGAACATCGTCGGGGCGCTCGACCAGTTGCCCGATCAGGTCTCGGCGCGGCTCAAGGCGGCGCAGCAACAGTCCTCCGGACGCACGGGACCCAACGTGAACGTGGCGGTCGGCTACGGTGGACGGCAGGAGATCGTCGACTCGGTCCGATCGTTGCTCGCCGACCGGATCGCTGCCGGTGATTCGCCCGATGAACTCGTCGACGCGGTGACCGTGGAGGCCATCGACCAGAATCTCTACACCCGCGGACAGCCCGACCCCGACCTCGTCATCAGAACGTCAGGCGAGCAACGGCTTTCGGGCTTCCTGCTCTGGCAGAGTGCCTATTCGGAGATCTGGTTCACAGACGCCTATTGGCCGGCATTTCGGCGCGTCGACTTTCTACGCGCATTGCGCGACTACGCCGCTCGTAGCCGGCGCTTCGGTAAGTGATCGTCCCGCGTCAGATCTTGCGCAGCCGCACCCGATTGATCGCGTGATCGGCGTCTTTGCGCAGCACGAGCGTGGCGCGAGGGCGGGTGGGGAGGATGTTCTCCACCAAATTGGGCCGGTTGATGCCGTTCCAGATGTCTCGGGCGGCCAGCGTCGCCTGGTCGTCGGTCAGGGACGAATAGTGGTGGAAATGTGATTGCGGGTCTGCGAAAGCCGTTGTGCGCATCGCCAAGAAGCGGGTGATGTACCAATCTTCGATGTCTTCGATCCTGGCGTCGACGTAGATCGAGAAGTCGAACAGATCCGACACCATGAGCCTGGAGCCGGTCTGAAGTACGTTGAGACCCTCGACGATCAAGATGTCGGGTTGTTGGACATGATGTTTGGTGCCGCGGACGATGTCGTAGGACACATGGGAGTACACCGGCGCCGAGACGTCTCGTGCCCCCGACTTGACCTCTGTGACGAAGCGCAGCAACGCCCTGCGATCGTAGGATTCGGGAAACCCCTTGCGGTGCATGATGCCCCGGCGCTCGAGTTCGACCGTTGGATAAAGGAAACCGTCAGTGGTGACGAGGTCGACCTTGGGGTGACTCTCCCAGCGCGCGAGTAGGGCCTGCAGCACGCGTGCCGTGGTCGATTTGCCGACCGCGACGCTGCCCGCCACGCCGATGATGAACGGCACCTGTCTTTCGGGTTGTCGTTCCCCGAGAAAGGTCGAGGTCGCAGCGAACAACCGCTGCCGCGCGGCCACCTGGAGGTGGATCAGACGGGACAGCGGTAGATAGACGTCCGCGACCTCGGTGAGGTCGATCTGCTCTCCGAGACCGCGCAATTCCCGGAGTTCACCTTCGGTCAGCACCATGGGCATCGACTGGCGCAGACCACGCCACTGCCTGCGGTCGAGTTCGATGTACGGGCTCGGCTCGGTTATCCGTGACATGTCAACATTCGATCCGTGCGGCCCCTGGCATGCGTTCAGTGTTGCGAACGGGTCTTGACGAGGAAACGTCGGGGTGGTTTCGGTAGCGTTTACGCCCATGAACACCTCCGCGCTCGTCGAGCAGTATCTGCGACTCGGATTGGCCTTCGACCGCCTTGAACCCGGGTTCGTCGATGCCTTCACGGGGGACCCGTCGCTACGGCGAGAGATCGAGAACGCGCCGGCACCCGATCCGAGAGCGCTTGCCCGGCAGGCGGCTTGGTTGCGCACCGAACTCCCGGGTGCAGGACTGGACAAGACACGGACGGAGTTCATCGATTCGGCGCTCACGGCACTCGAATGTTCGGCCCGCAAGTTCGCCGGCGACGACATCGGATTCGTAGACGAGGTCCGCAGCTACTTCGACGACGTCGACATCGAGATGGGTGACCCCGAGCTCTACCGGCAGTCTCACGCCGACCTCGATGCCTTGCTCCCGGGTACCGGCGACCTCGCGGTCAGATACGCCGCCCACCGCCGGTCCGAGGAGATCCCGCGCGAGAAGATCGCAGACGCCGTGTCCGCGTTCAGCGGAGCGCTACGCGAGAAGGTCCGCGGCACGTACCCGCTTCCCGATGCCGAGGTCGTCGAGTTCGAGGTGGTCTCGGACAAGCCGTGGTCGGGGTTCAACTACTACCTCGGCGACTACCGATCGCGGGTCGCGATCAACGGCGATCTCACGCAGTACATGTCGTCGTTGCCCCACCTGATCGCACACGAGGCGTACCCGGGCCATCACACCGAACACTGCCGAAAAGAACAATTCCTGGTCGGTGCCGGCCAGCACGAACAGTCGATCTTTCTGGTGAACACGCCCCAGTGCCTGATGGCTGAAGGACTCGCGGACCACGCGCTTGTGGCCGCCATCGGACCGGACTGGGGCACCTGGGCGCAAGAGATCTACGCCGACCTCGGACTGCGATTCGACGGGCAGCGCGCCGAGGCGATCAGCGCAGCAACGGGTGGACTGCTCGGGGTCCGGCAGGATGCCGCGCTGTTGCTGCACGATCGGGGCGGGGATCAGGACTCGGTGGCCGCGTACCTGCGGACGTGGCTGCTCGCGACCGACGAACGAGCTCGGCAGATGCTCCGGTTCCTGTCGTCGCCGCTATGGCGCGCGTACATCAGCACATACGTCGAGGGGTACCGGTTGCTGGGCACATGGCTGGATGTTGCACCCGCAGCCGATCGCCTCGGCCGGTTCGGTCGATTACTCGACGAGCCGTTGACCCCCGCGGCGCTACGGGCCGAGCTGGCAGGGGATTAACCCAGGCCCCGGCAGGTCTCCTACACTGGCGGGTGCCGAATCTACCGCGCCGCGAGCGTCTAAGGAGACACATGACCGACGTCAACACCGCATCCCTGGCTGAGCTGGACCCGGATGTGGCGGCCGCGATGAACGGGGAGTTGACTCGGCAACGCGACACCCTCGAGATGATCGCCTCCGAGAACTTCGTGCCTCGAGCAGTGCTGCAGGCCCAGGGCAGTGTCCTGACCAACAAGTACGCCGAGGGTTACCCCGGACGCCGCTACTACGGCGGCTGCGAATACGTCGACGTCGTCGAGGACATCGCCCGCAACCGCGCCAAGGACCTCTTCGGCGCCGAGTTCGCCAATGTGCAGCCTCATTCGGGTGCACAGGCGAATGCAGCGGTGCTGGCCGCACTGATGGAGCCGGGGGAGACGCTGCTCGGTCTGGACCTGGCACACGGTGGTCACCTGACTCACGGCATGCGGCTCAACTTCTCGGGCAAGCTCTACGAGAACGCGTTTTACGGCGTCAGCAAAGAAGACTTCCGCGTCGATATGGACGATGTCCGCAAGATCGCCCTCGACGCCAAGCCGAAGGTCATCGTCGCCGGCTGGTCGGCCTACCCGCGCACGTTGGACTTCGAGGCCTTCCGTTCCATCGCGGACGAGGTCGGCGCGCACCTGTGGGTTGACATGGCGCACTTCGCCGGACTGGTCGCCGCGGGCCTGCACCCCTCGCCCGTGCCCTACGCGGATGTGGTCTCGACGACCGTTCACAAGACCCTCGGTGGACCCCGCTCCGGGCTGATCCTGGCCAAGAAGGAGTGGGCCAAGAAGCTCAACTCGGCCGTGTTCCCCGGTCAGCAGGGCGGCCCACTCATGCACGTGATCGCCGCCAAGGCCGTGGCGCTCAAGATCGCCGGTTCCGAAGACTTCAAAGAGCGTCAGCAGCGCACCCTCGACGGTGCTCGCATCCTGGCCGAGCGCCTGGGCGGCGAAGACGTCGCCGGAGCCGGTGTCTCGGTCCTGACCGGTGGTACCGACGTGCACCTGGTGCTGGTCGACCTGCGCAACAGTGAACTCGACGGCCAGCAGGGTGAAGACCTGCTCCACCAGGTGGGCATCACCGTCAACCGCAACGCGGTGCCCTTCGACCCGCGTCCGCCGATGGTCACCTCGGGTCTGCGTATCGGTACGCCCGCGCTGGCCACCCGCGGCTTCGGCGAGGAGCAGTTCCGTGAGGTCGCCGACATCATCGGCACCGCGCTGGCTGCGGGACAGTCCGCGGACGTGTCGGCGCTGCGGGCCCGGGTCTCGCAGCTGGCGCTCGACTTCCCGCTGTACGAGGGCCTCGAGCAGTGGGGTTTGCTCAGCACCCAGCAGTAGCGGGTTTCACATATGCGAGGACGACCTCTACGCTGTCCGGGTGAATGATCTGACCCAGGACGAGTTGCTCTACGCCTTGGAAAAGGCGATCCCGGAAATCATGGAAGACCACTACGCGGCAGCGTCGCCGTGGAATCCGCATGATTGGGTGCCGTGGACCGAAGGACGCAACTTCGCATTCCTGGGCGGCGAGGACTTCGATCCCGACCAGCCACGGCCGCTGCCGGAGGACGTGACGTCGGCCTTGCTCGCGCTGCTGCTGACCAAGGACAACATGCCGTCCTATCACCGGCTGATGGCGCAGAAAGCCTCTATCTTCGGTGCCTGGCAGGAAGTCATCGGCTCCTGGACAGCCGAAGACAACCGGCACGCCATCGCGCTGCGCGACTACCTGGTGGTCTCGCGGCTCATGGATCCTGAGGCCGCCGAGACTCTGCGTCTGCATCACATGACCAAGGGCAAGCTCCAGACCCCGCGTTCGCTCACCGACTACCAGATCCTGGACGTCCTGGCGTTGCTGGCGGTTCACGAACTGCAGTGCGTCGCCTTCGAGGAAAAGCTCATCGCCGAGTCCGACAGTGAGGTGCTCGAAGGCATCGTCAGCAGGATCCTGCACGACGACCGCGTGCAGGCGAAGACATTCACCGCCTTCATCAACGCCGGGATCGACGCCAACATCACCGAAGCCCTCAAGTCGGTCGTCAAGGCAGTGGCCGAACTGGAACTGATTGGTGCCGACGTCGACAACTTCGGTGAACTGGACGCGATCGCCAAGTTCAACGCCGACGCCACGGGGTTCGTCGCGCGCTCGTTGGTAGCGGACCTCAAACTCCAGAGCCTCGACGGTCTCGACGAGGCAAGCGAAGCTGCGCGCCGGCGAGTGCTGTCGGCCGCAGGCCTGTAGAACTCAGCTCCCGGAGGACGCCGCGACGGATGCCACCGTCGCGGCAGTGATCGCAGCTGTCGCCGCGGCGATGGCATCGGCGACCGCCTTCGCCGCCCAGTCGCCCTCCGCGATCGCCTTCGCACGCTTCTTGAGTTCTCGCCGGGGAACCTCGTCGGTGTCGACCGCCATATGCGCGCGGTTGATGCTCGAGAGCAGGGCGATCAGTCCACCGGTCCTGTCGTCGGGCGGGTTGCCGTGCACGAGGACCGCGGTGATGTCGCGGCGTAGGTCGAGCTTGTGGCTGCGATTCACCGCAGGCCAGGTGGTGTGGGGAAACGCCCCCAGGATGCGGTCGGATCGGCGTTCGACGAAGCTCATCTTGGCCAGACGTGTACCGAGTTCGTCCTTGAGTCCCTTTCCGAGACGACCGAGCAGGCTCTGAGCAGGACGCTCCTTCTCCGCGACGATGCCGACGGCGCGGCGCAAGACGGGGTCGGTGGCGGCCTCCGCCCGCGCGACCCTGACCTTGGCCGCGGTCCACCTGCTCGGCTTCTCTCCGATGCCGATCGCTTCGATGAGAGCGAGTTCCATCAGGATTGCCCCGCCGAGAACCGTGGGCACCGGCACAGATGCGGGGGTCGTGCCCTTCTCGTCGTCGAGCAGCAGCAATAGCAGGTCTTCGGCGATGAGGGTGCTCATACAGTCCGACGATAGCAACCCGGAACGGGGTGCAAATGGCCGCAGAAATACCGCCCGTTGCCAAGTCGAACAGTTAACCGATTATTCACGGACACGCGCCGCTTCCGTCCTGCCGACACGCCGTAGTCGGCGTACTTTGACGAGTGACGGGCCGCGGGGAAGTGGTTCGTCCGGGAGGTTCAATCGTTGACTTGCTCACGTGAGTGCGAGAGGACCGGCCCCGGTCCTTGTGGAGGCGGCAGCTCTGCCGACTTCACCGGAACCGACCGGTCCAGCAACACCAGCCTGTGTGGTGCCACCAGGCCTAGGAGCCTTTCGTGACTACAAGCGATGCTCGTACCTACGTCCTCGACACGTCTGTATTGTTGTCCGATCCTTGGGCGGCAACACGTTTCGCCGAACACCACGTGATCCTCCCGTTGGTGGTCATCGGAGAACTCGAGGGTAAACGTCACCACCACGAACTCGGCTGGTTCGCTCGGGAAGCGTTGCGGATGCTCGACGATCTGCGCTTGGAGCACGGTCGGCTCGATCAAGAGATCCCCATCGGGGATGCTGGTGGAACGGTTCAGGTCGAGCTCAATCACACGGACCCGTCGGTACTGCCCGCAGGTTTTCGCACCGACACCAACGATGCACGAATCCTCGCCTGTGCGTTGAACCTTCGTGCCGAGGGCAAAGACGTTGTCCTGGTGTCCAAGGACACGCCGCTGCGTATCAAAGCCGGCGCGGTCGGGCTGGCCGCCGACGAGTACCACGCCCAGGACGTGGTGACCTCGGGCTGGTCCGGTATGGCGGAGCTCGAATGTGATTCCTCAACCATCGACACGCTGTTCGCCGAAGGGGTCGTCGATGTCGACGGGGCGCGGGACATGCCCTGCCACACCGGAATCCGGCTGCTCGGTGGCGGATCCAGTGCGCTCGGCCGAGTCAACCCACAGAAGCAGGTGCAACTCGTGCGGGGTGACCGTGAGGTGTTCGGACTGCGGGGTCGCAGTGCTGAACAGCGAGTGGCGCTCGACCTGCTCCTCGACGACAGCGTCGGCATCGTGTCCATGGGTGGCAAAGCCGGTACCGGCAAGTCGGCGCTGGCCTTGTGCGCCGGTCTCGAGGCGGTCCTCGAACGACGGACGCAGCGCAAGGTCGTGGTGTTCCGGCCACTGTATGCCGTTGGCGGACAAGAGCTCGGCTACCTTCCGGGCAGTGAGTCCGAGAAGATGGGTCCCTGGGCCCAAGCGGTGTTCGACACCCTCGAAGGGCTGGCCTCGACAGAAGTGATCGAAGAAGTGCTCAGCCGCGGCATGCTGGAAGTGTTGCCTCTGACCCATATTCGTGGTCGGTCGCTGCATGATTCGTTTGTCATCGTCGACGAGGCGCAGTCGCTCGAGCGCAACGTCTTGCTGACGGTGTTGTCGCGCTTGGGATCCGGGTCGAGGGTGGTCCTCACGCACGATGTCGCGCAGCGGGACAACCTCCGGGTCGGACGTCACGACGGTGTCGCGGCGGTCATCGAAAAGCTCAAGGGACACCCGCTTTTCGCGCATGTGACGCTCACGCGTAGCGAGCGTTCGCCGATCGCGGCGCTCGTCACCGAGATGCTGGAGGAATTCGCGCCGGGGGCGTAAGAGTTCGAGCCTCAGGGCGCGTCGAGATCAGCAGTCCGCAGGCCAGATGGGAACATTCGGATCGCTGACGGTGTCGAGGACCTTGCCGTACCGGTCAGGGTAGCCGGGCAGCGCACTGCAGACGGACGATTTTCCCTGTCCGACAACCACATAGGCCGCGTAGATCAGATTTCCTTGATCGTCGACGGGTCGCAAAGAAGGACACGAACGGTCGGTCCGCAGGTACTGTGCGCCCGGGTTCCTCTGCAGCGCAGCGGCGATCACGTCGCGATTGGTCGCGGGATCGGTCGCGTTCTCCACGATGACGATGCCGCTCCCGTCGCAGGCCGGAGTGCTGATGGGCGTGGCCAGTCCGAGGTCGGCGGGATTGGGTGCTGGTGCCGGCAGTGAACTGGTGGGCGGCGTGGCTGCCGTCGGGGCCGGCGCGGGCGCCTGGCTCAGTGGCAATTCCTCGATGACACCGGGGCCGATCGAACCCGGCGCGGGCGTCTGCGGGGTCGAGACTGATCGCGCTGCGTTCTGATCGGACTCGCCGTCCTTCGGCCAGAACACCACGCCCGCGATGACTCCCAGTGCGATCACTGTGATGAGTGCGAGCAGGCCGACGATCGGCGGTGTCCGGGAAGGTCGATCCGAGGCCGGTGGACCCGCTCGAAACACCGGTGGAGGAGTTGGTGGCGGCGTCGCGGCGAACTGGGTCGGGGTGTCCTCCTGCGAAGGCGACGCCGAGCTCGTGCTCGGCCGAGCGGTGGGGAGCCCGAGCAGGGTCGGGGCGTGGGGCGGGTGGTCGCTTTTTGTTGGGTCCGGTTCAGGCGTCAGTGACACCGGTTGTACCGGGGGTAGATCCAACGCAGCGGCGAGCTCGTTCGCGAACTGGGCGCAACTCTGTTGTCGCTGCTCCGGGTCCGCTGCGAGAGCACGGTTGATGACCTGTGCCGCGGCGGGAGGTAGGTCGCGGCCGAGGCCGGGCGGTGCGCCGGTCAAGAGTGCTCCGGCGGTGGCGCCGAGGGCGTAGATGTCCGCGCGCGCATTCACGGGTTGCCCGCGGAGTTGCTCCGGTGCTGCGTAAGCAAGGGTTCCGACGGCCAGGCCGGTCTGGGTGATGTCGCCGACGTCACCGAGGGATCGTGCGATCCCGAAGTCGGTCAACATCACTCGATGTGGGGTGGCCTCGGTGAGCATGATGTTGCCCGGCTTCACGTCGCGGTGGAGCAAACCCTGGCCGTGTGCGTAGTCGAGTGCGGACGCCACCTCGGTGACGATCTGCAACGCCAGATCCGGTCGGACACCCTTGGGGTAGACCGCCAGCAGTTCGGCGGCGTCGGTACCGGGCACGAAGTCCATGCTGATCCAGAGGCGGCCCTCGTATTCGCCGCGATCGTGTACCGAGACGATGTTGGGGTGCCAGAGCTTCGCCGAGAGGTCGGCTTCGCGGACGAAGCGCCGACGGTAGTCGTCGTCGGACGTGGCGCTCGACCCGGGAAGGGACGCCGGCAGGATCTTGAGCGCATCCGAGCGGGGGAGGCGCGGATGCTGTGCCAGATAGACCTCACCCATACCCCCGGCGCCGAGCTGGCGTTCGATTCGATAGCCGGCAAAGACGCTGCCCGGAGCGAGCGGCATGAAAGACCCCCGAAACTAGTGGAATATGCCAGCAGTGGAGTGACGTGCGTGACAGGCCCCGCTGGCCTTGATCAGAATAGTGCAGCACTGTGACCGCTCCGATACGTAGTACGGCTTACGGCGCTGACATAATCTCCTGGTGCTGAAGTTGTCTATGAGACGTATGTGGCTGATGTTTGCAATGGCCGCTCTTGTCTGTGCCGCGACCGTGTTGGTCGCCCCTGCCCCCGCCCGCGCCGATGTCACGTCGCCGTCGTCGTTCCCGACCTCGACGCAGATGATCACTGTGACCGCCGAATCGGTCTCGGACACCACCGCGACGCTGACCGCTTGGGAGCGCGACGAATCCGGTGAGTGGACCAGCGTGATCGGACCCACCGAGGCTTACCTCGGATCCGAGGGACTCGGGGTACCGCGCGACAACGTCTGGCGGACACCGATGGGTACATTCGCGCTGGATCAGGCCTTCGGCAACCAACCGAACCCGGGCACGAAGATGTCGTACTTCCAGGCCGACGATCAGGACTGGTGGGACGCACTACCGGGATCGCCGACCTACAACAGCCACGTCCGCCAGGCGGAGAATCCCGGCGGCGACAGCGAACACATCCTGTCGACCGGTGAGATCTACGACTACGTCGTGAACATCGCCCACAACCCGCAACGCGTCGCCGGCTACGCCGCGGGGATCTTCCTGCACGTCAGCAACGGGGAACCGACCTGGGGATGCGTCGCCATCGACCGCGACGTCATGCGCGAGGTCGTCCAGTGGCTCGACCCCGCCCGCCAACCGGTCATCAGCATCGGCCTTGCTTAGCCCAAACCCATCATCGGGTGCGGCGCTTGAGGTCGAAAGTCACCACCCGCTGGTTGTCGTAGTCCTCGCGGGCTGCGGTGACCGTCTCGACCTGAGCGCGGGCCTGCTCGACGACGGGTGTGGCCGGATCAAGTACTGACAGGTACTGCGCGTGTGCCGCAAGTGATTTCACCGCGACGCCGACGAAGTCCCCGACCTCCTCGACATGTGTGACGTCCGGGCTGTTCTCGAACAGCCATCGGGGTTTGTCCTCGAGGGCGTCGTAGGCCTGCAGCACCGCGGCGGCGAACTCGATGTGGTCGGACTGATTGAGGTACTCCGGACCCCATCCAGGCCCGCCGTAGATCGAGATGATGACCTGAGGCTGCACGCGCGTGATGGCCTCGGTGATTGCGGCACGGAGTTCGGGTGTGTTCTGGATGGCCGAATCGGGGAAGTCCCAGAACTCGATCGACTCGACACCGACGATCCGGGCTGATTCGCGTTGTTCGATCTCGCGCGCCGGCCCGGCCTCGGCGGGCGCCATGCCCTCGATGCCGGCTTCGCCGCGGGAGGCCAGCACGTAGACCACGGATTTGCCGGCCGTCGACCACTTCGCGACCGCCGCCGCGACCGCGTACTCGGGGTCATCCGGGTGCGGCATCAGGACCAGCGCGGTCTGCCAGTCGGTCGGAAACGGGAACAGCACCGCCCCACGATACCGATTTTGGTGGCTTCCGGTGAGCAAAAGCCCAGGTCGGGCTCACCAAAAGCCACCAAAATCGGGGAGTCCGGGTTACCGCTCTCGGTCGAGGTTGGCCATCTTCAGGACGTCGAGGCGCTTGTCGAGTTCGTCCTCGGAGAGCTTCTCGCCGATCAGGCCGCGATCGAGCACGGTCTGGCGGATGGTCTTCTTCTCCTTGAGGGCCTGCTTGGCGACGGCCGCAGCTTCCTCGTAACCGATCGCGCTGTTGAGCGGGGTGACGATCGACGGGGACGATTCGGCAAGCTCCTTGAGATGCTCCTCGTTGGCGACGAGCCCGGAGATGCACCGGTCGGCGAACAGCCGAGACACGTTGGCCAGCAGCTTGGCCGACTCCAGCACGTTGCGCGCCATCATCGGGATGTAGACGTTCAGTTCGAACGCTCCGTTGCCGCCGCCCCACGTGACGGCCGCGTCGTTACCGATGACCTGCGCGGCGACCTGAGTAACCGCCTCGGGGAGAACCGGGTTGACCTTGCCGGGCATGATCGACGATCCGGGCTGCAGGTCGGGTAGCTGGATCTCGCCCAGACCAGTCAGCGGGCCTGACCCCATCCAGCGGACGTCGTTCGCGATCTTCGTCAGCGACACCGCGACGGTTTTGAGCGCGCCGGACAGTTCGACCAGTCCGTCGCGAGCGGCCTGCGCCTCGAAGTTGTCCTTGGCCAGAGCGAGTTGCTCGACACCGGTCAGCTTGATCAGCTCGGCGACGACCTTGGTACCGAACCCGCCTGGGGCGTTGAGACCGGTACCGACGGCCGTGCCGCCGATCGGCAGTTCGCCGACACGGGGGAGGGTCGCGGTGACGCGCTCGACGCCGGCCTCGATCTGACGGGCGTAGCCACCGAACTCCTGGCCGAGGGTCACGGGGACTGCATCCATCAGGTGGGTGCGGCCCGACTTCACGACCGTGCGCCACTCGGTGGCCTTCTCTGCCAGCGCCTTCTGCAGGTGCTCGAGCGCCGGGATCAGATCGGTGACCGCTGCCTCGGTGGCCGCCACATGGGTGGCCGTGGGGAAGGTGTCGTTCGACGACTGCGACATGTTGACGTGATCGTTGGGGTGCACCTCGATCCCGGCGGCCTTGGCCACCGAGGCGATGACCTCATTGGCGTTCATGTTGGAGCTGGTGCCAGAGCCGGTCTGGAACACGTCGATCGGGAACTGGTCGTCGTGCTTGCCATCGGCGATCTCGGTGGCGGCGGCGATGATCGCATCGGCCTTCTCTGCGTCGAGCAACCCGAGGTCCTTGTTGACCTGGGCACACGCAGCCTTCAGCAGACCCATCGCCCGGATCTGCGTCTTCTCGAGCGGCCGGTGGCTGATCGGGAAGTTCTCCACGGCACGCTGCGTCTGGGCGCGCCACAGGGCGTCGATCGGCACCCGGACCTCGCCCATGGTGTCGTGCTCGATGCGATAGGCCTGCTCACTCAATGTTCAGCGCTCCTTGGATCGGATCCTGACGCCACTCAGCGGGACGCTGACGGCGCCGCCGGGATCGGTGAAAAAGTCGTTGCCCTTGTCGTCGACGACGATGAAGGCCGGAAAATCCTCGACCTCGATCTTCCACACGGCTTCCATGCCGAGTTCAGGGTATTCGATGACTTCCTGGCTCTTGATGCAGTCCAGGGCCAGCCGTGCCGCGGGGCCTCCGATCGAACCCAGGTAGAAGCCGCCGTGGGTGTTGCATGCGGTGGTGACCTGCTTCGAACGATTTCCCTTGGCCAACATGACCATTGACCCACCTGCGGCCTGGAACTGTTCGACGTAGCTGTCCATCCGGCCCGCCGTCGTCGGACCGAACGATCCGGACGCCATACCCTCGGGCGTCTTGGCGGGCCCGGCGTAGTAGACGGGGTGGTCGCGCAGGTAGTCGGGCATCGGCTCGCCGGCGTCGAGGCGCTCCTTGATCTTCGCGTGCGCGATGTCTCTGGCCACCACCAGCGGTCCGCTGAGCGATAGACGGGTCTTCACCGGATACTGCGACAGCTGCTCGAGGATCTCCGACATCGGTCGGTTGAGGTCGACCTCGACCACCTCGCCGCCGGCGATGTCTTCGGCCACACCGGCTGCCGGCATGTACTTCGCCGGATCGGTCTCGAGCTGCTCGAGAAACACACCGTCAGCGGTGATCTTGCCGAGCGCTTGCCGGTCTGCCGAGCAGGAGACGGCGATCGCGACAGGGCAGGACGCGCCATGGCGGGGGAGTCGGACCACGCGGACGTCGTGGCAGAAGTATTTGCCACCGAACTGGGCGCCGATCCCGAAGGACTGGGTCAGCTTGAAGACCTCGTCTTCGAGCTCGAGGTCCCGGAAGCCGTGTGCCGACATCGACCCCGTCGTGGGGAGATTGTCGAGGTAGTGGGCGGAGGCGTATTTCGCGGTCTTGAGCGCGAACTCGGCGGAGGTGCCCCCGATGACGACGGCCAGGTGATACGGCGGGCAGGCCGCGGTGCCCAGTGATCGGATCTTCTCGTCGAGGAATTTCAGCATCCCCGTGGGGTTCAGGATCGCTTTGGTCTCCTGGAACAAGAACGACTTGTTCGCGCTGCCGCCGCCTTTGGCCATGAACAGGAACTTGTATTCGGGACCTTTCGGTCCCTGTTCGGTCGCGTAGATCTCGATCTGCGCGGGCAGGTTGGTGCCGGTGTTCTTCTCGTCGTAAGTGGTCAGCGGCGCGAGCTGCGAGTACCGCAGGTTGAGCTGGGTGTACGCGTCGTAGACGCCCCGCGAGATGGACCTGGCGTCGTCGGTGCCGGTCAACACACCTTCGCTTTTCTTACCCATCACGATCGCGGTACCGGTGTCCTGACACATGGGCAGCACGCCACCGGCGGAGATGTTGACGTTCTTGAGAAGGTCCAATGCGACGAACCGATCATTTCCCGAGGACTCGGGATCGTCGATGATCTTGCGTAGCTGCGCAAGATGGGCCGGCCGCAGGTAATGGCTGATGTCATGCATCGCCTCGGCGGTGAGGGTCCTGATGGCTTCCGGATCCACTTTGAGGAAGCGTTGACCGTCGACGTCGAACGTCGACACCCCCTCCGTGGTGATCAGTCGGTAGGGGGTGTCGTCGCCGTCGGTCGGAAGCAGATCTGAGTAGAGAAACTCTGGGGCTGAAGCTTGTTCACTCACGCGCTGCATCGTATCGCTGCGATTGGCAGTGCCTTCGCCAGGCGTCGGTCGCACTGACTTCGGTGGCACTGATTGAAATGGTCAGTCCTGGAAGCTGGGCTTCAGTCCTGAAAAGTGTTCGCGGCGATCTCGGCGACCTTCTGGCGGGTGTGGCGGCCCTCGATGTTCCGGATGGTGCCGGACCGCGAGCGCATGACGAGCGAACGGGTCGTCGCACCGTTTGCGCGGTAGCTGACGCCGCGGAGCATGTCTCCGTTGGTGACACCGGTGGCGCAGAAGAACATGTTTTCACCGCTGACGAGGTCTTCGGTCTTGAGAACCCGGTCGAGATCGTGCCCGGCGTCGAGGGCCTTCTGCTTCTCGGCGGCATTGCGCGGCCAGAGCTTGCCCTGGATCTCGCCGCCCATGCACTTCATCGCCACCGCGGTGATGATGCCCTCGGGGGTGCCGCCGATGCCCATGAGCATGTCGACGGAGCTTTCCTCCTGTGCCGCCGCGATGGCGCCGGCGACGTCGCCGTCGGAGATCAGCCGGACTTTGGCGCCGGCGGCCCGGATCTCGCCGATCAGGCCCTCGTGGCGTTCGCGATCGAGGACGACAACGGTGAGATCGGCGACCTCGATGCCTTTGGCGTTGGCCACAGCCTGCACGTTGAACTCGACCGACGCGTTGATGTCGATGACTCCGGCGGCCTCGGGCCCGACGGCGATCTTCTCCATGTAGAAGACGGCCGACGGGTCGTACATGGTCCCGCGCTCGGACACCGCGAGCACCGCGATGGAGTTCGGACGGCCCTCGGCCATCAAGGTGGTGCCGTCGACCGGATCGACGGCCACATCGACCTCGGGTCCTTCGCCGTTGCCGACCTCTTCGCCGTTGAACAGCATCGGCGCCTCGTCTTTTTCGCCTTCGCCGATCACGACGACGCCGCGCATCGACACGGTGGAGAGCAGTTGCCTCATCGCGTCGACCGCGGCCCCGTCGCCGCCGTTCTTGTCGCCTTTGCCGACCCAGCGGCCCGCCGCGAGGGCAGCGGCCTCGGTGACCCGCACGAGCTCCATCGCCAAGTTACGGTCGGGAGCCTCGAACTGGGGGGTATCGGCTGACATGGAGGGCCTCCTGAAATCGCGGCGAAAGGGTTGAGGCCATCCTTTCATGCCCGTTATTGCAGGTGGTGCACCGGTGCCTGGCCGTAGACGTTCACGTTCATCCCGGCTTCGCGTGCCTTGAGTTGGAGCGAGAGGTACCGCGAGTAGTGCCGCGACTGGTGCAGATTGCCGCCGTGGAACCACAGGTTCTGCTGGGCGGTGGGTTTCCACATGTTGCGCAACTCGCCCTCCCACGGTCCCGGGTCCTTCGTGGTGCCCGATCCCAGGCCCCAGCACTTACCGACCTTGTCGGCGACCTCCTGCGAGATCAACTTCGCTGCCCAGCCGTTCATCGAGCCGTAGCCGGTGGCGAGGACGATCAGATCCGCTTCGAGTTCGGTGCCATCGGACAGCACCACCGAATGCGGTTTGATCTCGGTGATGTGCGCCGGTGCCTTGAGCTTCACCTTGCCGTCGGCGATGAGTTCGGACGCACCGACATCGATGTAGTAGCCCGAACCGCGGCGCAGGTACTTCAGGAACAGTCCCGAGTCGTCGTCGCCGAAATCGAGCATGAAGCCGGCGGCCTCGAGCTTGTCGTAGAACTCCTTGTCTTGCTCGCGGATGGTGTTCCACGCCGGGATCTGGAAATCGGCGAGCAGGCCGTAGGGGATCGATCCGAAGATCAGGTCGGCCGTCTCGTGGTCGATACCGTTCTCCAGTGCCTCCTCCGAGTACAGCGGTCCCAGCACCTCGCGCATCAGCGACTCCGACTTCACGATGTGTGTCGTCGAGCGCTGGATCATCGTGACGTCGGCGCCGTTCTCCCAGAGGTCACCGCAGATGTCGTGGGCGGAGTTGTTGGCTCCGAGCACCACGGCCTTCTTGCCCGCGTACTTGCCGCCGCCGGGGTGCTGTGAGGAGTGGACGAGGTCGCCGGTGAAGGTGTCGGCGCCGGGGATCTCCGGGATGTTGGGGATGCCGGACATCCCCGTGGCGAGCACCAGTTGCGTCGGGGTCAAGGTCAGCTTCTCGCCGTCCCGCTCGACCTCGACGGTCCACTGCTGGGTCGCCTCGTCGAACGTGGCGTCGGTGCAGGTGGTGCTGCTCCAGTAGTCGAGTTCCATGATCTTGACGTAACTCTCGAGCCAGTCGCCCATCTTGTCCTTGGGCGTGAACACGGGCCAGTCATCGGGGAACGGCAGGTACGGCATGTGGTCGTACCAGACCGGATCATGAAGTGACAGTGAGTAATAGCGTCCTCGCCACTCGTCGCCGGGCTTCGGGTGCTTGTCGATGACGAGGGTCGAGACACCGAGTCGGCGCAGACGTGCCGCCAGACCGATGCCGCCCTGGCCGCCGCCGACGATCAGCGTGTACGGCTGGGTCGTGATGCCGAGGGTCTCGTTCTGCTCGGCCCGTCGATCGAGCCAGTTCTTGCGGCCCGGGACCACGCCGTGTTCGGCGCCCTTGATGCGCCGGCTGCGCTTGTTCTCCGGAAACTCCAACAGCTCCTGCGCGGACGTCAGGAACGTCCAGCATTTGCCGTCGCGCAGGCGCATCAGGCCCTTGCCTCGCAACACGGGGGTCGTGAAGGTGTACCAGGCGGTGGTGACGCCGTCGTCTTCCGTCGCCTCACCCTCGAGCTGAAAGTTGCCCGGAGCCGAGGTCGGCAGGGTTGCGGCGAGCATGGCGGCGAGGTCGTCCTTGCCCTCGGCGGTGGTGAGGTTCCAGCTCAGTGCCACCAGATCGCGCCAGTAGCAGTCGTCGACGAACAGATCGGTGACGGCGCCGACCTCGCCGGTCTGCTGGGCATGCGCAAGCGCCTGCTCCAGGTCGGTGAGAAAGGCCCGTGCCGTCTGGGTGGGTGAGACGGTGGTGGTCATGGTCAACTCCTTCGCGTGAGGTGGATCACACCTGACGGTAGAAGGGTCCCAGACCATGGAGAAGGGTTGCAGGGAGTTGCAGAACTAGCGGCACGACGCCGGCACCGTCAGCCGGTAGGGCCGCGGGGCGAGCAGAGGGCCGAGTGAGCGCCGGATCCGGGATACCTCGGCCCGTACGGTCACGGTGTGATCGCCGCCTCCGTAGAGCTTCGTCGACAGCTCCCTGGCGCTCAGGCCCGCGGGGTGTGCGGCGACGATGCGAAGCAGGTCGAACTGCCGGCGCGTCAACGGATGCGTCGCCTGTTCGCGGTCATCGAACGAGACCAGTGCGCAGGGTGGTTCGGCCTGCAGGATGAGCGAGGTCGCACTGCGGGTGGCACGCCGCAGTTGCCACAGGTCGCCGACCGGTTGGGCGTCGAAGTGCCCGAGGCTGGGAATCCACACCGTGCCCGACGCCAGACCGCCGGGGATGAACAGCCGATCGCTGACCGCGATACCCCGGGTGGCGATCACCCAGCCGTTGCCGTCGACCACCAGGGAATCGGCACCGGGTGGCCCGAGCAAGCCCGACGCTGCGTCGCTGCGACTGCGCAGACCGTCCTGATGGATCATCCGGAGTTCGGCGTTGACCGCGTCGAGGGTCGAGCAGACCAGGGACAGCGTGTGCGGGTGTGCGGTGCGTAGGCCGCCCGAGAGGGTGATGGCCCCGAGGACGGACTCGTCGCGAGGATCGATGATCGGGGCCCCGGTACACACCCAGCTGTGATGGCTCGGGTGCGAGTGTTCGGAACCGAAGATCTGCACCGGGGACCGGTCGGCCATCGCGGTTCCGAGAGCGTTGGTGCCGACGGCCTTCTCGGTCCACGACGCGCCCTCTACGAAACCGAGGTTCTCCGACCGTTTGCGTACGTTCGGCGGACCGGCGACCCACAGCACCACCCCGTCGCTGTCGCACAGGACGAGTTCGGTGGCGGTGTCGGTGCAACTGGTCAGCAAGCGTTCGCGCAGGGCGGCCGACGCGTGGTTCAGCAGTGGATCGGCGTCGCGGCGAAGCGCGACCTCGTCGGCTGGGCGATAGTCGGCCCCGCGATACTGCGCCGGCTGACGTTGCCAGGACCGGGCGACCTCTTCGCGAACACCGGAGGGCACGGCGCCGGTCGACGACCACTGCTCGAACAGCGAGTCCAGATGACGCAAATGGACTCGAGGATCCTGGTCGATACGCAGCGCGCTCGACGGTCGGGTCAGCGGTGGCGGCACACGGTTCTCCGGAGCTCGAAGGGTCTCCGCAATCGTACGTGAGGCACGTCACAACAGACGGACCCCCTCGGCCGCGGCCGAGGGGGTCCGTTGTTCGCGGAGTCGATCAGCTGGTGGCGTCTGCCTTTGCCGCCAACGGCTTCCCATCGGGCGCGACGGTGTCGTCGATCGGGATCTCCCGAATCGAAGCACCCTCGATGTCGACGTTCGGCACGATCTTGTCGAGCCACCCGGGCATCCACCAGGCCTTGTCACCCATGAGTGCGATGACCGCAGGAACCACGATCATCCGGATGATGAAGGCGTCGAAGAACACGGCCGCCGCGAGGGCGAAGCCCATCATCTTCGAGGTGGTGTCGGGCGCCAACATGAACGACGCGAACACCGAGATCATGATGACCGCTGCGGAGGCGACGACGCGGGCGCCGTGTTTGTAGCCGACCAGCACCGCCTCTTTCGCCGACAGGCCGTGCACGTATTCCTCGCGCATTCGGGTCACCAGGAAGACCTGATAATCCATCGCCAGTCCGAACACCACGCCGATCATGAAGATCGGCAGGAACGAGATGATCGGTTGCGTGTGGGTGATCAGGCCGAAGATCCCCTCCTGGAAGATTGCAACGGTCGCACCGAAGGTCGCGCAGATCGAGAAGATGAACCCGATCGTCGCCGTCAGCGGCACCAGGATCGACCGGAACACCACCATCAGGATGATGAAGGCAAGACCGACCACCAGGATCAGATAGGGGATCAGAGCCGAGCTCAGTTTCGCCGAGATGTCCGACATGATGGCCGTCTGGCCGCCGACATTGAGGGTCGCCCCGTCGGATTCGGCGGTCGACGAGTAGTCACGGATCTGTTCCATCAACTCGTGGGTCTGCTCGCCGCTCGGCGACTGTTGCGGCGTCACCGAGATCAGGGCAGCGGTGGCCCCCTCTTGCGAGTTCGCCTGGTCCGGACCGTTGCCGATCCAGATCAGCTGGTCTGGGTTCGCGACATTGGACAGGGTCTTGATGTGATCGATCGTCTCCGTCGCGACCGTGGCGACGTCGCCGCCCTCTTTCTCGTTCAAGACCACGAGCAACTGCCCGTTGACACCTTCGCCGAATCCCCGTTTGAGGAGTTCGGTCGCCGGCACCTCGGCGTCGGACGAGAAGGACAGCCCCAGCTCCAGCTTGGTCATCGGGGTGGCGATGATGGCGAGGAATGCCAGCCCCACCAGCGCGACCGGCAGTGGGTACTTGACGAGGAACTTCGCGGTTCGCTGTCCGTTGGACACCTGGCTCTCGGGCTCGTCGCCGTGTCGCAGACCCTTGATCCGCGGCGAGAACGCAAACCTGCCGAACGCACCGAGCAGAGCCGGGATGAGCGTGATGGCTCCCAGGACCGCGATGACGACCGCGAGTCCGGCGCCCGCACCCATCTGCGAGACGAACGGGATGCCCACGACTGCCAGCGCGACGACCGCTATGACAACCGTCAGGCCGGCGAAGACCACGGCCGTTCCCGCGGTGCCGACGGCGCGTCCGGCCGCGGCCTCACGCGTGCCGCCCAGATTCAGCTCCGTGCGGTACCGGGAGACGATGAAGAGGGCGTAGTCGATCGAGACGGCGATGCCGAGCATCGTGATGATGCCGGTCGCACTCTCGTTCATGTTGAAGATTCCGGCCCCGAGCGTGACGAGATTGATGCTGATCAGTACACCCAGGATGCCGGTGATGATCGGGATGAACGCGGCGACCAGTGCTGCGAATGCGACGATCATCACCACGAACGCGACGACGAAGCCGAGCATCTCGGCCGTTCCGCCCTGTGCCTGCACCTGCATGAGCGAACCCGTACCGCGGACGTCGAGTCCACCGGTCCGGAATTCCTTCATGATGTCCTCGAACTGTTCCTTGTCGTCGATCGTCAGATCTTCGACGTTGATGTTCTGCTGGACCTGGATGAGGCCGACCTGGCCGTTGTCACCGAGTACCGAGGCGGCGATCGCCGGATCGGCGGCGGCCACGGTGACCGGGTTGACGATGGTCTCGGGTTCGAAGATGTCGGGCAGCGTCTTGAGTTTCGCGACGAGCCCGTCGATGTCGTCGGTGTGAGCCGCCAGCCCGTCGCTCGCGGCGATGAGAACAGAGGTCGATGCCTCCATCTGCCGCTCGTTGACCGCGCTGAAGTCCTTCTCCATGATCGACATCGCTTTGTCCGAGTCGGTACCCGGGAGTTCGAAATCTTTGGAGAACTTGGGGTTGAATGCGGCGACCAACGCGATCACCAGAGCACCGAGCAGCAACCAGCTGACGATCACCCACCACTTGTGTCGAAAAGAGAACCGTCCCAGCCGATACAAGAACATTGCCATAGGAAGGAAGCTTATAGGGACCTGAGGACATCAGTCCTCACCCAATAGGTGGATATTGAGCGACGAAAGTACTACTTGGTGGGGAGCACCTGTGGTCCGGTGCCGCGGCCCGGCAGGGGCGAAGCGGCCAGGGTGGCCGTCGCGAGCGTCTGGAAGTCCTCTTCCTTGCCCTTGTTCGACATCAGGCCGATGCGCACGTCTCCCAGATCGGTGACCCAGACCGTTCGTCCGCCGTCCGGCTTGGCGTAGACGACCCAATTGGATCCTCCGACCTCACGGGTGCCCGCCCCGAGCAGACGCTCGTCTCCGGCGAGTGAGCCGAGCAGAGAGTCCTCGGTCGCGTCGGTCTGGCTGAGCTGGATGTACACGCCGTTGGACGTGATGTAACCGGAGTTCGACACCGAGGTGTTCTCGAGTGCGGTCGTGGTGCCGCTGTTCGGCTTCCAGTCGTTCGGGGTGGCGGGGAGCCGGATGGGGAAGGCGAGGCTCCTGGCGTCGGCCTTGAGCCCGCTGTCGATGTCGTACGCCGGGACCTTGTCGTCACCTGAACCGCCCGAGAGACCGACCGAGCAGTTGCCCGACACCATCGCCACGAACACGCACAGCAACAACAAGGGGATCAACGACCAGATCATGTCCTTGTTGTTGTTCAGGATGCGAGGTTTAGCGGCCACGCTTTCGAGTATTGCAGGACGTGCCGCAGCCACATAAACGCGCGGATAGGGAGAGAGTGCGCAGGGACCCGATCAGTTCTCTTCGTCGAAGTCTTCGTCGTCGCCGAGGTCGCCATCTGGATCGTCGCTGCCGAGCACGGACTCGATACGTTTGCGCGCGCCTTCGAGGTGTTCCTCACAGCGCCGCGAGAGGGCCTCGCCGCGCTCCCACATCTCTAGCGATGCATCGAGGTCGAGGCCACCCTGCTCGAGGGTTCGCACCACGACGATCAACTCATCGCGCGCTTCTTCGTATCCCAGTTCGGCGATCGGCGTGGGGTCGTCGTCCGCAGGCTTCTTCGGTGGCACGTTTTCTTTCCTCCAAGCATCGGCTCACATCAACTCTTTTTTTCCACGCCCATGACGGCGGCCCTGGTTGCGCCGTCGGCGACCCGAACCCGCAGTTGACTGCCGATCGGCATGTCGTGCACCGAGTTCACCACGTGGGGCTGCTCGTCGCTGCTGCTCGCCGCTCCCGGGACGCGCTGCACGACCGCGTACCCGCGGGCCAGGGTCTGCGCGGGGCCGAGGGTCGCAAGACGCGCGGCCAGGTGGTCGACGCGTTGTTCCTCACTCCCGACGCACCGGACGACGTCACGCCGGATGTCCCGGGTTGCGCGCTCGATCTCGTCGACCCGGTCGTCGATCATCCGAAACGGCCGGGCCAGCACTGGTCTGCCGCGCAGAGAATCGAGACCGCGAACCTGTGTGGTCACCCAATTTCGAAGTGCACCAGCACTTCTGGCTCGCAATTCTCTGATCTGAGAGAGTTCGGCGATCACGTCCGGGACCACGCGCTTGGCCGCGTCGGTCGGCGTTGCCGCGCGCAGGTCGGCGACCAGGTCGAGCAACGGGGAATCGGGTTCGTGTCCGATGGCGCTGACCACCGCCGTCGTCGCCTTGGCCACAGCCCGGCACAGTGCCTCGTCGGAGAACGGCAGTAGGTCTTCGACGCTGCCTCCGCCGCGGGCCAGGATGATCACATCGACACGTGGGTCCGCATCCAGTTCGGCAAGGTGCCCGAGGATTTGCGGGACCGCCGCCGGCCCCTGGACCGGAGCATTCCGGACCTCGAATCGAACTGCGGGCCAGCGGGACCGAGCCACCGAGATGATGTCGCGTTCGGCGGCGCTGGCGCGGCCGGTGATGAGGCCGACGGTCCCGGGCAAGAACGGCAGCGGCCGCTTGCGGGCAGTGTCGAACAATCCCTCGGCGGCGAGTAGTTGACGCAGGCGCTCGATGCGAGCGAGGAGTTCACCGATGCCGACCGGCCGGATCTCGGTGACCCGCAGTGACACGGTCCCGCGTCCGGTGTAGAACACCGGCCGACCGAGCATCACCACACGTGCGCCCTCCGTGAGGGGGACCTGCGCGCGGGTCAGCAGGTCGGGGCTGCAGGTGACCTGGATCGAGATGTCGGCAGCCGGGTCGCGCAGCGTCAAAAACGCCGTCCGTGTTCCGGGACGGCGATTTATCTGGGTCAGTTGACCCTCGACCCAGACCTGCCCGAGCTTGTGGAGCCACTCGGCGATCTTCGTGTTGATGGTGCGGACAGGCCACGCTGATTCGGGCGTATTGCTCACGCGGGCAGGCTACTTGGTCGCAGCCGTCACGCGATTGTCGAGCATGGTGAGGAATGGTGCCCGCGCTCGATTGCCCTTCTCGTACTCGGCCAGTTCTTTGAGCTCTGACAGCCCGACGCCCCGCAATTTCGCCCGCAGCTGCGCCAGGGTGAGTGTGTCGTAATCGAGCATGACGACGATTTCCGGGGAGTTCTTCGCGGATCGTCGGGTGGCGACAGGCGCGTCACTCTCGATGTCGGGTGTCGAGCTGTACAGCGCGAATCGTCCGGTGCCTGCGGGTGCGGCGGTGGCCTCGGGGTCGTCGTCGGCGGTCTCGGGCTTCTCGTCCGCCGATGTCACGGTCGTCGTTGCCGGGGTGATCGGAGCGGCGGGAACCGTGGGCGGGCTGTCATCGTTGCCCTCGAAGTCGTCGTCCTCATCGAAAGTCGCCCACTCGGGCTCCTCTTCGGCCCGGCCGAGCAGGGATTCGAAGATGTCGTCCCCTTTGATCGCCATTTCGGCGATGCCCTGCTGAAATCGCATCACTGCCTGCAGCGTCTGACTGACCGCACTCATCGGCAATGTGATGGCGGTGGTGGGCAGTTTTCGCGTC
Organism: Williamsia sp. 1135; assembly: GCF_002095395.1. Taxonomy (GTDB): domain Bacteria; phylum Actinomycetota; class Actinomycetes; order Mycobacteriales; family Mycobacteriaceae; genus Williamsia. The sequence goes on from NZ_MJEI01000060.1 coordinate 35,646, forward strand.
TCTTCCAGCACGGTTACAACTACCCCGGCGGCGACCCTGGCGGCATAAGGTGGTCGAATCATGCCAATACTGTGCCTCATGCCACCGGTGGTGACCACCAGTAGGGTCGTATTGCCCGTAGGCTGAACACCATGAGTTCGGCCGAGAACAGCCCATCAGTCAAGACAATCCTGCTCGCAGAGCCGCGCGGTTACTGCGCCGGCGTCGATCGTGCGGTGGAAACCGTGGAAAAAGCCCTGGAGAAGCATGGTGCTCCGGTGTACGTCCGTAAGGAGATCGTGCATAACCGCCATGTCGTGGAGACACTGACTGATCGCGGTGCGGTCTTCGTCGACGAGACCGATGAGGTGCCTGAAGGTGCCCTGGTGGTCTTTTCCGCCCACGGTGTGTCCCCGGCGGTCCACGACTCCGCTGCCAGTCGCAATCTGCGCACCATCGACGCCACCTGCCCCTTGGTCACCAAGGTCCACCAGGAGGCGAAGCGGTTCGCTCGCGACGACTACGACATCCTGCTCATCGGTCACGAGGGCCACGAGGAGGTCGAGGGCACCGCAGGCGAGGCGCCTGAGCACGTGCAGCTCGTCGACGGTCCAGAGAGCGTCGACGGCGTCACCGTGCGCGACGAGTCGAAGGTGATCTGGCTGTCGCAGACCACACTGTCCGTCGACGAGACCATGCAGACCGTCTCGCGTCTGCGCGAGAAGTTTCCGCTGCTCAACGATCCGCCCAGCGACGACATCTGTTACGCCACCCAGAACCGCCAGGTCGCGGTCAAGGCCATGGCTCCCAAGTGCGACCTCGTGATCGTGGTCGGTTCGCAGAACTCGTCGAACTCGGTCCGATTGGTCGAGGTCGCCCTGCAGGCCGGCGCGAAGGCCTCGTATCTCATCGACTACGCCCGGGAAATGGATCTCGCCTGGCTCGAGGGTGTGCAGACCGTCGGTGTCACCTCCGGTGCCTCGGTGCCCGAGGTTCTGGTGCGCGGTGTGCTCGAGGTCTTGCAGGCGAACGGCTTCGACGGAGTCGAGAAGGTGACCACCGCGGAGGAGACGTTGACGTTCGCGTTGCCGCGCGAGTTGCGTCCGGCGCGCGCCACCTAGCCGCACCCACCGTTTTCCCACCGCCCACCGGTTACCCGGTAGTTGTCAACCTGTCTAAGACAGGGCTGGTTCTTTTCGTGGTTTGGCCGGTTTGATGTTGATGCCGGCGATTGTGGGTGGTGCTTGTCGTTGTGGTGGCTTCCTGAACCTTTCGGGGTGCTTGTTGTAGTTGTCGAGGCGGTGTTGGTGTCGTTGGTCGGCGACATCGTCTGCGGTGCCGGTGTGCACTTGCTCGGGGGTGTAGTGGTTGAGCCCGCTGTGGCGGTGCTCGGTGGCGTAGTTGTGCAGGAACTGTGCGGTCCAGGCGCGGGCGTGCTCGATGCTGTCGAACTTCTCAGGGCAGGACAGGTCGTATTTGATGGTCTTGAACAACGATTCGGAGAACGGGTTGTCGTTGCTGACCCGGGGCGGCGAACGTGAGTTGATCACCCCTCGTTTTTTGAGGGCCGTGATCAGCTTGTGCGAACGCATGACCGCCCCGTTGTCGGAGTGCAGCACCGTCGGCGGACCGTGCTCGGTGATAGCGGTGGTGAACATGTCAATCGCGTCGGGTTTGTTCTCGGTGTATTCGATGCGCCAGCACACCGGGTAGCGAGAGAACACATCGATCGCGAGGTAGAGCTTGTAGCGGTCGTCGTTGGTCGGGCCGTGCAGGTCGGTGATGTCCCACGACCACAGCTGACCTGGTCCGGTGGCATGAATGACCGGTCTGGAGCGCGTGTTGGTACCTGGGCTGCTGTGATGGCCGCGGCGGCGGTCGCCGACAAGTCCGTGGCGTTCGGCGATTCGGTAGACCGTGCGCGGTGAACAACCGATCTCCTGATTGTCGAGTCCACGCCAAT
>NZ_MJEI01000097.1 GCF_002095395.1 Williamsia sp. 1135
CCCTCGCGGTACGGGCCTTTGCCATGCCCCCACCCGCCGACCGTGCCCTTCCAGACGCCGACCGTGCCCTTCCAGACGCCGACCGTGCCCTTCCGGACTCCGATCGTGCCCTGAGCGGCGACGACCGCGCTCATTCTCGATACCCTCTGTCCCACAGATGCTTTCGCATCTCGCTCACTACCTCCTGCGGATCGTTGCGAAGTTGCTCGGCACGAACACGAACGGTTACCCACCCCAGGCTTGCGGTCTTCGCGTCGCGAGCCTTGTCGCGAAGACGTTGCTGCTCGGTAGAGTGGAACTCTTCACCGTCATACTCGACTCCGATGCGATACTTTCGATACCCGAGGTCGAAGCGAGCGAACTCGTGGCCGCTCTGGTCGTACAGAGAAATCTGCGTTTCCGGTTTGGGCAGCTCGCCTCTAACGATCAGCAGTCGCAACCAACTCTCCGGTGGAGACTCAGAACTCGTATCGATGTGAGGAATCAGTCCACGAATCTGGCAGACCCCGCGCGTCGCCGGATGTGCGCGGATGTACGCCCACAGGTCAGACGTGTTGAGGCCGGTTACCTTCAGCAGGTCATCGAGATGGCCCAGGGCCCTCCATTCAGGGGGCCTTCGACCTAAATCGTAAGCGGTCCGCACCACTGACAAGACCGGGATACCTTCGACAGTCGTCACATCACCCGGATCCAGATCTGCGCGCACCACCTTGATTCCGCCACGATTTCGCCCCTGCCCGGTGGCCGGCCGACAAACCTCGACCTCGAACTCGTCGTCGAACCAAGCGATGCCATGCAAGATGGCGGCTGACAGACCGCCGATGACAGCACCGGGGCCAGCCCGGTTCAGTGCACTACGCATCTGCCAGGCCGGGTCGACCTCCGCGTCCAACGGGACGTGGACACCGCGGTACAGCCGACGCGACGCAGCCCGTGATCGGGCCGCTCCCCAGAGTGTTGGGCCATCCGATTCCATGCAATAAACGACGTTGAATGAGCCTGACCGGTTCCATCCGCTGCAAAAAGCAGCAGCCCACTCAACTACCCAACAGCACGGTCGGCGTCAGGAAGGGCACGATCGACGTCCGAAAGAGCACGATCAGCGTCAGGAAGGGCACGGTCGGCGTCAGGAAGGGCACGGTCGGCGTCAGGACTTGCGGCGGGCGGCGAGCTCCTCCGTGCGCTTGCGGACGACCTCGGTTTGTTCGGGCGATCCGATCAGTTCGCGGATGGCCACCTGTTCGGCATCGAATCCGTCGGCCAATGTCGCGTGACCGGCAAGGTCGAGCAAGTGCTTCGCATGAACGAGCGCATTGCGCGAGTTCCCCGCGATCTCGGTGGCCAGCGCCGTCGCGGCGGCCAGCGGATCGTCGTCGGTGCGAGTCACCAAACCCAGTGCGGCAGCCTCGGTTCCACTGATCCGACGACCTGTGAAGACCAGCTCCTTGGCGACATCTCGGCCTACGAGTTCGGGCAGCAACTGGGTGCCCGTCATGTCCGGGATCAGACCCCACACGATTTCCATCACCGACAACTTCGTATCGGGTGCCGCGATTCTGATGTCCGCACCGAGGGCCACCTGCAGACCACCTCCGAACGCGACTCCGTGTAGCGCTGCGATCACCGGAACCGGGACCAGCGACCAGATGTGCGCCGCCTGCTGACCGAGCGCCATCGCTGCGCCGACGCGTTCGGTCTCGACTACGAGGTCGTCGACGCCACCTGCCATTTTCGCGAACTGTCCCATGTCGAGGCCGGCGCAGAATGCGCGACCCTCGCCCGCGATGACCACTGCGGACACATCGGTCCGGTCGATCAGCTCACGGCCGACTGCGACCAGAGCCTCGAACATCGCCGGGTCGAGGGCATTCATCTTGTCAGGTCGATCCAGTCGGACCTGGGCGATGCCCTGGTCCACTTCGCAGGTCACGCGGTTTGTGGTCACTCAGACTTCCTATCAGACCGGCGCCGTCGAACCCACCGATGTGCAGTTACAGATTGCCACCGGCGGCGGCCGGTGCGGTGGCATCGGACCCGACCGGCGCCATCTCGCGTGACACGAAGTCCTCGAGGTCGAACAGGGTCCCACCGGTCCGAGTCGCCACGGTTCGCAGCGTGTTCATCGCGGCGACCTCTTCGACCTGCTCCTTCAGGAACCACTGCATGAATTGCTCACCGAGATAGTCGCCCTCGTCGCGCGCGGCTTTGGCGAGCGCAACTATCTGGTCGGTGACCTTCTTCTCGTGACCCAGCGCCAGAGTGAGCGGCGCGATGTAATCGTCGAACTCGACGATCGGAGCGGGGATACCCGAAATGGGCACCACCACATCGCGATCGAGAAAGTGCTGGACGATCATCATCGCGTGGTTCCGTTCTTCGACGGCCTGCGCGTAGAAGTGTTTGGCCAACTGGGGCAGCTTCTGGTTGTCGTAGTAGATCGCAACGGCGATGTACTGCTGGGACGCGAACAGTTCGTTGCCGACCTGTTCGCGGAGTAGCTGACCGAACCTACTGACTGAAGCCATTCGGCTACTATAAGCCTGGCCTAATTCTCAGACGTCGGTTCCCTCGGATGCAGAAGCCTCCGCCTGCGCCTTGATGTCGGCCAGTCGGCGGTCCCAGCCGGCCGCGATGGTGCCGAGTTCCCGGCCGATCCGACTCAAACGCGCACCTACAGCCGAGAACCGCACCTCGCGACCGGCCTTCTCGGCTGACACGAGTCCGGTTTCTTCCAGCACCGCAAGGTGTTTGGCGATCGCCTGTCGAGAGACCGGGAACTCTGCCGCCAGCGCGGACGCAGACGCCGACGAACGACCCAGCCGAACCAGGATGTTCCAGCGCGTGTCGTCGGCAAGGGCGGCGAAGACGGCGGGCAGGGTCTCCTCAGCTCCGGACATCGAACTGAACATCTTCGAGATGGTCCTTGGCGACTCCGAGTTCGATGGTCCAGCCCTCGGTGTTGTCGTCGAACTTCCTGCGCCGCTCGGCGGCATCGCCGGGCAACGACGCAAATCCGCTCTCGACGACTTTGAGAACCACAGAGTCCGAGCCGGTTTCGTCGATCCAGAATTCGACCAGGGTGGACGGTCCATCAACCTCCGCCGAATCGGCAATCCACCGAAAGGCCGCATACCTCGGCGGGTCGAGCGTCACCGTCCGGAATGCGAATGCGCCGTGGACCGGATCGTGGACGATGTCCACATCACCCACCCGCTCGATCCGGTGGTCTCTGATGGCCTTGTCATTGATGTACCACCCGGGTTCGCTGATCAACGACCAGACACGGTCGGCAGCGGCGGCGATGTCGATCTGCTTCTCGATGCGGTCGAATTCGTCGGTCATGGTGTCGTCCTCCGGTTCGCAGTTCGCGGATTGGTGACTTGCAACCTCAGGATTGCACATGCCAAGGACTACCCGCAACCCCCCGGTTGCACAAGAATCAACGAAGTGACGACTGCAGTTGCTCGGCCCATGCCGCGACGACCTGCTTGCGACGAGCGGAGTCGTCGGAGAGGGTGTCTGCAAGCCCGAGTCCACGCGCGAAGTCCAGCGTCGCCTGGACGAGGCGGTGCACTCGTGGGTCGCTGTCGTCGACACCGAGCATGTGCACCGTCCGGCGATGAGCAGCGGCGCCGAACCGACCCTCGAGCGGAAGGATCAGCTTCTTGAGTGCATCGTCGGATGCTGCCGCGGACCAGACCTGCAGCGCTGCCTTGAATTCTGGACCGGTGTAAAAATCGACAGCTGTCGCGACCGCGACCTCGATGCGTTCTCCGCCTGGTGGCAGCCGATCGGCGGCGTCGGTGGCGCGCATCGTCAGTGATTCGAACACGTGCTCCAGCGCTGCGGTGATCAGGTCTTCGCGCGTCGGGAAATGATGCTGTGCCGCGCCGCGAGAGACCCCGGCGCGGCCGGCGACAACCCCGACGGTGCACGCGGCCCAGCCGTCGACGGCCAGGACCTCGATGGTCGCTTCGAGCAGTCGTTGCCGTGTTGCCCGGCTGCGATCCTGTTGCGGTACACGGGTGGTCACGATGTCACCCACGGTGGCGGCTGCTTGGTCAGGAACGCCGTCATCCCCGCCCTGGCCTCGTCGGAGGCGAACAACGTAGCCGACTGCTCCACCAACCGCACCGCATCCCGGTCGAACTCACGAAGTGTCGTCGCCGTGGTGAGGGCTTTGCTCGCGGCCAGGCCCTGCGGTGAGCCCTTCCGGAGGTCGGCACACCACGCGGTGACGATCTCGTCCAGTTCTGCGGTCTCGGTGACGGCGGCCGTGATGAGCCCGATGTCCTGCGCAGTCGCGGCGTCGAACTTCTCCCCCGTCAGGAAGTAGCGGGACGCGGCCCGCGACGTCAACCGGGGCAGAACCGTCAGCGAGATCATCGCCGGGGCCACCCCGATGCGCGCTTCGGTCAGTGCGAACGTGCTCTTCGGCCCGGCGGCCACCAGATCGCAGGCGCCGACGAAACCGAATCCCCCGGCCCGGACGTGGCCGTCGATCCGGCCGATCACGGGCTTCGGCAGTTCGAGAATCGACCGCATGAGGTCGATCATCACGTCGGGCCGAGCGCGACCTGCCTCGCTGAGATCGGCTCCCGCACAGAATGTCCCACCCGTGTGCGTCAGGACAACGGCGCGAACCGCATCGTCGTCCCGGACGGCGACGAGACGATCGCTCAGTTGCTCGACCAGCGCGGCCGAGATGGCGTTGCGGTTGGCCGGTGAGTCGAAGGTGATGGTCGCGATCCCGGCATCCACCGCGTACTGAACGACGTCGCTCACGTCAGTACGACTTCGGAAGGCCCAGGCTGTTCTGCGCCACGAAGTTGAGGATCATCTCTCGGCTCACCGGCGCCACCCGGGCGATGCGACACAGGTTGAGCAAAGGTGCCAACCCGTATTCGGTGGACAGTCCGTTTCCACCAAGTGAATGCACCGCCTGGTCGACGATCTTCACGCAGGCCTCGGCGGCAGCGTATTTCGCCATGTTCGCCGGTTCCGCTGCGCCCCAGTCGTCACCGGCGTCGTAGAGGGTCGCGGCCTTCTGCATCATCAGCTTGGCCAGTTCCATCTCGATCTTGCCGACCGCCAACGGATGCGCGATCGCCTGGTGCGCGCCGATGGGCGTCTTCCAGACCGTGCGCTCCTTGACGTACTCGACGGCCCGGCCCAACGCGTAGCGGCCCATGCCGACCGCAGAAGCCGCCGCCATGATGCGTTCCGGGTTGAGCCCGGCGAAGAGCTGGCTCAGCGCGGCGTCCTCCGACCCGACCAGAGCATCGGCGGGCAAGCGCACATCGTCGAGGAACAGGAGAAACTGCTTCTCGGGGTTGAGGAGTTCCATCTCGATCTTCTGGAACTCGAAGCTCGGAGCGTCGGTCGGGACGATGAACAGCGCCGGCTTGAGTCGCCCGGTCTTGGCGTCCTCGGTCCGGGCGACGATGAGAACGGCCTGCGCCTGATCGACACCCGAGACGTAGATCTTTCGTCCCGAGAGCAACCAATCGCTGCCATCCCGGCGTGCGGTCGTGGTGATGTTGTGAGAGTTGGAACCGGCGTCCGGCTCGGTGATGCCGAAAGCCATCGTGATGGAGCCGTCCGCCAGGCCCGGCAGCCAGTTCTGCTTCTGCTCCTCGGTGCCGAACCGGGCGATCACGTTGCCGCAGATGGCCGGCGACACAACCATCATCAGCAGGCCACTGCCGATCGCGGCAAGTTCCTCCATCACGATCGACAGCTCGTACATCCCGGCTCCACCGCCGCCGTACTCTTCGGGCAGATTCACCCCGATGAAGCCGAGTTTCCCCGCCTCTGTCCACAATTCGTCGGTCTTTCGGCCGGCGCGGGCGCATTCCTGGAAGTACTCGCTTCCGAATCGGCCACCGAGGGCGGCCACCGAACTGCGCAGTGCCTTCTGTTCGTCGGTCTCCACAAAGCTCACGATGTCTTCCCTCAATCCTGTTCCGTGATGACAGCGAGGATTTCCCCGACCGCCACTTGTTGTCCCGCTGCCACCGGCAATTCTTCGACGATTCCGTCAGCAGACGCAGCGATCGTGTGTTCCATCTTCATCGCTTCGAGCCACATCAGTGGATCGCCGCGTTTGATCTCCTGCCCCAACACCACCGCGATCCGGATGACCGATCCCGGCATCGGGGCCAGCAGGGATCCAGGCGCACTGACCTCGGCCGGATCGACGAAGCGTGGCTTGCGCGTCAGGGCTGCCGATCCACCGGTGAAGTCCACCCACACCGAGTCCCCGAGTCGGTCGACGACGAATCGCCTGTCGACGCCACCCACGGTGAGGATCACCGCATCGGGGGTGATCGTCCCCACGGAGACCTCGGGATCGTCTGGCAGCAGCATGCCGTCCCGCGTGTTCCGGTAACGGACCTCGATCTCGTTGTCGCCGTGCAGATATCCCTTCGACTGCGGACCCGACGCAAGATTGCGCCACCCGGCAGGCAGTCCCGGCGAGATCGCGGCACGCTGTCGATTCGTCGCTGCGTCGGCGAGGGCCACCGCGATCGCGGCCAGACGTACCTGTTCGGGGCCGGCCAGTGGCGCCGACAACACGTCGATTCCGATCTCGTCGATGAACTTGGTGGTCGTGTCGCCCGAACGGAACTGACTGTGCCGCAGCATGTTGACCAACATGTCCCGATTGGTCCGGGGTCCGTGCAGTCGGGCCGATCCCAGCGCCCCGGCCAGCAGATTGATGGCGGTGGTGCGGTCGGGCGCCCAGCTGATGACCTTCGCGAGCATCGGGTCGTAGTAGGTGGAGATCTCGTTGCCGTCGACGATCCCGGAGTCGAGCCGGACACCGGCGGCCCCGAGTCGGGTGAAGCTGCTGTCGGCGGTGACAACGAAGTGGTGGATGTGTCCGGACTGGGGTTGCCAATCGGCAGCCGGGTCCTCGGCGTAGAGACGAACCTCGATGGAATGTCCCCGCGGCTCCGGCGGGGTGGGCGGCAACGACTCGCCGCCCGCGATCTGCAGCTGCCAGGCCACCAGATCCAGACCGCTGGTCTCCTCGGTGACCGGATGCTCCACCTGCAGGCGGGTGTTCATCTCCAGGAAGTAGAACCGGCCGTCGTCATCGGCGAGGAATTCCACCGTGCCCGCCCCGGTGTAGCCGATCGCCGACCCCGCAGAGCGCGCCGCGTCGAAGAGCTTGTCGCGCAGTCCTTGTCCCACTCGCTCGACCAGCGGGGACGGCGCCTCTTCGATGACTTTCTGGTGGCGGCGCTGGATGGAGCACTCACGTTCACCGACCGCCCACACGGTGCCCGCGTCGTCGCCGAGGATCTGTACCTCGATGTGGTGGCCGCGTTCGATGTAGGGCTCACAGAACACGGTGTCGTCGCCGAACGCGGAGGCGGCCTCCCGGGCCGCTCCGGAGACCTGCTCTTTCAGGTCGGCCAGGTCGCGCACGATCCGCATGCCACGCCCACCACCTCCGGACGACGCCTTGATCAACACCGGCAGTTCGCCGTCGGTGATGGTGGCGGGGTCGAGGTTGCCGAGCACCGGCACACCGGCACGCTCCATGATCGCCTTGGCATTGACCTTGGAACCCATGGCATCGATCGCGGCTGCAGGCGGCCCGATCCAGGTCAGTCCGGCATTGTGGACCGCACGTGCGAAAGCCGCGTTCTCGGAAAGGAATCCGTAACCGGGATGCACAGCGTCGGCGCCGGCCGCGACTGCCGCAGCGATCAGCTGGTCGATGTCGAGGTAGGTCTGCGCCGAGGTGTTGCCCGGGAGACGCACCGCCACATCGGCGGCCGCCACGTGGGGCGCATCGGCGTCGGGGTCGGAGTACACCGCGACGGTGCCGATGCCGAGTCGACGACAGGTGGCGAAAACCCGAAGGGCGATCTCACCGCGGTTGGCTACCAATACTGTGTGCATGTTCTCCATCACATCCGGAAGACGCCGAAGTTGCTCGTGCCCTCGACCGGTCCGTTGTCGATCGCCGAGAGACAGAGACCGAGAACGGTTCTGCTGTCACGCGGGTCGATGATGCCGTCGTCGTACATCATCCCGGACAAGAAGGCGGGCATGGATTCTTTCTCGATCTGGGCCTCGATCATCGCCCGCATACCGGCGTCGGCGTCCTCGTCCACGGTGCCGCCGCGCGCTTCGGTGGCGGCGCGCGAGACCATCGAGATCACGCCGGCGAGCTGCGCGGCGCCCATCACGGCCGATTTCGCGCTCGGCCAGCTGAACAGGAATCGCGGGTTGTAGGCGCGGCCACACATCCCGTAGTGTCCGGCGCCATAGCTCGCCCCGATCAGCATCGAGATGTGGGGAACGGTCGAGTTCGACACCGCGTTGATCATCATCGAGCCGTGCTTGATGATGCCGCCTCGCTCGTACTCCTGACCGACCATGTAGCCGGTGGTGTTGTGCAGAAACAACAGCGGTGTGTTCGAGCGATTGGCGAGCTGGATGAACTGTGTCGCCTTCTGCGCCTCGGCGCTGAACAGCACACCTTGGGCGTTTGCCAAGATGCCGATGGGATAGCCGTGGATGCGCGCCCATCCGGTGCACAGTGACGATCCGTACTCGGGTTTGAACTCGTCGAACAAGCTGTCGTCGACGAGGCGGGCGATCACGTCACGGGGATCGAACGGGATCCGCAGATCGCCCGGGACGATGCCGAGCAGATCGCTTGCCGGAAAGCGTGGTTCGATTGTGTCCGCGACCGGGCCCGGCCCCTTCTTACGCCAGTTCAGACGCGCGACGATCCGTCTCCCGATCCGGATGGCGTCCTGCTCGTCGGCGGCGTAGTAGTCGGCGAGGCCCGACGTTCGTGCGTGCATCTGGGCACCACCGAGCGACTCGTCGTCGCTGATCTCACCGGTGGCCATCTTCACCAGGGGCGGGCCACCGAGGAAGACCTTGGACTGCCCCTCGATCATGACGGTGTGATCGGACATGCCCGGCAGGTAGGCGCCACCGGCCGTCGAGTTGCCGAAGACGAGAGACAGCGTCGGAATTCCCGCCGCGGAAAGTCGCGTGAGGTCACGGAACATCGCGCCGCCCGGGATGAAGACCTCCTTCTGCGTCGGGAGATCGGCGCCGCCGGATTCCACCAAGTTGATCAGCGGCAGGCGGTTCTCCAGGGCGATCTGGTTGGCGCGCAGCCCTTTACGCAATGTCCACGGGTTGGAGGTGCCGCCGCGCACGGTCGGGTCGTTGGCAACCAGGACGCACTCGACGCCCTCGATGATCCCGATGCCGGTGACGATCGAGGCGCCGACCGGGAAGTCGGATCCGTAGGCAGCGATCGGAGACAGTTCGAGGAACGGGCTGTCTTCGTCGATGAGGAGTTCGATCCGTTCACGCGGAAGGAGCTTCCCACGCTGACGATGCTTGGCGATCTTCTTCTCACCGCCACCCGCAAGGGCCCGCGTGAACAGTTCTTCGAGTTCGGCGATCTTGCCGAGCATCGACTCGGTCGCATTCGTGGTCTCGGGTGCGCTCACGGGTGGTACCCCAATCTCTTGCCGGCCAGGCCGGTGAGGATCTCGGTGGTACCGCCACCGATGCCGATGATCCGCATGTCTCGGTATTGCCGTTCGACCTCGGTTCCGGTCATGTATCCGGCGCCGCCGAAGAGCTGAACCGCCTTGTTCGCCACCCACTCACCTGCCTCGACCGCGGTGTTCTTGGCGAAGCACACCTCGGCGATCAGGTCTGTCTCGCCGGCCATCGCGGCATTGACGACGGCGTGGGTGTACGTGCGGGCGACATCGATCTTGCGCGCCATGTCGGTCACCGCCTCCTGGACCGATTGACGGGCGATGAGCGGTTTGCCGAACGTCTCGCGTTCGCGCACCCAGTCGAGGGTGAGGTCGAGACATCTCTGCGCACTCGCGTAGGCCTGCACTGCGAGCCCGACCCGCTCGGTGACAAACGCCTGAGCGATCTGCAGGAACCCGGAGTTCTCGGCACCGACGAGATTGCCGACTGGAACCCGCACGTCGACGTAGGCGAGCTCGGCGGTATCGGACGCGCGCCAACCCATCTTGTCGAGTTTGCGGGTGACCGTGAACCCCGGTGTGCCCTTCTCCACGACGAGCAGTGACACGCCACCGGCGCCCGGCCCGCCGGTCCGAACGGCGGTCACCACGAAGTCGGCACGGACCCCTGAGGTGATGTAGGTCTTCGATCCGTTGACGATGTAGTCGTCGCCGTCGCGCACTGCCGCGGTGGTCAGATGCCCGACGTCGCTGCCGCCACCGGGTTCGGTGATGGCCAGGCTGCCGATCTTCTCGCCGGCAAGTGTCGGCCGGACCCAGCGGTCGATCTGTTCGCGGTCACCGGCTCCGATGAGGTGCGGCAGCGCGATGCCGCAGGTGAGCAGCGACGAGAACACACCCCCGGCGACGCCCGCATAGTGCAGTTCTTCACCCAGGATGGTGGCGTCGATCAGGTCGCCTCCGGATCCGCCGACGTCTTCGCCGAATCCCAGTCCCAGCAGACCGACCTCGGCCGCCTGCTTGTGGAGGTCGAGCGGCAGCTCGCCGATCTGCTCCCACTCATCCTGATAGGGCAGGATGTGCCGTTCTGCGAAAGCCTTGACGGTGCTGCGTAATTGAGATCGTTCCGGCGTGCCCCACGCCGGCGCTTCGAGAGTCTTCATTCATTCTCCAAACTCGACAGGGATGGCGACGTGACGCGAACGCAGCCACTCCCCCAGCCCTTTTGCCTGTGGATCGAACCTGACGTTGTCGGCGACTCCTCGGCCGAGGATGCCTTCGATGACGAAGTTGACGGCGAGGAGGTTCGGTAGCTCGTGGCGGTGGACCGTGAGCTCAGCTGCTTCCGGTATGAGGTGCTTGAACGCCTCGACGGTGAGAGTCGCTGCCAGCCAGTCGTAATGCCCGGCATCCCTGACCCAGACACCGACGTTCGCATTGCCCCCTTTGTCGCCACTCCGCGCGCCGGCAACCTCCCCGAGTGGTGCGACCCGGGTAGGCCCCCACGAGCTTGCCGTCGTGTCCGGCGTCGTCCGTTCGGTGATCGGCTCAGGGATCTCCGACGTCGCCAGCGGGCTCGGCGCGATCACCTGCTCGGTGCCGTCAGCGAGGTGGACGGTGTGCGTGACCGCAGAAGCAGGCACGTAACCGGCCTCGAACACCGCGAACGGCGCGCCCTGCCCCGGAGGTGCGGTCATCGTGAACCCGGGGTAACTGGCCAGGGCCAATTCGACTGCTGCCGAAGAGAACTGCCGTCCCACCACCTTCGGGTCGGAATCCTTGGCGATGCATTGCAGCAACGCGCTGGCCTGCTGCTCGGTAGGAGCATCGCGCTGGTCGAGCCGGGTCAGGGTCCAGGCGAGGTCGGCAGGTGCCGGGTCGAGCGCAGCCTCGAATTGGCTGCGGACCAGTTCGGCCTTGGCGTCGATGTCGAGGCCGGTCAGGACCATCGTGACCTCGTTGCGGAAACCCGCGAGGTGGTTGAGAGACACCTTGAGCGTGTCGGGCGGAGCTTCGCCCTTCACACCGCTGACCTGGACTCGGTCGTCGCCGAGGTCGGAGAGGGTGATCGAGTCCAGACGTGTGGTCGCATCGGGCCCGAGATAACGGGGACCGGTGATCTCGTACAGCAATTGCGCGGTGACGGTACCGACGGTGACCGCCCCGCCGGTACCCGCGTGCTTGGTGATGACCGAACTGCCGTCGTTCGCGATCTCGGCGATCGGGAACCCCAGGTGCGCCATGTCCTTGATCTCGGTGAAGAAGGAGTAGTTTCCGCCGGTGGCCTGTGCTCCGCATTCGATGATGTGGCCTGCCACAACCGCGCCGGCCAGTTGGTCGAGATCCCCTGGCTTCCAACCGAAGTGGGCGACAGCCGGCCCGACGGTCAGGGATGCATCGGTGACCCGGCCGGTGACGACGATGTCGGCGCCGGAACTCAGTGCGGCGGCGATCCCGAACCCACCCAGGTAGGCGTTCGCGGTGAGCGGTGACCCCAACCCGAGATCGGCCGCATGATTGGTCAGGTCGTCGCCGTCGACGTAGGCGATGGTCGGTGACAGTCCCAGTTTGTCCGCGAGTTCGGTGAGCGCCTGCGCCAGGCCGGCAGGATTGACTCCGCCGGCGTTGCTGACGATCTTCACGCCCGCGTCCAGGGCGGTCCCCAGGTTGGATTCCAGTTGCCGCAGAAACGTTTTGGCGTAACCGAGCCCGGGATCCCTGAGCCGATCTCGGCCGAGGATGAGCATGGTGAGCTCGGCGAGGTAGTCGCCGGTGAGGTAGTCGAGTTGCCCGCCGGTGAGCATCTCCTGCATCGCCGAGAACCGGTCGCCGTAGAAGCCGGACGAGTTGCCGACCCGGATCGAGGCCGTCATCGGCCGCGTCCCGGAGGTCCGGCGAAGCACTGCGCGATGGTTGCCCAGTGCGCCGCGTCTTCGCCGGTTGTCTCGATGTCGAGCTCTGAAGGATTTCGCCGCTGGGTGACGAGCAGGCAGAAGTCGAGTGCGGATCCGGTGATGCGCTGGGTGGCATCATCCGGCCCCCACGTCCATGTCGAACCGTCCGGCGCTGCCAGTTCGACCCGGAAGTCGTCGGTGGGCGGTATTTCGCCGTTGACCTGATACGCGAAGTCCCGGGTCCGAACACCCAGATGCGCAATGGGTTTCAGACGATCGGTCGGTGCGTTCACCACACCGAGCGCATCGGCGACGTCGAGTCCGTGCGCCCAGACCTCCATCAGTCGCGCGGTGGCCATCGACGCCGCGGACATCGGCGGCCCGAACCACGGGAGCTTCTCTCCGCTCGGGGTGGCGACGAGGGCGTCCGCGAGTGCTAGCCGCCGCTTTCGCCATTCGTCGAGGAGTTGCCCGGTCGGTTTGCCGGCCTCCTCCCGGGCGCCGTCGTCGACGAAGCCGGTCGGGTTCTGCCACGCCACCTTGAGGATGTCGTCGAAGGCCACCTTGTCGGTGGCTGCGATCCGCGCCTGTTCGTCAGTCCACGACAGGTGCGCGATCTGGTCCTTCACCGTCCAGCCGGCAGCCGGAGTCGGCGTGTCCCAATCCGATTCGGGCAGATCTGCCACCAACCGGTCGACCACCTCGGTCTCGGCGGACAGGTCTGACACCAGTTCGTCCACGATGCTCACGCCGCCAGCATCACACGGGCCCTGATCAAAAGCAAGCACAAGTGCTTGTTTTTAGGTCCGACCGTGCCACCGACGCCGCCTGGTTGGCCATCGCCGGGCCCGGCGTCGCGGTCACGACGACATTCGACTCCCCCACGGCGGTGACTGCCATCCCCAGGACGTTCTGGATGGGCCCCGGAGCAATGGTTCCGTCGGCCAGGCCGAGAAGGATCTCGCGTCCGGTCAGGGCTGGATCGGGCGTTTCGGGCAAGCTCGCGCCGAGCATCTCGGACTCTGTCGCCACTGCGTCGCGTCGAGGTATCTCCCCGGTCGCCCTGCTGACGACAACGGCGCGCCCCGTGGCCGAACACACCACGGCTCCGGTGGTGTCCTCGACGAGCTCGGCATAGGTCGTGCCGTGACCCTCGACCGCGCCGACGACACGACCGCGCCCGGTCACGCGCGCTCCGAGGGTGACCGGTTCCGGAACGGACAGCGACAGCCGCGATTGCACGGTCGCCGTCCCCGGCGGCTGGGAGTGATAGAAACTCGACCCGCCCACCATTTCGGCGAGAGTCGCGATCGCAGAAAGCCCCACCTCACCGCGGTGGTCGACGAGCCCGGCGCCGACGTGCTGTCGCAGCACGGTGCCATACGGCTCACCGGGAGATGCGGAGATCGCGAGGGCGGCCAGGGGGTCAGGTGCTGCAGTCATGACTGAACACCTACCACGTGCGCGACCCTGGTTATTCGGTGACCAGCTTTGCCAGCTCAGTGAGGGTGTAGGGCGGTTCGTCGTCGTGGCCCCGGTACGCCACGAATGAGGGCTCGAAGGCCGGGTATCGACCGATGAATCCACCGGCAGCACTGTAGATCTGGCCGGTGATCCCTGATGCGAGGTCACTCGAGAGGTAGGCATAGAGCGGCGCGACGTAGTCGGGAGGCGCCGGATCGAGCGCAGCGTCGCGTGTACCGGCATCGAGAAGCCCACGCTCGAACAGGTCGTTGATGTGCGCCTCGTACTCGGGTCCGGTGGACAAGCGCGTCTTACCGCCCGGGCACACCACGTTCACCCGTACGCCGTGTGGCGCAAGGTCTGCGGCGAGCGCAACCGACAGGCTGTTGACCCCGCCTTTACCTGCCGGGTAACCGGTGCCGCCGAAGTTGCCTGCCGATGCGGCGGAACCGGTGGTGACGATCGCACCCGAGCCCTGCCGCACCAGAATCGGGGCCGCGGCTTTCGCCAGTTCGAAGGTGCTCACGAGATGGGCGTCGAGCTGGGCGAAGAACTCGTAGGTGCTCATCGTCAAGATCGACGAACCCGCGGGCTCGGCGACCCCCGCGCAGTTGATGACGATGTCTATGCCACCGAACTCGCTGACCGACGCCTCGACCAACCGATGCGCCACCTCCTCGTCGGCGACGTTCCCCACCACCGGTATGGACCGGCCACCTCCGCTCACCAACTCGTGCGCAGCCGCCTTGGTCGTCGAATCATCCCGCCCGTTGACGATCACCGACGCACCCTCGGCGGCAAGCGCTTTCGCGACGGCGAGTCCGATGCCTCTACTCGACCCCGCAACGACCGCACGTTTGCCGAGCAGATGTTGTGTGCTCACGGCCGCTCAGGTACCTGCCGTCACCGGAGTGATCGACAGCGGGATACCGCGGCCACGGTCCTCGAACTCGAACGTTGCGCCACCGCTGAAGCGCGCGATCGCAACCTCCCCGAGTTCCTTCTCGAGCGGGGTGCCATGAGATATCTCGATCACCAGGTCGTCGCCATCCGAGTATCCGGACACTGCGGACCAACTCAGGTCGACTGCGGTGGCCATCGCCAACACCGGCTCGAGGTGGTCGGGATCGAGGTGCGCCAACCATCCGTCATCCGCAACGGCGTCGGATGATCGGGGCAATCGCACCCTGACGATGGCCTCGTCTCCCGAGCCGGCCGTCTCGACCTGGACACCGGTGTACTGGACAGGCCCCAGAATGGGGTGGAGCCGCAGCACCGTTGCCAGGTCTTCGGCTCCGCGGTCGAGACCGAGACTCTGCCGCAGGCGATCCGCGGTCAGTCCGCTGATCCCGGTGAGTTGCTTCCGGAAGATCTCGATGGCCCCGTCCTCATCGGTCTTCCCGCGTACTGACATCAGGAAACCGAGAGCCAGCAACTGGTGCTGCAGCGCCACCTCTTCCGCGATCCGCACGAGTGCGGAATGTGACCAATCCTCGAACTTCAGGTCCTCCCAGACCGGACCGAGGTAGTCGTCGTGGCCGTCGCCCCCGGGCTCGATCGTCGACAATTCGGCTTGGGCGGCCCGGGTGCCCGACATGATGATCGACTCCGGAGGCAGTGGAAGCTCATCCCGGTCTGGTTCGATCGTCACCGTCCATGCGCAGTGCGGGTGCTGCCCCTCGGGCCTGCGCGGCGGCCGATGGATAGGCCGGATCCGGGCACGCCGATTCGTGGCGATGGCGGTGGCGTCGAACGTCGGATCTTCGATGTCGTGGCACATCGAGGTGACGTAATCGTCACCCATCGGCTCGACATCCATCAGTGCGCCACAGTGATTGAGCACGAACTCACCGTGGTACTCGTCGTAGATGGTGTAGCGGAAGTCCATGAATTGCGGCGGAGCGCCGATGTCGAGCTGGAGACACTTGAACATGTCCGCCACCCCGTCACCGTCGATCTGCAACGCGGTGCGCATCCGCTTGGTGTAGACGGGGCTGGCCGCCATCCATTCTTCGATGGCGATCTGGGCCATGGTCTCGCGTCCGAATGCTGCGATGCAGTGGGCCATTCCAGACCGGTCGATCAACTGGCCCGACAACAGGAGTTCGGGGACCAGCTTCGCCAGGGTCGTGCGGTCGAGGGCTGCGTACGACATGGGTCAGATCACCACATCGGAACCGGCGTTTTGCCGAGGGGGTACCAACCCGGCAGCAACTCTTTGGCATTGAGCACGCGATCGATGCGCCCCTGCATTCCCTTGCTCATCACGCCGTCGGTCATCATCTCCATGAACAGGGCGGTGACGTTGCCGTAGTCGAAGAAGTCTCGCTGCCAGCCCCACTTGAAATCGCCGGCGTACTTGAACCAGCTGCCCTGGATGCCCTCGAGTCCGTAGTGGCTCCCGTCCGGCCGGGTGGCCTCGAAGATCTGCTTCCACAACCCCAGCATGTCGCCGGTCTTCTCGTCGATCACCCAGGACTGGTACGGGTAGGTCCAGCCGTCGAGGCCGTCCATCTCGTATCCGATCGCGTAGTCCCGGATCTGTTCGCGTCCGATCGCCATGAAGTCGTGCTTGGCGCCGTAATTCCAGCCGTAGGTGGCGTCTTCGGTGTAGAAGTCGGCCAGCGGCCGCCAATCGCCGGTCTTCTCACAGTCGATGTTTCCCTGCAACCAGCGCTCGACCATCTCGTCGAGTTCGGAACGATCAAAAGACATGACAGTAACCAACTTTCATTCTTCAACGATTCTGAGGGCTTGCGTCGGACAGTAGCGCACTGCGCGTTCCACGTCCGCCAAATGACTGCTATCTGGTTGTGAATCAAGGAGATTCACAGAGTCACGTTCTGCTTCGAACAGGTCGGGGGCTTCCATCTCGCACATTCCGTGCCCCTGACACAGATCTAGATCCACTTCGATTCTCATCGGAACCACCTCCAGAGCTCGTGGCACTACCTGGAGCGCTTGCGGTACTTGACCTTGCAGGGCTGCGCCAGTTGCACGACCATCTTCGAGTGGTCGTTCTTGTACGACTCCGACGGCTGGGCCATCTCGAACTCATAGTTCTGCAGGAGTACCGAGAAGATGGCTTTGAGCTGCATGATCGCGAACTGCGCGCCCACGCAGCGGTGCCGGCCGGCACCGAAGGGGATCCACGTCCAGCGGTTCACCAGGTCTTCCTGGCGTGGCTCCAGATACCGGTCCGGATCGAACGCATCCGGGTTCGGGAAGTCCTCGGGCAACCGGTTCGAGATCGCCGGTGAGACCGCGATCGACTGACCGGGTTCGAGGTGGAAGTCCTCGACCTCGAAATCGTTCTGCACCACGCGCATCAACACGATCAGGGGCGGGTGCAGCCGCAGTGCCTCTTTGAGGGCCGACTCGAGTTTCGGGATCTGCCGCATTGCACCAAAGCTGTATTCGGCACCATCGGCGTAGATCTCGTCGAGTTCGGAGGTCACCTGAGCCATGTACTCCGGGTGGCGCAGCAGTTCGATCAGCGTCCACGCGGCGGTACCGGACGTCGTGTGGTGACCTGCGAACATCATCGAGATGAACATGCCGGTGATGGTGTCCGCGGTGAACCGCAGGTTGCCCTCGTCGTCGCGGATCGAGATCAGCACATCGAGAAGATCTTTGTCCTCATCGGTGGCCGGCTCTCCCGCGATACGGGTGTCCATGATCTCCTGGACCAACTCCACCAGCCCTTTTCGGGCCGCGTCACGCTTGCGGAAGCTCTCGATGTCGGCGTAGGCGTCGACATACGCGATCGGATCAGTGCCCTTTTCCAGATCGTGGTACAGGTGCGCGAAACGGCCATCCAGTTGTTCACGAAACTTTTTGCCCACCAGGCATGCCGACGAGGTGTAGATCGTCAGCTCCGCGAAGAACTCGAGGAGATCGATCTCGCCCTCGTCGCCCCACTCGGCGATGATCCGCTCGGTCTCTTGCGGGATCGTGATCGCGTGCTGCTTCATGTGCGCGCCCTTGAGCGCCTGGTTGTGCAGCATCTCCGACCTGCGCTCGGGGCTGGCATCGAACACCACCCCCTCACCGAAGATCGGGGTCATGAACGGGTACGCGGCCGCCTGATCGAGATCTTCTTCCGAGGCGCGGAAGAACGCCTCGTTCGCCGCGGCTCCCGACACGAGCGCGACTTCGCGATCGGCGAGCTGGAAGACACCGACGTCGCCGCACTCCTCGCGAACACGCCAGAACAGTCCGATCGGGTCGGTCGAGAGTTCTTCGAGGTGGCCGTGTTCGCCTTCGCCACCGGATACGCGCTTGGGTTTCGTGAGGGTCACTTCTTGTCTCCTTCGATGCGTGGGACCGGGGCTTCGGCCTCGACCTCGACCAAGCGCATGTGCGCTCCTCGAGGCATGGAAACGATCGTCAAGATTGCTGTGGCGAGATGTTCTGGTTTGAGAAAGTTGCTGTGGCGCGCGAGTCCGAACGGGATCCAGTCATTGAGGACCGACTCGGCGACCTCCGGGGTGAAGTTCATGCCCATTCCGGTCATGACCTGCCCCGGGCGGACCAGACTCGCCCGGACGCCAGTGCCTTCGAGTTCCATCTGGGCGGCTTCGGCGAGCCCTTCGACTCCACGCTTGGCCGCCACGTAGGCGCCCATCTGCGGGCGGGGACGCATCACGACGTCAGAGCTGATGAAGACGAAATCACCACGCCGCCTGGTGATCATCTCGGGAACCACCCGGCGATAGAGCCGCTGCGCGCCGAGCAGATGGATGTTCACCTGCGCAGCGAAATCCTCGTTGCTGATCTCGTGAGCGCGTCCCGGGTCGAGGTCGCCCGCACCGGACACCACGATCTCGGCCGGTCCCAGTTGCGCTTGCGCCTTGGTGACGAACTCATCGATCGAATCGGCGTCGGTGATGTCCAGGGGTAGTGCGACTGCCTCACCGCCCGCCTCGTTGATCTGGTCGACGAACTCCTGCGATTTGTGAACTCGTCTGGCGCCCAGCGCAACCGGGTGTCCGGCAGCACCGAGCATGACGGCGGTGGCCGCACCGATACCGGACGAGGCACCGGCGACGAGCACGGGACGACGGGCGGGTTGCGGTTCGAAACGCGGCATCAGCGTGCCTTCACTTTCATCGGCAGAGATGCGAATCCCCGGACGTTGACCGAGTGCACGCGCTCGGCGTTGTCGATGTCGATGTCCACCTGGTTTATCGACTTGACGATCTGGCCGAGCGCCACGTTCGACTCGAGCCGGGCCAGGTGCGCACCGAGGCAGAAGTGCGTCCCCAGACCGAAGCTGGTGAGAGTCTGGGCGCTGTCCCGGCCGATCTCGTAGCGGTCGGCGTTCTCGAAAACGTCGTCGTCACGATTGGCCGAACCCAGCAGCAGCAGGACGCGTTGGCCCGCCGGGATGGTGTAGCCGCCGTACTCGACGTCCTCCATCACCCTGCGGACCACGATCTGCGTCGAGTTGTCGTACCGCAATGTCTCTTCGGTCCACGCCGGCACGGCTTCGGGATCGGCCATCGGGATCGCGAGCTGATCTGGGTAACGCCAACCCCAATACACCGCGTTCGCAAGCAGTTTGGTGGTGGTCTCGTTGCCCGCCACGATCATCAGGATCATGAAGCCGATGATCTCGTCTTCGGTGAGCCTGGTCTTCTCACCGGTCTCGTCGTCGAGGATCTCGGCGTCGAGGAGCGCCGACACCAGATCGGTGCCGGGGTTCTTGCGCCGGTCGACGAGTAGTTCGCTGTAGTAGCGGGTCAACTCGAAGTAGGCGTAGACGGCCGCTTCCGGGACGTCGAAGACTCCCTCCTCGCGGTGGATCAGCAGATCGGACTGGGTGCGCAGGTGGGCTCGGTCGGACACCGGCACGTCGAGCAGCTCGGACACGACATCCATCGGCAGCAGGCCGGCGAACTCGGTCACGTAGTCGAACTCGCCCATCTCCAGGCAGCGATCCCAGTGCTGGTGGGTGAGCTCGGCGATCCGTTCGGCGAGTTCACCGATCCGCTTGGGCGTGAACCCCTTCGACACCAGTTTGCGAATCCGCATGTGCTTCGGATCATCGAGGGCCAGAAAGGACATCGACTTGTGCGCGTCGGGCCCGTAGGCGGCGGGATCCATCGACACACCCCAGCTGTTCGAGAGCCGAGCCGCGTCACGGAACCCGTTGCGCACGTCTTCGTGCTTGGCGAAGGCCCAGAAGTCCATGTCCGCGTTGTGATAGACCGGCGCCTCGGCCCGGAGCCGCGCATAAGTCGGGTACGGATCTTCGTGGAAGTTGTAGTCGTACGGGTCGAACGGCAACGGGTCACGAAGGTTCGGGGTCTGCATACCTGCGGTCATCGGTTCTCCAGCAGTAGATTGGCCGCGGCGACGAGCCGATCGGCAATGGCGGAATACGTTTCGTAACCCATACCGGCGCGGACGAGCGCGCCGGAGTACAGCATTTCGAGTGCTTCGAGCAGGCTTTCGTCGGCCGGCGCCCCGGTATCTGCAACCAGCGCCGATGACAGCCGCTGCCGGATCAGCACGCCGATACGCACCCGTAGGTGTTCGACGTCGGGGTCGGATCCGAGCAGCGACGCCGTGACCGCCCGCGCCAACTGGTTGTCGTCCTCTACCGCGAGTGACACCGAACGAAGAACAACAGCCACCCGCTCTGCCCTGGGCAGCGACGCATCGGGCTCCACGATCTCTTCTGCCAAACGGCGCCAGAACAGTTCGGCGACCACGTGTCCCTTGGAACTGAAGTAGGTATAGGCGGTCGCGGGCGCGACACCGGCACGCTTGGCCACCGACCGCACCGTCAAGGCGTCGTAGCCGACTTCGCGGAGCACCTCCACAGCAGCCTCGGTGAGCTTGTTCACCGTGTCTGCCTGCGCGGTGGTGAGCCGACGGCGGGTGGATTCGAAAGAAACCGGACTGGACATGGACAGTGACATTACACTAGGTTCAAACGCGAGTCCAGACACGTGTCCAGAAGGAGGCGATCGGCGATGACGCTGAGGCCAGAAAGCAGCTCCGAGCTGTTGATAGACGGAAAATTGGTACCGGGATCCGGCGGCACCTTCGACATCATCAACCCGGCCACCGAGGAGGTGATCGGGCAAGCCGCCGACGGCACCGCCGCCGACATGGACGCGGCCATCGCGGCAGCACGTACCGCCTTCGACACCACCACCTGGTCACGTGATCCGGCGTTCCGCGCGAAGTGCCTCCGCCAACTACGCGATGCACTACAGGGCCACGTCGACGAACTACGTGAGATCACCATCGCCGAGGTGGGGGCACCGCACTTCCTCACCTCGGGCCCGCAGCTCGAGGGACCCATCGCGGACCTGGGCTACTTCGCCGACCTGGCCGAGAACTACCAGTGGAGTTCCGATCTCGGTCGCGCCAAGCCGATGGGCATCAAGAACGACCGCGTGGTGCAGCGCGAGGCCGCCGGCGTCGTCGGCGCCATCACACCCTGGAACTTTCCCCACCAGATCAACTTCGCCAAGATCGGGCCCGCGTTGGCCGCCGGCTGCACCGTCGTGCTCAAGCCCGCCCCCGACACCCCCTGGTGTGCGGCGCTGGTCGGCAAGGTCATCGCCGAGGAGACCGACATCCCCGCCGGCGTCATCAACATCGTCACCTCGAGTGACCACAGCGTCGGAGCACTGCTCTCGACCGACCCCCGGGTCGACATCGTCTCGTTCACCGGTTCCACCGCCACCGGCAAGAAGGTGATGATCGCCGCGGCCGAGTCACTCAAGCGGGTGTTCCTCGAACTCGGCGGCAAATCGGCGTTCATCGTCCTCGACGACGCCGACCTCGCCTCGGCCTGCTCGATGGCCGGATTCTCCGTGGTCACCCACGCGGGCCAGGGATGTGCCATCACCACCCGCCTCCTGGTGCCGCGTGAAAAGTACTCCGAGGCAATCGCACACGTGCGCGACAGCATGGCCGGGCTGCCTGCCGGCGATCCCACCGATTCTGGGACGATCTGCGGACCGGTCATCTCCGCGGTACAGCGTGACCGTGTCGAGAGCTACATCCAGCTCGCCCGCGACGAAGGCGGCACCATCGAGGTCGGTGGCGGGCGCCCGGCGAACAAGGACAAGGGCTACTTCATCGAGCCGACGCTGATCTCGGGCGTCGAGAACTCGGCCCGGGTCGCCCAGGAGGAGATCTTCGGCCCCGTCCTGGTGATCATCCCGCACGACGGCGACGACGACGCGATCCGGATCGCCAACGACTCTCCGTACGGATTGTCCGGCGCGGTCTGGGGTACCGATCCCGACCGCATCAAGAAGGTGGTCGACGGGGTACGCACCGGGACCATGAGCATCAACGGCGGGATCTGGTACTCAGCCGACATCCCGTTCGGCGGCTACAAGCAATCCGGAATCGGCCGCGAGATGGGTGTGGCCGGCTTCGAGGAGTACCTGGAAACCAAAGCCATCGCGACACCAGCATAGGGAGCAAGAAACAGTGAGCAACAACAGATTCGAAGGCAAGACCGCCATCGTCACCGGAGCCGCCGGTGGCATCGGCGAGGTCTACGCACGCCAGTTGGCTGCGGAGGGCGCCAATGTCGTGGTGGCCGACCTCAACGACGAGGCCGGCAAGCAGGTCGCCGCCGATATCGGTGGTCTCTACGTCAACACCGATGTCGCCGACCCGGAGTCCGCGCAGGCCCTGGCCACCGCCACCCTCGATGCGTACGGCCAGATCGATTACCTGGTGAACAACGCCGCGATCTACGGCGGAATGCAGCTCGACTTCCTGATCACCGTGCCGTGGGACTACTACAAGAAGTTCATGAGCGTGAACCTCGACGGGGCACTGAACGTGACCCGCGCGGTCTACGGACACATGAAACCCGGCAGTGCCATCGTCAACCAATCGTCCACCGCTGCATGGCTCTACAGCGGCTTCTACGGTCTCGCGAAAGTCGGCGTCAACGGTTTGACCCAGCAGTTGGCCACCGAACTCGGCGGTTCCGGCATTCGCGTCAACGCCATCGCGCCAGGGCCGATCGACACCGAGGCCACCAAGTCGACCACGCCGGGCAACATGGTCAAGGACATGGTCGCCAAGCTGCCACTGTCCCGGATGGGGACTCCCGACGACCTCGTCGGCATGCTCCTGTTCCTACTCTCCGACGAGGCGAGCTGGATCACCGGGCAGATCTTCAATGTCGACGGCGGACAGATCATCCGGTCATGAGCGATCACACACCCGTCGGTTTCATCGGCCTGGGCAACATGGGACTTCCGATGGCGCAGAAGCTGGCCGGATGGGACGGCGGTTTGACCTTCTGCGACCTGAACCCGGATGTCGACGTGGAGGGCGCGACGCGCGCTGATTCCGCTGCCGAGCTTGCCAAGTCCGCGAGCGTCATCGGAGTGACCGTCCTCAACGACGAGCAGGTCAACGCTGTGGTTGCCGGTCCGAACGGCATCCTCGAGACCGCGGAGCCGGGCACCGTGATCGCGATCCATTCGACGATCAGCCCCCAGACCGCGGTCGATCTGGAAAAGCAGTGTGCGGCGCAGGGCGTGGCCCTGGTTGACGCGCCGGTGTCCGGGGGTGCAGACGGAGCGAAACAGGGCCGTCTGGCGATCATGGTCGGCGGCGAGCGGGACGCCTATCTGAAACTGAAAGAACCCTACTCGCTGGTGTCGGACATGATGATCCACGCCGGGCCGATCGGGGCCGGTACCAAGATGAAGCTGGCCCGGAACCTCCTTCACTTCATCTCGTTCACCGCCACCACCGAGGCCTCTCGGCTCGCCGAGGCAGCCGGGATCGACATCGTCAAACTCGGCAAGGTGGTTCGCCACACCGACGCGATCACCGGTGGCGCCGGAGCGATCATGCTGCGGGAGACCACCGCCCCGATTGCAGCCGACGACTTCTGGTACGACATCTTCACCCACGTCCGAGGACTCGGCGAAAAGGATCTCGGACTGGCCTTGCAATTGGGAACCGAACTGGGCGTGGAACTTCCGCTGGGCGAGATCGCCTTGGAACGGTTTGCCGACGGTTTGGGCGTAGGAAGGGACAACGCATGACATCGGAAGACACCACTGAGCAGCGTCAAAAGGGCTTGGACATGATGTCCAAGGTCTACGGCTGGGAGATGAAAGACGGGCCGGGAGACTTCTTCGCGCACACCGCCGATCATCTCTTCGGCGAGGTGTGGACGCGTGAGGGGCTCTCGATCAGGGACCGTCGGTTGCTACTCCTGGGCGCGTTGGCGGCCACCGGACAGACAGATGTCGCAGAGATCCAAGCGGGTGCCGCACTGGGCAACGGGGAACTCGACGGTGACCAATTACGCGAGATCGCACTCTTCCTCTGCTACTACATCGGGTGGCCGCAGGGCACCCGGCTCAACTTCATGTTCGGCGACGTCATCGGCAAGTACGAGAAAGCCCAGCGGAAACAGGCGCAGAGCAACGGGACCCAAGCGAGCTCATGACCTTCTTCGCGACCCGGTACGACTTCCGGGCGCCTGGCGCCTCACCGACCGCGCGTGCCGAACTGTTCGCGCGCGCGGTCGAACAGGTCTCCTACCTCGACACGCACGATCAGGACGTCGTGATGCTCTCCGAGCATCACGGCTCCCCCGACGGATATCTTCCGAATCCACTGATGGTTGCCTCGGCGTTCGCGGCCGTCACCTCCCGGATCATGCTCACGATCTCCGCCATCGTCGTCAATCTGCACCACCCGCTCCGGCTCGCCGAAGACATCGCGGTGCTCGACCACCTCAGTGGCGGCCGGGTGTCGTACACCCTCGGACTCGGCTATCTCCCTGACGAATACGCGCAATTGGGCGCGTCCTGGAAGACGCGGGGCGCAGACATCGAGCAGGCCATCCACGTTCTGCGTCAGGCATGGACCGGTGACGAGTTCGAGTTCGATGGACGCCCGGTGCAGGTCACCCCCACACCCCTGTCGCATCCGCATCCCATGTTGTCCTACGGCGGAGGATCACGAGCGGCAGCGCTACGGGCGGCACGTCTGAACCTCGGCTTTCAGCCGCAGGTCGCCGATCCCGAACTGCGCGAACTCTACGACAACGAATGTCGGGCACACGGTCGCGACCCCGGCTTCGTGATGACTCCGCCACCGGGACCGTCGACAGTCTTCTGTGCCGAGGATCCCGATCACTTCTGGCGCGAGTACGGCGAGTTTCTCCTCGCCGACGCCAGAGCCTACGACGCCTGGCACGGCGATCACGCGTCCCACGTCAGGGACAGCTCGACAACCGTCGCCGAATTACGCAGCGGCACCGGCTACGTCGTGTGCACTCCGGATGAGCTGATCAACCGTTGCCGAAGCCGCGAGTTCAAACTCGTCACCAGCCACCCCCTCTGTGCGCAGGCATGCCCGAGAAGCCGTCCTGGGAGAGCGTCCACCTGATCGGCGAGAAGGTCATCCCCGCGCTGAGGTCCTGACGTCGAGTGACTCTGCGAACGAAGCAATCGACGCGCCGGTGAGTTCCGGCTGAATGAGTGGGAACAGGTGACTGGCGCGAGGTATCACGGTGAGGTTCGCACGCGGTGACACCGCCGCGAAGCGACGTTCATTCACCCGGAACTGGTCCCAGCCACCGTTGATGAACTCGATCGGCCCCGGATAGCGGGCGAGCTCGCCGAGGGCATCGAACCGAGATACCTCGGCAACGACGTCCTTGATCGACGCCAACGCAAGGCCACCGACCTCCATGTCCTCGGACACCTGCCGTCCGACCGCGGCACGGGTCAGCCACCGGCTCATGGTCGCAGCTTGCTCCGGCAGGTAGGCGGTTGCGGCCCCGAAGGCACGGAACGGGGTGGCGAAGAACCGGCTGGGTTGCGCGGTCGCGCACATGGCGACCAGGCCTGCGACAAGTTCGGGACGCCTGCCCGCGACTGCCATCGAGACGTAGCCACCCATCGACATGCCTGCCACCACCGCAGGTCGGCCGAGCACGTCGATCGCATCTGCGACGGCGTCGACGGCGCCGGCAAGGGTGAAAGTCTCATCCCTGCGCTCACCGTGACCAGGCAGATCCGGACACACCACGCGTCTACCGGGAATGGCAGCGGCAATCCGGTGCAGCGAGGCACCACTGACGCGCATCCCATGGACCAGGACGACCGGCGTAAGTGCAGACGCAGACACGACGCCAGTATGCCTACGCTGCCGACCGACAGGCGTCTTCGGCGTGAACACCGTCGGTGGGTAACGTGAAGAACTGTGTCTGAACCCGAAGCGCTGTCCGCCGCCGAGGCCGATGCAGTCCGCGCCGTCTGGCAGCAACTCGGCCTGCCCGGACTGATCGACGTGCACACCCACTTCATGCCGAAGCCGGTCATGGACAAGGTCTGGGCGTACTTCGATTCGGTGGGACCCCTGGTCGGCCGGGAGTGGCCGATCACCTACCGCGCCGACGAGGACCGACGGGTAGAGGTCCTGCGCGAGTTCGGTGTACGCGCGTTCACGTCGATGATCTACCCCCACAAACCGGAGATGGCCGCGTGGCTCAACAGCTGGGCCGCCGACTTCGCCGCACACACGCCGGACTGTCTCCACACGGCGACGTTCTATCCGGAGATCTCGGCACCCCACTACGTCGACGCCGCCATCGAATCCGGAGCGAAGATCTTCAAGTCGCACATCCAGGTCGGCAACTACAATCCGACTGATCCGCTGCTCGACGGCGTCTGGGGTGCAATCTCCGACGCGGCCATACCCGTGGTCATCCATTGCGGATCGGGTCCGGCACCCGGACAGTTCACCGGACCGCAACCGATCACCGAACTCTTACGCAAGTTCCCGAGTCTTCCGCTCGTCATCGCGCACATGGGCATGCCCGAATACGATGAGTTCCTGGATCTGGCAACAACATACGACCGGGTTCACCTCGACACCACCATGGCGTTCACCGACTTCGCCGAAGAGATGGCGCCGTTCCCGATCAGCTCGACCCAGAAGCTACGCGACCTCGGCGATCGCATCCTCTGGGGCAGCGACTTTCCCAACATCCCCTACACCTACACCAGCGCCCTTGACGCCGTGACGCGGCTCGGCCTGGGTGACGACTGGGCCCGCGGGGTGCTCTACGACAACGCGGCGCGGCTGTTCCAGATCACCTGACCCACAGATGCACACGTTCGAGCCAAATGCACACGTTGCAACGTGTGGTTATGACTCAAACGTGTGCATTTGCAGGGTGTTTCAGGTCTGAGCCGCCGCGCGCGCCGCAATCCGGGCCTGCACCTCCGGCCGCCTCAGCGGCGGAACCGTCTTCGGCGGTTGGCGCCGGGCCGGCAGCGCCTGCAGCAGCTCGGTAGTCGCCGCCGTCACCCGCTGTACCGCGAGTTCGAACGCGTCGACGCTGGCCGCCGACGGCTTCTGCACGCCGCTGACCTTGCGTACGTACTGCCGCGCCGCCGCCTCGATCTCGACGCCGGTCGCGGGCGGTTCGAGACCGCGCAGTTCAGTTATGTTGCGGCACATGGGCCCTCCCTGTTGTTACTCGGAAATCTTGACAACCGCCTTGCCGAGGATCTTGCCGTTTGCCAGGTCGTCGAGCGCCTGCGGCAACTGGTCCAGCGTGTAGGTGACGTTGACCGGCGGACGCATCCCATCCGCGACCATGGCCGTCAGGTCCTCGTGCAACTGGGCAGGCAAAGCCGGATGGGTACGCACGTACTCGCCCCAGGCCGCGCCCACGACAGAGATGTTGCGGAACAGGACGCGGTTGAGCTTGACCGTCGGGATCCCACCGGCTGCGAACCCGATGACCACAAAGCGACCGTCCGGTGCGACCTGACGCAACGCCTCGTCGAACACCTCACCGCCGACGGGGTCGATGAGTACATCGACGCCGCTCCCGGTGAGCTCCTTGATCTTTGCGCCCCAGCCCTCTTCGAGCTGGACGACCTCGTCGGCACCGACCGAACGGAGCAACTCCTCGGCCCCCTTGCGGTGGACGATCGCGATGACCCTCGCGCCCATGGCTTTTGCGACCTGGATCGTTGCGACTCCGACACCGCCCGCACTACCCAGGACGCCTACGGTTTCCCCCGGCTGCAGATTCGCCCGCGTCTTCAGCGCGAAGATCGCGGTCTGCAGGTTGATGCCCATCGCGGCACCCTCGTCGAAACTCAGTTCCGGCGGGATCCGCAAGAGCTGGTCGGGCGCCGCAACCACTTTCTCCGCGAAACCACCGACGATCGACATCACCTGGACGCGGTCGCCGACGGAGAACCCCGACCCGGCCGGCGCCTGTGCGACCACGCCCGCGACCTCGGTCCCGGGAGTGAAAGGAACAGGCACCTTGAGCTGGTATTTACCCTGACTCATCAGCAGATCGGGAAAGCACACCCCGCAGGATTTGACGTCGACGAGCACCTGATCGTCATTGGGTACGGGGTCGGGGACATCATTGAGGGTGAGTCCGCTCGGGCCGGTTTCTTCGTTGAGTATCTGCGCCTTCATAACGCACAACCCTACGCGGCACGCCACTAGGATCACAGGCATGACATCAGTACCCGAAACCCGCACCGACCAACCGTCCGAGCGGCACCTCCAAGCTGCCGCCGACGCCCCCGGTTTCATGCCCATCGACGAGGCCATCGCGCTGTATCAGGTTGCCGGGCAATATCTGTCGAAGGGCGACGCCGTCGGAATCGGCGTCGAGATCGGCACCTACTGCGGCAAGTCCACCGTATTCCTCGGCGCAGCGGCGGAGCCCGTGGGCGCAACCATCGTGACGATCGACCATCACCGCGGCTCCGAGGAGCACCAGCCGGGCTGGGAGTACCACGACACCTCGCTCGTCGACCCACACACCGGCACCCTCGACACGTCCGCCCGATTCCGGCAGACCATGTGGGACGCAGGCCTCGAGGACACCGTCATCGGGCTGCTGGCCACGTCGACAGCGGCCGCGAAGGTGTGGGGACGGCCCGCCGACTTCATCTTCATCGACGGTGGTCACAGCAGCGAAGCAGCTCAGAACGACCTCGCCGGCTGGGCCCCGTGGGTGCGCGTCGGCGGCGCGCTGCTGATCCACGACGTCTTCCCCGACCCCGCGGACGGCGGACGTCCGCCGTTCGAGATCTATGAGAAGGCGCTCTCGACCGGGCAGTTCACCGAGGTCGGCGTGCAGGGATCGTTGCGGGTGCTGCGACGCGACTCCGGCGAGCCCGGCCGGCCCCTGTTCTGAAAGGCCCCACCGTTCTGAACCGGGCTCTACGTACGTGCCGGGAGCCGATGTACCCGGACCTCGAGCCCTGAATCGTCGCCGATGGTCGCCGTCATGTAGGTGCACTGCGGCTGTCGGCGACGATCGGTCGGCGATCCCGGATTGAGCAGACGCAGCCCTGTGTCAGTGGTGGTGTCCCAGGGAATGTGGCTGTGCCCGAAGACGAGGACGTCGGTGTCGGGATACGCGAGGGACATGCGCTTCTCGCGTCCCGCCGACGCTCCGGTCTCGTGGGTGACGGTGAAACGCAGCCCACCCAGTTCGACGTCGGCACGTTCGGGCATACGCGCCCGAAGGTCCTCACCGTCGTTGTTGCCCCAGCACGCGATCAGCCGTTTCGACCGCGACTCGAGCGCCTGGAACAACGCCAGATCAATCCAGTCGCCCGCGTGGATGACCACATCGGCGCGGTCGACCGCATCCCAGACCTGCTCCGGCAGGTCTTGGGCACGCTTCGGTATGTGTGTGTCGGAGATCAGCAGCAGATCCACCACACGACCGTAGCGCGTGCGTGCATGGACGCGGCCCGGCGATCAGGTCGCCGGGTCGGTCGCGACGACCACGCTCTCGGAGTCGTCCTTACGGGCGCCCAGGTAGGCGCGTTCGACCAGAGAGGGATCGTGGCGGAGGGCGTCCGCGGCCTCGGTGAGGACGATCTCGCCGTGCACCAGGATTGCTGCTCGGTCGGCGACTTCGAGTGCCAGGTGCACGTGCTGTTCGACCAGGATCACCGCCGTTCCACGCTGCTCTGCGACAGTCCGCAGGATCGGCAGGATCGATTCGACGACGACCGGGGCCAGTCCCATGCTCAGTTCGTCGATCAGCAGCACCTTGGGTTGCTGGATCAGCGCGCGTCCGATGGCGAGCATCTGTTGCTCGCCGCCGGAGAGTTGTCCGGCGTCCACTTTCAGACGCGCACCGAGCGCGGGAAAGTAGTCGAGAACCTCACCGAGCGCCTGTTTGCCGCGATCGCGGCCCCGAGTGGCCAACTGCAGGTTCTTGCGCACGCTCAGGCCGCGGAACAGGGCGCGGTCGTCGGGGACGAGGACCAGACCTGAACTCACTGCCGCACGAGGACTTCCGCTCTTGACTGCGGCGTCGCCGACGCTGACGTGACCGGAGAAACGCGGCAGCAACCCGGCCAGCGTCATCAGCAAGGTCGTCTTCCCGGCACCGTTGGGCCCGAGCAGGCACAGCACCTGTCCGGCCTCGAGGGTGAGATCGACGTTGCGCACGCACGGACTTCGCTTGAAGTATCCGGCTTCGAGTCCGGTGCAGACCAGCGCACTCATGACGTCACTCCTGGCTTGGTGAGTTCGGTGGGTGGAGACGACTCGCCCGCGGCTTTCGGCACACCGAGGTAGGCGCGGATGACCTCCTCGTCAGCCCGGATGACCTCGGGGGTTCCTGTTGCGATGACCTTGCCCAGATCCAGCACGATGATCCGGTCGCACACCGACAGGACCAGTTCCATGTCATGGTCGACCAGCAGCATGGTCACGCCGGTGTCGCGGACGGCACGCAGACGTGCACCCAGCCAACGGCTTTCGGTGCTGTCGAGGCCGGCGGCGGGTTCATCGAGCAACGCCAGCGAGGGATTGCCTGCGAGCACCCGCGCCACCGACACCAGTTGGCGTTGCCCCTGCGACAGGGATGCGACCGTGACGTCTGCGACACCACCGAGTCCCAGTCGTTCCAGAACCGCGTCGACACCGGCGGATCCGCTTGCGCCCCCACGTGCACCGACGGTGACGTTCTCGTGCACCGACAGGTCGTCGTACAGTTCCACGTCCTGGAAGGTGCGGCCCAGCCCGCGGCGACTGCGCTGGTGCGGCGAGACGCCATCGAGGCTCTGCCCGCCCAGGGTCACGGTGCCGTCGGCGTCGGCGAATCCGCTGATGGCGTCGATGAGGGTGGTCTTGCCTGCACCGTTGGGACCGATGAGGCCGACGATCTCACCCTCGAACACCTCGAAGGAGACATCGCTGACCGCTGCCACAGTCCCGTACCGAACGCCCACCCCGGAGATCGCCAGCAGCGGCACATCAGATGTCGACACGCGCGCGACGCCATCGGCCTCGTCGGCCGATCGGGCAACCTCTGAGCCCGTCGGTGCGGTGCCGGCAGGCTGTCGGCGCGAGGCGATCGCATGCTGCACTCGCCCGGCGATGCCGTCAGGGTTGACCATCACGGTGACGATCAACAGCACGCCGCTGACCAACGCGTAGTAGTCACCGAAATCGAAGGCGCGGTCGAGGAAGACGAACAACAGTGCGCCGGGTGCCAGCACCCCGGCGAGCAGACCACCGGACACCGAGGTGATCCCGGCGGTGTAGATGACGGCGAAGATCGCGATACCCGCGAAGACGCTGTAGGACCCGGCGGTCGCGAGCGTCTGTTGGTAGGCCAGCAGGGTGCCGCTGATTCCCGCCAGGAATGAGCCGATCGCGAAGGCGGCCAACTTGGTTCGCGACACGTTGATCCCTGCCGCGGCGGCGGCCCGCTCGTTCGCCCGCACCGCGAGCATCGCCGAACCCAGCCGGCTACGACGCAACAGGGCAACGCCGACCGCCGCGGCAACGACGATGATCAGGCACATCAGACCGAATGAGATCCTCGGATAGTTCTCCCCCGCGCCGATTCCCAGATCGGCACCGAAGATCTCGGGCGCGTCGAAGTTCGCGCCCTCGATCCCACCGTTGAACGAGGGATTGCGGAACCAGAAGGCCTCCAGGAACACCGCGAGCGCCAAGGTCACGACCATGAACGGCAAACCCCTGATCCGCAGCGCCGGCAGACCGACCACCACGCCGATCACCGTGGCCATGAGGGCGGCCAGGATCGGCGCGAACGGAAACGGGATACCGAGCTCGGTGTTGACCACACTGAGTCCGAACGCACCCGCCCCCGCCAGGGTCAGCTGGGCCAGTGAGACCTGCCCGGCGAACCCGGTGACCACCACCTGCGAGAGCCCGAGGATCGCGAAGATGAACGTCGCGATGATCGCCCCTCGGTAGCTGCCGGAGGTCAGACACACCGCCGCGACCGCGACGCCCGTACCCACGATGGCCGGAAGCAGGACCCGTCTCGGGCGAGGCGCGCGACCCAGATTCTGATGCACGATCGCACCGCGACTGGGCAGCGGACGACCCTTCACCACGAGGAAGACCAAGATCAAGATCAACGGAATCGCCTCGGACACACCTGAATCAGGCACCCAGTCGTAGAGACTCTGAAAGTGGGTCCCCTCTGACTGCAGGACACCGATACCCAGCCCTGCCGCCACCGCGAGCGCCATCGACGAGAAGTTGCCGACCAGGGCCGCGGCCAGCGCCGGCACGATGAACATCGTGTAGGCGATCGGACTGAGCGGGACGATCGGCGCGATCAGGATGCCGCCGAGCCCGGCGATCACCGAGGACAGAGCCCAGTTGCTGATCGCGATGCGGTCGGGCGAGAGCCCGGTGACGAAGGCGCCCTTCTCCGATTCTGCCGCGGCCTCCGTTGCGACACCGAACCGGGAGAAGTGATACGCCAGCGCGACCACGGTCGCCAACGCGACGATCACGACCGCAAGCCAGATCCGGTCCGTGGGCACCTGGCTCTCGCCGATCGAGATGGTCCCCGGCTCGAAGATCGGCGCCACCGGAACCGACGACGTTCCCAGCCGCAACGCGAGCAGCGCCTGAATCGTCAGCATCAGGCCGATCGAGGCCACTGCCTTGGCGACCACCGGCGCCGACCGCATCGGGCGAAAGATCGCCAGATACAGCACGGCCCCGAGGATCGCCGCGATCACCAGCGAAATTGCCACAGCCGGAACAAGTCCGAGATCACCGCCGAGATCGATCGACGAAGGGAAGCCGGGAATCGGGTTCAGTAGCTCACCCTGGCGCAGCATGCCGTAGGTGTACGTGGTGTACAGCGCCACAGCGCCCGTGGCGAAGTTCACCACCCCCGAACTCTTGAAGGTCATCACCAACGCGAGTCCGAGGGCGGCGTACACCGCACCATTGCCCAGACCTAGGAACAGATAGGCAAAGTGTTCGGTCATCTACTTCATTCCCAACTTCTCATTCGACACAGACGAGCCGGCAGGTCGAACGGATCTAACCGACAGGGGTGAGATTCTGCGGACGGCCCTGGCTGTCCACCTCACCGATCAACAGGGACTTGCTGCAGATCGACTTCAGTTGCGGGATCGCGGTTCCGTCGCAGGTGAACGTCAGTCCGGTGCCGAGTGGCAACGGGGTGTTCTTCGCAGTCCGCAATGCTTCTGTCACCGCGGCCGGAGTCACGTCACCGGTCAGATTCTGGATGACGCGGTACAGGCCCATGACTCCCTGGTAACCGGTGTATCCGTAGCCGCGGATATCGGTCTCCGGCGCATACTGTTCCATCACCGAGCGGTACTCCACCGAATCAGGCTCATCCGAATACAGGTCGACGGTGGTGAAGTCCATGATGCCTTCGATGACCGAACCGCCGACAGCTTCGACGACTTCCGGTGCTACACAGGTCGGGACGACGAATCGTTCTTTTCCGGGAGCCACGGTCTGGATGGTCTTGAGCACCGTGATGCACATGTTCGCGTCACCGACGATGGCCACCGCATCCGGGTTGTCAGACAGACCTGCGGTCACCTGCGGTGTCGGATCCGGTACCCCCGAAGGGATCGGGACGACCTTCAACTCCAGGCCTGCCGCGGAGAAGATCGGGGTGCCGATCGCCGAGATCGCGGCAGGGGTTCCACCACCGTCACCGGACAAGAGTGCAATCTTCTTGATGCCGTTCTTCGCCGAATACTCTGCCATTCCGGACAACACGCCCGGCAGGCCCGCCGTGTACATGAACGAGTCCGGCGAGGTCAGCTCGATCGGGGTGACGCCGACAGGGCCGGTGTACGGGATCCCCGCGCCCGAGAGGATCGGCAGCATCGCCGCGCCCTGCGCTCCGCCGGGAACGACGACGGCGGACACCTTCTCCTCGACCATCTGGTTGGCACAACTCGTCGCGGACGACGGCTCTTCCTGTTGCTTGCACACGACGAGATCGATGGGCCGCCCGCCGATTCCGCCCAGGTTCGCGTTGATGTATTCGGTGGCGGCCTCGGCGTTCTCACGATTGGCCGGGAAGGATGCGAAGGAGCCACCCTCGCTGTTGATGAACCCGATCTTGATCGGGGCCCCGGTCGCCTCGTTCGCCGGCAACGCAGTCGTTGCCAACGAGGACTCCGAACTGTCGCTGCTGCTGTCCGAGCCGTCACTGCACGCAGTGACTCCCAGCGACGCGACCAGCAGCGAGATGCCGACTCCGACGATTGCCCGATGCCTTCGACAACTCACGTTGCGTGCCTTCATATGTGGTGTCCTTTTCAGTCCGTGGTGAGGCGAACGAGATGTGCGACGCCGATACACCTTCGCGGAGGGACTGTTCGGCCGGCGAATCCGGCAGGCGAGGGTGAAGGACGACGCGATGGTGATGCAGGTCACTTCTGTTGTGGAACGTAAGGGACATTACGCATGGACGTCCGTGTCGTCAACCGGATCGACGAGTGTCCATTTTATGAAATCGTTTCTCGCACAGCACAAAAAGATCACGTTCGCCGCTTGCTCGAAACGTGACCGCCCGGGTCAGAACTCAGGCCGAATAGGCTTCGCGCACCTTCCGCTTGAGGATCTTTCCGGTGGCGTTCCGGGGCAGCGGCCCGCGGCCGAAGACCACGTCGGTGGGTATCTTGTACTCTGCCAGCGTCTCCCGAACAATGTCCTGGACATCGGCAGTCGTCATCTCGCGGCCGTCGTGAGTGTTCACGACGGCGACCACCGTCTCACCGAGACGCTCGTGAGGGACCCCGAACACCGCAACCTCAGCGAAGAGACCCGAGGCCATGAGCGCATATTCGACCTCGGCGCAGTAGATGTTCTCGCCCGCCGAGATGACGATGTCCTTCTTGCGGTCGACCACGAAGACGAGTCCGTTGTCGTCGAGATAGCCGAGATCACCGGTGCGGTACCAGGTCCCGTCGAAGACCGCGGTCGTCTCTTCCGGACGATCGAGGTATCCGGCCATGATCAGAGGTCCGCGGGCCTGGAGTTCACCGATCGCACCCGGTGGCGCGATGGAACCCGCCGGGTCGACGACCCGAACATCCATCACCGGACTCACCGGTCCGGACGAATCCGGGTGTGCCGCCAGCAGATCCCCGCCCGCCGTGCAGATGCTGCCGGTCGCCTCGGTCATCCCCCATCCGACGCTACGGCCGGCAGACGGTAGCACCGCACCGATTCTCGCCACCAGATCCGGTGGGGTCGCCTGACCCGCCGGTGAGATGTTCACCAGACTGGCCACCGCCTCGGGCGGAGGGTTCACCGACAACAGGTCTGTGATGACCATCGGCGGGCCGGCGAGCATCGCCAGTTTGTGCCGGGAAATCATCTCGATCGCCGCCGCAGGATTCCACCTCCGCAGGATCACCACGAAACCACCCGACGTCATCGTCGTGAGCAACGAGACGAGCCCCGAGGTGTGGAAAAGCGGAAAGATCAGCAGCGCTGACAGTTTCGGCATCAAGTCGCGCAGGGCGTCGGCTTCCATGCCGTACTTACGGGCATTCACCGCGATGTTCATCTCTTTGATCAGTCGCAGATTCATGATCATCGTGCAAACGTTGCGCTGCGTGAGGACCACACCCTTGCTCCGCCCCGACGTACCTGAGGTGAACAGGATCAGGCATGGGGAGTCAGCGGTCACGGCCGCCGGTTCCGGGCTCACCGATCCGCTCGCGACGAGGCCGGCATAGTCCCGCGCCGGGCCGGTGGGCAGTTCACCGTCGACCACGATCAGCTCGGCGAGTACGTCGCTCTCTCGGACGAGAGCGGCACGTGCGCCGTCTGCGATCACCACGACGCAGGACGCGTCGGACACTGCTGCACCGATCTGACCGGGCGTCTCACGACTGTTGAACAGCACCGCCACTGCGCCACGTCGCGCGATCGCCATCAGTGAGACCACAAACGCCAGTTGATTTCTCATGATCACACCGACCCGTTGCCCGGCCTCGACCCGATATTCCGCACCCAGTGCCCCGGCCAACCGCTCCGCCAGCTCCGCGACGTCGCGATAGGTGTATTCGACCCCCTCTTCGATGAGGAGGGTGCTGTCGGCGTAGGCGTCGGTCAGGCCACGCAAGACGTCATCGAGACTGCCCGGGGTGTCGCGGTAGACCCTCATGGACTCTCCGGCAACGTCGAGCGTCGTCAGCGCGAACGGACCCTGCGGACCGGTCAGGTCGGACTCGAGCTCGCGATACACGGACACCGATTCGAGAGCTGCGGTCATGTGGGGTCTCCTCTATGACTTCTCCGCTGTGACAACTCCGCAGGAGGCAGGCCCCTGGGACGAACACGCGACCTCCAACGAGAACACGTTCTAGTCGAAGATAGACCACCAGCGGTGTCCGATTCAGCAGAATCCATCATCGATCCTCCGTGGCCAGATAGACGACGATGGCTTCGACGAGACCGCGGCGCCCCTCGGGCTCATCGGCATAGGTGCTCATCTCGAACTCGGCGCGCAACCCGCGTAGCGCTCCGGGCAGGAAGATCCGAACGCGACGCAGACGTGCTTGGTTCACGGGCAGGCCGATGAAGGCTCCTTCGTAGGAGGCAGTCCACACCCGGTCCCAGTCAGCGATGGCCCCTGCGGTCCGCGGGTACGCCGACTCGAGTTCGGACCGGTCTCCCGGCAGCAGTGTTCGGAGATTGTTGACGGCCCGGGCGCGAGGTGTCCCCAGCAGATTCCAGAACCGGTCGACGATCGCGGCAACGCGATCCGCTGTCGACTCCGGTGAAGCATCGGGCGACGGGGCCGACTTCGAGGGCAGGAGTTCCCACTCGTCCAGGATGAGCGCCAGCACTTCCGCCCAGAGCCCGTCCACATCACCGAACTGATGCTGGACCGTCCCCCATGTCACGCCGGCCTCTCGCGCGATCTGACTCGCACTGGCCGGGTCGGCGGCATCATGAGCAGCGAGACACGTGATCGCCACCTCGAGCAGGTGACGACGTGTTTCCAGCCCGCGCCGATTGAGCCGGGTTCCCTTGGCGCTGATGACCATCGGTGCACAGTAGCGAGTTCCGAGCCACTCCGTGGCGATTGACACATAAAGGCCACTATGACTAAATGGGCACAGCAAACTGTGACCCAGGTCTCATTGTTTGCACAGTGCAAATCTCGCGCGATCCACTGCGGACCGCGCATCAAGGAGCAGGCGTGTGAGCCAGGGAACCGTGGACACCCAGTCCGTCGTCGAGACGTACCGTGAGATCGAACGGTCACTGACCTCACCGGGTGCACCCTTCGAGATGACCTCGACAATCGTGCGTGGCGAGCTGATCCGTACCTATCGAC
The DNA here is from genome assembly GCF_002095395.1 of Williamsia sp. 1135. Classification (GTDB taxonomy): domain Bacteria; phylum Actinomycetota; class Actinomycetes; order Mycobacteriales; family Mycobacteriaceae; genus Williamsia. The sequence goes on from NZ_MJEI01000097.1 coordinate 37,506, forward strand.
ACGCCGAGTCCAGCCTGTACGACGTCTTCGCCGCACTCGGCCGCGACCACGGCGACAACCTGTTGGTCACCGACGGCGAGACCACCCACACATACGCCGAGGTGTTCGCCGATGCCGACCGCCTGGCCGCCGCGCTCGTCCGCGACTACGGCATCACCACCGGCGACCACGTCGGCATAGTGATGAGCAATCAGTACGCCTATCTGGTAACACTTTTCGCGATCCTGCGCGCCGGTGGTGTCGCAGTGCTCTACAACGCACGTAGCTCGACCACCGAACTGACCGCCGCGATGGCGGATGTCCCGTCGACGGTGACCGTGGTCGACCCGCGAAGGGTCGATCTGGTGCGGACGGCTGACCCACGTACCAGGGTCATCGCGACGCAGACCGACGTCGACGACGCGGCCGACCTCCGGAAGATCATCGCTCGTGACCATCAGGACCTCCCTTCCCCGCCGGCGGACCCTGATTCGACGGCGCTGATCCTGTTCACTTCAGGAACGTCGGGCGCCGCGAAAGGTGTTGAGCTCACGCATCGCAACATGTGCAACGTGGTGCTCAACATGCGGTTCGTCGCCGACACCAACATCGCCTTCGCCGCCAACACGTACGGCCTGTCGGTCGACGAGGTGCGTGGCTTCATGCCACAGATCAGCGCGCTGCTGATCTTCCCGCTGTTCCACGTGTCGGGTCTGGCCGCGCTCTCCTCGGCAATGGGTTCAGGCGGCTTCATCGTCACCATGGACCGGTGGGATCCGGACCGGGCCGCGGACCTGATCGAGCGCCATGGCATCACCCTGATGTCCGGTCCTCCCATGGTTGTCAGCGATCTGATGGCAATCGGCGGCGCCGAGGACAAGCTCCGGACCTTGGTGAACGTGGTACCCGGTGGTCAGGCGACGCCACCCAACATCACCGCCCAGATATCCGCGCGCTTACCGCATTCACGCCGAAGTTCCGGATGGGGCATGACCGAGGTGGGCGGGAGTGTCTGTACTGCAGGCGGCGACATCCTCGGCGCCTTCCCGGATACCGCGGGACCGATGAGTCCGACCATGGATGTCCGTGTGATCGACGCCGACGGACGTGAACTTCCCGCGGGTGGTGTCGGCGAGCTGTATCTGCGGGGCGGCCTGATCATGAAGGGATATTTCGGACGCCCTGCCGACACCGATGCCGCGTTCGACGGATCCTGGTTGCGCACCGGCGATATCGGCTACGTCGATGAGCACGGCCTGGTCTACCTGGTGGACCGCAAGAAGGATCTGGTCATCACCCGGGGAGAGAACATCTCGTGCGTGGAGGTCGAATCCGTTCTTGCAGCGTCTGATCGATTCACCGAGGTGGCCGTGTTCGGGGTGCCGGATCCACGGCTGGGCGAACGGCTGATCGCAGCGGTCTGCCCGCGGGCAGAGTATGCAGGCATCAGCAGCGACGAGGTGAAGGCCATCGTCGGCGCGACCCTGAGTTCCCTGAAGATCCCGGACGAGGTGGTCTTCAACACCGAGCCGCTACCCCGCAACGCCACCGGGAAGCTCCTCAAACGGGTTCTGCGGCAGTCATTTCTGGATCACAACCCCCCAGGACAGTGAACCGGGTTCATCGACAGCGCAGCGCAGCCTTCGCGCTGGCCGCCGTCGGCATCGTCTTCCTGGTCGTCCAAGTGTACGGGTACATCGGATGGTTGCTGTCAGATCGGACCCCCCAGCCGCGCGGAGCTGATCCGATCTCGGACGAGGTCCTGGCCAATGTCGCACGCGCCGAGATCATCTTGATCGTTCTGGCGACGGGATGTCTGATCTTTCTCGTCGGCCAGTGGTGGCGGCGACGTAGCCTGACGTGGCCGATCCTGCTGACGTTCGCGTGGTCGGCCGTCTACTGGCAGGATCCGCTCGTCAACGCGGCCGATCACAACTTCACCTACAACGCATACTTCCGCGACAGCGGAGATTGGGTGGCACATCTGCCGTTTGTTCCCGTCTCCGGACCCACGTTGCCGCAACCGTTGTTCGAAGCCCTCGTCTTCTTCGCCCTGCTGCCCATCTTTGGCCTGCTGAGCTACTCGATCCTGCGTGGACTGCGTCGCATCGGAGTCTCCTCACCGGTGTTGCTCGTCCTCGTGGTCTGGCTCCTGTTCGTCGTCCTCGATGCCGCATTCGAGATGGCCGGGATCTCGCAGGGCCTGCTGGTGTGGAATCGGGTCACCGACTCACTCGCGCTTCGGGACGGAACCGTCGACCAGTGGCCGCTGTACGAGGGCGTGATGCTCGGATTCGTCTGGGCGCTACCGGGGATTCTCATGTACTTCCGGGGAGACAACAGGTTCTCCCGCCTCGATCCGGGTATCGACACGTTACGCGGCAGCGTGCCCACCGTGGTCCGGCTCCTGGCACTGGCCGGATTGTTGAACCTGGTGTTCCTGGCCTACAACATCGGCCTCATGCTGCTGTCCGGTTCGACGATCGCTCCGACACCGAGCTGGCTGTCTCCCTGAACCTGACGGTCGGCGTGATCGGCACCCATCTCCGGCGAACCCTTCGGATCAACGTGGCGGCAGTGGTGCGCCGCTCGGATACGCCTGAATCTGCGCGGTGATCGCGTCGGCGACCACGCTCGGGAACTCTTCTGGCACCCAATGACTTCCGTCGGGGATCTCGATGTAGCGATAGGGCCCGCTGACGTGTTGCCCACACCGCTCCGCACCGGCCCGCATGATCGCTATGTCGCCGGAACTCCAGATGAAGGTCGTGGGCACTGTGACATCGGCGATGTGGTGGTCGGCTGAGTCCATCGCGCGGTACCAGTTGAGTGCGGCGGTCATCGCTCCGGGCGCGGTGAGGACCCGCAGGTGTTCGGCCACCGCGTCTGCGGGTACGACGTCGCCGAATCCCAGTCTCAGAGCGACACAGTCGTCGGCGAGCAGCGCCTGCTCCGGTTCGTCCGGCTTCGCGAAGAACTCCATGTACCCCGACCGTTCACGTTGATCGGGGTCGTTCTCCCTGGCCCAGGCGAACGCCGCCGGATGCGGCACCGACACCGCGGTCACCGTCGAGATCCGGTCCGGGTGCGCTGCGGCGACGGCCCACGCGACGATGGCGCCCCAATCATGGCCGGCAAGGTGCACTCGCTCCAGGCCCAACTCGTCGCAGAGACCGACGATGTCGCCGACCAGTTCATGTAGACGGTAGTCGGCGATATCCGTTGGTCGTGCACCCGGCGAATAGCCCCGCTGATCCGGTGCGTATGAGGTGATTCCTGCGGTGGCCAGCAAGTCCGCAACCGTGGACCACGACGCAGATGTCTCCGGGAAGCCGTGGAGCAGGATCACCGGATCGTGGCCCTCTTCTCCACCCGGCCGGGATCGGACATCGAACCCCAACCCTCCGACCGTGACCGTCGAATGGCTCTCGTCGCGTGGCATAGGCCAAGTGTATCGGGGAGCATCACCTGCGCAAGATGTTCGCACAGTGCAAATGCGGGGCGAAAAGCATTGCTACACAACCAATCATCGAATACCACCATTGACATCGAGAATGCGCATGTGAACTAATCGATCATCATGAGGGCAGCAGTGATCGAAGGCGGGAAGTTCACCGTTCGAGAGGTACCCGATCCGCAGCCGGGACCTGACGAATTGATCTTGCGCGTCCACGGCTGCGGGGTGTGCGGTTCCGATCTCAAGACCTATCCACTGTTGCCCGACGGGACGATCATGGGTCACGAGTTCGCCGGAGAAGTTGTCGCGGCCGGACCCGACGTTGCCGGGCTGTGGCCGATCGGCACCCCCGCAGCGGCTCTGCCGGTGATCGGCTGCCGGCGATGCCGCCGTTGCGCGGAAGGCGATCCGGCGCGCTGCGTCACCCCGCAACCTCTCGGCTTGGGTGTCCGTTCCGGCGGATTCGCCGAGTACGTCGCCGTCGCCGCATCTGAGACCGTGGCGCTCGAACCGTCGATCGACCTGCGAACCGGTGCCCTCGTCGAGCCACTCGCGGTCGGTCTGCACGCTTTGAATCGCGGGCACGCCCGCAGCGGCGACAGAGTGCTGGTCATCGGGGCCGGCCCCGTGGGCCTGTCCATCGTGGTCTGGGCTCGACATCGAGGTATCGCCGACATCACTGTGGTCGACCCGGTACCAGGACGTCGAGACAGTGCCACCGCCATGGGTGCCAGCCGTGTCATCGACCCGACGACCACTCCCCTGGGAACCGATTTCGACGTCGTGATCGAGTGCGTCGGCAAGAGCGGCATGGTTGCCGCGTGCGTTGACGCGGTCGCCGCCGGCGGTCACGTCGTCGTCGCGGGAGTGTGCATGACCGAGGACACCTTCATGCCTGTCGGCGCGGTGGTCAAAGACATCACCATGAGTTTCGTCAGCTACTACTCCCGTGACGAATTCGCCGCCGCCGCTGTCGCTTTGGGGAGCGATGAGTTGCGACTCGACGGCTACGTCAGCGCCTTTGCCGCGCTCGACGACCTCCAGGAGGTCGCAGAGGATCTCAGCCATCCCACTGATCAGCAGAAAATCATCATCACGCCCCTACCGAGGAGTACCCCGTGAGCTCATCTCCAGTATCGATCATCATCGGCGGCGCGTCCGGAATCGGGCTGGCCACCGCGCAAGAACTGAGCGGCACCGGCGATCTCGTGGTCATCGCCGACGTGAACGCCGCAGCCGCTGCCGAACGTGCCGGCGAGATCGGCGGTCAGAGCGTGTCAGCAGCCGTCGACGTCACGAGCGAAGAATCCGTGAGCGCACTGTTCGACCACGTCTCCGAGAAGTACGGGAAGCCGCAGTCCGTGGTCAACTGTGCCGGTCTGACCATTCCCGGCGCCATCGCCGATCTGAGTCTCGCGGACTGGAACACGACGATCGCGGTCTGCCAGACCGGCACGTTCCTCACCCTCAAGTACGCCTCCCGGCACATCCTCGACGGTGGTTCGATCGTCACGATCGCTTCACTCAACGGTCGCCAGCCGGCGAAGGGTATGGCGGCGTACTGCGCTGCCAAGGCTGCGGTGCTCATGCTGACCGAGGTCGCGGCCCTCGAACTCGGTGATCGGGGTGTCCGGGTCAATGCCATTTCGCCAGGACTGGTCGATACCCCACTGGTGGCCGGGCTGTCTTTGGTCCCCGGCATGCTCGAGGACTACCACGAGAACACCCCGCTCGGACGCAGCGGAAAACCCGAGGAGATCGCGGCGATGGTCGCATTCCTGCTGTCGGACAAGGCCGCATGGATCACGGGCGCCGCATTCGACGTCAACGGGGACGCCCACACCCGCCGATACCCCGATCTGCTCAAACACCTTGCCGCGATGAGCTGACTTGATCTGCACCGGTTCAGCTCGATTTCGCCGGTAGGGCGAGATGTTCACGCCGCCCGGGGCCCGGTGAACCCGCCCGGGACGGGAAACGGACCGCGATCGCCCAAGGATCGTCACGACGGTGGGCGACAACGGACCCGGTCGTTGGCCTGCTTTCAGCGCCCGCCTCTCCTAGGGTGGGTACAGGCGGGCCATCAGTGGCCTGGCCTGCAGCCGAGCGAAGGGTCAAAGACGATGTCGGAGCAGTACTGGTTGGGCGCGCACGACGGTGTCACGTTTACTCCATCGGGGAACAACCTGGCCTACACCGAGTACAGCGACACCGTCCCGACTGCGATGAGCGATCATTCGCGGACGATGAATCCAGGTGTGTTCGAGATCAAGGGTAAGAACGTTTACCAGATCTTCGGGTACGCGCTGTCGGCAATGACCGTCATCGTCGGCGACGACGGCGTCATCCTGATCGACCCTCCCGAAGACGTCGAAAAGGGCCGACGCATGCGGGTAGAGCTGGAGAAGATCACATCCAAACCGACGGTCGCGATCGTTTACTCCCATTGGCACACCGATCACTACGCAGGCGTCAAAGCCTTTGCCAGCCAGGCCCAGGTCGACGCAGGTGAGGTTCAGATCATCGCCCACCGCGACTTCATGGACAACGTCATCGCCAACTCGATCTCCGGGGACGGAGCCATTCTCACCGCCCGCGCGGACTACTCGCTCGGGACGCTGCTCGAGGTCGGGCCGGAAGGTCGCGTCAACGGCGGCATCGGACCGGACTTCATCATGGAGACAATGTCGTTGCTCGCCCCTACGGTGCACGTTGACGATCGACTCGAGCACACCGTCGCCGGCGTCCGCATGGTGCACTTCTGGGCACCGTCCGAAGCGATCGACGAAATCGTCACCTGGCTCCCCGATCTGGGTATCCTGCAGTCCGCGGAGGTGATCCAGGGTGAATCCTTCCCTAACCTGCACACCATCAGGGGCAGTCGGTATCGCGATCCGCAGGCGTGGTTCCGGTCGATCGACCGGCACCTGCGGCCATTGCCGGCCGAGTTCATGATTCCCTCGCACGGACGGCCCCTGGCCGGCAAGGCCGAGATAGCGAAAGTCCTGCGCGACTACCGGGATGCGATCTCGTATGTCTACGACCAGACCCTGCGCCACATGAACAAGGGGCTGCTGCCCGATGATCTCGTCGACCGGGTCTCCCTGCCCGAAACGCTCGCTCGCAGCGAATGGCTCGGAAACTTCTATGGCGGCGTGCCACATTCGGTCCGTGAGATCTATGTGGGTGAACTCGGATGGTTCGACGGCGACCCGACCACCCTGGCGCCCATCAACGCCACAGAGGCGTCCCGTCGCTACATCGAACTCATCGGTGGCCGCGACAAGGTGGTCGCCGCCGCCGACAAAGCAGCCGCCGCAGGAGATCACCAATGGGCGGCCGAACTGCTACGCCACGTGGTCCGGGTCGATCCCACCGACCAGCCCGCCCGTATCGGCAAGGCCGAAGCACTGCGTGCAATCGGGTACACCACCCCCAACAGCAACTGGCGCACCTGGTACCTGACCGCGGCACGCGAACTCGACGGCACCATCGACTATTCGATGGCCATCAACATCGATGCACCCGACCAAATCGCCGCCTTGCCCGGTGCCGCCATGCTGGAGGGACTGCGGTTCCGCATCGACCCCGCCAAAGCCGCCGACGTCGAACTGGCAGCCGGGTTCCACATCACCGACACCGCAGAGACCGTCGGGCTGATCATCCGCAACGGTGTCGTCGAACCCACCACCGAGATACCGCACGACGCTGTCTTCGTGGCCTCGCTACCCAAGCTGGCCGTGATGGGCATGATCTTCCAAGAACTCTACGAGGGACTGAAGGCCGCCGTCGACGCCAACCACGCAGTCCTGGACAACGGATCGCTCGAAGACGCCGAAAACTTCTTCAGCAACTTCGACCATCACAGCGCAGAAAAGCTCACACTCTCCGCTCAGTGACCGGACAGTGTCCGCCAGTTCGGCCCGGTACGTCGAAAGTGGTGACCGGCAGAGCGTTCAGGCCAGGATCCGGCGTACTGCCGACTCCAATTGATCAGCGACCTCGTCGTAGGAGAAGTGCCCTGTACCCGCTCGCACCATGGCTCCCGTATAGATCAGCTCGATCAGTTCGATGGTCTGGGAGTCACCGGCCGTGCCGACCGCTGCAGCGATCGATTTGTGGATCACCCGGCTTACCTGCGTTCGCAGCTCCACCACATCTGCGTCGTCGCTGAGCAGCGATTTCGTCACCGCCCCGGCGAACTCGGGCTCGTCCGCGACGAGTAAGGCGAGCTGACGCAGTACCGCGACCACGCGGTCGGCAACCTCTGGAGCATCGTTGTCGGGCGGCGAGATACTCGCCAATCGTCGCCAGTAGACCTCCGCGACGAGATGTTCTTTCGAGGAGAAGTAGATGTACGCCGTGGCCCGGGCCATGCCTGCATGTGCGGCGACCATGGGGACTGTCATCTCCGAATAACCCACCTGGCGCAGGACTTCGACCGTGGCGTCGCCGAGCCGGAGGACCGTGTCCGCGCGCTTACCGGTCAGACGCCGGCGGGTCGCTTCAACTGCAGTCGGTTCAGACACGTGTCCAGACACTACGGGAGTGGGTTGGGCCTTGCAATCGGGTCAGACGTGGTGTTGCCAAAGCCATAGTGGCTGCGGACAAGCGGTACGTCGGCCATCGTCGCAGGACCAGGCGGGGCCTCGCACACCGCATCGATGGCGTTGACGATCTGCATGGCCGTGGCGACGCTGGCAGCGTGGACATGGTCGGCGATCGGCGCGTCACGCGTGAAGCTGGCGAGGGAGAAGAAGTGGGTCTGCATCGACGGCTCGCCTTCGATCGTCAGGGTCCATCCATGCTTGGGCCTCGGCCAGTGCGGAGGGTCTTCACCTCCAACAGTCCACAGCGCCTCGATCTCGATGAGTTCGTCGTCGCCTCGACGCCCCACCCATCGCCAGCGTTGGCCCGCGGTGGTCCCGGCTCGCAACAGATGATCGAAGATCTGATGATCTGCAACCGCAGCAACGGCTTCGACATCCGCGGTGACCGTATCGATGCCGGCGTTCAGAGCGTCGGCGAGAAACCACACCTGTTCTACGAACAGAGAGCTGTTGAAGGCGAGGAACTCGCTACCCGTCGGGCTGATCGTCTCAGGAGGCTCGCCAAACGCCATGTTGTCGAACGTGATTCCCGTGCTCTCGTACACCGACCAGTCAGCGCGTTCCTGCAGGGTGATCTTGTCGATGCGTTTGCTCATCCCGGACAGCGCCAGCGGCAGGACGCCGGACAGATTGCCCGGGTTCAGCCCACTCCTGTGCACGCTCGTTCCACCGGTCTCGCACGCTGCGATGACGCGTTCACGATCGGCGATATCGAGACGGTGGGGGTGGAACATGAACGCTGTCGTGCACACATTTTTGCCCGACGCGAGGATCTGGCAGACCTCCGTGACCGACGCGGTACGCGGGGTGTAGATGACGAGGTCCGCCTCCATGGCAAGGATCTCCGCCGACTCACCGGTCGCCACTACGCCCTGGTGGGGTCGGCCGACGAGAGCACCGACATCAACACCGACCTTCTCGTCGGAATACACTCGGGCACCCACGATCTGAAGATCCTCGCGGGTGTCGATGATGGCCTGCAGCGCCTCCGCCCCAACCGCTCCGGTGCCCCATACGATGACGCGCCGTCTGTTCACGGCTCAACGGTACACACGAAACAGACACCTATCCAGACTATGATCCAGGTATACCCGCGAAAGGCCGATCACACTCATGGACATTCAAGAGATCAGCGACAAACTCGAGATCGCCGACGTACTGAGCACCTACGCCCGCGCCGTCGACACCAGAGACTGGACGTTGTGGCGGTCGGTGTTCACCGATGACGCACATGTCGACTACTCATCGGCGCCGTACGGCCGGGCGGGCAGTCGCGACGAGATTGCCGACTGGCTCAGCGCCAACTTCGAGTTCATCACCATGAGTCAGCACTACATCACCAACATCGAGAGCCGGATCGATGGTGACACCGCGAAGGTGCGGGCCATGTTCTACAACCCGATACAGCTGCCCGGCACCGATGGCCTCAGCTTCTGCGGTGGCTGTTACCACCACGACCTTGTTCGGACGGACACCGGTTGGCGCTGTCGCAAACTCGTCGAAGAGAATGTCTGGTTCTTCAACAACCCGCTGGGCGGTACGGCGTCTGCCCACCCAACCGGGTCGTGACGTCGTCGGCGACAGAGCTCACCAGCTGCCCCAGTTCGACGAGATGTGATCCACAGATCGGTTCAGACGCATCGAGGACACACAGTGCGCCAACAGGATTGCCTCCTGCGCCGAAGATCGGGGCGTTGACCGACAGCGGCCGGTAGCGAGCGTGATCGTCGATCGCCCCGACAAGGATGTCGGCACCCAGTCTGCTCTGCTGCCCCTCGGCGAACCGGGAGGTACGCCGAGAACCGTAGGAGTTCGCACCCGTCACGGCAACCGCCCTGTCGTCGAAACCCGACTCGGCCGCCGGGTACTGCTCAACCGCATAATGCCTGTGACGTATCGCGACCAAGATGTCGCGGTACCGCGAATAGTGATCGGCCAACGCCGGATTGCGCCGCAGCCACGCATCGACCACGGTCGCGGACGACCACGCGACCAGCACGGCGCCGAGTGGTGGACTGAATCCGACACGGTCACCGGACCGCAACTGGAGACCGCCTGCGTTGTCAGCGGTCGCCGACTGCACCCTTGCGACGACGAGATCGTCGCCCGAGGGCACCACCACACAGCATCGCTTGCCGGTGGCCTCTGTCAGCGACCTCAATGCTTCTGCGGTGGGCGCCAACTCGGCGATGCCAGCCTCCGCCGCGCTCCCGATCCGGGCCAGGGCGGGACCGAGCTGGTAGGTCTTCGCGCTCGGGTGTTTGACCACCCATCCCACCCTGGTCAACTCGGTGAGCATCGGGTAAAGAGTCGTCTTGTCGATGTCGAGTGCGGCGGCGAGGTCGGTCAGACTCTCGCTGCGTCCGGGCGGCGACGAAAGCCTCTCGATGACATCGACGAGTCGCTCCGTCTGTGGCGACCGCCTGGCGCTCACGAGTCCGACGAGTCGACGACACCGGGTTGCGAGGGCCCCAGGTGTCGGGTCAGAAAATGAATCTGGTGCGCCACAGCACGTTCGAACCAGGCTTGTCCGTGGTAGACACCGAAGTGATCGCACGGGTAGTGGCGCACCTCGGCTCGCGCCTTCACCGCTGCGTTCGCTGCCGATTGCGGTGGGGCACTGCGGTCGAAGTCCGCGATCTGCATCAGCACCGGAGCATTGATGTCGGCGGCGCGACGATCGGCCCGGTACGAGCCGATCTCGGAACCGATGGCCGCGTCGATGGTGTTCTTCCACGTCGGCCCGGCGATCCCCAGGTAGTCGTCCCGGTATCCGGGAAGGGTCAGTGCGCCCATCTCCCCCGGCCCCGCGACGATCGGCATCATCAGCGGTGTACGTCCGACCCGGGTCCGAAGTCGGCTACGGACTCCAAGGCCCGTGGAGCGGGCGATGGAAGCCACCGGAACATTCGCGAACGCCAGGCGGCCTGCGGCCATGCCGTTGACCAACGGGGTCATCGAGACGATCGCAGCCACGTCATCACGACCGGCACCGACCGCCAGGACGTGTCCACCCGACAGGGACACCCCCCACAGGACGATCCTGCCGGCGTCGACCCCGTCGAGCGCCGCCGCGGCCATCACCGCCGCCCGGTAGTCCTCGAGTTGGCCGTCGATCGATACCGACTGACGGACCTCACCACCAGAAGCACCGAAGCCTCGGTAATCGAACGCGAAGACATCCAGACCGACTGCCGCAAGGCGCTCCGCGTACGGCGCGAGGCCAGAATCCTTCGTGCCGCCGAGTCCGTGCGCCATCACGACGATCGGTCGTCCGGCAGGTCCCGCCAGGGCGTCGTTCTCGGCCCGGAAATACCATGCGTCGCAAACAGTTCCACTGCTCGTGAACTGTACCGTCTCGAAGGCGTCGGCCCGGGGGACGTTCACCTGCGCGGTCATGCCGACACCGCCCAGGCCGGTGCACCGAGTTCGGCGGCACGGTCCATGCCCGCCTGCAACTCCGTGGTACGCAGATCGTGCTCGTAGATGAAGTAGTCGACCTGCTGGGTGTGCCGGGGCCGATCCAGCATGTGGCCGGTGTACTTCTGCTGATCGGAGATGATCACCTGCTCCATCACCTCCTCCGACGGCAGCCGATACCTGCCCGCGGCATATGCGCCGAGAAGTCTGGATTGGCATTCGACGAACGGGAACAGCGTGGGCGTCGACTGCGCGAACCCGATGAACACCAGATCGTCGATGCCGGGCTTGAACATCCGCTTGTAGAGCGGGATGTGATTATCCGGTGCACTGATGAAGTCTTCGTCGAAGAACGGGAAGGTGATGTTGTACCCCGTCGCGTAGATGATCACGTCGAAGTCGCCACTCGTGCCGTCGTCGAAATGAACTCGACGACCATCGAGTCGCGCGACGTTGGGTTTGGGGGTCACATCACCGGACCCCAGTCGCAGTGGGAGTTCCACCGACTGGGTCGGATGTGCCTCGAAGAACTTGTGATTCGGAGTGGGCAGACCGAAGTTCTCCGGCCGTCCGGCCGAAAGCGGCTGACCCCACTGCGCGATCTTGCGCTGCCACGACAGGGGCACATATGGACTGGTCTTGTAGTACTTGTCCGCTGGTCGTCCGGCGATGTACTTCGGGACGATCCACGCCCCTGACCTGGTCGAGAGGGTCACCTCGTTGCCGGTCGACTTCGAGGAGAGTTCGACCGCGATGTCGGCGGCACTGTTGCCGATCCCGATGATCAGGATTCGCGTGTCGGACAACGACAACGGATCCTTCGGATCGATGTACTCGTGGGCGTGGATGGACTCCCCGATGAACGTCCCCGGAAAGACCGGTGTGCGCGGATCCCAATGATGACCGTTACCGACGACGAGGAGGTCGACATGGCGTTCTTCGTCTTGTTGCGTCTGCAACTCCCAGCCACCTGATTCCAGGCGGCGGGCATGCGTCACTCCGTTCTCGAACTCGATGTTCTTCTTGAGGTCGAAGGCATCCGCATAGTCTTCGAGATACGACTTGATCTGGGTGTGATGCGGGAAGTCCGGATAGCTCTGGGGCATCGGGTAGTCCTTGAAGGACAGCCGGTGTTTCGACGTGTCGATGTGCAGCGACCGGTACGCGCTGCTGTAACCGTTGGGGTTGCCGAACGCCCAGTTGCCCCCGATCCTGTCGGACAACTCGAAGCACGTGTACGGAATATCGTAGTCGCCGAGCATCTTTCCTGCGGTCAACCCGCTGATGCCGGCGCCGATGACGGCTGTGGTCGGTCCGGGCATTGCAGCTCCTCGTGCCAGAGTAGACAGAAAATAGAACTTGTTCACTCGCAGAGTACACAGATCGCCAGATCTGTCTACAAGGTTTGCTATGTTTGGTCCACTCCCCGCGCTCTGCGGCGGCCGACACCAGGTGAGGATGGCCAGTGACCGACACCGCCGATACGGCATCCGTGCAGGGTCGGTTGCTCGATGCCGCAGAACAATGCCTTGGCGCGAAGGGAATTCGGGCCACCACCGTCCTCGAGGTGGCCGAGGCCGCCGGGGTGTCGCGCGCATGGCTGTACCGGCACTTTCCGGACAAGGCAACCCTGCTCGGCGCGGCGATCGTCCGGCTGAACGAGGCCTTCTGGGCCGGATCGCATGCCGCGCTCGCCGAGATCGACACCCTGGACGCCCAGCTCGCCGCCGGGGTCGCCATCGGTCGCACCGCCTACGACGAGCCCGGCGCACTCCTGATGAAGCTCCGTACCACCGAACCGGACGAGTTCGCTGCCTGCGCCGGGGCAGGCGTCCAAGGCCTGGTCCCAGATCTCGCAGCATTCTGGCGTCCGTACGTGATCGAAGCCCGGGCGCGCGGCGAGATCCATCCGGACGTCGACACCGCCGAGGCGTCGGAATGGGTGGCTCGCGTGCTCATCAGCCTCGCAACGGTTCCCGGCGACACCCTGGACCCAGATGATCAAACGGCAGTACTCCGCCACATCAGACGCTACGTTCTACCCGGGCTGCAATCCGCACCTGGACAATAGTTTTCGAACCGCCCCACTTTCGGCGGCCGGCGAGAGGTGAGTAATGACCGGATCTGTTTTGGTGGTCATCGGTGTCGGCGGTATGGGAGAGGCGATCGCGCGCCGTCTTGGTTCCGGCAGGCCGACGCTCATCGCCGACCACGATGCCGAGCGGGTCGAGGGCCTGCGAGAGCAGCTGCGACACAGCGGCTACGACGTTCACGCCCAACGAGTTGATGTCGTCTGCCGGGACTCGCTGAGCGCCCTGGCCGCAACGGCGGCCGAGCTCGGTGACATCACGTCCGTCGTGCACACTGCAGGCGTCTCCCCCGCTCAGGCTCCGGCACGCCAGATCGTCGAGGTGGACCTCGTGGGCACAGCGCTCTCGCTCGAGGTGTTCGGCTCCGTGATCGCCCCGGGCGGTGCCGGAGTGTACATCGCGAGCGTGGCAGGCCACATCCTCGGAGCGGCGGTCGACGAGGCCTCTGCCGCGTTGCTCAGCGGCGGCACCCCCGACGAATTGGCCGGTGCCGCGATCTTCGACATGCCGGATGTGCCGGACGACCTCGCCAGGGCCCTGACCTACGGGTATTGCAAACGGGGGAATCAGCTCCGGGTACAAGCCGCGGCACATTTGTGGGGCGAACGAGGCGCACGGGTCAACAGCGTGAGCCCAGGGGTGGTGGCCACTGCGATGGGCTGGGAGGAGTTCAACGCCGACTTCGCCCACCAGGCCTACGAAGCGATGATCAACGACTCCCCCGCGGGCCGGTTCGGTACCGCCGAGGACGTCGCCGCCGCCACCGAATTCCTACTGGACAACAGCAAGTCGAGCTTCATCGCCGGTACAGATCTGCTTGTCGACGGTGGAGTCGTCGCGGGCTTGCGCAGTGGCGCACTACAGATGGGCTGACAAGTCGGACGGACCCGATACCGCGCCCGCACACGATCAGTGCAGTGCCTCGTTGGACGCAAGGGCGAGGGACGGCTTCGCCTCGCGATCAGACGAACGGTGACCAAGGCTCGCTGCGACTGCCGCCGCGGCGGGAACTGCGGAACCGGCGCACCACGCAACACATCGATCGGGCCGCACGAGCACCAGGTGCTGATCGTAGGTTTGCGCGGGCACCTCCACGACATCGATGGTGAAACCGTCCTGCAGAGCGGCCGCCGCGAGTTGCTCCGCTTCCGTACGCGCCGACGGTTCGGCGATGACGACCAGCTTGCCTCTGACGAGGTCGAAGGCAGCCAGTGATTCCCCGAGCCGGCGATGAGGGAGCCGGCGACCGGGAACCACGAGACCATCGTCCACACGACCATCGGTGCGTGGGCAGACAACGGGTGACCCGCTGAAGGTGTCATAGACGGTGCGGAGCATCCGGTCGATACGCGGGCCCTGCGCGTCGACCACCCATTCTCTGAGCATCGCCCTGTCGAGGTCACGGGCGGAGCCACGTTCGCCGAGTACCCGGTGGATGCGAGCGCGGATCACGTTGTCTCCCGTCTGTACGGCCAGTGCGTACGCCCGGGCAAACGGATGTCGTTCCGCCTCATAACTGTCGAGCAGCGCCGGTCCGGCGTCGCCCCGGATTGTTGCCGCGAGCTTCCACGCGATGTTTGCGGCGTCTCCACTGCCCAGATGGAGCCCGAGTCCACCGGGTGGCATCGCGTGAGCAGCATCGCCCACCAGGAATACCGATCCTTCCCGCATCCGTTCGGACCAGCACGCGTTCGCGCGCCACCGCGTCACTCGGCTGTGCGACGTCACCGAAACCGACTTCCCGACAACCGCTTCGATCAAGCCGACAGGGTCTGGGAACAACGACGTCAGATCAGTGCTCGCCTCCTGGATGTGTAATGTCCGCTTCGACCGGGCGTCTCGTTGAAGGAAGTACGCGACCATGTGCTCGTTGATCGCCCAGTACTGGTTGTGCACACCCTGGCCCATCCTCTCGCGCAGGTCGGGTGATTCGAACTCGAGCGTCCACCGTTCGGCGAATCGCGGACTGTCGAGGAGACCGATGCCCACCGCGCTTCGCACCGCGCTGTTGGCGCCGTCACAGGCGGCCAGGTAGCGGCCCCGCAAGCGCACACGATTGCCGTCCGGTCCGACAACTGTGACGCTGACGCCGTGGTCGTCCTGGACCAGGTCACCGTCGAACCGGAACCCGTAAAAGGTGGAGACGGTCGGCTCCTCCCCGATGGTGTCGCGGAGCAATTGCTCCACCATCGCCGAAGGCGCGTTCTGGGGCGGCTCGGCGGTGACGTCGGTGCAGGAGGTCGTGGCGTTCAGCACGGCAACAGCAGGCTCGGCCAGCCACGTCGCGTAGACCGCAGTCCTCGCCCAGCCCGGCGGGATCGGCGCGATCGAGCGCAAACGGTCGGCGAGCCCGAAATGCCGCATCTGCTCCATCATCTGGTGGCTGATGCCACCCGCCCGAACCCCGGGCAGCGGGGCGAGCCCGGAGTCCACAAGAGCAGTGCGGATGCCATGTCTACCCAGGTCCAGCGTCAGCGCCAGCCCCGTCGGCCCGCCGCCGATCACGATGACATCGGTGTCCAAGTCGTTCATGTGAGCAAATCCTTCGGGTAAGACGTCAGCCCGGTCTTTGGAGACGCGGCTGTGCGTGATGTCAGCGACCGAGTCGCGCGTGAGCCTCGGCGACGAGCGAAGGGTCGAACAGCGACTGCTCGGCAGCTATGGATTGTGCTTCGAGGGTCACGAGTGTGCCCTCTATGCGCTCTTCCGACATCGTCAGGACGGGTGTCGAGTCGTCAGGCCGGACCAGCTCCACCTGTGCCGAGGCCTGTGCACTCTGCTGTGCGGGGTCGAGGCCGAGCCCGGCCGCATAGTCGGCGACCACGATGTCCGCGATACCTGCGGGATCATCGACGGCTGCCTCCCAACCGCGGATCTCCGCCATCAGGAAACTGATGATCGCCTCCCGCTTCGAGGGGTCTGCCAGGTCGGCTGTCGGTACCGCATAGGTGAGGTCGAGGCTGTCCATGCCGTTGTCCGAGAAGCGAAGAGCGACAGGGTCGTGGCCTTGCAACTCGAGCGCGACGACCTGGCTTGTGACGAGGCCGAACATGCCATCCACCTGACCGTTGATCAGGGGTGTCGCGTCACCTTGGATGGGCACGATCTCGACGGCGGATGCGTCGATCCCGTTGACCGCCAAGAAATGGCCGACCGTGGTGTTGGAGGTGACCACCCCGATGCGCTTTCCGGCCAGATCGTCGAGAGAGTCGATCGGATCGTCGGCGAGCGAGACTATGGCACTCGGGGAGGACTGGTTGCCGGCGGCGATGATCGTGAGGTCGGCGCCTTCGGAGACGGCGCGAGCGGTTGTCCCCGGGTTACTCATCGCGATGTCCGCTGTTCCCTGCACCAGAAGGGGTTCGACGGCAATCGAGGCGCCGCCGGGGTCATGTTCACATCGACACCCTCGTTGTCGTAGAAGCCGAGGTGGTCTGCGGCATAGCTACCGGCGAACTGCACGCTGGGGGTGAATCGCAACTGAAGATCGATCGACGATGGTCCTTGGTCGGATTCCGCATCCGACTGTGTCGACGTGCCGCATCCGGCGAATGCGAGAGCAAGCACGGCGATGGCACCGGCGAGGGTGGCCCGCCTGAGTTTCGGTCCAGAGATCGGTGTTTCGGGCATGCGGGAGCTGCCTTTCGAGTAGTTGGGGGAATGTGCGATCAGTACTGGGTCGACTACCGGAGTCGACGAGCAACGGCCTTCTCGGCCGCGTTGATGCAGGCGTACAGGGAGACGGAGAACACGGTGAGCACAACAAAACTCGACCACATCGTGGTGTAACGCGATTCCATGGCTGCCTGGATCATGAGATGGCCGATGCCGTCTCCGGTGGCGAGCCACTCCGCGCTCATCGCCCCGATCAAGGCGGCGGGTCCGGTGATCTTGAGACTGGTGAAGATCGCCGGGATCACGTAGTACCGGTGCACCTTCCAGCGCATGGTGAGAGGTGTTGCGTTGTAGGCCTCACCGAGCTGGATGATATCTTTCGGAACGCAGGGCGCGGCCTGCACCACGTTCACGAAGGTGGCGAAGAACGCCAAGATCGCCGCGACGATGACAGCGGTGACGTATCCGTTGGACACCAGGAGGCTGATCAGAGGGATGAGCGCGAGGAGTGGTATCGCACGGAAACCGACAACGATCGGCGTGAGGGCAGCATCGACTCGCCAGAATGACATGACGACCAACGAGAGTGCCAGCGCCACCACGGTTCCCACGGCCAGACCGGCAAATGCCTTGGCAGACGTCGACGCGAGATATCCCAGGATCTCCGTGCGGTTCGCGGCAGAGGCCTCGCTGCCGAACAGATAGGTCCACACATCTGCGGGCGTCTTGGCGAAGTACGAGTTGAGGCCGAATATGCGAATTGCGCCGTACCAGAACCCGACCACCACCACGAAAGCGACGACGGCGGACGCTGCCGCACCCAGTACACCGGCGTGGTCGGAGTTCCGATCGACTCGATATTCCTGGGATTGATCGGTCAACCATGGTGCGGCGACCCGCCGCGCTCGACCGATGAGCGCGAAGAACAGCCCCGACATCAGGGCACACACGATGGAGATCGCCCACACACGTTCGACCGCCAGAGCCTCCTGCGCAGCGATCAGTGCGCCGCCCAGTCCCTGGCCCATGATGAGGAACTCACTCATCAACGCCCCGAGAACCGCTGCGGGCGCGGAGAGCATCAGGCCGGACAGCAACGAGGGAATCGCATAGCGCAGCCGGATCTTGCACAGCTCACTGAGGGCACCGCCTCCGAACGCGCGGTTCATCTCCAGAGACTGGGGGCTCGCCTGCCGCAGTCCGGCGACAAAGCTCATGACCGTCAGGAAGAAGACGAAGATGGCAGCCATGACCACACCGGGTGTATTGCCGGTCGCGACGATCATCAGAATCGGTGCCAGGGCGATGGTGGGCAGACTGTCTGCGATGATCGCGGTCCGGACCACAACACTCTCGATGAGACGTGACAACACCGCGGCCAGTCCCACGGTGATCGCAAGTCCGGCTCCCCATGCGAACCCGGTCGCGGCCGTCGCTGCCGTTTGCGGGAGGTTCGCGACAATGACGTCGCGAGAGTCGATGAAGGAGTTGAGGATTGACAACGGCGAGGGCAGGACACGCCGTTCTTCGAGCCCGGCCAAGGCCACCGCCGTCCAGATCACCAGCAGAATCGCGATCCCTGTAAGCGACCAGCAGACCTGAGGATTCAGCCTCGGCCGGCCACGATCGGTGCGGATCTGCGCAAGAGGGACCGGGCTTTGAAGAGTCTGCGTCATGCTGCGCTCTCGGTGTGGGTCTGCAGCGCGAAGAGCCTGCGCGACAGCGCGTCACACACGTCGTGGAAAGCGCTGGTGAGCATGAGATCAGGGTGCGCGGTCGCGCGAAAGGCACCGGCACGATGTCGACGATGCGGCCGGGCCGCGGGCTCATCACCACCACCTGGTCGCTGAGGAACACGGCTTCGGTGATCGAATGCGTGACCAGCACGGTGGTGGTCTGCGTAGACATCCAGATTCGCTGCAGTTCGATGTTGAGTCGTTGCCGGGTGAATTCGTCGAGGGCCCCGAACGGTTCGTCCAGGAGGAGAAGTTCGGGATCTGCGCTCAGCGCGCGGGCAATGGCGACACGCTGACGCATGCCACCCGAAAGTGCGGCCGGCCGGGACTTCTCGAACCCCTCGAGCCCGACCAGTGCTATCAGGTCGGCAATGGCGCTCTTGGAGAGTGGTCGACGTTGAATCTCCGAAGGAAAGCGGATGTTGTCGACAACGGATCGCCATGGGAGCAGTGCCGGCTCCTGGAACGCGATACCGAGGCGGCCGTGCTTGCGCACACTCCGAGGATGTTCACCGTCGATCGAGACCGATCCTTCGGTCAGGTCTTCCAGGTCGCCGAGAATACGTAGGAGTGTCGACTTGCCACACCCGCTGGGCCCGATCAGGGAACTGAATGACCCGCGTGCCGCGGTGAAACCGACCCGGTCGAGCGCCAGCATCTCTTCCTTGCGATTCCGGTAGATCTTGCTCGCGTCAGTCACCGCGATTCCTGCGCCCGCCGCTGCTTCGTGCCTCAACTGACCTGCCCTCCGAATGCTGCTCGCGGACGCCGGTGTGGCGTCCGTCCTGATCGATCTTCTCCAGCTGCGCGGGACTTTACAACAGCCTGTTGGAAACTGTTACGCGTCGTTCATTCGAGTTCACAGACCTGAAACATGCTCGGCAGGCAGCCCTTCGGGAGTCTGACACTATTGAGACATGGCAACGGCACGAAGAAGCCCGGGCACCCGCAAAATTGGTCGCCCCGCACAAGTCGATCGAGCCGTCATCCTCCGTGCGGCAGGACAACTCGGCTTCGACAGCCTCACCATGACCTCACTGGGCAAGCATCTCGGGGTCAGCCATTCCACCCTGTACGGGCACTTCGCCAGTCGCGACGAGATCGTCCTCGCATCCATCGAAGACATCTTCGGCGGCGTGCAATGGCCCCGGTTCGACGGTGACTGGAGACCGTTTCTGCGTGCGACCATCCTGCAGTTCTGGGATGTCCTGAACGATCATCGCGGTTTGGCGTTCGAACTCGACTCGACGCGCATATCGCTTCCACGCGGATATGCAGAATTCGTGGGGAACCTCCGGGGAGGTCTACTGGACGCCGAGTTCTTGCCCCTGGACGCGATACTGACCGCAGAGATCTGCGCGGAGCAGGCACTTGCGTTCCACAAGTTCACAAGGGACGCACAGGGCCGCTCACTGACCGTCGGCGAATACCGCGCCAATTTGAAGGACAAACCTCTCGATAGCCTGCGGGGCATCGACGACCGCGGCCGACAGGGCATTGCCGAAATGGTCCAGATCGACCCCCGAGAGTGGTTCAGCCTCAAGCTCGACGTGGTCCTGGACGGCATCGAGTCACTCCGGCAGCGCCACAGCGGACCATCGTCCGACACCTGAGGTCGCGTCCGAAGGGATTGCTCGAAGGGATTGCCTGACAGACACGCGGGCGGCACCGAAGTGATCAGACCACCGGACGTCTTCGCTGGACATGTGACGGGTGTTACCCTAGCGTGAACGTACGTCCAGACACATGTCCAGTTGCGAGAGACCATGCCCGACAGAAGCATCGAAACTATCTGTCGAACCCGAAGGGGTCCGGTCCACGCGCTCGACCGAACAAGGAGAATCGCCGTGGGCAAGCTCGACGGGAAAGTCGCATTCATAACCGGCGCGGCGCGCGGTCAAGGCCGCAGTCATGCCATCAGGCTTGCCCAAGAGGGCGCGGACATCATTGCCGTCGACCTCTGCGCCGACATCGCCACCGTGCCGTACCCGCTCGGTACCGCTGAAGAACTCGCCGAGACCGTGAAGCAGGTCGAGGCCTTGGACCGCCGGATCATCGCCACGAAGGCCGACGTCCGCGACCTGGCCGCCATGCGCAGGGCGGTCAAAGAAGGCGAAGCGCAGCTCGGCAAGATCGACATCGTTCTCGCGAACGCCGGCATCTCGGTGTTCGGCGAGGACGGCTCCGACATCGAGACACCCTGGAACGACGTCATCGGCGTCAACCTCACCGGCGTGTACAACACCGTCATGGCCGCCGTCCCCAGTCTCATCAAAGCCGGCGCCGGATCGATCGTGCTCACGAGTTCGTCGCAAGGCCTCAAAGGCACCGGTGGTGTCGGAGCGCCGGGCAACACCGGATATGTCGCCGCCAAACATGCACTCGTCGGGCTCATGCGGACCTGGGCGAACTGGCTGGGACCGCACAACATCCGGGTGAACACGATTCACCCGACCGGCGTGAACACCCCGATGATCCGCAACAAGTTGATGGAAGAGATCTTCGAGGCGTTCCCCGAGGCCATCGAGGCCACGCGCAATCTGATTCCCGTTCCCTGGGTCGAGCCGGAAGACATCTCGAACGCGATCGCCTTCCTCGTCAGCGACGAGGGACGGTACATCACCGGCGTGGCGCTGCCCGTCGATGCGGGATTCGCGGCACGCTGACTCACCCGGCCTGGGCGGGGCCTGCCAACTCGATGGTGCCGAGATCGCGGATGGCGGCACATGATCGGGCGACCATGGCAGCGAACATCTTGTCACCACGTTCGGTTCGTGTGCCGTACGCGCAACCGAACACCGACACGAGCGGACCCTGGATCATCGCGAACCGGTAGTCCTCCCAGCAGTTCTCGAAGGTGTAGTCGTGGGCACCGTGCGACTGCAGGGCACGGTGATAGTCCGCGACCAGGTCCCGTTCGTTCTCACGACGCTCGGCGGGCGAGAGACTCGTGCCGATGAAGTACGCCAGGTCGCGAGCCGGGAGCGCCAGGCTCAACGTCTGCCAGTCGATCGCGGTCACTCCCGGTCCACCGTTCGGCGGGAAGAGCAGATTGTCGAGACGATAGTCGCCATGGACGAGGCCGAACCTCCCGGAGCGCGCGAGCGCCCAGTTCTCCGCCACGTCAACACATTTCCACAAAGTCTCCCGGTCCTCGGCGGCGATCAGATCACCGAGGCCGTCGATGAAGATCTCCGTGGCGGGACCGTACATCTCGGCGAGGAGTTTGGCGTCTTCGGGTCCGTTCACGGCCAGGCCGTCGATCTCGAGTAGCGAGGGGTCGCACCAACGCGGTCCGTGGAGGCCCGCCAGGTTCTGCACCGCGTCCCGGGCCTGCGCCACCGTGCATCCGGCGAGCTGATCACCCTGTTCCGCCGGGCTCATGTCCTGCAGGAGCAGGGTGAAATCCGCTCCGCTATCGGAGATGTCGGCGTAGTAGCACTCCGGGACCCTGATCGCGACGGTGGCCGCGATCTCGCTGTAGAACCTGACCTCTGACCGATACACGCCGGAGAGCATCTCGCGCGTTGCGGGATCGACGGCGGGCAGTTTCGCCAGCATGCGGGCCGGCTCGTTCACCCCGGTGAGGTCCAACCGGAAGCAGGTGCCGATCTGACCTGTTCCGATTTGTTCGACGGTGACGGTCTCCACATCCTTACCCAGGGTGTCAGAGAGCCATTCGGCGGTGAGCTCGGCGACCGAAGAGACCACGGGTGCGGTCATGATGCCGTCCTTCCGGGATTGGCGGGCAGATGGTCCAAGCGACCGGACGGCCGCACAGTACGCCAGGCATCGAGGACCGGCGCGAGTTCCGTCGGGGTGGCGCCGTGCAGGATCACTCCGTCAGCGCCGCAGTCGAATTGGTCGGCGACACGTTTAGCGCACTGCGCCGCCGACCCGGTCGCCGACGCGGCGAGCCAGTGGTCCGGCAGCAGCCCTGCCACCCGGGTGAGATCGTCGACCGTACCGATCGCGTCGAAGGCGCCGGGGAAGTTCTTGACGAACTCGTCGTTTCGGAACCGCTCGAGATCTGCGGTGTCCCAGCCGTTCACCTGCACCAGCACGTGCCCGTACCCCTGCAGGTACGTGGCCATCCGGCCGACCAGCTTTCGCAGTCTCAGCTCTTCGGATATCGAATCCTCGACTGTGGCGAGCACGGACCAGATGCGTACGTCCCCGGGGTCGCGGCCCGACTCCTCCGCGGCCCAGCGAATCGTCTGCACCGACCGCGACAGCGTCTCATCACTGAAAAACGTATGCAGTACAACACCATCGGCGATCCGGCCGGCAAGTTTCAGGGTCTTCTCACCGATCGCGACCATCATGATCGGGATGTCCTCGTCGAACGACGGGTCCTGCATCAGGAACGGGTACTCACCTGCCGGGCCATCGTGCCCGACGACACTGCCGCCGGACCAGAGAGTGCGGTAGATACCGACGGCATCCTCGATCTGCGCCGAGGTGACCCGCGGCAGACCCATCACATCGAAGAGCATGTCGAATCCACGGCCGAGGCCGAGGGCATATCGCCCGCCGGTCAGGCGATGCAGCGTGGTGCCCATCGTCGCGGTGACCAATGGGTGGCGGGTGTTGTGATTGGTTGCTGCCGAGGCGATCCCGATTCGCTCGGTCACCGCCCCGACGGCGCCGGCCAGAACACCCGCATCCTTGGTGTTGAACCGCTCCGACAAGAAAATGGACCCGATGCCCAACTGCTCGGCCAACCGGGCCTCGTCCACCAGGTCGCGAGGGCTGTTCGAATGTCCCGCCAATCCGTAACAACCGAGTTCCGGCAATGGTGAGAGGTCCGCTGTCATGTCGCATCCTTCATCGCGCGTCGACCCCCAACAGTTATCGGCACGCTCGGCGGCATTATGGGCACGGTCGGTGGTTTATCGGCACGGTCGGGGAATCACACCGTCGCCGGACTCAGACCCAATTTGCCCGCGAGTTTCGTCAGGTAGGCACCTGCACGTTCCTCGCTGTCGTCGGGGACGCCGTACAGCACCGTGGTGACTCCGAGTTCACGCCACTGGTCCAGCTTTTCCTGCACGGGCTTGAAGTCGAGGACCACTATCTGAGGTTCACCCTCGCGTCCCGCATCAGCCCAGATCTGCTTGAGCAGCACCACCGATTGCTCGATGTCCTGCTCACCCGGCGTGGTGATCCAGCCGGCCGCACTGCGGGCGATCCACTTGAAGTTCTTCTCGTTGCCCGCGGCGCCGACCAGGACCGGCGGACCTGGCTGCTGCACGGTCTTGGGCCACACCCAACTCGGCCCGAAGTTCACGAACTCGCCTGCGTACTCGGCTTCTTCCTGTGACCACAGCGCGGTCATGGCCTCGATGTATTCGCGGAGCATCGTGCGACGGCGCTTCGGGGGCACGTGATGATCCGACAGTTCGTCGAGGTTCCAGCCGAAGCCGACGCCAAGCGTGACGCGTCCTCCCGAGAGGTGGTCGAGCGTGGCGATGACCTTCGCGAGGGTGATCGGATCCGACTGCACCGGCAATGCGACTGCGGTCCCCAGCCTGATCCGAGACGTCACCGCCGCTGCGCCGCTGAGCGACACCCAGGGATCGAGCGTGCGCATGTAGCGATCGTCGGGCAGCGACGAGTCGCCGGTCTGCGGGTGCGCCGCGTCCCGCTTGGTCGGGATGTGACTGTGCTCGGGTACGAAATAGGCGTCGAATCCGGCCTGCTCGATCAACGGGGCCAGGATCGAGGGCGCCAGTCCGCGATCACTCGTGAATTGGACGATTCCGTAGTCCATCGTGTCTCCTGCTCTTCCAACCGGCCCGATACGGACCGGTGACTGGACACCAGTCTAGGTCGAAGAACAGTAACACGTTCTAGATTGCGCGGATTTTCCTGCCGGTGAACAATTCCGCCTGCGGATCGGCGTCCCGGAAGATGCCGTTGCCCGGGGTCGTCCGGCTCAATGCGTCGACCGCGAGCACGACGGCCGCCGATGTCCAGCAACTCTTCTCGACGGGCCAGCGCTTCCCGTCGGCGAAGACGAGTCCGGTCCAGTACGAGCCGTCCGGGTCGCGCAGATGCTGCATGTCGCCGAGCAACTCGAGGGCATCCGCGGTGTCGCCGAGTGCGTCGAGAGCCAGCACCAACTCGCACGTCTCGGCGCCGGTGACCCACGGCCGGTGGTCGACGCAGCGGATACCGAGGTCGGTCACGACGAAATCGTCCCACCGCTGGGCGATGAGCTCTTGCCCCGCCCGGCCACGGATCGCGCCGCCCAACACCGGGTAGTACCAGTCCATCGAATACTCGGACTTCGGCTCGAACAGGTGTGGACGGCTACGCAGAGCGTCGCCGAGCAAACTCAACGAGAGCCGCCACTGCTCACACGGCTGATCGAGCTCCGCCGCGATCGCGACCGCGCATCCGAGCGCCTGATGAATACTCGAATTACCCGTCACCAGCGCGGAGTGATATATCCCCGGGAACGATCCCGACGCCTGGTCCGGCATCGGATAGGTTGCGCCCCAGTAGATCTGTCCTCCTGGCGCCTGCATGGCAACCACCAGGTCGATGGCCGAACACACCGTCGGCCACATCTTCTCCAGAAACCGCACGTCCGAGGTGATCAGGTAGTGATGCCACACCCCGACCGCGATGTAGGCACAGAAGTTGCTGTCGGTGTTGGGATCGACGATGTCGCCGACCACCATGCGGATCGGCCACGACCCGTCCTCCCGCTGTTCGCGCCGCGACCACTCGTATGCGGCCTCGGCCTCGGCGATCAGACCCGTGGCACTGAGCGCCATTGCGGACTCGATGTGATCCCACGGGTCGGTCTGTCCACCGGGGAACCAGGGCATGGCACCGGAGGGTTCCTGCATCGCCGCGATCGCACGGCCGGTGGCCAGCGTCTCGTCTGCGGTGATCAGATCATCGAGCTCGGGGATCGCCGCCATTGCCTATGCCGGCTTGTGCAGGTAGAGGATGACGCTCTTGCCGATGACCGGGTTGAGCACCTGCTCACCGACCCTGGTCAGCTTGGGTGCGCTCATCATGTCCCAGACCAGCAGCTTGTGGTACGCCTTGACCAGCGGGTTGTCGTTCTTCTCTACGCCTACAGCGCATTTGAGCCACCAGTACGGCGAGTGCAGGGCATGGGCATGGTCGGTGCCGGTCACCTCGAGTCCGGCGCTGCGGAGTTTGTCGGCGAGCTCGGACGCCTTGTAGATGCGGACGTGGCCGCCTTCGTTGGCGTGATATTCGTCGGAGAAGGTCCAGCACACTTTTTCCGGCCAGTAGCGCGGCACGGTCACAGCGGCCACGCCGCCCGGGGCCAGAATGCGTGCCATCTCCGCGATGGCATCGGTGTCCTCGGGGATGTGTTCCAGGATCTCCGACATCAGCACGACGTCGAACTCACCGTCTCCGTAGGGCAAACGCAGCGCGTCGCCCACCTCCGCACGCGCTTTCGCCGATGCCGGCACCTGACCTTCGGCGATCATGGCGTCGAACATCTCCGCGACGTCGGCCATGTCGCTCTCGGACATGTCGAAGGCGATCACGTCCGCACCGCGACGGAACATTTCGAACGAGTGCCTGCCCTGGCCTGCGCCGATGTCGATGACCTTGCTTCCTGCACTTACACCGAGCCGGTCAAAATCAACGGTTAGCAACGCTGCCTCCTCGGGCGAGATCTTCTGACTGTCCGAACTTGGTCGTACCGGCGAACTCATCGATCGCCTCTTGGTAGTTCTGTGCGGTCTTGGCTGCGACGGCTGCCCAGCTGTACCGAGCCTCGACCCGCTCGCGGCCGCCTGCGCCGAGCCGGTCGCGCAGCTCCGCGTTGTCCAGCAGACGTCCGAGTGCCGTCGCGAGCGCACCCGAGTCCATCGGCGGCACCAGGAGCGCCGCCTCTTCCGCTTCGCCGACCACCTCAGGGATCGCCCCCGCCCGAGTCGCGACCAGAGGCGTGCCGCAACTCATCGCCTCGACCGCGGGCAACGAGAAACCTTCGTACAGCGACGGCACGCAGGCGACCTCGGCCGACGCCAGCAGATCCGCGAGTTCGTCGTCATCGAGACCCGAGACGACCCGAACCGAATCCCGGATCGAGAGTTCGTCGATCCGGGTGTCCGACGGGCCGCCGGCCACCAGCTTCGACACCAGCACGAGCTCGACCTGACGCTCGGCGCGCAGCTTGGCCACCGCCTCGAGAAGGTACGAGACGCCCTTGAGCGGTGCATCCGCACTGGCGACGCAGACGATCCGGCCCGGCACCCGCTCCGACGATGGCCGGAACTGATCCGTGTTGACGCCCAGCGGGATGGTGGTCAGGCGGCCCTCGGGAATGCCGAAGGCCTTCCGGATGTCGACTTCGCTGCTCTTCGAGACGGTGAGCAACCGCGGGATCTTCCGGGCGACCTTTCCCTGCATGCGCAGGAAACTGTGCCATCGCCGTGCGGTGATCTTGTGCAGACCTTTCGCGGCCTTCACCGCGAGTTCGCGGTCACGGGTGATCGGGTGGTGGATCGTGGCGACCACCGGCAGGCCGTCGCGTTCGATCTGCAGCAACCCGTAACCGAGGCACTGGTTGTCGTGCACCACGTCGAAGTCGGCGGTGCGCTTCTTGAGCACCTTCGCCGCGCGCAGGCTGAAGGTCAGCGGCTCCGGGAAGCCGGCCGTCCACATCGTCAGCACCTCGAGCGCGTCGATCCAGCTCTTGATCTCCCACGGCCACGGCGTCCGGAAGGGGTTCTCGTCGTTGTAGAGATCCAGGCTCGGGACCTTGGTGAGCGTGACGCCGGCAGCGATGGCCGTCTCGTCGAGATCGGGATACGGCTGACCGGAGAACACCTCGACCTCATGACCGAGTAGAGCCAACTCCCGCGACAGGTGACGAACATAAACGCCCTGTCCACCGCAATGAGGCTTACTTCGGTACGACAGCAGAGCTATGCGCATTGTGACCTTTCGTACGGGCCTTGGGTGGCCGTAACCTTATCCGCCCAGCGATGTCCTCGCTGTCCGGCCGAACTCCCTCACGCCTGCCCGCCGTCGCGGGTCGGCGGTCAGGCCCGCGCAGCGGCTTCCATCGCCTCGATACTGACCAGTTTGACCCGCCGACGGCCCGCCTCTTTGCCCGCGGTTCGTTCGGCCAGATCGATCTTCTTCCAACCGTCGCCCGCGATCCGGCCGGCGCCGCGTTCGGCGATCAGGTCGGGTACCTGCTCGCGCGACTTGGCCGGTTCAGGGAGTTTGCTTTCGGTGAAGTCCGCGATCACGGCCAACGCCGTCTCCTGGCCGCACAATCTGTTCATCCCGATGCCGCCGGTGGCGCCGCGCTTGATCCAGCCCGTCACGTAGACACCCTCGACCCGATCACCGTCCTTCGCATCGAGCACCCGGCCACCCTCGTTGGGAACCACACCCTGCCCACCGTCGAACGGCAGGCCGTCCAGTGGCAGACCTGTGTAACCGATCGCCCGCATCACCAGCCCGGCCGGCAGGTCGAACTCCTCACCCGTCGGCTTGATGGCCACCCGGCCCGACGAGGGCCGCGGGGTGTCGCCGGGATTGTCCGCAGCCTCGTCAGGGGCATCGACGAACTCGTTCCGCACGCACCTGATGGTCTCGATTCCGTCGTCGGACCCCTTGATCGACAACGGCGATACCAGGTACCGGAACACCACCCGCTTGTTGCCCTCGGTCGGTGTGCGCTCGGAGAACTCCGTCGCGATACGCACCTTGGTCGCGATGGTGGAGTCGAGCGTGCCGGAGTCCTTGGCTCTCTGGTTGGCGGCGTCGAGGACCAACTCGTCGGGATCGACGATCACATCGACCCCGTCCATGTCGCCCATCGCCAGGAACTCGGAGTTCGTGTACGCGGCCTGCGCGATCCCCCGGCGCCCGAGCAGCACCACCTCTTTGACGTTGCTCGAGCGCAACTTCTCGAGGGCGTGGTCGGCAATATCGGTCTTGCCCAGGTGATCGGGGTCGTCGAGCAGGATCCGCGCGACGTCCAGGGCGACGTTGCCGTTGCCCACGACCACCGCACGCTCGGCGCTCAGATCGAAGTCGCGGTCCGCAAAATCCGGGTGGCCGTTGTACCAGGCCACGAAGTCGGTGGCCGCGATGCTGCCGGGCAGGTCTTCACCCTCGATCCCGAGATGCTTGTCGGTCGAGGCGCCGTGGGCGTAGATGACCGCGCCGTAGTGATCGAGCAACTCGTCGTGATTGATGTGCTTGCCGATCTCGACATTGAGGAAGTATTCGAACGTCCGCTTGGCGGCGGTCGCTGCAAACGTCTTCTCCACACCCTTGGTCGACGGGTGGTCCGGCGCGACGCCGGCCCGGACGAGCCCGTACGGCGTCGGCAGCCGATCGAACATGTCCACCCGGATCGCGGAGTGCTTCACGAGCTCTTCGGCCGCGTAGAAGGCGGCGGGACCGGCGCCCACGATCGCCACGTGCAGTTCTTTGCCTGCGGGCAGCGGCGGCTTCTTGCGCGGCGGCACCAACCCACCCGAGACGTCGTGGTCGGTGTAGTAATCGGCGTTGATCTGCAGGTACCGCTCCTGCCCCTCGTCGAGTGAATCGTCGGGGAAGATGGCCTCCACCGGACACTCGTCGATGCAGGCACCACAGTCGATGCAGGTGTCCGGATCGATGTACAACATCTCCGCGCTGGCAAACTCCGGCTCATCCGGCGTCGGATGAATGCAGTTCACCGGGCAGACACTGATGCAACTGGCATCGTTGCAGCAAGGCTGCGTGATCACGTGCGCCATACGGCCTCTACCTCGAATATCCTCGTCGTCCCGGAATTGGAACGTGTTCCAATTTTTACTCGATTTTTCCCCGGCGGCCAAGGGCTGAGCCGTTCGGGGTTGTCACTTGTCCAGATTGGTGTCCAGATTAGGCCACCATGTGGAAGACGCCGCCAGACCCTCGATCAACCCCAACCGCAGAGACACTCTTCGACGTCAGTCCCACAACGGTAGTGGCAGACCTCACTCTGTGCGAAGGCACCTATGCTGCCACCGGGTGTTGCAGGAGCGTCCGACCCCGATCCGGGGCTTCGAATGAGAGGATCTGCTGATGTCTGACAAGCCGACCACCGACGCCCTGACCCCGATCGATCTGCCCGAACGCCTCGAGCAGGCGCGCTTCTACGAGGCCAACTATCGCGTGCGCACCGGCGACATCGATCAGGAGATGCGGCTACGTCTGGATGGACTGAGCCGTTACCTGCAAGACATCGCGAACGACAACATCGAAGCGACCGAGTTCCACACCAGCGATCCGTACTGGATCGTCCGTCGCACCGTGATCGATGTGATCAGGCCGATTTCCTGGCCCGGCGACGTGACGCTGCAACGCTGGTGCGGTGCGCTCTCGACGCGTTGGACGAACATGCGCGTCCGGGTCACCTCGACCCACCAGACGAACCGGTTCAATCCGGAGCCACGCGAGGACGGCCTCATCGAAACCGAGGCCTTCTGGATCAACGTCAACGACAAGGGCCTCCCGACCCGTCTGAGCGACAGCGCGTTCGACCTTCTCAGCCAGAGCGCGCAGGAGCACCGGCTCAAATGGAAGTCGATGAACACCGCGTCCGCACCCGAGACGACGGATTCCGATCGGAACCACGTCCTGCGCGCGACAGATTTCGATCCGTTCAAACACCTGAACAACGCCGCCTACTGGGCAGCGGTCGAGGATGAGTTGCTCGACCATCCCGATCTCGTCGAGGGGCCGCACCGCGCCGTCATCGAGTATCTGCGTGCCATCGCCCCCGAGTCGACGGTGACCATCAAGCGGGAACGGGTCAGCGATCAGCTGCGGATGTGGCTGATCGTCGAAGACAAGGTCGCCGCGACGGTCACGATCACCAAGCGTCCCCCTGCCTGACCAACTCGCCGACCGTGCCCTTTCATGCGCCGAGCGTGCCCTTCCGTACGCCGACCGTGCCCTTCCGTACGCCGACCGTGCCCTTCCGTACGCCGAGCGTGCCCTTCCGTGCATCGACGGTGCCCTTCTGTACGCCGACCGTGCCCTTCCAAGGCTGACCCCAGCGAACTCGCCCCGCCCGGCAGGCGGCCCGCGTCGTCTGGACAGACGAGGAGCGAGCGAAGCGATGCGAGGAGGAAGGAAGACGACGCGATGGCGGCCGCCTGCCCCCGCGTTGCGAAGCGGAGCGAAAAAACACAGCCGGCGACCCGAACTCGACACTCCTCACAGCAACGGCCCGCTCGACTCCTGAAAGAGCCCGGTCGATGCACGAAAGGGCACGCTCAGCGACGGAAAGAGCCCGCTCGACGACCGGAAAGGCACGCTCGGCGCACGGAAAGGCACGCTCGACGGAACCCGCCTCAGGGCGGTGAGCAAGGCGAACTCGCACCGCCCGGCAGGCGGCCCGCGTCGTCTGGACAGACGAGGAGCGAGCGAAGCGATGCGAGGAGGAAGGAAGACGACGCGATGGCGGCCGCCTGCCCCGCGAGCGAAGCGAGCAGAAACTACTGGCCGCCGCCCAGCAACAGTTCCATGAGCCTTGTGGGGGCAGCACAGGGATCGCCGATCGGCGTCGCCGTCCGCGGCTCGACCCACCAGGTGTAGACGCCGCGATCGGGTGATCGCGCGGTCACGCCACACGAGGCCGGGCGGGCAGGATTGCGCTGGGTGAACGCCGTGACGCTCGCGACCTTGATGTTCTCGGTGGTGTAGCCGAGTTCTTTGGCCGTGCTCTTCTCGACCTCGATGTCGCCCCACTCGAACCAGTTGAAGGTCACGTCGGTGATGGCCGGACCGTTGACCACCCACCGGCAGATCGCCCCGTAGAAGCCCGGCTCGGCGATCGTCCCGCCGACGGTTTTCGCGATCACGGCGGGCTGCAACATCTCGCACTCGTACATCAGACCGTCGTAGCGGTCGGTGTCGACGTTGCCGTCCGACGATCCGTCGCCGCCGCCGATCGAGGTGGCGTCGCCGTCGACCGCGCGGGTGCACCCGGCCAACAGGGTGAGGACGGCCAGCATCGCGAGCACCGCGCCCACTGCTCTGCGGCGCATCATTTCGCTTTCTCGATCGATTGCGTGGCAAGGGTCTTGGCGGTGGCACAGATCTCTGCGACGGACGGTGTCGGTACACCTTCGACGGCGAGGCCGTACGACACCGACCATTCGAAGAAGTCGGCGCCGAAGGCGATACCGATCTCGCAGATGCCCTCGCTCGATCCGATGAAGCCCGCATGGCCGTCGATGGTGACGTCTTCGACGCTGTCGCGGGAGAGCTGGATGGTGGCCCGCTCACGCCCGATGGGGCTGCCGCGGTACCAGTTGAACGACAGCTGCGGTCCCAACTGTTCCTGCGCGGTCACCCACTCGCACACCGATGGGTTGTTGACCGTGTTGGTGAGGCCGGGGATCTTGCTCACCCGGGCGACGTCCTCGACGGTGACTCCCCCGCATTCTCCGAAAAACGGGCCCCCGCCTGCTTTGCCAGGAGCTGACTCCGTGGTCGCGGCCGGCCCTGCATCATCGGAATCGTCGTCGGAGCATCCCGCAAGCGTCAGGACGATGGCCACCAGGACGGCCAGCGATCCGAGCCATTTCTTACCCGCCGAGGTGTTCACACGTTGCAGTGTAGAGAAGGCCGACTGGCACTTTCGGGTGCTTCCGGAAGTGCCAGGTCTCACCGCCCGCGAAGCCGATCGGTGTCCCGCCGCTCGCGTTTGGTCGGCCTGCCGGCTCCGCGGTCGCGGAGCGGCAGGGCGGCCACCACTTCCTTGGGCGGCGGCGGCGGGCTGCGGTCAATCAGGCATTCCGCGGCGACTGCCGGTCCCAATCTCTTGGCCACGACGCGGGCGACTTCGACGATGCGGTCGCGGCCGCCTACCCGGAGGCGGATCTCATCGCCGATGGCCACGTGCTGAGCGGGTTTGGCGGGTGTTCCGTTCACCTTCACGTGGCCGCCGCGGCATGCAGACGCAGCGGCGGAACGGGTCTTCAGGAGCCGGACAGACCAGATCCAGCTGTCGACTCGTGCAGAGGGTTCAGCCATGGACGCGCGAAGCCACTAACGGCGCAACAGGGTCCAGGCAGCACCGCCGCCGACGACCAGGCCGACGAGCAGCGCGAGCCAGAAGTTGGTGACGAGCCACAGGACACCGAACACGACGACAGCAGGCGCCAGCGCGAACGCAACCATTCCGGGATGCGCTGCGACGGTCTGTTTGACTGCATCGGTGCGAGCTCTGTTGATTTCTTTGGCCATGATTCCTCCTGGACCGGTGTGACCGGTTCGGTCACACCGCCAGTCTACGGAGATGTAGCCGGGATGAGGATGTCGATGTCGTCCAATGGGTAGGGAGGCCTGCCCAAACCGGTGATGCGGACGGTTTCCCAGGGCGTGATGTCCGTCAGCCGCGCAGGCACCGGGTCACCGTCTCCGACGGCGACCTCGACCGCGGTCACGCGCCTGTCTTTGAGATCGCGCACCTGGTCTCCGAAAGCGATTCCGGCCCAGTGGAAGTGTCCGTCGAGGGGGTCGAAGTAGCCCTGAACCCGCATGCGGGTGGTGATCGCCTCGTCGTCGTGCTCGATCACGACCGGGCCGTCGTAGACGTCGTCGTCCCGTGTCGCCGCGCTGGTGTAGTCGAAGTCGTCCGCGTCGAATCATTTGAGTTTGCGCGCCAGTTTGCGAGTACCACCGGTGGCGCGGACGTACCCGAGCCAGGATCGTTCGATCGGGTGGCGCACCTGCACCCGACTCGCGCCGGCCAGCGCGACCTCTTCGATGGCTGCCGCCAGGTATCCCGCGACCGCCCGGGGCCACGAGGTGGGCGCGCCCGCGTAGAAGAGGTTGGGGTGCCGATGTGCCGCCACCCCCAGATAGTTCTCGGCCGGCGGAGGATCCGACGTCACCAGTATGCGGACGCCCGCCTCGTCTTCCCAGCGGTCCAGCGTCGTGTCGAAGTGTCCGACAGAGGCGACCGCTGTGACATCGATATCCAGCGCCGACTCACGTAGCCGGGCCCGAACGATGTCGATCACGGGGCCGCCGCCCACCACACCAACGCGTAGGGAACTCATTCCAGGAATCCCGCCCGGCGCCACTGGCCGCGCGCGAACCGGCTCATGAGTCCGTTGTCCTCGAGAAACTTGCCCAGGCTCGAGAACCCCAGCACCTGCATGCGGTGAAAGTTCGGGTTGCTGCGGGCAGCCTTGGTGGCCTCGTGCTTGTCCAGCCCCGCCCTGGCATACATGGCCGGGTTGGTGAACAGGTACTTGAATCGAAGTGCGCTCAGGCCGTGGACATTTGCTGCGATCACCGATTCCCACCGACCGCGAATCGGCCGCCTGCGGACAACGCCGTCCCTGGCGAATCCGATGTGCCGGGCCTCCTCGGTGACATGGATCCGCATCAGTCGCGACACCAGTGGCTGGAGTTCGGGATCGTCGAGCATCTCGCGCTGCAATGCGTCGAAGATCTCCTCCCCGACCAGGGCCGCAACCCACAGCAGCGAACCGCGTAAACCGAAGGGCAAGAGCAACATGATGATTCGTTCGGGCAGCGACATGCCGTAGGGCCGCGCACCACTGCGTTCGATGGCCCGGCCGAACATCACCATGTGCCTGCATTCGTCACCCATCTCGGTGAGCGCGTAGTGACTGCTCGCCGACGCCGGGTCCTCGGTCATGAGTCGTTGCAGCAGAGCCCGGTTGAGGAGGTTCTCGAACCAGATCCCGATCGAGAGGATGTTCGCCATCTCCTGCCGGGAGACCTCGATGCGCTGCTCCTCGGACAGCCCGTTCCACAGATCGGTGCCGTACAGGCTGCACACGCGCGGCGGCAGAAAATACTTGCCCTCTTCGAGAGGCGCGTCCCAATCGAGGTCTACGACGGGCGAATACGATCGTTTGACCGATCCGCCCAGCAACCGGGTTGCGATTGCCTCACGTGCTGGTGCCGACATCTGCTCCCCTTCTGAAAGCTTGTTTCTCCTGACGCTAGGCTCCGGTATCTAATGTGTCAATGATCACTGTTCCATCGGATGGTGACGCACCGCTCGCGCCGTGGAGAGCACAGACGTGCCCGACTCCTGATGTTCAATAGGGGAATGTCCAGCGAGTTCAGACCCGACCCGATCGCCGAAGCCCGGAAGAACTGGGAAGACGCCGGCTGGGGTGACGTGGCCGGAGGCATGCAGGCCGTGACGTCGGTGATGCGGGTGCACCAGATATTGCTCGCCCGGGTCGAGGCCGTCCTCAAGCCGTGGGAGCTGAGCTTCTCCCGCTTCGAGTTGTTGCGACTGCTCGCCTTCAGCCGACGCGGCGCGCTACCGATCACCAAGGCCAGCGACCGCCTGCAGGTCCACGTCACATCGGTGACGCATGCGATCCGCAGGCTGGAGGAGGCCGGCTTGGTGCGCAGGGTCCCGCACCCCACCGACGGGCGGACGACGCTGGTGGAGATCACCGACACCGGCCGCACCACGGTGGACGAGGCGACCATCGCGCTCAACAACGAGGTCTTCGGGGACGTCGGCATGACCGAGTCCCAGTCGAATGCACTGGTGAAGTCGATCAATGCCGTCCGCAAGCACTCCGGCGACATCTGATCGAACAAACTGTCACCACATTCAGCCCCCTGTTGAGCCGCCGAGGGCACTATGCCCTTGGCAGTCCCCATCGGGGCCGAATGTGGTGCGTGCAGAGCGCTAGATCATCGAACGCATCATGCCTTCGGGCTCGCCGCCGAGTTGGGTGAGCGCGGAGGCGTGGAAGATCGAACCCGGGACGTGGATGGCGTGCGCCAGACCGGCATGTGCATCGCGAAAGAACCTCTGCATCGGGAACTTTCGATGCAGCGCTCCCCCGCCGGACCTCGCGAAGATCTCGTCGACGGCACGCACCGCGCGCCAGGCGGCGGCGGTTTGGGTACGTCGGCCGATGGCGCGTTCGTCGAACGAGATCTCTTTGCCCGCTTCGGTTTTGTCGTAGAACCGGTCGACGGTCTCGAGCAACGCCGCCCGCGACGCTGCGATCTCGGCAGCCGATTCACCGATGGCGTAGAGAACGTATGGGTCTTCCTTGATCTTCTGTCCGGTGATCGCGACCCGATCCTTTTGTGCGGCAATGTGACACGCGAGGGCACCCTCGGCGATACCGATCACCGCCGAGGTGATGCCGAGAGGGAACATGCAACTGAACGGCATCAAGTACGTCGACTCGGTGCGGCCCGCATTGCGCGGCGCGCTGCCGTCCATGACGTCCGCCGAATCCAGTGTGCGGTAGTCCGGGATGAACGCGCCGTCGACGATCACGTCTTTGGAACCGGTACCGCGGAGTCCGACGACGTCCCAGGAGTCGTCGACGATCGTGTAGTCGGCCCGGGGCAGGAAGACGTGCAAGATGGTCGGCGGCATGATCGGCTTGCCCTGCTGGTCGCCCAGGATCGCGCCGAGCACGATCCACCGGCAGTGGTCGTGCCCGAGGAGAACTGCCAGCGTCCCTTGAGGATGTACCCGCCGTCCACGGGCTTGGCCACGCCCATCGGTGCATATGGGGAAGCCAGCCAGGTGTCCGGGTCGTCGCCCCAGATCTCGTCCTGCAGTTTCGGGTCTGCGAAAGCCAGCTCCCACGGGTGTACGCCGACGATGCCCGAGACCCAGCCGGCGGCGCCGTCCATCGCAGCGACGCCCATCACGGTCTCGGCGAACTCTCGGGGATGCGCTGCCAGACCGCCGTGCTCGACCGGCTGCAGTAACCGAATGACGCCCGCTTCGCGGAGTCGCTGCGCCGAGGTGTCCGGCAACCGCATCAGTTCGTCGCCTTCGACGCCGGCAGCACGGATTTCTTCCGCGTGCTCTTCGATACGGTCGAGTACCTCGCCCATTGCGGCTCCTTAGAACGGGAAAACTAGAACACGTTCTACCTTACTGGATGACCGTCCATGTCGAGAAGTTTTCGCCCGCATCGAGTGGGCCTGGGCCGCCCGCTACGCATGCCCGTCGAACAGCGACGTCACCGACCCGTTCTCGAAGACTTCCCGGATGGTGCGCGCCAGCAGCGGAGCGATGGACAGCACGGTGAGGGTGTCGAAACGCTTGTGGTCGTCGATCGGCAGCGTGTTCGTGACCACGACCTCTTTGGCACCGCTCTCGGCCAGCCGCGAAGTCGCCGGGTCGGACAGGATGCCGTGGGTCGCGGCGATCACCACATCCCCCGCTCCTGCTTCCTTGAGAACGCGCACCGCACCTGCGATGGTGCCGCCGGTGTCGATCATGTCGTCGATGAGGATGCAGGTCTGCCCGTCAACGTCGCCGACGACGCGGTTCGCTTTCACCTGATTCGGGACCAGCGGGTCCCGGGTCTTGTGGATGAACGCCAGCGGCCTGCCGCCGAACGAGTCGGCCCATTTCTCTGCCGATCGGACCCGGCCCGAGTCGGGCGAGACCACCGTGATGCGCTGCAGGTCGTACTTCTTTCCGATGTACTCGGTCAGGGTGCGGTCCGCGTGCATATGGTCGACAGGACCGTCGAAGAAACCCTGGATCTGATCGGTGTGCAGGTCGACGGTGATGAGCCGGTCCGCACCCGCGGTCTTGAGCAGATCGGCGATCAGCCGGGCCGAGATCGGCTCGCGACCCCGGTGCTTCTTGTCCTGGCGGGCGTAGGGGTAGAACGGCAAGACGGCCGTGATGCGTTTGGCAGAGCCCCGTTTGAGGGCGTCGATCATGATCAGCTGTTCCATCAGCCAGGTGTTCAGCGGCTGCGGGTGGCTTTGCAGCACGAATGCATCAGAGCCGCGCACCGATTCTTCGAAACGGACGAAGATCTCACCGTTCGCGAAATCCCGGGCCGTCTGCGGGGTCACCTCGATATCCAGTTCCGCGGCCACCTGCCGAGCGAGCTCGGGATGTCCCCGGCCCGAGAACAGCATCAGTTTCTTGTCGTTGCCGGCCCGCGTACTCGTGGTTGCCACCGTGTTAGCCGTCCCTGCTGCCGTGGATGTTCGAGCTCTGGAGTGAAGCTTGCGCCGCAAATCATCCTCTTGATGTGCAGACGGTGCGAGGCCGGGTGGTCCACAACGGACCACCCGGCCTCCCATCCGGAAAAATCAGACCTTCGGCTCAGGCATTGTCACCGAAGATCGCCTTGGCCTCCAGGAATTCGTCCAGACCGAACTTGCCGAACTCGCGTCCGTTGCCGGACTGCTTGTATCCGCCGAACGGGGAGTCGAACGCGATCGGGGCACCGTTGATGTGGACGTTGCCGGTCCGCAACCGCCGGGCCACCTTGCGGGCCTTTTCGGGATCGGCCGACGACACGTATCCGGACAGACCGTAGTTCGTGTCGTTCGCGATGCGGACCGCGTCCTCTTCGTCCTCGTACGCGATCAGGACCATGACCGGTCCGAAGATCTCCTCGCGGGCAATGGTCATGTCGTTGGTGACGTCGGCGAACACGGTCGGCTTGACGAAGTACCCCACGTCCACGCCGTCCGGACGCCCGACACCACCGGCGGCGACGGCCGCGCCCTCGTCGATCCCGGTCTGGATCAGGCGCTGGATCTTGTTGAACTGAGCCTCGGAGACGACCGGGCCCACGTGGGTTCCCGAATCCTCCGGCGAGCCGACGACAATCTGCTCCGCGGTCTTCTCGGCGATCTCGGCCGCTTCGTTCATCCGCGCCGCCGGCACCAGGATGCGCGAACCGGCGTTACAGGACTGGCCCGAGTTGACCACCATGGCAGCGACGTCGCGTGCCACTGCATCCGAGAACCCGTCGTCGTCGAGGATGATGTTGGCCGATTTGCCGCCGAGTTCCTGGGCGACCCGCTTGACGGTCGGGGCCGCGTTCTTGGCGACCTCGATGCCTGCACGGGTCGAACCGGTGAACGAGACCATGTCGACCTCGGGGTGCGTCGACAACGCTGCGCCGACGGTCGGGCCGTCGCCGTTGACGAGGTTGAACACGCCTGCGGGCACGCCGGCCTCATGCATGATCTCGGCGAACACGAGCGCATTCAGCGGCGCGATCTCCGACGGCTTGAGCACCATCGTGCAGCCCGACGCGAGCGCGGGGGCCACCTTGGCGGCGATCTGGTTGAGCGGCCAGTTCCAGGGTGTGATGAACGCGCAGACCCCGACGGGCTCGTAAACAACGGTGGTCGAGCCGATGGTCTCTTCGAACTCGAAGTTCTTGAGGGCCTCGAGGGTGTTGAGGAAATGTCCGAGTCCGGCGGGGGCCTGCGCTGCAGACGCCAGGCCGACGGGTGCGCCCATTTCGGAGCTGACTGTTTCGGCCAGGTCGCCGAGGCGGGTCTGGTACACCTCGATCACCCGTTCCAGCAGAGCAATCCGCTCTTCGCGGGTTGTCGCGGCGAAGCTGTCGAAGGCTTTGCGGGCCGCGGTCACCGCGCGGTCGACATCCTTCTCGTCGCCGAGGGCGATGGTCGCGATGCTCGCCTCGGTGGCCGGATTGATGACGTCGAGGGTGGCGGAAGAAACAGGATCCACCCACTCGCCGTCGATGTAGAACTTCTGGGTGTTCGGTGATGCCATTTTTCTCTCCTCGCGAAGCGTTGCGCTTACTCTTGATGTCTACCAGCGACAGCCCGTCCCGTAGGCCGGACGGCACAATTGGTTCCGGGAATTCGTGCGAAGTACGGTTAACAAATATGGACACCACCCCTGCTGATGCCCGCGTGATCGTGGTGGGCGCCATCAACGTCGACTTCGTGATCGCCACCCCCCGCCTACCCGGGCCCGGAGAGACCGTGGTCGGCCCCAGGGCGGATCGCCACGGCGGCGGCAAGGGCGCGAACGCCGCCGTCGCTGCCGCCCGGTCCGGGGCAACCGTGGAGTTGATCGGTGCGGCCGGATCGGACGACACCGGCGACGGTGCGTTGGCCGAGTTGCGGGACGACGGTGTCGACGTGGGGGCGGTGGTGCGGACCGACTCCCCGACCGGCGTCGCGCTGATCGTCGTGGATCAGGCCGGTGAGAACCAGATTGCCGTCGGCGCGGGCGCGAACTCCGAGCTGACCGCGGCGCAGGTGCGTGCTTCACTGACCGACCTGAGGCCCGGTGACTGCGTGCTGGTCAGTACCGAGATCGCCGGGGCCGCCGTGGTCGCTGCCGTCGAAACCGCTGCTGCGGCCGGTGCGCAGTGTGTGCTGAATCCGGCCCCACCGATACCGGAGATCGCGGATGCCATCCGGTACGGGCCCATCCTGACCCCCAATGCCGGGGAATGCCTCGAACTGGCGAGCATGGTCGGAAAGAACTCCGACACCGTCGAGGAGGCCGCGGCAGCGCTGTCAGAGGCCACGGGCGCCGCTGTTGTCGTGACGCTGGGCGCGGGCGGGGTGCTCGTCAAGATCCCGGGACAGGACTTCGAGACGATACCGGCGCGCACAG
Organism: Williamsia sp. 1135; assembly: GCF_002095395.1. Classification (GTDB taxonomy): domain Bacteria; phylum Actinomycetota; class Actinomycetes; order Mycobacteriales; family Mycobacteriaceae; genus Williamsia. Next base: position 77,816 of record NZ_MJEI01000097.1, read on the forward strand.
CGACGGTCCGCGACACCACCGGGGCGGGCGACACGTTCAACGGGGTGTTCGCGGCGCGACTCGCTGCGGGCGATACGACGAACGCAGCCGCCACGGTTGCGAATGTGGCGGCTGCGTTGTCGGTGTCGTACGTCGGCGCCCGCACAGGGATGCCGACGTGGGATCAGATCAGCGCAGCGTCTCGATGATCGCGCTGAAGTCCTTGGCGCCGTTTTCCTGCGCGAAGTCCGCATAGAGCGTTGCGGCATGCTCGCCGAGCGGCGCAGTGGAACCGGTGGACTCGACCGCCGCCATCGCCAGACCCAGATCCTTGTTCATCAGGGCCGTCGCGAAGCCCGGCTTGAACTCGTTGTTCGCCGGTGACGTCGGAACCGGTCCCGGAACCGGGCAGTTCGTGTGCACGGACCAGCAGTTGCCGGTGGCACCGGTGATGACGTCGAACAGCGCCTGCGCTTCCAGACCCAGCTTCTCGGCGAGTACGAAGGCTTCGCCGATTGCGATCTGCTGGACTGCGAGCACCATGTTGTTGCAGACCTTGGCGGCCTGTCCGCTGCCGGCGTCGCCGCAGTGGATGACCTTGCCCGCCATCGGTTCGAGCACGCCCTGCGCGGCGAGTAACGCCTCATCGGTGCCGCCGACCATGAATGCCAACGTGCCCGCGTCCGCGCCCTTGATCCCGCCCGAGACCGGCGCGTCGATCTGTGCGAAGCCGTGGTCGGCTGCCTGCTGGTTGATCTTGCGGGCATCGTCGACCGAGATGGTGGAGCTGTCGATCAGCAGCGCACCGGTCTTGGTGCCCGGCAGGATCTCCGCGTAGCAGTCCAGGACGGCCTTGCCGCTGGGCAACATCGTGATCACGACGTCGGCGTCGGCGACTGCTTCGATTCCGCCGGCGACCACGTTGACGCCGTTCGCCTCGGCGGCCGCGATCGCCGCCGCCGACAGGTCGTACCCGTGCACCGTATGGCCTGCATTGACGAGATTTTTGGCCATGGGTCCACCCATGTTCCCCAGACCCAGAAACGCGATCGTGCTCATATGTACTGCCCCTTACTCGACTTGTCCGCTTCTGCGCGGCCGATCACTACCCGCATGATCTCGTTGGTGCCCTCCAGTATTCGGTTCACGCGGAGGTCGCGGACGATTTTCTCCAGACCGTATTCCCGCAGATACCCGTATCCACCGTGCAACTGCAGCGCCTGATCGGCCACGTCGTAGCAGGTGTCGGTGACGTAGCGCTTGGCCATCGCACACAACTCGACCTTGTCGGGGTGCCCGGCGTCGAGCGCACTGGCCGCCTTCCACAGGATCAGCCGCGACGTCTCCAACGAGGTCGCCATGTCCGCCAGCGTGAACCTGATCGTCGGTTCGTCGATCAGCTTGCCGCCGAACGCTTCCCGATCCGACACGTAGCTGATGGCCTTGTTGTAGGCCGCCTGCGCGCCTCCCAGCGAACACGCCGCGATGTTGATGCGGCCGCCGTTGAGTCCGTTCATGGCGATACCGAAACCCTTGCCTTCTTCTCCACCGAGGAGATTGGCGGCGGGGACCCGGGCACCTTCCATGATGACCTGCGCGGTGGGCTGGGCATTCCAGCCCATCTTTGCCTCGTTCGCACCGAACGACAGCCCGGGGGTGTCGGACGGGACGATGAACGTGGAGATGCCGCGCGGCCCCTCGGCCCCGGTGCGCGCCATCATCACGTAGACGTCGGAGACGCCGCCGCCGGAGATGAACTGCTTCACCCCGTCGAGCACGTAGTCGTCCCCATCGCGAACCGCCTTGGTACGCAACGCCGCGGCATCACTACCCGCGGCCGGCTCGGTCAGGCAGTAGCTGGCGACGGCTTCCATCGACGCCATCTTCGACGCCCACGTGTTCCGTTGCTCTTCGGTCCCGTAGGAGTCGACCATCCACGTGCACATGTTGTGGATCGACAGGAACGCGGCGGTCGTGGGATCGGCCTTCGCCAGTTCCTCGAAGATGCGCACTCCGTCGATCCGGCGCAGACCGCTGCCCCCGACGTCTTCGCTGGTGTAGATCCCGGCCATGCCGAGCTCTGCAGCTTCCCGTAACTCCTCGACCGGGAAGTGCTTGCGCTCATCCCAGTCGAGTGAGAACGGCTCGATCCGCTTGCGCGCGAACGCCGCCGCGGTGTCGACGATGACCTTGTCATCGTCTGTCATCTCGAAAGACATTGACGAGTCTCAGTCCATGGTCGGGATGACGAACTCGGCGCCATCCTTGATACCCGAGGGCCACCGCGTCGTGATGGTCTTGACCTTGGTGTAGAACTGGATCGCTGCCGGTCCGTGCTGATTCAGATCGCCGAATCCGGAGCGCTTCCAGCCACCGAAGGTGTGGTAGGCCACCGGCACGGGGATGGGCACGTTCACGCCCACCATGCCGCACTGCACGCGGGCGGTGAAGTCGCGGGCGGCGTCGCCGTCCTGGGTGAAGATCGCGACACCGTTGCCGTATTCGTGCTCGGACGGAAGCGCCAGTGCCTCTTCGTAATCCGCGGCACGAACGACGCAGACCACCGGCCCGAAGATCTCGTCGGTGTAGATCGTCTGATCCTTCTTGACGTGATCGAAGAGGGTGGGCCCGATGAAGTAGCCCTCTTCCAGGCTCTGACCGTCGTAGGTCAGGTCGTCGGTCGCGCGCTCGCGGCCGTCGATGACCAGCTCGGCGCCGGCGTCCACACCCTGCTGGATGTAGTCCTTGACGCGTTCGAGAGCAGCCTTGCTGACGAGGGGGCCATAGTCGGCCTTGATGTCGAGGCTGTGGCCGACGCGCAGTGCGTTGACCTTGTCGACCAGCTTCTCGCGCAGGCGATTCGCTGTGGCCTCACCCACGGGCACGGCCACCGAGATCGCCATGCAGCGCTCGCCGGCACTGCCGTATCCGGCACCGATCAGTGCGTCGGCGACCTGATCGAGGTCGGCGTCCGGGAGGATGATCATGTGGTTCTTGGCGCCACCGAAGCACTGTGCGCGCTTACCGTTCGCGGCCGCGTTCGAGTAGATGTACTGCGCGATGTCGGAGCTGCCGACAAAGCCGTACGCCTGCACGTCGTCGTTGTTCAGCAGGGCGTCGACGGCTTCCTTGTCGCCGTGGATGACCTGGAACACGCCTGCGGGTAGTCCGGCCTCGAGGAACAACTCGGCCAGGCGCACAGGCACCGACGGGTCCCGCTCGGACGGCTTGAGGATGAACGCGTTTCCGGTTGCCAGCGCGGGGCCGGCCTTCCAGAGCGGGATCATGGCGGGGAAGTTGAACGGGGTGATGCCTGCGACCACACCGAGCGGCTGGCGAACCGAGTGCACGTCGATGCCGGTGCCGGCGCCTTCGGTGAACTCACCCTTCAGCAGGTGCGGGATGCCGATCGAGAATTCGATCACCTCGACGCCGCGCTGGATGTCGCCCTTGGCGTCGGGAACGGTCTTGCCGTGCTCCTTGGAGAGCAGCTCGGCGAGTTCGTCCATGTTCTCGCCGACGAGTGCAACGAACTTCATCATCACGCGAGCGCGACGCTGCGGGTTCCATGCAGCCCAGATCTTCTGCGCCTCGACTGCGCTGGCAACGGCGGCGTCGACCTCGGCCGTACTGGCCAGAGGAACTGTCGCCTGCACCTTGCCGGTGCTGGGGTCCATCACATCTGCGGTGCGCCCGCTGGTCCCGGCGACATGTGCGCCGTCCACGAAATGGTCGATTTGCCTGGTCATGGGGTCCTCACAAGTCATCTACGAGCGTGTTGTCCCCATCACCATATACTAGGACTTCCTAGTAATAAAGACCCCAGGCAGGCCCGGGACGACGAATGGCCCTGAAAACTGGCAATTAGCAGGCGCTCGAGGGCGCATACCCCTCGGAGCTCATCTATTTGTCAGTTTTCAGGGCCATCTCGGCCGAGTGGTGCCGGCTACCCCGTCTTGCGGCGGAAGCTCTGCTGGCCGCTCTCCGGCCCGTGCTGCCCGGCAGCCTTCGACGTCGCATCCTTGTGATCGGACGTCGGCTGGCCCTTCTGCTTCTTGCGCTCGAGTGCCTCGCGGAACTTTCGTTTGGTCTCGTCGTCTGCAGCCATGTCGTACCCCTTCACATGCGGTTGGTGGTGATGAGCGTATCCAGCGGCGACAACCGATGTCAGCTGGTTTTTGCCGTCTCCGCAATCATTGCCCGACCAGGCGGGAACGTCACCATCGGTCAGGTCTGCATGGGTCGGTGGTTGGTGGTTCGCTCGACCGTCCCGTCGGCGTTGAAGTACTGCCACTGTCCGGTCTTCTTGCCGCCGACCCGGTCACCCCGGTCGATCAGGTTGCCCTCCGGACTCCAGCGCTCCCAGAGCCCGCTCTTCTGGCCTTTGTCGAATGAACCCTTCTGCAACAGGCCTCCGCCCGCTCGATACCAAACACACGTCCCGTCGAGTTCGCCGTCGTGATAGTTCGATTCGGAGCGGAGCGTCCCATCGCGGAAATAGTGGCGCCACAGACCTTCTCGACGGTCCCGGCGGTACGTCCCGGTCGCCTCACCGCCGTGGGGATCGGACTCGCGCCACAGACCGGTCTTACGACCCTGCGCATCCGTGGCATTGGCGGGCTGTTCGGCCTGGTCGTCTGTCATTGGCCAAGGTTACCGAGCGCCGGATCGCGACTGTGATATGCGGCAACTGTTCGCTAAAATCGCGGGTCGGTGCGACTTGCCCGCTGGTCGAATCAGGTGAACCATTAGGGTACCCTTAGTCGCCCCTGATCTACGTGGAGAGAGAATTAGATGTCTGTGGTGATCCTGTACGGCAGCGAGACCGGAACCGCCGAACTGGTTTCTGATGCGATCTCCGACGTGCTGTCGCAGCAACACGACGTGTCGATGTACGACATGTCCGACTTTGCCGTCGAGGACCTCTCGTCCGACGATTTCTACGTCGTCGTGTGTTCCACCTACGGCGAGGGCGAGTTGCCCACCGGCGCAGAGCCGTTCGCCGAAGGTCTGGACGACGAGAAGCCGGAGCTCGACGGCGTGCGGTTCGCCACCTTCGGACTGGGCGACAGCGTGTACGACGACACCTTCAACCGCGGCGGCGAGATCATCGCCGAGAAACTCGTGGATCTGGGCGCTTCGCAGGTCGGAGAGCACGGACGGCACGATGCGTCGTCGAAGGTCGCCGCGAAGGTGCAGGCAGCAGAGTGGGCAGCCGAGATCTCGAAGGTCATCAGTCCCGCCAACCACTGACTTCTCGGCTCCGGCGCCTCCGGCGGTAGACCACTACTACCCTCGAAATCATGACGACGATCACTGCCCTCGACGACTTGGTGTCAGCTCTGCCCACCGGAGTGGTGATCACCGACCCCGACATCGTCGCGTCTTATCGGCAGGATCGCGCGTTCGACCCGGATGCCGGTACCGCCACGGCGGTGGTTCGCGCCACCAGCACCGCAGATGTCCAGGCGACCGTTCGCTGGTGCGCCGCCAACAACATCCCGATCATCCCCCGCGGTGCGGGCACCGGACTGTCGGGCGGGGCCACCGCGGTCGACGGCGGCATCGTGCTCACCACCGAGAAGATGCGCGACATCACCGTCGACCCGATCACGCGGTCCGCGATCTGCCAGCCGGGCCTGCTCAACGCCGAGGTGAAGGCGGCTGTGAAAGAGCGCGGCCTCTGGTATCCACCCGACCCGTCATCCTTCGAGATCTGCTCGATCGGCGGCAACGCTGCCACCAACGCGGGCGGGCTGTGCTGCGTCAAGTATGGAGTCACCAGCGATTACGTCCTCGGCATGGAGGTGGTGCTCGCCGACGGCCGTGCCGTACGTCTCGGCGGTGCGCGCCTGAAAGACACCGCAGGGCTCTCGCTGACCAAACTCTTCGTCGGCAGTGAGGGCACGCTCGGGATCATCACCGAGGTCACCCTGCGCCTGCTGCCTCCGCAGGCGGCAGCTTCGACCGTGGTCGGGTCGTTCGCATCCGTCCACGCTGCTTCGAAGGCAGTCCTCGAGATCACCTCCACGATCCGCCCGGCGATGCTCGAGTTCATGGACAAGGTCGCGATCAACGCTGTCGAGGACCAGCTCAAGATGGGCCTCGACCGCAGCGCCGGGGCACTGCTCGTCGCGCAGTCCGACGCACCCGGCGCGGCGGCCGCCGCCGAGGTCGAGATCATCGAAGCGGCCTTCACACGCTGCGGAGCGACCGAGGTGTTCGCCACCGACGATCCCGACGAGGGCGAAGCGTTCACCGCGGCCCGTCGGTACGCGATCCCGGCCATCGAGAAGATCGGCCCGCTGCTCCTCGAGGACGTCGGCGTGCCGCTGCACAAACTCCCCGACCTCATCGACGGGATCGAGGCGATCGCCGCCAACCGCGACGTGCTGATCTCTGTCATCGCGCACGCCGGCGACGGCAACACGCATCCGCTGATCGTCCACGATCCGAACGACGCCGACGAGACCGCACGCGCCAACCTCGCGTTCGGAGAGGTGATGGATCTCGCGATCGCACTGGGAGGCACCATCACCGGCGAGCACGGGGTCGGCAGGCTCAAGAAGGGCTGGTTGCCCGACCAGCTCGGGGCCGACGTCATCGAACTCACCCAACGCATCAAGAACACCCTCGACCCGCAGGGCATCCTCAACCCGGGCACGATGCTGTAGGGCCTCATGATGTTCCGGGCCGCGGACGACGTTGCATCAGTTGATCGACACCGACGGGAACCGCTGACATTCAATCGAATTCAACTGCTGGCTCACCCCACGCACGCTGGGTAATTTCCTTGACGACCGACAAGACGTCGGAGAACAACTCGTCCGAGGTGAATCCCGTGTCCGCCATCCGTTCCGCCCGCACCGTCGCCACCATCCTGGGGGTGGGCGCCCTCGGGCTGGGTCTGCTCACCGCCTGTTCCGACAGCTCAGACGACGCTTCACCGGCGACGCCGGAGAGTCAGGCTTCGACGACCTCCGAGGAGGCGCAGGACTCGCCCGCGATGCAGTAGTGCAGCCGAGAGGCCCCGACCGGGCCGCTGGCCGTCCCCACGACATCGACCGAGTACACCTCCGGCGAGGCCGCCTACTCGGTGACCCTTTCCGACGGCACCGAGAAATGCGTTGTGGTCGAGTCTGATTCGAGCGGCGGAGACTTCGACTCGACCGACAAGGAGATCGACATCCGCTTCGGCGACACCTCCGCGGGATTGCTCATCACGATCGATGGCGAAAAGGAGGGCAACCTGCCGACCGAGGTCCCCCAACAGGTCGACGACGCCTTCATGGGCATGCAGGTCGACGGTGGCTATTTCGCCGACAGCATGCACAGTGGCTGTGAGGTCACGTTGACCGGGCTCGACGACGAGATGATTGCCGGGGAGTTCACCTGCACCGATGTCACGCTGTTCGAAGACGGTCCCTTCAGCCTCGGCAGCGAGACGACCACCACGCCACTGCCCGAGGACACCACCATCACCGAAGCCAAGGGCTGGTTCGTGTTGCGCGCCTGAACTTGCGTGCCCGACCTGCCCGATCATGGGTCAGTCCAGCGACTCCAGCAACTGCAGCCAGACCTCGCTGACGGTCGGGTACGAGGGCACCGCATGCCGCAGGACGCTGGTGGGCACTTTGCCGACGATCGCGATGGTCGCGGCATGCACCAGCTCATCGACCTCGGGACCCACAAAGGTCGCTCCGACGATCGTGTCGGTGGCCTTGTCGATGACCAGTCGGGCCCGGCCCTGGGCATCGTCACGGAGCAACCCGAATCCGGCGACGCCGGACAACTCCACGTCGGCGATCGTGATGTCGAGGCCTTTGTCCCCGGCCTCCTTCTTCGTCAGCCCGACACTGGCGACCTGCGGGTCGGTGAAGACCACCTGGGGAACCGGGACGTCATCAGGGACAACGGGTTCGGGTCTGCCTTCGGCGCGAGCTGCGATCAGATGCCCGACCTTGCGGGCCTGGTACTTGCCCCAGTGGGTCAGCGCCGGGCCGCCGGAGGCGTCGCCGACCGCATACAGCCAGGACGCGCCCTCGTCGACGGCGTCGAGTCCGACGCCATCGCGGGCCGGGCGACGCCCGGTGGCGACGAGGACCTCGTCAGCGGTGAACTCCTCGCCGCCGGCGACCACGGTCACCTGATCGCCATGGATGCGGCCGATCCCGGTGTCATCGGCGACCGGACGCCGCACCTCGGTCACATCGACCTTCTGTCGGACCTCGATTCCGCTGTCAGCCAGCGCCTTTGCCACCAACTTCCCGGCGAAGGGTTCGGATTTACCGAGGAGTGTCCCTCGCGAGAGCAGCGTCACGGCGCTACCGAGCGCAGACATCCAGGTCGCGGCCTCGCACGCGACCACCCCGCCGCCGACGACGATGAGCGACGCCGGGATCTCTCGCACCCCGGTGGCGTCGCGCGACGACCACGGCTGGGTGCCGGCGAAGACATCGGGGATCACCGGGGTACTACCGGTGGCCACGATGACCGCCTGCCGAGCGCGGATCGTACGGCCGGTGCCACCGTTGTCGACGACGACGGTCTTCTCCCCCGTGATCACACCGTGGCCCCGGATGACGTCGATGCCGATGCCGCCCGCCCACTTCACCTGGCCGCCGTCCTCGTACTGCTTCACCCAGGCGTCGCGTCGCCGCAGGAGTTCTTCGGGCAGTAGTTTCTTCGCGACCTTGATCCCGTCGAGATTGCGGGCGCCGGCATGGACTTCGATGGGCCGGAGCAGCGCCTTGCTCGGCATGCATGCCCAGTAGGAGCACTCCCCGCCGAGCAGTTCGTGTTCGATGATCGCGGCGGTCCGGTCCGATCCGGCGATGGCGTATTGGGCGGCGACCTCGCCTGCCGGCCCCCCACCGATCACGAGTACGTCGTACTCGTCCCCCGATTTCTCATCATCGAGTCCTGCGATTTCTTCTCTCGGCGTCGACGCGCTTGCAGCAGCCATCACCCCACCCTGCCATTGCCGGTGAGGAGGTTCCAGTCTTGCGGGCTATGACTTTTCAGGTGTTAGGTTTTCCGGTTCGAACTTGTGGGGTGTGCGGATCGCGGAATGTCGGGCCAGCTCGATCACCGCGACGACCATGACCGCGAGGACCACACAGACGATTCCGGCCTCCCACATCGTGACGTAGATCCGTTCGGACAGCAGCGCGATGCCCAGGACCATCGCGACGGCCGGTTCCATCACCGTCATGGCGGGGAACGAGGTCTGCAGATCCCCGGATCCGAAACCGCGCTGCTGCGCATAGATCCCCGCTCCGATGACCACCACCAGCAGATAGATCTCCGGTTGCACCACCACGGTCGCCGAGTTCTCGACCCCCTGATTGATGACGGTCTTGATGAGGAGCGCCGAGATCCCGAACAGCGCGCCCGCGGTGAGCCCGTAGAAGAGAGCCCGGAAATGGCTGGTGCAACTCTCGGCCGCGACGACCAGCCCGATGAGGCAGATGAGGACCGCGGCAATCGTCACCACGGAGACGAATTGCCCTGGCCTGTGGTCGGATGAGCGCGGGGAGGCCAAGCAGAGGAACAACGCGACGCAGGCCGTGAGGGCGCCACCCCAGGCCCATTCGATCCGAGTCGGGCGTCGGTGGTCGAACCAGGCTTCCAGGGGCAGTGCGAACAGCACCGCGAGGACGAGCAGCGGTTGCACCAGCAAGATCGACCCGAGACCGAGCGCCGCCGCCTGGACACCGAACCCGGACACGGCCAGACCGGCTCCGAGCCACCAGCCAGGCGTGATGGCCCCGCTGGCCGCGGACGCGCGTTGCCGCAGGACGGTTCCGATTGCGATGAGGCAGGCGGCGGCAACCGCGAGCACCGCCGGGACGATGGTGTGCATTGGGTCGCTAGTGGTCCGTCGGCCCCATGGCACTGCCCCCTGGTGCGGGCGCGGGTCTCTTCATGACCTCGAACTCGGTCTCACGCTCGGCGGCATGCCTGGCCAAGACGAACACCGCCCGCAGCATGAACACCAGCGAGATGCCCGCGATGACCCCTTCGATCCAGTAGACGTCGACCCGCTCGCCGAGCAGCACCACGCCGAGCGACATCGCCACAGCAGGCTCCCAGACGGTCATCGCAGGGAACGACGTCTGCAGGTCGTGCGCCGCGAAGGCCAATTGCTGCGTGACAACGGAGGCACTCGCCACCAGCACGATCAGATAGATCTCTGGGTGGACCAGAATCTCGACGAAGCCGTCACCGAGCTGGGTCACCACACCTTTGAGGAGGAACGCCTGGACGCCGGTCAGCAAACCGGATGCCGAGCCGAACAGCAACGCGCGATGGTGCGGGGACACCAGCCTGGCCGCGATCACCAGTCCCGCGAGTACCGCGATGACCACGACGATCGTGCCGGCGAGAACACCTGCCGACACGTTGTGTTTGCCGGGACTGGGCGCGGCGATCACCACGAACGCGGCGATGCAGATCGTCAGGATGATGCCCCACTTCCACTCGTGGAAGTTCAGGCGGCGATGGTCGAGGTAGGCCTCCATCGGCAAGGCGAACAGCACCGACAAGACGATCAGCGGTTGCACCAGGAGCAAGGAACCGAACCCGAGCGCGACGGCCTGCAGAGCAAATCCGGCGGCAGCGATGAGAACACCCAGCCACCACCGTTTGGTGATGCCCCCCGACGAAGTCGACGATCGTTGACGCACGAGTGTTCCACAGGCGACGAGCAGCGCTGACAGCGTCGCCAGTAGCGCTGGGAGGAACAAGTGCACTCAGGCGACGATACTTGGATGTCCTTGGAGAAACCTGGCTGTCGCCGGGCCGTGTGAGCGAATAGGCGGTGGCGGGAGGGCGAAAACCCGGCATTGGGTACTCGTGCCCTGGCGCGCACCGCGGCGATGCCGCGATAATCAACACTGCCCTGCTCGCACGACGAAAGTTGTTGCATATGACGTTGGCCGATTACACCGACTCCGAACTCGAACTCGATCTGCGGTGGTGGGCCGCGGCAAACTATCTGACGGTCGCCCAGATCTATCTGCAGGACAATGTGTTGCTCCGCGAACCACTCGCTGTCGAGCACATCAAGCCACGATTGTTGGGCCACTGGGGCACGAGCCCCGGATTGTCGATGATCTACACGTTGCTCAACCGGCACATCCGCGACACCGGGACCAAGTGGCTCTACGTGACCGGTCCGGGCCACGGCGGACCGGCACTGGTCGCCGCGACATATCTCGAAGGCACCTACAGCGAGGTCTATCCGCACATCTCCGGTGACTCGGCGGGGCTCAAGGCCCTGTGCCGGCAGTTCTCGACGCCCGGCGGCATCCCGAGTCACGTCAGTGTGCAGACCCCCGGTTCGATCCACGAGGGTGGCGAACTCGGTTACGCCCTCATCCACGCGGCGGGTGCCGCTTTCGACAATCCCGAACTGGTCGTCGCCTGCGTCGTCGGGGACGGTGAGGCGGAGACCGGACCGCTGTCGGGATCGTGGAAGATCCCGGCGTTCCTCAACCCCGCCCGTGACGGTGCCGTCCTGCCGATCCTGCATCTCAACGGCGCGAAGATCGCGAGCCCGACGGTCCTCGGCCGCACGAGTGACCGCGACATCGAGTCGTACCTGTCGGGTCAGGGATGGGCACCGATCTTCGTGGAGGGCGATGACCCGAACGAGGTCTTCCCCGCCCTGGCGGCCGCGCTCACTGCGGCCCACCAGAAGATCGCGGACATTCAGGGCGCAGCCCGTGCCGGTGAATCGATTGGCGAGAAGTGGCCGGCGATCGTGCTGCGGACGCCCAAGGGCTGGACCGGACCCCACGAAGTCGACGGCAAGCTGATCGAAGGCACCCATTGGAGTCATCAGGTTCCGCTGTCCGGGGTGCGCGAGAACCCGGAGCACCTGACGCTGCTCGAGGAGTGGCTGCAGAAGTATCGGCCCGACGACCTCTTCGACGACAACGGCACCTTCTCCAAGGAACTCGCCGAGCTTGCCCCGGACGGCGATCTGCGGATGGGGTCGACGCCGTACGCCAACGGCGGCCGCAATCTGGTGCCGCTGAAGATCCCGGCGCTGGAGTCGTACGCGCTCGAGATCGAGGCCCCTGGCGCGCTGGCGTATGAGACGACGAAGGTCCTCGGCGAACTCATGCGCGACATCTACAAACAGAACTCGGACGACCTGCACGGCGGCAACTTCCGGTTGTTCTCCCCGGACGAGACCGCGTCGAACCGGCTGCAGGCCGTCTTCGAGGTGACAGACCGGTGCTGGCAACTGCCGCGTACCGAGAACGACGACGGCCTGTCACCCGAAGGCCGGGTCATGGAGGTCCTCAGTGAGCACCTCTGTCAGGGCTGGCTCGAGGGATATCTCCTGACCGGCCGCCACGGCATGTTCGCCACATACGAGGCGTTCGCGATGGTCAGTGTCTCGATGCTGGTGCAGCACGCGAAATGGCTGCAGCACGCGGTCGCATTGCCGTGGCGCGAACCCGTCGCCTCCCTGAACGTGCTCCTCACCAGCACCTGCTGGCGCAACGACCACAACGGGTTCAGCCATCAGGGTCCTGGCATGATCGACGCCGTCATCCCGCTCTCGCCCGAGGTGGTCAGGGTCTGGCTGCCGCCGGACTCCAACACGCTGCTCTCGGTCGCCGACCACTGCTTCCGAAGTCGCGATCACGTGAATGTGCTTGTGGTGGACAAGCAATCGCATCCTCAGTACCTGACCCTCGAACAGGCCAACGAGCACTGTGCCGCGGGGGTGTCGATCTGGGAGTGGGCCGGAACGGAGAACCCGACCCCGGTGGGCGCCGAGGAGGAGCCCGACATCGTGCTCGCCGCGGCGGGCGACGTCCCGACAGAGGAGACTCTTGCGGCAGCACATCTGTTGCGGGAGTGGGTGCCGTGGTTGCGGGTCCGCGTCGTCAACGTCGTGGATCTGATGGTGCTGTTGCCGCAGAACGATCACCCACACGGGCTGCCCGAGCTGCAGTTCGTCGATCTGTTCACCGCCGACACCGATGTCGTCTTCGCTTTCCACGGCTATCCCCGCGCCGTACACCAGCAGTTGCACGGACGCACCAATCCCGAGCGTTTCCATGTGCGCGGGTTCAGCGAACAGGGCACCACCACAACCGCTTTCGACATGGTGGTCCTCAACAAGATGAGCCGCTACCACCTGGTGCTCGAAGCACTGCGACGCAGCAGACGAGTGCCCGAGAAGAGCGGCGAACTGGCCGAGTTCTGCCAGTCGCAACTGCGCAGGCATCACGACTACGTCCGGGAACACTTCGAGGACATGCCGGAGATCCGAGAGTGGAAGTGGTCCTAGCGGCACCGGGTCTGATCCCGACGACGGCCGCCCGACCACCAATGGTCGGGTTCGCCGCGAAACCAGATCCGCCGGTGCTCGGCGCGTCTGCTGGTCCTCGCCCTCCAGGTCAGGCACTCTGGGTCAGGTGAGTGGTCTTACCGCATCGGCACAGTCGGCGCTGGCTGACGACCTGGAGCGACTGATGACGCTGCGCCGCGACCAGATCGAATGGGCGTGCGCCGACTCCACAGCACTGATCGAGCTCGTCGGCTTCGGCATGGACGAGGTGGTGGAGCTCCGCGAGCTCGCCGAACACGAATGGGATCGCGGCAACGCCGAGATCGCGCAGCATCTGGAGCAGGAAGCGTCGGCCTGGGGCCATACCGTCCGACTACTGCGCGCAGCCCTTGCCGCTGCGGGTATCGAGGAGCACACCGGACGGCACCGGCGCGCATCGTGACCTCCGGCCACTGATGGATCTGCTCCGACATCTGAGGTTCTTTGTTGCCGTCGCCGATGAAGGGCATTTCGGTAACGCCGCGGTCAGGTTGGAGATGACTCAGCCTCCGGTCTCGCAGGGTCTGCGCCGGCTGGAGCGCCATCTGGGGGTCGACCTGATCCGCCGTGCGCCGCAGGGTGCCGAACTGACCGCGGCCGGGCGCGAACTGCTGCCCCGTGCGAGAGTCCTGATCGACGACGCCGACCGATTCACCGGCGAGGCACGTCGCCTGCGCGAGCACGCAGACGTGCTGCGGTGCGGGCTCCCGCCTGACCTCGATCCGTCGATCGCAGCACAGTGTGCGGCGGCACTTGCCGGTCTCGGCTCCGACCGGCGGCATCGGATCAGTGTGGCGCCCGTGGTCGATCTCGTCGACGATGTACGCAAGGGGTTACTCGACCTCGCGATAGTCGAACACCCCTGCGTGCGTGATGGTCTCGAGAGCGGTCCGGTGGCTCGGATCGATCGCACCTTCCTGGTGCCCGCCGGTCATCCGGTCGCGGCGGCGAAGCGGCCGACTGTTCGTATGTTGCAGGGATTGGCGTTGGCGCACTCGCCGCGCGCCGCGAATCCACCCGCATTCGATCTACTGGTCGACACCCTCCACGTCCGGGGTCTGGACCCGGCGATACTGCCGGTGCGGGCGCCGGGCGAGTTGGTGGCTGCCGTGGCCGGCGGCGAAGCGTTCGCCGTGGCGCCGGCACCGGGGCACCTGGGCCTCGTCACGGGAATCGAGACGGTCTCGATGATTTCCGACGACGTGCCACTGCGGTTGTTGGTGATTCGCCGACCCGAGGCGCCGAGGCCACCGATCGACATCCTCGAATCGGCATTGTGGAAGCTTTCCCGATGACGGTCGGACATCCTGGCAGCGCGGTCGGGCAACGGCTTCGGGAGATCTTCGCTGACGCCGGGTGCGCCGCCTGGCTGCACGCCCGCACCATCGGGCGCACGCCGGAACGCGAGTTCGGTTGGTACGCCGATGACCCTGTGGTGATGGCATCGGTGTACAAACTCCCGTTGCTTGCGGCCCTGTGCGTACGCGCCGACCGCCGCGACATCAACCTGCGCGACACGGTCACGGTCGATCCCAGAGAGTGCGCGGAAGGACCGACAGGCATTGCCACCCTGCATGATCCGATCACCTTGAGCTGGCGCGACCTGGCCGTGCAGATGATGGTCGTCTCCGACAACGCAGCAGCTGATGTAATCCTCGCAGAGGTCGGACTCGGCGGTGTTCGCGAAATCCTGGACGGTGCGGGATTGCACTCCACACATGTGGTCGCCGGTATGGCGCAGGTACAGCAGCAGCTTCTTTCCGACACCGGGTCGAGTACTGTCGCCGAGGCCTTCGCTGCGCTCGCCGACGTCGACCGGACCGGAACGATCAGCGCCTACGATCCCGCCTTGACCGGCGCCACCACCGCTCGGGAGGCAACCTGCCTACTCGATCTGATCTGGACCGATCGCGTCGCCTCGGCCGGCAGTTGCGACTTCATCCGGACCACGATGCGCAAACAGGCGTGGAAGCAGCGGATCTCATCTGGATTCCCGCTCGGAATCGCCACGGTGGCAGGCAAGACCGGGACCCTCGGAGCGATTCGCAACGAGGTCGCCGTCGTCGAATACCCGGGCGAACACCCGGTCGCCGTCGCCGTGTTCACCCATGCCGCGCGATCGGAGCTGTCGCTACCGACGGTGGAAGCGGCGATCGGTCAGGCAGCGCGCGTCGCTGTGAACGAGGTGCGCAGCGCGAAGGGCTGAGACGGACTTTGCGCCCTGTGCAGGTCGTCTCAGCTGTGCCGATAGCGAAACGCTATCGGCAGTCAGGGTGTCGTCGGTTGTCCCGGACGAGGCGCGCTGGTTGAGTTCGCGAGCGATGAGAAACGTCGAGCGCACTCGGTTCCCGACAACCGTTCTGCTGATGGTCCTGGCGCTGCTGGGCACAGGTTGCGCCGCGCTGGGTGATGACCCGAAGGACCCCTTCGGTGCTTTCGCCTCGGCGCTGACCTCCGGCGACGCGAACAAGGCAGCCGAACACACCACTGATCCTGCGGCGGCGGACGAGGCGATCAGCGACATGTTCACCTACCTCGGCGAATCCGCCGAGGTACGGGTGAGCGCCCGGGACGTGGACGACGACAACGGTGCAGGACAGCTGACGATGTCCTGGACGCTCGGTGAGGGCAGAGAACTCGAATACCAGACCAGCGGGCGCGCCGTCGACACCGACGACGGATGGCGCCTCGAATGGTCCCCGACCCTGCTGCACGACAACCTCGCGGCGGGAACGCACTTCCAGTACTCGGACGACAGGAATCTGCTGACCCCCGTGGTCGACCGCGGCGGCGCAGACCTGATGACCTGGCAGACCGTCGGTGTGATCACCCTTCGCCGAGCGGACCTGCCGGAGGGATCAGCCGCGCTCGCCCCTGTTCTCGCCGCCATCGATCCCGCCATCACAGACGCATCGATCCGAACTGCGGCCACGCAGCAGCAGGGCGACACCATCGCCGTCGCGACCTTGCGCGAACGCGACCTCGACCGAGTGCGGACGCGCCTCGAGTCGATCAAAGGCGTTACCGTCGAGGAGCAGGGAAAGCTCCTCACCGCCGACAGGGCGTTGAAGTCGCCTGTGTTCGCCGGTGTCGACGAGGCCTGGAACGACCGCGTCTCGCAAGGTGCCGGCTGGTCTGTCAGCATCGTCGACACCGACGGGAATCCCGTTGACCAGCTCACCTCGGTTGCGGCGCAGCCCACCGACCCGCTACAGCTGACCCTGGACCGGCGACTGCAACTGCTGGCCCAGCAGGCCGTTGCGGCACAGAGCAAACCGGCCGTGTTCGTGGCGATGTCCACGTCCACCGGAGGACTACTCGCGGTGGCACAGAACGGCGCCGCAGACCGTGATGGCGCCATCGCCCTCAGTGGTCTCTACCCGCCCGGCTCGACCTTCAAGACGATCACCACCGCGGCAGCGCTGTCGTCGGGCACCGCTACGCCCGACACCGTCCTGCCCTGCCCCGGCCGCGCCACCATCGAGGGCCGGACCATACCCAACGAGGACGACTTCGACCTCGGCAAGGTCCCCCTGTCGACGGCGTTCGCCCGGTCCTGCAACACCACGATGGCCGCGCTGTCGAACCGGCTCGGTCCGGATGCACTCCCGGCCGCGGCGCAGCAGTTGGGCATCGGCGTGGATTTCGTGGTCCCGGGGATCGTCACCGTGACCGGGGCGGTGCCCAGTGCGGACAGTCCGGCTCTACGGGTGGAGAACGGTATCGGGCAGGGCAGCGTCACGGCGTCACCATTCGGGATGGCCGTGGCCGAGGCCAGTCTGGGGCACGGCTCCATGGTGTTGCCGAGCCTGATCGTCGGCGAGCAGACCACGGCGGACAAGACGCCGGAACCTCTTGATCCACGGGTGGTCGGCCAGTTGCGGGCGATGATGCGGCAAACGGTCACCTCGGGAACCGCGAGCGCACTCGGAGACATCGGTGGTCTCGGCGGCAAGACCGGGACCGCCGAGTACGGCGACAACGGCGATGCGCACGGATGGTTCCCGGCATCTCCGGTGACATCGCCTTCGCATCCCTCGTCGTCGGGGGCGGCAGCTCGCAGCCGGCCGTCGAAGTCGCCGGCGACTTCCTCCGAACGACAGACGACGGTTAGGCCGGCACTTCCGTTCGCGGAGATCCCGATCGCGATGCTTGGTGGCGATGCTTTGGTGGCGTCACCGGCGTACGACTACCGTCGAAGCTGTGACGAGGACACTGATCTTGATGCGGCACGGCAAGTCCGGTTACCCGGACGGGGTCCGCGACCACGAGCGCCCGTTGGCCGAACGCGGACGGCGCGAAGCGGCCCTCGCCGGCCGTTGGATCGCTGACGCCGGCCTCACCGTCGACCACGTGCTGTGCTCGACCTCGACCCGCACCCGGCAGACTCTGGAACGCACGGGCATCGCTGCGCCGGCGACCTACGTCGACGACATCTATGGCGGGCATCCCGACCACATCCTCGAGGCGATCCGGTTGCACGCACCGTCGCAGGCGCAGACGCTGCTCGTCGTCGGACACGAGCCCGGAATGCCTGCCACGGCACTGACGCTTGACCCGGAAGGGCAGATCGAACGATTTCCGACATCGGCATACGCCGTGGTCGACACCGAAACACCCTGGGACCAGCTAGGTCTTGCCCCCGACCCGACAGCTCGGCTGGTTCAGATGGTGATTCCGCGGGAGCCCTGACGCCTCTCCCCCACCCGAATTTGCGTCTTCCCCATGTTATTTCCAGTGGGCCGCGCAAAAACAGGTGGGCGGTGTGATCGAGTCGACCCGAGAGGAACCGCGCGAAAAAGGCCACACGATCGCCGCTGCAGGCCCCAGAATGTCCAGAGTCAGACGGTTTTGGCCATACTGGACAAAACTCCCAATGCCGGCCCAGGAGACAGCAATGAAGCTTCCCGCATCAAAGATCGACGTGAAGACCATGGCCATACTGCTCGGGGCAGGACGCGCGGGGCTCGGCCTCGGCTACATGTTCGCCCCCAAGACGACCGCCCAGGGTGTGATCGGCACCGAGGCCGCACTGCCCGGCGCGAAGCTGACCAACAAGATGTTCGGCGCCCGCGAGGTCTACCTCGGTGGCGTGGTCATCGCGGCCGCGCAGGCGCAGGAGAATCCGCTGCTCAAGAAACTCCTGCTGTCGGGCGCAGGCGTCGACGCCTGGGACGCCACCGCCGCACTGACCACCGGCGGCATCCCGAAACTGCCGAAGTACGCACTGACCGCCGTGGCCGTGAGCTACGCCGCGCTCGGGGTCTACATCGCCGCGCAGATCCCCGACAAGACCTGATGACCGAGCGAAGCGATACCTCGACAGCCCAGCGCAGCGAGATCTCGACGGCCCGGCGCGGCAAAGCCCTCTTCGTGGTCCACGACACCGACACCGACCGCGGTATCGCCGACACCGGGACGCTCCGCGGCCACGTGGCAGACCGCGGCTACGAGGTCCAGATCGTGCACCCCTCCGGCGAACTCCCTGACGTCAGCGGTTTCGACTTCGCCGTCGTCATGGGCTCATCGGAGTCGGCATACGACGATTCCGTGCCCTGGCTCGCCGCGGAATTGACCTACCTGCGGGCCGCGCTGGCGGCGAACGTGCCGATCTTCGGTGTGTGTTTCGGCGGACAACTCCTGAGTCGGGTGCTGGGCGGCACCGTGAAGCGCTCCGACCACCCTGAACACGGGTACGTGACGGTCAACAGCGTGGCGCCCGAGCTGGTGTCGAACGGGCCCTGGATGCAAATGCATTTCGACCGCTTCTCGCTCCCTCCGGGTGCCCGCGAGATCGCCCGCAACGGAGCTGCGCTGCAAGCGTTCACGTTCGGCCGCAACCTCGCCGTGCAGTTCCATCCGGAGATCTCCCCCGCGGTGTGGGCAACCTGGCAGGCCAGCTGGGCGGTGAGTCGCGAGGGGCAACTGGTCGTCGAGCGCGGTATCGATCTTCAGAAGATCACCGCCGAGATCACCGCGCGCGCAGAGGAATCGCACCGCAACTGCGGGATCCTGCTCGATGCCTTCCTGAAGCTCGTTCACGCACCCGTGTAGGGCGGCACCGCCAGGCACGGCACCGGGCGAGGATGCTGCGGGTCGAGTGCGTTGAGGACCATCGCCTCCGTCCGCTGGTTCGCGACGATCGACAGATGATCGGAACGATCGAGCGAACACGTGTCCTGCACAACGATGTTCGTGACGTCGATGCCGACGGGACCCGCCAGGATGCCGCTGGTGTACGGCGTCACGAGCTGGTCGTAGCGGGTGGCGATGTTGGTGTACGTGATGCCCTCGACGTATGGACCGTTCGGGGCGTCGATGGCGGCGGCGAAGTCGTCATCATTCGGGGCCGCAACGCAATCTGGGCAGTCGGTCTGCGGAACCGCAGCCGGCGGCAGTCCGAGCGCGTCGGCGAACATCGCGATGAGGTCGGAACGACCCTGACCGTCACCGTCAGATCCCTGCCAGAACGGCGCCAGCGACACGTACTTGTCGATGTGGTGGGCGCCTCCGTAGTACTTCGCCCAGTAGGTCGGGATCTGGGTACCCTGCGAATGACCCACGATGTCAACCTTTTCCGCGCCGGTTTTGGCGAGAACGTTGTCGACGAAGAGTTTGAGCTGCCAGGCACTGATGGTCTTGTCACCGAGTCCGCCGATCCGCGAGAGAGGCCACTGCGGTGACAGCTCCCCGTAGGTCAGCGCAAAGACGCAATAGCCCTCGTTCTTGAGCGCAGGCACCAGCGAGATCCAGTTCGTCTGCTGCGAACCCGCGGTCCCGTGCACCAGGACGACCGGATTGGGATGCGCCGGCGACGGCTTACAGCTGTAGTCGTTGGAGCCGGGAAGGGATCCACCCGGGTTCGCGAGTTCAGCGGGGATCCCGGCGAGGAAGTTGTGGTCGACCGGCAGCGCCGCGGCGGTCGCAGCGGGCGCGAAACCCATTCCGATGACCAGTGCCAGAGCGGCCGCCACCACACCTGATCGCTTCGTCCACCTCATGCTGATTCCTCTCGCTCCCCCGGTGGAAAACTAGCACCGCGGCCGGCGCCGAGGGACTATTCCGGCATCACCAGGTCCAGACGCACCCCGAGCAGGCGAATCGGCCGATCGAACTCGAACTTGTGGAGGACCTCGAGCATCGCCGGTTCGATGACGTCGATGTCGGTGGTCGGTGCAGGCAACTTGCGCGACTTCGTGCGCGTATAGAACGTCATCGTTCGAACCGTGACAGCAACCCGGAACGCGACCCGCTCCTCGGACACCACCTGCGCCAACAACTCTCGGGTCAGCTTTCGGATCGCAGCATCGATCTCAGCAGGCTCGGACAGATCCTTGGGAAACGTCTCGACCTTGCTGTGCGAGCGCGGGATGAACGGCTCTGTCTCGACATTGATGTCGCCGCCTCCCCGCGACAGCAGGTTGAGCCAGTTGCCGAGATGGGGTCCGAATTCCGCGATGAGCCGGCCGCGATCCTCTGTGGCCAGCTGCTCGACGGTCGAGATCCCGAGCGTCTTCAGTTTGGCGGTGGTCTTCGGTCCCACGCTCCAGAGGTCGCCGACCCCACGCTCGCCCATGATCGGCATCCAATTACTGCTGTTCAGTACGAAGATGTGCTCGGGATCGCGCTTGGCGAAGCCCGTCGCCATCTTTGCCCGCTGCTTGTTGTCGCTGATCCCTACTGCCGACGACAATCCACGCTCATCGAGGATCCGCTGCCGGATGGACCGGGCCAGCCCGATCGGGTCGACCCCCGACTCCGCCGCGGGCACACCCAGGAACGCCTCGTCCCAGCCGATGACCTCGACCGGATATCCGAAACTCCGCAGAGTGCTCATCACCTCGGCGGACGCGGCGTCATACGACGCATGGTCCAGCGGCAGATACACCGCATCGGGCATCTTCCGAAACGCCGACCGCAGCGGCATTCCGGCCCGCACGCCGACATCGCGGGCCTCGTACGACGCACACGTGACGACCTTGCGGGGTTCGGTCGGATCACCGGTGCCGCCCACGATCACCGGGACACCCACGAGTTCCGGGTTTCCGCGACGCTCGACAGACACCTGGAACTGGTCCAGGTCGACGTGCATGATCGCGCGGTAGCGCCGGAGCGGCTCAGTCATCCCTGCCGACGTTATTGCAAAACGAGGTCAGGCGCCTGCGCAATCGCAGGCGCGTGACCTCTCGAGGCGAAAGTGACTCAGACACCCTCCTCGTTGGAGGCAGGCGGATACGTCCCGTTCGCGTACGGATTGAACTCGTTGGTGTAGAGCTCTTCGACCTTGATCCCGGCAGGTAGCTCACCGAGCCGAACCGCTTCGTCGACCCACAGGGTGAACTCTTCGGGCTCGATCACCCCACCGGGCACCGGGACGCCGGGGCTCTTCCACTGCTTCACGAACTCGGTGTTCTGTCACTTTCAGACCGCTGGAACGCCAAGTCCTTGAAGATCGTGCCTGTGGCGTGTGGTCGAAGTTTCTCGCTTGGATCCGGTGGAGCGATTGGTGGCTGGCAAGGCGGAGGAGGGAGGCATAGCGGAGCTATACCGACCGACGACAACGCCGCCAGGCGGCAATCGAACGCCGGAGACTGCGAAAGGACTTCGAGCTCGCGACACTAGGTTGCCCACTTCGATCTGCTTCTCTCGCAGCGCCAGTTCGGTGTTGATCGGCGGGACCACGGTCAGCCCCACGTTCTTGATGTCGGCATCTGAGATCCCCTCGCGGTACAGCCATTCTTTGATGGCGTACTCGTGATAGGCGCCGAGCGTATTGATGCCGACCTTCTTACCGACCAGGTCCTGCGCGGTCTCGATCCCACTGCCCTCGAGGGAGTAGTACCCGTGGAACGTTTCGGTGTCCGAACCGTTGGTGGAGACGACCCCGGTCACCTTCGACCCTGCCTGCTGCAACTTGGCCACCGCCGTTGAATGCCGAGCCGGTGTCGATCTCACCGGTTGCCACCGCCTGGATGTCCTGCGGCCCGCTCGTGGTGTCCCCGACCCACTCGAGTTTGACCTTCTGGAAATACCCCAGCGATTCGGCGAGCTCGGACCACCCGACCTGCGATGCCCATCCCTGGTATCGCACCGTCACCTTGCCGTCCGCCCCGACCTCCGCGGTCTCACTCGTCGAACACGATGCCAAGACCACCGTGAGGACGGTGAACACCGCGATCGCGGTACCGGAGAGAAACTTTGGTCGACGTCGCATCTTCATTGTCCTTGTGAGTGATTCGGGTACCGGTCAGGACCCGATGAACTGTTCGCCGGAGATGGCGACCGATGACGCACCGTCGACGCCGACCGGGACGTCGCCTTCGATGGTGGTGCGATACAGCACGCGCGCCACGTCCAGGTGATTGACGTCCCCCGGGGCCAGATGCGCGGTCGCGCGGTTGTCCCACACCGCGATGGTGCCTTCGCGCCAACGCAATCGGACCGTGTACGACGAGTTCGTCACCTCGTCGAAAAGCAGGTCGAGCAGGGCGTCGCTCTGGCGCCTGCTGTAGCCGACGATCCGGCTGGTGAAGCCGGGTTGCACGAACAGGACCTTCTCGCCGGTCACGGGATGAACCCGGACCACCGGATGTTCGGCGATCAGCGGCGTACGTGCCACCTTGTCGCCATAGTTGCTGCCCTCCTTGAACACCGGGTGACGGCCACCGAACCGGTGCTCGGCTCGCAGTCCGTCGACGAGTTCCTTGATGGACTCCGGCAGCCCGGCGTACGCGGCAGCCAGATTGGTCCAGCTGGTGTCCCCGCCCCGGACAGGGGTGTTGCCCGCCCGCAGGATCGACACCGCAGGCGGGTTGACCAGCGCGGTGACATCGGTGTGCCACTCGTTGGTATAACTGGCGGCCTTGACCCCGAACTTGCGCTCGTAGTCACGGTTGTCGATCTTCAGGATCTCGGGGAAGTCGGTCGGCGCATCGTCGTCGTACGGATGCGAGGCGGTCACCGGACCGAAGTTGCGGGCGAACGCGATCTGCTGAGCGTGGTCGATGAGCTGATCACGGAAGAAGATCACCTTGTGCCGGTGCAGGCCGGCGACGATGGCGTCGGCCACCTCGGGATCGAGTGGTCGGGTCAGGTCGACGCCGGTGACGTCGGCGCCGATGTGGCCGGCGACCTGGGCGAAGTGGACTGCGGACGTATCTGCTTCAACGGTGCGGAGATCGGTGATGGTCATGGGCTTTTTCCTTGTGTGAGTGGGTTTCAGGCGGTACGTGCGTAGAAGGGAGCGCCGGAGATCGAGCGTGACTGCTGACCCGCAACACCGACCGGTATGTCGCCCTCGACGGTGGTGCGGTGGAGCACGCGCACGACGTCGAGGTGGCCGAGATCGGTGGGTGCCTGGTGGATCGTCGCGCGGTTGTCCCAGATTCCGATGCTGTCCGGGGTCCACCGGACGCGGACGGTGTACGCAGGATTGGTGATCTCTGCGAACAGCAGATCGAGCAGCCGATCACTCTGCGTTGCACTGAGTCCGATGATGCGGCTGGTGAATCCGGGGTTGACGTAGATCAGCTTCTGCCCGGTGACGGGATGTACCCGAACCACAGGATGTTCGCTGATGATCGGATTCTGCTCGGTCAGGGCCGCCGCTTCCGATTGCTTCTCCCAACGCTTTTCGCGACCGCCGAAACGGTTCTCCGCGTACAGACCCTCCAGGAACCGCTGCAGCGACGCCGGGAGGTTGTCGTAGGCGGCGCCGAGATCGGCCCACGTGGTGTCGCCGCCGACGTCGGGTACGAGCTCCGCCCGCAACACCGTCACAGCGGGCGGATTGACCAGCGCGGTGACGTCCTGGTGCCAGAAGCTGGCGTAGCTGTACTGCTTCGAGCCGCCCCGGTTGGCGTAGGTGCGCGAATCCACCTCCAGCACTTGCGGATAACCCGTCGGCGACTTGTCGGTGTATCCCAGCGGATGGGCATCTGTCACCCGACCGAAGTACTCGGTGAACTGCACCTGCTGCGCATGATCGATGGCTTGATCGCGGAAGAAGAGCACCTTGTACTCGTACAGCGCCTCGTTGAGGGCACGCTGGATCGCCGCGCTCTGCACCTGCGTGAGATCGAGGCCGGAGACCTCTGCGCCGAGATATCCGGCAATGGGAGCGACCTCGATCGATTGTGCTGTCGACGCGACCGGCGTCTGGGTTTCTGCGATGGTCACCGTGATGATCCTTTCTTCGGGCCTTGAGATAACTCAATTGGCATCGGATGAATACTCGAGTCGCCGTGAACACGGCCTGAGGTGAAATATCAAAGGCGCCGGAAATTAACACCAGCGCGGCTTCCACAACGTGGAACCAGCACGCGAATCCGCCGAAAATTCGCGGTGAAAAGATCACGGCGCGCACAATCCTTCCGCTCGGACGGCACACCGGGGATCGTGACCAACAGAGTTGACGAGTCGGCGGGGAGACAGCAATGGACGCAAGCGAGGGCCAGGAGTCCGCGGTGCCTTTGCGGCCCCGCACGGGGTCTCAGGCGATCGAACGGGCGATCTCGGTGCTGTACGCGTTGGAGAACACCGATGCGTTCATCCCGATCAGCGAGCTGGCCCGCCGGGTGGGACTGCCGATCAGCACCACTCACCGGATCGCGCAGGCGCTGGTGCGGGGCAGACTGCTCACCCAAGACCCGCGAACTGATTGTTACGGCATCGGCGACGGCCTGCTCACCCTGGCCACCTCCACCACCAAGCGCATCGACGTCGATGCCGCCGCACCACACCTGCACACCCTGTCGTCGCAGATCAAGATCACCGCGAGCCTGGGTATCACCGAGGACGACCAGGCGGTCACGGTGTACTCGGCGCGTCCTCCGGTTGCCTTCTGTGACCACCAGATCCCGGAGCAACGCGCCGCACTGGACGCCACCGCGATGGGTCGTGCGATCGCGGCGTTCGCAGGGCGAAAAGGGCGACAGCGAGTCGCTGCCGGCGATGCGGCTCGCCGACGTGGTTACGCGATCTCCGATCCGGCCGAGGTCACCGCGATCGCAGTCCCGGTCTTCGACGCGGGAGGACGCGTCCGCGCCTCTATCGGTGTGCAGGCGCTGAGCGCACGACTGAATCAGAATTTGATCTCCCAGATCTATCCGGCGATGCGGCACACCGCGGCTCTGCTCAGCGATGTGGTGTCCGAATCGTCGCCGCAGAAGCTGGGTTCGTCGGTGGGAGCACTGGCGGTTTCTCCGGACCTTTTACGCGGCACGATTTAATTGCGCTGCATATTCCACGTCGTGAAATAGCTTGTTGTGACGGGCGCTCGGCGCCCAACATCATTGGTCCAACACACGGAATCGATCAGCGGTGTTCGCTGACAGGGGCTCGGCAGGACGTCGATTTCGAACAATTACTTTCCGCGGGATCCACCGCGCGGAAAAACCGAAGGGGAATCTCGTGAAACGAACAACACCGCGACGTCTGCGCACGATTGCGGTTCTGGCACTGGCGCTCTCGTTCGGGCTGGCCACGACCGCGTGCGGTTCGTCGTCCGACGAGGCCACCCTGACTGCTGATGGCAAGACCGAACTGAGGTATCTCGCCTCACCATCGACTGTCGTATTCCCAGAACTTGCAGCCGATCTCGGCTACTTCAGCGAGGTCACGCTGAAGTCCGTCGGCGAAACCACCAGCGGACCGCAGTCCATCCAGGCGACGGCAACAGGCGATTCCGACTTCGGCGGCGCCTTCAACGGAGCCATCGTCAAGTTGAAGTCGGCCGGGTCGCCCATCACCGCTGTCGTCGACTATTACGGCGCTGATTCCAAGACCTACAACGGGTTCTACGTACTCGACGGCTCCCCGATCCGCAGCGCCCGCGACCTGATCGGCAAGAAGGTCGGCATCAACACCCTGGGCGCGCACTCCGAGTTCGTCATTCGCGAATGGCTTGCACGTGAGGGTCTTTCGAAGGATGAGATCGCCTCGGTACAGCTGCTGGTGGTGCCACCCATCAACACCGAGACCGCCCTTCGTCAAGGACAGATCGACGTCGGCGCCTTCAACAACATCTTCCGCGACAAGGCCCTCGAGACCGGTGGACTGCGTGAGCTCTTCACCGACGCGGTGTTCGGCGACTTCAGCTACGGCAGCCTCGTGCTGCGCGACGACTTCATCGCGAAGAACCCCGAGGCCGTCAAGGACTTCGTGCAAGGTACCGCCCGCGCCGTCCGATGGACCCAGGTGGCCCCGCGCGACGAGGTCGTCGCACGCTTCAAGGACATCATCGGCAAGCGCGGTCGGGGTGAGGACCCGGCGCTCGCCGACTACTGGCAGAGCTCGTCCATCCCGACCGCCGGCGGCGTCATCAAGCCTGAAGAGTTCCAGCTCTGGATCGACTGGCTGGTACGCAACGGTGAACTCGAGAAGGGAAAGCTCACCCCGGAAGACGTCTTCACCAACGACGACAACCCATACGCAAACGGCACCTACCCGCCTGAGTCGGGACCTGACGGCGCACCTGTGGAGGCAGCATCATGACCACGCCCAAACTCGAACTACGTTCGGTACGAAAAGCATTCCCCTCCCCCGGCAAACCCGATTTCGTGGCGGTCGACGACATCACGATCGCCGCCGCCGAAGGCGAGTTCCTGGTGCTGGTCGGCCCCAGCGGCAGCGGCAAGTCGACACTCCTGGACCTCATCGGCGGACTGACCAAGCCGACATCCGGTGAGATCCTGCTCGACGGCAGGCCGATCACCGGCCCCGGCCTCGACCGGGGTGTCGTCTTCCAGCAATACGCACTCCTGCCCTGGCGTTCCGCGCGTGCCAATGTGGAGTTCGGGCTGGAGGCGAAGGGCATCCCACGCCGTCGCCGCAAGGCGATCGCCGACGAGTACCTGCACCTGGTCGGGCTCGACGGTTTCGCCGATCACCTACCGCACGAGCTCTCCGGCGGCATGAAGCAGCGCGTGGCCATCGCGCGCAGCCTCGCCTACGACCCCGAGGTCCTGCTGATGGACGAACCGTTCGCGGCGCTCGACGCGCAGACGCGGGAGTCGCTGCAGGACGAGTTGCTCCGCATCTGGAAGGCCACCGGCAAGACGATCCTCTTCATCACTCACGGCATCGACGAGGCAATCTACCTGGGGCAACGCGTTGCCGTACTGACCGAACGCCCCGGCCGCATCAAGGAGATCCTCGACATCGACATCGACCACGAGGCGGTCGACGATCTGCGCTCCTCCGAACAGTTCCGCGACTACCGGCACCGGATCTGGCTCTCGTTGCGGCCGGAAGTACAGGCCACCACACTGATTGGAGCAGGTTCACATGTCTAACGTCACCCTGGAGAAGGCGACCCCGGTCGCCGAGGTTGCAGCACCGCCGGTCGCGACACCGGCGCCCGAGAAGCCCCGGGCCCGCAAGCCGGTGGGACGGACCATCCTGCGCACCGGCAACTGGGTGTTCCGCACGACGATCGTGCTGGCTCTGCTGCTCGTGTTCTGGGAGGTGGCCCCGCGTATCGGCCTCGTCGACAAGACGTTTCTGCCTCCGTTCTCCGATGTCGTCGACGCTCTGGTCACATTGGCGCAGAGCGGCCAACTGTCCGAACACATCTCGGCCAGTGTGGGTCGCGCGCTCAAGGGCTTCACGGTCGCCGTCGTGGTCGCCGTTCCGCTGGGAATCGTGATCGGCTGGTACCGCCCTGTCGCGCAACTGCTCAACCCGGTCCTCGAGTTGTTCCGGAACACTGCCGCCCTGGCACTGCTGCCGGTATTCGTGCTCATCCTGGGTATCGGCGAGACGTCCAAGGTCGCGCTGGTCATCTACGCCTGCATGTTCCCCATCCTCCTGAACACCATCTCGGGCGTGCGCACCGTCGATCCCCTGCTGATCAAATCGGCCCGGTCACTCGGCCTCTCGTCGTTTCGGCTCTTTCAGAAGGTGATCCTGCCCGCTGCACTGCCGACCATCTTCACCGGCGTCCGATTGTCTGCTGCCGCCTCGATCCTCGTTCTCATCGCCGCCGAAATGGTCGGCGCGCGCTCGGGACTGGGCTACCTGATCATGGCCAGCCAGCTCAATTTCCAGATCCCACAGATGTACGCCGGGATCGTGACCATCGCGCTGGTGGGTCTCGTCTTCAACTTCGTGCTGGTGGTCATCGAACGCCGATTCTCGCGCTGGCGCACCCCCTCGAACGAATGAACGCCGTCCTTCTGACCTTTCGACCCTAGGAATAACATGTCACGCACGTTGCACCTCAATGCCTTTGTCATGGGCGTCGGCCACCACGAGGCCGCCTGGCGCCATCCCCGCACCGCCGAACACCACGTCCTCGACGTCGATCACTTCGTCCGGCTCGGTCAGATCGCCGAGCGCGGCAAGCTCGATTCGATCTTCTTCGCCGACGGACTGGCGATCGGCCCGAACATCCGGCGCAACACCCAGGCGATCTTCGAACCGATCACCCTACTGTCGGCCATTGCCGGTGGGACCAGCAAGGTCGGCCTGATCGCCACCGCCTCAACGGGTTACAACCATCCGTACACCTTGGCCCGCGCATTCGCCTCGCTCGAACACATCAGTGGCGGGCGGGCAGGCTGGAACAGCGTCACATCCGGCAACAGTCAGGAAGCCCTCAATTTCGGCCTCGACTCCATCCCCGAGCACGCCGGCAGGTACCGCCGGGCCCAGGAGTTCGTCGACGTGGTGACCAAACTGTGGGACAGCTGGGATCAGGACGCTGTGGTGCTCGATGTGGAAGGCGCAGTCTTCGCCGACCCCGACCGGGTCCGGACCATCGACCATGTGGGAGAGCATTTCTCGGTTCGCGGTCCGTTGAATTCACCGCGATCGCCGCAAGGCAGGCCGGTGCTGGTGCAAGCCGGGTCGTCCGAAGATGGCAAAGAACTCGCAGCGCACTACGCCGAGGTGGTCTTCACCGCGCAGCGCACGATTGCCGAGGGCCGAAGCTTCTATCAAGACCTCAAGAGCCGGTTGCCGAAATACGGCCGCACGTTCTCCGATCTGCAGATCCTGCCCGGCATCGTCCCCTTCATCGGCGGCACCGAAGCGGAGGCGAAAGCCCTCGAGCGCGAGTTCACCGACCTCATCTCACCCGACTACGCACTCGGACAGCTCTCGGCATTCTTCAACGTCGACCTCACGGGACTCTCCCTCGATGCCCGACTCCCCGAGCTCCCCCCGGAATCGGAGATCGAGGGACACAAGAGCCGCTCGACGCTCGTTCGCCAGCTCGCCGCGAAGGGTGACTTGACCATTCGAGAGTTGATCGGCGAACTCGGTGGCGGTCGGGGCCACCGCAGCATCGCAGGCACCCCCGAGCAGATCGCGGACGACCTCATCGCATGGGTCGACGCCGGTGCAGCTGACGGCTTCAACATCATGCCGCCCTACCTGCCCGGTGGACTCGATGATTTCGTCGACCAGGTCGTCCCGATCCTGCAGGCACGCGGCCGTTTCCGTACGGACTACACAGAGTCGACCCTGCGGGGCCACTACGGTCTGGACGTACCCACCGCCGCCGAGTCACGGGAGCAAGCAGCCACCGCGGTATGACGGCGACCCTGGATGCTCAGCGTCCATTGCGGTCGCTGGCAGGAACCGTCTATCTGCCGGCCGCGGCGTACGGCATCGGGCAGGGGGCGGCCGCACCAGTGATGGTGCTGGCCGCCCTCGACCTCGGTGCCGGCGTCGCGATTGCCGGCCTCGCGGTGGCGCTGGTCGGACTCGGACAGGTGATCGGCTTCACCTGCTCCGGCCAGATAGTCGCGCGCATCGGTGAACGCCGTTCGATCATCCTCGCGAGTTCGGTGGCGGCGGTGGGCGCACTGACCTGCCTACTGGCGCAGACGGTGTGGTTGCTGGCCCTGGGGATCCTGCTGGTCGGCCTCGCCAACGCCGTGTGGGGCCTGGCGCGGCAGAACTACCTGTCGCTGGCGGTGCCGTTCGAATGGCGGGCGCGGGCGATGTCGCTCTTCGGCGGGGCCATGCGATTCGGCTTCTTCGCCGGCCCGTTCATCGGTGCGGGTGCGATCGTGCTGATGGGGGCACGAGGTGGGTTCGTCGTGCAGCTGGTGGCGATCATCGTCGCCGGACTGATGATGGCGCGGCTGCCGGATCCACCGGGCGCGGGCGCCGTGCAATCGCCGATCAGCCTCCGCGGGGTATTTGCCGAACACGGCCGGTTGCTGTCCACCCTCGGTGCCGGATCGCTGCTCCTCGGTGTCGCCCGCAGCTTACGCGATGCCATATTGCCGTTGTGGGCCAACCACATCGGCCTCTCCCCCGCCGTCGCCAGCATCTTGTTCGGAGTCGGCGCAGCGGCCGACGTGATCTGCGCCTACCCGGCCGGACACCTGATGGACCGCTTCGGACGAACCTTCGTGGCGATCCCGTCGATCCTGGTGTTGGCCGTGTCGTACGTGGGGCTGCCCTACACCACTGCGGTGGCCGGCTTTGCGGCGGTCGCCATCGTGATGGGCATCGGGAACGGTTTCGGCAACGGGGTGATCATGACCATCGGCGCCGACGTGGCACCAGAAACCGGTCGCGCCGAATTCCTGGCGGCCTGGCGACTGACCCACGATGCGGGATTCTTCGCGGGGCCACTGGCGATCGCAGGTGCGGCGGCGCTCTTCCCGCTGTCGGTCGCAGCGTTCACGGTGTCGGGGCTCTCCGCCGGTGGAGCACTGTTGCTGGGTAAGTATGTTCCGGAGTACACGCGGGCGAAATTCGTCTTGGGCAAGGAGAAGGCACATGGACCTGGATCTGACCGGTAAACGGGCAATCGTCACCGGTGGCAGCAAGGGCATCGGCCTCGCGATCGCCACCACCCTCGCCGCCGAAGGTGCCGACGTTGTCATCGCGGCGCGCGGAATAGAGGCGCTGGACGCAGCAGCCGCCGATATCGCCGCGAAGTCGGGTCGCACTGTCGTGGGCGTCCCCGTGGACACCGGCGACGACGCGTCCGTGCAGGCGCTGGTGGCGCGCGCGGTCGCAGAGTTGGGTGGTGTCGACATCCTGGTGAACTCCGCCGCGACGCCGTGGAGCGCGGGCAAACCGACAGATTTTGCGGCCACCACCGACGACGTCGTCCGACGCGAGGTCGAGATCAAGGTGCTCGGCTACCTGCGAACGGCTCGGGCCGTGGCGCCACACCTCATCGACCAGGGCTGGGGACGCATCATCAACATCAGCGGACTCGGTGCCCGACAGGCCAATTCGATCGCCCAGACCATCCGGAACGTGAGCGTGTCGGCGCTCACCAAGAACCTGGCCGACGAACTCGGACCGCACGGGATCAACGTCACGGTGGTGCACCCCGGTCGGACCCGGACCGCACGCCTCGCTCAGCAGCTGGCCGAAAAGTCCGCCGAATCGGGTGTGCCCGTGGCCGACCTCGAAAAAGAGCTGGCCACCAACTCGATCCGCCGGATCGTCGACGCCTCCGAGGTTGCTGACGTGGTCGCGTTCCTCGCCTCACCGCGCAGTGTCGGGATCACCGGCGACGCGATCGCCGTCGGTGGTGGGGTCGTCGGACCCGTCTACTACTGAGATCAGACCTGGCCGGTGGCGTCGTAGATCCACGACGTGTCGGCGGCGGCCAGCGTATCCATCCAGTCCGATGGGGCCGTGTTCGCCAGGCCACCGAAGTCCCAGTAGTCCTTCCAGAGGGTGATCTCGCCGTCGACCACTTTGTGCACGGTTACGAAGGCCAGGGTCGCGGTCTCGCCGGTCGCCCAGGTCCACGTCTCGCTGTGCTCGTACATCACGTCCGCGCCGTCGGAGATCAGCAGGCCGTCGTGGTTGATGTAGTCGGCGAGGCTCTCCAGCCCGACCTTCAATCGCTTGACGATGTCATCGGGACCTCGGGCGGCGAGTCCGGGACCGACCGGCATGTCGATATAGATGCAATCGTCGGACACAAATCCTTTGACCCCCTCCCAGTCTCGCTTGCTCAGTGCGGCCCAGAGACCCAGCACTACGGACTTGTTGTCAGCTGACACGTTCGTACCTCTTTTCGTTCGCGTGTGCGGGAAGGAAACGTCCGATGCGTTTGTGCCCCAGCGCATCTGCCGGGCGGTCGTCGGCGAACACCGTCTCACCGCCCACCATGACGGTGCGAACGGTACGTTCGTTGCGGTTCACCATGCGCGAGAGCCCGCCGAACTGCTCGACCTCCGCCTCGCGATAGTCCTCGAGGGAGGCATCGAGATGCTCGGGGTCGAGCACGAACAGGTCGGCCCGGTCTCCGACGCGCAGGTGTCCGGCATCGATGCCGTACCAGTCACCGAGTTCTCCGGTCAGCCGGTGCACGGCGTGTTCGACGGTCATGAACGGCTCACCGGCCTCCGCCGCGGAATGCACGTGCCGGAGCAGCCGCAGCCCGAAGTTGTAGAACGCCATGCTCCGCAGGTGCGCGCCGGCGTCGGAGAAGCCGATCTGGACCCCGGGATCCCTGGCGAGCTTCTTGAGCAGCTCGGGTCGATGATTGGAGATCGTGGTGCGCCAGCGGATCTTGGGTCCGTGCTCGAGAAGCAGGTCGAGGTACGCGTCGACCGGATGGAGGCCGCCGCGGTCGAGTCCGACGTCGCCGAAGGTCTTGCCGACCACGTCCGGGTCCGGGCATTCGACGATCTCCGCGTCGAAGAAATCCCGGTGCCAGACCCGCGGCCCGTATTTCTTGTCGTAGTCCTGGCGGAACCGGCGGCGGTAGCTCTCGTCCCGCATCAACTCATTGCGGTCGATCTCGTCTTGCAGGTGCAAAGCCGCCGCGCCGGAACCGAACTCCTCGAACACGGCCAGTTCCATGCCGTCGGCGTAGACCTCGAACGGCACCGGCAGGTGCTGCCACCGGAAGTCGCCGCCGAGCCTGTTGATCAGCCTGGCCATCGGGCCCATGGCGTGGACGACCTCGGGTCGGGCTTTGATGTCGGCCGCGGACAGCGGGCTCGTCTTCAGTTGCGGCCGTCCGACTCCCAGCGATGTGAACAGCTGCGACAGTACGTTGAGAGTGCGCGAGATGTCGGGCCCTGACTGCAGCACACGCTTGCGCCTCCGCAGGATCGCGTTGAGTCGGCGCAACTCCCGCCGCTTCGCGTACGTGGACGGCAGAGTTCGCGAGCGGCAGACGACGCCGTCGAGTTTGTCGAAGAGCAGTTGCTGCGACGACAACCCGACGAAACCCGCATCCAGGGCCTTGATGAGCATCCGTTCCATCCGGACCTGTTCGGTTGCGGTGGGAACCACGTCGCCGCGGGTCGCGCGGTCGAGGCCCATCGCCGCCGCCCGGATGTCGGAGTGCCCGATGAAGGCTGCGACGTTCGGGCCGAGAGCCAGCGAGGAGAGCGCGTCGACGTATTCGCGGGCGTTGCGCCACGTCCGGTGCCGCTCGATGTTGGAGATGACGTGGCCGCGCGGGATCGCTTCCACCCGTCCGAAGAGATCCCCTGCCACCTCGGCGTCGACGTGGATGGTCGACAGTGAGCACGAACCGAGCAGCACTGTGGTCACGCCGTGGCGCAGCGACTCGCTCAGATCAGGACCGCCGAGCACCTCGACGTCGTAGTGGGTGTGGATGTCGATCATGCCGGGTAGCACCCACAGCCCCGTTGCGTCGATGACGTCGGCGCAACCGTCTGCGTCGATTGGCTCGGCGGAGATGAGGGCGATGCGACCATCGCGGATGCCGATGTCGCGGATACCCGATGCCGCGCCGGTGCCGTCGAACCACCGGCCTCGGCGGATCACTGTGTCGAAGGCCATAGGTCGGATTACAACCCTGCCGGCGTCGCTACGTCAGTTGAATCGACGAATTGACTCGAAGTTGCGAATCATGTTGGCATAGCGCAAATAATCTGCGCTCCGGGCCATCTGCCGTCAGGCCGGCGGCGGTTTGTGATCGGCAACCAGCTTCTCCGCCAGGTCGTAGTCGTCGTCGCTGTTGTAGGTGAGCCCGCCGACGGTGACCCCGCCGCGCTCGTACCAGACGGTGAAGCCGCCTTCCGGGAAACCACCGTTGCGTTCGACGAGGTGCGCGGTGTCGTAGCCGTCGCCCCATGCCGCGTACTTGAGGGTGTGGTCGCCGATGGTCGTCCAAAATCCCGGAACGGCATCCCACGATTTCTCGACCCCGGCCGCCGTTGCGCCGGCAACCTCCCCCTGATCGACCGCGTCCTGCCAGTGTTCGGTGGCGACCTGGCGTCCGGCGGCCGTGTTGTGCGCGGTCGCGACGTCGCCGACGGCAAGTACACCGGCCGCGCTGGTGCGCATGTGTTCGTCGACGACGATCCGGCCCTCGTCGACCCTCAGGCCCGCCGACTCCGCGATGTCCGCGCACGGCGTGATCCCGGTCGCCGCGAGGATGAGGTCGGCGTCGATGCGGACGCCGTCGTCCAAGGTCACCGCCCCCGGTTCGATCTTGACAACGTTCGGACCGCCGACGTAGCGCACGCCGGCATCGTCGAGCATCGCCCGGATCCTGGCGCCGGCATCGGGGCCGAGACGACTTTTCTGCGGGACATCGTCCGGCGCGACGAGGGTCGTGGTCACCCCGCGCGCCGCGAGCGAAGCGGCGGCTTCACAACCGATGAACCCTGCGCCGATGACCACGGCCGAAGCCGCCTTCTCGGCGGCATCGCGTAGTTTCGAGGCCTCGGAGAACGAGCGCAGCAACAGTGCGTGTTCGCCGCCGGGCACCGGGATCGGTACCGGTCGGGCGCCCGTTGCGATGATCGCGGTGTCGAAATCGATGGTCTCGCTGGTCGAGAGCTTCGCGTTCTTGGCGGTGGTGTCGAGCTCGACAACCGAAGTGTCGGTGCGGACTTCGACGTCGCGCTCGCTGTACCACTCCCTTGGGTGCAACGCGACGTCGTCGGGGCCGCTCTCCCCCTGCAGGTAGTCCTTGCTCAGGGGCGGCCGAAAGTACGGCAGCTCGGGGTCCGTCGTCACGATCAGCACGCGCCCGCTTCCGCCGTTGTGGCGATAACTTTCCGCCGCCGACACCGCGCCGGGACCGCTGCCGATGATCAAAAGCTCGGTGCTGTTCATGCGCCTCGCGTACCCCAATTGAACTGCGGCGAACATTGAGGACCGAAACTGTCCGCAATCGTTGCGATGATGTTCTCAGCAGCAAAACCAGAAACCCACCGCACGCACTGGAGGAAATCATGAACTGGACACTCGAACTCGTCATCCTTCCCGTCACCGACGTCGACCGCGCACGGGACTTCTACAAGAAGGTCGGCTTCAACGTCGACCACGATCACGTGGTCTCCGATGAGGTCCGCTTCGTCCAGATGACGCCGCCCGGTTCTGCCTGCTCCATTGCCTTCGGCAAAGGCCTCACCGACGCCGAGCCCGGCTCGGTCAAAGGCCTCCAGGTCGTGGTCACCGACATTCAGGAAGCCCACGACCACCTGCAGTCCGTCGGCATCGACCCCGGCGAGATCGACATCCAGCCCTGGGGCCACTTCGTCGGCTTCGCCGACCCCGACGGCAACCAGTGGGCCGTGCAATACATGCCCTACCGCAACGCCTGACTTCCCCTCCCTCCTAAATTCGCGCCACCTACGCGCGTACGCGCCAGTTGCAACCGGCGCGCACGCGTGCAAGTGGCGCGAACTTCTGTCCACAGACCGGCCGGGTATCCACAGGCCCGCCTCCGAAGGGTGAAATCGCGCGAACTCCGTCGGTGCCGATTCCGACAGTCGACTCATGAATGAACCCAATGCAGACAATTCCCGAATCATCCGTCGCCGCGACGCAGTGCAGATCGGCGAACTCGACCGCCGGCTGGCGACTCGCGTCAAGACGGGTCAGTTGACCCGGATCCAACGCGGCTTCTACACGTTCACCTCAGATCTGGTCGAGCTCGATCGATTCGATCGAGAACGGGAACTGTATCGGCGGACAGTCCTCGCGGCCGCCGACAACGGCGAACCGGGTAAGGCGATCAGCCACTGGTCCGCCGCAGTCTTGCACGGCCTGCCGATGCTCAATGGTGACCTCAAGCGGGTTCACTTCACGGCGAATCGTATCGGAGGAGGACACCGCAAAGGCCGGGGATGCGTGATTCACGGATCCACCTGGAATCCACACGAGGTGGTCATGGTCGGCGAGTATCTCGTGACATCACCGGCGCGGACGGCAATCGACATAGCCCGTTCCGGAACGTTCTACCAGGCGGTGTGTGTGCTCGATGGAGCATTGTTCACGGGGGTACCGCGATCCGAACTGGAGAACGCGTTACGCGGCAGCGTCGGCAGGACCGGTGTCTCCATCGCCCGGGCAGCGCTCGCGGTGGCCGACGGGAAGGCCGAGAGCATCGGCGAATCCCTGTCCCGTGCGATGATGCTGAGCTTCGGCGATATCCCGCTCGCACGTCTGCAAAACCGGTTTCTCGACGCCGACGGAACCTTCGTGGCCCGCACTGATTTCGACTGGGATGGCCTCGTGGCCGGGGAGTTCGACGGTCACGCAAAGTACGTCCGTTATCTCCGTCCCGGTGAAACGACCGAGCAGGCGTACGAGCGCGAGAAATGGCGCGAGCAGAAGTTGCGTCGCATCGGCGTATTCGTCGTGCGCTGGAACTGGAAAGACCTCGAGCACCCCGCCCGATTCCGCCGAATACTGGTCCAGGCTCTGACGACTCACGGGTTGATGGCCGCCGCCTGATCCGAATTCGCGCCACCTACGTGCGTACGCGCCAGGTGCACCTGGCGCGTACGTCGGCAGGTGGGCGCGAATTCGACCTCCGGGTAACGCAAAAGCGGGCGCCCCCTCGAAAGGGGACGCCCGCTTGAGTTGCTAGTACCTAGCGGTAGTCGCTGCTGAATCCGTAATCGTCCAGCGGGACAGCCGCACCGGACGGGGCACCGAAGGTGCCGTCCGGGCTGTAGTACGTGTCGTCGTAGGACGGCACCGCGTACGCAGCTGCGCGGGCTTCTTCGGTCGGCTGCACCTGGATGTTCCGGTACCGGTTGATACCGGTTCCGGCCGGGATGAGCTTACCGATGATCACGTTCTCCTTGAGGCCGACGAGCTTGTCGCTACGGCTGTTGATGGCCGCATCGGTGAGCACGCGAGTGGTCTCCTGGAACGACGCCGCGGACAACCAGGACTCGGTTGCCAGCGATGCCTTGGTGATACCCATGAGCACCGGGCGTCCGGCGGCGGGCTCGCCACCTTCGGACACGACGCGACGGTTGGCCGCCTCGAACTCGGCACGCTCGGTGAGCGAACCGGGCAGGAACTCGGTGGCACCGGAGTCGATGATCGTCACGCGACGCAGCATCTGACGAACGATCGTCTCGATGTGCTTGTCGTGGATCGACACACCCTGGCTCCGGTAGACCTCCTGGACCTCGCCGACGAGGTGCACCTGCACCTGACGCGGCCCCATGATGCGCAGCACCTCGTGCGGATCGGCAGCACCTTCCATGAGCTGCTGACCGACCTCGATGTGGTCGCCGTCAGCGAGCAGACGCTCGCTGCCGTCGTCGTGCTTGAAGACACGCAGACGCTGACGCTTGGAGATCTTGTCGTAGACAACCTCTTCCGAGCCATCATCGGGTGTGATGGTCATCTTGTAGAAGCGATCGTCGTCTTCGAGACGGATCCGTCCGGAGACCTCGGCGATCGGGGCCTTGCCCTTGGGGACACGAGCCTCGAACAGTTCCTGCACACGCGGCAGACCACCGGTGATGTCGTCGCCGACGCCACCCTGGTGGAAGGTACGCATGGTCAGCTGGGTACCGGGCTCACCGATCGACTGAGCCGCGACGATACCGACGGCCTCACCGATGTCGACGAGCTTGCCGGTCGCCATCGAGCGGCCGTAGCAGGTGGCGCAGACGCCGGTGCCGGTGCTGCAGGTCAGGACCGAACGGACCTTGACCTGCGAGATGCCGGCCTCGAGCAGAGCCTCGATCGCGGGATCACCGAGATCGAATCCACGCTCGATGATGACCTTGCCGTTCGCGTCGACCGCGTCGGTCGCCAACGTACGTGCGTACGTGGACGTCTCGACGTGGGCGTCACGGATGAGCGATCCATCGGACTGCTTCTCGGCGATGATCGTGTTGATACCACGCTCGGTGCCACAGTCGGTCTCACGCACGATGACGTCCTGCGACACGTCCACCAGACGACGGGTCAGGTAACCCGAGTCGGCGGTACGAAGCGCGGTGTCGGCCAGACCCTTACGGGCGCCGTGCGTGTTGATGAAGTACTCGGCAACGGTCAGACCCTCACGGAACGAGGACTTGATCGGGCGCGGGATGAACTCACCCTTCGGGTTGGTCACCAGACCCTTCATGCCCGCGAGCGAGCGGATCTGGGTCATGTTGCCCGCGGCACCGGACTGCACGATCATCGGGATCGGGTTGTCGTCGGGGTAGTGACGCTCCATGTCGGCGCCAACCTCTTCGGTTGCCTGCTTCCAGATCTCCACCAAGGCATCCCGACGCTCTGCGCCGGTGAGGGCACCACGCTGGAACTTGCGCTCCAGGCCGTCGGCCCGCTCCTCGTACTTGTCGAGGATCGCAGCCTTGTCCGGCGAGACGAGCACGTCGGACATGGCGATGGTGACACCCGAACGGGTGGCCCAGTAGAAGCCCGCGTCCTTGAGCTTGTCGACGGTCTGCGCGACGACGATCATCGGGTAGCGCTCGGCCATGTCGTTGATGATCGTGGCCTGACGCTTCTTCGGCATCTGCTCGTTGACGAACGGGTAGTCGTTCGGCAGGAGCTCGTTGAACAGCACGCGACCGAGAGTGGTCTCGATGGTCCACGGGGTGCCGAACTTCCAGCCCTCCGGGTACTGAGCCCGCTCGATCTCGCGCGTCGGACGCTGATGCGTCAGCCGAACCTTGATCGGAGCCTGCACACTGAGCAACCCACGGTCCACGGCCATCTGAGCCTCGGACGGAGTGGAGTACACACCGCGCTCGACGTCGTCGTTCGACGAAGCGGTGTAAGCACCGATCGCGTCGTTCTTCAACGTGGTCAGGTGGAACAGACCGGTCACCATGTCCAGACGCGGCATGGCCAGCGGACGACCCGACGCGGGCGACAGGATGTTGTTCGAGGACAGCATCAGGATGCGGGCCTCGGCCTGTGCCTCGGCGCTCAGCGGCAGGTGCACTGCCATCTGGTCACCGTCGAAGTCGGCGTTGAACGCCTCACACACGAGCGGGTGGAGCTGGATGGCCTTGCCCTCGACGAGCTGCGGTTCGAACGCCTGGATGCCCAGACGGTGCAGGGTCGGAGCACGGTTGAGCAGCACCGGATGTTCGGCGATGACCTCTTCGAGCACGTCCCACACTGCGGGGCGCTGACGCTCCACCATCCGCTTGGCGGACTTGATGTTCTGTGCCTGGTTCAGGTCGACCAGACGCTTCATCACGAACGGCTTGAACAGCTCCAGAGCCATCAGCTTGGGCAGACCACACTGATGCAGCTTGAGCTGCGGGCCGACGACGATGACCGAACGGCCCGAG
Organism: Williamsia sp. 1135; assembly: GCF_002095395.1. Lineage (GTDB taxonomy): Bacteria > Actinomycetota > Actinomycetes > Mycobacteriales > Mycobacteriaceae > Williamsia. The sequence goes on from NZ_MJEI01000097.1 coordinate 117,632, forward strand.
TAGTCGACGCGCTTGCCGAGCAGGTTCTGACGGAAACGACCCTGCTTGCCCTTGAGCAGATCGCTCAACGACTTCAGCGGGCGGTTACCCGGTCCGGTGACCGGACGGCCACGACGGCCGTTGTCGAACAGTGCGTCGACGGACTCCTGCAGCATCCGCTTCTCGTTGTTGACGATGATCTCGGGAGCACCGAGATCGATCAGTCGCTTGAGGCGGTTGTTGCGGTTGATCACGCGGCGGTACAGGTCGTTCAGGTCGGACGTCGCGAAACGGCCACCATCGAGCTGGACCATCGGGCGCAGCTCCGGCGGGATCACCGGCACGGCGTCGAGAACCATGCCCAGCGGGGAGTTGCCCGACTGGTGGAACGCTGCCACGACCTTCAGACGCTTGAGCGCACGGAGCTTCTTCTGCCCCTTGCCGTTGCGAATGGTGTCGCGCAGGATCTCGGCCTCGGCCGCGATGTCGAAGTCCTCGAGCAGACGCTTGATGGCCTCGGCACCCATCGCTCCGGTGAAGTACTCGCCGTAACGATCCTGGATCTCGCGGTACAGCTTCTCGTCGATGATCATCTGCTTGGGAGCAAGTTTCACGAACTTGTCCCAGATCTCTTCGAGATCGTCGAGGGCGCGCTGCGCGGTGTCGCGGATACGGCGCATCTCGCGCTCGCCGGCATCCTTGACCTTGCGGCGGGCATCGGCCTTGGCGCCTTCGCGCTCCAGCTCTGCCAGGTCCTCTTCGAGCTTCTTGGCACGCTCTTCGAGGTCGGCGTCCCGGGTGTCTGCGACACCCTTCTTCTCGACCTCCATCTCGGCCTCGAGGGTCGACTTCTCGTTGTGACGCAGTTCGTCGTCGACAGCGGTGATCACGTAGGCGGCGAAGTAGATGATCTTCTCGAGATCCTTCGGCGCCAGGTCGAGCAGGTAACCCAACCGGCTCGGCACACCCTTGAAGTACCAGATGTGGGTGACCGGAGCGGCCAGCTCGATGTGGCCCATCCGCTCACGACGCACCTTGGCGCGAGTGACCTCGACGCCGCAGCGCTCGCAGATGATGCCCTTGAAGCGGACGCGCTTGTACTTACCGCAGTAGCACTCCCAGTCCCGGGTGGGACCGAAGATCTTCTCGCAGAACAAGCCGTCCTTCTCTGGCTTGAGCGTGCGGTAGTTGATCGTCTCCGGCTTCTTCACCTCGCCGAAGCTCCAGTTATGGATGTCGTCGGCGGTGGCCAGGCCAATCTTCAGTTCATCGAAAAAGTTGACGTCGAGCACTATTTACCTTTCAGTAGCTCAGTCAGGAAAAGCGGAGAGTGATCAGTTGGCCAGGTCATCGACGGTGGCTGACTCGTTGCGCGACAGATTGATACCCAGGTTGGCCGCAGCCCGCTCCAGGTCCTCGTCGTCGCCATCACGCATCTCGATGGCGGCACCATCGGAGCTGAGCACCTCGACGTTCAGGCACAGCGACTGAAGTTCCTTCAGCAGCACCTTGAACGACTCGGGGATACCCGGTTCCGGGATGTTCTCGCCCTTGACGATGGCCTCGTACACCTTCACGCGACCGACGACGTCGTCCGACTTGATGGTGAGAAGCTCCTGCAGCGTGTACGCCGCCCCGTAGGCCTGCATGGCCCAGCACTCCATCTCGCCGAAACGCTGTCCACCGAACTGCGCCTTACCACCCAGCGGCTGCTGCGTGATCATCGAGTACGGCCCGGTCGAACGAGCGTGGATCTTGTCGTCGACCAAGTGGTGCAGCTTGATGATGTACATGTAGCCGACCGAGACCGGGTACGGGAACGGCTCGCCACTGCGACCGTCGAACAAGGTCGCCTTGCCGTCGGCGTTGACCATCACTTCACCGTCACGGTTGGGAAGCGTCGAGGCCAGCAGGCCCGTCAATTCCGCATCCGTGGCGCCGTCGAACACCGGTGTCGCGGTGTTGGTGTTGGGCTCCACCGAGAGCATGTCCTCGGGCAGCTTCGACGCCCATTCAGGCGTCCCTTCCGCGACGTTGATGTTCCAGCCGGTCTTGGCGATCCACCCGAGGTGGGTCTCCAGGATCTGGCCGATGTTCATACGACGCGGCACACCGTGGGTGTTCAGGATGATGTCGACAGGGGTGCCGTCGGGCAGGAAGGGCATGTCCTCGGCGGGGAGGATCTTGCCGATGACGCCCTTGTTGCCGTGGCGGCCTGCGAGCTTGTCGCCGTCCTGGATCTTGCGCTTCTGGGCCACGTACACCCGGACCAGCTCGTTGACACCGGGAGGCAGATCGTCGTCGTCATCGCGCGAGAACACGCGGATGCCGATGACCTTGCCGGTCTCACCGTGCGGAACCTTCAGCGAGGTGTCGCGAACTTCTCGCGCCTTCTCACCGAAGATGGCGCGCAGCAGGCGCTCTTCCGGGGTCAGCTCGGTCTCGCCCTTCGGCGTGACCTTTCCGACCAGGATGTCGCCATCACGAACCTCGGCACCGATGCGGATGATGCCGCGCTCGTCGAGATCGGCGAGCACCTCATCGGAGACGTTCGGGATGTCCCGGGTGATCTCCTCGGCACCGAGCTTGGTGTCGCGGGCGTCGATTTCGTGCTCTTCGATGTGAATCGAGGTGAGCACGTCCTCTTCGACCAGACGCTGGCTCAGGATGATCGCGTCCTCGTAGTTGTGGCCTTCCCACGGCATGATCGCCACGAGCAGGTTCTTTCCGAGGGCCATCTCACCCTGATCGGTGCAGGGTCCGTCGGCCAGGACCTGGCCGGTTTCCACGCGCTGACCCTCGTCCACGATCGGACGCTGGTTGGCACACGTGCCCTGGTTCGAGCGGGCGAACTTGCGCATCCGGAACGTGTCCCGGGTGCCGTCGTCTGCCATCACGGTGATGTAGTCGGCCGAGACCTCTTCGACCACGCCGGACTTCGCCGAGATGATCACATCGCCGGCGTCGACAGCTGCGCGCAGCTCCATGCCGGTACCGACCAGCGGGGACTCGCTGCGAACCAGCGGCACCGCCTGACGCTGCATGTTCGCGCCCATCAGGGCACGGTTGGCATCGTCGTGCTCGAGGAACGGGATCATGGCCGTGGCGACCGACACCATCTGGCGCGGGCTGACATCCATGAACTCGACGTCGGTGATCGGGACGTACTCGATCTCCGAGCCCTTCTTGCGGACCATCACGCGATCGTCGGTGAACCGGTTGTCGGCTCCGATCGGCGAGTTGGCCTGCGCGACGAGGTAGCGATCTTCCTCGTCTGCGGTCAGGTAATGGATGTCGTCGGTGACGGCACCGTCGACCACCTTGCGGTAAGGGGTCTCGATGAAGCCGAACGGGTTGACCCGCGCGTAGACCGACAGCGAACCGATCAGGCCGATGTTCGGGCCTTCCGGGGTCTCGATCGGACACATGCGGCCGTAGTGCGACGGGTGGACGTCACGGACTTCGAGGCCGGCACGCTCACGGGACAGACCACCGGGGCCCAGCGCCGACAGGCGGCGCTTGTGGGTCAGACCCGACAGCGGGTTGTTCTGGTCCATGAACTGCGACAGCTGCGAGGTTCCGAAGAACTCCTTGATCGCGGCGACCACGGGACGGATGTTGATCAGGGTCTGCGGCGTGATGGCCTCGACATCCTGGGTCGTCATACGTTCGCGAACGACGCGCTCCATGCGGGACAGGCCCACGCGGATCTGGTTCTGGATGAGCTCGCCGACGGTACGCAGGCGGCGGTTGCCGAAGTGGTCGATGTCGTCGACCTCGACCGGGACCTCGACGCCACCGGGCACGGTCATCGTGCTGGTGATGTTGGGATCGGCCTCGTGCAGACGCACCAGGTATTCGACCGTCGCGACGATGTCCTCTTCGGTCAGCACCGGGGCGCCGGCCATCGGGTTCTCGACGAGGCCGAGCTTCTTGTTGACCTTGTAGCGGCCCACCTTGGCCAGGTCGTAACGCTTCTCCTTGAAGAACAGGTTCTCCAGCAGGGTCTGCGCGGACTCCTTCGTGGGGGGCTCGCCCGGACGCAGCTTGCGGTAGACCTCGAGCAGCGCCTCATCGGTGCCGGCGGTGTTGTCCTTCTCCAGCGTCGACATCATGATCTCGGAGAAACCGAAGCGCTCTTCGATCTGCTCCTTGGTCCAGCCGAGGGCCTTGAGGAGCACGGTCACCGACTGGCGACGCTTGCGGTCGATGCGGACACCGACGGTGTCGCGCTTGTCGACGTCGAACTCGAGCCACGCACCACGGCCCGGGATGACCTTGACGCTGTGCAGCGTCTTCTCGGTCGTCTTGTCGATGTTGGCGTCGAAGTACACACCGGGGCTACGCACCAGCTGGCTCACCACGACACGCTCGGTGCCGTTGATGACGAAGCTGCCCTTGTCGGTCATGATCGGGAAGTCGCCCATGAAGACGGTCTGCGACTTGATCTCGCCGGTGTTGTTGTTGATGAACTCCGCGGTGACGAACAGCGGAGCCGCGTACGTCATGTCCTTGTCTTTGCACTCTTCGACAGAGGCCTTGACCTCGTCGAACCGAGGGTCGGAGAAGGACAGCGACATGGACCCGGAGAAGTCTTCGATCGGAGACAGTTCGGTGAGGATGTCCTCCAGACCGCCGGTAGGGTTTGCATCGCCGCGAGATGCAGCGCGCTCACGCCATTCCGCGGACCCGACCAGCCATTCGAAGGACTCGAGCTGCACATCAAGCAGTCCGGGTACTTCAAGGGGCTCGCTGAGCTTTGCGAACGAGGCGCGCCGAGGCGCACCTGGAATGGTTGAGGTGGACTGGCGGGAGACTGCCAAGATATGTCCTTCCAACACGAATTACTCGTAGTGCCTAGGTGGTGTTTCGCTGCTGTACGACCTGGTCAACGGCGATCACCCGAGGCACCACGTTTGTGTGGTCGGAAGGTGAAATCGTGAGGTGGACAGGAGGCAGCCAGCGCAACGTCCAACTGTACCAGAAAAAGGGCGCACATAAACAACCCCTTTTGGTTACTGCGAACAGACTGCAACCAAGATGGCCCTGCGTCAAGAGGAACGCGCGGATCGGAGGGGAAAAATTCTCCGACGCTGAGGTTAAAAATCAGAGATGCGGCTGATGAGCCACTGCCCGTCGACCTTCTGCAGTCCGACGTCCACGCGCGCGAGATTGGGAGTGCCCAGAACTGCGACGCCCTGCTGGGTGTTGCTCAGCACGAAGGTCCCGATCACGTTGGCGCGCGTGTCGTCCATGTTGCTGATCCCGATGAGGTCGACCTTGCACTCGGCGCCCTGGCCGGTCTGGGTGGCCAGATCCCGGTTGGCCTGCAGGTACTCGTTGAACTCGTTGATGTATTCACCCGTCAGCGCTGCCTTTGCCCGCGCAGCCCAGTCGTCGAACTTCACCGGGTCGACGCCCAGGACGGTGCACATCCGCTCGCCGGCCTGCGCCTTGAGCTCGCTGGTCGCGGCGGCATCGAGAAAGGCATCGTTCGATTCGGTCTTCGCACCCGGCTTGAGCGCGAGCACGACGGCCAGGACCGCGAACACCACGGCCACGGTTGCCACCGCGGCGACCTTGCGCCAGGTCAGGAACCCACTGCGGGTCTTCGTCGCAGCTGCGCCCTTCGCTGCCGGACGCCCTCCCGGGCCGGCGACACCCTCATCGGCCCGGCCGGGCTTCTTCAGGGATGCACTCTTGGCCTTCGGCCGACTTTTGCGGTCGCCCTTGTCGAGCGACACGGTGTCGTCGCCGACAGCAGTCGACGGCTCCGCGACATCGGCCGCTTTCGCTTCTCCGTCGCCGGCGGTCACGTCGTCGGGTGCCTCGGCGGCAGCCTGGCCGGTCTCGACGGCTGCGGGCTCGACGGCTGTGGTCTCGGCGGCCTCGTCCTCGGCGTCGCCGCGCACCTTGCCCTTGGCCGGGCCACTACCTGCGACACGGATCTTGCCGCGCGGCCCGGCCGGTCGACCGGGCCTGCGGGGTGGTTGGTTGGTCATCAGTTGCCTCCCGGCGCAGTGGTGGCGGGCGCGGGAACTGCAGAGGGGTCGGCGGGCGCGGGTGCGCCGGCCGGGTCCTGCAGTGCAAACGCATCGAGAGGCTGGATGTCAGAGGCCTTCCACGCGCCGTCCACCTTGCGAACTCCTACCGAGAAACCCGACTGCAGGGTCACCGGATCCTGATTCGCCACCGAGCGCACCGACTCGACGTAGACGATCACCTTCGCCGTCTCGTCTTCTTTGTTGAACTCCACGACCCCACTGCGCACGATCGACGAAGTCAGCTTGGCCGACGCCCCGCCGTTTGCCTCACCTTCGGCGACCAGCTGCTGGAACGTCTCCGGGGTCACCTGATTCGCCGCTTCGTCGACGAGCGAGGAGTTGAGCTGTTCTCGGTACGCGGTCATGTTCGCGGGATCGATGTTGGTGACGTTCAGCATCACCTGCTCGGCACCGTCCTGGGCGTCGTCGCGGGCCTGCTGCGTGGCCTGGACGTTGAACTTGGCGTCGTACCACTGGTATCCGAAGACGCCGGTGCACACCACTGCGGCTACGAGTCCGACCACCGCCAGGGCAGCCGAGATCCGTAGCCACAGCCGTTGCGAACCGAGACGTCGCTGTCGGCCGGGTTTGGGTTTGTCAGTCATCGCCCGCCCAAGGTACACACGCCGACTGAGAACTCGTACCCCGCCGCCTGTGCCGCCGCCGAGATCACTTGTCGCGCACGCCCAGAAGGAACGCGATCTGTTCCGCAATGGGGTTGAGGTTGAGGGTGTCCGGCATCTTCTTCGGATTGTCGTCCCACGGCTGCGGGATGTTCGGATTCGAGTAGACAGAACGGGCAGCACCGCGGACGTCGGTCGGATTCCCCTGCGCAACAGTACATTTCGCATCGGTGTTGAACGGGAAGTCGTCGTAGTTGATGTCGAAGTCGGGGTTCTTCCGCTTCTCCTCCGCGATGATCTCCTCGGTGCCCTCGTAACCGAGCGTGCACGCGGGAGGGTTGTTCACCTCGAGCACGATGCCGAAGTGAATGGTGCCGTCGCCCGGTGCCGGACTATAGCTACCGCTGGAGAGCGCCGACAGCAACGCCAGGGACGGACTCACCGCGAAGAACGTGGGCGAGATCGTCCGGACGTCTTCGGCGAGGTTACGGACGACAGTGGTGATGTCGCCGCCGCTGTCCTGCAGCAGCCGGGAGATCTGTGTGGCGCTGGTCGTACCGGTCGTGAGCAGTCTCCGGATGGCCGGATCAGAGGCCTGCAGGGTCTGGGTGATCAACTTCAGATTGCTCGACCACGCCAGGATTTCATCTGACTGTTCGGCCTGCGTCCCCAGCACCACATCGCTGTTCTGGATCAGCGAGATGGTCTCGGGCAGATTGTCCACCCCGGCCTGGGACAGGTTGGTCAGCGAGTCGATCAGCGATCGCAGATTGTCCGCGTTGCCGTTGAACGCATTGCCCAACTCCGTCACCACCGTGGTCAGGTCCTCCACCGGGATCGAGTCGGTGAAGTCGACCGCCGACTTGAGGACCCCGTCGAGCGCCGGCGGGATGTCGGTGTCGGTTATGACCGAATTGTTCTTGAGGTACGGCCCCTCGTTGCTCGTCGGCCGCAGATCGACATATTGCTCACCGATCGCCGACCGGTTCGCGACGACAGCCATCGCCGAGTCGGGGATCTTCGGACCGTCGGAATCGAGGACCAGAGCCACTTCGACACCGTCCGGCAGGAGCGTGAGCGCACCGACGCGCCCGACCGGCACACCCTGGTAGGTGACCTCACCGTTGGTGAAGATTCCGCCGGAATCGGTGAACTCGGCCTTCACCGTGTACGAGCCGATACCGACGAGACGGTCGAGTTTGGCGTACGTGGCACCGACGTAGACGATGGCGACCACACCGACGATCACGAAGATTACGAGCTGCCACTTGACCAGTTTCGAGATCACGGGGCACCCCCAGGCTGCGTCGTCGTGGATTGAGTCCCCGTACCTTGCCCGACTGCTCCGGAGAGCAACGCGAGGGGGGCCTGCAAGAAGCTGTGCTCAGCGCGGTCCTCGGGCATCAGCGCGTACTGCCCACCCGACGGCGGAGTGTTCGGCCCCGGTCTCGCATTGGGCAACGGCAGCAGGGTGATCGTCGGCCATCCGAGCCGCGGGCCGTTGCCGTTGTAGTACGGATTCTGCGGATCGATGACCGGCAACGGGCCCGTCTTCGGCGGGCTGTACACCGGTTCACCTTGACCGACACCGAGCGCCTCGAGCTGGTTGAGCAACCGCAGGTCGAGATTGGCGAACAGGTTGGTCGAGTCACCCTTCACGCCCGGCAGCAGAGCGTCCGGGAACGGGTAGGTGAACAGCAGCGGCGAAGCGGTGATCAGATCCGGCGCTGCGCCGGCGAGTGCCTGCAGAGTGGGACGCAACGCCTTGAGATCGGTGATGATCTCTTCACGGGCTGTTCCGAGCACCTGTACGCCCACCTCGCCGAGCCGGTCGAGCTGCTGCAGCATGGTCACGAACTGCGGCCGCTGCTCTTCGAGAACGGCGATGCCTCGCGGCAACTCGTCGAGAACCCGGTTGATCTGGTCGGTCTGACTGCGCGCACGGTTCGACAGCTTGTCGAGGCCGTCGAGTGCGGTGACGATGTTCTCTTTTTGCTCGTCGAGACCGCTGATCAGCCGAGCAGTCTCATTGAGCAGCCCCTTGACCTCGCTCTCGCGGCCTTCCAGGGCATCGTTCAGCTCGTCCACGATCGGCTTGAGCTGGTTGAGGCCGCCACCATTGAGCAGCAGCGACAGCGCACCGAGAACCTGCTCGACGTCGGTCGCGGTGCGGGTCCGGCAGTCGGGCGCCCCCACCGCGGGACAGCCGATGAACTGAGCAGGGTTCTGGCGCGGCAGGTCGGAATTCTCTTCCGGGTCTTCGAGCGCGACGTACTTCTCACCCAGCAGGTTGGTCTGCTGGACCTCCGCCATGGCCTTGTCGGACAGGTCGACACTGTTCTGCACCTCGATGGCGACCTCGGCCGTCCACTGGTCCGGCGCGACCTTGATCTCGGTCACGCGCCCGACCTGGATGCCGTTGAACTTCACCGTCGCCTGCGGAACCAGGTCCAGCACGTCGGTGAACTGCAGCTTGTAGGTCCGCGGGTTGTCGCCGACCGACACCCCACCGGGCAGCGGAACCGACTGCAGACCTTGCGTTCCGCAACCGGCGATCGCGATGACCGCGGCACCGATCATGGCGGCGGCACCGGCCTTGCGGACCGTCGCGCGTCTGGGTGATCTCATCAGTTCTCACCCTCCAGTCCTGGATCGGGAGTGCCCGGCACCGTCCCCGGGACGGGGCCACTGCGCTGCTGGTTCTCGGTGCTGAAGATGCCGAACGGCAGGTTCAGGGTGGGCGTCTTGATGCCGTCCTGGATCTGGTCGGCAACGTTGGTGCACTGGTCGATGAGCGGTCGCAGCGTCTTGCTGAACTCGACGAACGCAGGATCCCCTGGCTTGAGCTGTCCAAGATCGAGCAGCCCACACTGAGCTCCGAGCAGGTCCTGCAGTTCCGGCAGCGTCAGGTGCAAATCGAGCGTTCCCGACTCCGCGTTGTACGCGTTCACCAGGTTCGACAGAGCCAACGGCAACGACGTCAGGATCTCTTTCTGGTATTCCTTCGTGTCCACCAGGGTCTGGGTGGTCGGGATCAGCTCGTTGACCCGCGCGCCCAGGGATTCTCGGTTGTCCTCGACGAATCCGGCGACGTCACCGAGTGCGATCGACAACTTGTCCAGCGCGGTCCCGAGTTGATCGCGTTCACCGGCGAGGAACGTCGTGAAATCAGCCATCTGTGTGTTGAAGCGGCGTACCTGTGCGTCGTTGCGCGCAAGCATTCCGACGAAGCTGTCGAGGTTCTTGATGGTGTCGACGAGATTTCCCCGAGATTCGTTCAGGGTGTTCGCGGCCTTCGACAGGCCGCTGATCGTCTCGTTGAGCGCCTCGCCATTGCCGGCCAGGTTCTCGGCACCAGTGGTCACCAGCTCGGAGACCGCCCCATTCTTGTTGGCACCCTCCGGCCCCAGCGAATCCGACAGCTTCTGCACCGAGGCGTAGAGCTCGTCGACCTCGACCGGAACCATCGTCTTGTCGAGCTGGAGTGTGAAGTCCTGCGGCGCCTTCGGCCCACGGACGTAGACCGGGGTCAGCTGCACGTACCTGTCTGCGACCACGGACGGCGTGACCTGTACCGCGCCCACGTCCTTCGGCAGTGAGACGTCACCCTGAACGGTCATCTCGACCTTCACGCGCTCGCCTTCGGGGGTGACCTTGCCGACCGTGCCGACCGGCACGCCGAGGACCCGCACGTCGCTGCCGTCGTAGATACCGACGCTGCTCTGGAAGTAGGCCGTGATCTTCGTGGCGGTGACACGTTGGAACACCCACCACAGAGAACCGGCGACGAGCAGGGCGAGGATCAGCCCGATCACCAGCAACACGATGTGCCGCGGCGTGAACCACCGTCCCGGTCCGCGGGTGTCCTGCATGTTGCTTGCCGACGTCATCATTGTCCGGCCACCGTTCCGCCACCGTTCGCCAGTTGCTCCTGCTGAACAGGGAGTCGAGTCGTGTTCTGCTGCGGCAGTGCCGGTGGGAGCAGGTTCGTCACCACCTGATTGAACCAGCGGCCGCTACCCAGCACGTTGGCGTACAGGCGATAGAAGGGCGCCATGTACGTCAGCGACTGCCGCAGGTTCTCGTTCTGGTCGTTGAGGATCTCGATCACCTGGCGCAGTGTCTCCAGCGTGGGACCGATCTGCTCCTGGTTGTCCTTGACGATTCCCGTCAGCGTGTCGGACAGCGTGATGGTGCTCGAGAGCAGTACCGAGATCGCCTGCTGCCGATTGTTCAATTCCCCGAGCAACTCCCCCGCACCGGAGATCAGTCGCTCGAACTCCTGGTTGCGGTCCGCGAGCAGCTTCGAGGTGTCCGCGGTGGCAGCGAGCAGCTCCTGCACCTTCTGGTCACGACTCGCGATGGTCTCCGAGAGGCGGGTGAGGCCGTCGAGTGACGACCGAAGATCCGCCGGGGTCCCGGAGAACGCGTCCGACAACGTTCGCATGCTGGTTGCCAGCTGATTGGTGTCGAGTTCCTCGACCTGATCGGCGGCATCGGAGAATGCCTCGATGACGTCGTACGGCGACGTGGTGCGCTGCAGCGGGATGACCTGCTTCGGATCGGCGAGTTCGTTACCCGCCGGATCGAGGGCGATGTACTTCTGGCCCAGCACCGTCTTGATCTGGATCGAGGCCGACGTCTGGTTACCGATCCAGGCCTTGTCGACCTGCATGTCCACTCGTACGCGGTCGCCTTTCAGCTCGACCTTGCGAACGTTGCCGACCTTGACGCCCGCGACTCGGACCTCGGCCCCGGATTGCAGGCCGGCGGCCTCGGAGAAGTCCGCCTTGTAGATGATGCCCGCGCCGATCAACGGCAGGGACTGCAGAAAGAACGCGGACGTCGACAACATCAGCAGGATCAAGATGCCGATGAATCCGATGGTGACAGGACTGCGTTTGATGGTTCGTCGATCGGTCATGCGGTCACCCCCCTGGTCGTCGTGTTGGTCACGGTGGATCCTCGCTCGCCCAGCAGCGTGTCGCTGCGCTCGTGTACAGGACGTGGTTGATGTCCGGCAGCGGGATCAGCGGCTGCGTGAGCAGGTTGCTCTGACCGTTCCCCGCCGTGACGTCCAGACCACAGAGATAGAACTGGAACCACGAACCGAAGGTCGCTGCACGGCCGATCTTCTGGAGCTTGATCGGCAGGGTGGTCAGCGTCTGCTTGATCTCGTCCTGCCGTTCGACGACGGTTTGTCCCAGATCGTTCAGTGCTGCGATCGATCCCTGGATGGCTGGCCGGGTCGGCTGCAGGATCGAGGCGGTCACGGCCGTCAGGTTGGACAGTGACGTGATGGCCGATCCGACCGACTCCTTCTGGTTCGCCAAGCCGGTGACGAACTTCTCGGTGTTCGTCAACAGCTGGGTGAACTGGTCGTCGTGGTCGTTCAGGTTCTTCAGGACGACGTTCAGGTTGTCGATCAGCTGCCCGATGACCTGATCGCGGTCCGCGATCGTGTTCGTCAGGCTCGCGGTGTCCCGGACCAGTTCCGAGATGGTTCCGCTCTCACCCTGGAAAACCTTGATGATCTCGGCCGACAGCTTGTTCACGTCGTCCGCGGTCAGCTGCTGGAACAGCGGCCGGAAGCCGTTGAACAGTTCGGTGAGGTTGATCGCCTCGGTGGTCTGGGACAGGCCGATCGTCGTCCCGCCACCGATGGTGTCGGCCGTGTCGCCCGGCCCCTTCTCTAGTGAGAGGTAGCGCTGACCGGTCAGGTTACGGAGCTTGATCGCAATCCGGACACCGGCGGGGAGTTCACCGCGGTCCACCGAGAAGGCCACTTCTGCCTTGTCGCGATCGACGATCTTGACGCCACTGACCTGACCGACGCGGACACCGGCGATCCGGACGTCGTCGCCCGGGGCCACCTGCGTGGCGTCGGTGAACACCGCCTTGAAGTCCGTGCCACCTCCGGCACCGCCGTTGGCGACGGCAAACCCGAGGACAGCGGTGGCGAACACCGTGACCACTGCGAAGATGATCAGCTTGACGAGCGGTCCGACCAAACTCTTCATCGGATGCTCACCTGCTGTCCCTGCACGGTGGGAGCCGCGATCAAACCGATCCAGCTGGGCACTTCTGCCGGCTCCTTACCCGCCGCGGCGGCGACGATGGCCTGTATCTGCAGCTTGTTCCTCGGATCGCTGTAGTTGGTGGCGGGCTCCTGAGCCTGCGTGGCGGTGCCGTCGGGCATCGCCGAGTACTGCGGCTCCGGGAGCGTGGGGATGTTGCGGGGTCCGGCGTTGCGGGACGGCGGCTGGTACGAGCCGTCGTTGACCGAGCCCGCGGGGTACTGCGGGAAGGGCCTGCCGTTGCTGGGCTGCGCGTAACAGATCGGTCCACGTTCGTCGAACAGTCGTGGCTCGTCCTGGTTCGGCAGGTACCGGCCACGTGGGTTGACGAACTGCAGGTTGACCCGCACACCGGGGTTCTCGGTCCCGGCGCCGGTGATGACGTTGGCTTCGGGTACCAGTCCGGCGAAGTTCTTGAACGTGCAGCCGAACGCCGGCGACTGCTTTGCCAACGCCGTCAACAACGGTTCGGACTGGATCGCCAGATCGACCAGGTCGCGGCGGTTGGTCTCGAGGAACCCGGTGCCGTCGATCGCCACCTGGGTGACCGCCGCGATCACCGTGCGGAGATCGCCTTGACGCTCGACCAGGGTGTTGGTCGTGGTCCGCAGGGTGTCGAGCGAGTCGATGACGTCGGGCAGAGCTTCGGAGTAGGTCTGCGAGAAGCTGGCGAGACCGCGGAGCGTGCCCTGGAGTTCGGGCATGTTCTCGTTGATCCCCTTGAAGACGGTGTTGAGCTGCTCGAACGATGCACCGAGGCGCTCGCCGTTGCCCGCCAGCGCCTTCGACAGCGCGGACAGGGTCACGTTCAGGTCGGCCGGTGGGATGGCCTCGAGCACGGGGAGCAGCTGATCGAACAACTCCTGCAACTCGACGGCGTTACCGGACTGGTCCTCGTCGATTGTCGAGCCGTTGCTCAGGTGGTCACCCTCGCTGCCCTCTTGACCGTCCGGGATCTGCAACGCCACGTACCGCTCACCGAACAACGTCTTCGGCAGAATCCGGGCCGTCGTATCGGTCGGCAACAGGTCGACCTTGTCCGGCTGCAGACCCAGGGTGACGACCACCGAGCCGTCTTCGAGGTTCGGCTCGACGCTGCGCACCTCCCCGACGATGAGTCCGCGAGCCTTGACGTCGGCGTTGTTGGGCAACGCGTTGCCGGCCGAGGTCGTGTTCAGCTTCACGTCGACGAACTTCGTGAACGATTTGTTGTACTGCATGATCGTCAGCGTCAGGAACAGCGCGACCACCAGGAAGAACACCAGACCGAGCGCCCGGCGTTTGAGTGCCTGCATCGATCAGCCCCCCACTCTGACGGACGTCGTGGTGCCCCAGATGGCCAGACCGAGGAAGAAGTCGAGGACCGCGATGATCACCAGAGCTGCACGAACGGCGTGTCCGACCGCCACGCCGACGCCGGCGGGCCCGCCCGTGGCGTAGTAGCCGTAGTAGCAGTGCACGAGAATGATCACGAACGCAAAGATCATGACCTTGCCAAACGACCACAACACATCTGCAGGTGGCAAGAAGAGATTGAAGTAGTGGTCGTACGAACCGGCGGATTGGCCGGTGAACTGCGTAGCTATCAGTCGGGACGCGAAATAGGCCGACAGTAGACCGAGCACATACAGCGGGATGACCGCGATGAAGCCGGCGAGTACGCGGGTGGTCACGAGGAACGGGATCGACGGCACGGCCATCGTCTCGAGCGCGTCGATCTCTTCGGAGATCCGCATGGCGCCGAGTTGGGCGGTGAAGCCGCAACCGACTGTTGCCGACAACGCGAGGCCGGCGACGAGCGGCGCCACCTCACGGGTGTTGGCGTACGCGGCGAGGAACCCGGTCAGCGCCTGCGACCCCAGCTGGTCCAATGCGTTGGCACCCTGGAGCCCGACCACCACACCGGTGAATCCGGACATCAGGATCATGACGCCGATGGTCCCGCCGATGACCGCGAGGCCACCGGAACCGAAGGCGACCTCGGCGAGCAGCCGGAGCAGCTCCTTGGGATAGCGGCGGATGGTGCGCGGAGACCATCCGATGGCGCGTCCGTAGAACGACATCTGGTCGCCCGCGCCGTCCAGAACGCGCAGCGGGACACGCGCGATTTTGCCTGCGCGATAACCGATGTCCCCTCGGCCTTTGGCGATCGTCACCCTTGTTCTCCTATGAACCCTTGGCCGGAACGATCTGCAAGTAGACCGCAGTGATGATCAAGTTCGCAAAGAACAGCAACAAGAAGGTGATGACGACGCCCTGGTTGACCGCATCACCCACACCCTTGGGTCCACCACTGGGGTGGAGCCCCTTGTACGCGGCCACGACTCCGGCGATTACACCGAAAACTGCAGCTTTGAGCAGGGCCACGTAGAGGTCCGGCAACTGCGCCAGAGCACTGAACGAAGCCAGATAGGCACCGGGGGTGCCACCTTGGACGATGACGTTGAAGAAGTAACCACCGCCGATGCCGACCACCGAGACGAGACCACAGAGAAGGACGGCCACCAAGATCATGGCCAGGACGCGCGGGACCACCAGTCGCTGAACGGGATTGATGCCGAGTACCTCCATGGCATCGATCTCTTCGCGGATGGTCCGGGACCCGAGGTCAGCCGTCACCGCAGAGCCGGCAGCACCGGCCACAAGTAGTGACGTCACCAGAGGCGCGCCCTGCTGGATCACCACCAGGACGCTGGCCGCACCGGTGAACGATTCAGCGCCGAGCTGCCGAATCAGCGAACCGGTCTGCAGAGACACGATCGCGCCGAACGGGATTGCGACCAGCGCGGTCGGCAGAATCGTCACGCTGGCGATGAACCATGCCTGCTGGATGAACTCGCGCCATTGAAATGGACGCACAAAGGTCTGGCGCGCGACGTCGACGAACAGCTGGACTATGTTGCCCGTCTGGGACAACGCCCCAGAGCCAGCCTTCGAAATTTTGTCGACGCCACGTGTGGTGGCACTTGTCATTTAGAGGGCCTTGTCACCGGCGCGATATGCGGGGAACTGTTCGGTCTGGGCATCGGAGCCCTGGTAGGAAGACTGCTGCTGAGTCTCGTCGTAACCGGAGTTGGAGCCGGAACCGACTCCCACCGGCTGTTGCTGGGTTTTGCGGTAGGCCTCGCGCTGGTTCTCCTGCGCGGCCTCTTCGACCTCGAAGCTCTCCTCGATCGCACGCTGCGCGGGCTCGGGCAGGGTATGCAGGATCTCCCGGACACGAGCCTGACGACGAGCGACGGCCTGACGCTCGGGCAGACCCGGCGTGGCCTGCAGCTGCGGAACGATGCCACGCACATCCTCGGCGGTACCGCCGTCAGAATGCCCGGCGTCGACCATCTCCTGCTCACGCTTCTGCTGCGCGTCGTCCTTCTCCTCAGACATACCGATCGGCCCGATACGACGACCGTTGAGGAACTGCTCGACCACCGGCTCATCCGAGGTCAACAACACCTCACGCGGACCGAACATCACCAGCTCCTTACGGAAGAGCATGCCGATGTTGTCCGGAACCGTACGAGCGACCTGAATGTTGTGGGTCACGATCAAAATCGTGGCATCGATCTGCGCATTGATGTCGATCAACAACTGCGACAAGTACGCCGTACGCACCGGGTCCAGACCCGAGTCCGGCTCGTCGCACAAGATGATCTGCGGGTCCAGCACCAGAGCACGAGCCAGGCCGGCGCGCTTGCGCATACCGCCGGAGATCTCACCGGGGAGCTTGTTCTCCGCACCGGTCAAACCGACCAACTCGATCTTGTCCATCACGATCTGACGGATTTCGTCTTCCTTCTTCTTCGTGTGCTCACGAAGCGGGAAAGCGATGTTGTCGAACAGGCTCATCGACCCGAACAGCGCACCGTCCTGGAACAGCACACCGAACAGCTTGCGGATCTCGTACAGCTCACGCGAAGAACACTTCGTGATGTCGGTGCCGTCGACGATCACCGAACCCTGCTCCGGGTGCAGCAGACCGATCAACGACTTGAGGAACACCGACTTACCCGTACCCGACGGGCCCAGCAGCACACTCACCTCACCCATCGGGAGAGTCAGCGAGACATCCCGCCAGATGTTCTGCGACCCGAACGACTTCGTAAGCCCCTCAACACTGACCTCAACACCCACTGAAATGTCCCTCCAAAACGAAGTCCGCCCCCGTGCGGAGCCTGTGGTTCGGCTCACTCTAACCCACTTGGCGTGACGAATATACGCACCGTCGCCGTTTCTCAGGTTCACGGTTCTCCCGAGGTCGTGCTGGGTCGGGCGAGCCGTACGGGTTGTTGCTGGTAGACCTGGATCCGCGGTTACTCGGGAGTAACTCACGTTATGCCGAAAAGTTTTTTTCGCGCTCTGATCTCGATCGGTTCTGAAACCTACTAGCCGGTAACCTTTGTGGCAACTGGACCCCTGAGCGGGCCTGTGGAGCTCGCGTACGGGGCCGCCTATATAGAGGCCCCGAGACAGCACGATGGCCCGCAGCAAACGCTGCGGGCCATCGTGGAGAGTAGAGCGAAGAAAACGGTCTTACTTGACCGAAACCTTGGCGCCGGCCTCTTCGAGCTTGGTCTTGGCTGCCTCGGCGGCATCCTTGTCGATCTTCTCGAGGATCGCCTTGGGAGCGGACTCGACGAGATCCTTGGCTTCCTTCAGACCCAGTCCCGAGACGACCTCGCGGACGACCTTGATGACCTGGATCTTCTTGTCGCCGGCCGACTCGAGCACGACGTCGAACTCGTCCTGCTCGACAGCAGCTTCAGCAGCGGCCGGTGCACCGGCAGCGGCGACGGCGACGGGAGCAGCAGCGGTGACCTCGAAGACATCTTCGAACTTCTTCACGAAGTCGCTGAGTTCCAGCAGGGTCAATTCCTTGAACTGATCGATGAGCTCGTCAGCGGAGAGCTTTGCCATGTGGGCAATCCTTTCGTTCTTTCCACGGCCGCAGGGTGACGCGGCCAGGGAGGTGTTGGGGTTTTATTCGGCCGCTTCTGCGGGTGCGGCCGCGGCTTCTTCGCCGCCGGAGGCAGCTTTCTTCTCTTGCAGTGCGGCCGCAAGACGTGCGACCTGGGAAGCGGGCTGATTGAACAGACCCGCAGCCTTTGCCAAGTTGCCCTTCATGGCACCGGCGAGCTTTGCAAGGAGTACCTCACGGGTTTCGAGGTCAGCGATCTGATTGACCTCGTCCACAGACAGCGCGCGGCCGTCCATGAATCCACCCTTGATGATGAGGGCCTTGTTGTCCTTGGCGAAGTTCTTGATCGCCTTGGCCGCCACAACGGGTTCACCTTCGATGAAGGCAATTGCAGTGGGACCAGTGAACAGCTCGTCCAGACCGGCCACGCCCGCATCAGCAGCAGCGCGCTTGACCAGGGTGTTCTTGGCGACGGAGTAAACAGCACCTTCGCCCAGTGAGCGACGCAAGTCCGAGATCTGCTTGACGGTCAGACCACGGTATTCCGTGACGACTGCCGCAGTGGCTCCCTTGAACTGCTCGGTGATCTCCGCAACCGCGGTGACCTTTTCACTATTTGCCATACTTCGCCTCCTCTCATGACGTGTCGGTTGGCACGTAGGAGCGCGAGTCTCGTGAACGGCCGCTGACCCCACCAACGACAAACGCCCCGGCACAGGGCACGGGGCGCACACGAGCTTCAATGGCAGAGCATTGCAGCGGTGATTCCTCGTTCTCCCTGCGTGGGCCGCCGACGATGTGTCGGGCCTTCGGCCGGCTCGCGATAGTCGCGCCCCGGTGACCAACGGTCTCTGGTTGAACTGACGTCCGCGGGCATATGACCTGCGAACACCAAGCGCTCACACTACCGGCAGTGGGTCGCTGGTTACAAATCAGCCACGTCAGGATCAAGGTGTGACGGCGGAACACCCCAAAGGTCGCGACCGAACACCCGCTCGGGTACGTTGAACCGAACCAGTCCAGTGTGAGGTCGGTCACGAACCACTAGTAGCACCAACAGCACTGGCAGCAACACGACGGAGTGTTGCCGCGACCTGCGATTACTCGGTTACGCACCGAGTAATTCGCGCTTGGCGTGGCCTCACTCCCCAGCGGAGAGGTAGCGGCCATGGTCTACCAGATCAGTCCTTACGAACGCACGGGCAGAGCACCCTCGCCGCGAAGCGCCCCGACACTCCCCCTCGGCGACCCGACCGGTGGCGCCAACGCACTCTGGTGGCGCGAGCAGGTCGACGGGCAGCCGGAGTTCCCGAAGGTCTCCATCGATCGTTCCCTGCATCTGACGATGAGCGACGGGGTACGCCTGCGCGCAACGCTGGTCCGGCCGATCGACGCCGCCGGCCGGATCGTGGAAGCACCGATGCCCACCGTGGTGACGATCAATCCTTACAACCGCGCCGTACTCGACCTCATCGACCAGACCACCCACCACTTGCCGTTGCCTCCGATCTCCGGCGGCACCCTCGACGTCTTCGGCATCAACCGCAAGCTCGTACAGAGCGGATACGTCCAACTGGTCGTCGATGTGCGCGGCACCGGCGCCTCGCACGGTCGATGGCAGATCCTCGGAGAACGCGAACAGCGCGACTCCATCGAGGTCATCGACTGGGCAGTCGATCAGTCGTGGTGCGACGGCAATGTGGGGATGGCCGGCTGGTCGTACTCCGCCATCAATTCACTGCAGGCCGCCGGCAACGGTTCGCCGCACCTCAAGGCGGTCTTCGCGGTCGAGGGATGCGAAGACATCGTGCGGGACATCTACATCACCGGTGGCGCCCCGTCCGCGTTCATCCCGATCTGGCTGGCCGGGGTGAACATGCTCAAGTGGCTCCCCAACCCGTCTGCGGCTCTGGCGGACGCGTTCAGCACCAACGGCGTGCGCTGGCTGAAGGACCGGGTGGCCTCTCCCGCCACCGAGATCGGTTCTCTGGCATGGGGTTTCCTCACCGGCCGCGATCCCCGCATCTACGACGACCCCTACTTCGACGAGCGTGACCCGAAGATCGACATGATCACCGCGCCGACGTTCGTCTTCGGCGGGTGGCACGACCTGTTCGGACGCAGCGCGACCCGTATCTACAACCAGCTGAACCTGCAACCAGGGCAGAAGCAACTGGTCATGGCGGACGGCTATCACCTCGACGCCGGCCGCGGATTCGGCAAGCGCATCGCCCCGCCGCGCGTCGACGTGCTCGAGCGCGCCTGGTTCGACAAGTGGCTCAAGGGCCTCGACAACGGTGTCGACGAGTACGGCCCCGTGACCCTGCAACAGCAGGGCGGGTCCTGGACGTCCGGAGAGTCGTTCCCCCGCAAAGACGCTCGGGTGCAGCGGCTGTATCTCTCCCCGGCGTCGTCGCATACCGCGAAGCACAGCAGGCACGACGGCAGCCTCGGCGCCGGCGTCAATTCCACTGCGGGCGAGCTGAAGCTGCGGGCGGATGCGCGCGGGTTCATCTCCCGCGACATGACCCAGGTGACAGCCGGCGCGACCATGCTCCTCGGCGGCTCGTTCACCACCAAGGCGAAGTTCCAGGAGGTCGGCGCGCTGACCTTCACCACCGAGCCGATGTCCGAGGCGATGCAGATCTCGGGGTCGATGAACCTGCACCTGCGCACCAACTGCGGTGGTCACGAGGCGCTGTGGGCCATCACTCTCAACGATGTCGCCCCCGACGGGACGTCGACGGTCCTGACCAACGGTTCGCTGACCGCCTCGAACAGGTCCCTCGATCCCGGACTCTGCGAATACGCCGAGGACGGCTCACTTCTGGTGGCCCACCATCCGCTGAGCAAGAAGCGCAAGCTGAAGGTGACCCCCAACTCCCCTATCGATCTCGACATCGACCTGGTCCCCACCGACGCGATCATCGAAGAGGGCCACCGGCTTCGGATCAACATCTACGCAGCGAGCATGCCCCGCTTCCTCGCGGTGGTCCCCGACCTGATCAAGTCGGGCTGGCGGTCCCAGAAAGTGGTCCTCGACCCCTACCACCAGAGCTACCTCACCTTCCAGGGTTTGTAGCGCGCAAATGCACACGCTTCAGTCATTTGCAGACGTTTGAACGTGTGCAAATGACTGAACGGTGTGCATTTGTGCCACCGTCATGCCACTTCGATGCCGCTGTCGCCGAAAGTGACTCGGTAGACGAGGGCTGCCTCGGGGCCCAGAACCAAACCGACCAGGTCGATGAGCGTGCCGGCAAATTGTGGACCGTGTTTGTCCATCGCCGAGCCCGGACTCAGATGGTGGGCCAGCTCGTGGAGCACGACGAGCTCGCGCATGGCCCAGCGATCGTCGGCGACGGGAACAGCGATGACCCCGGCGCCACCGGCCGGGTTGTATTCGTAGTGGGCCTGCCGCTGGCCGCGTCTGGTGCGGACACTGACCGGCACCTGGGCCCGCGGAAACTTCGAAGCCACCGTGGTCAGGGCGAGCACACTGTCCACGTAGGAACGCACCGACTCCACCGATCCGAACCTCGCCTCCGGCGGCAAGGTCATGGACGTCCCGGCAATCGTCAGCGCGCCCGAACCGGCACTCGCCCTTTCGAACACGTTGTGCACCAATCGTTCCGCCGCGTAGAGCGCCGAACGCTGACTGTCTCGTTCCGTCATCGGCGAACGGTCACGCCTCGAGTGCCCCGTGGGTTCCGTCGAGCTGCGCGTCGTCGCCGATGCGAGCTCGGCGCCCGGCCCGGTCCCCCGCGCGGCGTGCACCCTCCGAGTACCCAGCCGACGCGCTCTGCGACTGCCAGGTACCGCGGGCCGTCGAGGTCTCCTGGTGGAAATCGCGGACCTCAATCTCCTTGTTGCGTAACACCAGCGCCGTTCCCGAATCGGTCTTTCCGCCGTCGTCTGCCACGGCCTGCGCCCGCGCTTCGTCGCGCGCCTGAGCCAGCCGCTTACCGATCCGTTCGGCGAACGCCGACTGGAAGTTCAGGCGCGCGGTGATCGGCGAGAGCGGCTTCTCCTCGACGACCCGCCGCGACACCCAGCCACGACGCTCGGTCACGACGCGGGCGAACGTCTCACCTTTGTACGCACCCGACTTCAGGTAGCCGTCGCTCGCGGCGACCATCTGCACCACCAATGAGCTGTACAGCGCCTCACAGGTGTCGATGTCGCCGGGAAACCCGTAGGCGTAGACGAACGTCGAGTTGCTCGCGACATCGCAGGTGATGTCGTTCGCGCGGGCGATCGCGACGAACAGCTGCACGTAGGTGCGCAGTCCCCGTTTGCCCGCCGCACCGATCGCAATGTTGCGCTGCTCAGGGGTGACCCGGCGGTTGCCGCCGGCGTGGGCTCGGGCCACAGCCAGATCGATGGACGCCGCGGTGGCTAGTCGCTGCGCCGCCTGCATGAAGGCCTGGGCCTCGTGTTCGTTGTCGGTGCCTTCGGCCTGCCGCAACAACCCGGAGATCCGGGTCAGGAGTTTGTCGTCTTGCACGTGATCAACCCTAGGCGTCCCGGCCGACACTGTGCCGACGCGGAGGCTCAGTCTGTGGATGGCACCAGAACTGTGGAGAAAGGGCCTCGGCTGAGTTAGGCAATTCTGGTTTACTAACTCCATGGTCCGTCCCCGGCTACACACCGACGAGCAACTGCTCGACGCCGCCGACGCCGTCCTCGCGCGGGTGGGCTCCGCCCGGTTCACCCTCGAACTCGCAGCTCAGGAAGCCGGGGTCTCCGCTCCCACACTCGTCAAACGATTCGGGTCGAAACGGGCGGTACTACTCGCCTCGTCCCAGCGCTGGGTCGATTCCATCGACGAGACCCCCCACTTCGGCGCCGGCGAAAGCGCCCTCGACGCCCTCCGACGACTGTCTGTGGGTTCTTACGCCGACAGCGATCAGATCTCGAACGCGGCCAACCATGTGTCCTCGCTCGCGATGGACCTCGGCGACCCCGAGCTCACCCGGCTGCTGGGACTGGGCTGGGAACGCAAACGTCAGCAACTGGCAGGCGTCGTCGCCCAGGGCATCGACGCGGGAGAGTTTCCCCGCACGCTCGAACCGGCCGTCGCCGCCCGCACCCTGTTCGCCCTGTTGGAAGGCACGTTCCTGGCCTGGACCGTGCAGCCGCACGGCTCTCTCACCGCGATCCTCGACGACGAGTTCGAGCGACTGACCACCACCTGGAAATGAGGAATCCCATGACCACCGCCCCGGTATCCACCGTCACCGGCGCTGTCTTCATCGCCACCAGCCTCGACGGCTACATCGCCCGCACCGACGGCGACATCGACTGGCTGCTGAGCCGCAGCCAGGACATCGGCGAGAGCGGTTACGACGCCTTCATCGAGACCACCGGCGCGATTGCCATGGGCCGGGGCACCTACGAGATCGGGACCACGTTCGACGAGTGGCCGTACACCGGCCGGCGCGTGCTGGTGCTGAGTTCACGGTTGGACCCCCATGTCGACGATCGCGTCACCGTCCACCGCTCGATCGACGAGTTGCTCGACGCCGCGGCGGCCGAGAACATCCATCATCTCTATGCCGATGGCGGACGCCTGATCACGAGCTTTCTGCAACGTGGCCTCATCACAGAACTCACCATCACCACGATCCCGGTCATCCTCGGCTCGGGGCTACCGCTGTTCGGGGACATCGATCACGACGTATCGCTGGAACTGCTGCGGTCGACCACGCTGGGACAGGGCATCACGCAGTCCGTCTACCGAGTCACCGACTGAGCACTGCGTCCCAGATGCCATGCTGGTCAGGTGACCTCAGATCCGAATCCGGCCGCAGCCGAGCGCATCCTCTACGACCACGACAACACCTCGACGAGGGACTTCTACAAGCTGATCACCGCGTCCATCGTCCCGCGGCCGATCGCGTGGGTGTCCTCGCGTAATGCCGATGGCGTCGACAACCTCGCGCCGTTCAGTTTCTTCTCCGTCAGCTCTACCGATCCGCTGATCGTGCAGTTCACCGCGGTCGGCGGCAAACACAGCGCCGACAATGCCGCGGCCACGAAGCAGTACGTCATCAACGTGGCGACCGAACCGATGATGCAGCAGGTCAATGCGACCTCTGCCGGCTTCGACGAGGACATCAACGAGTTCGAGGCGGTCGGCGTCGCTTCGGCACCGGCGACGGTCGTCGACTGCCTACGGGTACGCGACAGTCCGGTCGCCATCGAGTGCGAGCTGTTCCAGATCCTCCAGATCGGTAACTCACAGGTGGTGATGGGCAAGGTCGTGGCAGTCACGGTCAATCCCGCGGTGGCTGCCGCCGACGGTCATCCGGACTTCGCCAAGCTCGCTCCGTTGGCCCGCCTCGGCCGCTCCGAGTGGGGTCTGCCGAGCAAGGTCGTCGAGCTCGAACGACCGCAGTAGGTCAACCGGGCGGTTGACGGTAGCAGTCAACCCTTCGGTGGTGTTGCCGAGAGGCCGCTCCACGAATGATCAATTCATGGCACTGCAGACGCACCCCACCGTTGACGCACACCCTTATTTAACGGGCAACTACGCGCCCGTCGACCGCGAGATCACCGAGACCGATCTCCCCGTGACGGGACGCATTCCCGACTTCCTCGATGGCCGATACGTCAGGATTGGGCCGAATCCGTTGGGCACCATCGACCCTGCCCGATACGAGTGGTTCCTCGGCGACGGGATGACCCACGGTCTGAGAATCTCTGGGGGCCGCGCTTTGTGGTACCGGAACCGCTGGGTCCGTTCTGCGGATATCTCGCGGAGACTCGGCGAACGGTGGCCCGGCGGCACCCATCGCGCCGGCTTCGACTTTCCCGCCAACACCAACGTCATCGCGCATGCCGGACGCACCCTCGCCGTGGTGGAAGGCGGCGCCACGGCCTACGAACTCACGGACGACCTCGACACCGTCGGGTCCTTCGACTTCTGCGGAACCCTCCGCGGCGGTTACACCGGCCATCCGAAGACCGACCCCAAAACCGGTGAGCTTCACGCCATCTCGTACTCACCGTTGGGTGGCCCCGCAGTTCGCTACACGGTCGCCGGCGTCGATGGCCGGATCAACCACGTCGTGGACATCCCCTTGCCGGACAACACCATGATGCACGATTTCGCCCTCACCGAACACCACGTCATCGTGTTCGATCTGCCCGTGGTGCTGAATGTTCGCGCCCTCGGCTCGTCACTCGCACACAAACTCGCAGGCCGAGCGCTGGGCCGGCTCGCCCGCCGGCATCCGGTGCCCGACATGATCTCCGACATGCTGTGGCGTGGATCGGCCCGGATGAGTCCCGACGTCAATTGGCCCTACCGCTGGGATCAAAATCACGAGGCTCGGTTCGGCGTCCTGCCCCGCGGCGGATCCGCTGCCGACCTCCGTTGGTTCTCGATCGATGGCTGCTTCATCTACCACACGCTCAACGCGTACGAGAACGGCAACGTCGTCGTCCTGGAGGCACCGTGCTTCCCGACCAGTTACGAGGGCAGTTCCCTTCCGTTCGATGCCTCGCCGACACTAGAGCGTTGGAGTCTGGACCTCCACACCGGCGCGGTCCGGCAGGAACGAATCGACGACCGCGGCCAAGAATTCCCGCGGATCGACGAACGACTGCTCGGACAGCCGCATCGGTTCGGCTACACCGTCGGGTTCGACGCGGCGGCCGTCGGCGAAGTCGAACGCCCGCAGATGTTGTTCAAGCACGACCTGGTGCAGCAGACGTCGCAGACCACCGGTTTCGGCCCTGGCACCCAACCCGGCGAATTCGTTTTCGTCGCCGGTGACCCCGAGGCAGCCGAGGACGACGGCGTACTCATGGGTTTTGTGTACGACGGGTCCAGCAATCGCAGCGACCTCGTCATCCTCGACGCCACCACCCTCGAGGCCGTCGCCCGCATCCACTTGCCGACGCGGGTACCGAACGGGTTTCACGGCAACTGGATTCCGGCGGAGGCTACAGTCGAACGATGATCGGCCTCGAGCCAGCAGTCGGGCCCCGAACGGGCCCCTCCACTCGGGTGTGGGACGTCTACGTCGCAGCGGTCTCGGTGGTCGCGGTGGCGATGGTATTCGTTCTCGACGACAACTTCCCCGGCAACGAGTACGCGGCTGCGGCTGTCCTGATCGCAATCAGCCTTTGCGCCATGGCCTTTGGTGGGCGCTGGGAGGGTTCCCATTCCTACGGCCCGGGCCCGGTCGCCTACGCAACGGCGGTGATGTCGGCGTTCGTGGTTGCGCTGTGGCTGGCACCTGGGGCATTGGTCATGCTGCCCGCCATCTATCCACTGCTCTTCCGCAGCCTGCCGATCCCCGCCGCTGTGATCGCCAGCGCCGTGATCAGCCTGGCGCCGGTGACCCTCGTGGTGGTGGCAGACGGCGTCGGATCCGACCACTTCACCCTTGCGCTGGTGATCTCGGCGATTTCGGTGGTGATCAGCCCCCTGATCGGCGTCGCGATCACGTGGTCCACGGAAAGCAATCGCGCACAATCACTTCTCCTGCACGAACTCGAGACCAGTCGCGGTCAGGTGGAGCAACTGTCCCGTGAAGCGGGGGTCGCCACCGAACGTGCCCGCCTGGCCCGCGAGATCCACGACACCATCGCACAGGGCTTCACCAGCATCATCGCGCTCGCACAGGCCCTCGACCGAGATATCCCCGCCGACGGTCCCGCGCGGCGACGGCTGGGCCTGATCGAGTCCACCGCCCGCGAGAACCTCGCGGAGGCACGGGTCATGGTTGCCGAACTGACACCCTCCCTCGGTTCGCAAGACTCGCTGGCCGACGCGATCACACGGCACGCGGAGAGTGCCTCCGCCGCCACCGGAACGACGGTGAGGGTGAACCCGTCGCCACTACCTGCTCTGCCCACCGCCACCGAAGTCGCGTTACTGCGCGCTGCGCAAGAAGGGTTGAGCAACGTCCGACGGCACGCGAAGGCCACCGCAGTCAGCATCACACTGTCCACCGAAACCAATGCAGTGTGTCTTCGGTTGGTGGACAACGGCATCGGCTTCGACCCAACAGTGACCAGGGAGGGCTTCGGACTTCAGGGCATGCGCGATCGCGCAGCCCAGCTCGGTGGCTCGGTCACCGTCGAGAGCTCCGGCGGACACGGCACGACCATCCTGATGCGGGTTCCCTTATGATCCGAGTTCTGATCGTCGACGACCACCCCGTCGTGAGGGAGGGGTTGCAAGGAATGCTCGAGTCCGAGGTCGACCTCGAGGTGGTCGGCGACACGGGGTCCGGCGATGAGGCGATCCTGCTCGCTGCCGACCTGCACCCCGACGTCGTCCTGATGGACCTGCGCATGCCCGGCACCGATGGGGTCGCGGCCACCGTCGCCATCCGTTCGCGGTTGCCGGAGGTGAACGTCGTGGTGCTCACCACCTACGATTCGGACGCGGACATCCTCCGAGCAATCGAGGCGGGGGCGGCGGGATACCTCCTGAAGGACACGTCTAGGGCGCTCCTGGCAGACGCCATCCGCTCCGCCGCCCGGGGCGAGACGGTCCTCACTCCTGCGGTCGCGGGGCGACTGCTCGGGCACTCCCGGCGTCCGGCCCTCACCGAACGCGAAGTTGGGGTCTTGCAGTGTGTGGCCCGGGGTATGACCAACGCTGACATCGGTGCCGAACTGCACATCAGCGAGGCCACTGTGAAGACCCACCTCATCCGGACGTTCAACAAACTCGACGTCTCAGATCGGACAGCCGCGGTGACGACCGCGATGACCTTGGGCTACCTGACCTGAGAGAACGCCGGTTCGGGAAGGGACCGAGCTCCCGATGCGTTGCACAACGAGTAGAGCTAGTCAGCATTTCACCATTCTTCAGTAGCAAAGAAGGCCCACCAGGATGTCTCCGGTTCTTTCCATTCTCGACCTCGCTCCCATCTCTCCCGGACACAACGCCCGGGAGAGTTTCGCCGCAAGCGTGGATCTGGCGCGCGCCGCGGAACGACACGGCTACAAGCGGGTTTGGTACGCCGAGCACCACAACATGGAGTCCATCGCGTCGTCGGCGACGAGTGTGCTGATCGCACACATCGCCGCGCACACCGAGTCCATCCGTCTCGGCGCGGGCGGCATCATGTTGCCGAACCACGCACCGCTGACCATCGCCGAGCAGTTCGGAACCCTGGAGACGCTGCATCCGGGACGCATCGACCTCGGACTCGGCCGCGCGCCGGGCAGCGATCAGGCCACGATGCGTGCGCTGCGCCGGGACCACAGTTCGGCCGACAGCTTTCCGCAGGACGTGCTGGAACTGCAGGGATACCTGCGCGACGAGTCCCGCATCCCTGGCATCAAGGCCATCCCAGGCGCAGGTACCGACGTGCCGCTGTACATTCTCGGGTCGTCGCTCTTCGGAGCGCAGCTCGCTGCCGCCTTGGGCCTGCCCTACGCGTTTGCCTCGCACTTCTCCCCCGACGCCCTGCAGCAGGCGGTCACGCTCTATCGCCGCGACTTCAAGCCGTCGCGTCAGCTGTCCGAGCCGTATGTGATCGCAGGCGCGAACGCTGTCGCCGCCGACGATCCCGAGGCCGCCGCCCGCGATTTCGAAGCCTTGCGCCGGATTCGTGTGCGCATGCTGATCTCACGCGGACCGTCGAGCCCGCATTACAGCGATGAAGAGATCGATGCCTTCCTCACCACCCGTGAAGGTCAGGGCATCGCCAACATGATGAAGTACACCGGGGTCGGCACCGGAGCTGACGTGCGTGAGTTCCTCGAAGACTTCGCCGAGTTGGCCCAGGCCGACGAGGTGATCGTCGCGCATCAGTCGGTGACCGCCGAGGGCCGGCTCAAGTCCCTCGAACTTACCGCCGAAGCCATGAAGACGGCGAAGGTCTAGCCCGTAAGGGCTTCACGGCCGACCCGCCCGGCTTGCGGCTCCGCGTTGTGTGGACTGACGACGAGCGAGCGAAGCAGGGCAACCCCAACGGTCTCGCGGCCCCGCACGTTCTGGACTGAGGAGGAGCGAGCGCAGCGATGCGATCGACGAGGGAAGAACGTGCGCCCAGGGCCGCGACGACCCCGCGAGCGGAGCGAGCAAATAAAGCACAGTGCCGGGACCCCGTTACGGAGTCCCGGCACTGTTGTACCTGGTCTAGAAGAAGACTGCTCAGTCCTCTTCGAGGTAATTGCGGTTGACCGCCGGGTCCACCGGGATGCCCGGTCCGGTGGTGGTGGAGACGGTGACCTTCTTGAGGTACCGGCCCTTGGCCGCCGACGGCTTCGCACGCAGGATCTCGTCCACGGCTGCGCCGTAGTTCTCGACGAGCTGCTTCTGGTCGAACGACGCCTTACCGATGACAAAGTGCAGGTTCGCTGCCTTGTCGACGCGGAAGTTGATCTTTCCGCCCTTGATCTCGTTGACGGCCTTGGTCACGTCGGTGGTGACGGTGCCCGTCTTCGGGTTCGGCATCAGGCCACGCGGTCCGAGGACACGGGCGATGCGGCCGACCTTGGCCATCTGATCGGGGGTCGCGATGGCGGCGTCGAAGTCGAGCCACCCGCCCTGGATCCGCTCGATCAGATCTTCGGCGCCCACCTCGTCGGCTCCGGCTGCGACGGCCTCGTTGGCCTTGTCGCCTGCCGCGAACACGATGACGCGAGCGGTCTTACCGGTGCCGTGGGGCAGGTTGACGGTGCCGCGCACCATCTGGTCTGCCTTGCGGGGATCGACGCCGAGACGAACGGCAACCTCGACGGTTGCGTCGGTCTTGGTCGAGGCGGTCTCCTTGGCAAGCTTCGCAGCCTCCAGCGGGCTGTAGAGCTTGGACTTGTCGACCTTCTCAGCAGCGGCCTTGTATGCCTTACTGGTTTTGCTCATGTTGGCTCTTTCTTTCTCCGCAACTCGTACGGGTTGGTGGTGCGGACCGAGCCGGCCCTCCCACGCTTGCTGGTTTGGAAGCTCAGGCCTCGACGGTGATGCCCATGGAGCGGGCGGTTCCGGCGATGATCTTGGCGGCCTGGTCAACGTCGTTGGCGTTGAGGTCTTCCTGCTTGGTCTTGGCGATCTCACGGACCTGGTCCATGGTGACCTTGCCGACCTTGGTCTTGTGCGGCTCTCCCGAACCCTTCTGCAGACCAGCAGCCTTGAGCAGCAGCTTCGCCGCAGGCGGGGTCTTCAGCTTGAAATCGAAGGAGCGATCTTCGTAGACGAAGATCTCCACCGGCACGACATTGCCGCGCTGGCTTTCTGTCGCAGCGTTGTACGCCTTGCAGAACTCCATGATGTTCACGCCGTGCTGACCAAGTGCCGGACCCACGGGCGGTGCCGGGTTGGCGGCGCCTGCCTGGATCTGGAGCTTGATGATCCCGGAGATCTTCTTCTTCTTCTTGGGGGGCATCCTTTTCCCTGTTTCTGATTGATTGCGTTTGGGCTGAAAATCTTGACTCAGCCCGGTTTCGCGCCCGCTGGAGACGCGAAAATCTGTTAGATCTTTTCAACCTGCCGGATCGTCAGATCTTCTCGACCTGATTGAAGGCGAGTTCGACCGGGGTCTCGCGACCGAAGATCGAGACGAGCACCTTCACCTTGCGCTGTTCGGCGTTGACCTCGCTGATCGAGGCGGGCAACGTCGCGAACGGGCCGTCCATGACGGTGACCGATTCGCCGACCGCGAAGTCGACCTCGATGACCGGTGCCGATGCGGCAGCCAGATCGGCGCCGCCGTCGGAACTGGATTTGCCTGTGGCCTTCTTGGGCTCGACGCGCGGCAGGAGGAACTTGAGGACGTCGTCCATGGACAACGGCGACGGACGCGAGGTCAGTCCCACGAAGCCGGTGACGCCGGGGGTGTTACGCACCGCGCCCCACGACTCGTCGTTGAGTTCCATGCGCACGAGGATGTAGCCGGGAAGGACCTTGCGGTTGACCTTCTTCTGCTGGCCGTTCTTGATCTCGGTGACCTCTTCGATCGGAACCTCGACCTGGAAGATGTAGTCACCGACATCGAGGTTCTGCACGCGGGTCTCGAGGTTGGCCTTCACCTTGTTCTCGTACCCGGCGTAGGAGTGGATCACGTACCAGTCGCCTGCAGCCTTCTTGAGGGACTTGCGCAGCGCCTCGACCGGATCTTCTTCTTCCTCGGGCTCGACGACAGCTTCCTCATCGGAGGCATCCTCGCTGACCTCTGCGGCGATCTCGGCTTCGCCGGTCACGTCCACATCGGAGTCGTCGGAATCGGAGACGGCACTGTCGACAGCCTCCGAATCACCGACTGCCTCGTCGATGACGTCGGTCTCTGTCTCGCTGGTAACAGCGTCGTTCTCGGGGGTGCTCACTGCAGCCCACGCTCCTTTTCCTCGAAGCGGCCGAACGGGTTGATCACCCGAACAGCCACAAAACGGCCTTTGCGAACGCCAGATCCAGTGCGGAGATGAACGCGACCATGATGATCACGAAGATCAGCACGATGATCGTGTACTGGATCAGTTGCTTGCGAGTCGGCCAGATGACCTTCTTGAGCTCGCTGACAACCTGCGTGAGGAACACCCACAATTTGATGAACGGGTTGCGGCTGTCCTCAGGCTTGACGCGCTTGCGCTTACCGTCGGTTTTCTTGTCTTTGGTCTTTTCTTTGGTGGCAACTGCCGACCCCGCGTCGTCGTCGCCATCGTCGTCTTTGGCGAGGCTCGGACGCTTGCCACGGGGCGAACGCTTGCCGCTCGGACGGGCCACGGTGGCGGTGTCGCCGCTGCCGGTCTCGCCTGCCGAATCCGCTTCGGAGTCCACAGAGCTGTCGAGCTCGACCTCGTCGGTCGACTCAGCCGCGTTCTTGGCGCGTTCGGCACGGTCGCGCTTGCTCAACTTGTTCCTCTCGTGGCTGAAGTCGGATGCCTGCAGTTGGACCAGCTGGTCCGGCTGCCTGGCAGCTGACATCGGGTGCCCTGAGGTGCTTTCACACGATCAAGGGCAGGGGCGACAGGACTTGAACCTGCAACCTGCGGTTTTGGAGACCGCTGCTCTGCCAGTTGAGCTACGCCCCTTTGGGCCGACTTCGCCGACGACCACCGAGATGGTCACCGGGGCTCCGTCGACCCGGCGTCTGCACTACACAAAACCAACGCGCCACCCTTAGGGCAGCGCGCAAGTTGAAATAGAGCTGACGACTATTCGAGTGTACGTCACCGGGTGGGTGGAACTCCAACCAGCTCCGAAGACGCACATGATCAGTTGAACTGCACGCTGGCGAGTGCTCGCCCGAAGATTTTGCGATCACCCTGCTTGGCCACGATCGAGAGCTGGCCACGGCGGGTCTGGGGGTCCAGCGACTTCACCTTGCCCGTGAAGTCCACGGCCGCGTAATCACCGGCAGGCACGTACACCGGGCTGGTGAAGCGGACGTTGTACTCGTGGATCGCTGCAGGGTCGCCGATGAACTCGCCGATGAAGCTCGCGCCGAGTCCCATCGTCTGCATGCCGTGCGCGACGACGTCCTGCAGTCCGGCGACCTTGGCGACCTCGTCGCTGTAGTGGATCGGGTTCGGGTCACCCGCCACCCCGGCGTAGTTGATGAGGTTGCCGCGGGTGAGCTTGAACGTGCGAGCCGGGATCTCCTGGCCGACGGTCAACTCGTCAAAGTTGATCGCGCCGTACGGCAGCGGGGCGACCTCGGGATCGGGGTCTTCGTAGCGGGCGAAGGGACCGGTGACGGTCTTGCCGGGGTCGATGCCGACGGGCTCCTGCATCATCACGTGTTCGATCTTGTCGACCAGTTCCGGATCGACCTCGATCGCTGCGCGTGCCGCGAGAGATGTCCAGGTGGTCATCACCGGTTCGTTCCGCTGATTCCAGATGACGTTCTTGGTGACCATCAGATCGGTCCCGGACATCTGACGGAACGAATCGAGCGATACATCACAGATCAGTTGGTCGCCGACCTTGATCGGTTGATGGAAGACGAGCCGCTGATCGCTCTGCATGATCTGCCAGAGGTCGTAGCCGGTGATCACGTCTTCGAAGAGACGTCGCTGGGCGATGATGCCGAGGACAGAGACGAAGGTGGGTGCTGCGACGAGGGTGTCGTGACCCATCTCGCGCGCCTTGGCTTCGTTCCAGTGCACCGGGTTGGTGTCCTGGACGGCTCGGGCGTGTTCGCGCACCTTTTCACGGCCGACCTCGTAGTAATCGTCGACGGTGTACTTGAAGCCGACCATTTCCTGGGTGTGCGCCGCGATCTCGTCGGGAGTCAGCTTGACGCCCTGCTGCAGGGCCTCGACCCGCTCGGCTACCTTGCTCTGGCTCGCATCCGTCACTCGAGAAGACCTCTAACTTTCGACTATCGCCTCGCCGGCTGGGCAGTGCCGGGTGCGCAGAAAAGACCAAAGACCGGGCACACTTTCGCGTCCCCGGTCATGTCAGGCGGTCTGCTGACCGCCTGAAGCGGTCTAGCGCGATTCCTTGTGGTTCTGGTGCTTGCCGCAGTTCGGGCAGAACTTCTTGATCTCGAGACGATCGGGATCGTTGCGACGGTTCTTCTTGGTGATGTAGTTGCGGTGTTTGCAAACCTCGCAGGCCAAGGTGACCTTGGGGCGCACGTCTGTTGAGGAGGCCACGGGATTGCCTTTCAGGTGGATCGTGTGGTGCGACGGCCCCGAGGGACGTCACGTCTGGTGTGTTGCCCCCGAAGGGCTCCACGTTGTTGTGTCGCCGTGAGCGGCACGTCGTGTGCATCGTAGCGATGGCCGGACTCGAACCGGCGACCTAACGATTATGAGTCGTTCGCTCTAACCAACTGAGCTACACCGCCATGGCCCGGATCCCGACTGCCGCGCGCCGCTGCCGGCAGCGCGTTCATCGAGATCTGAGTCCAGCGAGCCCCCTGACGGAATCGAACCGTCGACCTTTTCCTTACCATGGAAACGCTCTACCGACTGAGCTAAGGGGGCGTTCGCCTCTCACATCGGCACCGTCTCCGGCGCCCTCGCGAAGGGCCTTAACGAGATTACACAGCGGCGCTGGCGCGTGCCAAATCGCGTGTTCTCTCATCCTCCTCGCACCAAACGACCCCGGGCTGGTCGAGCCAGCTCGAGGCCGAGTTCTTGGTGCTGTGCCAGGTATAGGATTCGAACCTATGTAGCTTGCGCGGCGGATTTACAGTCCGCTCCCTTTGGCCGCTCGGGCAACCTGGCAAGCTGCCTCCCGCAGTCTTTTGGACCGGCGGAAAGCAACGCGGGAAACATTACATCGGGCAGGGCCCCAGAACACAAATGCCCAGTACAGGTGGCCCCCTTTTGATGTTTTGGACCCATGCTGCGCGAGCGGGGGCACCTGCGCGGCTACGCTTGACCGTTATGGCAGATTCATCGTTCGACGTGGTCAGCAAGCTCGATCGGCAAGAGGTCGACAACGCCCTCAATCAGGCGGCCAAAGAGCTGTCGCAGCGCTACGACTTCCGTGGCACCAACACCAAGATCGAATGGTCCGGTGAAGAGAACATCGTGATCACCTCCGACGCCGAGGAACGCGCACAGGCCGGACTCGAGGTGTTCAAGGAAAAACTCATCCGCCGCGACATCTCCCTCAAGGCGTTCGACGCCGGCGAGGTCATCGGGTCGGGCAAGACGTACAAGGTCACCGGCACCCTGGTGCAAGGCATCGACTCCGAGAAGGCCAAGAAGATCACCAAGGCCATCCGCGACGAGGGCCCCAAGGGTGTCAAAGCGCAGATCCAGGGCGAGGAGCTCAGGGTTTCGAGCAAGAAGCGGGACGACCTGCAGGAAGTGATCGCTTTGCTCAAGGGCAAGGACTTCGAGATCGCCCTGCAGTTCGTGAACTACCGGTAGTCATGATTTCTCCCTGAGATCGTCCCTCTCAGGGGTCGCCGAGGGCATATTTCCCTTTGCTACCCCTCAGGGGGACGATTTCAGGGACGTACGGGCTGTTGATGCCGCAGAATCAGGCCCGTGCAGGTGGGAATGACGTTGCCGGTGATGGAACCGGACCTCGATGCGACCGTGCTCAGAACCTGGGCGAAGGCGATCGACGAAGGACCGTTCTCGTCGCTCTGCTGGGGTGAACGCATCGCGTTCGACAATCCGGACAGCCTGACGCTGCTCGGCGCTGTCGCCGCGTGGACCGAGCGGGTGCGCTTGGTGACCACTGTGATCGTCCCCCAGTTGCACGACCCGGTGATGCTGGCCAAGGCCCTCGCCACCGGCGACGTGATCAGTGACGGCCGGCTCACGGTGGGGCTAGGGGTCGGCGGCAGGCACGAGGATTACCGATCGGTGAGCGCCGACCCGAAGACCCAGACCATGCGGCAGATGGCCGATCGGGTTGCCGTGATGAAGCGGGTCTGGGCAGGCGAACGGATGACCGACTCGGTCCTCCCCGTCGGACCGTCGCCGGTTCAAGAGGGCGGCCCGAGATTGCTCGTCGGCACCATCGGACCCAAGACGGTTCGGAGCGCGGCCGCGTGGGCCGACGGTTTGGCGGGCACCACACTGGATCTCGATGTCGCCAAACAGCGCGAGTTGTTCGATGCCGCGACCACGTCCTGGGCCGAGGCCGGAAAGAAGCCGCCGCACCTGGCGACGTCATTCTGGTTCGCGCTCGGCGATGCCGAACCCGCACGCGCACAGATCCATCACCATCTGCGGCGCTACATGAACTGGATTCCGACCGATTTCGTCGACGCGATCGCACCCACCACCGGGTGGTCGGGTTCGAAAAACGAACTCGCCGAGACCTTGTCGGCGTTCGCCGCCGCCGGCACCGATGAGGTCCACCTCATCCCGACGAGCTCTGACATCAGCCAGCTCGACAAGGTCGCCGAGGTAGTCCGCGACCTGACCTGACCTGACGCGCCCGACATGCCGAAAACGCCGCAGCGTGCCGAACTGACCGCCCACCGTGCCGAAAAGGCCGCCCAGCGCGCCGAACTGACCGCCGAGCGGGCCCTTACCGCCGACCGCCCGCCATTTCTTCGAGTCGGCGGATGCGATCTTCCATCGGCGGGTGGGTGGCGAAGACCTTGCTCATCCGCTCACCGGCGCGAAATGGGTTGGCAATCATCAGATGCGACTGCGCGGCGAGGTCGGGATTGGGCGGCAAGGGCGCCATCTGTACGCCGCCGGAGATTTTCCGCAGCGCCGAAGCCAGAGCCAGTGGGTCGCCGGTCAGCTCGGCGCCGGATGCGTCCGCCTGATACTCACGTGACCGCGACACCGCGAGTTTGATGACTGTCGCCGCAATCGGGCCGAGGAACGTGATGAGCAGCAACACAACGGGATTGGCGCCGCTGTTGCGGTTACCGCCGAAGAAGAACGCGAAGTTCGCGATGCCGCTGATCACCGCCGCCATGGCACCTGCAATGGACGAGATGAGAATGTCGCGGTTGTAGACGTGGGAGAGTTCGTGTC
Organism: Williamsia sp. 1135; assembly: GCF_002095395.1. Lineage (GTDB taxonomy): Bacteria > Actinomycetota > Actinomycetes > Mycobacteriales > Mycobacteriaceae > Williamsia. The sequence continues at coordinate 153,648 of NZ_MJEI01000097.1, forward strand.
CGAGAACAGCTCTCAACTCGCGCTCGTCGAGGATCTGCAGGATACCCGCCGTGCAGCACACCGCGGCGTTTTTCGGATTACGGCCTGTGGCAAAGGCATTGGGCGCCTCGGTGGGACTGACGTAGAGCGCCGGCATGGGCTGTCGGGCGACCGTCGCCAGCTCCCGGACGATGCGGTACAGCGCGGGTGCCTGCACCTCGGTTACCGGCTGCGCGTGCATCGCCTTGAGTGCCATCTTTGCGCTGTTGAAATAGATGTAGGCGTTGAACCCCACCGCGAGCACGATGGCGAGTAGCAGAATTGCCGGACTTCTGAAGGCCGCCCCGATCCCCACGATGATCGCCGACATGAAGCCCAGTAGAAGAACCGTCTTCAGTCCGTTGGCATGGCCGCCCATGTGTCTCACTCCTGTCCCTGTTGCACTGGAGCCGCAACGAACGAGAGCCTCACCAGGGTTCCCGAGATGGTGGGTTCGGGCGACCGTTCGCCCAGGTGGGGTCCGCCAGAACCCACCAAGATCGGAGGCCCTAGCCGACCCTGGCGATCGTGTAGCGAACCAGCGAACTCATCGCGTCGTGGGCCGGGCCCGCAGGCAGTTGAGCCAGTTCCTCCTCAGCAGCATCTGCATAGCGCTGCAGGGTGGCGCGGGCTCTGACCAGGCCATCCGACTTGTTGAGCAACGCCAGTGCCTCGGCGACCTCGGCGTCATCGGTGATCGGGCGGTTCGTGCCGTCCGGGTTGAGAACCAGTTCACGGATCCGGGTCTCGGCGGGGTCGGCGAGGGCGTACAGCACCGGAAGAGTGTGAACACCCTCACGTAGGTCGGTGCCCGGGTTCTTACCGGAGTCCCCGGCGACCGAGGTGATGTCGATGAGGTCGTCGGAGACCTGAAAGGCGGTCCCGATGTTGTCGCCGAGACGAGAGAGCCGTTCGATCTGCTCGGCGTCCGCACCCGACGACATCGCGCCGAATCGGCCACTGGCCGCGATCAGCGATCCGGTCTTCTCCCACACCACCCGCAGATAGTGCTCCACGGGATCGGCCTTGCCCTGGGCGCCGACGGTTTCGCGCATCTGACCGGTGACCAGTTCGGCAAACGTGTCGGCGATGATCCGGACCGCGTGCGGCCCGAGCGTCGAGACGAGTCGGGATGCTCTGGCGAACAGGAAGTCTCCCGACAGGATCGCGACGCTGTTGCCCCATCGGCTGTTGGCACTGACCGCACCGCGGCGGAGTTCGGCCTCGTCCATCACGTCGTCGTGGTAGAGCGTGGCCAGGTGGATCATCTCCACCACGGTCGCCGAGATGATCACATCCTCCGCGTGCGGATTCGGGCCGAAGTGCGCCGACAAGATGGAGAAGATCGGCCGGAACCGCTTGCCCCCGGCCTTCGCGAGATGCGTGGCCGCCTCGGTGAGGAAATCCTCGCCGGAGGACAACTCCCCCAGCAGCAACGTCTCGACACGCTCGAGCGACGCACCTACATCGGCGGCAAAGGCCTCCGGCTCCAATTCAAGACCTGCGAACGTCGTCTTCACGCCTGACCTGCTCCCGTCATAGGACGAGCCTAATGGTGCGGGATACTGACTGGGTGAGTGCACCCACCCCGATTCCGGCGCGGACAGAGGTCTTGGTCGTCGGTGCAGGTCCCGGCGGTTCGGCTGCCGCCGCTGCGGCAGCCAAGGCCGGCCACGAGGTGACGCTCCTCGACGCCGCGGTGTTTCCCCGCGACAAGACCTGCGGCGACGGACTGACCCCGCGCGCCATCGCCGAGCTCGACGCGCTCGGGCTCGGGGATGCTTTCACCGGCCCGCGGATCGAGGGTCTGGACCTGCAGGGCTGGGGCCGACGCCAGCAGGTGCGGTGGCCCCAGGCCTCCGACCACTTCCCCGACTACGGCAGTGCAGTTGCGCGTACCGAGCTCGATGACCGCATCCGCCGCCACGCCCTGGACGCCGGCGCCGCGATGGTGTCCGGGGTCAAGGCTGTGGGCGCCACCATCACCGGCGGCAAAGTCACTGCTGTGCAAGTTAATACGGTGGATGGACCAGGCCAGATCGAAGTCGAGAAGTTGATCGTCGCTGATGGGGTGAAGTCCGCTTTGGGTACTTCACTCGGCCGCGCATGGCATCGCGGCACCGCATACGGCGTCGCGGCGCGGGCGTACGTCGAGTCCGGCCGGTGCGACGACCGCTGGATGGGTTCGCATCTGGAACTGCGTGACGGCGCCGGGGCGCTGCTGCCCGGGTACGGCTGGGTCTTCCCGTTGGGTGCCGAGTCGGGCCTGGTGAACATCGGTGTCGGTGCGCTGGCGACCGAGAAACGGCCCGCGCACATGGCGCTGCGCCCGATCATCGAGCATTACACCAACTCTCAACGCGACGACTGGCAGCTCACCGGCCCGCCGGTGCGGATCGCGTCCGCACTGTTGCCGATGGGCGGTGCCGTGAGCAACGTCGCCGGCGCCAACTGGGTGCTCATCGGCGACGCCGCCGCCTGTGTCAATCCCCTCAACGGCGAGGGCATCGACTATGCACTCGAAACCGCGCGATTCGCGGTCGAAGTTCTTGGTGAGAAAGACCTTTCGGGGCTCTGGCCGGATCTGCTCCGCGCGCGGTACTCGCTGGCGTTCTCCGCGGCACGCCGGCTGGCTGCGGTGCTGACGGTCCCGAAGGTCGTTCCGGTGCTGGGCCGTCCGGGCATCCGCTCAGCGGCCCTGATGTCCATGGTCGTGCGGGTGATGGGCAACCTGATCACCGAAGACGACACCGACCTGATCGCCCGCGCCTGGCGCACCGCCGGCATCGTCAGCTCGAAGATCGACACCCGCCCGCCCTTCTCCTGACCCGATCTTGGTGGGTTCTGGCGAGCGTTTTCCCAGGTGGGGGTCGCCAGAACCCACCAATTCCGGGTCTACCGGGGCTTCAGACCCCGGTGCAGCGCAGTGATGCCGAAGGTGAGGTTTCGCCAGCGGACCTCGTTGAACCCGGCATCGCGCATCCGCTGGGCCAGTTGCGGCTGATCGGGCCATTCGCGGATCGACTCCGCGAGGTAGACGTACGCCTCCGGGTTGCTCGACACCTTCGTGGCGACCGCGGGCAACGCCTTCATCAAGTACTCCATGTAGACCACGCGCAGCGGGTTGAAGACCGGGGTCGAGAACTCGCAGATCACCACTCGCCCACCCGGTTTGAGGACGCGAAACAGCTCTGCGAATGCGACGTCGACGTCCGCGACGTTGCGCAACCCGAAGGAGATCGTCGCGGCGTCGAACGTTTCGTCGCCGAACGGGAGATGCAGCGCGTCTGCGGCAACCTTCGGGACAGGCCGCTTCGCCCCCGCCTTGAGCATCCCCAGCGAGAAGTCCGCTGCAACGCACTCGGCGCCTGAGCGGGCCAGCTCGACGGTGGAGACAGCTGTTCCGGCCGCGAGGTCGAGGACTACGTCGCCGGGGCCCAGCGCCAGGGCTTTGCGAGTCGCTGTGCGCCAGCCGCGGTCCTGGCCGAACGAGAGCACCGTGTTGGTCAGGTCGTACCGCCCGGCGACTCCGTCGAACATTGCGGCGACGTCGGCGGGCTCTTTGGCCAGCGATGCACGTGACATGAGTGCCACGCTACCGCGTCGCGACAAACCCACAAGTTCCAGTCAAACCCACGGGTCTGCGCCTCGTGGGTTTGACCAGAAGAGGTGGGTTTGTGTCCGTCATCGCGACCGCGACCACCTAGGCCGACCGGCGCGCAACCAGATCCCGGCCGAGCACCGCGTCGTAGTGCCCCAGCAGCTGATCGCTGATGGCCGACCACGTGCGACCCTGCACCCAGCGGCGGGCGGCTGAGCCGAAGTCGGCACGGACCCCCGCGTCCTGAAGAGTGCCCACAGCATCGACAAGGCGCTCCGAAAAACCCTCTACCGGAAGAAGATAGCCGGTCCGGAAGTGCCCGATCAGGTCCCGTGGACCACCGGCGTCCGGTCCGATGGCCGGGACCCCGCTGGCCATCGCCTCTTGTACGGCCTGACAGAACGTCTCGTGTTCGCCCGCGTGCACGAACACGTCGAGACTGGCGTAGGCACGGGCAAGGTCGAGGCCACGCAGTTCACCGGTGAAGACGGCGTCCGGCATCATCTGTTGGAGTCGTGCGCGTTCGGGTCCGCCGCCCACGATCACGAGTTGCACGTCGCTGCGGCCGGACAGGATCGCGAGCCGTTCCACATGTTTCTCCGGTGCGAGCCGGCCCACGAATCCGACGATCAACTTGCCGTCCGGACTCCATTGGGCGCGCAATTCCTCGTCGCGACGCCCAGGATTGAAACGCTCGGCATCGACACCGCGGCCCCACTGGAAGACCCGCGGAATACCCTGATCGCGAAGGGCCTTCACTGAAACCGTCGACGGCGCCAGCGTTCGATCGCAGGCACTGTGCAGCTTGCGGGTCCATGCCCAGGCCGCCCGGGTGCCGAGCTTCATGCCATAACTGGCCGCGAATCCGGCGACGTCGGTCTGGAACACCCCGACCGCGGGAACGTCCAATCGACGCGCGGCCGCAGCACCGGCCGCTCCGACCACGAACGGCGACGCGAGATGGACGATGTCGGGCTGAAAGTCGGCGAGAACGCGGAACATCGATGGCGCCGGCACACCGACCGGCAGCGAACTCACCTTCGGCACCATCACCGACGGGATGTAGTGGACGTCGGCACCGGTCACCCGACTCGGCCCCGACGTCTCGCGGGCGGTTCGCCGCATCGACCACGGCGTATCGGGCGCGACGATGATCGCCTCGTGTCCGGTGTGGTCGAAATGCTCGGCCACCCGCAGGACGGAGTTGACGACGCCATTCACGTTCGGGAGAAAACTCTCGGACACAATTGCCACTCGCACGATGCCAAGTGTGGACAGGGCAAATGTCAGGAGGTCTTCGTCGCCGTGACCTCTGGTGGAACCTCGGATGAACGTCCCTTGTCGAGCTCCGCTCCGCCGCGTCTGCCGTCCTTGTCGAGCTCCGCTCCGCTGCGTCTCCGGCGGGAGACTTCCGCGAACAGCACCATGAGCGCACCGATGACCAGGTACGAATACAGCAGCACCGACAGCGCAGGCACGATCGCCAGGCTTGCGTTTCGACCAGCGACCCGCACCAACTCGGGACTCGCCCGCGAATACTCGATACTGATCCGCTGTCCCTCTGCCAGCCGCCCCGGGTAGAAGACACCGAGGCGGGGGCTGTGGAACATGCCGTCCGGGGTGGAGAAGTTGACGGTGGCCTTCGTCGGGGTCGCACTGACCACCTCGGCCACGGCGGTCGCCTCGTCCTTGTTGATGAGGACGTCGTCGCGGTACGTCCCGGCCACCATGATCGCCATCATGATGGTGATGACCACTCCCAGCGAGATCAGGCCGAGTTGGACTCGGCGCAGCACGGTGGGAGACATGACGCCACAATAGTCAAACGGTCATCGACGCCCCCAATCCATCGCGGTGACCGGCCTCTACCGCCGCGCACCGGGCCGGAAGGGCATGATCGGCGGGGCGATTACAACCTTGCGCGGATCGCGGCGTGCAGCGACCGCAGCCGGGACCGGTCGGTGCGCACTTCGATCACCTCGATCCCCTCGCTCGGGGAATTGAGCACCGCGGGCAGCTCCGCCAGCGTGACCACCCGGTGCGGCGTGCCGAAGCCGGCGCAAACTGCGGCGAGGTCGGTGTGATGCGGCGTACCGAACACGCGCTCGTACGCACCGAGGTAATCCTTGCCCTCGAACCTGGGATCGCCCTGTTCGAGAAGCCCGAAGATGCCGCCGCCGTCGTCGTTGGCGACGACGATCGTCAGGCGGCGCGGACGTGGTTCGGCCGGGCCGATCAGCAGTCCGGTCGCGTCGTGCACGAAGGTGAGGTCGCCCATCAGTGCGACGGTCCGCACATCGGCGGCGAGCGCGGCACCGATTGCGGTCGAGACGTTGCCGTCGATCCCCGCGACCCCGCGATTGGAGAGCACTCGCACGTCGGCACCCACGTGACCGGCCAGCGCAACGTCGCGGATGGGGTTCGACGCCCCCACCACCAGCTGCTCACCGGGCGCCATCGCGGCGCTGACCACCTTCGCCACGTGCAATCCGGTGACGTGTTCGGACTGTTCCAGCTCCACATCCACGGCGCTCACCGCACGCTGGTGCGCCTGCGCGCACGACTTGATCCACGCCTCGTCGGGTTCACCGCTGGTGACGGCCCGCGATCCGGTGGCCAGGACGTTGCCGGACACGTCCGGCCAGCGCGGGCCGGTGGTCAGCGCGTACACCCGCACCTCGGGGTCGGCGAGCAGGGTCGACACCTGTCGATGCAGGGTCGGTCGACCGCAGATGATCGCCTGGGTCGGACGTAGCGCCGACAATGCCAAGGGGTGCAACGGATTCTGTGGTGCCGGGGCGGTTGGTTCCGCCACGGTCGGGAGCGCGGCGAGCTCGGGCCGATAGCCGGCACCGTGACCTGAGACCACCACGGTCGGTTCGGTGATGTCGATCTCGACGGGTACATCGAGTTTGCCGACGGCGGTGACGGTCCACGGCGCACCGCCGGGACGTCCGGAGTACTCGCCGAGATCGTCGGTGGGCGCGACCCCGGCGTCGGGTACCAGCGGCTCACGCAGCGGGATGTCGAACTGAACCGGCCCGGCATTGCCGGTCCGCGCGCCGCGTGCCGCGGCCAGGACGCGGCCCACCCCCGAACGCCACTGACTGTTGGTGTCGAGGTTCTGTTCGGCGAGACCGAGGCTGATCGCGGCGCGCACCTGCGTTCCGAAGATCCCGAACTGTTCGATGGTCTGGTTCGCACCCGACCCCAGCAGCTCGTAGGGCCGGTTCGCACTGACGACGATCAGTGGCTGGCGTGCGTAGTTGGCCTCGAACACGGCTGGACTCATGTTTGCCACCGCGGTACCGCTGGTCATCACGATGGGAACGGGCTGGCCGGAGGCGATCGCGAGCCCCAGGGCGAGGTACCCGGCGGTCCGCTCGTCGACCCGGACGTGCAACCGCAGCTGACCTGCGGCATCGGCCGCATGCAGCGCAAACGCGAACGGGGCGTTCCGCGACCCCGGGCACAGCACGGCCTCCCGGACGCCACCCCGGATCATCTCGTCGACGATCACTCGGGCCTGCAGGGTCGAAGGGTTCATCAGACCAGGCTAGCCTCGCGCCGGACGTGGTCGCGATCACATGACCCGCAGGTCAGTCGCGTCACACCTTCCGCAACACCGCGTGGGTCACAGTCTCGGACGGCACGAACTCGGCTACTTCGAAACCCGCCGGCCACCCGGCGTCCAGCCCGTCGAAGATGCGTTCCCCGCCACCGATCACCACCGGCGAGATGACCAGATGCAGCTCATCGACCAATCCTGCTGCCAGGTACTGGCGAATCGCCGACGCTCCCCCGCCGAGCCGCACGTCGGCACCGTCGGCCGCATCGAACGCCTGCTCCAGCGCGCTGTGGATACCGTCGTCGACAAAATTGAAGGTGGTGCCACCCTTCATGGGCAGTGGGTCCCGCGGGTAGTGGGTCAACACGAAGACGGGGTGACCGTACGGCGGGGTGTCGCCCCACCATCCCTGCCAGCCGCTGTCATCCCACTCATCACGGATCGGCCCGAACATGTTGCGTCCCATGATGGTTGCGCCGATACCGTCGTCACCGCGCTCGAGATAGTCGTTGTCGAGGCCTTCCGAACCACCTTCCTGGCCGATCATCGCGCGACCGAACTTGGTGTCGAAAACCCAGGAGTGCAACTTTTCCGTTCCGACGCCCATCGGCGCGTCAGCGGTCTGGTCCCGGCCGGCCATGAAGCCGTCCAACGACATCGTGATGTTGTGCACTCGCAGTTTCGCCATGGAACTGTCCCCTTTACCCATTCCGTTGTTGTCGATGAGTCTGACACCCGCCACCGACGAAACTCATCGGTGCAGCGCGCCGCAGGGCAACCATTCCGCAGCACGGGTACCGTCGAACCCGTGATTGGCCTACCCGATTCCGTCACCGCACTTCTCTTCGATCTCGACGGTGTCCTCACCAGTACCGCAGTCGTGCACAGTCAGGCCTGGACCCAGGCCTTCGATTCGTTCCTGGCCGGATACCCCGACATCACCGACGAGCAGCGGCGACCCTTCAGCCAGGACGATTACCTCACCTACGTGGACGGACGTTCCCGGGACGACGGGATCGTCAGCTTCTTGCAGTCGCGGAACATCACCTTGCCGACACAGGGCGAGACCGGTGCCTCGGTCACCGCCATCGGTGATGCGAAGAACAAACTGTTCCTCGACCTCCTGGACAAAGACGGTGCCGAGGCCTATTCCGACGCCGTGACGTATTTGAAAGCAGCTCAGGAGGTCTCGTTGCAGATCGCGGTGGTGACGTCGTCGAAGAACGGCGAACAGATCTTGGAGGCAACCGGATTGAGTCCGTTCGTCGTCGCCCGCATCGACGGGAAGGTGATCGCCGAACGCGGACTCGTCGGGAAACCGGCACCCGACTCGTTCTTGGCCGGGGCCGATGCGCTGGGGGTGCCACCCGAGAAAGCTGTGGTCTTCGAAGACGCGGTGTCCGGGGTGCAGGCCGGGCACGCGGGCGGTTTCGGATATGTGGTCGGCGTCGATCGAACCGGGGGTGACACTCATGCGGGCAACCTCCGCAGCGGCGGCGCCGATGTCGTGGTCACCGCACTCACCGATCTGCTGAAGCCCGCATGAGGCTCGCGGGATTCGAGGTCGCGCCCTGGCACCTGTCGTGGAGGGGTACCGATCCCGACGCGATGGCGGCGATCGAGTCGATCTTCGCACTGTCGAACGGGCACATCGGCATGCGCGCGAACCTCGAGGAGGGTGAGCCGGTCTTCAATCCGGGCACCTACCTCAACGGTTTCTACGAGCAGCGTGAATTGCCCTATGCCGAAGGCGGATACGGTTATCCCGAAGACGGCCAAACGGTTGTCAACGTGACCAACGGCAAGATCATCCGGTTGCTGGTCGAAGACGAGCCGATGGACATGCGGTACGGGAACGCCGACGAGCACGAGTGGAAGCTAGATTTCCGGGCGGGCACGTTGGAGCGCGTCACCGACTGGACCTCACCCACCGGCCGAAAGGTCCGGGTGCGCTCTACGCGCCTGGTCTCGTTCACCGAACGCGCCATCGCCGCCATCCGGTACGAGGTCGAGCCGCTTGATCTCGAGATGGAGATCGTGGTGCAGTCGGACCTCCTTGCGAACGAGGATGTCCCGCGGCCGGGCAACGATCCGCGCCTGGCCGCCGCCCTCGACCGGCCACTGGTCGGCGACTTCGCCGAAGCGAAGGGTCACCGCGGCGTCCTCGGTCACCACACCAAAGTGTCCGGACTCCGCATGGCAGCCGGCATGGATCATGAACTGCTCGGCACCAATTCGGTCAACTGCGAGATCCTCAGCGACGACCTCGCTCGCCTCACGGTGACGGCGAAAGTTCAAGCAGGGCAGAAGTTCACCGTCGTGAAGTATTTGTCCTACGGGTGGTCGAGCCAGCGGTCGCCGTCGGCGCTGCGCGCACAGGTCGATGCCGCGCTGGCCACTGCACTGGACAACGGCTGGGATGAACTCCTGGCCCGCCAGCGCCAGTATCTCGACGACTTCTGGCGCTCGGCCGATGTCACCCTCGACGGCGATGCCGAACTGCAGCAGGCGGTGCGGTTCGCGCTCTTCCACGTGCTGCAGGCCGGAGCCCGCGGGGAGACCCGCGCGATCCCGGGCAAGGGCCTCACCGGACCCGGTTACGACGGACATGCGTTCTGGGACACCGAGACCTACGTCCTGCCGGTTCTCACCTACACGGTGCCCGCGGCAGCCGCGGACGCGCTGCGGTGGCGACACTCCACGCTGGACAAAGCCAAGGCCAGGGCGATCGAATTGGGCCAGGTCGGCGCGATGTTCCCGTGGCGCTCCATCAACGGTGACGAGTGTTCGAGCTACTGGCCCGCCGGCAGCGCCGCCGTCCACGTCAATGCCGACATCGCCCACGCGGTGTCGCAGTACATCGCCGCGACCGGAGATGAACAGTTCGAGGTGAACCAGGGTGTGGAGCTGCTGATCGAGACCGCGAGATCGTGGGCCTCCCTCGGCCACCACGACCTGCGCGGCGACTTCCGCATCGACGGCGTGACCGGGCCCGATGAGTACTCGGCCGTCGCAAACAACAACGTCTTCACCAATCTGATGGCGCAGAAGAACTTTCGCGACGCCGCTGATGCCTGCAAGAGACATCCGTCCGTCGCTCGCCACCACGGGGTCGACGACGAGGAGATGGCGTACTGGCGCGATTGCGCCGACCGGATGCTGGTGGTGTTCGATTCGGCCCTGGGCGTTCATCAGCAATCCGAGTCGTTCACCCGGCAGGCGTTGTGGGACTTCGAGAACACCCCGAAAGAGAACTACCCACTGCTGTTGCACTACCCGTACCAGGATCTGTACCGCAAACAGGTCGTCAAACAGGCCGACCTGGTGCTCGCGATGTATCTCCGGGGCGACGCGTTCACCCCGGAACAGAAGCTCAAGAACTTCGACTACTACGACCCGATCACCGTGCGGGACTCGTCGCTGTCGGCGTGTGCGCAGTCGATCGTCGCGGCCGAGGTCGGCTATCTCGACCTCGCGTACGACTACTTCGCCGAAGCTGCCCTGACCGATCTGCACGACCTGCATCACAACGCTTCGAGTGGTCTGCACATCGCCTCACTCGCCGGGACCTGGCTGTGCTGCGTCGCCGGCTTCGGTGGCATGCGCGACCACAACGGGTCGATCACCTTCGCGCCGCGTCTGCCGGCCCGTCTGCATGGACTGACGTTCCGACTGGCTGTGCGCGACCGGTGCATCGAGGTCCGGGTGCGGGCGGACGAGGCGACCTATCAACTCACCTATGGCGAACCGATGGAGGTGCGGCACCACGGCACACCCTTCACGGTGCATTCCGGCGAGACCGTGCTGCCGATCCCGATGCTGCACCATCGCGAGCCCCCGCAGCAGCCACGACACTGCGAGCCGTATCAGCGGGAAGGCACTCCTCGGTGAAGTTCGTCCCCTTCGGCGCTCACCGGGGGCGTATTCGGGTTGTTTCGAAATGAAGTTCTGGGTGTGGGTCTGTGGCGATGGGCTGCCGTTGTGGTGAGTTGGCGGGCTGGGGCCTGTGGCCCCGGCCTTTCAGGCCGTTCCTGGGGTGAGGTG